>NZ_JAFBJL010000002.1:0-973713 GCF_016809775.1 Acinetobacter sp. C13
CAGGCTTGAGCACAGCAGATGGCGGATTGACCTGGACAGCGACCTTCACACAAGATGGCACTGCGACAGCACCAAGCATCAGTGTTGCGGATAACACCTATACTGACCTTGCAGGTAACTTGGGTACTGGTGCAGCATTGGCTGGTTTAGTGGCTGACATTACCCCACCGACCCTTGCGATCAGTGCCACTGACCTCAACTTATCTTTAGGTGAAAGCACGACAGTAACCTTCACGTTCAGTGAAGCAGTGACTGGCTTTGATGCATCGGATGTGACTTTGGCAGGCGGTACGTTAGCAGGCTTGAGCACAGCAGATGGCGGATTGACCTGGACAGCGACCTTCACACAAGATGGTACTGCGACAGCACCAAGCATCAGTGTTGCGGATAACACCTATACTGACCTTGCAGGTAATTTGGGTACAGGCGCTAATCTTGCTGGCCTTGTTCTTGTGCCAACAATTACTGCACATGACAATGTAGATAGTGTGGCAATTGATATTGTTCCATTAACTACAACGGGTATTAATGCTGGTTCTGCAACCTATCTAGCATTGATAGGTGTAACTGAAAATCTCAACGTATCGCTTCTTGGTACTCCGAGTGTCAGCTTCAGTATTGCAGCTGGACATACTTCAGATGCAACGATTAGCTATAGCGCTTTATTAAGTTTGTCTTTGCTTAACGACTATAAAATTGTTTTACAAAAACAAGCACCAGATGGTTCTTGGCAGAATGTTGCAGGTGATGCTAGTACTGGGCTAATTAACGTCGGAATACTTGGTGGTAATGGATTCGGTGCGACTATCACAGACTTGGCAAGTGGTTCTTATAGAGCGTTTATGGTCTATACCGGTGTGGGTGCAGGATTGTTAGGCACAATGAGTGTGGTTCGCGATGATTATAATCACACAGTAGTACCTACATATAGTGCAGCAACAGTGAGCGGTAATGTGCTTACGGATGATGATTCGACTATATATGGTCCTTCATATGTCCAAGATACAATCACTGGAACTACAGTGGTATCTACAGTGATTGGTGAGCAAGTAGGCGCGATATTAACACCTATTGGTTCTTCAACCCCAGTAACAGGAGCTTATGGAACACTTACTATCTCTGCAAATGGTTCATATAGCTATACACCAATTGCCAATGCTGCAAACATTGGTAAAGTAGACAGCTTCACTTACACCATTACTGATCCTGTATCAGGTGGTACTAGTACAGCGGTATTGCACATACAGATTGGATCACCTGATGTCAGCATTACTTGGAATACTGCTAGTCCTGGAACGGATGGTACGACTCAAATCGTTGCCAATGCAGACCAAGCTGTTGCAACAGTTGATTTTAGTAACTCAACTGATACACCTGTAGATGTTCCAAGTCCGAACATAACAATCAACTTGATTGGTTCGACTTCTGTAGTTTCTAATAGCTTCACTGTTGCGGCAGGAGATCTGGTAGATGTACAGGTAGCAGCAACTTATGCTAATCAACCATTATTAAGTGCATTACCAACAGTGAGTTATGTTGTTCAACAATTTGTTGGTGGAGTATGGGTTGATACAACTTATACTGGTTCGGCGGCAGCGCTTGCCAGTGTGGGTGGTATTAGTCTCGGAACAGTGGCTTTCCAAGATGCTGTTCTGCACTTAGGAGCTGGTACATACCGTATTGAGTATACGTTGACAGCGATTACACTTGGTACAACAACGTTGGATACACAAGTAACGACTACTACAACGCACTTGAACAATTACTCATCTGATTGGATCCATGGCAACATTATAGATGGTGACACAATAGGTGGGGTTGCAGACAGTGGTACCTTTACTGCTGATGGTGTCAAACTCTATGTTGAAACAAGTCCTGGTGTGTATGTTGAGGCTACTGGTCAATCTATCACTACTGCGAATGGTACATTTGTGATCAATTCGAATGGTGACTATGATTATCGTGCCAATACTTCGTCGTTAACATTAACGAACCCAACCGATACCATTAACTACAAGTTAGTGGCAGCGAATGGTTCCGAGTCTTTATCATCATTGACGGTTAACCTGACTACTTCTGATTACAATACTCATGTAATTAGCACAGCAGCGAATGATACGTTCAATACAGATACTGGCACGATTGGTTTTGGTTCAGATACTTTGATCTACCATGTGTTGAATGGAAGTGCAGCAACAGCTAGTAATGGTGCAACTACTGGCGGTAATGGTGTAGATACTTGGGCTAACTTCCATGTGGGTAATGTTGCTACAGATCAGCAAGCTGATTTAATTGATATCAGAGCATTACTCGATGGAGATCAAACAGACGCCAATATTGGACAATATCTAAATGTCACTGTAAGTGGTGGTAATACAACTATTCAGATTGACCGTGATGGTTTAACAGGATTTATTCCGGCTAATAACTTTACGAATCTGTTGGTTTTACAAGGTGTTACTACTAGTGAGGCAGAGTTACTTGCTAATGGTCAAATTATCTATTAATAGATAATTAACCAAATAAAAAAAGAGCCTTAGGGCTCTTTTTTTATGTTTAAACAATACGTTAACTTAGCTTTTTATATGTTCATGCTATGATGGATTGAAAACTTTATAGAACAACAAATAACGGATAGGGACTGATTTCGAGTGACAGCATTTTTAAACTTCCAAAGACAGCTGAACCTTTGGTTAGAACATATCGCTCCACATGCTTCCGCTTTTCAGGATGAAACAATTTTATTTATATCTTATGGGCCTAAAGACCAAAGATGTAACGTATGGCATAGTGAAAAAACAAGCTTTTCACAAGCAAAAATACAATTATTAGCTTTCGTTAATGACCAGTTTGCACAGGAAATACTTACTGATTATATAAAAATTGATATTGCATATAATTTAACGAAGCAAGCTTGGCAAGTAGTAGAGCAGCAGGTCCATCAGCAATTTCACAATAACCACTACCGTAAAGGTATTGGGTTTGATGAACACTGTTCAGTGGTTTTTCTTGAGCAAGAGATTTATGGAAAGGCAATTATACGAGGTTTGAGCTATGACAAACCCAACTTTTTTGATGAAACAAACCTAAATTATGCAATTAAGCAAAAATATAACGCGACTAAACCACAGATTAAACTACAAGAGCTACAAGACATTTGGACTTTTGATACCTACGCAGCATTTTATGAAAATGGGCAATTCATTAATTTAGCGAGCGGTTATGATGCGAATGGTATTAGGGCGATTTCGAGCAATAAGAAACAGCATTTTCAGTCGTTAATTGAAAAAAATTCGGCATTTTTGCATGATCAAATTCAAGAAAATGGCAAATTTATCTATGGCTATTTTTCTGCCTATGATCGAGATATTCGTAACTACAATACGGTACGCCACTGTACCTCTGTGTATGCGTTGCTGGAAACATTTGAAGTGCAGAGCAAACCAGAATATTGGCCCAAGATACATGCTGCCATCCAATATGCGCTGACCAACTTTTATAAAGAAAAAGACTCTGAAATCAGCTTTATGATTGATGGTAAAGAAGGGGAGTTTGAAATCAAATTAGGTGCCAATGCGGCTGCTATTTTAATGTTCACTAAATATCAAGAAATTACCCAAAAAACTGATTATCAAAAATATGCAGAGAAACTTGCAAATGGTATTTTAAAATTAGTCGATTCAAATGGCTCAACAACTCATGTATTAAATTATCCAGATTATGATTTAAAAGAAAAATTCAGAATTATTTATTATGATGGTGAAGCTGCTCTAGCTTTATTAAGGTTATATCAAATTAACCAAGATTCTAGATTATTAGAAACTGTTAAATTAATGTTTGAATGTTTTATTGAAAAGAGATATGAAAAATATCATGACCATTGGTTAAGTTATTGTACCAATGAGCTCACTAAAATATGCCCTGAAGATAAATATTTTATTTTTGGTTTAAATAATTATTTAAAACATTTTATTTTTATTCGTAATCGAAAAACGACTTATGCGACTTTACTAGAAATGTTAATGGCTGCTTATAAAATGGTAAGCCGCTTAAAAGAGCAGGGACGTACAGCACTTTTTGAGCAGGCGTATATGCCTGAGCTTCAAAAATTAATTGAATTTAGAGCTGATTTTCAAACGACAGGCTTTTTTTATCCGGAAATGGCGATGTATATGGCACGACCAGATAAAATTTTACATGCATTTTATATTCGCCATGATCGTTTTCGAGTAAGGATTGATGACCAAGAGCATAACTTATCGGGTTACATCGCTTACGTTAAAGATTACAAAGGTGATGAGCTATGAAGTATCAACCCGTTGAAATCAAGTTATTAGCACATATCGACACTACAAATTTTGATGAAGCTGTATGGCAATTTGAATTTGACGATGATATCTCCACGTTATTGCTAATCGACTATGCACTAGAGCAATTTCAGCAAAAAAAAGTACAAGCTCAAGATGTCTATGTTGTGCCACAAAATATGAGTAAGCAAATTGGACAGCAAAATTTAGGTTTAAAAGCATCTGAAAATTACACTTTTACCGAGTTATTGCAGTTCTTAATTTTTACTCAAGCAGTAGATGTAAAAGAAGCTTTAAGTAATATGCTCTTCGGTAAAAGTGAAAAAGCACATTTAATTTTGTCCGAAAGGGCTGATGTCTATCACTTAACATTAAAAAAAGAAGGTTTACGAAATCAGCTAAAGCATTTATTTTTATTGCTCAGAAAAATTTATAGCTATCCAGCTGAAATCAGAAAACAATTCTTTATAAAAGAGCTGAATTTTAAAGGTAAGTCTTATCTCCCTCAGACACCATTAATGGCACAGAATGTAGTAGAGGTCTTATATCTTACAAATTCTTTTAGAAAAATTTATCTCACGTTCTTTGAAGAAAACCAAACGATTGGTTTCTTTTCATTTTTAGATGATATTCATCGTGCTGAGCACTTGATTCCTTATTATCATTGTTTTCAAGCACAGAAGGTACAACCTAGAGTTTGCTCAGCCCCAAGTGGCATTATCAACATTTTGGGAGATACTTATTTTGGGGAGATCTATACAGAAAAGCGCAAGTCAAAGGGTCAAAAAGATGCTCTACAACAATATGGATATGACTATTCTTTTGAGAAAATAAAAGCTTTTTTAGGTGAACATGACTTAAATATTACTAACTTTGAAGCGGTATTTTCTTTAGAAAACCAATCTCCTTTAGGTCATAAAAAGCCATTTATTCTTAAAGCTGATGTTGAACAAACATTAGCAGCATTCAAAAATATTCACCTTAATCATGTGGTGTTGGCAAACAACCATCTAAAAGACTATGGGGATCGTGGACTGACCTATACATTACAACAGTTGGATCAGGCTAACATTTCTTATATCGGGGCAGGTGTAAACCAAAAAGATGCTCATAACTACTTTGAGCTCTCTTTTGAAAATAAGCGTTATGCTATTTTTAACGGATACTGGCACAGAGACACTGCCTATCTCGATTATGATTTTTATGCTTTAGGTCATAAGAGTGGGGTCGCGTGTTTAAATGGTGTTTTGCTTGAACAAATAGGTCGCTATAGGCTGATTCATCCTGAACATAAAATTATTGTTATTTGCCATTGGGGTGTCGACTTTAAGCCAATTACGAAAGAACAGAGTAAGCTTGCTACGATTCTAATCCAAGCTGGCGCTGACCTGATCATTGGCCATGGTGCCCATACTATTCAACCTGTCCAGATCATCAACCAAAAGCCAGTCGTATTTGGTATTGGCAATGCTGTGTTTAATAGCAATGGCGAATATGCAAAACACAATGCTTTACCATTTGGCTGTATAGCAAGGTTAGATTTATCAAAAGACTTACTTCACCTTTATCCAATTTACACCAATAATTTGAAAACATTTTGGCAGCCGTATCCAGTCGATGCTGAAGATTTCTTAAAAGCTAGTACCTACATGACATCTTTACTGACCCCTGAAAATTACATCGCTACCCAAGATAACTTAGGGACTTATATTGAAATTAAATTTTAGGGATATTGTTTGTACGTTGATAAAATCGTTTGAAGTTGTACCGGCGTAAATCCTAAATTTCTTAAGCCACCACTGCCTAATTTACATTCGGCGCTTGCCATGATGTTGGTTGGAGTACGTTTTGTAGCTTTTGGCGCACAAACATGTTTTAGACCAAACACATGTCCCATTTCATGCACGCTACCAGCCTGAATATTATAATTGAGGCGATTCCAGTCTAATAAAATAAAGGGTTTGCCATTATTACGAAAGGCTCTACTCGTTACATCTTCAAATTTCCATTTTGTTGAATAGGCATCATAAATAAAAACAATCACTTCTTTACTTGCAGTTCGTTTCGGAAAACACGTATTTACACTGGCAGGAATGGTTTCAATCGTAATTGGGTAGGGCTGATTAATCTGTTGTTTTAAATCACAATGTAATTTTGAAAATTCTTCATAAGGAATATAACGATGTAACTTAAATTTAAAAATTTTATTATTTTTATCATCTACATAGTATTTATTTAATATTTTAATTTCCTTACGCATCTGTTGATAATTATCAAACTTTGTAGCTTCTGGAGAGTTGGTTGTAAAAACAAAAGTGACTGGAATAATAGGGCGGCCATCTGTAGAGACTTTAGGTGTTTCTCCTAAAGGAAGAGGAGGGCGTGTAGTACAAGAAACGCATAGTAAAGTGCCAGTAATCACCAGTAATGTTTTTTTCATGCAGATTTCCCTCAAGCCCACCTTGGATTGCATTTAGTTTTGTTCAAAATTTTTTATATGATATGAATGATGTCAATTTTTATGGAGTCCATTTTGACAACTCAGTATGAACTACATCGGCAAATTTTAGAAGTCATTGCTTTGATTCCTTATGGAAAAGTTGCAACCTATGGACAAGTGGCTCGTATGGCAGGATTACCAAAACATGCAAGATTAGTCGGCTATGTTTTGAAACATCTTGAAGCTGATCATCAAGTTCCTTGGTATCGTGTAATTAATTCTCAAGGCAAAATTAGCCTAAGTAAGTTTAATGAAAAAGGTGAAAACATTCAGCAATTAAAACTGGAAGCTGAAGGTGTTTATTTGTTAAATGGTAAAGTTGACTTAAAGCAGTTTGCTTGGCAGCCTTAATATTTATGTTAGAGAGTAAATACACATGCAAAAGAATAATAAATGGTGTAGTGGAGCAGTATTACTTTTAAGTTTGATGGCGCAGGTGAGTTATGCTGAAAAGGATATTTCAACTCAACCTTTTGCAAATATAAAGGCTTCTCAGCAAGACATAGATTTGATATGCAAGCAACTGAGACAGAAATGCAGTGGTGAAGCTATCCTGTGGAAGGGAAAAAATATGCAAGATTCGATTTATTACCTAATAGATGAAAGTCCACAAATTGTTCAGGTTAAGAAGCAAAATAATCAATATAAAGTAGTTGATCAATGGGACTTTAAAGATTATCAACATCATAATAAAGAGCCTCATACCGATGATTTGGGACCAGATGGATTACAAATCTTTCCAGCTTTATATCCCTTAAATAAAAATGAGTTTGTAATCGCAGTAGTTAATAGATGGTTTACGGGTTACTCAGGAGGAGGGCGTTTTGAAGAAAATGCTGACTTCATTAAGCTCAAACCTCATGGGGAGTATCAAGTTGCACTAAAAGATATTGCTTTTTCTTCACGAGAAATGATTCGAGCATGTTTTTCAGAACAAGATTATAAAAAATCGCCCCATTGTCATGATGAGGCATGGATGATACTAAACATTCAATTTAAAGATGTGGGACAACCATATTATTTATGGCAATTAAATTATAAAAATTATTCTTGGGAAGCTTTCAAAAGTAAAAAAACAATAACGGTTGAGCAATCGCGTGAAGAGGTTATGCCTTTTAAGAAATAGAAGCCTATCTTGCTCACTTTAGCCAGACAGGCGTCTCACTTTAGCGAACAATTAACACGGGAATATGGCTTTCCCCTAAAACTTTTTGTGCAACACTTCCCAACACGAGTTTTCGGACTCCCGTGCGGCCATGAGAACCCATGACAATCAGATCTGCATTTAAGTCTTGAGCAGCTTGAATGATTTCCTCATGTACAACAAACCCTTCTAACAGTTTGGCTTCAACAGTAATGCCTTCGTTGGCAAATTCTTGTTTTGCTTTTTCTAAAATGTCGAGCAAATAAGTTCTTGTACGTTCAATCAACTCATTAGTTTGGCCAGTTTTTACGTAGACATCAGCAATAAATGGGTCAAGTGCCATCACTTGTACAACTGTAATTTTACTATTTAACGCTTTTCCCAGCTTAATGGCCTCTTTCATGGCGACCATAGAAGTTTCAGAACCGTCAATTGGTACTAGAATATGTTGATATAACATGAGTATTTTCCTTATCATTTTATTTCAGTTAGACTTAAATCTTTCTTTAAATAATAGCTATTTCCCTATATTAAACCCATTAAATACTTAAAAAAACCTAGTAGAACAATCTAAATTATTTGTTTTTAGTTCAATCATTCTAAATGCTATATTGGAGTAATAAATTTTACTTTTATCTAATTAATACAATGAGCGAATTACACCAACTTAATTGGAATAATACAAACTTAGATAATATTGAGAATGCTTGGGAGGGAGACCTTTGGGGGCGAAAATATTTGGGAGAAAGATTAACTAACTATGTTGATCGGTTACAGTGTGGAGCTGTTCTTACTTTAGATGCACGTTGGGGAGAGGGAAAAACATGGTTTGTTAAACATTGGCAAAAGCACCTTGAGCATACTGACCATAATGTAATTTATTTAGATGCTTTTGCTAATGATTACTTAGATGACCCTTTTTTATTAATAACTTCAGAAATTACAAATATCTTAAGTAAAGACAAAAAAACTAAGAAAAATGTGGAAAATCTAATCGAATTGTCGGCATCTATTGGAACAGCTCTATTACCATCTTTGCCTAAAGTAGCACTTACTATGGGCTTACATTTAATTGGAGCTGGTTTTTTAGGTGGACTTTTACAGCAAGGTTACGAAAATGCAAAAGATGAAGTAGAAAGTCTAACTGAGGAAGCAAGTGATCGTATTAAGGAAAGCATTCAAGAAAAAATTGCAAGGCATGAGGCTGAAAAGAAAACACTAAATGATTTCAAAAAATATTTAACTGAGACAGTTAGTAAGTTGGACAAGCCATTAGTTTTTATAATAGATGAATTAGATCGCTGCCGTCCTGATTTTGCTATCCGTTTGATTGAACGAATTAAGCATTTTTTTGATACTCCAAAAATTGTTTTTGTTCTAGTAATGAATAAAACGCAATTACTTCAATCAATAAAAACTTTTTATGGATATGATTCGGAAATACAAGGTGACTATTTAGAAAAGTTTGTAGATTTTACAATTCAGTTTCCATCTAATATTGCAGATTATCATTATGAAAATATAATTAAAGAACAATTGTTTAGAGTCGGAGAATTAACAAGTTTAGATGAAGTGAATGAACTATATTTTTTTACTTTGGCCTTACAGCTTGAAAAAAAACTCAATGCGCGTGCATTTATAAGAAAAATTAATCAATTTGCATTGTTACGAACTGATAATCCTAATAAAAATTTGATTTTACTAAGCTATATCATGGGGGGAGAGCCATTTGCAAATCATCAAATTTATATAGAGAAAGTTATTAACAAATTAATTTCTTATCTATGTAAAAATAAGCGAGAATTTCTAAGCAAGCATCATTTGAGTGCAGGTATGCATGGTATGGAAAATATTTCAGATGCGGAGTGGTATAGAATTATTCTCGAATATGATTATCAAGTAAAGGGAACTATTATTGATAAATTAATGCAAGCATATGATCAAGCTAGACGTAGTAGTGATAGTTCTTCAAGAGAATATACTTTAAGAAATTTCCTTAAAGATTTAGCTATTTATAACATTGATCACTCAAATCGTTTTGAGGAAGATTGGAAATCATATATTAAAGAAGGGCTATAATTCTTGAATTTCCATATATTCATATAGACTAGATATATCATCAGTTTGAAGATATTCACGTATTTTCAAAATTTGCTTCTCATCTAAATCATAAAGTTTTAAAGCAAGTAGTTTGTCGATTTGTTCTTGAGGAAAGCGATATTTAATAATTTTCGCAGGTACTCCACCTACAATTGCATAGGGGGGCACCTCTTTAGTGACTACAGCTCCGGTTGCGACTACTGCGCCTTCACCAAGTTTTACACCTTGCATAATCATTGCACGGCTTCCAATCCAGCAACCATCTGCAATTATAGTGTCACCAGCCGCTAAAAAACTTCGGGTATCAAAAGGGAAAGTCGAAATCCAATCTGGCCTATGAAGTTGATTGCCACCCATCATGATCACACACTCAGCGCCAAAACAAACAAAATTGCCAATATAAAGTTGGTCAATCGGTTTCTCTGGCGTTGAAGCTTTGTCATGTAAATAACGTACTACACAACGTTCAAAGCCTTGATCCCAATAAGCTGAATAATAAGAATAATTTCCTTTAACATGGATATTTGGATTTTTCACAGTTTTGGAAATAAACTCAAATTCGCACCAATGACGAACAGGGGAGTTAATTAACTTTTCAGCCATAAGGGAGATATAAAAAAGGGAATACACCATTATACCGAATTGCGATTCAAGCTGAACCAATAATCTTAGCTCAGCCAATGAATCTAAAGTACGTGCTAATTTGAATTAATTATTATGAGGAATACGTGCAATAACTTTAATCTCAAAATCAAAACCAGCTAACCAAGTTACACCCACAGCGGTCCAGTTGGGATAAGGATTTTGTGTAAAGATTTGATTTTTAACTTTCATAATGCTTTCAAACTGCCGTTCAGGATCAGTATGAAAGGTGGTGACATCAATAATATCATCGAAAGTGCAACCAGCTGCTTTCAGTGTCTCTGCTAAGTTTTTAAAAGCTTGTATTACCTGTTTTTCAAAATCAGGTACAGGTGAGCCATCTTCAAGGCTACCAACCTGCCCTGAAACAAAGAGTAAATCTTTCGATTGAATTGCGGCTGAATAACCATGCTGTTCATATAAGGCATGGCGGTCTTTAGGAAATATTGCAGTTCTCATCAGTTTTGTTCTCCATCAGTATTTAAATACCAATCAGTAAATGTCGCTCAGATTTCACATACGCTTCGTATGTAAACATAATTGACATACGAGCCGTATGTCAATTAAAATTTTTTGTGATGATTAGCTGGTAAAAGACATGTCTGTTCGTGAACAAAAGATGGCGGAAACCCGTAAGAAACTGATTGAAGTAGCACGTCGTGCATTTGCTGAATATGGTTATGCAGATACTTCAATGGATAAACTCACGGCAGAAGCAGGGTTGACTCGTGGGGCGCTTTACCATCATTTTGGTGATAAGCGTGGTTTATTTGCTGCAGTGGTCGATCAAATTGATTCACAAATGGCAGAATATGCCCAGCAGCATTTAGAGCAGCCTGATGATCTTTGGGAAGGATTGTTACTTGAAGCGCAGACCTATATTCAAAATGCTTTGAATCCTGAGTTTCAGCGTATTGTGTTGCGTGACGGACCTGCAGTGCTAGGTGATCCAGCGCATTGGCCTAGTCAAAACAGATGCTTGCAGTCTACCCGTAGGTGCGTTGAACAACTATTAGCAACGGATCGAATTAAAATTGTAGACCCAGAAGCGGCGGCAGTGCTTTTAAATGGCGCCGCCATGAATGCCGCATTATGGGTAGCGTCTAGTGAATATCCTGAACAGGTACTCCCTGAAGCATTAAATGCTTTTCAAATCTTTGCATCAGGTTTTTTAAAAAAACTATATTAAATTATTTTTAGT
The DNA here is from genome assembly GCF_016809775.1 of Acinetobacter sp. C13. Taxonomy (NCBI): domain Bacteria; kingdom Pseudomonadati; phylum Pseudomonadota; class Gammaproteobacteria; order Moraxellales; family Moraxellaceae; genus Acinetobacter; species Acinetobacter sp. C13. Next base: position 11,895 of record NZ_JAFBJL010000002.1, read on the forward strand.
AATTGTATGAAATATAAAAAACCCCTCAATTGAGGGGTCTTATAGACAAAGCATATCTATTTAAAATTAAAGATATTCTACACTTACGATTTCATATTCCACTTCACCTTGAGGAGTAACGATTTTTACTTCATCACCTTCACTCTTGCTCAAAAGGCCACGTGCGATTGGTGAGTTCACTGAGATTTTATTGATTTTAAAATCTGCCTCATCATCACCAACAATTTTATAAGTCTTGCGTTCTTCAGTATCAAGGTTTTCAATCGTTACCGTAACACCGAATACAACACGACCGTTTTGTTCTAAGTCCTTAACATCGATGACTTGTGAAGCACCCAATTTTCCTTCGATATCTTGGATGCGTCCTTCACAGAAACCTTGCTGTTCACGAGCAGCATGGTATTCTGCATTTTCTTTTAAGTCCCCATGTTCACGTGCCTCAGCAATTGCTTGAGTAATACGTGGACGTTCAACAGATTTCAGATGTTGTAATTCTTTCTCTAAGGCGATTTTACCTTCAGGGGTCATTGGATAACGTTGCATTTCGGTCCCTCTTAAGTTGAGAAAACACAGTTAAAAAAATGAAAAAATCCCGCCACCGATAAGGTGACGGGACTTATCGGTAAAAAAATTAACCTACAGTTAAATCTTGCAAGCGGTATACATCCATTGGCAATTTCACAGCAAAGGCTTGGCAAACAGCTTCTGCGCCATTGATAGTCGTTGTGTAATACACTTTGCCTTGTAGGGCAGCACGACGAATCATTGCAGAGTCATATTGAGCCTGTTTACCTTCAGTGGTATTGACAATAAGGTGTATTTCACCATTTTTCAAGCGGTCAACAATATGTGGACGACCTTCAGTAACTTTATTTACAGATTCGCATTCTAAACCTGCTTCTTTAAGCACTTGGTAAGTACCACCTGTTGCAACAAGCTTGAAGCCATATTCAACTAATTTCTTAGCGATATCAGCGATATATTTCTTGTCAGATTCACGTACTGATAAGAAAGCATGTTTTACTTCGCCTTCAGTTGGTAAACCAGGTAAGCGTTCATTTGAGCCTAAAACAGCTTTATAGAATGCTTCACCAAATGTTTTACCTACGCCCATCACTTCACCTGTAGATTTCATCTCAGGTCCAAGCATAGGGTCTACGCCTTGGAATTTAGCGAATGGGAAAACGGCTTCCTTCACAGCAAAGTGAGTTGGAATGATTTCTTTAGTAAATCCTTGAGACTCAAGAGATTGACCTGCCATACAACGCGCAGCAACTTTCGCTAAAGAATCACCAATACACTTAGATACGAATGGAACTGTACGTGAAGCACGTGGGTTAACTTCTAGAACGTAAATATCGTCACCTTTTACAGCGAACTGAACGTTCATCAAGCCAACAACGCCAAGTTCTTTTGCCATCGCAATCGTTTGACGACGCATTTCATCCTGAATTTCTTTAGATAAAGAATAAGGAGGAATCGAACATGCAGAGTCACCTGAGTGAATACCAGCTTGTTCAATATGCTGCATAATACCGCCGATCACAACGTCTTTACCGTCAGATACACAGTCAACATCAACTTCAGTTGCGTCATCTAGGAAACGGTCAAGAAGAACAGGGGCTTCATTAGATGCCTGAACTGCTTCACGAAGGTAACGTTTAAGTTCTTCTTCGTTATATACGATTTCCATTGCACGACCACCTAATACATAAGATGGGCGAACAACAAGCGGATAACCTACTTTTGCAGCTTCAGAGATACCTTCTTCAGCAGATTTTACAATGCTGTTGTTTGGTTGACGAAGCTGTAAACGTTGGATCATTTGTTGGAAACGTTCACGGTCTTCAGCACGGTCAATCGCATCTGGTGATGTACCGATAATTGGAGTACCTGCTTCTTCTAAAGCACGTGCCAATTTAAGCGGAGTTTGGCCACCATACTGTACGATTACGCCTTTAGGCTTCTCTGTACGTACGATTTCAAGTACATCTTCAAGTGTTACAGGTTCGAAGTATAGACGGTCAGATGTGTCATAGTCGGTAGAAACAGTTTCAGGGTTACAGTTCACCATGATTGTTTCGTAACCGTCTTCACGCATAGCTAATGCAGCGTGTACACAGCAGTAGTCAAATTCGATACCTTGACCAATACGGTTTGGACCACCACCAATCACCATGATCTTGTCACGGTTTGATGGATTTGCTTCACATTCTTCATCGTAAGTTGAATACATGTATGCAGTACCAGATTCAAACTCTGCTGCACATGTATCAACGCGTTTGTAAACTGGATAAACACCCAAGTTCCAACGTTGCTTACGGAATTGCTTTTGTGAAATGCCCATAAGGTGAGCAATACGAAGGTCAGATAAACCTTTACGCTTGAACGAACGGATGTTGTCAGCGTTTAAGTCACCAAAACCTAAAGTTTTCACTTGAGCTTCAGTTTTAACGATATCTTGAATTTGGATAAGGAACCAGCGGTCAATCTTAGTCGCTTCAAAAACTTCATCTAAAGAGAAACCATGACGGAAAGCGTCAGCTACGTACCAGATACGCTCAGGACCTGGAACTTTAAGTTCTTTTAGAATAATTTCTTTTGCATTTGTTGCACCAGCTTCGATTTTTTCATCAAAACCGCTTACACCAACTTCAAGACCACGTAATGCTTTTTGTACAGATTCTTGGAAGTTACGGCCAATAGCCATCACTTCACCAACAGATTTCATCTGAGTAGTAAGAACTGGTTCAGCTTGCGGGAATTTCTCGAAGTTAAAACGAGGAATCTTCGTTACAACATAGTCAATTGATGGTTCGAAGCTTGCAGGAGTTACGCCACCAGTGATGTCATTTTTCAATTCATCAAGGGTATAACCAACAGCAAGTTTTGCTGCGATTTTAGCAATCGGGAAACCTGTTGCCTTAGAAGCAAGCGCAGATGAACGAGATACACGAGGGTTCATCTCGATAACAACCATACGGCCGTCTTTCGGGTTAATACCGAACTGAACGTTAGAACCGCCTGTCTCAACACCAATTTCACGAAGAACCGCAACCGAAGCGTTACGCATCAATTGGTATTCTTTGTCAGTTAATGTCTGAGCTGGTGCTACAGTGATTGAGTCACCAGTGTGTACGCCCATTGGGTCAAAGTTTTCGATCGCACATACGATAATACAGTTGTCGTTTTTGTCACGAACAACTTCCATTTCGTATTCTTTCCAACCAATTAAAGATTCATCAATCAATAACTGGTGAGTAGGAGAGAGGTCAAAACCACGTTCACAAATCTCAAGGAATTCTTCGCGGTTATATGCGATACCACCACCCGAACCACCCATTGTGAATGATGGACGGATAATTACCGGGAAACCAAAGCGTGACTGAATTTCTAAAGCTTCTTCCATTGTTTCAGCAATGGCAGCTTTTGGACATTCCAAGCCAATTTTACGCATAGCGATATCGAAGAGTTTACGATCTTCGGCTTTCTCAATTGCGTCTTTAGTTGCACCAATTAATTCAACATTATATTTTTCAAGAACGCCGTGCTCATCAAGTGCAAGTGCACAGTTCAACGCAGTCTGGCCACCCATAGTTGGTAATACTGCATCTGGACGTTCTTTTTCAATAATCTGTGCAACTGTTTGCCAAGTAATTGGTTCAATATAAGTTGCATCAGCCATTGAAGGGTCTGTCATAATGGTTGCTGGGTTAGAGTTAACCAAAATAACACGGTAGCCTTCTTCACGAAGCGCTTTACACGCTTGAGCACCTGAGTAGTCAAACTCACATGCCTGACCAATCACAATCGGGCCAGCACCAATAATTAAGATGCTTTTAATATCCGTACGTTTAGGCATTATTCGCTCCTTAATTACTGTTTAGATGCTTCGATAAGTTCGATGAAATGATCGAACAATGGGGCACAATCATGTGGACCTGGGCTTGCTTCAGGGTGACCTTGGAAGCTGAAAGCTGGTTTGTCTGTACGGTGAATCCCTTGTAAGGTGCCATCGAACAATGATTTATGCGTTGCTTTTAAGTTAGCCGGTAAAGTTTCAGCATCTACAGCGAAACCATGGTTTTGTGAAGTAATCATCACTGTACCATCTTCAAGATTTTGTACAGGGTGGTTAGCACCGTGGTGACCATGGTTCATTTTTACAGTTTTTGCACCAGAAGCGAGTGCCAAGATTTGGTGGCCTAAGCAGATACCAAATACAGGTAATGTTGTGGTTTCAACAATAGTTTTTACAGCTTCGATTGCATAATCACAAGCAGCTGGATCGCCAGGGCCATTTGAAAGGAATACGCCATCCGGATTAAGTGCCAATACTTTTTCAGCCGGAGTTTCTGCAGGTACAACGGTTAACTTGCAACCGCGGTCTGCAAGCATACGCAAGATGTTGGTTTTGACACCGTAATCGTATGCAACTACATGATATTTTAATTCAGGTTGAGAGAAGCCTTGGCCTAGAGTCCATGAACCTTCAGACCATTCAAAACCAGTTGGATCGCAACATTCTTTTGCAAGGTCTAAACCGTTTAAGCCACCAAAAGCACGAGCTTTGGCTATAGCTTCTTCTTCAGTAATATTTTCGCCAGCAAGGATGCAACCATTTTGTGCACCTTTGTCACGCAAAATACGTGTTAATTTACGTGTATCAATATCCGCGATTGCAACAACATTGTGCGCTTGCAGATATTCACTCAATGACTGTTCAGCACGGAAGTTGCTGTGTAGTAGTGGAAGGTCACGAATAATTAAACCATTCGCCCATACTTTATGGATACGACCAGATTCAACGTCTTCCGCGTTGCAGCCAGTGTTTCCAATATGTGGGTAAGTTAATGTCACAATTTGTTGTGCATAACTTGGGTCAGTCAAAATTTCTTGATAGCCTGTCATGGCTGTGTTAAAAACGACTTCTCCAGTCGTACTTCCCGTTGCGCCGATTGACGTTCCTTTAAAGATCGTTCCATCTGCGAGGGCTAAAATGGCGGGGGTGCTCAAACCAAAGCTCCTGAATTTCGGCTGTAAAAAAGCGAGTAGACCCAAAAAAGATAGGCGATGTTGTGATAAAACATGCCCCTCCCTATCGGTCTGCTCGCTTGTAACTTAACAGCGCATTATACGCATGGAACCTTAAAAAGTCTATTTATTTTCTGCTAAAAAACATAATTCATTGCTTGATTTTTACAAAAAAATTATGTGCTCATCCGAATCATTTACTTTTAATAAATTGTCTAACAATTTGCTGGCTGAATTTTTAGAACTGGATTTATTGTATTGCTAGTTAAAAAATAAACAATATGAGGAAATAGCATGAGTAATGATCAAGTTTCAAAAGATGTGAGCGAGAAAGCTCAAGCTGTAGTTGATTCAGTAAAAGCTGAGGTGAATGAAGTGAAAGAAACCGTAGCTGCTACTACAACTAAAGCAAAAAGAACAGTCACTGCTAAAACTGCGCAAGTAAAAGAAAGTGTTGCAGAGAAAACTGAGCAGATTAAAGAAGTTGCTACAGAAGCGAAAACTCAGGTGAAAGAAGCTATCACTGAAACTCAAGAGCAGGTCAAAGAGGTTTTAAGTGAAACTCAAGAAAAAATTGAAGCTGAAACTCATGAGTTAAACAAGAATATTCAAAATCAATTTATTCAAATTAAACAAGATATTTTACAACGTCTTGATGTGATTAAAGCTCAGTTTAGCACTTCACAAGAAGGACTATCTGAACTTAAAAATGCTTTGAAAGCAGAAATTAACGCGCTTATCGAAGATTTGACTAAAGTCAGTAAAGAACTTAAAGGTGATATTAGCCAGATTTCTTTGAAGCACAAAGATTCTTTAAGTGAAAGTATTAAGCGTACTAAAAATAATGCAGTTGAAGCTTGGAATAAAGCACGAGATAACTAATGATCTTAGCTTTTACCCAGCTATAAAAAAGCGAGAATTAATTTCTCGCTTTTTTACTTTTAAAACTGATGTAACCAGTCACGCTTATTATGGAAATCTGCACTTTTTCCACTATGCTGCATTGCATAGTACTGCATACCTTCTTTGGTTTTTAAAACTGCAGTTAAACCTAAATAGAGGTTTGCCCATTTCAAGCGATGCTTTTGCATAAATTGTCCCAAATCAAGACTAACATTTAAGCCATAATGAGTACGCTTGAGATGGTTCAGTTCGATATCGTAAGCAGCAAGGGGAGGCATACTTTCTGGGTAGCGATATTCTTCAAACTGATAAGACTGCCATGCTTGAGAAGGGGAAAGGTTAATTTCCCGATAATAATCTTCATCATGCACGCCAACAAAAATTTCGAAACAAGTTTCTTCCCACAAAAAATCCTGACGAGGATGAGCCGCGACTTCTTGGGGCCAGACAATGAGTTGATTTGGATCACGAATCCAAAAACCGACATTTAAGGTGTGCGGTGCTTGCTGTTCAATTGCGCCAACAACAGAAACAGCATGAAAACGATCAAAAGCTGAAAGTTCGTAACTTGCCATAGTTTGTCAAATCAACTTAGTTTGCTAAATGAGCGTGGCGAACAAGATTAGACAAATGCTGGTTTTGTTTAGCTGCTTTTTTGTAAAGTAAAACAATTTTACCAATCTTTTGCACAGCTTCTGCGCCAGTCGCTTCTACAATTGCATCAATTACAGCAGTACGTGCTTCACGGTCTTCACCAGCAACTTTAACTTTGATAAGTTCGTGGTCGTTTAAAGCACGAAGAGTTTCTTCGATAACAGCATCTGTTAAGCCTTGTCCACCAATCATGACAACCGGATTAAGCACATGACCAATTTGACGTAAACGTTTACGTTCATGGATAGATAAAGCGGCCATTAAAAATACCTGATTTTAAAAACGACTTAGTATAGCAAAAAACTTAAATTCAGATGTACGAAAAACTGTATAAATAATCGATCAACATTATTGGAAAAAAACTGTAAAACTTGGTGAGATTACGCTACATCCGTACTGTAATGAGAGTAATTTTCACGTACAATGAACGATCAGAAGTTTTTTTGATATTTAGTGAGTTATGGCAACACGCATTACAAACCAGAAATTGTCGAAAAGTAGTCGTGCGTGGATGAGGGAACATCTAGACGATCCTTTTGTAAAAAAAGCACAAAAGGAAGGGTATCGTGCGCGAGCAGCATATAAACTTCTTGAAATCCAAGAAAAATATAAGTTGATCAAGCCAGGCATGACGGTAGTCGATTTGGGTGCAGCTCCTGGTAGCTGGTCTCAAATTGCTGGAAAACTTGTGGGTAGCAAAGGTTTAGTGATTGCTTCCGATATTTTGCCTATGGATGCTTTGCCTGATGTCACTTTCTTACAAGGCGACTTTAGAGAAGAAGCTGTATTTGAAAAATTGTTAAATATTTTAAATGGGCGACAAGTAGACATTGTAATTTCTGATATGGCCCCCAATACATCAGGTAATAGGGCTGTTGATCAACCTAGACAGATTTACTTATGTGAACTGGCTTTAGATTTTGCTCAAAAGGTTCTTGGTCCTAATGGACAGTTTGTGGTTAAAGTGTTCCAAGGCGCAGGATTTGATGAGTTTCGTAAACAAGTGGTTGATAGTTTTGATGTGTTAAAGACAGCAAAACCAGCAGCTTCTCGGGCGCGCTCTAAAGAAGTTTTTTTGGTTGGACAAGGGCGTAAGAAAGCATTGCAATAAAGTTTACTTGCCAAGCTCCTAAAAATTGTGCATTTTGTACTTTTAGGTTATCCGCAAGCAATACAGTTGCTGTTTTTATGACGATCAGCCAAGATTGGGCATGATCAAATTAGATCGATATGGGAATAAAGCTTTGAGCGATTACTTCAAGAATGCCGTATTGTGGCTAATAATACTTGGTGTTCTGATTTTAATTTTCAGTAATATCAGTGACCGCAATAAGCCTACTGCGATGAAATATTCAGATTTCGTTGCAGCGGTGAATGCTGGCCAAATTAAGCAAGTCACAATTGACGGTTTAAATATTAATGGTGAAAAAACTAACGGATCACAGTTTGAAACTGTTCGTCCACAAGTTGAAGACACTGAGCTTATGCCGAGCTTAAATAAGCAAAATGTTGTTGTAGAGGGAACTGCTCCTCAACGTCAAGGCATTTTGATGCAACTTCTCATTGCTAGTTTCCCTGTACTGTTAATCATTCTGTTATTCATGTTCTTTATGCGTAACATGGGTGGTGGTGCAGGCGGAAAAAATGGACCGATGAGTTTTGGTAAGTCGAAAGCAAAAATGCTTTCTGAAGATCAAATCAAAGTCAATTTTTCTGACGTCGCTGGTTGTGATGAAGCAAAACAAGAAGTTGTTGAAATTGTAGATTTCTTAAAAGACCCTGCAAAATTCAAACGTTTGGGCGCGACTATTCCTCGTGGCGTACTTATGGTTGGTCCTCCGGGTACTGGTAAAACGTTATTAGCCAAAGCAATTGCTGGTGAAGCTAAAGTTCCTTTCTTCAGCATTTCAGGTTCTGACTTTGTCGAAATGTTCGTGGGTGTGGGTGCGTCCCGTGTCCGTGATATGTTCGAGCAAGCTAAACGTCATGCGCCGTGTATTATCTTTATTGACGAGATTGATGCAGTAGGACGTCATCGTGGTTCAGGTACAGGTGGTGGTCATGATGAGCGTGAACAAACCTTAAACCAAATGCTTGTAGAGATGGATGGTTTTGAAGGTAATGAAGGTGTGATCGTAATTGCTGCGACGAACCGTGTTGATGTCTTGGATAAAGCATTATTGCGTCCAGGTCGTTTTGACCGTCAAGTAATGGTAGGTTTACCTGACATTCGTGGTCGTGAGCAGATTCTGAATGTACATTTGAAAAAATTACCTTCAGTTACGGGTGTGGATGTTAAAGTTCTATCTCGTGGTACTCCAGGTTTCTCTGGTGCACAGTTGGCAAACCTTGTTAACGAAGCTGCATTATTTGCTGCACGTCGTAATAAGAACACTGTCGACATGCATGACTTTGAAGATGCAAAAGACAAAATCTACATGGGACCAGAGCGTAAATCGATGGTTCTACGTGAAGAAGAGCGTCGTGCAACTGCTTATCATGAAGCGGGTCATGCGATTGTTGCCGAGATTTTACCGGGTACAGATCCTGTTCATAAAGTAACGATTATGCCGCGTGGTTGGGCTTTAGGTGTAACTTGGCAGTTACCTGAACAAGACCAAATTAGCCACTATAAAGACAAGATGCTAAACGAAATTGCAATTTTGTTTGGTGGTCGTATTGCTGAAGAAGTATTTATCCAACAGCAATCTACTGGTGCTTCAAATGACTTTGAGCGAGCTACTAAAATGGCACGTGCAATGGTTACGAAGTACGGTATGTCTGACAAAATGGGTGTAATGGTTTACGAAGATGAAAACCAAAATGGTTTCTTTGGTAATGTAGGAAGTCGTACGATTTCTGAAGCAACTCAACAGTTAGTTGATGAAGAAGTACGTCGTATTCTTGATGAGCAATACAAAGTTGCCCGTAATATCTTGGAAAGTAATAAAGATATTGCACACGCGATGGTAAAAGCTTTGATGGAATGGGAAACAATTGATCGTGATCAAATCCGTGACATTATGGAAGGTCGTGAGCCACAACCGCCTAAAGTATATGTTGCTGAAAACCCAGTGGCTGCATTTGAACCACCAAAAGATGGTCCATCTACACCGCCACCATTGCCAGCAATGAACTAATTAGTTAATAAAAAAGCCACAGTCATGTGGCTTTTTTTATGGGTTTGATTTTGTTAAAAGCTGAAAACAAATCAACACCATACATAGATGATAATTGCTAAAATACAGCCTGATTTTAAACTGGAGCTTTTTATGCAACTAATGCCTTTGCCTCAACAAATTTTACAGTGTGGACAGCTTCAGTTAGATCTATCACAGCCTCACGTTATGGGTATATTAAATGTCACACCAGATTCTTTTAGTGATGGTGGAAAGCATAATCAAATAGATCAAGCGATTGCTCATGCGCTAGCCATGATAGAGCAAGGTGCTACCATTATTGATATTGGTGGAGAGTCTACCCGTCCAGGGGCATCTGAAGTAAGCATAGAAGAAGAAATACGAAGAGTTGTGCCCGTAGTTGAAGCTTTAGCTAAACATAATATTGTTCTATCAATTGATACGAGTCAGCCTGATGTTATTCGTGCAGCGAAAGAAGCAGGAGCACATATTTGGAATGATGTACGTGCGCTTACTCGTCCCAATGCTCTAAAAACGGCAGCAGATCTGGATATACCTGTAGTGATCATGCATATGCGTGGTGAGCCTACTACAATGAATCAGTTGGACCAATATACAGATGTAACCTTAGATGTTATAGCAGAGCTTCAGCAGCGCGTGAAAGAAGCTTTAAATGCAGGTGTGAAAAAACATAATATTATTATTGATCCTGGGTTTGGTTTTGCAAAAAATGCGCAGCAAAATTTAAGACTACTCAAAGAATTTTGGAAGCTCGGTGAAATGGGTTATCCAATTTTATCTGGCCTTTCTCGTAAACGTTTTATTGGTGAAGCATTAAAAGGTGTAACTGCAGATCAGCGTGCGGTAGGAAGCGTTGCGGGGCATTTACTTAGTATTCAGCAAGGAGCATCCATTGTCAGAGCACATGACGTGAAAGCAATGACTGATGCAATTCTAGTTTGGAAGGCGATGATACAAGCTTAGCAAAGTAGGCTCTATAAAATCAGGTCATAGCTCATTAATTTAATGAGCTAGATGATTGAGTCAGGGAAAAATATCGTTATTCTTTTGAAAATATGTTATAAGCGGCAAGTTTTTGCTGTTGTGTAAACTTTTGTATGTTCGAAGACTTACTTCTCCCGATGTTTGATGATGAATATTATCCAGATATTTTGGTCGCTGAACTCAAGCAGCTCATTGAACAATTTGCTAAAAAAGTTCAGAAGCCTGCTTTAGCTGAGCAGGATATTTATCGATATGCTCATCAAACTGTAATTGAAATCAATGAAATGAAACCTCAGTTCGAAGATCTAGATTCTTCGTTAGATGATAGTGCTGCTGACTATATTGCTGAAGCAATGATGATGGTAGCACAGGAAGCTGGATATTTAGACCTTGAAATGGAAGAGCTGGTGATGAATCGAGAGTGGTGATTACTCTCGATTTTCAATATCTTCAAATACATCTAATAAGTGGCAAGATGCCTTTAAATGTATTTCGTCTATTTCTTTAACTTTTAAAATTAAAACACCATATCTCTTGATAATCTACGTCCGCTAACAAACTGACCCAATAAGTTTCTCGTTTTTGTTCCAGCGTTTTAAATTTATCTATTATCTGTTCGGGTGCTTTAACTAAATAATCATCTTTGGTGATAGAGCAACGTGAAAAATACCAATGGTTGTCTTTGAAAGAAAGGGTGCCAGAGAAAAGATCAGTGGCGTAAACCTTTGTTATAAAAAGGGTAGTGCAAACGAGTAATAATATTCTTATCATAAAATTCATTTTGATTAGGCATAAAAAAACCAGCATACGCTGGATTCTTTGTAGCACCAAATTCAATATTTGAAAATGGTGCCCGGGGCCGGACTCGAACCGGCACGCTTTGTGGGCGGGGGATTTTAAATCCCCTGTGTCTACCTATTTCACCACCCGGGCATGTGCGCAATAATAGAGGACAAGTGCGCGATTGGCAAGAGAAAATCAGAGAGTTTGCTTTATTTTCAATCAGTTCTTGTTGGTATTTATATAAATTAACCAATTTGTGTCATGATTTGTTCATTAAACTGAGATCAGTTGTTCATCTTATCTACCTAAATTTAAGACACTCATTGCTTAAAACTTAGGTAATTTTATGTCAGAGAAAATTTCACGCCGAGAATTAATTCAAAAAAGTCTGTTCGGTTTTGGGGCGCTATCTTTGCCTGTAGCTTTTACGGGGTGTAATGATGGTTCCGATGAGGAGGGTTTAGAAACACAAGCAGATTTTTTACATGGAGTTGCGAGCGGCGACCCATTGCAAGATAAAGTAATTTTATGGACGCGGTTAACACCAGTAGACCTTAATGCGCGTCTTAGAGTTACTTGGGAAATTGCTGCGGATGATCAGTTCAAGCAGAATTTAAAGACTGGTACGGTTCAAACGACTAAAACTGACGATTTTACCGTGAAGGTGGATGCAACAGGTCTACAAGCGGGTATGACTTATTATTATCGCTTTCGATTTGGTAGCAAAGTCTCGCCAGTAGGGCAAACAAAAACATTACCTGTAACTACCAATAAGGTCAGCTTCGCAGTATGTTCTTGTTCTAATTATCCTGCGGGTTATTTTTACGTTTATCGTGAAATGGCAAAACAGAATGTGGATGTAGTCATTCATTTGGGCGATTATATTTATGAATATGGGGCTGATGGCTATGCGACAGAAGATGCCGCAAAGCTGGGTCGTACTTTACCGTCCGATAATAATAAAGAAATTATTAAATTAGATGATTATCGCAAACGTTATGCGCTTTATCGTCAAGATAAAGACTTGCAGGCGGTTCATCAGCGTCATCCTTTTATTGTAGTTTGGGATGACCATGAGTTAGCGAATGATACTTGGCGCGAAGGTGCAGAGAATCATCAAAGTAATGAGGGTCCTTTCTTGGAGCGTAAATTAGCTGCTCTACAAGCTTATTTTGAATGGATGCCGATTCGCCCAGTTTCTAGTACCGATCATTTAAATATTTATCGTCAGTTTAACTTCGGTTCGCTGGTTCAATTAACCATGTTAGATACACGTATTATTGCGCGAGATAAACAGCTTGAATATAAAGATTACATTACAGCTTCAGGTTTAGATGCTCAAAAGTTTCAGGCTGATTTAACAGATCCAAAGCGTACTTTAATGGGATATACGCAAAGGGATTGGCTGGTCGATAAATTAAAGCAATCTACAGCAAAATGGAATGTGATTGGTCAGCAAGTCTTAATGAGTAAAATGTGGATTCCAGCTGAGTTGTTGGCATCGTTGGGGCAAATTACTTCAGGTGGAACTTCGCCGGATACGTTAGCTAAAATGAATGCGCAAATTACAGAATTAGTCACATTAAAATTACGATTAGAGCAAGGTGATCCAACTTTAACCGTTCAAGAAAAAGCGCGAGTCACAACTTTAGTTCCCTATAACCTCGATGCTTGGGATGGTTACTATGCTGAGCGAGAGTTTTTGTATGGCAAATTGGCAGAGTTTAATAAGAAAATTATTGTTTTGGCGGGTGATACTCATAATGCGTGGACATCTTACTTATATAGCCAAAAGGGCGAATATGTTGGTGTTGAACTGGCGACAAGTTCGGTTTCTTCCCCGGGTCTTGAAAAATATTTAAGTATTCCACTAGCTCAGCTACAACAGTTTGAATTTGCCTTTACTACGCTTATCGATGAATTGGCATATTGTAATTTAAATCAGCGTGGTTATTTGATGGTTACACTTGATGATAAGCAGGCGCAGTCGGATTGGATTTTTGTAGATTCAATTAAAAATCCAGAATATAAAGTAGATTCTAGTCGAAGCTATCAATTGGTGTTGGATGCGAGTTTAACACCTGAAAAAGACAAGCAAAAAACTGCTTAAATATATGGGGCGAGAAAGGATGCTAATAAGCATCCTTTTTTTAGACATAAAAAAACCAGCTTTCGCTGGATTCTTTATGACACCAATTTCTGTACTAGAAAATGGTGCCCGGGGCCGGACTCGAACCGGCACGCTTTGTGGGCGGGGGATTTTAAATCCCCTGTGTCTACCTATTTCACCACCCGGGCTTTACCAAATTTGGAGGCGGAGGTCGGAATCGAACCGGCGTCCACGGAGTTGCAGTCCGCTGCATGACCACTCTGCCACCCCGCCTACATTTGGTGATGCACATATTAGCAACCTTTACAAAAAAAACAATACTGTTTTGAGATAAGATGAACATAAAAGCAACATCTAGAATAAATTTGTCCAAATAATCATGTATTATTGGCACATTAAATTCATGTCTACCTTGGAGATGTGCTGTGGCATTGGTTTTAGACGGTCGCGCATTAGCAAAGCAAATTGAAGAAAATTTGTCAGTACGTGTTGAAGCTTTAAAAGCTAAAACAGGTCGTACCCCAATTTTGGCGACTATTTTAGTTGGGGATGATGGCGCATCTGCAACTTATGTACGCATGAAAGGAAATGCTTGCCGTCGAGTAGGCATGGACTCTTTAAAAATTGAATTGCCACAAGAAACGACAACAGAACAATTATTAGCTGAAATTGAAAAACTTAATGCTAACCCAGATGTACATGGCATTCTTTTACAACATCCAGTTCCAGAGCAAATTGATGAGCGCACATGTTTTGATGCAATCTCATTAGCTAAAGATGTTGATGGTGTAACCTGTCTTGGTTTTGGCCGTATGGCTATGGGTGAAGCTGCATATGGTTCAGCAACTCCTGCGGGCATCATGACCATTTTAAAAGAAAATAATATCGAAATTGCTGGTAAACATGCGGTTGTAGTTGGTCGTTCTGCAATTTTAGGTAAACCAATGGCAATGATGCTTTTGCAAGCGAATGCAACAGTAACGATTTGCCATTCACGCACACAAAACTTACCTGAGCTTGTGAAGCAGGCTGACATTATTGTGGGTGCAGTTGGTAAAGCTGAACTTATCCAAAAAGATTGGATTAAACAAGGTGCAGTAGTTGTAGATGCTGGTTTCCATCCTCGTGATGGCGGTGGCGTAGGCGATATTCAACTACAAGGTATTGAAGAAATTGCTTCTGCTTACACACCAGTACCAGGTGGTGTTGGTCCAATGACCATTACAACTTTGATCCGTCAAACTGTAGAAGCTGCTGAAAAAGCTTTAGGTTAATTTAATTTATTCACGACGGCGTCCTACCGTTTAACGCAAATGTTAGGAGCTCGTATGTTACTTTTCTTTCGGGATGAGTAGCGAAGCTACGCAAGACCAAAACGGTTGCTGTAATTAATACATTGGAATTGAACTAACGTATTTTTTAGTAACTAAACGCTATCATGTTATAAGCCGCTGTTTTAGTCTTGCTCGCGATGTAGATGATCAAATAGTAATTATAAATTGTTGAGCTTATTTATGAGCTGCACCTTTCAACTGTCTAAAGCCCCTGAACATTTACTGCAAGCACTAAATGAAGTTATTCCCAATTGTGAGTTGATGGTACAACAGTTGCCTGAAACGCCTATTTCTTTATGGTTGATTCCACCAGTTTTTCCAACTGATCGATTGGATGATGAAGTTATTCGCCGTATTTGGAATGATACGCCGTATTGGATTTTTTGTTGGGCATCTGGTTTAGCAATGGCACAGTGGTTACTTGCAGAGCCGCAACATGTTAAAGATAAAGTTGTTTTGGATTTCGGAGCTGGTTCTGGTGTAGTCGCAATTGCAGCTAAAATGGCTGGTGCTAAAAGAGTAATTTGTTGTGATATTGATCAAGTTAGTCTTGCTGCTTGCCGTGAAAACGCTTTACTTAATAATGTTGAGCTAGAATATTTAGATGATTTATATAAGGCTGAGCATGTTGATATTTTATTGGCAGCTGATGTTTTATACGATCAATGTAACCGCTTTTTCTTAGATGAATTTTTAAAGTTTGCGCCAGAAGTCTGGGTGGCTGATAGCCGTGTTAAAAACTTTAGTCATCCCAAATATGAAAAAATTGAAGAAAGAAGTGCTTCTACATGGCCAGATCTAGATGAAGCTAAAGAGTTTAGAAATGTAAGTTTTTATAAGACGCTGTAAAAGAACAGCGTCTTTTTTTTATTTTATGAACAAGTATAACGAACAACTTTTAGTGTGCTTGGACGTGCTTCAAGCGCTTGGCGAGTCGCATAGTCTTCACCATTATTTAAGCTAGGTGTATTTGATAAGCCAAAAGAAGCACGAGTTTCGCCGAGTTGAATTCCATAATGCTCATCTTTCGCTGGATTAGGAATTTCATTGATACTCAAAATTGATAATTTATAAACTTTCTGAGCACCTAGCACATTCTGACAAGCGCGTTGTAATTTACGTTCATCGAGTTGCTGGTTATTACGACCCGCTAAAGTGTAAGCTAAAGTCGCCGAAGTTTTTGTTTGGTTTTCAATCTGGTATCCAGTTGAACCATTATATTGTCGAGGGGTAGTCTGACAAGCAGTTAAAACAAACATACTACTTAATGCCAAGCATAAAATACTTCTATTCATCAGTATCGTCCTTATTTTCTTATAGCTAGTATCTCATAAAATACAAAGGTTGTTGGGGCTTAATCTCATGATTTGAGCTAACATCGGCGAACGATATTAGCCCTTATTAGTAAAGTATTAATGTTCTTTGATTTTTGAATGATGCTTGGTATCTTTCATAAAAATATAAATAATGAGAGAAATGAAGATCATGATACTTACATAAATAAAGTACCAAGATTCATGCCCAGCTTCTTTAAAACTTAAAGCAAAGAACTCTGCTGTTCCGCCAAATAACGTATTGGCAATCGCGTAAGGTAATGCAACTCCTAAAGCGCGAATGTGTGCAGGGAAGAGCTCAGCTTTAACTACGGCATTAATTGAAGTGTAACCAGTCACCATTACGAGACCCCCAAAACATAACCAGAAAGCTGTCCAGTAGTTATGTGTATTTGCGAGTGCATCGAATAGAACGTATGTGAATAAAACACCTGTTATTCCGAAGAAAATCATAAGGGGTTTTCGACCAATGCGATCCGATAAAGCACCCGCTACAGGCTGTAGACACATAAAAATAAATAGCGCTAAAGTTGTAATTTGAGTGGCTTCAGGTTTGGTGAATCCAGATGTGTTGACCAAATATTTTTGCAGATAAGTCGTGTAAGTATAAAAAGCTAAAGTCCCGCCAGCGGTTAAAAACAATACTGTGAACGCTTCTTTCGGATAATGTTTAAATAAAGCAAACATGCCTGATTTTGGTTGGTCTGTTTCTGCCTGAGCATTTTTAAAAGATTGAGTTTCTAATAGGCCACGTCGAATGCGGAAAACTACAATCGCGAGTAAAGCACCTATAAAGAATGGGATACGCCATCCCCAATCATGTAGTTGTTCTTCAGTTAATACCATTTGTAATATTAATAGAACACATAGGGCTGTGAGCTGACCAGCAATCAATGTTACATATTGGAAGCTAGAGAAAAAACCACGTCGATTTCTTTCAGCCATTTCACTTAAATAGGTAGCACTAGCACCATATTCACCGCCTACACTTAAGCCTTGAATTAAACGGGCGACAACTAAAAGAAGAGGGGCAAATACACCAATACTTTCATAACTTGGCGTCACGGCAATAAGCAGCGAACCTATACACATTAAAGTGACTGAAAGCGTAAGACCCGCCTTGCGTCCTTTACGGTCGGAATAGATTCCCATAATCCATGCACCGATCGGGCGCATTAAAAAGCCTACAGCAAAAATTGCGGCCGCTTGAAGGAGTTGAGCCGTCTGGCTACCTTTTGGAAAAAAAGCATGAGCAAAATAGAGCGTGAATGCTGCATATACATACCAGTCGTACCATTCGACAAGGTTACCGGCAGAACCGCCCAAAATTGATTTTAGACGAGTTTTTGTATCTAAATTAGAATGTGGAGTTGTTGCGGTAGAAGGTTGATCAACCATGAGTCGCTCCATGTTTCGCTTGGGTTGAATGCTAAAAGAGAGAAGATTTATTCCGTTTTTACATATTTTCTAGAGGAGTATTTCACTTTATTTTTTTTATGTCTGTAAAACAATGTTTATTATTTAAGCAAAGGAATAAGTTGAATATTTATGTGATTTCAAATTAGCCGATCAGCTCACGTTTATAATATTGTTGGGATCTTTGGCATATTATTTTTTTCCAAGTAGTAAAAATTGATAAAGAATGAGTAGAGTTTGGGCGAAGAAAACCTATACCCCTTAAAAATAATGATATATTCCAAAGAAAATTTTAAGTAAATATAGTTAGGCATGATGTCTTGGCATTGTGGACTAGATGTGTGTGAATAATGAAAGGGACATTCAGATGTCAAATTGCCCGAAAAAATATATTGTTGCTTTTGATCAGGGAACAACAAGCTCAAGAGCAATTGTTTTAGACCATGATGCTAACGTTGTAAGTATTGCTCAAAAAGAATTTACTCAGATTTATCCTCAGCCTGGCTGGGTTGAGCATGACCCTATGGAAATTTGGGCTACGCAAAGTGCTGTTTGGGTAGAAGCATTAGCTCAAGCAGGCATTAAGAGTGAACAAGTTGCAGCAATTGGGATTACCAATCAGCGGGAAACCACAGTTGTTTGGGATAAAAAAACGGGCAAGCCGATTTACAATGCGATTGTTTGGCAAAGTCGACAAACGACTGAGATATGCAATCAACTACATAAAGCAGGATTGCAAGAATACATAAGTAAAACAACGGGTTTGGTGATTGATCCGTATTTTTCGGCCACAAAAATTAAATGGATATTAGACCATGTTGAAGGAAGTCGTGAACGTGCTGAGCGAGGTGAATTATTGTTCGGTACGGTGGACACTTGGTTAATCTGGAAACTAACCAATGGCGCAGTCCATGTCACTGATTTTACCAATGCTTCGCGAACCATGCTTTTTGATATTGAAAAGCTTGAATGGGATGAAAAACTTTTACAAGCTTTAGATATTCCTCGAGCAATGTTACCCGAAGTGCGTAGCTCATCTGAGGTTTATGGATATACACATACCATTAGTGGGCAAGAAGTTGGTATCCCCATCGCAGGAATCGCAGGTGATCAACAAGCCGCACTGTTTGGTCAAATGTGTGTTGAATCTGGTCAGGCAAAAAATACCTATGGCACAGGCTGTTTTCTATTAATGAACACAGGTAAGAAGATTGTACGTTCAGAACATGGATTACTAACTACTATTGCATGTGGTGCGAGTGGTGAGGTGAACTATGCCTTAGAGGGTGCCGTGTTCAATGGTGGTTCTTGCGTTCAGTGGTTACGCGATGAATTAAAGGTCATTAAGAATGCTAAAGACTCTGAGCTTTATGCAACACGTGTGAAAGACAGTAACGGTGTATATGTTGTACCTGCTTTTACAGGGTTGGGCGCACCGTATTGGGATCCAACTGCGCGAGGAGCAATTTTTGGTCTCACACGTGGAGCCAGTATTGAACATATTATTCGTGCAACTTTAGAGTCTATTGCTTTTCAAACCCGAGATGTTTTGGATGCAATGCAGCAAGATGCAGAAGAAAAGCTCCGTACACTCCGTGTTGATGGGGGAGTGACGGAAAATAATTTCTTGATGCAATTTCAAGCCGATATTTTAGCGACACCAGTAGAACGTCCAATAATGAAAGAAACCACAGCTTTGGGGGCAGCTTTTCTTGCTGGACTGGCGACGGGTTTCTGGCAAGATCTACATGAGTTAAGAAATAAATCCGCCATAGAAAAGGTATTTGAGCCAAAAATGTCTTCTGAACAATCAGAAATTATTTATAAAGGTTGGCTCAAGGCAGTTAAGCGTAGTCAAAGTTGGGCTGAGGATTAATTCGTTCTTTAACTGGTTGAATTCGATAGTAGGATGATCAATTAAGGGTTAAATACTTGGTTATTTAAAATTGATTATTCTACTTTTTTGATTGTTGTTTCTTCCATTTGATGTTTTAATTTTTATAAGATCAACAATAAAAAGAAAATGAGAAATGAAAATACACCCTAATGATTATTTAAAAATATATGACATTGCCGTGATCGGTGGCGGTATTAATGGTGTTGGTATTGCTAATGATGCTGCAGGCCGTGGACTATCGGTATTTTTATGTGAAAAAGATGATTTAGCTAGTCACACCTCATCTGCTAGCAGTAAATTAATTCATGGTGGTCTACGCTATTTAGAGCATAAAGAATTTAGATTGGTTAGAGAAGCCTTAGCAGAGCGTGAAGTGTTGTTGGCTAAAGCTCCACATATTATTAAACCCATGCGCTTTATTATGCCTCATCGACCACATTTACGCCCTGCATGGTTAATTCGGGCGGGCTTGTTTTTTTATGATCATTTGGGAAAACGAGAAAAACTATTAGGATCAAATCTTATTTACTTCAAAGAAGATAGTCCTTTAAAACCAGCTATCACACGTGGCTTTGAATATTCTGACTGTACTGTAGATGATGCACGTCTTGTAGTGTTAAATGCATTACAGGCCAAAGAGAAAGGTGCCAAAGTCGTAACACGTACGCGTTGTATTAAAGCTTATAGGGAACAAGAGCTGTGGCATCTGGAGTTACAAAGCGGAGCAGAGTTTTATCAGGTACGTGCAAGAGCTTTGGTGAATGCAGCTGGTCCTTGGGTTGAAGAAATTATTAGAGAAAACCTAAATTTAGAATCGCCTTATCAAATCCGATTGATCCAAGGAAGTCATATTGTTGTGCCAAAATTATATGACTGCCATAAAGCCTTCATTATGCAAAACGAAGATCGACGCATCGTGTTTGCAATTCCATATTTAGAAAAATATACACTGATTGGTACGACAGATCAGGAATATATAGGTGATCCACAAAAGGTAGAGATCACAGAGGTAGAAATTGATTACCTCTTAACAGTGACCAATTCACATTTTAAAAAGCAGTTAACTCGAGCTGATATTGTAAGCCAGTACTCGGGTGTACGTGCTTTATGTGATGATGAATCTGATAATCCTTCAGCGATTACACGTGACTATACCTTGGCATTACAGGCTGAACATAAAAAAGCACCTTTGTTATCTATATTTGGCGGCAAGATCACGACTTATCGGAAACTGGCAGAGGCTGCTTTAGAAGATCTATCCCCGTTTTTTAGTAATATGGCAGAGGAGTGGACTGCAGATGAGCCATTACCTGGCGCTGAAAACTGGACAACATTAGATGATTTAACGCATCAGATTTATTCACGTGTAAGTGGAGTGTCTGAATCACTTGCTAACCGTTGGGCGCATGCATACGGCACAAGAGTCTGGAATATGCTCCAAGAGAGAAATGCAATAGAGCAATTAGGCCAGAATTTTGGACATGATTTATTTGAATGCGAAGTCAAATACTTATGTGAATATGAATGGGCAACTACTGCTGAGGATATATTGTGGCGTAGAACAAAACTAGGTCTGGCATTTGATGAAAAACAAGTAAAAGTATTAGAAGCTTATTTATCTGAGCGTCGACAAAAAGATGATGCTGCATAATAAAAAAGGTCGCATATAGCGACCTTTTTTATATATAGCAATTAGAAGCCAGTTTTTACAGCTTCAAGTAAAGCCGCTTGACGTTCTTTTAATGCTTTCGGTAAGCGATCACCGAGTTTATTAAATAAATCAGTGTGGCTTTCAATTTCAGTAATCCACTGATCTTTATCTTGAGCTGTGATTAGGTCAAATTCTTCTTTAGAGAATTCAGTACCTTCCCAGTTCAAGTCGTCATATGTTGGAACAAGACCAATTGGTGTTTCAACAGCGTTTGCACGACCTTCACAACGATCAATGATCCACTCAAGAACACGCATGTTTTGACCGAAACCAGGCCATACGAAGTTGCCTTCAGCATCACGACGGAACCAGTTTACATTGAAGATTTTTGGTAATTTATTACCAGCTGCTTCAGCTTTTGTGCTTACTTGTTGACCAAGGCTTAACCAGTGATCAAAGTAGTCAGCCATGTTATAGCCAGCAAATGGAAGCATCGCGAATGGGTCACGACGAACGATACCTTGTTGACCAACAGCAGCAGCAGTAGTTTCAGAACCCATAGTTGCCGCTTTATATACACCGTCAACCCAGTCGAAAGCTTCAGAAACTAAAGGAACTGTATCTGCGCGGCGACCGCCGAAGATAAATGCAGAAATTGGAACGCCTGCTGGATTTTCCCAGTCAGCATCGATAGAAGGGCATTGACCAGCTGCAACAGTGAAGCGAGCATTTGGATGCGCTGCTTTTTCACCATTTACGTGAGGTTGACCTTTCCAGTTAGTTAAGTTTGTTGGAACTTCTTTAGAAAGACCTTCCCACCATACTTGACCATCTTCAGTTACCGCTACGTTTGTATAGATAACATCTTTATGAAGAGTTGCCATACAGTTCGGGTTAGTCTTGGTGTTTGTACCAGGAGCTACACCGAAGAAACCAGCTTCAGGGTTAATCGCATATAAACGACCATCTTCACCTGGTTTGATCCAAGCAATATCGTCACCTACAGTTTCGATTTTCCAACCTTCATAACCTGCTGGTGGAATTAACATTGCAAAGTTTGTTTTACCACATGCAGACGGGAATGCTGCAGCGATGTAGTGTTTTTCACCTTGAGGGTTAGTCACACCAAGAATAAGCATGTGTTCAGCTAACCAACCTTGTTCGCGTCCCATGACAGAAGCGATACGAAGAGCTAAACATTTTTTGCCAAGTAATGCGTTACCGCCGTAACCAGAACCGAAAGACCAGATTTCACGAGTTTCTGGGTAATGAACGATATATTTTTCAGGGTTACATGGCCAAGCAACATCTTGTTGACCTTCAGCAAGTGGAGCACCTACTGTATGTACACAAGGAACAAACTCGCCGTCTGTACCTAATACGTCATAAACTGCTTTACCCATACGTGCCATTTTACGCATGCTAACAGCAACGTAAGGAGAGTCAGTTAACTCAATACCGATATGAGCAATATGGCTACCTAAAGGACCCATTGAGAAAGGAACAACGTACATTGTACGGCCTTCCATTGAGCCTTCAAATAAACCATTTAATTTTTCACGCATAACAGCTGGGTTTTCCCAGTTGTTTGTCGCACCAGCATCTTCTTTATTTTGAGAGCAGATGTAAGTACGGTCTTCAACACGTGCAACGTCAGATGGGTCAGAATTTGCAAGATAAGAACCAGGATGTTTTTCTTGGTTTAATTTCTGCATGGTGCCGTTAGCGATCATCAAGTCGATTAGACGTTGATACTCTTCTTCGCTTCCGTCACACCATTCGATTTTTGCTGGTTTGGTTAAGTTTGCAATTTCTTCAACCCATGCGATAAGCTTAGGATGACGAACGAATTCTGGTGCGTTCACTGTGGTCATGGTGAGGCCTATTCAAAATATGTACAACGTACAAGTCATTCATTGAGAGGTACAATGAAAGATCAAATAAAAAAGTGGCTGTATTAAAGCACAAAATCATAAAAAAAATAAGACTAAAGACTAAGAAATAGATATTTTACTTTTTTGAATTTTTCTTATTTAAATCATTAACTTGTAGTTTTTTGCAATATCTTATTCTCAATATTTTTATGTTGTATGTGTGTTATTTATATTATTTATTTCTTTAAAAATCAATAGCTTGATTCTTATTTTTTTTCTTGAGAATTATTATTGATTATACAGATGATGTTCATTCGAAATTTACATAAAGAGACTTTTATTAGGCGTTTTTATATACAATATTTGTGATGAATCCCTCTAAGATAATAAAAATGCGGACTTTAAAACCTCTTTCTATCGTCTATAACCAAAAATCCGGTTTTCATGCGTCAAAACATGAAGATATGTATGAACAACTAATGACTGTATTCACCGAATTTGGTTTCGAGATACAAGTTTTTGAATTAGCAGAAGATGTTTCCTTTGATAATTTAATGAGTCAAGTGATTCATCGGCATAGCCAAAATGCAAACTTAGGTGTTGTTGTTGCAGCGGGCGGGGATGGAACCTTAAATGCAGTAGCGTCAAAGCTTAGACATACTCATATCCCTATGGGAATTTTACCTTTGGGAACTTTTAATTATGTCGCTAAAGTTTTAGATATTCCCTTAGATTTGTTAGAAGCTGCTGAAGTTATCGCTACAGGTACACCACGCTCTGTACATATTGCGACAATTAATGACCATGTTTATTTAAATAATGCGAGTCTAGGACTTTATCCATTATTTATAAAGAAACGTGAGCTTTATAATAAATATTTAGGACGCTTACCTTTACATGCCTATACCTCAGCTCTGGATGTTTTATTAAGAGAAAATAAATCCATGAAACTTTCCGTCACAGTTGATGGGAAGAAATATCCAGTCAAAACCCCTCTAATTTTCTTTGGTAATAACCAGTTGCAGTTGTGTGATATGAAATTAAGAATTGCCGAATGTGCAGCACAAGGTCGGGTCGCTGGAGTAGTCATTACGAAAAGTGATAGGCTTAGTTTATTAAACATGTTGTGGCAGTGGATTCAAGGTAAAGTAGAAGAGACACAAGATGTTTATAGTTTTTGTGCAGATCATGTGGTCGTAGATTGTGCAAAAAGATCAAAACTTACAGTAGCTTTAGATGGTGAAATATTAGAGATGAAAGCACCTTTAAATTTCTCTGTAGAAAAGAATGCTTTAAATATTATGGTGCCAAATGTTGTTACATCTGTCTGATCTGCATTTTGGAACAGAAGTTGAGGCATGTTTAGATGCAATCCGACTTTTTTGCACTCAACATAGGCCTGAAGTCATTGTGGTGAGTGGTGATATTACTCAACGTGCCCGATATCAACAGTTTTATAAATGCCGTCAGTTTTTAGATAGCCTTAATATTCCTTATCTTGTTGTGCCTGGTAATCACGATATTCCGTTGTACCATGTCTGGAACCGTTTTTTCTCACCATTTACTCGCTACCAATATTTTTTTGGTCAGCTTGAACCAACTTTAGAAACTGAACATTTTTATATTGTTGGGGTGAATAGTATTCGTCGTCGTTATCATACTCGTGGACATATTTCGATTGAGCAAATTCAAACTACATATGAGCGATTACAGCAAGCGCCAGCGGATAAAATCAAATTAGTTGTTTTCCATCAACCTTTTTATACTCCACCTGATGATGCACATGGTATTAAAGATTGTCCTGTATTAGGAAAAATGGCACTCGAAAAATGGAGTACAACGGGACTATTTGGAATGTTACATGGGCATTTACATAAAACCGCTGTATATGATTTAACGCAAATTTATCAGTTAAAGATAGATCATCCTATTTATGATATTCATGCAGGAACAGCGACTTCTAGCCGTTTGCATTATCATGTTCCGAATAGTTTTAATGTCATTTCAAATGAAGGAAAAATTAATCATTATTGGTTTAATTACGATTTAAAGATTTTTCAATTAATTTAATTTATAAAAATTCTATAAGACATTTAACTTAAGAGTAGATTGATAAAATTTTATCCATTACAATGCCTAAGCTTTAAATTCTATATATGGGGAATAGGAAAACATTCTAAATGTTTTATCATTTTAAAAATAATATTAATGGATACATAAAAAATTTTTAACTATATAAAAAGCCGCGATTTAAAGTAGCTACAATAAGGGTTTAGTGTTTTATGATAGTTAATAATATTTAATTAAAATGAGTATCTATTTATCTTAATATTTTAGAATAACTTAATAATATTTAAAATTTCATGGTGGAAAAATGGTACAAGTATCATTAATGGCAAATAATGCTTCAAAAAATAATACAGTTGATATTAATGTAGGCCAGACAAAAAATATTGTAGTAAATCCTAAAGAAGTCGCAAAAATCGATATAAATCCAGAAAAAATTTCTTCAATAACAAGAGAAGGAAACAGTGCAATTGTTCATCTAAAAGATGGAACTGAAATTGTTTTAGAAAACTATTTTATTAGCGAAAACCCGCAAATTCTTTTAAATGAAGGGCAGAATTATTGGGCTGCTAATCTGGGAGAAGATGCTAGCGGACAGACCACTGTTAATTATTTAGAATTAAAAGATACGCCAAAGCTTATTGATAGTTCATCTTCTGTACCCCTCTGGTCGTGGGCAGTCAGCGCTTTAGCAGGAGCCGGAACAATTGCTTTATTGTCTCGGAACGATTCTAAAGATACGACGCCTCCTGAGCCAGGTACTTTGAATTTCAATAATTTTTTAGATTCTGGGGGGGCGACAACCGACCAGATTACTCAAGATAAAAACTTTAATTTAAAGCTTGAAGGACAGGAAAGTGGAAGCCGAGTAACATATTTGGTCTCTACCGATGAAGGAAAAACTTGGCAAGAGACAACGGTCGCTCAAAAAGATTTAACCGATGGTGTTTATCTCTACAAAGCTGTAGTAACGGACCGAGCGGGAAATGCATCGGAAACTGCTATACAAAAAGTTGTTGTCGATACAACAGCACCGCAAGCAGGCGAACTGACTTTATCTGCTTTGGCTGATACGGGTATTTCGGCAACCGATCAGATTACGCAAGATAAAAACTTCAATTTAAAGCTTGAAGGACAAGAAAGTGGCAGCCAAGTAACGTATTTAGTTTCTATCGATGATGGTAAAACTTGGCAGGAAACAACTGTTACTCAAAAAGATTTGGCTGATGGTATTTATCAATTTAAAGCTGTAGTAACCGACGTTGCAGGCAACATATCTGAAACCAGTGTGCAAAAAGTCGTTGTGGATACAACAGCGCCGCAAGCAGGTGAACTGACTTTAGCTGCTTTGACAGATACGGGCATTTCAGCAACTGATCAAATTACGCAAGATAAAACTTTTGATTTAAAGATTAGCGGACAAGAAGTAAATAGCCAAATCACTTACTGGATATCTAAAGATGAAGGAAAGACTTGGCAGGAAACAACAGTAGCTCAAAAAGATTTAACCGATGGTGTTTATCTCTACAAAGCTGTAGTAACGGACCGAGCGGGAAATGCATCAGAAACCGCTATGCAAAAAGTCGTTGTGGATACCACAGCGCCGCAAGCAGGTGAACTGAGTTTATCTGATTTAAGTGATACAGGTGTTTCGGCAACTGATCAAATTACACAAGATAAAACTTTTGATTTAAAGATTAACGGACAAGAAGTAAATAGCCAAATTACTTACTGGATATCGAAAGATGAAGGAAAGACATGGCAGGAAACAACAGTAGCTCAAAAAGATTTAACCGACGGTGTTTACCAATATAAAGCTATAGTTACAGATATTGCAGGCAATACATCAGAAACCGCTATACAAAAAGTCGTTGTAGATACTACCGCACCACAAGCAGGTGAACTAACTTTATCTGATTTGACTGATACAGGTGTTTCAGCAACCGATCAAATTACGCAAGATAATAATTTTACTTTGAAGCTAGCTCAACCGATTGTAATCGGAGAGCAAGCTGCTTTATTAGACCACTATGAAGTCTCTACCGATGAAGGAAAAACTTGGCAGGAGACAACAGCTGATCAAAAAAATTTAGCTGATGGAAGTTACCTCTATAAAGCTATAGTGACAGATCTTGCAGGAAACACATCAGAAACTGGTGTGGAAAAATTAATTATAGATAATTCTTTAAATATTGAATCAACTACAGTAACTGTAAAGACGATTACTAAAGACAATACAATAAGCCTAGCTGAAAAAGATCAAGTTATTTCTATAAGACTGGACGTAGATAATCTACCAACAGATTTAAATAGCTCACTGACATCAGTAAATACGACATTAAACAATGTTGTTTATAACTTTCATTTTGATGAAGTTACCCAAGAATGGGTTAGCGAAATTCCAGCAGAGTTTCTGTGGTCAGAAGAATCGCAAACCAATATATCAATTGATATTAGTCTTACTGATCAAGCTGGCAATACAGCCATTATTAAACAGACCCAAAATTATAATGTAGATCATACTCCGAATTCGCCAACTCTAGATTCACTAACTTTCAATAATATAGATGGAGCTATCATTTCAGGTAGCGCATATAAAGGAAGTAAAGTTGATATTTACAATAAAAGTGGTGATTGGCTTGCAAGTACCACAACTAATGACGAAGGTAAATTTACTTTACAAGACCTTTCTATTAGTACTAATCAAGAAGTTTATGCTGTCGCCACTTATAATGGCTACAGCAGCGAAAATTCGTCAATTGGCCTAGTAACTGAAGTTCCTGCTATTAGTATTACAAGAATTAGTCCAGAAGGTGTGATCACTGGTTATGCGACTGAAGGTAGTCATTTTATTGTAAAAGATCAGAATGGAAATATTTTACAAGAGTTTAACTCTATTGCATTTGAGGGCTCTGGTATTACGCCTTTTAATGTAATGGCATTAGGTGAGGTCAGACCATTTACTTTGACCCTCAACCAACCTTTAGAGGAAGGTACTCAAATTATTATCTCTACAGATAAAGATAATATTTCAGGCCATCCACAATATATTACCGCAGACTATACGCCCGCAGTATTTTTAGAAACTCCACAATTTGATATCAGTGGTGAAATTTTATCAGTACATGTTAATGAGCCGAACAGTTTTATTCGTGCATTTTCTGGAGAGGGCAATTTAATTGCTACAGGTTTTACCGATGAGCAAGGCTTTGCAAGTTTACAAGTGTTCCAATTTTTAAAAGAAGGTGAAACGGTTACTGTACAAGTAGTAGATAAAAATCAAAATACGAGTGAAACCCTAATCGAGGTTCCAAACTTTGCTTATATTCCACATGTTGAACGTATTACACAAGAAGGCTTAATTTCTGGGTTTGCTGAAGATAATAGTACAGTAATCGTGTGTGATGCTGACGGTAATGAATTAGGAAAGGTTACATTAGGTGATGACAATAGTTGGAATGAATTTAGTCATTTTAGCTTGAGTGTAAACCGACCTTTAATTGATGGAGAGCAAATTTCCGTTCAAATTATTGATAATAAAGGGTTGATGAGTCCTGAGCAGAATATCATTGTAGATCTGACTCCTCCACCTGTTCCAACAGATTTAAATTTCAATGATGCTGGTGATTTAGTTTATGGCCATGCAGAACCTTTCTCTGAAATTTTAGTTAAAGATGGGCAAGGAAACATTCTTAATAAATGGTTCTGGAATAACTGGACCGATGAGAGTGGAAGTTTTTCGATAGAACTAGGTATGTTTTTAACTAATGCTGAGACGGTTTATGTCACGGCTACCGATGTGAATGGAAATGTAAGTTTAGCAGCGCAGATACAGGCGCCTAATTATGCTTTTGCCCCTCATGTAGATAGCTTTACTTCGGATGGAGTGATAAGTGGACAAGCTGAAAATAATAGTACTCTTATTGTTAAAGATGCCAAAGGTGAAGTCGTAGCTGAAATTAAAGTCGGTGAAGATAACGGTTGGAGTGGATCAAGTTATTTTAAACTCCAGCTTGACCGCCCTCTTGTTGATGGTGAGCAGTTTTTCTTATCAATTAAGGATGCTCGTGGGCAAGTAAGCACCGATACTGTAATTACCGCTGATACGGTTGCTCCTACACCAGCCAGCAATTTGGTTTTCTCAGAAGATGGTTCATATCTTACGGGTGTAGCAGAACTGAATACTACGATTCAGGTTTTTGATCATAATGGTCAGCTAGTGAATATATGGAATAACACCATTAACTCTGACGGTACATTTACTATTTACTTAGGTAGCAACAATTTACATGGAGAAGCATTCACGGTCACAGTTAAAGACCAAGCCGGAAATGTGAGTGAAGCTGTTTCAATAAATGCTCCACTTGATGATATTGCACCAGATCCAATTAAAAATATTTTACTTGATGCAAACGGTCAAAACTTTACAGCGCAAGCAGAAGCAAATAGTCAGATCGAAGTTTTTGATTCATTAGGTAATCAGACGGGTTGGGGCTCTACAGATAGTGCTGGTAATGCTTCTGGTTCTTTCAATCAAACTTATTTACACGGTGAGGAACTCACTTTTGTTGTTATAGATCGAGCAGGTAACCGCAGTATCGAATTTAAGCAAAATGCTTTAATTGATACCATTGCACCAAATCCGATTGAAAATATCATCTTCAACGAAGATGGCCAAAGTTTTACAGCTCAGGCAGAAGCTGGAAGCTCTATTGATGTATTCGATCAGGATGGAAATAAGATTGGTTTTGGTTACACCGATAGCTCAGGTAATGTATCTGGTTATTTTCAACAAGTTTACTTACACGGTGAGGAACTTACTTTTGTCGTAATCGATCGAGCAGGTAACCGTAGTGCAGAGGTCACGCAGAGTGCTTTGAATGATGATGTCGCACCAAAACCGATTGAAAATATTGTATTAGATCTCAATGGTCAGAACTTTACAGCTCAGGCAGAAGCAAATAGCCAAATTGAAATCAAAAATAATAACGGTGACGTCGTAGGTTATGGATCAGCAGATAGCGCAGGTAATGTTTCAGGATATTTGTATCAAGTGCATTTACATGGCGAAGAGCTTACTTTTGTTGTCGTTGACCGAGCGGGTAACCGCAGTACAGAGGTCAAGCAGAATGCCTTGATTGATGATACTGCGCCAAATCCGATTGAAAATATTATATTAGATATCAATGGTCAAAACTTTACAGCGCAAGCAGAAGCAAATACTCAAATTGAAGTTAAAAATGCTGTTGGTGAGATTGTTGGTTCAGGTTATGTGGATGGCGCTGGTAACGTGTCAGGTTATTTTAATCAAGTCTATTTACATGGAGAAGAACTCACTTTTGTTGTCGTTGACCGAGCGGGTAACCGTAGTGCAGAGATCAAGCAAAACGCTTTAACTGATGATATTGCACCAAATTCAATTGAAAATATTGTACTTGATGCGAACGGACAGAACTTTACAGCTCAGGCAGAAGCAAACACTCAAATTGAAGTCAAAAATGCTGCTGGTGAGGTCATAGGATCTGGTTCAACCGATAGCATGGGGAATGTTTCAGGTTACTTATATCAAGTCTATTTACATGGAGAGGAACTCACTTTTGTTGTAGTTGACAAAGCGGGGAACCGCGGTACAGAGGTCAAGCAGAATGCCTTGATTGATGATATTGCTCCGAATGTGATTGAAAACATTATCTTTAATGAAAATGGTCAAAACTTTACAGCGCAAGCAGAAGCAAATAGCAAAGTTGAAGTTAAAAATGCTGCAGGTGAGGTTGTAGGTTTTGGTTATGTGGATGGTGCTGGTAATGTCTCGGGTTACTTGAATCAAGTTTATTTAAAAGGTGAGGAGCTCGCTTTTGTTGTGATTGATCAAGCTGGTAATCGTAGCGTTGAAGTAAAACAAACAGCCTTTCTTGATAATACGGCACCAGAAAATGCGACTAATTTAGTATTTAGCGAAGATGGTTCATATCTAACTGGTATGGCTGAGCCCAATTCTACGATTCAAATATTTGATCAGAATGGTCAATTATTAAATCTTTGGAATAATAATGTTAATTGGGATGGAACATTTAACCTCTATTTAAATAGTAACTACATGCATGGAGAAGTATTTAAAGTAGTTGTAGTTGATCAGGCTGGTAATTTGAGTGACGGGGCTACTGTAAAAGCACCGCTTGATGATATTGCTCCTGTAGCTGCAAGTAATCTGGTCTTTAGTGAAGATGGTTCATCCCTTTCTGGTGTAGCTGAACCAAATACCTTCATCCAGATTTTTGATCAAAATGGTCAGCAGATGAATACGTGGAGTCATAGCGTAAATGCTGATGGTACATTCACTTTTTCTTTCGGTACTTACAATTTACATGGTGAAGAGTTTACAGTCATTGTTAAAGACCGAGCTGGAAATGTGAGTGAAGCTGTTTCAGTTAAGGCTCCATTTGATGATATTGTGCCAAATCCGATTAAAAATATTGTACTTG
This sequence comes from Acinetobacter sp. C13, assembly GCF_016809775.1. Taxonomy (NCBI): domain Bacteria; kingdom Pseudomonadati; phylum Pseudomonadota; class Gammaproteobacteria; order Moraxellales; family Moraxellaceae; genus Acinetobacter; species Acinetobacter sp. C13. The sequence goes on from NZ_JAFBJL010000002.1 coordinate 43,579, forward strand.
ATGCGAATGGCCAAAGTTTTACGGCACAAGCAGAAGCAAATAGTCAGATTGAAATTTTTGACTCATTTGGTAGTCAGATAGGTTGGGGTTCTACCGATAGCACTGGTAATGTGACGGGTTACTTCTATCAAGTGTATTTACATGGAGAAGAATTAACGTTCGTTGTTATAGACCGAGTAGGTAACCGTAGTGATGAAATGAAGTTAAATGCTTTGATGGATACCATTGCACCAAAGCCGATTGAAAACATCATCTTTAATGAAAATGGGCAAAATTTTACAGCACAAGCAGAAGCAAATAGTTTTATTAGTGTCAAAAATGCTGCGGGTGAGTTTGTTGGCTATGGTTATGTCGATAGTACTGGTAATGTGTCAGGTCACTTCAATCAGGTTTATTTAAAAGGTGAGGAACTCACTTTTATCGTTATAGATAAAGCAGGTAATCAAAGTATTGAATTTAAGCAAAATGCTTTAACTGATGATATTGCACCAAATCCGATTGAAAACATCGTCTTAAATGAAAATGGTCAAAACTTTACAGCGCAAGCAGAAGCCGATAGCCGAATCGAAGTTAAAAATACTGCGGGTGAGGTCGTAGGTTCTGGTTATGTAGATAGTATTGGTAATGTGTCAGGTTCTTTTAATCAAGTCTATTTACATGGAGAAGAGCTTACTTTTGTTGTAGTTGACCGAGCAGGTAACCGCAGTACAGAGGTCAAGCAGAATGCTTTGATTGATGATATCTCGCCAAATCCGATTGAAAATATTGTGCTCGACTCAAACGGTCAAAACTTTACTGCGCAAGCAGAAGTAAATACTCGGATTGAAGTCAAAAATGCTACGGGTGAGGTTGTAGGCTATGGTTATGTAGATAGTACTGGTAACGTGTCAGGTTATTTTAATCAAGTCTATTTACATGGAGAAGAGCTTATATTTGTTGTAATTGATCAAGCAAGTAACCGAAGTATTGAGGTTAAACATAATGCTTTAATTGATGATGTTGCACCATCAGCTGCTTCAAATATTACATTAACCTCAGACGGATTGCTTTTTGGTGAGGCTGAGCCAAATGCAACGATTGAAATTATTGATCAATATGGTGCAGTTATCGCAACAACTTATGTTTGGTACGATGGCACATTTAATCAATGGATTAATCTGAGTCAATACCAGACACAAAACTTGAGTATTGTTGTCAAAGATATTGCTGGCAACCGAAGCGAAGTTGCTCATGAATTAGTACCAGTATTTACCAACTCACCAATTACTGCAACAGAGCTAAAACTGGATGTAGATGGTCATATTCTAACAGGAAAGGCAACAGCAGGAATGTCGATTGTTGTTACATCTACTGATAGTCAGATCATTAATGGAGGGTGGAATAATGTTGTGAATGAAGATGGTAGTTTTGCTATTCAGTTAATTGATTACTATCTACAGGGACAGACATTACAAGTTCGAGTTTATGACCAGAATACGAATCAATACAGCCTAATCTCTGAAATTATTGCGCCTTTAGACAATATTGCTCCAGTAATTAATGATGTGGTGATTAGTAATGACGGTTATGGTATTACCGGACAAACTGATTCAAAAGCAATCATTCAGGTAATGGATGCGGATGGAGATTTACGAGCAGAATTTCAAACGGATGAGACTGGATATTTTAACGCTAGTATTTATCCACCTATATTACGTGGAGAGCAGTTATTCATCACTGCGATAGATTTAGCCAAAAATATAAGTAAGCCATTTAATATTACTTTTAATGCAGATACTAATGCACCGCCATCAGCAGAGCATATTGTGGTATCTGAAAATGGTTTTTTTATTGAGGGAACTGCTTCGCTCAATAGTGAGGTGCGTATTTATGATGTGTATAGTAATTATATTGGTGGTGGTTCTGTAGATGAAACAGGGCATTTTAATATCCAGTTATACTCACCTCAGGCGAATGGGCAAACTTTACGCATTGTTGTGGAGCAAAATGGCTATCAAAGCGCTTACACCGAAATTACCGCACCCATAGACATCGTCGCGCCAAATGCAGCAACTCAGCTTGTTTTAGCAGATGGAAATGTACTTTCAGGACAAGCGGAAGCATATTCAACAGTTAATATTTTTGATGCTAATAATAATTTAGTTGGTCAGACTACTGTCGGAAGTGAAGGTAGTTTCTTAACTCAATTATGGTCACAATATTGGCATGGCGAAACATTGACGGTAAAAATAGTTGATGCCAATCAAAATGTGAGTATAGGTACAACGGTTGTTGCTATAAATGATACAACAGCACCGAAAGTGGTCACCCAGCTTGCCATAAATGAATGGGGTAATTGGCTGGTAGGGCATGCCGAAAGTAATGCTACTGTTGAAGTCACTTATTATTTTGCTGATCAAGAACCTTCTGTAACGAGTACTACGGTCATGGCAGATGGAACTTTCTCTACTTATGTGTATGGGACTGCAACGTCATTTGACCTTACCGTTATTGATCGTGCTGGAAATCGTAGTGAAACTATCAGTAAAGCAATTAATGATTTAACTACAATCACTGTTGATCAGTTTAAAGGTGATGCTACGGATAATACGTATGTAGTTGATCATATAAGTGATTTTGTTCAAGAGTATGGCGTTGCTACTGTTAATGTATTTCAAGATGTCTGGATAGATACAAGTCATTATGAGGAGCAATGGGTAGCTTCTGGTTATACTGATAACATATGGGTAGATACAAGCCATTTTGAGAATGTTTGGATTGACACAAGCTATTCCCAAGATATTTGGATTGATACAAGCTATTACCAAGATACATGGGTCGTTGATGGCGTAATAGATGTTTACATGGACTCAAATGGCATAAATTACTATTCAGATGATGGTTCGTATAATCAATATGTGAATACCTACTATGATTATAATTTAAATCAGTGGCAGGCAGGATATGAACTATCGGGTCCTAATACTGTAGAGGTTGGGCATCTTGAACAACAACTCGTTCAAGATGGGCACTATGAATCTCAATGGATTGAACAGGGTTATTATGAGCAACAATATGTGTTTGATGGTCATAATGAAGAGACTTGGGTAGATACGAGCCATTACGAAAACGTGTGGATTCAAAGTGGTTATTCAGAAACACAAATAGTTGGGTCTGAACTTAAAGATACGGATTTTGGTGGACACGATAAAATAGTTAGCTCTGTGAGTTATAGTCTGGTTGGATATTCTGATTGGTCGACAGGTCTAGAAAGCGGGCGTTATGTTGAAGATTTGGAGCTGGTTGGTTCTGCTCATCTAAATGCAACAGGTAATACTTTAGATAATCTTTTAACAGGTAACTCTGGTAATAACGTTTTGAATGGGCGTGAAGGTAACGATACCTATATCACCAATGAAGGTACAGATACTATTCTGTTCCAATTGCTAAATAGCCAAGATGCAACTGGCGGAAATGGACATGACACGGTGTTAGATTTTACCCTAGGTGATGTAAGAACTGATCTGCAAGCTGACAAAATTGATTTAAGTGAACTATTAATTGACTATTCTAAAGATGTTAGCACATTAGCGAAATTTATTACTGTAGAGCAAGATGCTGGAAACACGACTATTAGTCTTGACCGAGATGGTGAAGGTGCAATGTTTAGTAGTGTGTCATTGATAACTTTAAATCAAGTAAATACAACATTAGATGAATTGTTAAATAATCAGCAACTCTTTGTTTAACATTGAAATTTATCTTTATAAAAGAGGCTATGAAAATAGCCTCTTTTATTTTGTGCTTTAAATTTAAGAAAAACTCTTCACAACCTGTTAAAAAATGACCAAAAAAGATAAGTTTTTTTTCATTTTCCCCTTGAAGCCTTTTTTTTCATCCCCACAAAAGTGACATCTAAATATTTTGTTATTGCTCTGGATTAAAGCAATAACGATTAATCAAAAAGACTTAGTCTGATGGAGTTAATTATGAGCAACATTCGTCCATTACATGATCGCGTTGTAATTCGTCGTGTAGAAGAAGAAACCAAAACTGCTGGCGGTATTTTACTTCCAGGTTCTGCTGCTGAAAAACCATCTCAAGGTGAAGTAATTGCAGTAGGTAATGGTCAAATCACTGAGAATGGCGTACGTGCTTTGGATGTTAAAGTTGGTGACAAAGTATTGTTTGGTACTTATGCAGGTACAACAGTGAAAGTAAGTGGTGAAGAACTCTTAATCATGAAAGAGTCAGACATTTTAGCTGTGTTGGAAGGCTAATCAATCCATAACTCAATTCATTATCAGATTCAGTATTTAAAAAGATTCGGAGTTTAATATGTCAGCTAAAGACGTAAAATTTGGTGATTCAGCTCGTTCAAAAATGATTGCAGGCGTAAACGTACTTGCAGATGCGGTTAAAGTAACTTTAGGCCCTAAAGGTCGTAACGTAGTGATTGACCGTTCTTTCGGTGCTCCGCACATCACTAAAGACGGTGTAACTGTTGCTAAAGAAATTTCATTAAAAGACAAGTTTGAAAACATGGGTGCTCAACTTGTTCGTGAAGTTTCTAGCAAAACTAACGATATCGCTGGTGACGGTACGACAACTGCAACTGTACTTGCTCAAGCAATTTTAAATGAAGGGATCAAATCTGTAACTGCAGGCATGAACCCAATGGATTTAAAACGTGGTATCGATATCGCAGTAAAAACTGTAGTTGAAAATATCCGTTCAAATGCAAAACCTGCTGATGATTTTAAAGCGATCGAACAAGTAGGTTCCATCTCTGCTAACTCTGATACTACTGTTGGTAAACTTATCGCTCAAGCGATGGAAAAAGTAGGTAAAGAAGGCGTAATTACTGTAGAAGAAGGTTCTGGCTTCGAAGACGCGTTAGACGTTGTAGAAGGTATGCAGTTTGACCGTGGTTATATCTCTCCATACTTCGCAAACAAACAAGATACTTTAACTGCTGAACTTGAAAACCCGTTCATTCTTCTTGTAGACAAGAAAATCAGCAACATCCGTGAATTGATTTCTGTTTTAGAAGCAGTTGCAAAAACTGGTAAACCACTTCTTATCATCGCTGAAGATGTTGAAGGTGAAGCGCTTGCTACACTTGTTGTAAACAACATGCGCGGTATTATCAAAGTATGTGCTGTTAAAGCTCCTGGTTTCGGTGACCGTCGTAAAGCAATGCTTCAAGACATCGCAATCTTGACTGGTGCAACTGTTATTTCTGAAGAAGTTGGTATGTCTTTAGAGCAAGCAACTCTTCAAGATTTAGGTACTGCGCACAAAATCACTGTTTCTAAAGAAAACACTGTTATTGTTGATGGTGCTGGTGATGCTGCTGGTATTGCTGAGCGTGTTCAACAAATCCGTGCTCAAATTGAAGAATCTACTTCAGAATATGACCGTGAAAAATTACAAGAACGCGTTGCTAAATTAGCAGGCGGTGTTGCTGTAATTAAAATCGGTGCAGCAACTGAAGTTGAAATGAAAGAGAAGAAAGACCGTGTAGATGACGCGCTTCATGCAACTCGTGCAGCAGTTGAAGAAGGTGTTGTTGCTGGTGGTGGTGTTGCTCTAGTACGTGCGGTTAATGCATTAGATGGCTTAAAAGGCGCTAATGAAGACCAAACAGCAGGTATCAACATTTTACGTCGTGCGATCGAAGCTCCACTTCGTCAAATCGTTGCAAACGCTGGTGATGAGCCATCTGTAGTGATCAATGCAGTTAAAGGTGGTGAAGGTAACTTTGGTTACAACGCTGCAACTGGTGAATATGGCGATATGTTAGAAATGGGTATCCTTGACCCAGCTAAAGTAACTCGCTCTGCACTTGAGCATGCAGCTTCTGTTGCTGGCTTAATGTTAACTACAGAATGTATGATTACTGACATTCCTGAAGATAAACCAGCTGTTCCAGATATGGGCGGTATGGGTGGTATGGGCGGCATGATGTAATAACGCATCAACGCTTTAACCAAAAAATCCCTGCTTATGCAGGGATTTTTTTATTTTTCACGTAATTTTAAGAAATAATTAAGTTCCATTATTTATATTAAAAACAGGAACAGCAGCTAGAAGTTCCTCTTTTGTTACAACCATGCTTATTTACTTGTAGGCATGGTTTTTTTTAGCCTAATAAAATAATTAACCAAGTAATAGCAATGATAGAGAGTGCAACAAATTGGGCAGCACTTCCCATATCTTTTGCATTTTTAGAAAGCTGATGTTTTTCAAGAGAAACTCGATCAACCACTGCCTCAATAGCCGAGTTGAATAGCTCAACGATCATTGCAAAAAGACATACAATAATCAGTAATACATGTTCACTACGGCTCACATCAAGAAAAAAACTAACCGGAATCAAAATAATATTAATCAAAACAATTTGGCGAAAAGCTGCCTCATTTTTATAAGCTGCTTTAAATCCTGAAATAGAGTAGCCCGTTGCATTTAATATGCGCTTAAGACCGCTTTTACCCTTATAGGGAGAATAGCTATTCATATACTTATATTTCTGACACTTTTCATGCATTATATAATTTGGGTCTTAAAAAATTATTAAATCTTTTTTAAAGATTTCGACTTTATAACTCAATAGAGAAGAAAAGATGAAAAAATTATGTGTAGCGTTGGGCCTTGCAATTGGAAGCATCCATGCAAGTTATGCTGAGCCAACAGCAACCCCGCAAGTACCAGGATATTATCACCATCAATTTGGAAACTACCGCGTAACCTCTTTACTTGATGGTACGATTTATTTAAATCCTGATTTATTCAAAAATTTAAATCAGGCCCAGAAAACTAAAATCTTAACCAAATATGCTGCTGTTAATGAGAAAGGGATTCAAACCTCGGTAAATGCATTTTTAGTTGATGATGGAAAAAGTTTAACGCTTGTAGACAGTGGGGCAGCAAGTTGTTTTGGCCCGCAACTTGGCTCGATTGCAAAAAATATTGAATTAGCAGGTTATAAGCTTGCTGATGTAAAAACTGTTTTACTTACTCATCTACACCCAGACCATGTGTGTGGTATTGCTCAAAATGGAAAAGCTGTATTTCCTAATGCAACTGTATATGCACATGAGCGTGAAGCTGATTACTGGTTAAATCCAGCTTCTGAAAAAACAATACCTGCAGACAAAAAAGAAAATTATTTGGGCACTGTTAAAAACGTAAAAACTGCTCTTGCTCCATACCAAGCAAAAAAAGCATTCAAGACATTTAAAGACGGTGATGTTATTCAAGGTTTTGAAGTGATCGATACGCGTGGTCATACACCAGGCCACCATAGCTTCCGCTTAAAAAGTAATGATCAGCAAATCATTTTTGTTGGAGACATTGTCCACTCACATTCATTGCAATTTGATGCTCCAAAAACTGGGGTAGATTTTGATGTGAATTCTGAGCAGGCAATTAATACCCGTCTAAAAATGTTTGCTGAAATTTCAAATAAGCAACAATGGGTTGCCGCACCACATTTACCATTTCCAGGCATTGGTCATGTTTATAAAGTAAATGCCGAGCAATATCAGTGGATCCCGCTCTATTTTGATAATGTTGTAGAGAAATAAAAAAACAGGGCATTTATTGCCCTGTTTTTTTATTAAAAACTTTATTTATTTTGCGGGTTTTTCATAATTAATAACGGCTTCACGGCCAAGTGCCGGGTCATCTGTAAAGACTCCATCAACACCAGCTTTAAAATAGGCTTCAAACTCTTTTAAAGCACCAGATGGACAGCGCTCCGCTGGTTTATCTTGACTACATTTTAAAGGTGTTGGTAAATAATTATTTTCTGGGCGGAAAGTATAAGGATGTACTTTTAAGCCAGCTTTATGCGCATCAGAAATAAACGAAGTCGTTTGAACTGAGCCATCGTCATTAAAGTTCAGAATATAGCCTTTACTTGGTCCTACACCGTTTGCATATTTAGCCACGTCTTTTAAACCTTGTGCTGTGGCTAAATCGGCATAAGTTTTAGTTTCGCCAGATTCAACGAAGTCGGCTGGTTGAGAGGTTTTAGCGTCATATAATTGAATGATTTGTGCATGTTTAATCGTTTTATGAAGGTCGAGCTGATCTTTTAAATATTTTAGATTACTCACTTCAAAAGACTGTAAATAGACAGGTGCAATATCACGTGTATATTCGTATTTGGCTAAGGTTTTAAGAAGGGTATCTTCCATTGCCAGTTTCTGATTTTTAAAGTAAGTCGGATGTTTGGTTTCAATATATAAACCAATAATTTTTCCCGTTTTCTTATAATTTGCTTCAGCCAGTTCAATCACTTGCTCTAGAGTCGGGACAGGGTAGAGGTCATTATAGGCTGTGTTTGCTGGACGGAACTCTGGAATGCGTTCACGCGCTTTAAGCTGCTGTAATTCACTTAACGTGAAGTCTTCTGTAAACCAGCCTGTTAAGTCTTTACCATCAATATTTTTTGTTGTTTTACGATCTGCAAACTGACTTAAAGTGCTTACATTGGTTGTTCCACCAATCTCATTTTCATGGCGAGTAACCAATACGCCATCTTTTGTAGAGACTAGATCAGGTTCAATGAAATCTGCGCCATCATCAATCGCTTTTTGATATGAAGCTAATGTGTGTTCAGGACGTAAAGCGCTCGCGCCGCGGTGTCCTACCACTAAAATTTTAGGAAGTTGATATTCTGGTGTGGTTGGTGAGTTTTCAGTTTTATCGTCATCATTACAACCAACCAAGCTAATTAAACTTAAGCATAAAAGTGCTCTTTTAAACATAATTCTACTCATATTGTTTTAGTCGAAACGTATTTAGTCTGATGATTGAACTTGACGTGATCATGAAGAATTCATGAATTTTCAGTGACACTTGTTAAAACCTTGTTTATGGGTTTGTAGGAAATGCCAGTTCTTGCTTTGTTTTTGTTCTAATTGCATTTATTGTGTTAATTCTACTTGTCTTTTTTATATCGCTCGTTGATGATCAAGAGGGCAAATTTGGTATTGCCATCTGTTAATTGACGACCTAATTCTGAGCAGCCATGCTATCTAAATTTTTTATTCAGCGTCCCATTTTTGCCAGTGTACTCGCAATTATTGTTATGGCATTTGGTATTTTCTCGGTGCTGAATTTACCCGTAGAGCGCTATCCTGATATTGCCCCTCCTAAAATTACAGTCTCGGCAAGTTATAGTGGTGCGGATGCACAAACGGTTGAGCAAAGTGTTACTCAGATTTTAGAACAACAAATACAAGGTATTGATAATTTACTTTATTTCAGCTCTACCAGTGATTCATCAGGACGTAGCCGAATTACCATTAGTTTTGATAATGGAACAAATCCAGATACAGCACAGGTCCAAGTACAAAATAGTATTAGTGGTGTCATAAGACGTTTACCCGATGAAGTACAACGCCAAGGGGTGACCGTGAGTAAGTCACTCGGCGATACTTTTATGGTGGTAGGCTTATATGACTCAACTGGTAAATCGGGCAATATTGAGCTATCGGACTATCTAACTACGCATGTGGTAGATGACCTGAACCGTATTGAAGGGGTGGGTGAGTCTGATGTTTTCGGTTCGCAATATGCTATGCGAATCTGGCTAAATCCAGAGAAATTAAAACAATATAATTTAATGCCAAGTGATGTAGCAAATGCAATCACTGCTCAAAATACACAAGTTGCCGCAGGTGCAATCGGTGATTTACCCGTCATTGATGGACAATATTTAAATACGAAAGTCACCGCAGGATCTCGACTAAAAACAGTCGAAGATTTTAAAAATATTGTAGTGAAAGCAAATCAAACAGCGAGCTATGTCTACTTAAAAGATATTGCTAGAGTCGAGTTAGGTGCAGAAAATTATCAGTCTTTTAACACTATTAATGGTTATCCGGCTGCTGGTTTAGGTATTTCGTTATCTTCGGGTGCGAATGCGATTCAGACCTCTAAACTCATCCATCAAACTCTAGATCAGCTTACAACTAAGCTACCTGCTGGTTATAAAATTGTTTATCCACGAGATAATACGCCGTTTGTTCAAGAGTCTATTAAAGAAGTTGTAAAGACGCTTATTGAAGCCATTATTTTAGTTATTTTGGTGATGTTCCTGTTCTTGCAAAGCTGGCGCGCTACACTCATTCCGAGTATTACCGTTCCTGTTGTTATTTTAGGAACTTTTGCTGTTTTATATGTGCTCGGTTTCAGTATTAACACCTTGACGCTGTTTGCATTGGTGCTCGCCATTGGTTTGCTAGTAGATGATGCGATTGTGGTCGTTGAGAATGTTGAACGGCTCATGCATGAACAGCATTTAACGCCGAAAGAAGCAGCCATTGAGTCGATGGGAGAAATTAGTAGTGCCTTAGTCGGAATTACATTGGTTTTAACTGCTGTTTTTATTCCAATGTCGTTTTTAGGTGGTTCAATTGGCGTGATTTACCGTCAGTTTTCCATTACTTTAGTTGCCGCTATGGGGTTATCACTCGTGGTAGCATTAGTCTTAACACCCGCTTTATGTGCCTTAATTTTAAAACCGAATCCAGAGCCTATGCGCTGGGCAGTTTGGTTTAACAAAAAAATTGATCAACTTAAAAATCAATATATCAAGATTGTTCAAACAAGCATCCGTTACAGTAAATCGGTTATCGTGATTTTTGTGGCTTTGATTGCTGTTTTTGCACTGTTCTATAGTGGTTTGAAAAGTGGATTTATTCCTAAAGAAGACCAAGGCATTTTAAGTGTTCAAATTAAACTTGTTGATAGCGCTCCAATCTCGCAAAGTCAAAAAATTGGAGAACAAGTCCGTCAATATTTCTTAACTCAAGAAGATAAGAATGTGGATCTGGTTTTGATTCGCTATGGCCGAAATTATTCTGGTACAGGCCAGAACTTGGCTCAAGGATTTATTGCCTTAAAACCTTGGGATGTGCGTACAGGTAAAGAAAATTCGGCTGACGCTATACAAAAGCGTGCGATGAAATATTTCAGTCAATTCAATAATGCACAAATTAATGTGACATTACCTGCTTCAGTCAATGGTTTGGGCCAAACCGATGGTCTGGATTTATGGATTCAAGATTTGAATGGGCAAGGGCAAGATTTTCTAGATAACACCTTCCGCCAGTTGCAAACGCAGAGTAAAAGCTATTCAAGTTTTGAAAACTTTGATAAGCAATCTACTAACAGTAAAGCAAACCTCAATATCAAAATTGACCAGAAACAAGCATTAGCAAATGGATTAGAGCTTCCTGCGATTAACAACACTTTGTCGAGTGCGTGGGGTGGAACCTATGTAAATGACTTTATTGACCGTGGTCGTATCAAGCGCGTTATGATCCAAGGTGATGCCCAGTTCAGATCAAAACCGGAAGATTTATATAATTGGTCTGTACGTAATAACCAAAATGAAATGGTACCTTTTAGCTCATTTGCTAATTTCAGTTGGGGTGGTGCTCCTGAAATCGTAAAACGCTATATGGGTTATAGTGCCTTGCAGTTACAAGCAGATGTTGCAAGTGGCAGCAGTTCAGGTCAGGCAATGAAAGATGTTGAACAACTTGTAAATCAGCAAAAGGATGTTGGTTTGGCGTGGACCGGTCTATCTTTTGAAGAGCAGAAGTCGACAAATCAGGCCGTTTGGTTATATTTAATCTCGGCAGGCTTTATTTTCTTATGTTTAGCTGCACTTTATGAGAGTCTAAGCATTCCCGCTGCGGTGATGACCTCTATTCCGCTTGGTGTGGGAGGAAGTGTCATTTTCTCTTATATTTTTGGTCTCCCAAATGATGTGTATTTCCAAATTGCACTGTTAACTACAATTGGATTGTCTTGTAAAAACGCAATTTTAATTGTTGAGTTTGCTGCCTTGGCGCAAGAAAAAGGTAAGAATGCCATTCAAGCAGCTTTAGAAGGGGCGAGCTTACGTTTAAGACCGATTTTAATGACATCTTTGGCTTTTGGTGCTGGTGTGATTCCTCTTGTGTTTGCACAAGGCGCTGGAGCTGTAAGCCGTCAAGAAATTGGTATTAGTATTTTAGGCGGTGTTATGTTTGGTACAGTACTGGTTCTTTTCTTTATTCCAGTCATGTACGTGTTATTGCGTTCATTGTTTAGATCGAAAACTACTAGTTAAAAGTAAACAATTTAAAAAGAGGTATTAAATCAAGTATATTAAGATTAACTACTCTTCATATATTTGATTTAAATGCCTCAAGAAAAAAAATTAACAGAGCAACAGGTCATCGCACTAGAACGAGATCTGGGCAAGTTTGCAACCATGATGGACAGTGCAGTTCGCATACCTTTTACAAAGCAAGGTATTGGTGCCGATGCTGCACTGAGTACTATTCCGATTGCCGGTGATGTCGCTGGTTTTGCATTGACGTGTTATGCCATCTATAAAGCCAAACAAATTGGTGTGCCTCAACATAAGCTAACGCCAGTCATCAAACTCGCTGTTGTAGATGCTGTAGTAGGCTTTGTTCCAGTTGCAGGGACTATTTTCGATATTTTTATAAGACCGAGTCGAAAAGCATTAGATGTGGTTCATACGCATATACGCGAAGAATATGCGATTCAGAGTGATATTCATGTCGTTCATCCGTACTTACATGAAAAACTCGAAAAGAAGCAGCAGAACTCAGCTTTCTGGCGAAATCCTATTGTCAGTTGGTTATGGTTGCATATTCCCGATTTAGTAGGTGCGCTTGTACTGCTTTTAATTGGATTAGCTGTTTGGTGGGGCGCAAGCTATCTTTGGAGTTTCTATCAAACCATGTAATAAAAAATAAAGCCTCCATTTGGAGGCTTTATTTTTACATTAAACGTTTTATGGGCAATCTAATTGATGTAAAGCTGCCACACGCTGTTCAATTGTTGGGTGGGTTTGGAACAAAGCAGCTAAGCTGAAACCTTGTTCTTTACCTTCCGCAATTGCGAAGGCTTTCATTTCTTTTGGCATTTGATCTGGCATTTCCGTCTCAGCTTGGAGACGTAATAATGCAGAAATCATTGCTTGTTTACCTGCTAAACGTGCACCTGCTTCATCAGCACGGTATTCACGATAACGAGAGAACCACATCACAATGGCAGAAGCGAGAATACCAAAGACGATATCCAATACCATGGTAATAATGAAGTAACCCATACCAGGGGCTTCATCGTCTTGACGACCAAAGACATTACGGTCGATAAAGTCACCAACGACACGAGCAAAGAACATAACAAAGGCGTTCACAACACCTTGGATGAGCGCTAGGGTAACCATGTCACCATTCGCAACGTGACCAATCTCGTGCGCAAGCACTGCACGTAGCTCATCTTTGTTCATACGTTCAAGTAGACCAGATGAAACGGCAACTAAGGCATCATTTTTGTTCCAGCCTGTTGCAAAGGCATTGGATTGATATGATGGAAAAATACCAACCTCTGGCATGTTGATACCAGCACGTTGAGAAAGTTCAGCGACTGTTTGCAATAACCAGCTTTCAGCTTGGTTACGAGGAGCATTCGGGTCGATCAGTTCTGTACCGGTCGTTTTCTTAGCCATCCATTTTGACATGAATAACGAGATTAAAGATCCCACCATACCAAACACAAAACAGATCACTAAAAGGTTGCCTAGATTCAAGCCACCCGCGCCATGGTAACTACCGACACCGAAGAGTGACAAAATAATGCCAGCTACAACCAGTACCGCGAGGTTGGTAAGCAAAAACAAACCAATCCGCATCATTGAGAAAATCCTCTTATAAATAAAATGTTATCTGATTTACAAATTCGAAATCATGAAGCTAATATGCGGGGCTTGGGGGAAAAATTCAAGAAAAAAATAAGGAATTGATACATTCTTTCATTTAGCAGAATGTGCCTAAATTTAAAGAATAATTGGCTAAGTTCGTCAAAATGGTAAAGATCAGGTAATAGATCATTACAATTTAAAACATCTAAACTTACCTAAATAGAACTGCGAGCCGCCGTTCTTCTTTACTGTTTATTCAATTCGTATATGGGCAATTGCGGTGGCATTATTGGTGACATAAGTGCCTGTTGGTGCGTCGGTATAGGTACCGTCAGGTAAAGTCACGATTTGACGAGAAGATGAATATTTAGGTGATTGAGTCGTGATTTGAGCTGTTGTGTTTTCTGCCAAATTAGACGGATGTGAAACAGTTTGTACTGAAGCATTGGTAAAAGATGAAAAACCTGAACCTGATGCATATAGGTTTTGGTATCGACTTGTTACACGGCGCACATAATCTTGTGTTTCACGGAAAGGGGGAATACCGCCATATTTGTCGACATTACCTTCACCGGCATTGTAAGCCGCAAGCGCCATTTGCGTATTACCATTAAAACGCTTGAGCAACCAGCTTAAATATTTAGCGCCTGCAAAAATATTTTGTTGCGGGTCATAGGCGTTAGAGACATTAAAACGACGGGCAGTCGCAGGCATGAGCTGCATTAAGCCTTGAGCACCTACTGGCGAACGAGCTCTTACGTTAAATCCTGACTCGGTGTGCATAACGGCTTTAATTAAACCTTCCGAGACACCATGTTGTTGTGCAGCTTGTCTAATAATGTGGTCGAAAGCATTTTTATTCTTATTGTAGCTTGGCAGAACAGAAGCTTCTGATGCTCCCCAGTTTGTATAACTATGAATATTACTATCAGGGTAATAGGTCACTTTTACTTTTTTAAGAGAGTGGTCATAGCTTTTTCGGTTGGTGAGTAATGTACTACCGTTTTTATCTTGGTAAATATACATTTGACCTGCTGAACTCGAAGTTATGCCGACCGTAAAAGAGGTCATCCCCAGCAAACAAGAAACAAGAAATTGAACCGAATTTTTCATTTTATGTTATTCACAATTTTTAGGTACTCAAAACTTGCAAAAGAGTTTATCAAAAAATATTACTTAAAGAAGATTTGTGTAATTTTTTTTATTTCGACTCTTTCAAAAAATCAAGCTGATTTGTTCGAATGCTCATCAAAAAAAATTAAAAAATTTTTTTAAAATGATTCTATTGACATGGTTAACATGTTGATTATTAATAATAAAAAACATTGGTTAAAAAATGATCAATTTAAATAAAACCCTTAACAGAAGGCCAAAACAGTTTGTCAAGTAGGAAGAAATCCACAATTTTATCCACAGGTTTTGTGGAAAACTGTGGAAAAGTCCAAAAAGTAAGCATTTTGCACAAATTTTGAACGCTTCAGTCAAAATAGAGCATGTGTTTTGCATCATGCACGAGCAATGTGACGACTTCAAGAATTGAAACTATTCTTTTGATGCGATTCTCTTCTGAATCATATAAAATTGCGCGGTATTTTTATTTATGGGTATATCTCGTCTATGTACGCGCCAGTTGAGTCCAATCAGGGATTTAATTTTAAGCCTGAACTTCCAACAAGCTCGGCCTATTACCGTTTGCTCAAGAAGCTTCGCCGTCAAGTTGGGCATGCTATTCGTGACTTCAATATGATTGAAGATGGCGATAAGGTCATGGTGTGTGTGTCTGGTGGTAAAGACAGTTATACCTTGCTCGATATTTTGTTGCAGTTTAAGCGTATTGCACCAATCAATTTTGAGGTGGTTGCGGTTAACCTTGACCAAAAACAACCAGGCTTTCCTGAAGATGTTTTGCCTCGTTATATGGAAGAGAACAACATTCCATATTACATTTTAGAAAAAGACACCTATACCATTACTAAACGCTTAACGCCGGAAGGTAAAACCTACTGTGCAGTATGTTCACGTTTACGCCGTGGTTCTTTATATGGCTTTGCACAAGAGATTGGTGCCACTAAAGTTGCTTTAGGTCATCACCGTGATGATATCATTGCAACATTCTTCTTGAATTTGTTCCATGGCGGTAGCTTAAAGGCGATGCCTCCAAAGCTTTTATCGTCAGATAAAAAGAACATTTTGATTCGTCCTTTGGCATATGTTGAAGAAAAAGACATTATTAAATATGCCGAGATTCGTCAGTTCCCAATCATTCCATGTAACCTTTGTGGTTCGCAGGAAAACCTACAGCGTGCCATGCTTAATGAAATGCTACGTGAATGGGATAAACAATATCCGAAGCGCTTACACAGCATTTTCGGAGCATTACAAAACGTATCTCCGTCTCAGTTAGCTGACCGCGAATTGTTTGATTTCGAAGCCCTAGATTCTCAGCGCGAGTTGGATATTAAAGATCCAGAAGAACTTAAGAACCGTTTAGATGTAGTGAACTTAAGCTTCGCTGCTGAATAAACGCTAGCATAAAGAATGTTAAAGGCACTTTATAAACAAGTGCCTTTAATGTATCAAAATACTAAAAAATGAATGTTCCGTACAAAAAGTCATAGCCCAAAATTTAAATTACATGCTATAACAAGCCACAAGCAGAATTGCTTCACATGATGTTGTCTGGATAGACAACCAGAGAAATTGAACAAATAAATTTGAGGAAGAATCATGCCTGCATTTTTAACTGAAGATTGGTTTGCGACTGTCGAAAAATTAACTGCTGAAGCAGGTGATCTTAATTTGCCGCCCGCTCTTGCGAACTTGGCAATTAATTTAGTAGTTACAGATGCTTCTGGAAATACCGAATTAGCTTTAGATGGGGGTAAAATCCAAAAAGGTTTGTCTTCAAATGCCAAAACAACTTTAAATATGGATGCTGAAACTTTACGTAAAGTATTCTTAGAGTTTGATATGGCTGCTGCTATGCAGGCATTCATGACTGGTAAAATTAAAGTTCAAGGCGACATGTCTCAATTAATGGCTTTACAAACAGCTAAGCCAAGCCAAGAACAAAAAGATTTGTTTAAGAAAGTATTAGAGCATACAGCTTAAATCTAAAAGAATTCATATAAAAAGCTTACCCAAAGAGGTAAGCTTTTTATTTGTACAAACAATGAATTTATCAACTTTTAAAAATAAAAATTAGATATTGATTCGTGTTTGCGCCGTTTTGATATGTTCAAGATAAGCACGGATACGAGTGACATATTGAACCGCTTGCTTATATCGACCATTACGCGTTTTATTACTTTGCAAATAGTCATAGAGATTGACCCATTTGTTCGGATCTTTCCCTTGAGACTGCAAGCGCTTTTGAATCTGACTTACCGCACCCGGTCCCATGTTATAAGCCACAAGTGCATACCAGTTCCGATCAGGGAACGGAATATTATCAAATTCGGTAAGCATCAAATCGTAATACTTCGCCCCGCCCTGAATACTCTGAGCAGGATCGCTACGATTGCTTACACCCATTGCTCGAGCAGTGCTATTGGTTAACATCATTAAGCCGCGAACACCTGTGGGAGAAACAGATTCTGGCTTTAAATATGACTCTTGATAACCAATTGCGGCAAGTAAATGCCAATCTAGATCATACTTCGCTGCGCTTTGCTTAAAGCTCGCTTTGTAAATCGGTAAACGTGTGCTTAAGTCACGTTGAATGGTTGACCATGCTTCTGGTTTCACCACATTGCGGTTATAAAAAGAGGCAAGTTGTTGCGTCACACCATTTTGCTTACTCTGGCATACAAAGCCGCTGGCGGTCTGTGTGAGTGGGTCATCAGCCTGTTTAAATACCCAACTCAACTCAGGATTTAAGCCATTTTTTTGCAAATTCGCTGTGTCACCACAAGTTGCAGAAAACGACATTAAACCTTTGTTTTCGATTGTGCTTAAACCTGCTGTAGTCATCGCAAAGTTTGCTTTACCTTGCTGAACCCATCTAAGTGCAGTGGCATTGTCTGCCACGATTTTAAAGTCCAGCTTTACATTTAGGTTCTGTGCATAGTTACGTGCTAAGTCGTAACCAAAACCGTGTAAAAACTGATCTTCTTTGAAAACGGTTGTCGGGCTTTCTACCGCAACAACAGTTAAAGTATTTGTGTTAACTACAGTATTGTACTGTAGGGTTTTTCCTGCATTAAGACTATGAAATGGGAGAAATATAGTACTGAGTGCAAGAGCTTTTAACGGGAGAGAAGAAAATAAAGAGTTAAGGCAAAGCCTCGACCCAGAACTTGAATTACTGTGCATGTTGTCTCCGCTACAGATAATTTATGCCCTAAAAGTCAGACAAAAAGCTGCCATAACTTCTAAAAGTTGATAAATTCAATAAGGGGTGGGCAGTCATGACGTCATTCAAAATGACATGAAATGAAAAAAACAAACTGTGTAGAAAATCTACATAGTTTTCGAATGGGTTAAAAAACGCTCAACATTTAAACTGCGCGCATCATAATATTGAAAAAAAGTAATGTCAAATTTTGTACAATTAAAACTTCGATATATCATCATAAACACATGAATTTCTTAAGGAAGAAAATTTATACACTTCTGATGTGAGAAAATAGGGTATAAAATGCTACATCTTGTAAGCGATATGTTGTTGAACAGTGGTTTTTTATCATGAAATCTAACTTAATCACTCGGTCAGGGCATGACAAATTAGTTGCTGAATTAAAACAACTTTGGCATGAAGAACGACCGGAAATCACTAAAAAAGTAAACTGGGCTGCAAGCTTAGGTGACCGCAGTGAAAATGCGGATTATCAATATAATAAGCAGCTCCTTAGAAAAATTGATCGACGTGTACGTTATTTAGGAAAACGCTTAGAAGAATTAAAAATTGTTGATTACTCTCCTGAGCAAGACGGCAAAGTTTACTTTGGCGCTTGGGTTGAGATTGAAAACGAAGAAGGTGAGCAAAAAACTTTACGTATTGTTGGAATTGATGAAATTTATGATCATCACCCTCAACATATCTCGATTGAGTCACCTATGGCTCTCGCATTGCTCGGCAAAGAAGTTGATGATGAGATTGAAGTACACACGCCATCTGGAAAAAAGCTGTGGTATATCAATACAATTCGCTATGAAAAGACGGAAAACCCAGAAATTTAAATAGATTTGTGTTTATTTTGAGCGGTTGAATTAAAAATTAAATAAAAGATTTGCCAACTTCAATTTTTATTTATATTATAGCGCTCGTTGGAAGCGTGGCAGAGCGGTTTAATGCACCGGTCTTGAAAACCGACGAGGGTGTGAGTCCTCCGTGAGTTCGAATCTCACCGCTTCCGCCAGATTCTTAAAAAGCCCTTGTTAATGACAAGGGCTTTTTTTTATACCTAGTGTCTACATTACAGTAAGATTTAGCTTAAATACTGCTAATAAATCCTGAAAATTTCATATAAATCAAACAAGTATATATTTTAATCAAAATTACTATATTTATATAATATATTTTTTATTTTCAATATCTTACCAATTAAGCTTCTATATATCAGAATTGAACAAGTTATTTGTAGAATATTCATTTATTGATATATGATGAGCCAATATTTAGAGACTGATTCAAAACGTGATTCTATTGTTCAGCGAGCAAGATCAAGGAAGAAATAAGGCTGAATTCAGGTTTCTAAACCCTTATATATCTGGAAATTATTTCCAGCCAAATATTGCATTTTGACCCAATGGTTGGGAATGTCTTTCTTTTGTAGAGTAAGCATTTCCTATTTTAGGATGTATTTATGAAAAAATTATTTAGTGTCCTGTTCGGCGCATCTGTTCTCACACTGTCTGCATGTAGTAAACAACCTGCGCAAACTGAAAATACAGCTGAGAACAAAACTGAGTCAGTTCGAACAATTAAACTGGTTTCAACAGGTTCGGATACTGACGTGTGGAAATATGTTGCGACGCTTCCTGAAACTAAAGAAGCTGGTATTAAACTCGAAGTGACCAATCTGACTGACTATGTTGTGCTTAATACATCAGTCGCAAATGGTGAACAAGATGTAAATGCGTTCCAGTCCTTTAACTATTTGGCAGCTTATAATGCTTCAAATAAGGCCAAAGTTGCTGCTGTTGCGACAACCTATCTAGAGCCAATGGGTATTTATGCAAATAAAGTTAAATCTGTTGAAGAGTTCCCACAAGGTGCGACCATCGCGATTCCAAACGATACTGCTAATGAAGCACGTGCATTAACTTTATTGCAATCTGCAAATCTGATTAAACTTAAGCCGAACTTTGATCCTGTAAAAGGGACGACTAATGATATTGCTGAGAACCCTAAAAATTTGCAATTAAAACCAATTCAAATGACTACAGCAGTCCGTGTTAAAGACGATGTAGATGCAATTGTATTGGGTAATACATTGGCACTTGAGGGTGGCTTAAATGTAATGAAAGATTCTATCTTCCGTGAACCTATTGACCAGTCTACAAAGCTTTATGTGAATTTGTTAGGTGTGGCTGAAGCGAAGAAGAATGATCCGATCTATACCAAACTTGGTGAACTTTACCACTTACCTAAAGTTCAAAAGTTTGTAAGCGAAAAATTCGGTGGAACAAAAGTTGAAGTGAACAAACCTGTTTCTGAATTTGAAGATGTCAAATAAGTAATTTTTTTAATTTAAAATTATGTTTAAAAGCTAAGCCACAGTGATGGGGCTTGGCTTTTTTATTTATTAGTTTAAGAATATTATTCACTAGAAAAATAAATTGCTAACATAAGTATAAGAGTAATTAAAACTTCCATACCTACGCTGATAGTTACTAGTTCTAAATTAAATATCTCTTTCCATAAGCCATGTGCTCCCCAATCACCATCTATTCCTCGATTATTAGATTTACGGTCATAGGTAGCTGCTAATCCAAAACCTAAAGTGGAAGACAAGAAACAAGCTAAAGTAAGTTTTAGAGGGTTAAACCTTGAAAATAAAGGGGATTAATATTGTCGTAATAATAGTCACAACAAAGGCGATAATTATATGCTTCAAATTATCCATAACTTCTCATTAAATTTTATTGTTTATAGTGTGTAGGCGAAAACACTCTCCTAGATATCGGTATATTTTATCTTGTATCAGTAGTGGAATATATAACTGATAGCTGGATAAAAAATCTAAGGCATAGAAATAGGAGTATATTTTTCTATAGGAAATCTCTATATAACCTTTTTTGAGATATACATAGTAAATTTTCAATAAGTATTTTTATTTTAAAGAAATTTTTTTAATTCAGGTATGAACAAATAATATAATTATATAAAATCAGGCAACAAAAAATTATGTATGAGTTTTAGTAAATGAATAAAACAATTTTTAGCTTAATTTTTGCTACCTGTGCAGCTTTTTCAAATAGTATTCAAGCAGAAGAAGTTTATTATCAACAAGAAGATATCGCTTATGCTTTTGAACTAGATTCAATCGAATTTTATTTACCAAGTAAAAGTAAATTTAAAATTACTGCTACCAGAAAACTAGTTGGCGTACCCGAAACAAAGTTTTATACAGGTGATTTTGATAAAGATAATATTGCACAATACCACATGGCTTTTGACTGTTCACATAAGACGATAAAGATTTTAGACTTTATGATTGGTGATAAAAATAATGGTGAACTTAAGTATAAGAGCGATAAAAAGAGTGAAGTAATGAAAGCCACGGGTGATAATGATTTAGCTATGCTTAATTTAGTGTGTGAAAATGCTAAGGCTATAAAATAGTGTCTGTGAATTATAAGGCTTGTTTTAATACACGTATATACAATTTTCTTGGCGGCCCACCTTTGAAAAATATGAAGTTAAAGATTTAAAAATTATGATACCGGTACAGCCATTCTCTTTTTTCGCAATTTTTCTGTTGTTTTTTGTTCCATTAATTGGTGTTGTACTAACACTAGGCTTGTTGGTGAAATTAATATTCTTTTGGCGAAAGAAGGCGCAAAAGCCTGTTAGGTTTTTTTCTCGAAAAATATTATTCATTACGCTGTTGGCATTGATATGTGATCTGTGGGCTGGTTATTTATTTTATATGATTGCATCGGTAGGGTATGATTTTGCGCTTAAAGAGCATTATAAAGAAAGTCGCAGTCATTTCGTTTTATCTCAAGATGCCCAATATGGTGAACTGTTGATTCCCAAAGGGAGCTTAATCAGTCGTTATGATGCTTTTGATAATGGTGAGCCTCAATTACCCTTGAGTTTACGGGGATTACAAGCTGTACGTTTTCCTCATCCTGTACAAGTCGCTGGAATGTGGGTAACTGCGATGGAACCTCCTCGAATGGAATTGGCATGGGATCAGCATGTGGGTCCAGTTATGCGCTTTGATCCTAATGAAGAAAATGGTTATGGTAAATGGGTTTACGATACGAAGCGTCCCACCATCGCTTGTTCTCGTGGGGACATCGTACTGTTTGAAATTCCATCCATTCATTATGATATTGCAAAAGAATTTGGTAAACCTGAACCCGATGGAGCTAATGCACGTTTTCGTCCGAGTGAGTGGGGTGTTCAAGAATGTGAAAAAGGTCAAGGGCCAATTAAAGTTAGTCCAGCATATACGGGAACTAAGCCCAAAAAACCTTGGTTTCGACCTTACTGAAAAGCTCTATTCGACCTCTTCAGAGATTAAGTCGGCAGTCTTATGCATTGTTGGAGTAATTAATAAAGAAAGTTCTAAGTTTAAAAAAACAGTTGGTGTTGTGGTTGCAGCAAAGAGAGGTTTATAAATTATTTAGTGTTGAATTAAATATTTTATACGATGAAAAGCTCTTAATGTATCCTTATAAAATTCTAGTAATTTGAGTAAATTTATGTGGGACACGGTCATTTCTATTTCTATTTTTGATCATTGGCTTTCAGAAGTAGAAGCTGATCAATCGAATATCATTTGCTACGACATCTCATTGAAAAATAATAGCTTGGATGAATATTTAAATGGCGAAGAAAAATTCTTAAACTTTTACTATCAACTTTTTGATGAGTATTCTTTTAAAGATAATAAAAAAATAGATTTTGATGAATATAAAACCACTGTTATACAAAGTCTAAGAGAACATCGATTAATGGATATGTATGTTCAAAATGGAAGAATAAGGCTACAAGGTGGATTTGATAGGACTGATCAGCTCTTTTTAGCTAATAGATCTTTGATCCCAGATATTATGAAAAAACTAGAAATAAGTAAATTACACGTTTTAGAGACAACGAGTTATGAAAACTATTTAAAATTAACCTAATGGAGCTTATACGAAGTCTTTCTAGCTCAAATAAAACAGCCTCTTAAGGCTGTTTTATTTTCCCTTTATAAACCTCACTTAAACAATAACTCACGCATTATTTATCCTTACTTTTTAATGATCTAAATTAAAACAAATGTCATTTTGTGTGCTTGACTGCAAAAGGGCGGAGCACTATTCTTTGCCTGCTGGCCACATTGCCAGCCGGTTTTAGCAGACCGTGCTCAAGAACATTGAAAAAATTCATTTTTTGATGTAGACCCGTTCGTCTCCCTTTTTGTAGCGGTAGGACGGAAGGGGGACACCTTCGGGTGTGCTGGGTCTTGAGCCAGTCTGCTAACCCCCTTTCGTTCTGCCACCATAATTCTATAAATGTCTGGCAGAACTCCCAATAAAAAGGAGTTGGCTTTGCACATTCTTAATTTCTTGGCAGCCTTTGCCAAAGTCTATATCGACACGACTTAAATCTATAAGCAGCTTGATAGCGATTAGCGCTTTCAGGCTTTAATTCGTCGCGACCAAAAACTTAATCAACAATAAAACTTGAGATGTGCAAAACACAGTCTTAACGGCTTTGCTATGCCTTTTTTTCTCCCAAAAAAGTATCTCATTTATCTACAACAATAATTTTATAATGGTAAAACTATGCCACATTTAGTGATCTCCCCACGTGCCATCCAAGTCGTAAATAAATCAATTGATCTGTTTCACAACCACGGATTTCATACGGTTGGAGTCGACAGAATTGTGAAAGAGTCTCAAATTCCAAAAGCGACTTTTTATCATTACTTTCACTCTAAAGAGCGATTTATTGAAATCTGCATGATCGTGCAAAAAGAACGTTTAAAAGAAAAAGTAGTTTCAATGGTTGAGTACACCAGTCAAACAAGTGTGATGGATAAACTTAAGAAACTTTATGTTTTACACACCGATTTGGAGGGACTTTACTATCTATTATTTAAAGCAATTTTTGAGATCAAACTGACCTATCCAAAAGCCTATATCACCGCAATGAGATATAGAACATGGTTGCTTAATGAAATCTATAGTCAGTTAATAAAACTAAAAAAAGATGTTTCCTTTCAGGACGCCAAATTATTTTTATATATGATTGAGGGAACCATTATTCAGCTTTTAAGCTCGTGTCAAGTAGGGGATAGAGAGATGATATTAGACTGTTTTTTGAAGCAGTTTAAATAGGATTCAAAGTCCGCTTTAAAACGTTTGCCAAATTAAAGGCTTCCATCTATTTATAAAAAAATGAACAAATGGGATGAAAGCCTAAAATCTGACTAAAAACTTAGAATGTATTTTGAATAATTACATCGTCGTAAGGAAGTTTGCCCACGCGTGGGTAAGGCTCGGAAGCCGACTTACCAACAGCAATCATTAAACACACCACATGATCTTCAGGTAAGTTAATGAGCTTTGCCATTGCGTCAAAGTCAAAACCATCCATAGGGCAACTGTCTAAATCATGCTCTTGAGCAAGTAACATTAAAGTTTGAGCAAAAATACCAGCACTACGCATAACTTCGTCACGTTGGGTTTGTGGACGGTCACGGTAATATTGGTCAATTGCGCCAACCATAATATTTTGAACTTCCGGAGAAGCCCCATCCCATACACGCTTAGCATCAACTTCCCATGTATTTACTTTTGCACACAACACAATCAGTAATGATGACTCTGTAACTTGTGGTTGATCCCAAGCAATGGTGCGAATTTTTTGTCTTAACTCAGTATCTTCAATGATGACTGGACGCCAATGTTGTAAGTTAAAAGCGCTTGGCGCATTGGCTAAAACTTCTTGTAATAACTGCTTTTTGTTATCTTCAGAAAGTTGAAAAGCAGGGTCGAAGCGTTTAACTGCGCGGCGGTTACGGATGGCATCAATAACATTCATAAGATTTTCCTACTTAAGAGTTGGGTAGCGGTACTCGTTAGTTTTTATAACGTTGGGCTAGATCAGCCGAAGAAAAGTTTGGTAGTAATGTGATACGTGATTTTTCAAAATTATTCCATTGATTTTCGTCTTTCAGCACAGGAATTGTAATCGTTTCTTTACGGTCAAAACCAATCAGAGCCGCATCGACCAAATCATTGACATCCATTAATGGTGGGACTTGGCTTAAGTCGATGCCAGAACGTTCCCAAATTTCGGTTTTAGTAGCAGAAGGCAATACGGCTTGAACATGCACGCCATGATCTTTTAATTCTAAATATAAGCCTTGGCTAAAAAATTGGATGAAAGATTTACTTGCACCATAAATGGTAGAACCTAATTCAGGGGCTAATCCAAGCACAGAGCCTAAATTAATAATGGCACCTTTACCTTTATGTATAAGTGTTTGCGAAATTGCATGAGACAAACGAACAACTGCAGTCATATTTAAAGTAATGAGTTTTTCAATATCTTTAATATCTTGAGTTAAAAAGGTTCCGTTTAGTGCAATGCCAGCGTTATTTACCAAAATTTCAATATCAGCATCATTTTTGAGTACATCTTCAATTTTACTGATGTCTTGATCGTTTGATAGATCGGCTTGAATGAACTCGACTTGTACGCCGTATTTTTCTTGAAGATCTTTTGAGATTTTATCTAGGCGGTTTGTGTCTCGTGCCACCAAGATTAAGTTATGGCCACGTTGAGCAAATCGGTCTGCATAGACAGAACCAATTCCTGACGAAGCTCCTGTAATAAGTACTTTTGATTGAGCTGACATGTGATGTCTCCACGCTTTAATTTTTTAGATGATGATCATAATCTAAAATATATAATTTTTGATGTCAATCATAATCAATGTATAATTGTGACGAGTAGAGTGAGTAAAAGTGGGTAGGCCAACATGAAAGTCAGTAAAACTCAGGTAAAAGAAAACCGAGAAAAAATTGTTGAAAAGGCGACTCAACTGTTTCGTAACAAAGGCTACGACGGTGTCGGCATTGCTGAATTAATGTCTAGCGCAGGCTTTACTCATGGTGGGTTTTATAAACATTTCAGTTCGAAAACAGACCTTGTCTCAATTACTGTTAAACATGGGCTTGAGCAGGTTTTAAAAAGAATAGAAGGTTTAAATTTAGCTCAATTTATTCAGCTTTATGTGTCCCGTACCCATCGAGACAATCGAGATTTGGGATGTACCTTAACAGCGCTATCTTGTGATGCTGCAAGACAGCCGGACGAAGTAAAAGTCGAGTTTGAAGAGGGCATTGAGCAACTTATTCAGTTCATTATGAATGAACGTGCAAAACAAGTTTCTTTGGAAGCGCCAGAGTTGAGAAAGCAAGCTATTAATATTCTTGCTCAATCCGTAGGGGCAATTGCCTTGTCTCGCGCATGCCCAGACCAATCCTTGCTTAGCGATGAAATATTGGAAAGTTGTAAAGAGAGTCTTTTAAAGTTAGCCGATTAAACTTTTTTATCTCTCAAACTGGTTTGGCTAAGCTGAATTAACCTCCCAATATCCACTGTGCGCTCATAAATGAGTTCTGCTGCATGTTCACAGGCTTGTTCTAATGTGATGGGGCCATTTGCTAGTGAAAATGCAGCCGTAACGCCGTGCTCATAAAGTGCTTGATAGCCTTGGCCTAAAGTTCCTGCAATCACAATGACAGGGATGCCATGAGCTTTTGCAATTTGGCTTACCCCAAAAACGGTTTTACCGCTTAAGGTTTGCTGGTCAAATTTACCTTCACCTGTAATAACCCAATCTGCATGAGCAATTTTATGTTCAAGTTGATTCAGTTCACCTACGACTTTAACTCCAGCTTTAAAATCTGCATTTAAATAACTTTTGGCTGCAAAGCCCAAACCACCAGCAGCACCAGAACCCGCTTCATCTCGTTTGTCGAAACCTAAAAGTTGTGCCGAGACATCGGCAAAATGGGCAAGCGCTTGATCAAGTAACTTTACTTGAGTAGGGGAAGCCCCTTTTTGTGGGCCAAAAATATGAGATGCGCCGTTTGGACCGCAAAGTGGATTGGTCACATCGGCAGCTAGTAAAAACCGCGTGTGCTGAATACGAGAGTCGAAATGTGTTAAATCAATTTTTGATAGGTTGCCTAGAGCGAGGCCACCTGCGGGTAAAACCTTTTGGTTGGCATCGAGCAAAACAGCACCCAAAGCACTCAGTAATCCTGTGCCGCCATCATTAGTCGCACTACCGCCCACAGTTAAAATAATGTCTTTTGTACCTGCGTCTAAAGCATCCAAAATGAGTTGGCCTGTTCCAAACGTTGTGCTGTGGCAGGCATCACGTTCTGAGGGTGGAACTAACTGTATGCCGCTGGCTTGAGCCATTTCAATGATGGCGATTTTTTGTTTTTCTAACCAGCCCCATTTTGCTTGAACAGGCTGACCTAATGGCCCAACCACCGTTTTTTCACGCCATTGACCATCGCAGACTTCTAAAACAGCTTCAATGGTTCCTTCACCGCCATCTGCCATTGGACATAAAACAGTTTCCGCATGAGGAAAAATTTCTTGCCATCCTTTGGCAATGGCCTGAGCTACGTTTAAAGCAGTTAAGCTGTCTTTAAATGAGTCAGGAGCGATCACAACCTTCATAAGTGCTCTAATGTGGATAGATTTTTAATTGTTTTATACTGCTTAATCCAAAAAAACCATACATAAAGACATGTAAGCATCAATTTCAAAGAGTTTCTCTTCTGTTAAGAATGAAAACTAATAATGTTTTGATCTGTAAAAGGCGGAGTTTCTATCTTTTTAACTTATTGTTTTATATATTTTTCTATAAATAGCGTGGTTGGCTTGAATGATTGTAATTGTAAAAAATATGGCACATATTATAAGAACAGTTGAGCCAGCTTTTTAAAATATGGTGAATAACATACCAAGCGGACTCTACCCCCAAGCTAGACAGCAGTGATTCTTAATATAAGCATAATTAAATTGTGGTTCTATTAGATCTGTTGAATGCCTAAGAAGAATCAAGAGGATGACAAAGTGGATAATTCAGAAGAACAAAAGCACATACAGGAAAATAACGGTTTTGCGCGAATTGAGCCATATACTCATCCTGCTGGCGGGTGGGGCGCACTGCTAAGTGTTGCTCGAAACTTAAAGCGACAAGATATTTTAGGTAAAGGTTCAATTACCTTACTCAACATTAACCAACCTACAGGTTTTGACTGTCCCGGTTGTGCATGGCCAGAAAAGAAAGATGCTCATGCATTTAACTTCTGTGAAAATGGTGCAAAAGCAGTTGCCTTTGAAGCAACCAGTAAAACAGTGACTCCTGAATATTTCGCAGGACATACCGTCAGTTGGCTGTCAGAGCAAAGTGACTTTTTTCTAGAAGACTTGGGCCGTTTAACCGACCCTGTTCGCTATGATGCTGCAACCGATAAATATGTGCCTATTTCATGGGACGATGCATTTAAACTCATTGCTCAACATTTACACGCGCTAGACAACCCAGACCAAGCGGCATTTTATACCTCTGGCCGTGCCAGTAACGAAGCAGCATTTTTATATCAATTGTTTGTGAGAAGCTTTGGTACAAATAACTTTCCAGACTGCTCGAACATGTGTCATGAAACCACAAGTGTTGGCTTACTTGACTCGATTGGTTTAGGAAAAGGCACAGTCACCCTAGAAGACTTTGACGTAGCTGATGCTATTTTTAGTTTTGGTCATAACCCCGGCACCAACCATCCACGTATGTTAGGTACTTTACGTGAAGTGTCTAAACGCGGCGGCAACATTATTGCGATTAACCCAATTAAAGAGCGAGGTCTTGAGCGTTTCCAAGACCCACAAGCACCGCTTGAAATGATGACCAACGGCAGTACGCCAATTAGTCGTTATTATTTCCAGCCGAAAATTGGCGGTGACTATGCACTCATGTTAGGGATGTTAAAGCACTTAAATGAGTGGGATAAAAAAACACTTGCCTCAGGTAAACCAAGTGTTTTTGACCGAAACTTTATCGCGGTGAATACCGTTGGTTTTGATGAGATGATTGCTGAGGTTGAAAGAACTGAATGGGCAGATATTTATAAACACTCAGGGTTATCGCCTGACCATTTAGAAAAACTTGCCAAGCTCTTTTTAGATTCAGAGCGCTCCATTTTCTGTTGGGGTATGGGTATCACGCAACACCGCCACGGCACAGCTAACGTACATATGCTGGCAAATTTATTGTTGGCGCGTGGTCAAATTGGTAGACCTGGTGCAGGGCTATGTCCAGTTCGTGGACACAGTAACGTGCAAGGCGACCGAACCATGGGTATTAATGAACTGCCTAGCCCTAAATTACTCGACAACATTGACCGTGTGTTCGGTATTAAATCACCGAGAAAAAATGGGCATGGTGTTGTTGAAACCATTAAAGCCATGGCTGAAGGCGAGGTCAAAGTCTTTATTGGTTTGGGCGGAAACTTTGCGGTTGCAACGCCTGATACACCATATACTCAAGAAGCGCTTAGAAAATGTAATTTAACCGTTCATGTAGCCACTAAGTTAAATCGTAGCCATTTGGTGTGTGGTAAAGATGCACTTATTTTGCCATGTTTAGGGCGTACCGAAATTGATGAGCAGCTTCATGGCCCACAAGCAATTTCAGTTGAAGATTCAATGAGTAATATTCATTTGTCAGCAGGGCGTAACGCTCCAATTTCTGACAATATTTTGTCTGAACCAGATATCGTCGCCCGAATGGCCGAAGCAGTGCTTCCAGACAGCCAAATTAAGTGGAAGTGGTATATCGAAAGTTATGACCGTATCCGTGACTCTATTGCCGATGTCTTTGATGAGTTCCATGACTTTAATTTACGCGTCTATAAACCGGGCGGTTTTCATCTAGAGCATCCAGCCAATCAGCACATCTGGAATACAAAAAGTGGTAAAGCGCAGTTTATGATTACACCGCTGAGTGAGGTGTATGCCGATAAGGAAAATCAGTACGCTGCCGCATATACCGACAGTAAAGTTTATACCTTAATGACCACGCGTTCTCATGATCAATACAACACTACTCTATATGGTCTAGATGACCGCTATCGTGGGGTCTTTGGGCAACGCCGTGTGTTATTTATGAACCAAGCTGATATTGATGAAGCTGGTTTTGAAGCAAACCAATGGGTTGATATCGAAAGTGTTTTCTCGGACGGTGTAAAACGTATCGTGCATAGTTTCCGTATTGTGCCGTACAACATTCCGCGAGGCAGCTTGGCCGCTTACTATCCGGAAACTAATCCTTTGGTGGCGTTAAGCAGTCATGATAAATATGCCAAGATTCCTGCTTCAAAAAGTGTTCCTGTGATTTTGCATCCCGGAAATGCGCCAGAGCATTTTAACTTGGCAACAGCAGTTGCGCCTGAAGACGCTGATAAGAAAGTAAGCAACCTTTAATCAAAGGCAATATTAAAAAATGTCATCCAAACAAATGGCGCTCTAAACAAGCGCCGTTTTGAAATAAAGGAAATAATTTTGACACCACATTCCTATGGGGTTGAAACATTACCAGTACAGCGGTTTAACAAAAACGACTCTGAAAATGTTTTAGATCATATTGTGCAAGAGTACCCAATTGCCTTGGTGTATAACGACATTTCGCATGCGGTGATGATGGCGACACCAACAGATGTCGAATTATTTGCCAAAGGTTTTAGTCTCTCAGAAGGCATTTTAACCAGCTTAAAAGAGCTATATGCACTTGATGTACATCAAAATGAACTGGGCATTACGGTAGAAATGACTATTTCATCGAGAGCATTTGCTGCCTTAAAGGAACATCGCCGTATGATGGTCGGTCGTACAGGGTGTGGTTTGTGTGGAATTGAGAGTTTAGAGCAGTTTCAGTTAGACGTTCCTAAAATTACAACGCATGCATCAAAAATATGGCTTGAGCAAATTCCGAGTGCTATTTCCCATTTAAAAGCCCAACAAGAAATTACCGCTTTAACGGGTGGCGCACATGCGGCAGCATGGGTGGTTGATGGGCACATCGTCGCTTTATTTGAAGATGTTGGCCGCCATAATGCCCTAGACAAATTACTCGGTTATTTAGCGCAAGAAAACTACGACACCAGTTTAGGTTTTGTGGTGATGACCAGTCGGGCAAGTTATGAACTTATACGAAAATGTGCTCAGCTGAACATCAGCCTATTGGCGTCAATTTCAGCACCTACCAGCATGGCCATTCAATTAGCCAAGCAATCTGGCCTGACTTTGGCAAGTTTTTGTAGGGGAGACAGATTTGTTTTATATACAGAAATTTAAAATATATTGTTCAAGATGATGGACCTAAAATGAAGCTCATCTAACATTTCTTTGGCTTTTAAGCTAAGGATAGGTTTTATGGATTATTATAAAACTCTAAAGGTTCAGAGTCTGTCCAAATGTCTTGGTTACAATCACTAAAAGAATGGGCAAAACGTCTAAAAAAACAGATTATTATGCTTTGGTTTGCATCAAAGCATCCTCAAATGCCATGGTTCCCAAAAGTTATTGCTGTGGTGGCTGTGGCTTATGCCTTTAGTCCAATCGATTTAATTCCAGATTTTATTCCTATTTTAGGCCTTTTAGATGAGGCCATCATTCTACCGATGCTCATTTGGTTAGCTGTTCGTTTTACACCTCAACAAGTCATTTTAGATGCGGAACAACAAGCTGAAGAATGGCTAGATCAACAGGAGCGTCGGCCTCAAAATTATTTGGTTGCTGTGTTGATTATTCTAGTTTGGATCACACTGGCCTTGATGGCCTATTTCTACTTTGGTGTTGGCTTGTAATTTGCAAACCGTCAAAGTTTAGAATCGTGAATTTAAAGGCATTAACATTGTGCTTTGCTACAACTCAAAGGATAATAACGTTTTTATAAGCTATGAGTTGCAGACAATGAAAATCGTCGCAGATGAAAACTTGGCATTTACCGATTACTTTTTTTCAGAATTTGGCGATATTCAACACAAAGCAGGGCGTACTTTAACCCATGCAGATGTAAAAGATGCTGAAGCTTTATTGGTTCGTTCGGTTACTGCAGTTAACGCAAGTTTAATTGAAAACACAGTATTAAAATATGTGGGCAGTGCCACAATCGGGACCGATCATTTAGATATTGCGGCGTTAGAAAAACAAGGAATTACATGGGCAAATGCGGCTGGTTGTAATGCCCAAGCGGTTGCTGAATATGTCATTACTGCTTTAGTTCATTTAGATGCAAACCTTTTAGAACAACAAGAAAAATTTACCCTAGGTATTGTTGGCCTTGGCAACGTCGGTAAGCGTTTGGTCTATATGGCTCAGTTACTTGGTTGGAATGTAATTGGCTTTGACCCATATGTGAAACTAGACACAATTGAAAATGTAAGCTTAGAAACTTTGTTGCAACAAGCCAACGCAATTTCAATTCATGTGCCGCTGACCAAAAACGGTGAACATCCTACATATCATTTGTTTGATGAAAAAGCTTTCGCAGCGCTTCAACCTGACACAATTTTAATTAATAGTGCACGTGGTCCAGTCGTGAAAGAAGCCGCTTTAATGGAAGACATTCAACGTACCCAGCGTAAAGTGGTGCTTGATGTATTTGAGCATGAACCAGTCATATCAGAAGAACTCATAGACATGTTGGCTTTAGCAACACCGCATATTGCTGGTTATAGCCTTGAAGGAAAAGCCCGCGGTACACAAATGATTTATGAAGCGTTTTGCCAAAAATTTGGATACGACATTAATAAGCGGTTTGAAACTCAACTACCTGCATGCGAAGACTATTTTTCAGGACATGATTTAAAAGTGGTGTTAAAGCAAAAACTATCTCAAATTTATGATATTGCTCAAGATGATGCCAACATCCGTGCCTGTGTTAAAGACGGCAAAGTAGAGCAAAAAGCATTTGATTTATTACGTAAGAATTATCCGCTGCGCCGTGAATGGGCAGCACATGGGGGACCACAGGCATGAGTTTAAGTTATCAACCTACTTGTTCAATTGATGCCTTAAAAGCACGTGCCAAGCTCTACACCCAAATTCGTCAGTTTTTTGCTGAACGTGGTGTTATGGAAGTCGAGACACCAATCGTTTCACAGGCAGGTGTCACCGATGTACATTTAGCTTCGGTTCAGGCTTTGCGTCATATTAACGGCAAATTGCAAACTCAATATTTACAGACTTCACCAGAGTTTGCCATGAAGCGTTTATTGGCGAGCGGTAGTGGGCCGATTTACCAGATTTGTAAGGTGTTCCGTGATGATGAACACGGGCGTAAACACAACAGTGAATTTACCATGCTTGAATGGTATCGCCCCGGTCTAGACTTAAAAGCGTTAATGCATGAAACAGCCGATTTATTGCAAACCTGTTTGCAGCATCGTTTTGGTGAAGTTCGTCCGTTTATTTTAAGTTATAAACATGCCTTTCAAGATCGACTTGATATCAACCCGTTGCAAGCGACTTTGAAGCAACTCAAAGATACCGCAAATCGTGTGGGGTTAAATCTCGACTTGGGCGATGATCGCCTAGCTTACATGGATTTGTTATTTTCTCATTTTGTTGAACCAAGTTTAGGTTTTGATGCTCCAGTTTTTTTAACTGACTTTCCACCAGAAATGGCCTCTTTGGCAAAAGTGAAAGTAGATGAAGATGGGGAAGAGGTCGCGGCGCGTTTCGAGGTTTATATTGAAGGCTTAGAGCTAGCCAATGCCTACGATGAATTGCTTGATGCAGACGTGTTACGTTCACGCTTTGAAGCAGATAATGCAGAGCGGGCTAAGCAAGGGCTTCATGTTATGCCTTTAGATGAGCATTTGTTAGCAGCATTGCCTCATATGCCGGAATGCTCAGGAATTGCTTTAGGTGTAGACCGTTTACTCATGGTTGCAATGGATCAGGTCAAAATCGAAAAAGTAGTTACCTTTCCAGCGGAAATTGCTTAAACGCTGACAAATAAAAAAGCCACAATATTGTGGCTTTTTTATTTAGGATTTATTTAGCTTAAGCTTGTTGAATACCTGCAACAACCCAGTCTTGCTGAGAGCCAGCAGGCTTAACAAAGTGCCAGATTTCGGTAAACGGTTGTGGCAAGCTGTTTAGATCTTCACTTACTGTGCCAGTGAAACGTACGCTTACTACGTATTGACCATTTTCAGTCGCACTGTCTACAACCATCGCATTCAAGTTACTAAATTCAGCAACGTCTTGATCTTGGTTTTCCATGATGTCGTTATACATTGAACTATAAAGTTCTGGTGTTAAGTAACGGCGAATTTCTTCAATGTTACTTGCAGTATTCATCGATTGGATGTGATTAAAACGTTGACGTGCAATACGTAAGAACGCAGCAGGTTCACTACCATCTGGAAGTTGATTGCCATTGCTCGTTGTTACACCGCCAAAAGGCGCTTGTGTTGATGCACCGCCACCCACAGATTGACCAAAGATATTTGTATTATCGCCGGCATTACGTGGAGCTGCTTGTGGTGCAGCAGAACGGCCAAATGGGTTTTGACCGTTACTATTTGGTGCGTAAGGGTTGTTACCTGCTAATTTTTTTTTTGATCCCAATTTACGGAATACAAAGAAAGCAAGAGCTGCGGCAAGCAATACCCAAATCCAACCTGGGATTCCACCTTTTTTCTCTTCTTGAGCTTGAGCCTGAGTGGCTTGCTGTTCAGTTGATGTCGGTTTGTCATCAGCTAAAGCATTTGCTGCAACAGCACCTACGGCAGCACCAGCCACACCAGCTGCAACCATTGAACCAACGCCTGGACCAGATTTCTGAGGCGCGGTAGTGGTTTGTTGAACTGGAGTCACTTGACGAGGTTGTTGATAAGACTGGCTTGAAGTAGTCGAACGTGCCATACCGTGGCTTTTACCACCACCTGCACGTTTAGCTTCAGCAAGAGGAGAAATTGCTAAAGCAGCCATTAAAATACCGGTAATCAAGCCACGCTGGTGTACTTCCATAGGAAATTCCTGTTTAAAGTTAATTTGTAATAGTATTTATGCAGGCTTTTACTCTAAATTTCAACTATAAAAGTATGTTTTTTTATGTCAATTCATCACTGAGTTGCATAGCTTCTGTCAATGCTTCATGCAAGCGCGCAACAGCAATAACTTGTACGCCCGGAATTGCCTTTTGTGGGGCGTTTCCTCTTGGTAAAATGACATATTTAAAGCCATGTTTTGCTGCTTCTTTTAAGCGTTCCTGACCGTTAGGAACAGGGCGAATTTCACCAGAAAGACCAACTTCACCAAAAACTGCAAGCTGTTGGGGCAAGGCTTTGGTACGTAAACTTGAAGCACATGCAAGTAAAACAGCCAAATCAGAACCTGTTTCAGTAATTTTTAAGCCACCTACAATGTTGACGTATACATCTTGTCCAGTGGTTTGCACGCCGCCATGACGATGCATTACAGCAAGCAGCATATTTAAACGGTTTTGTTCAAGACCAAGTGCAACACGTCGAGGTTGTCCTTGAGCATCATCAACTAAAGCTTGTACTTCGACCAAAAGAGGGCGAGTTCCTTCACGGCTAATCATCACAATTGAACCGGGAATCGCTTCATCATAACGACTTAGGAAAATAGCGGAAGGATTGGCCACTTCACGTAAGCCTTTATCAGTCATGCCAAATACGCCAAGCTCATTCACTGCACCAAAACGGTTTTTAACAGCACGAATCATGCGATAGCGAGAATCCGATTGACCTTCAAAGTAAAGTACGCAGTCCACCATATGCTCTAAAACACGCGGACCTGCCAGTGCACCTTCTTTGGTCACATGACCAACAATGAATAGCGCTGTGCCACTATTTTTTGCATAACGGGTTAATAAAGCAGCAGATTCACGAATTTGTGAAACACCACCCGGAGCAGATTGGAGGGTTTCTGTATAAAGGGTTTGAATCGAATCTAGAATAGCGACTACAGGTTTTTCTTGTTCTAAAACTTCACAAATGCGTTCTACACAGGTTTCTGCCATGACTTTTAATTGGTCAGTTGGCAGGTCAAGACGTTGCGCACGAAGCGCCACCTGAGATAAAGACTCTTCACCCGTAATATAAAGTGCAGAGCTTTTTGCGCTTGCCATGTGCGTTGCAGTTTGCAAAAGAATGGTTGATTTACCAATACCAGGGTCACCACCAATCAGCACCACAGAACCGGTCACCAAACCGCCGCCAAGCACTCGGTCAAATTCGCTAATACCTGTAGGTAAACGGGTTTCATGCGAAACTGAAACTTTATTTAGCGTTGTAATGTTAGCAACTTGACCCGCATAGCCCCCAATTTTAGGACGCGCACGGTGAGCAGTGGTTGGCTCAAGTTTAACTTCAGTCAGAGAATTCCATTCACCACACTCTGAGCATTGACCAGCCCATTTAAGATGATCGGCACCACATTGCTCGCAACGGTAAACAGTTTTGACTTTACTCATAAAAAATTGAAATTTTGCTCGATATTATATAAATATAGTTCTTAGGAAGTTCTTCATTCTTGTTTCCTAAAATTTTCATAAAAGATAATGAGGAAATTTGAAGGGATCTTCTAAGGAACTAATAAGGGAAAGACATCAAAAATAACACGATATTGGATTTTTACAAGTCAGATAAAGTTTGTTTTCAATGGTTATAAAAAATCTAATCTATTCCCCAAGGAAGGTGTTTTTACTGGAGTATGTATCTAGCTGTTTATTATAGATATGGCATGGATATTGCTGAAGTGAAAACGAACAAAATAATATGAGTATTGTATTTTTAGAAATACAAAAGGTTGATATCTATGAGTGCAGCAGAAATTGTTGATTGGGTAAATAGTATTATATGGAGTAAGGCGCTTATCTATTTATGTTTAGGCGTTGGTTTATTCTTTTCTATTTTGACAAGATTTGTTCAGGTCCGCCAAATTAAAGAAATGGCTAGACTTTTAATAAAAGGTACTTCTTCAGAGCAGGGCGTTTCATCTTTTCAGGCATTATCAGTATCTTTAGCAGGTCGTATTGGTGTAGGTAACATTGCGGGTGTTGCAGCAGCAATTGGCTTTGGTGGACCCGGTGCAGTTTTTTGGATGTGGATGGTTGCATTCTTTGGTGCTGGTACAGCTTATGTAGAATCGACACTTGGTCAGCTTTATAAAGTTGAGTATCAGGGACAATATCGCGGTGGCCCAGCATTTTATTTTGATAGAGGTTTAGGTCAGCGTTGGTTAGGAATTGTATTTGCTATTGCAGCAATTGTCGCTTGTGGTTTGTTTTTACCGGGTATTCAAGCCAATGCAGTAGGTAAGGCATTTACACAGATTACAGGTGAAGGCGCAATTGTTTTTGGTGATGTTGGTGTCTATAAACTCGTTGCTTTGGTCGTCGTGATTGGTTTGCTGGCTATCCTCATCTTCGGTGGGATTAAACGAATTGCTCAGTTTGCTGAACTGGTTGTACCTTTCATGGCAATTGGTTATTTCCTCATGGCTGTTATCATTGTTGTGGTTAACATCTCAGATCTTCCAAAAGTATTAAGCCTGATTTTTACAGATGCATTTACTCCAATGGCAGGTCTTGGTGCTGCAATCGGTTGGGGGGTCAAACGTGGTGTTTATGCCAATGAGGCAGGCCAAGGAACAGGACCACACGCAGCAGCGGCAGCTGAAGTTCAACATCCAGCTCAACAAGGTTTAGTACAATCTTTTTCAATTCACTTTGATAGTATAATTGTTTGTTCTGCTACTGCATTTATGATTTTAATGACAAGCCAATATAATGTTCAGGGGGCTTTAGAAGCAGGTCAATTCATTGTTCAAAATGTTCCTGCCTCGACTGAAATTGGTTCTCCTGCATTTACACAAATGGCGGTGAGCACTATTTTTGGTAATTTTGGTCAGATCTTTGTTGCTTTAGCCGTATTCTTCTTTGCTTTCACCACTATCGTAGCTTATTACTATATTGCAGAAACAAACCTTGCTTATTTGAGCTACATTACAAAATCACCGTCATTATTGTTCATTGTGAAATGTTCAATCATTCTTGCTGTAGGTTATGGTCTACTGAGTGCCACAGGCTATATCTGGGGTATAGGTGATATTGGTGTCGGCTTAATGGCATGGATTAATATTATTGGTATTGTTGTAACGTACTTTATTTATAAACCAACGATTAAGGTGTTAAAAGATTACGAAGAACAACAAAAAGCGGGAGTAAAAGAGTACACATTTGACCCTATTAAATTAGGAATTAAAAATGCGACATTCTGGGAAGAGCGCTTGAAGAAAAAACAAGAATTGAATGTGCAAGTTAAGAAAACAGGAAGCTAGAGTTTAACAGCCAAATAGCTAAAAAGGTGGTCATATTGACCACCTTTTTTTATATGAGATTGATCATTAAATGAGAAACTGGATGTTCCAAAAAGTGCGTTGTATTGCTAGGGGCTTGTGCGTATTATCGGATTTAATTGTATGTAGCTTGGAATCATCAGCAATACAGACAAAATTGGTTAGCTGAAAAGTTGTCAAAAAATATACATTTAAAAGATACCTGCAAATGGTGCGATATCGTCTTTTTGATTTGAATTTAGCTAACGGACTAAAAAAATTACTGGAGTGTATTTATAAAATGTCGAATCAAAATCTGAGCGAGCCTCATGAACAAGGTGAGCTCCATCGAAGCCTCTCAAATCGGCATTTACAGCTGATCGCGATTGGTGGTGCAATTGGTACCGGATTATTTATGGGATCAGGCAAAACAATTAGCCTTGCTGGTCCGTCGATCTTATTCATTTATTTGATTATTGGTGTGATGGTGTTTTTTGTCATGCGTGCGCTTGGCGAATTACTTCTTTCAAACCTTGCCTATAAATCATTTATTGACTTCACAACAGATTTAATCGGTCCATGGGCAGGTTATTTTGTAGGGTGGACATACTGGTTATGTTGGATCACGATTGGTATCGCTGACCTCTCTGCAATTATCTACTACTTACAATTCTTCAATAATGGTCTACCTTTCTCGCCTGTCGAAGGGGCGATGATCAGTGTTGCCGCGATTGTATTTATTATGGGTTTAAACCTGTTAACAGTTCGCTTGTTTGGTGAGTTAGAGTTCTGGTTTGCGCTCATTAAGATTCTTGCGATTATTATTTTAATCGCTGTGGGTCTATGGATGATCTTTACAGGCTTTACCTCAAGTACAGGTGAAGTTGCATCATTTACTCATCTCTGGGCTAACGGTGGCTTCTTCCCAACAGGTGTACATGGTTTCTTGGCAGGCTTCCAGATTGCAATCTTTGCTTTTGTTGGTGTAGAACTTGTGGGAACAACCGCTGCGGAAACGAAAGACCCTGCACGTAACTTACCAAAAGCAATTAACTCAATTCCAATCCGTATCATTATTTTCTACGTATTGGCATTATTGATTGTGATGTCTGTAACACCTTGGAATAAAATTGATCCAGCCATCAGTCCATTTGTGAACTTGTTTAGTCAAGCAGGTGTGGCAGCAGCAGCCATCCTGATGAACTTGGTGGTGTTATCATCAGTGATGTCATCAATGAACAGTGGTGTCTTCTCAACAAGCCGTATGTTATTTGGTTTATCTCGTGAAGATCAGGGTCCAAAAGCTTTTGGTAAGCTGAACAGACGTGCGGTACCGGCAAATGCATTGTATTTCTCTGCTGCGTGTTTATTGTTAGGTGCAGCATTACAGTATTTTGTACCAAATACAGTTGAAGCATTTACGCTTGCAACAACACTTTCAACGATTCTCTTCATCTGCGTGTGGTTGCTTATTATTTGGAGTTACATCCGTTATTACACCACGCGTCCTGAACTGCATGCCAAATCAACATTTAAATTGCCTGGTGGCTTATTTACATGTTGGATCACGATTATTTTCTTTATTGGTATGATTTACGTATTGTCTTTAGAGCCAGATACTTTTAAAGCGCTTAAAGTCAGCCCAATTTGGTTTGTTATCTTGATCATTGGTTATTTCTTCTTCTATAAACCACGTCATAAAAAATAATTAAATTTATTTGGTTATGATGAAACGCTGGCTGAAAAGCTGGCGTTTTTTATGCATATTGTTTTTCTATTCAAGTTTACTCTTTAGCCGCTTGCCTGATCACGGTATACTGCATCGAATTGTTTAAATCAGGTGCTCAGATGCGTCGTGTCATTTGCCTCATCAGTTTATTGAGCAGCAGTATTTTGCTTAGCGCTTGCGGTCAGTCAGGAGCATTGCAGCTACCTTCTGATCCAAATTATGACAAACGTGCAAAATACTTGCTCTATCGTAATAAAGAACAGAAACAAGTTGTGCAACAAGATGAACAGGCTGAACAGTCAGTCGAATCATCAGCCGCTCAACCACAAACTACATCACCTTAAGCTTTGAAATAAGGACACCTTCATGAGTTTCACCCGCATTAATGGAGTATTGCATGCAGAGCAATGTTCTCTAGAGCAGCTTGCGCAGCAATTTGGCACACCGTTATATGTTTATTCAAAAGCAGCTTTTGAAAAACATTATTTAGATATGGATCGTGCCTTTGACTTTATTGATCATCAAATTTGTTTTGCGGTGAAATCTAACTCAAATATAGCTGTTCTTAATGTCTTGGCAAAACTTGGTGCGGGTTTTGACATTGTGTCTGGTGGTGAGCTAGCACGTGTTTTAAAAGCAGGTGGCGATGCTTCTAAAATTGTTTTTTCAGGTTTAGGTAAAACTGAAGCTGATATTGAAACGTCATTAAATGTAGGTATTGCCTGTTTTAATGTCGAGTCTTATGCAGAGTTGGACCGTATTCAAAAAGTAGCAGCTCGCCTAGGCAAAAAAGCGCCTATTTCTTTACGTGTAAATCCTGATGTCGATGCAAAAACGCATCCTTATATTTCAACAGGATTAAAAGAAAATAAATTTGGTATTCCAAGTGATGCAGTTTATGAAACTTATCAATATGCTGCATCTTTACCTAACCTTGAAATCGTAGGTATTGATTGCCACATTGGTTCACAGCTCACTGAAACTAAACCATTTGTTGATGCTTTAGACCGTGTCATTGTGATGATTGATGAGTTGAAAAAACTAGGCATTAATCTGAAACATATCGATATCGGTGGTGGTTTAGGGGTTTGTTATAAAGATGAAACACCGCCAACTGTTGAAGAATATGCAAACTCTATGAAGCCGGCTTTAGAAAAATTAGGCTTGAAAGTTTATATGGAGCCGGGTCGTAGCATCAGTGCAAATGCAGGTGTACTTTTAACCAAAGTTGATTTGCTTAAACCAACGACGCATCGTAACTTCGCGATTATTGATGCAGCAATGAATGATTTAATTCGTCCTGCTTTATATGAAGCTTGGATGGATATTCAACCTGTTGTACCACGTACAGATACCGAAGAAAAAACTTGGGATTTGGTTGGTGCAATTTGTGAGACAGGTGATTTCATTGGTAAAGACCGCTCACTTGCATTACAAGAAAATGACTTGTTGACTGTACTTGGTGCCGGGGCTTATGGTTTTGTCATGAGCTCAAATTACAACACACGTGGCCGTGCAGCAGAAGTCATGGTATCAGGTGAAAAAAGCTATTTAATTCGTGAACGTGAAACGGTTGAGTCGCTTTGGGAAAAAGAACGTTTATTGCCTGAGGAGTAAATGAGATGTTATTAGAATTTACCAAAATGCATGGTTTAGGCAATGATTTCATGGTAGTTGATTTAATTAGCCAAAGAGCTTATTTAGATACAGCAACAATTCAACGTTTGGCAGACCGACACTTTGGTGTGGGGTTTGATCAGCTTTTAATTGTTGAACCACCAGATGTACCCGAAGCTGATTTTAAATACCGTATTTTCAATGCAGATGGTTCTGAGGTTGAGCAATGTGGTAATGGTGTGCGTTGTTTTGCCCGTTTTGTCCACGAACGTCATTTAACCAATAAAACCAACATTACCGTACAAACCAAAGCGGGTATTGTAAAGCCAGAGCTTGGGCAAAATGGTTGGGTGCGCGTAAATATGGGTTACCCAAAGTTTCTGCCAAATGAAATTCCATTTGTGGCTGATGAACCTGAAGCTTTATATACCCTTGAGTTGGCAAATGACCAAAACATTAGTATTGATGTTGTGAACATGGGTAACCCACACGCGGTCACTATTGTTCCAGATGTGCTTACTGCTGATGTAGCAGGTATTGGCCCGCAAGTTGAATCACATAAACGTTTCCCTGAACGCGTTAATGCTGGTTTCATGCAAGTGATTGATGACAAGCATGTTCGCTTACGTGTATTTGAACGTGGTGTGGGTGAAACACTTGCGTGTGGTACAGGAGCTTGTGCTGCTGCGGTAAGTGGCATGCGCCGTGGTCTACTTGCGAACTCTGTAGAAGTTGAACTTGCTGGCGGTAAGCTACAAATTGAATGGCAAGAAGGCGATGTGGTCTGGATGACTGGTCCAACAACTCATGTATATGATGGGCGTTTGGATTTACGTTATTTCCAAGGCTAAGTAAGATTTGTCTCAGGGGAAAGATCTTAAAATAAGGTCTTTCCCCTTTATTTTTACAAGAATAAATATTGAGAGAAAAATGCTAAATAAAATTAGAGGAGCAATTTATGGTCTGCTGATTGGTGATGCAGTCGGTGTACCATATGAATTTCATTCAGCTTTGCAGCTTCCACTTTACTCACATATTGATATGATTCCACCTAAAGATTTTAGGCGAACTTATCCAGATATTCCAATTGGAACATGGTCAGATGATGGAGCTCAGGCTCTATGCTTATTGGCATCACTATTACATTGTCAAAAACTCGATAGCATCGATTTTGCTAAC
Organism: Acinetobacter sp. C13; assembly: GCF_016809775.1. Lineage (NCBI taxonomy): Bacteria > Pseudomonadati > Pseudomonadota > Gammaproteobacteria > Moraxellales > Moraxellaceae > Acinetobacter > Acinetobacter sp. C13. The sequence goes on from NZ_JAFBJL010000002.1 coordinate 86,404, forward strand.
CGTCTTCGCAATTGGTACCGTTATGGTTATATGGCGGTTGATTATCAAGTGTTTGATATTGGAGTGCAAACTGCTCAGGCGTTACAACGTTATGAAGCTGGGGTGTCTGTAGAAGAGATGGCTAATACAGATGAACATTCGAATGGTAATGGAGCGTTGATGCGCACATTACCTTTGGCATTATGGTATAGGGGATCTGATCAGCAATTAGTTGAGTTAGCCTATCAGCAGTCTCATTTGACCCATGCTCATCTTCGATCAAAAATTTGCTGTGCTTTATATTGCTTATGGGCAAAGTATTTATTGAAAGGACAAACAGTTAATGATGCTTGGAAATCTAGTATTTCCATATTGATGCAACTTTATGAAAATAGTGTTAATGAACAACAAGAACTCAATCATATTATTGATTCAACACATGAGAAAAAAATATCGGGCAGCGGTTACGTAGTGGATTGTTTACATTCAGCTCGTTTCGCTCTGCAACAAGATAATTATGAAGATGTCATTAAAACAGCTATTGCTTTAGGACAAGATACTGATACAACCGCTTGTGTTGCAGGAGGATTGGCAGGAATCGTGTTTGGATATGAAGGGATACCACAAATATGGTTACAGCAGTTAAGAGGGAAAGAAATACTAAAACCATTATTAACCCAATTAGAAGAAGCATGATATGAATTTAATTTTCTTACCCGGTGCATCAGGCAGTACGACATTTTGGCATCCCTTAATTGGAAAATTACCTCAGCATTACCAGACAAAAATTATTGGTTACCCCGGTTTTGGAGATATACCAGAATCTCCTCGGGTTAAAAATTTTGAAGAATTAACCAACTATGTTCTTGATCAAATTTATGATGAGTCTGTAATTCTTGCTCAATCAATGGGTGGGATTTTTGCCGTTGCCGCAGCGCTAAAAAAACCTCATTTGGTGAAAGGGGTGGTCTTGATCGCAACTTCAGGTGGAATCAACCTTAAACGATTTAATGTTCAAGACTGGCGTGAAGCATACCGCCAAGCATTTTTAAAATATCCTGATTGGTTTATTACGACGAATGCCAACTATGAAGAATTTCTGACAGATATAAATGTCGAAATCTTATTAATCTGGGGCGACCAAGATCCAGTAAGCCCAGTTGAAGTGGGAACATACTTAAATCAGATATTTAAAAATTCAAGGCTGCATATTGTTAAAGGTGGAGATCATCAGTTGGCAGAAAAACATGCCTATGAAGTGGCCGCACAAATTAAAGATTATTTAAAAAAGATGATGTAAGTCTTTTAAAAAGCGTGCTATGTGTTAGCACGCTTTTTTTAATTTTATCTTTTACTCAAAGCTAATTTCAAAGCAAACAACACAAAAATACTGCCAGTAATTCGGTCCATATATTTCACAAATTTAGGTTGCTTAAGATAACGTGACAGTGGTTGCATAGCCAAAATTAATAAAGTTGACCATAACATTCCAATCACCACATGAATCATTACCAGTCCCATCACCCAAGTAACTGCTGATGCTTGTGGTGGAATAAACTGTGGAAGAAATGAAATATAAAAAATACCAACTTTGGGATTAAGTAAATTACCCAAAAAGCCTTTAATAAACCAATTTTGTGAAGGAGAGGTATTTGAACTATTCTCTTGAATATCTGCAAGTTGGCTACGTGGTTTTAAAATCATATTTAAACCTAACCATGCTAGATAAGCTGCTCCCATCCATTTTAGAATATTAAAAGCGAGATCAGATGCCATGAGCAAAGCACCTAGACCACAGGCAACCATAATTCCCCATACAATACAGCCAAGGCTAATGCCGACCGCTGCTTGAAACGCTTTCGATTTACCTTCAAGTGTTGCTGTACGAATAATTAAAGTCGTATCCAGACCCGGGGTCAGTGTAAGTAAGGTAATCGCAATTAAATAAGGAATGAGTATGGTGGTCATGGCGGCATGGTCCAATGAATACTTGGTTTAAATTGTAATATATAAATTAGATCAGCATTAGGTTGTGCGATATCAAATTTTCATGATCACATAGTTTTTGGTACACTCAAAAAAATGAACAAATAAATGGAGAGCAATTTGGATTTTGCATTACAACTGCTCTCAATGTGGTTAAAAGAAAGAAAAATACAGAATCAATCTGAGCACACGATTACTGCTTATGAACGAGATGTTAAAAGCTTTCTTGAGTTCTGCGAGCACAAACAACTAGATTTGAGAAATATTGAAGCTTCAGATTTAAGAGAGTATTTAGCGCAGCGTGTCGAACAGGACCAGTTAAGTTCAAGTAGCATGCAACGTCATCTCACCTCAATTCGTCAATTTATGAAGTGGGCTGAACAAGGTAAATATCTAGAAATTAATCCTACCGACGATTTTAAGTTAAAACGCCAACCTAGACCTTTGCCCGGCATGATCGACATAGAAACGGTTAATCAAATTTTAGATCAACCTATGCCGGAAAAACCAATTGATCAGCAATTGTGGTTAAGAGATAAAGCGATGCTCGAGTTACTTTACTCAAGTGGTTTACGTTTAGCTGAATTGCAGGGTTTAACAGTTAAGGATGTAGATTTTAATCGCCAACTTGTTCGTATTACAGGTAAAGGAAATAAAACACGTATAGTACCATTTGGGAAAAAAGCAAAAGAAAGCCTATTGAACTGGTTGAAAGTTTATACAATTTGGAAAGGACATTTTGATCAAAATGATTCTGTCTTTATTTCCTTACGAGGAGGGGCGCTCACTCCAAGGCAAATTGAAAAACGAGTGAAGCTTCAGGCACAAAGAGCAGGTGTAAATGTTGATTTACACCCACATTTACTCAGACATTGTTTTGCTAGCCATATGCTATCGAGTAGCGGTGACTTGCGTTCAGTACAAGAAATGCTAGGCCATAGTAATTTATCTACAACACAAATTTATACCCATATTGATTTCGATCATTTGGCTCAAGTGTATGATCAAGCCCATCCAAGGGCACATAAAAGCTAAAAGCTAAAAGTTAAAAAATAGACTCAATCAAAGATAATTAAATTGAGATGTTTTAGGTGAATGTAGAGATCATTTGTATTTTTTTACAAATTTGTTTAAGAGAAATAAGGGAAACTACCCAATTGACAATTTTGATCTTTGAGTATTTTGTGGACGACTGGGTCTAAAAAACCTTGAATTGAAGGCTTTAAAAAGTAATCTTATGTTTCTAGCTAATATGCTAAATAAGATAAAAAGATAATAAAAATCAATATATAAAATAGAGTGTAAAAAGAATAAAATAGATCCTAATAGCAGTTTAAAAATTTTTTATGAACTGAGCATTTCATCTTTTTTATAGCAGTAGCGGAAATTGTGACTTGACCGAAATGCCAAACACATTGCAAGATAGGGTACCTAAAAAATTTTAATTGAAGAGTTAATATACTTTTCTCAACATTTACTTTTGCTAGAACAGCCGAGGATTACATGAAGGCTCTTGTTGCTGTAAAACGCGTGGTTGATGCCAACGTTAAAGTTCGTGTTAAGCCGGACAATAGTGGGGTTGACCTTACCAACGTAAAAATGTCAATTAACCCATTTTGTGAAATCGCAGTGGAAGAAGCGGTTCGCTTAAAAGAAAAAGGAACAGTATCAGAAATCGTTGTTGTTTCTGTTGGTCCTAAAGAAGCTCAAGAACAAATCCGTTCTGCAATGGCTCTAGGCGCAGACCGTGGTATTTTGGTTGAAACTACTGATGAAATTGGCGCTTTAGAAGTTGCTAAAATTTTAAAAGGTGTTGTTGAAGCTGAAAAACCAGAACTTATCCTTCTTGGTAAACAGGCAATTGATGATGACTCTAACCAAGTAGGTCAAATGCTTGGTGCATTATTAGGTGCTGGTCAAGGTACATTCGCTTCTGAAGTGAAAGTTGATGGCGGTAAAGTACAAGTGACTCGTGAAGTTGACGGTGGTTTACAAACTGTTGAACTTACACTTCCTGCAATCATCACGACTGACTTGCGTTTGAACGAGCCACGTTATGCAGCATTGCCTAACATCATGAAAGCTCGTAAGAAGCCACTTGATACAAAATCTCCTGCGGATTATGGCGTTACAGCTGGTACTAAGCTTAAAACTGTTAAAGTTGAAGCTCCAGCAGAACGTAAAGCTGGCGTACAAGTGAAATCTGTAGATGAGCTTGTTGAAAAATTGAAAAATGAAGCGAAAGTGATCTAATACGGAAGGATAAAATCATGAGTATTTTAGTTATCGCTGACCACAACAACCAAGTACTTAACGGTGCTACTTTAAACGTTGTTGCTGCAGCACAAAAAATCGGTGGTGATATTACTGTATTAGTTGCTGGTTCTGGTGCTCAAGCAGTTGCTGATGCTGCTGCTAAAGTTGCTGGTGTAAGCAAAGTTTTACTTGCTGACAACGCTGCTTATGCAAACCAATTAGCTGAAAACGTAGCTGGCTTAGTTGCTGACTTGGCTAAAGGTTACAAATATGTTTTAGCTGCTTCTACAACGACTGGTAAGAACATTCTTCCACGTGTTGCTGCTCTTCTTGATGTAAGCATGATCACAGATATCATTTCTGTTGAATCTGCGAACACATTCAAGCGTCCTATCTACGCTGGTAACGCGATTGCAACTGTTCAATCTGACGAAGCAATCATTGTGGGTACTGTTCGTGGTACAGCATTTGATCCAGTAGCTGCGGAAGGCGGTTCAGCTGCTGTTGAAACAGTTGGCGAAGTAAAAGATGCGGGTATTTCTCACTTCGTATCTGAAGAAATCGTTAAGCTTGATCGTCCAGAATTAACTGCGGCTCGCATCGTAGTTTCTGGTGGTCGTGGTGTAGGTTCTGGTGAGAACTACCATAAAGTACTTGATCCATTAGCTGACAAGCTTGGTGCAGCACAAGGTGCTTCACGTGCAGCAGTTGATGCGGGCTTTGTACCTAACGATTTCCAAGTTGGTCAAACTGGTAAAATCGTTGCGCCTGAGCTTTATGTTGCTGTAGGTATTTCTGGTGCGATCCAGCATTTAGCTGGTATGAAAGATTCTAAAGTTATTGTTGCAATCAACAAAGACGAAGAAGCGCCAATCAACAGTGTTGCTGACTACTGGTTAGTTGGTGATTTGAACACTGTAGTACCAGAATTGGTATCTAAACTTTAATCTTTACTGATTAAAGCTAAAAAACCCTTAGTTTTTACTAGGGGTTTTTTTATTATGGATAGTGTCCTGAAATGTATAACTGAGACTTTTATTTCATTTGAGGTTTGATTTTTATAGAATAAAAATCACATAGTTTTATTAAGAATAGAACATGCTCGTTATAGCGATATGATAAGAATAATATGCAATTAAATTATACAAATATCACCAGATTAGCAGTGTAGATTCCGCACATTACAAAGTGCTTTTATGCTATAGTATACAGCTATATTTTTTTCGATTTTAGTTCAGTTTCCGGAACTAAATTTTTTGCAAGATCAAGACATATAAGCAGATGGAAATTTCTATCTGTAAGAAGGAGTATGCATGAGCGTATCGGAAATCCGACCGATTGCCATTGAGGACGAACTCAAGCATTCATATTTAGATTACGCGATGAGTGTAATCGTATCTCGTGCATTGCCGGATGTGAGAGACGGTCTGAAACCTGTTCACCGTCGTGTGCTTTATGCCATGCACGAATTGGGCAATGACTATAACAAAGCCTACAAGAAATCTGCGCGTGTTGTTGGGGACGTAATCGGTAAATATCACCCTCATGGTGACTCAGCTGTTTATGAAACCATTGTACGTATGGCTCAGGACTTTAGCTTACGTTATTTATTGGTAGATGGTCAGGGTAACTTCGGTTCGATTGATGGTGATAGCGCAGCTGCGATGCGTTATACCGAAGTCCGTATGACCAAGCTTGCACACGAGCTTCTTGCAGATCTAGAAAAAGACACGGTTGACTGGGAAGATAACTACGACGGATCTGAGCGTATTCCAGAAGTACTTCCGACACGTGTTCCTAACTTGTTAATTAATGGCGCTGCTGGTATTGCCGTAGGTATGGCAACCAACATGGCACCGCATAACATGACAGAAGTTGTGAATGCGTGCTTAGCCTATGCTGACAATCCGAATATCTCGATTGAAGGATTGATGGAATACATTACGGGTCCTGACTTTCCTACAGGCGGTATTATTTACGGTAAATCAGGTATTGTTGATGCCTACCGTACAGGTAAAGGCCGCTTACACATTCGTGGTAAGTACCATTTCGAAGAAGACGAAAAGACAGGCCGTACAACGATCGTCTTTACTGAAATTCCATATCAAGTAAACAAAGCAAGAGTTATTGAACGTATTGCTGAGTTAGTGAAAGAGAAAAAACTTGAAGGTATTTCAGAACTTCGTGATGAGTCTGACAAAGAAGGTATGCGTATTGCAATTGACTTAAAGCGCGGTGAAAACGCTGAAGTCGTTGTAAATAACTTATTCTTAAATACCCAACTTGAGAATTCATTCAGCATCAATATGGTTTGTCTTGATAACGGACAACCAAAATTGATGAATCTGAAAGATATTATTGCGGCATTTATCCGTCACCGCCAAGAAGTTGTGACACGCCGTACCATGTTCGAACTGCGTAAAGCACGTGAACGTGGTCATATCTTAGAAGGCTTAACCGTTGCTTTAGCCAATATCGATGAAATTATCGAGACGATTAAAACTTCTGCTAACCCTGCTGAAGCGCGTGAGCGTTTACTTGCAGGTGAGTGGGCAGGTGGTGGTGTCGTTTCATTACTTGAAAAAGCTGGCGCAATTTCTGTTCGTCCAGATGAAATCGAAGGTGAAGATCCAAATCGTCCGTTTGGTTTAACTGAATCGATTTACCGTTTATCACCAACACAAGTAGGCGCAATTTTAGAATTACGTTTACACCGTTTAACAGGTCTTGAACAAGACAAATTACATGCAGAATATACTGAAATTTTAGGTCAAATCGCTGAACTTACTGCGATTTTGAATGATTTCAATTTATTGATGGCTGTAATTCGCGAAGAGTTGGCACTGGTACTACAACAGTATGGTGATGGACGTCGCACTGAAATTATTGAATCACGTATTGATTTTAGCCGTGAAGATTTAATTCCTGAAGAGCAAGTTGTATTAACGGTTTCACAAACAGGTTATGCAAAAACTCAACCACTTTCAGATTATCAGGCTCAGCGCCGTGGTGGTCGTGGTAAGTCGGCAACTTCAATGAAAGATGATGACTTTATTCAACATCTCATTGTAGCTTCAAACCATGCGACTGTGCTGTGCTTTACCAACGTAGGTAAAGTATATCGTCTTCGTGTGTTTGAAGTGCCTCAAGCATCACGTGGTGCAAAAGGCCGTCCGATTGTGAACTTGTTACCTTTAGATGCGAATGAAACAGTAACAGCTATCTTGCCGTTAACTGAGTTCCCAGAAAACCATTACGTATTTATGGCGACAGCGTCAGGTACGGTTAAACGTGTTGATTTAGAGCAATTCGCTAATATCCGTTCAAATGGTTTACGCGCAATTGAGCTCAATGAAGAAGATACCTTAATTGGTGTTGCGATTACTGATGGTAATCAGCAAATCATGTTGTTCTCGAACGAAGGTAAGGCAATCCGTTTTGCTGAGACTGACGTACGTGCAATGGGCCGTACTGCGAAAGGTGTTCGTGGTATGCGCGTGAGCTTTGCAAGCAGTACTTTAAGTGAAGAAGATGCAGATGTTGAAAATGATGAATCAGATGACAATGACGATTCAGCAGATTCAAATTTAGTAAGCCGTATCGTATCGCTTGTAGTTGTACCTGAAACAGGTGAAGTACTGTGTGCAAGTGCCAATGGTTATGGTAAGCGTACTCCAGTAAATGACTTCCCGACCAAGAAACGTGGCGGTAAAGGTGTAATTGCGATTAAGACGAGCGAACGTAACGGTGAGCTTGTTGGTGCAGTGTCTATTGACGAAACCAAAGAATTGTTACTTATTTCTGATGGCGGTACGTTAGTTCGTACCCGTGCAGCAGAGGTTGCAATGACTGGTCGTAATGCACAAGGTGTACGTCTGATTCGTTTAAGCGAAGAAGAAACTCTAGTGGGCGTTGTGTCTATTGAAGCTGTTGAAGATGAAGAAGAGTTTCTCGAAGGCGAAGTAGATACTACCGAGACTGATAACGAAGAAGCTGTATCAAATAATGAAGATGCTTCTGAAGACTAAGTAAAACTTTAATAAAAAAGGGAGCATAAGCTTCCTTTTTTATTTTATAAAGAAGATTTTTTAACAAGCCGATAATAAGATAAACTCACCAATATTAATCCAAGGGTCCCAAGAAAAATCAGCTTTGGTACAACCGTGGCTAATGAAACACCCATCTGATTAAGTTGCACAAACATTTGTACCGCATGTGTTGAGGGTAAACACCATGCAAACCATTGTAACCATTCAGGCATGGCTTGATGAGGCCAAGCGGCTCCAGTTAGTAAGAATAAAGGTACTGAGCTAAATACAATAATATGTCCAGCACGTTCTGGCATATCTAAAAGTGAACCGATCAACATGCCTAGTCCAATCACACAACTAATAAAAATAGGAACAGCAACTAGTAAACCAGTGAAGTTTCCACCGTGGGGGTAGTCATTAAACCACAAGGTAAAACCAAAAAGATAAAAACAGCCCAAACAACCAATAGTAAATATACTTGCAAAAATTCCAGCAAAACGAACAGCTGTAATTTTTTGGTGTTGCTCACGGTAGCTTGCAATCAGCATCGCTAAACCTAAGACAATAGTTTGATGGATAATTAAAGAGGCAACAGCCGGAAAAATATAACTTCCATAGCCTGAAAGGGGGTTAAATAAAGGCACTTGATGAATAGAAAGCGCTGGCTGGAAATGCGTGCGTTGTCCGAATTTTTCAATATATTCTTTTAATGTGGCTTCGATGGATGTAGCTAAGCCTAAACCAATTTCTTTAGTTTTTAAAAAGTTGGTAGTACTTAAATATAAGCCAATTCCGCCTGTTTCTCCGCGGCGTAGGCTCTGTGTTAAGTTATTGGGTAAAAGCAAAATACCATCTGCTTTTTGTTCACGAACCATTTGTTCTGCTTGTAAAAAATTGCTGGTAACTGTAACGATATGAACATGGGGACTATTTGCACTTTGACCGATTAATTGAGAAGTTAAGAGACTTTGTTCTTCATCAACAATGACAATAGGAATAGATTCTGCCCGCTCAGCTTTATAGGCGGTAGGGTAAAAAAAACTATAAAGAATGACCGATAAAATTAGCGTTGTGAAAACTGAGCTATTACTTACAATGTCTTTAAATGTTTGCCCATAAGCCTTAAAGAACTCTTTCATTCTGTTGCCCCTCGAACTAATTTTTTAAGCAATAGACAACTTAAAAAGAAGTAAATCAGGCAATAACCAATGAGTATTAAAAAAGGAATCATTGAAATGAAAACTGGACTGCCGATCACCCATTGTTCGGTTTGAAGCTTGGCATAAGGGGTATAAGGAATAATGAGTGACCAAAATTTGGTAAAAATAGGGGCATTATTTAAAGGTAGCGTAACGCCTGCGAAACTTAAAGAAGACCCACCATATACCGCGATAAAGCCAAAAGTTTTACTTAAATTTTTGGTTGCAAGAATGACGGTGCTGCTAATCAAAGCGTAGGCAAAATAAAGTAGAAACTGTGCGCATAGCAATAAACTAAGAGAACCTGCTACGAACCAGCCCCGGATTTCGACTAGCCAAAACATCCATACCCATGTCCATGCACAAAATATAAGGCTATAAAGCAGATTTTTGGCCAATAAGCCTTGAATAAAACTTTCTCGGTTTACCCATGCTGTTAATGTGCCACGTTTAAGTTCTTGTCCAATAGCAAAGGCAACACAGCAACACAGCAATAAGTGCAATACAGCAGGAACCATGAAGGGTTCTAAATAAAACTCATAGCTCATGCTTGGATTATAAAGCGTTGAGATTTTGACATGAGCTGTAGGAACATCTAAATAGGGAATACTATTTACAAGATAACTTTGACCAGCATAGTCTGCTAAAGCATTGAGGGTACTGATCAGCATTGCTGAAGAAATCGTATTTCCGACACTAAAAAAAGACTGGTTAAATGCAATGCTGATTTGAGCATCTTGTGCTTTCACAAAGCGTTTTTCAGCGCCGTCTGGAATGAAAACATAGCCCCATATTTTGGTTTCATTGAGTAGTTGTTCAGCCTCAGCAGAGCTTGCCGTAATAGTTTTAATGTCTACTGTATGATTCAACGAAAGATACTTTTCAATATTATGGCTGAGTTCACTTTGATCCTGATCAATAATGGCAATTGGTAAGTGTTCAGCTTTACCTGCGTAAAACATGCTGCTAAACATGAAAATGATAAAAGCAGGGATAAGTGTCACCATACACAAATCCCATTTATTGCTTTTTAGATAGTTTAGTTCCCGTAATATACTGGCAAACATGCTTTATTTTTCTTCTTTAATTTTAAATAGAACGCTCATGCCAACCTTTAAATCTTTGACAGGACGTTCAGGTACCAGATGTAATTTAAAGCTACGTATATCATAGCCCCCAGTTTGGCGAGTCGTTTTTATAGTGGCAAATTCACCTTCCGCATCAATATTCTTAATTTTAAAATTCACGTTCTGATTAAGAGCGGGAATGAATCCTTCAAGGGTTTTATTTTTATAAACAGAGGCATATTGATTTTCACCGACGTTTAAACTCACCCATAAATCATCATCTTCTAAAATGCTGACAACAGGGACACCCATAGCGACTAATTCAGAAGGTTTACCATAAGTTTTTGAAACGGTACCTGAAATTGGAGAGAGTAAGCGTGTCTCTTCCTCTAAAGCTTTTGCTTCAGCTACCGCAGCTTTTGCAATTTCAACCTGTGCATCTGCTGTAGATTTTTGCTGGCTAGTGCTTCCACGTTTTGCACGAGCATATTGTTGATAAGAGGCTTCACTTAGCTCTTGAGCAGAGGTCTGTGCTGCGAGCATTTCATCTCGTCTTTGACGCGAAATTACCCCTTGTCTATATAAATTTTCCCCACGTTGGTAAGTGGTTTTTGCAAGGTTTGCTTGTGCTTTGGTGCTTTGCCAGTTGGCATAAAGAGTATCAATATTTTCTTGTTGCGAACCGCGATCGACCGTAGATTGAAATGCTAAAGCCGATTGTAAAGTAGCTAAAGCTTGTTGCTTTTTAGCTTCTATTTCAGGGCTAACCAAACGAACAAGTGGCTGGCCTTTGGAAATTTTCTGGCCTTCTTGTACATAAATTTCTTCAATACGACTTGGGACTTTTGTACTTACGTGAATAGTTTCAGCTTCAACACGGCCTTGTAGTTCAATAGGTTTCGGTTGATAGCTTTTCCACAAACCAAAAATAATTAAACCTAATAAGGCAATGATGATCAGGCCAATAATCAGTTTAATTTTGGAATTTTTAGGTGGATTGGCGTCATTTTTATTTGTGTTTGATTCTTGATGGTCACTAACTTGATCATCTTTATGAACTTGGTTGGTTTCTGCTGTATCCGCAACTGGAGCATCTTGTTCTGAATGAGCTGAGTCTTGATTCATTTTATACTCCCCTTAACGAATATAGTCGGTATGTGGTTGATTAACGTAAGCTTTAAACTGGTCAATTGAGCCATGACTTTGCAGTAAAGTTGCAAGTGATATGACATATTTATAAGCATTTAAAGCCATTTCAGTTTTTAACGCACTTAATGCATTTTGCGCATCAATCACTTGGGTTGCTGTACCCATTCCTTCGCGGAAAGAAAGTTCTTGAATACGTAGGTTCTCTTGAGCGGCATTTACGTTTCTTTGTAAAAGCTGATGACTTTGCTGAGCAGAGTTGAGCTCGTTATATGATTTATTCAAAAGAGCTTCGATCTCTTGTTTAGTTCGTTCAGTCATGAGTTCAGAAGCGTAACGCTTTAATTCAGCGGCATGAATATTCTTATTTTTATCTACCCCAGAGAATAGGTTGTATTTTGCCATTACACCGACAATCCAGTTTTCATTTTCATCAAGCGCATATTCACCAAATGCAAATAGACTTGGTTTTTTTGCTGCTTGTTGAGCTTGAATATTGACGTTAGCCAGTTGAGTATCCATCTGCATTTTTTGTACAAGGCTAGATTTTTGTGAATAACTGGTTAAAAGCGATTCTAGAGACTGGCTTGGGGTATTATTTACAAATAATGGTGTACTTAAATCGACATTATTTTGTTGATGTAAAAGATTATTAAGGCTAAAGCGGCTAGCGTTTAAGTTGGCTTGAGTATTTTGTAAAGTACGTTCCGCATTATTACGCGCGACTTCAAACTGCATGCGTTGCCCTTTACTAATAAATCCTTGTTGTTCCAGCTTTAGGGCATTGCTGTAATGTTTTTGCATTGCATTAAAGTTAAATAAGCTACTTGCGACCAGTTGCTGCTGTAATTGCACATTAAAGTAACTTTGTACCACTTCAAATCGCTGTATATCTTGTTGTTGTTGGCTTGAAAGCTCAGAGCGCTGTGCTTGTATATTAGCTATTTTTTTTGCGCTGCTGGTTAAGCCTCCTGTATAGAGTGGCATTACGACTGAAATGGAAGGGCGTACGACCTGATCTTCTATGGTCAGATTCGCATAATCGGGAAAGCGATTTATACCATCATGTATGGTTTGGTTTGCGCCTTCTTGAACTTGTCCCAGCACATCTGATGGAATGACATTGTTCCACTGTGAAAGTTTATCGTTGAGTCCTTGGCTCAAATCATTCTCAAGTTTTTGTTTAAAAGAGCCAAGAGGTACGTCTGTTTCACTATGAAAAGCGTAGGCTCTGACATTCAAATCAACTCTAGGTAAACCGAGGCCCTTTACTGCTTCAGCTTCTAATTGAGATGCTTGCTGTAATGCTTGGTTGGCTTGAGTACTATATGAACTTTTCAAAGCTTGTTGTTCTGCTTCAGCATAACTTAAGCTTCCGGCATATAAATGATTAGTGAAAAAAAAGCCTAAAGCCAAAGCAAGATGTTTTGGTTTAAATGAAAAGGGAAAAATAGAATGTCTATATCGATGTGTTGGCATTTTAAATAACAATTTTTGGCATCCCTTATAGTTTAAATTTCTTGTTATTAAATTCAATTATCATCTTGTTTATTATACATTTGTATAAAAACATGGTGGTTTTTAGCTCCTTTAATTATTGAATTTACTAAGCCAATATTTTTGTAATAGCTATCAAGGTATGTGAAATTATAATCACAAGTCAAGTTGATCTTTTTGCTTAAAAATTTTTTTAAATGGGGAAGCTGATTATTAAAACTAAAGAAATAACGACAACAATAATTGAAAAAATAAAGCTAAATACAGTCCAGCATTGAAATATTTACTTGAGAAGCTGCTGCAAGCTTAAGCAATCTGTGGTTAAATGCCATTTTTATTGTGTTTGACTTTATACAAGGGAAAAATCATGCGCGCGTACAATTTCTGTGCTGGTCCTGCTGCATTACCTACTGCCGTTTTAGAAAAAGCTCAACAAGAATTGTTGGATTGGCAAGGTAAAGGTCTATCCATCATGGAAATGAGTCACCGTAGTGCTGACTATGTTGCTGTGGCTGAAAAAGCTGAAGCAGATTTACGCAAGTTAATGAATATTCCAGAAAACTATAAAGTACTGTTTTTACAAGGCGGTGCGTCATTACAATTTTCTGCTATTCCTTTAAACCTTTTAGGTAAGAACAGTAAAGCCGATTATATTCACACCGGCATCTGGTCTGAAAAAGCGTTAAAAGAAGCAAAACGTTATGGCGATATTAATGTTGTAGAAGCTGGCATTAAAGTAGATGGCAAGTTCGCAATTTCTGAACAAAGCGAATGGAATTTATCTGACAATGCAGCATACGTACATTATGCGGATAATGAAACGATTGGCGGCTTACAGTTCGCAGGAATTCCTGATGTAAAAGCGCCACTTGTTTGTGACTATTCATCAAGTATTTTATCTGCTCCATTAGATGTGACCAAGTTTGGTTTAATCTATGCTGGCGCACAGAAAAATATTGGTCCTGCTGGTTTAACAATTGTCATTATTCGTGATGACTTACTTGATCAGGCTAAACCAGAAATTCCAAGTATTTTAAAATATGGCGACCAAGCCAAAAATGGTTCTATGGTAAACACACCATCGACTTACGCTTGGTACTTGTCTGGTTTGGTATTTGAATGGTTGCTAGAGCAGGGTGGGGTAGAGGCTATTCATAAAGTGAACCTTGAAAAAGCTCAGTTGTTATATGGTTATATCGACTCAAGCGATTTCTACAATAACCCGATCGCAATTCCAAACCGTTCAATTATGAATGTACCGTTTACCTTGGCAGATGAAGCTTTAGAAAAGCAATTCTTAAAAGAAGCGGAAGCTAATCACTTGTTGAATTTAGCTGGCCACCGTTCTGTCGGCGGTATGCGTGCAAGTATTTATAATGCCGTACCATTAGAAGGCGTACAGGCTTTAATCAACTTTATGGATGATTTTGCAAAGCGTAATGGTTAAGCAAATCAAATAAATAAAGCCCTCATTTGAGGGCTTTATTTATTGAATAAGTTATAAATTAAAAAGGCACTAAACCAAACTGGTGCATGAATATGGCAGCTAAGAACATACCCAAGACAAAAAAGCAAAACGCACCAGTATCGACCTTTACGCGCAGGCTACTGGATTGAATGAGGCTGGTAGTTTGTTCGGGTATAATCTTCATTCAATAACCTAATTATTAAAATATTAGTGAAATTCAATTAGTTTCACCCTTTTTAGCACAAATAGTCGCCTGAATCCAGATATTACCGCGAATATATTCGCCAATATTAAAGTTTTTATACAAATCGTTTCTGGTCGCAATGCGCACTAATATGGCAGGAAGATCATCTTCTAAAACCAAAGTGACATCATAAAGGGTATATTCTGCCCCCATAAATGTCATAGAAGTTTTACCAACAATATTACCTTGGAACCATGCTTCGTCTTCTTGACCAAGATTTTCACCATATAAATAGGCGACCATTTTAGAAAAATCAACGGTTACAGGTTCTTGATCTTCTGGAGTTTTTGGTTGCCATTCATTAATGAGTTCCTGTAAGTTTTCAGGAGCGATACCATTATGTTCAGTTAAAATTGCATTTAATGCACGGTGATGTTTAATCGAAGCTGGGTCATCAACAATAATTTTTTCGCCTGCTGGAACAGGTTCTAATTCATAAGCCCATGCATTAAATTGGACTTGATAGTTTTGATTTTTGTCATATTGACAGTAGTTAACACTAAATAAATTATCAAATGCATAAACGGTTGTATTTTTATTTAGTCTTAAACTTAACACGGCTTGTGTTGCAGAGTCACAAGTAATGATGCGTTCAATTTTTGCATTATATTGGTACGGACTTTCAAAACTTGGGAAGGCTGTTTTAAGCGCACGAGGTTTTTGGTTTTCAACAGCAATAATTTGATTGATGGTAACTTTTTGGTCTTGTGGACCTTGAATGAGCCAAAAAGATTGGTCCATGTCTTCTTCATGTTCACACAAACCCATTGGCATTACAGGTGCATCAAGTGCTAGTCCTAACCATTTTGGTACATCTGTTTCGGGATGGGACGTCAATAGATTCCAATGTTCTCCATGACTACCAAAATTTTGGTCATTTACTTTAATAACTTCTGGACTGTTTTGATTTTTCATAAGCACGATGCTGTTGGGTTCACATTACTTGTTATATTAAATCGAGGGTGTTTGCTATTTTTCAAGTCACCATATGTAAATTCTCTTGTAAAAGCGCGTATTTAGTCATTTAAAGAGAAGCGGCGTTTCTATTTATAAGTTAAAAGTAAGTTTAATTTATAAAAAATTTAAATGTTGAAATTAAAAATCAGTTTAATCGTTATTTTTACTCACCTTCGAAAAGCATCTGTTAGACTAATATTTTTAGTGGAAATAGAGAATAACGTGCTGCCATTTAAGCTATGGGTAGACGCAGACGCCTTACCGAAAATTTTACGTGAAGTGATTTTACGTGCATCAGATCGTTATCAATTAGAAGTCATTTTTGTTGCTAATCAGAATGTTGGTATCACCCCTTCAGTACGAATTAAATCAATACAGGTTTTAAGTGGTGCCGATCAGGCAGATAAAGAAATAGTTGATCGTATGGTTGAAAATGACATTGTCATTACGCAGGATATTCCACTAGCAGCTCAGGTGATCGAGAAAGGTGGAGTTGCTATTCATCCCCGTGGTGAAGTTTATACAACGGCGAATGTTAAGGCGCGTTTACATCTACGTGATTTCATGGATACGCTCCGTGGTGCAGGTGTGCAAACTGGTGGACCGCCTCCTATTTCCGAGCGTGATAAACGTGAATTTTCAAGTTCATTAGATCAAACGATTTTAAAGCAAAAACGTAAAACAGCTAAGTGAGCATCGCATGCCATCGCAAACCAATTTGGCTCTAACTTATGCCTTGTTAGTGTTTATCTGGGCAACAACTCCGTTGGCAATTGTCTGGAGTGTGTCTGATCTACATCTGATGTGGGCATTGTTATTACGCTTTTTTATTGCATTGCCTTTGGCTGTCATCATATTAGTAATTTTGAGAACACCTTTTCCAACGCATCGACAAGCAGTTCATAGCTACATTGCCGGATCTTTTAGCTTAATTGGTTCTCAAATTTTCACTTATGCCGCGACCCAATATTTAAGTTCAGGCATGATTGCGCTTATGTTTGGCTTAGCACCGATTATGGCGGGGCTTATTGGTCGGTTTGCTTTTGGCCAACAACTTTATAAGCTGCAATGGTTGGGTATGGCAATTGCGGTCAGTGGGTTAGCTATTATTTGTTTGAGCGGTGCAAATCAGCATGTGCATCCGTTTGGTATTGTTCTTATGCTGATCAGTGTATTTGTTTATTCATTTTCAATTTTCTGGGTCAAAAAAGTTAATGCACAGATCCAGCCGATGGCTCAGGCAACAGGCTCTATTTTAGTGTCTTCTATTTTTGCTAGTTGTTTTATTCCATTTATTTGGCAATATGCACCGACACATTTGCCAGAAGCCAAATCTTTATTTGCCTTAATTTATACGGTACTTATGGCTTCACTCGTTGCCATGTTCTGTTATTTCAAACTTATACAAAATATTCAGGCAACGACTTTATCTTTAACGACAGTTATTACCCCTATGTTAGCGATGATCATTGGAGCTGCTTTAAACCATGAACAACTTTCAATTATGGTTTTTGTAGGCGCTTTCATTATCTTGTCTGGACTCTTTTTATATTTCTATAAAGACATTCAGGCAAACCGGAACTTTGCTCAACATATGAAGTCTAAATAGGAGAAGATTTGGGTAATTTGTTGAGCTTATTCATTAAATTGTTCTAATTCGTAGCGAAATGCACGATCAAATTGATCTCCCAACTCAACTAGTAGAAAATAGCGCAGCAATATAATATTAGGATTATTAAGGATAAGTCAGAACTTACTGATTTTTAAACCTTAATACAGCATCTAACGGTATGGCCAAATAGTAGATGTGGGTGCAATTTGACATCAACATCTTATATTTTCCATCAATGACCTTGGATTTAGAAGGTATGTTTAAACCAATCTCACTGTATATAGGGTTGAGATATACTCGCGCAAGACGCAGTAATCATTTTATTTCTTTTATTGCATTGGTTTCGATGGTCGGTTTGACACTAGGTGTCGCTGTGCTGATTACAGTACTTTCTGTCATGAACGGTTTCGATCGCGAATTGAAAAACCGTGTGTTAGGAATGGTGCCGCAAGCAACAGTTTCATCTACACAAATCCTCACGGATTGGCCTGAACTCGTGAAGCGAGTTGAACATCATCCACATGTAACAGGGGTTGCACCTTTTACGCAATTGCAAGGTATGTTAACTGCGCAAGGACAAGTCGCTGGTATTATGGTGACAGGTATTGACCCAAAATATGAAAAGAATGTCTCTATTATTCAAAATCATATTGTTGCCGGGAGTTTAGATTCACTTAAAAAAGGTGAATTTGGTATTGTACTTGGTAAAGATATGGCTGATTCATTGGGCTTACGTCTAAATGATAGTGTGACATTGGTTTTACCAGAAGCAACGCCATCTCCAGCAGGTGTTGTACCTCGTTTCAAGCGTTTTAAAGTGGTTGGCATTTTTAGTGTAGGCGCTGAAGTCGACTCTATGGTGGGTTATATCGCCCTATACGATGCTTCAACCTTATTACGCTTACCAGATGGTGCCCAAGGTGTCCGTTTAAAACTAGATGATATTTTTGCAGCGCCGCAAGTTGCTGACGACTTAGTAAAAAGTTTACCAAGCAATTTCTACGCGACGAACTGGACCTATACGCATGGTAATTTATTTAATGCCATTCAAATGGAAAAAACTCTAGTCGGTTTATTGCTTGTCCTTATTATTGTGGTTGCAGCATTTAATATTGTTTCATCATTGGTCATGGTGGTGACTGATAAAAAATCTGATATCGCAATTTTGCGTACATTAGGCGCTTCGCCATCGATGATCACTAAAATATTTATGGTTCAAGGTACCGTGATTGGGGTGATTGGTACAGTTGCAGGTACGGTTTTAGGTATAATTTTAGCTTTAACCATTAGTGATATCATTTCATGGTTTAACAATGTGTTGGGTTTAAATCTATTTGATGCTTACTTTGTACATTACCTTCCTTCTTATTTAAGATGGCAAGATGTGACGATTATCGTGATTGTTTCTTTACTTTTAAGCTTCTTGGCGACTATTTATCCGGCACTTCGTGCTGCCAAAGTTCAACCTGCTGAGGCACTGCGCTATGAGTAAAATTGTTTTAGAAGCGAAAGAAATATATAAACATTTTGATGACGGAAAATCTAAAGTTGAAGTCATTAAAGGTCTTTCTTTACAAGTTGAAGCAGGGCAGTTTGTTTCTATTGTCGGTGCGAGTGGTTCAGGTAAAAGTACTTTGCTTCATGTGCTAGGTGGTTTAGAGCAGCCAACTCAAGGGCAAGTATTTTTAAATGGTCAACGTTTTGATAATTTAGGTGAAGCTGAACGTGGTTTTCAGCGTAACCAATACCTAGGTTTTGTTTATCAATTTCATCATTTATTACCTGAGTTTTCTGCGCTTGAAAATGTCGCGATGCCTTTAATGCTTCGTGCAGATAGCCAATTTAAATCGGTAAAAGCGCAAGCTGAATATTTACTTGATCGAGTTGGATTATCTCATCGTATGGATCATAAGCCTGGTGAGCTTTCGGGTGGTGAGCGCCAACGTGTGGCTTTAGCGCGTGCTTTAGTCACTAAACCTGCGGTTGTTCTGGCTGATGAACCTACAGGTAATTTAGACCGTAAAACAGCTCTAGGTATTTTTGAATTACTGACCGATCTGAAGAAAGAACTCAACATGGCAATGTTAATTGTGACCCATGATGAACATTTAGCTCAGGCTGCTGATTCTATTTTGCATATGCAAGATGGACTCTGGGTGAGTGGTTCTTAAAAAATTGTCATTAATTCACATTGTTAAAGCCCACTTAGTTGGGCTTTAATTTTGCCCCTAAAAAGATAATGATATGACATTTGAATGTTAAAACTTATATTAATGGGGTGGATTGGGGGTATTGCATTTATGGGGATAGATATCCCTTTAATAATGCAATATGGGTGGTTAGGTAAAGTCTTGCTTGTTATCGGCTTTATTTTTTATATTTTTAAGAGAAATATTTTCTTAAATCGCCCCATATTAAAAACCATTTACTGTCTAGTCTGTGCTATTAGTCTCTTTACTATAGGACATCAATATGCTCAGCATGCCTTAAATCAAAGATTAGAACTGCGACAAATGCAGCCTAAATCTTTAGATATTGTTGTGTATGTCGACCGTATAAGTGAAGAAAAAGAAGATAAGACACAACAACCCGTTCAGGTACTAGGACAGTCCTTACACCCCGTTAATTGGCTATTATATTTAAAAAATCAAAAAGTAATCTCAGCCGTAGATGAGCCAAAATTACAATTAGGTCATTATTATCGAATTTCTGGCAAAACCAAACCTGCTCATAGTTATGCAGTGGCTGGTGTTTTTGACCAAGAACAGTGGTTCATTCAACGAAATATAATGTCTGGTTTTAGTGTTCAGCATATTGAGCCTTTAAGCTCTGATGAAATTTATCAGTTGGGTTATCAACATCATTTAAAAGAGCAACAGAAATTCTTTAACAGACAAAAATTAAATGTAGAAAAGTTGCGCCTAACGTTTAGATTAATGTTAAAACAATCTACTTTGCAAAATAAAGGACTGTTATTAGCTTTATTAACAGGGGATGAAAGTCTCTTAAATGATGAGCTTAAAAATCAATTTAAGGAATTAGGAATCTCTCATCTGTTAGCCATTTCAGGGCCTCATGTACTTATTTTTGCCATCATGTTGTCTTGGGTATTACATCAATTAATAAGACGTTATTATCCGCAGCTTTATTTGCGTCAACCTAAACAAATTTGGACCATGATTCCATTATGTTTTGGTGTTTTGATTTATACGGCATTTGTTGGTTTTGAAATTCCTGCCTTAAGAACTTTACTCTCAGTATTTTTATTTGCTTCTTTGGTATTGATTAAAGTGCCTGTTAAACCATTTTCACTCTTGGTTTATAGTGCAAGTCTACTTTTACTTTTCGATCCCTTCAGTGTTTTATCCGCAGGTTTTTGGCTGTCTTATGGTTCTTGCTTTATTTTATTACGGATTTATCAAACTATAGAGCAGGCTCCAAATGTTGTTTCAACTAGTCTGTTATCTAGAATCATTCTTTTCAGTAAAATTTTAATTGAATCTCAAGGCAAAATATTTATTGCCTTATGTCCCTTAATGCTGATTTTCTTTCAACAGATTTCATGGGTTGCTCCTTTTACAAATATTATTGCAGTTCCTTTACTCGGAGGAGTGATTGTTCCTTTAAATATTTTTGCAGCTTGTGTATGGCTTATTTTTAAATCATTCGGAAATTTACTTTTTCAAATTAATGACGTCCTGATTAGTATAGTACTGTCATGTTTTAATCTTTTAGAAAAGTTATCTCTACCATTACAAGGTTTTAGCCTGACACCACTTGCTTTAGTTTGCCTTAGCTTCGTTATTATTATCTTATTTTTACCGCGTGGGGTTTTACCAAAATCTTGGGGGCTAATATGCTGTTTACCCTTGATCATTCCAGATAAGTCGTCCCAGCAAGTTCAATTAAATATTATAGACGTAGGACAGGGGCAAGCTATTTTCTTGCAGCACCCGCAGCAGACATGGCTCATCGATACGGGTGGGTCTTATGATGAGAAAGCTTTTAGTATTGGTCAAAATGTGGTGATTCCATATTTACGTCAAAAGGGAATTAAACAACTGGATCACGTCGTACTGTCTCATCTTGATCAAGATCATAGCGGAGCATTTCCTTCAATCGCTCAGGCTTTTCCTATTAAACAAGTCATATCAAATGAACGATGGACAGAGCAAATTAAAGAACCATTTACCTATTGTCATCAAGGTCAAAAATGGCAATATCCACAATTAGATATTGAAATCCTTTGGCCTAAAGAAAAAGATTTAAACTTAGTTTCTTCAAATCAAAATCAATATTCTTGTGTGGTTTATATTCATTTAAAACAGATAAATGGCTATCAAAATTATTTAATTATGGGTGATGCAGGGTGGGAAGCAGAATATCAACTCATGAAAGAATATCCTGATTTCAAGGTAGATGTTCTGGTATTAGGTCATCATGGAAGTAAACATAGTTCAGCTTACGACTTCTTAGCGACGTTAAACCCCAAGCTTGTTGTTGCTTCTGCTGGCTTTAATAATCGTTATGGTCATCCAAGCAAAGAGGTTTTAGCGAGAGTACAAGCACTTAATCTTCCGTTTAAAAGCACAGTTGAACAAGGAACATTAAGCTTTGTATCTCGCAATCATCAGATGGTTTTATACACTCGTCGTTTCGAGCGTACTTGGCTTCACCGGAATTTGTGAAGCTTCTGCTTTAAGTCTATCTACAATTTGAAGTGCTTCATTTGGATCAATATTGTAAATATTATCTAAAGCTGGATTTGCTTTAAAACGTTTATAACTCCAGTGATAGTGTTCTGGGTAGTGCTGGATCAGTTGTTCAATGGCTTGATGAATAACAAAGGTTCCGTCATCGGCACTACCTTCGTAAATCTTCTCATCCATAGGTTCAATATGCATCGTAAAACCGTCGTGTTCATTACGAATCGCATAAAGAAATAATGCTTTGGCTTTTGTTTTTTGGATGAGCTTGGCACTTAAATTACTTGAGGCAAGTGGTACACCAAAATAATTGATCATATCCCCACCAACATTAGGTGTATGGTCAGGTAAAATTACAGTGGTTTCGCCTTGTTTGAGTGCTTTAAAAATTTGTCGAACACCAGTCTCATCGGTAGGTACCAAGTTGGCTTGTTCACGACTACGTGCTTCTCGAACAAAACGGTCCGCATCTTCATTTTTTACAGGCTTGTATAAAATAGTCATGGAAGTGAACTGAGCACACCACGCATTCATGATTTCCCATGTACCAAAATGTGGAACAATCAAAACCACACCTTTTTTTGCTGCCAGTGCTTCATGAAAGTAATGTTCACCCTCAATATGGTGAATTCTTGAAATATTCTTACTATTTGATGAGCCCCAAATACTTAAAAACTCGAAGTATGAGGTTAACTCATTACGAATAGCTTGTTGTGTAATATCTATTCGTTGCTGTGGTGTTAAGTGTGGGAGTGCAATTTGTAAGTTAAGTTCTATACTTTTTGATGTTCTAGTAATTTTTAAAGTATTGACTAACCCTGCCAACATACGGGCAATAAAACGTCCAAATTGAATGGGTTGACGGCTAAAAGTTTTGAGTAAGTAATAGTTCATGCTTTTTACATCTAGTTTGGTCATCTATCGCGGTAAAAAGGAGGCAACAAGTAAAAAAAGATAAAAATATTATAAATGAAATCATATAATTTAGACAGTTTTTATCAAATCAACGTATATAATGACATCATTTTAGATTGATTTGGATTGGAATTTTATGTCCGATTGGCCACCAAAACCACAAAATGAACCTATAATCCCTAAACAAAATGGACCAGAATGGCAAATTCTTGAGAAGGCTGTACTCGCTTCAGTAGAAGAGCAACGCCGTAGTCGTCGTTGGGGTATCTTCTTTAAAACATTAACTTTTATTTATTTACTATTCATTATTGTACTCATGGGCAAAGGCTGTTCAACCAGCAAAGAAGGCTCTGCTGTAAGTAGTAGTAGTGCTCATTTGGCAGTGGTGGATATTATTGGAACGATTGATGCTTCGAGTAATCAAGCGGTAAATAGTGAAGATACGAATAAAGCGCTTAAACGTGCTTTTGAAGCCTCAAATAGTAAGGCTGTTGCACTTAACATTAACTCACCTGGCGGTTCTCCAGTTCAGTCTGATGAAATCTGGCAGGAAATTCGTTATTTGAAAAAACAGCACCCTGATAAGAAAGTTTATGCCGTTATTGGTGATATGGGGGCATCGGGTGCGTACTATATCGCTTCTGCTGCGGATGAGATTATTGTCAACCCATCAAGTCTAGTGGGCTCAATTGGTGTGATCATGCCTAACTATGGTATTACTGGTTTAGCTCAGAAGCTTGGTATTGAAGACCGCACTTTAACTGCCGGAACGAATAAAGACATTTTAAGTATGACAAAACCGATTGATCCTGCTCAAAAGCAACATATTCAATCTGTTCTTGATAATGTTCATACTCACTTTATTACCGCAGTGAAAGAAGGCCGTGGTAAGCGTTTAAAATCGAATGATCCAGCTATTTTTTCTGGCTTATTCTGGACGGGTGAACAAGCAATTCAATTAGGTGTTGCTGACCGTTCAGGTAATATTACGAGCTTGATGCGTGAACTAAACCTTGATAATAAAGTTGACTACACAATTGAGCGTAACCCACTACAATCCATTTTGGGCCGTATGGGGGCACAAATCGGGCAAGGAGTAAGTGAATCTATTGCTCAAGAGGTGCAGACTAGTCAAAGCGCAAAATTACAATAAATCTGTATTTTTAGGATAACGGTATGTCAGTAAAACCGGTTATACACTTTGCGCATGCTAATGGTGTGCCATCTATGGTGTATCAAAAATTGTTTGATCAATTAAAAGATGAGTATGACGTAATTTATGTTCCACTCATTGGTCCTGACAAACGTTATCCTGTGACTAACCATTGGCCTGCTTTGGTTGATCAAGTTATTGATAGTATTGTGCGTCAGGCGAAAGGACGTAAAGTCATCGGATTAGGCCATTCTCTTGGTTCGGTTTTAACATTGATGGCATCTTTTCGACGTCCTGAACTGTTTTCTCAAGTCATTATGTTAGATCCGCCTCTTATTTTAGGGCGATATTCGTTTGCTTTTCATATGGCAAAGTTATTTCGCCCTAAATTGGTTGATGCGATGACACCGGCGGGCTTATCTGCACGTCGCCGTGAACATTGGGAATCCAGAGAGCAGGCGGCTGAGTTACTTCGTCCTAAAGGATTTTATAAAGATTTTGATGAAGATTGTTTTCAGGCTTATATTGATTATGCTTTGAAAGAAGATTCGATTCGCGGTGGAGTAACTTTAACGATTTCTCGTGAAGATGAAGTTGCAATTTTCCGTAAAAATCCTTCTTGGTGGTGGCTGCCTATGCCAAAACCTAAGATGCCTGTGCATTTAGTTGTGGGTAAAGGAAGTGATTTCTTAAAAAGAGGCTTTCCTCAAATGGCAAAGCGAAAAATGGGAATCCCATTTACTGTGGTTGAAGGAGGCCATATGTTCCCTCTAGAGCATCCTATTGATACAGTAAACTCTATAAAGAAACTGATTCATCATTAATTAAATTAATTTTTTAAAGCTTATAAAAAAAGGACATGCCAGCATGTCCTTTTTTATTTTTGTTTGTTAGTAAAATACTTTACCAACTTGCAAAACGAATAGGGTCTTTTAGAACTTGATTACGGAAATAGGCTTGCCCATCTTTCCATGTAAGTTGACCGTTACACAGCCACTCTGCAACTTGTGGGTAGATAAAGTGCTCAAGTGTGTGCACTCGATCTGCTAATGAAGCGGCAGTATCATGTTCTTTAACTGATATAGCTGATTGGGCAATAGATTGACCAGAATCCAGTTCAGCAGTTACAAAGTGTACGGTACAACCATGCAAACGATCACCTGTGTTTAAAACACGTTGATGAGTATTCACACCTTTGTAAGCTGGAAGAAGCGAGGGATGTATATTCAGCATTTTCCCTTGCCATTTGTTGACAAAGGTTGGTGTTAAGATACGCATGAAGCCAGCTAAAATAACTACATCTACTTCCCAAGCTAAGAGTTGCTGATGCATTGCCTCATCAAAAACTTCGCGCGTTGGAAAGTCTTTATGGGAGATAACAGCGGTAGCAATATTGGCTTTTTGAGCACGCTCTAGAGCATAAGCATCTGCTTTATTAGACAGTACACCTACAATTTGCCCTGATAGATTTGCATCTATCAAGGCCTGTAAATTACTGCCATTCCCAGAGACTAGAACAGCAATTTTTATCATGCAAAGATCACACGAATTTTTTCGTCTGCACCTTCCACTGACTCAGAATTTTCTTGGATATGTCCAATTTTCCAAGCTTTTTCACCTTGAGCATTAAGTACTTCAATTGTTTTTTCAGCATCATTTGCATCAACAGCAATAACCATACCTACGCCACAGTTAAACGTACGGTACATTTCAAAGCGTTCTACATTGCCTTCGCGTTGTAGAAGTTGGAACAATTCAGGCCATTCCCAAGAAGATTCATCAATAACTGCTTGTGCACCATTTGGTAATACACGAGGTAAGTTACCTGGTAAACCACCACCAGTAATGTGTGCCATAGCATGAACATCAACTTGTTTGCAGAGTTCAAGAACCGGTTTTACATAAATACGAGTTGGTTCCATTGCTACATCAGCAAGAGGACGACCATCAATTGTTTGAGTTAAATCAACGTTTTTAACGTCTAAAATTTTACGTAGTAATGAGTAACCATTCGAGTGAGCACCGCTTGATGCAACACCGATAAGTACGTCACCAGACTTTACTTTAGAGCCATCAATAATTTTGCTTTGCTCAACAACACCAACGGCAAAACCAGCAAGGTCGTAATCTTCGCCTTCGTACATGCCTGGCATTTCTGCGGTTTCACCACCTACAAGTGCGCAACCTGCAAGCTCACAACCTTTACCAATACCAGTAACAACATTTGCAGCAACGTCAACATTTAAGTGACCAGTCGCGTAATAATCAAGGAAGAATAATGGTTCTGCACCACAAACTAAAAGATCATTTACACACATAGCCACAAGGTCTTGGCCGATTGTGTCATGACGATTGAGATTAAGGGCCAAACGTAATTTAGTTCCTACACCATCGGTTCCAGAAACTAAAACAGGCTCTTCATAACCTTTAGGAATTTTGCATAGTGCACCAAAGCCACCAAGCCCGCCCATTACTTCAGGACGACTTGTACGTTTAGCGACTGACTTGATACGATCGACCAGTGCGTCGCCCGCTTCAATGTCGACACCCGCATCTTTGTAGCTTAAACCGGTATTTGGGGTAGAAGTTGAGTTGCTCATAAATGAAGTCTCCGCATTGGCGGCAGATTATAACCTGAATATACGAAACTCTTATGTTATTTATGCTCGAAAATGCTATCTTTAATAAAAATATTTTTTCATTTATAACGATTAAATCAAAAAAGGCTAGATTTTATGCAAGATCGTATACTGCGCCGTATTTTTTTACTCGCAGGTATTGTATTGCTGGTATGGGTGTTGTACTTACTCAAGCCTGTAGTCATTCCTTTTATCGGTGCTTTTTTCCTGGCTTATTTATTCAGTCCACTTGTTGATGTGCTGGTAAAAATGAAATTGCCTCGCTGGTTAGCGATTAGCGTGGTATTTGTTGGAATAGGTGTAACCTTAACTATTGCACTCTGGTATTTAGTTCCACTGATTTGGAAACAATTAGTTTATGCCCGAGATAGTATTCCAGCAGGTATTCACTGGATTAACGCTACCTTTTTACCTTGGGTGTCTTCCACATTTAATGTCCAGCAAATGGAAATTGACACAGAGCAGTTGTCTAAAGCTGTCATGGAATATGTCCAAACAAACTATAGCGCAGACAGCATCCAGGCAGTGTTATTAAAACTGGCTCAATCTGGTTTGAATTTTATTCAGATTGGTGGAACGGTTGTTTTAATACCAATTATTGCTTTCTATTTCTTGCTTGATTGGGAACGTATGTTACAAAACTTACGCCGTCTCATTCCGCGTCCATATGAAGCAACTACTTTACAGATCGTTGGTGAATGTCATAGCGTTTTAGGGGCATTTGTTAAAGGTCAGTTTCTGGTCATGCTATTGCTTGGCGTAGTATATGCAGTTGGTTTACAACTCATCGGTTTGGAAGTTGGCCTTATTATTGGTATGGTGGCAGGGCTTGCTAGTATTATTCCTTATTTAGGATTTGCCGTAGGTATTATTGCCGCTGTTATTGCCAGCCTGTTCCAGTTTGGCTTGGATTGGATGCATCTATTACTGGTTGGTATCGTCTTTATGATTGGTCAAGCGGTAGAAGGCTATATCCTACAGCCATTCCTACTAGGTGATAAAATTGGCTTATCTCCTGTAGCAGTTGTTTTTGCAGTATTGGCAGGTGCACAGCTTGCAGGCTTCTTGGGAATGTTAATTGCATTGCCTGTTGCTGCGGTTATTGTAGTGTTGTTGAAGCATTTAAGAGAGAATTACGAAAGAAGCTCACTTTATGCTCCACCATCTACATTAGTGATCCAACATGGCGATATTGAGCAAATTCATGTACAAACTGAAAGTACTAAGCTTGATCTTGAAGTTAAAACACAGCAAGATACAGATGAACTAAAATCTCCTAACCAGAAATAATTTCAAGGTTAATTCAATATATGCGTCAACTCCAACTGGATATAGAACCTCAACTTGATGCCCGAATCAGTGATTTTTCGGGACCGGGTTGGGGGCATGTAGTCGATGCCGTGCGTCAACTACATGCTGGTCTGGTGAGTAGGTTCTATATTTACGGTGGAGCGGGGACGGGGAAGAGTCATTTACTTTCTGCAATTTGTGATTCTTATTTAGAAATAGGCAAATCTGCTATTAAAGTATCTTTGCTTGAACTGCTTGATGCACCTATTGAGGCAATTACGTCTTTAGAACATTATGATCTTGTTGCTTTGGATGATATTGAATCGATTAGTGGTGTGCCTCACTGGCAAAAAGCTGTTTTTCATTTAATGAATAATCATGAAGGACAACTGGTATTTTCTTCGCGTGTAGCACCGATTGAATTAAAGCTGGAATTACCAGATCTACAATCACGGCTTACACAAGCCGTTAGTGTAAAAGTGCCAAGTGGAAGTTTATATGCAGACCGCTATGCCTTGGTGACATCTGTAATGGCTAGACGTGGTATCCACTTTGATCAACAAATTGTTGACTACTTATTATTACATGGTCCTCATCAAGCATCTCTTTTACTGCAAACTGTTGCTCAGTTAGAAAAACTGCTCAAAGGCGAAAAAACAAAACTTTCTAATGCGACTTTAAGACAAATTTACGCTTTGATTGATGAATATCAACAGTAGACTTTCTAACTTAAGTTTGCTGTTTTGCTTAAATTAAACTCATACAATTAAAAAAATGGCTTTCCTTACATAAATTTTTTCATTTCAGAATAGTTATATTTATATCTTCTAAATTCTCTTTTAATTTTTTAATACGCCACTTTTTTGTATTTAAAAAACTTTTCTAGATCTACGAAGCTTTTTGTAATCTAGCTCAAAAATGACTCTACAGACCGACCAAAATGTCTTGAGAAATTCTACTTCCTGTGACAAAGTACGCACAAAGGATGCGATTGCAAAAGCGGAAATTTTGCAATATTGACAAAGAAAAATGAAAAAAGATGTAAGGAGATGGGTATGCTCAAACGGAGCATTGCTTTTGCTTTATTGGCTGCTGCTGGACACGCTTATTCTGCCGATATTCAAGTCACAACTACAACTGATGAAGACGTCGATAACACGGTCTGTTCATTACGCGAGGCTGTAAAATTTCTAAATTATCGAGCCTCTTCCAATGCTGCTGATGTTGAAAAATATGCAAATGGTTACAATGGTTGTGGTAATAAAGACGCTTCATCAAATATTATTTTGCAACGTGATAAAGAATATTTATTAAATACAAGTATAACGATTGCAGCGCCTCTTACTATCTCAATAACTGAAAATGATTCCCCTTTTGAAGACACTGATCAACCAGGCTCCCATAACGCTACTATTAAAATAGCAAGCACTGACAGGCTATTTCACATAGATGATGGTAGTATAGAAAAGCCATCATTTTCCGTTTATTTCAATGATCTTAACTTACAGGGTGCTGGGGCGAAATCAAATGTTACTATCGGCGGTTTAATTCTAAATCACGAAAGCTTAACTATTCAAAACTCTCGATTAACTGATGGATATGCTAATGAAGGCGGAGCTATTTATAATCAGGGATTATTGACTCAAACAGAACAAACTGCTGGATCAGTTCGTATTATAAATAGTCTTATTCAAAATAATAAAGCAAATCAGGGTGGGGTGATTTATAGTGAACAGCCTTTGTATTTCATTACTCAATCAGTAATACGCGATAATGAGGCTAGTTTAGCAAGCGCATCACTTTTCTTCAGTGCAAATAAATTTAATGACGAAAGTACTGGGCAATATTTAAGTCGTCGAGCTATTGGATTAAGTAATAGTACGATTTTTCACAATAAAGTCGGTTTTATTGCCAATATTTACGATGGTATGTTTGTTAATAACATCACCATGATAAAAAATGATAAAGGCCTATTTCTTGATGCTCCGCAAGGTAATGCGTCTATTTCAAATAGTGTTTTAGTTGGTAATGTAGTCAATTGTCAAGCTAGTGCAACTGATAAAACAATTATACAAAGTAATTTGGTGACAGCAGAATGTAATCGAAATGCCTCATCAAAACTTCCTAATATTCTTTACCCTAATAATGAAAGATTAATAGCAGGTAATACTGATGAAGGAATATGTGATGTGACATCAAAAGATGGATTGTTTTG
This sequence comes from Acinetobacter sp. C13, assembly GCF_016809775.1. Classification (NCBI taxonomy): domain Bacteria; kingdom Pseudomonadati; phylum Pseudomonadota; class Gammaproteobacteria; order Moraxellales; family Moraxellaceae; genus Acinetobacter; species Acinetobacter sp. C13. The sequence continues at coordinate 116,764 of NZ_JAFBJL010000002.1, forward strand.
TCCGTTTAGCACGCCTAAAGATAGTTTCTTAGGTTTTTTTAAGCCTCGATTGCTTGAGAGCTACACTACTTTAGCAGATTCCCTTATTATTAATAAAGGCCGCTTATACAGTGATGCTTCCTCAATTGGTTTAGCAAGTTGTGAGAGATTAGATCAAAGAGGAAAAAGACGTACTGGTTATGATGAGCTGTGTGATCTAGGTGCAATTGAATACATCTTAAATAGTGAAATTGCACCTGTTGGTCAGGATATTAGATATGGTCAAGTTGCAAAATTCAGTATTTTGGGTTCTCTCAGTGAAGCCGATTTAGTGACTCCAGCTACGTGTAAGCGTTTGTTTGGTGAGCGTCCAGATGGAAAAGAGTGGCAACCCGGGTGCTTGAAAATTGTGCAAAATAAAGATACCCCAGTTTCAAAAGGTACTTTAACTCTGGATCAGAATGGTAATGTGATTTACACGCCAAATGGAAATTGGCATGGTTCAGATATTTTTAGTATTCAGGTTGTGACGAGTGTAACTCGTTTTAACGAAGGCGTAGATTTTCAATATATTTCTATTCCAACGACAATTTCCCAAGCTCCTTTATCAGGTATTGAAGATAAATCTGTCAGTGCAGGTGGTGGAGGTAGTGTGGGAGGTGGGATTTTGTTGGGTTTATTAGGATTAATTGCATTACGCCGTTTCAAGTCATAATCAAGGATGACGACTATGAAAAAATATCAAAAAGCATTAGGCATAATTACTATTAGTGCTGCGATTCCTTTAATGGCAGCAGAAAACGATACAATTATTAAAGTTAATACATTTGTAGATGAAGACCTAGATAATAATTTGTGTTCATTAAAAGAAGCTATTATTGCCGCTGAAAGAAGTACCTCATATCATGGTTGTATCTTACCTGCAATTAATACGAAATATGTGATTCAGCTTGAAAAGGGGACTTATAATTTAGATGAAGAGTTGGTACCTAAAAATAATCTGACTATTCAAGGGCCTGAGCCAGTTGATTGGAGCAAGAAAGGTTTATTAAGTGGTAGTTATCCAGCACCCACAGCTATACAAACTCGTATAAATGCTGGAGGAAAATCTCGTATTTTTAATACAGCTGTTAGTAAACAGCCTTTGGCATTAAATAATATTATTTTAGAGAATGGTAAAGCTTCTGATGTGGGAGGAGCAATTTACGCTGGTGCAGATGTAACTTTACAAAATACACAGATTTTAAACTCACAAGCAGCTCAGGGCGGTGCAATTTATTTAGGGGGGGGAGTTGCTGGCTTATCAATATTTCACTCATTGATTCAAGGTAATGGAACAAACGCTAGTAGAGGAAGTGTGGTTGCAATGAGCTGTATGTTTAATGGTTCATATGCAATACGTACTATTTCATTTGACTCAAATACTATCATTAAAAATGGATCTACTGCTTCTTTAAGTACCTTTGAGTTTTGTGGTACACCAACAATCAAATTTGGTAATAACACAGTTACTCAAAATATTGCTAGCCCTACTAATGGTACCGTTCTTAAATTTTCTGGCGATGCAGTTCCAACTCAAAATCAAACAACAAACCTCAGTTCGACAAGTAGCCTGTCATTAATAAATAATACAATTGTGGAGAACTCTGCTCATACCATTTTTTTATATGACAAGTTAGGAAAAAAAGATTTAAGTTTTAATGTACTGGCTTTTAATTCAGGTTCTTTTGCATGTCGCTATTTATTAGGTTCTGCTACTGATCAAAAAGATGCTAGAATTTTATTAAAATTTAATGCGTTAAAGTTAAGTGGTAGTAATGAAAAATGTGACATGCCAACTGAAACTTTACCAGCTGGTCATACTAATATAGATGTGTCCTCAAAAATATTAAGCCAGTTATTAGAGCCGTCCAAAGAACCTAGTGATGAAACTACAGATTTCTTACCCATTTATTATCCAAAAAATAATCAGCAATCTGATGATTTAGTTGACGTAGATTTAAAAAATGAAGGAGGCTGTCTTTCATTAGATCAAAGAGGATTAGAAAGACTTACTAGTACAAGTACTGGTGAACAAACGGTTCTTAATTCTGATAATAAATGTGATATTGGTTCTGTTGAGCAAGCTAGATTAGCAGTAAAAACTACAGCAGTTGACACGGGTTATATTAATAGTTCACTTACTGATTTATTAAATACTTATCAATCTGGTGTGGACCAAACAAAAGCAAATTTAGCTAACCCTGCTTTTTCACTTCAAGAACCTGCTTTAAAGATGAATTTAGCAAATTTTGAAAACTTAGTTAATCAGACTAAAGCTAATTTAAAGTACAGAGGAATTTATATAAATCTTAAAAACTATTATTCTACGTTTAAAAATGGTAATCCTAGAGAGATTAATATCATTCCTTATGAAAATAGTAATCATGTATTTGTTCCGTTTAAACCTGATGATTATGATATTGATGTTAAAGTTATCGGCAAGGGCCAAACACCTGAGACAGCGAAAGAAGATAATATTAAAAGCTTAAAATGTGAGTGGAATTCATCTCTTCAGCAAATTCTTTTATATCGTACAGATGATGCTCCTTCCGGAGATGATTTCGAGTTTTGTCAATATACACTCACTCTAAAAGCAAATAGAAGTATTACTGCAACAGGTATAATTAAAGCTTCACTCATTAATATAGCCCCTGTTTCAGGGAACGGCACAATAACATTTAAGTATTTGGCGAATGAAATAATTCCTTTAAATTTACTTAAATATGCGAATGATGATGGAGATGGGCCTACTAATACACTTATTACAAAGCCTACTAAACCTCAATTTGCAGACTTACCTATTTATTTACCAAGCAAAGTATCAGAAGATGGTATTTTCACAGTAGTGAAAGCAGATCGTGAAGGTCCATGCCCTGGAAATGATAGTAAGAATACATGCTATGGTGGTAACGTTTATATCCAAGCAAAAAATGTTTTTAATACTTTTAACGATAGATTAACTTACTACGTATATGATGCTGATGGTGAAAAATCAAATGAGGGTACTATTAATTTGGTAAGTACTGCTACTACTATAGATGATACACGTAGCGGAGGTGGTGGTAGCTTCGGAATTTTGTCTTTAGCATCTTTACTGAGTTTAGCAGTTTATAGACGCTACCGTAAATAAACTTAAAGAATATAAAAAAGCCTCCAATCGGAGGCTTTTGATAAGTAATGAAATCAAAATAATTGAGCGATTAGTATCTTATCTTTGATAGCTAAATAACAAGTTAGTGTTCCAAATACTTATTCATGTATTCTTCACGAATTGCTGTTCTTTCTTCACCATTCGCTTTAAGCATCCGCTCACGTAAGTCTTTTCGCTCTTGCGTACTCATTTTTTGCCATGCTTCACGCATTTTTTGTTTTTCAGCTTCAGGAAGTTGAGTAAACCAGTCCATACGTTGCTGTAAGTTGGTACTTTGATTCGCTGGTAGCTCTTTTAAACTCTGGTAACGTTTAATGACTGCACGTTGCTCTTCTTCGGAAAGGGCATCCCATGTGTCATCGACTTGTGCATTGGCATCTTTAGAAAAAATCCAAAAGCGTTCAAAACCTGCAAAACTTGTCTGCAAGAAACTTAATGAACACAGGATAAGCGCTAATTTTTTAGCTGCCATGTTGTACTTTATCCTCACCCAACACCATTAACATCTCTAAATCTTCCACCATTTGTGGAGATAATTTAGGATTTACGATCACTTGATTTTGTGGCTTATCCACAATTTCGACTGAGTTAGGCAGAATCACAAAACCTGTAATTGCTGCGGCAAGTGCGAAACCAGTCATTTTCCAGACACTATAATAAGAGGCTGGTTTTTGTTGAATATGGTCAAGCACATGATTCATGACCACTGTTTTATTTTTATGGTGATCTGCCAAACTATCAAGTTTGGAGGTCACCTTTTTAGTGAAATCATCATGATTCATCAGAACCTCCCAAGGGATTTAAATGTGCCAAGTATTCTCTAAGTCCCTGAATTGCTCGGTGATAATGGGTTTTCACACTACCTTCGGTACAGTTCATGATCTGAGCTGTTGTATGGGTGTCAAACCCTTCCCACGCACGTAACATAAATGCCTGTTGTTGACGAACAGGTAGTTTTTCAATCGCTTCCCGAATTTCCTCTATGGTTACCGCTTGATCGAGAAAATCTGCAGGATTAATGGCTTTTTCATCAACTACATCGATAACTTCGTCGTCGTCATTATCCAGACTAACTTTTTTGAAGAATGAAAATGGGTTTGCTCTACGAGACTCTTTGCGGCGCCAATCCTGAAGTTTGTTATTCAAAATAGTGTAAAAGAGGGGATACCATTCTTCAGTACTTTTATCGGCGTAAGATTTGTGTAAAGCAATAAATGCTTCTTGAACCAAATCCATTGCAATACCTTGTTGACCTTGGGTAGCACTCTCCATCATCACCAAAGCACGACCAGTGACATCTTGCATGAAAACTTTCAGGCGTTGCTCAGCCGTGCTGACATGAACACTAGATGTTTCCGATCGAGACTTTTTCGGTGCTAAATCCATGGAGATGGAAAATCCTGTCATTGGACATGCCCACCTTATCTTCAATATATCTCTTATATAACGTTGAAAAGAGGTGGGAGGTTGACAACAATCGGTTATTTTTTACTAGTGTAATTGATTTTTTTCACAAATATGTGCGATGTAAAATAAATTAACGTTTTATTGGCGTTGGCGAACCATCTCAAAAAAACAAATAGATCCTGCAATTGCCACGTTTAATGACTCTTGTCCACCCGGTTGAGGAATAGTCACTGATTGTGCGTGATCTAACGCGTAATCGCTTGCACCTTGACCTTCATTTCCTAAAATCCACACACACGGTTTAGAAAGGTCTTTTGAGTAAAGACTGGTTGAGCGATGAGAGCTAGTAACAAAAACCGGGATTTGGAATTTTGGAAGGATATCTGTCAGCTGGAAGTTTTCAAAACAATGTAAGCTAAAATGAGCGCCCATACCTGCTCTTAAAACTCGCGGTGACCAAAGTGATGCAGAGCCTTGTGTGCAAATGATTTGTTTAATATTTGCTGCTGCTGCTGAACGTAGCAAAGTACCTACATTACCCGGATCTTGAATATTTTCTAGAATTAAGGTGTCTACATTGTAGTCGATAGTTGATGCAGTTTTAGGTAGATCAATAATCGCTAAGCAAGGTAAGCTTGTACCTAATGTGCTCAAATCTCTATATAAAACTTCACTAATAACAAAGATATGGCCTTGATGTAGCTCTGTTATTTTCTTTAAATCTTCGTGTTCTAAGGCCTGTTCTGTCGTAAATAAAGAAAAAATCTTCTTTTGCTGTTGTAACCAAGCCAAACAAAGATGGGTGCCTTCAAGAACGGTTTGTTGGTGCTTTTTTCGGGCGTTACTGAGTTCGATTAATCCACGCAAATGTTTAATTTTTGCATTGTCTTTTGATTCTAAAAAAATAACCGCCATAAGAAAATATCCAACAAAAGGGCACCATCATACTATGATGCCCTAAGTAATTAAAATTATTAGTGGTAGCTTGTTACGCGTTCAACTTCATTTTTAGAACCGATAATCACAGGTACACGTTGGTGAAGTTCTGTAGGTTCAATCTCTAGAATGCGTACACGGCCAGTAGTTGATGCACCGCCTGCTTGTTCAATGAGCATACTCATTGGGTTCGCTTCATACATTAAACGTAAACGACCAGCTTTTTTCGGATCTTTTAAGTCGTATGGGTAAAGGAAAATACCACTACGACATAAAATACGGTGAATATCACCCACCATACATGCTACCCAGCGCATATTGAAATCTTTTTCACGAACAGATGTCTTGCCCGCGAGTAATTCATCAATATATTGTTTTACGGGTTGTTCCCAATGACGTTGGTTAGATGCATTAATAGCGAATTCTTGAGTATCTGCTGCAACCTGTACGTTCTCATTCGTCAGCAAGAATGTTTGAGTTTCTGGATCTAAAGTAAAGAATGCTACGCCATTTCCTACAGTTAAAGCCATCATAGTTGATGGGCCATAAAGTACATAACCAGCAGCAACTTGCTGTGTGCCAGCTTGCATGAAATCGTTTGCTTGTGTTACTGCATTTTTTGCAGGCAAAATAGAGAAAATCGTACCTACACACATATTGATATCGATATTGCTTGAGCCATCTAATGGATCAAATAAAACGAGGTATTTACCATTTTCTTGTGCAGGTGTGAATTCATCAAGCTCTTCAGAAGCGAGACCGCCTACGTGCGGGTGTACTTTTAAAGCATCAATTAAGTAGTCATTTGAAATCACATCCAGTTTTTTCTGTGTTTCACCCTGAACATTTTCATTGCCAGCACTACCTAAAATACCAGCCAGAGCACCTTTTTGTAAGGCTTGGTCGATTATTTTACAGGTCGTGGCAATAGTATCGATGACTTGAGCCAACTCAGGTGTTAGATTCCCTTTTTGTTGTTGTAAAAATTGGGACAAAGTGAGGTTGGACATAAAAAAACGCTCCTGTGCTTCAAGCATCAAAATGAGTCAGATAAATACGTGGCATATTCTAGATGAGAATGTCACAAAATAAAAATTATCTTACTTTATTTGTGTTGGATTTATGCTTACAAGCCCCAATTAAAATGGTATGTTGATTGCATTACAAAGGATTGTATATTTTTAGGAGAATCGAAATGACAACAAAGAAGTTTGATGCGACCCCCACGGCAGGTGAACCAATCAATCTAGATGAAATTTCGAAAGAAAATGTTCAGGAAGCTTGGAAAGATTATGAGGCAAAACCTGAATATAAAGATTTTAATAAGCATGATTTGATTGAGTCCATGCAACATCATGAAGAAGACAAGAAATCTTCTTAAGTAATAAAAAAACGCTCATATTATTATGAGCGTTTTTTTACGCATATCCCTTATTTTAATAAAGGAGGGACTGCTTCGTAATTAATCTCAACGCGGCGATTTTCTTTCCACGCTGATTCATCATGTCCCGCATTAACAGGAGCTTCTTTACCATAACTTACAGCTTCAAGTTGCTGTGGGTTTACACCATTGGTAATTAAATAGCTTTGTACAGCTTTAGCACGACGCTCACCTAAAGCCATGTTGTATTCACGTGTACCACGTTCATCTGTATGCCCTGTTAATGCAACTTTTGAATTTGCATTTGCGATAAGGAACTGAGCATGAGCTTGAAGTGTTTGGTAGTCTTCAGTAGATAAATCGCTGCTGTCATAATCAAAGTGAACAACGCGTTTAGCCAAAGCCGCTTTATTTGCTTCAGTTACACCTTTAGATGAAGCACCAGCCAAATTTTGAGCATTTAATGCAGCATCTTCACTTAAGCCAGAAGTGTTTACCGTGCTTGGATTTGTACCAGTAGTGGTAGTCGCTGCAGGTTTACGGCTAGCACAGCCTGTCATTACGAGTGCTACGCTAAGAAAGGGTAGAGCTAAGTATTTGATTGATTTCATGATCATCTCCGTCAATGGAATTAAAAGTTATTTTGGTGCCCAGGCTGGTTCACGTACTTCACCTTGTTCGCTTGGTAAATTCATACGGAAACGTCCATCAGTAGACATAATAGACAACAAGCCACGGTTGCCTTCACGAGTTGCGTAGACCACCATTTGCCCATTTGGTGAGAAACTTGGTGATTCATCTAAACTAGTTGGGGTAAGAATATTGGTGATGCCAGTATTAATGTCTTGAATTGCAACTTTATAACTGCTGCCACTTGGGCGATGAACAAGTGCAATCTTTTTGCCATCTGCACTCAGAGTTCCACGTGCATTAAATGACCCTTTAAATGTTAAACGCTTTACTGAGCCATCAGCAAAGGTATAACGATAAATTTGGGCAGAGCCACCACGGTCAGAAGTGAAAATAAAGGATTTTCCATCTGGTGTGTAACGTGCTTCGGTATCAATTGCCGAGTCATTTGTCATGCGTTTGACTTGGCGAGTTGATAAATCCATTTGATAAATTTCAGGGTTGCCATTCATAGATGCTGTAAACAGCATTGATTGGCCATCTGGTGAGAAACTTGGTGCGCCGTTTAGGCCTCTGAAACTAGTAAGAACTTCACGTGTTCCAGTTGATAAATCCTGTAAATAAATTGCTGGACGTTTAGTTTCAAAAGAAACATAAGCAATTTTTTTAGCATCCGGTGTCCATGCCGGAGAAAGAATTGGATCACGAGATGATAAAACGGTCTTTGGTTGTTCACCATCCGTATCTGCAATTTGTAGGGTATAACGCTCGGCAGGGGTTGCAGGGTTTCTTAGTACATATGCAATACGGCCGCTAAAGTCACCTGGAATACCAGTAAGCGCTTGATAAATAGCATCACTTACCATATGACCAGCCTGACGTATGCGAGCAGCTGGTACATTTAAAAGTTCATTTAAAATGTATTGTTGCTTTTGTACATCATAAAGTTGGTAGTGAACTTCAAAACCTGTCGCTGTTTGTTTAATTTGACCCGTAACTACATATGGAATACCCACGGCTTGCCAGTCAGAAGCTTGAATCTGATTAATTGCAGCATTGGCAGGTAAGTTTTTAGATGAGCTTGTAAAGCGTCCAGAACGGTTTAAGTCTGTTTCAACAATAGGATAGAGCCCATTGTCGTTGGTAAACGGGACAATAGCAATTTTGGGTGCCTGATCTGGTGCTTTGGCAATTTCCAGATATAACTGGGCAAAAGCAGTGGTAGAAGCAATAGGGCTTAAGGCAGTGATCAGTGCTAAAGATAGCAGGTGTTTGCGGCTCGTATTCATAAGTTTAAAGTCATAGCAGGTATTTTTGTGACTGTTGATTTTGTAGCATAGTTACATGCCTTAAACTATTTAAAGCATGTAACTCTTTCAAAATTATTGCGCTCTAAATGTAGAGCTAACACTTCTTGCTTCACGTCTTGCATCTGGATCTGATGGCATAGGATAGGGCGCTGCGGCTTGAATTGCAGCTTTAATACTTGCGTCTAAGGCATCATCACCACTTGAACGCGTGATCACAATAGAGTTAACGCTTCCCGAATCGGAGAGAGTGAAGCGAACACCAACTGTTTTACCACTACTGCCAGTTGGAACGTCCCAAGAGCGTCGAATTTTTTGTTCAAAATCGCGTCTAGCTGAAGAAGCAACTTTTTTAGCTTCAGCTTTCTTTTGAGCTGCTTCTTCTTGTGCTTTTTGAGCAGATGCAGCTTTGGCTTCGGCCTCTGCTTCAGCTTTACGCTTAGCATCGTCAGCAGCTTTTTGCTTGGCTTTAGCATCAGCTTTGCGTTTAGCATCGTCAGCAGCCTTTTGCTGTTTGGCTTTCGCATCGGCCTCAGCTTTACGTTTAGCATCGTCAGCAGCCTTTTGCTGTTTGGCTTTCGCATCGGCCTCAGCTTTACGTTTAGCCTCGTCATTGGCTTTTTGTTGCTTAGCTTTAGCATCTGCTTCAGCTTTACGTTTAGCATCGTCATTAGCTTTTTGCTGTTTAGCTTTAGCAGCAGCTTCAGCTTTTCGTTTAGCGTCATCGGCAGCTTTTTGCTGCTTGGCTTTCGCATCGGCCTCAGCTTTTCGCTTAGCTTCTTGTTGTGCTTGAAGCTTAGCGTTTTCGGCCTTTTGAGCTTCACGTTTTAATTTTGCATCAGCCTCAACTTTACGTTTAGCGTCTTCAGCAGCTTTACGAGCTTCATTTTGCTCTTGTTTAGCTTTGGCATCTGCTTGAGCTTTCGCCGTTTGTTCGGCCTTACGCTTTTGTTCAGCTTCTGATTTTGCTTTAGCTTCAGCCTGCTGTTTTTGTATTTCCTCTTTACGTTGCTGTTCCGCTGCTGCTTGTTTAGCTTTTGCAGCTTCTTCAGCTTTACGTTTTTGCTCAGCTAACTTAGCTTGTTGTGCCTGTTCAGCCTTTTGCTGTTGGGCGGCAAGTTGTTGAGCTGTTGGAGGAGGAGGCGTAGTCGGAAGATTTTGAGGAAGCGTTTCATCCACAATAGGGGCTAATACCTCTTTTGCTTCATTGGTAGCTGTAGTCTCTTGTTCAACTTCTTTTGCTAAAGGAGGAGGCAAATCTTCTGGCTTAACTAAAATAGTTGTTAGCTTTTTTGGCTGTTCAGGTGGTTTACTCAAGCCTAAAAAAAGCAAGCCAACAATGGCAATTGCATGAACTCCGAGTGTAAAGCTCAATGCAATCGCATTTTGTTTAAAGGGCGGCTTTTGATTTTTGTTCATAGCTTATTTTAAAGGCTCTGTCAGAAGGCCAACTTGAGTTAAACCTGCTTCTTGTAAACTCGCCATCAATGATACGACTTCTCCATAAGGACGAGACTTATCACCATTGACTAAAACTGTGAGTTGTTTGTTTTCTTGTTCAGCTTGTTTTTGAGCATCGCTTAAAACTTCTTCAAGTTTTTCACGAGATAATGGTTCATTATCTTTGTAATCTTCATACTGAAGATAAATATTGCCATCTTTGCCAATTGTTACCATGGCTGGCATATCTTTTGATTCGATTGGATGGTTATTTGCTTGAGGTAAATCGACCTTGATACCACTGGTAATCATAGGGGCAGTTACCATAAAAATAACCAAAAGCACGAGCATAACGTCAATATAAGGTACGACGTTCATATCACTTTTTAATGGTTTTTTTATGCGCTCAAAGCGCCCTGAACGCTGAATTGCCATTATGCATCTTCCTGTGATGAACCCACAGATTGACGTTGCAATAAAGCAATCATCTCTTCAGCAAATAAAGCGCGATCAGAATAAACACTTTCACTTTTAGCAGTGAAATGGTTAAAAGCTAATACAGCAGGAATTGCGGCAAACAAACCAATTGCAGTTGCAATAAGTGCTTCGGCAATACCTGGTGCAACAGTTGCTAGAGTTACCTGATCGACCGCAGCCAAACCGATAAAGGCATTCATAATACCCCAAACAGTACCGAATAGACCGATGTACGGTGCTACAGAACCGATACTTGCTAAAGTCCCTAAACCATATTCTAAATGGCTCTGATCACGACTCAAACCTACGCGCAAAATCCGTTCAGTGCCTTCAATTGTTTGTGAAACAGGAGCCTGACGCTTTTTGAGTTTAAAAAATTCGCTCAACCCTTGATAAAAAATATCTTCAAGCCCAGAGCGCTTTGAGTTGAGTTGGGCATTGTTATAAAGCGTATTGAGTTCAGCACCAGACCAGAACATTTTTTGGAAATGTTCATCGTCTTGATGTGCTTTTTTATAACTCATATGTAACTTGGCAATCAGATACCAACTAAAGATCGATGCTAACAATAAAATTAGCATGACCAACTGAACGACTGGACTTGCTTGTAAAATAAGGTCAGAAATATGCAGGGTTGATTCAATGTTTGTTGCCATAGGTTACATATGCCGGTTGTTTTTTTAGTCTTGTTCCAATTCTTTACGAATAAGATCACGTATTTCTTCTGGAAGACGACGAGCTACAAGTTCTTTACTTAAACATGCCAACTCAACCTCGCCAGAAGCAAGCAAGATTTCACCACGATAAATATTTTGTTGCAACACAAATGACGCAGCTTTACATGAAACTACACGTGCTGTAACAGTAATTAAATCATCCATTAAAATAGGACGCATGTATTTTACGTCAATTTTGTGTACGACAAAGTTGTAGTCTTTTTGATGCCAGTAATGATCAACGCCAGAAGCACGGAGCCATTCAGTACGGGTACGTTCCATATAGCGAATATGGTTGGCATGGTAAACAATACCACCTGCGTCCGTATCTTCAATATAAACACGAATGTTGAATTCAAAATGATTCGCCATGAGAGTATTCCGTTTTAGTTCACTATAGAGCTTTATATTTAAAATATGGCTTTGAATAAAACATCAGCTCTATTCAACAGCCATACATCTGCTTTTAAATACGGGGCAGTTTAGCAGATTGCATACTAAGTCCTATGGCACAACCTTTCAATTGCGGTTGCTGTATTTCTAATCTAAAAACGCTATATCTTATGGCTAGCAAGCTTTTTAAGTTAAGAGGGCTTCCATGAAGTTTGAACTTGTTTTGATATATTCGGATAATCTAATACGAATCTTACATGTAGCTCGGTCCCAGTTTTTAAAGCCTTGTTATCTACAATAAAATAAGGGCTATGATTTGGTGCCGCCTGAGTTAAGTCCTGATTTTCTGGTGTTGCACCCAAGAAAACAAAGAATGACGGCATTAACTTGCCATAATAGGCAAAATCTTCACTTGCGCTTGCATTATGATCTAAAACATGGAGTTTTGAATCGCCAACAACTTTGGCTAGGGTTGGCTGAATAAACTGAGTAAGCGCTTTATCATTCATGGTCACTGGAGCGTAAGGAGCAATTTCAACTTTGGCGGTGACGTCATTAGCTTGAGCGTTATGCTCTATCAGGGTTGGTAAACTTTTTAAGATATTTGCTCGTATCTGTTCGTTGTTAGAGCGAATAGTCCCAATCATATTGACTTGTTCCGGAATTACATTTCCTGCCGTACCACCTTGAATATTACCGATAGTGACTACGCCCATGCCTTGGGTGAGGTCGGTTCTTCGGCTAATAAGACTCTGTAAATTATTAATCATTTGTGCAGATGCATAAATTGGATCTCTACCTAACCATGGGGTCGAGCCGTGAACCTGCTTACCGTTAACCTGAATACGCAAATGATCTGCGCTATTTAAAATGGCACCATCTTTATAATAAAGGTGCCCACTTTGCATACCAGATATGACATGTATTCCAAAAATAGCTTCGGGTTTATAATCTTTAAATGCACCGTCTGTGATCATTTTTCTTGAGCCGATTTGATCACCCTGCTTAAAGTTGTCTATATCTGCTCCACCTTCTTCAGCGGGTTGAAAAACAAAGACAACGGTACCCGATATTTTATCTTTATTGGCAGCTAGTATTTTTGCTGCACCTAATAGCATTGCTGTGTGTGCATCATGTCCACAGGCATGCATCACATAACTTTCTTTACCTTGATAAATTGCTTTTTGTTTACTAGAAAAGGGAACTCCGCTTTTTTCTTCCATAGGTAGCGCATCCATATCTGCTCTAAGCGCGATAATAGGACCGGGTTTATTACCTTTTAAAATGCCAATAACCCCTGTTTTTGCATAACCTGTTTTGACTTGAATGCCATAAGACTTCAATTCTTTTTGAACCAGTGCTGATGTTTTAAATTCCATGTTGCCGAGTTCAGGATGCTCGTGAATATGTTGTCTTAATTGAATAACCTGATTTTCATTTTGTTGTGCAGCATCTTTTACCCAATCTGCTAGGCTCAGCTGGCTTATTAGAGCGAGTGGAAAAATCAAAGCGGCTTTTTTGTACATGTCCTTATCCTAAAAATATTATTGTTCATAAGATTTGCTATCTAGATTTCTTATAATGTAGTTTTTAGAAATATTAAAAAATCAATAAGGTATAAAGAAAGACTTAAAAGGTATAGAGTGGCTAATTTATTGATAAGACAATTATTATTTTAATTGGATAGAGAGATTAAATTAAAAAAGGAAGAGAAAATTCTCTTCCTTTGATTAGTTTTTAGGCTCAGGCGGTGTCATTCCAAACTGTAAATAAGATTGGTTGGTTGCAATCCGACCTCGTGCAGTACGCATGACATAACCTTGTTGAATTAAATAAGGTTCAATCACGTCTTCAAGCGTACCGCTGTCTTCAGCCATCGCTGCTGCAAGCGCTTCAACTCCAGCAGGGCCACCATCAAAACGCTCGAGTAGCATGCTCAAATAACGTCGGTCTAGGGTATCTAGGCCAGCTTTATCAACATTGAGCATATCAAGCGCACGCTGTGCCATTTCATGGGTCACTTCGCCTGTGCCTTTCACTTGGGCATAGTCACGAACACGTCGTAATAAACGGTTGGCGATACGAGGTGTTCCGCGTGATCGGCGTGCTACTTCTTCTGCGCCTTCAACTGTAATGGGTACATCCATTAAGTTTGCAGAGCGTGACACAATGTGAGTCAAGTCTTCTACAGAGTAAAACTCAAGACGTTGCACAATACCGAAGCGGTCACGTAATGGTGAGGTCAGTAAGCCCGCACGTGTGGTCGCAGCGACGAGTGTAAAAGGGGGTAAATCGAGTTTAATTGAACGAGCAGCAGGGCCTTCACCAATCATGATGTCGAGTTGGTAATCTTCCATCGCTGGATACAGAATTTCTTCAATCACCGGTGAAAGACGATGAATTTCATCAATAAATAAAACATCGCCTTCTTCAAGGTTAGTCAGCATTGCTGCTAAATCACCTGCACGTTCCAAGACAGGCCCCGAAGTCGATTTGAGGTTGCCACCCATTTCCCGTGCAATAATATTAGCTAGTGTGGTTTTACCTAAGCCGGGCGGACCAAAAATCAGTGTGTGGTCGAGAGCTTCACCACGACCACGAGCAGCGCCAATGAAAATTTCCATTTGCTCGCGTACGACTGGTTGCCCAATATAGTCGGCAAGAGAAGTTGGTCGAATAGCCCGATCAAAATGATCTTCAGGTTTTTCTGTTCCACTGATTAGACGGTCTTGCATAAGTGTTTTACTTCATCATGGATTTGAGAGCAGCGCGAATAATATCGGCTGATTCTGTGTAATCGGCTTTAACCGCTGCAACAGCTTTTTGTGCTTCAAGTGGCTTATAACCTAAAGATTGCAACGCAGCTTCTGCTTCTGCGACAGGAGAGTTTGCAGCAAATTGAATTTGAGGCATGGTCGCCACAGTTGAAGTGCCTTGAGCCAATGTTTTGAAACGGTCACGGAGTTCAATCATTAAACGTTCAGCTGTTTTTTTGCCAACCCCTGGAACTTTGACCAGCGTATTTATATCATCATGTTCAATGGTGTGAACCAATAACTCAACGCTTAGTGTCGATAAAATACCCAATGCCATTTTCGGGCCGACACCATTTACTTTTAATAAGGTGCGGAAAATTGTTTTCTCTTGAGCATCGCTAAAACCGTAGAGTTGTTGAGCATCTTCACGAACAACTAAATGCGTCCATAACGTAACTTTCTGGCCTTTTTGTAATTGGCAAAATGTTGAAAGTGGCGTATCAATTTCATAACCCACACCATTTACATTCAGTAAGACAGTAGGGGCTTCTAGGGCAAACACTTCGCCAATTAAACATCCGATCATAGATTAGTTTCACTTATTCATAACTGTAAATCTGGTCGTTTTAACATTAATTGAAAACGACACTGGTTTTATTTCTTTCTATATTAAGCCAATTTAAAACAAGCCAATTTTATTACCTTGCAACTCTTGCGCCAAGCTATAAGCCTGATGATCTGAGAACTTACTGATAATATCGAGGACTTGCATGATATTGCTGTAGTGATTATTGCTAAAGCTAGCACCATATAGATTAAGGATAGACATTAAACGTTGTTCTTTAAAGCTTAAAGACTTATGTGGTGTTGTGAGTGGTACAAATGCATCCAGAATCGTTTGTAAGCTTTGATGTGCAATAATTTCTAAACCAGATTTTTGTGGGTGCTCAAAAATTTTGTCACGTGCCAGATTCTTGGCAGTTTCGATACCTTTTGCAATATCGGGTGAACAATATTGCAAAAGGTTGCCTTTAAGCTGACCTGTAATGATTTCATAATGATTCTTGGCAAAAGCCGTAGTGACTTCATCAACAAGACGTTTCATCACTCGACCACGTAATGCTGAGATCTTTTGTTGCCACGTACTGTTTGGATGAGACAACTCTTCAGGTTGACCATAGTCGGCAATAAGATTTAAGAATATCGGTTCAACTTCTTGGTAACTCAGCATATTTAAGACAATGCCATCTTCTAAATCAATGAGGGCATAGCAAATGTCATCAGCAGCTTCTAACAGGTAGGTGAGTGGATGACGGCAATAATGATATTCCCCGAGTTGAATCAGCCCGAGCTGTTCCGCAATCTGTTTTAAAATTTCTTTTTCAGACTGATAACAACCAAACTTTGCTCTTTGATGGGAAGGGCGGTCACCCTGCGAAGCAATTGTTTTTGAAAGCCATGGATATTTTAGATAAGCACCTAAAGTTGCATAAGTTAAGCGCATACCGCCATCATTTGGATGATAGTCAATGCGACTTAATAAACGTAATCCTTGAGCATTACCTTCAAACTGACGAACATCAGCTTCTTCTTCGGGGCTTAGTTTTTTCAAAAAATCATCATGCGAGGCATCATCGAACCATTCGCGAATTGCGTATTCACCCGCATGCCCGAAAGGAGGATTACCTATATCGTGGGCCAGACAAGCTGCTTGAATAATTGCTCCGACATCGGCAGGTGAAATCCAAACGGGTAATTCATCTTTTATTTTTTCTGCGGCAAGCATACCCATTGAGCGACCAATGCAGGAAACTTCAAGGGAGTGTGTTAAGCGGGTATGAATGCCATCATGCTGTGCTAAAGGGTGAACTTGCGTCTTACGGTTTAACTGACGAAAACTTTGAGAAAATATAATGCGGTCATAATCTTTATGGAATGGGCTACGAGCCAGTTCTGTACTACTTTTTTTGCTACCTAAACGAACTGCGGAAAGCAGCTCTAACCAACGCATTTGTTCCATTTATCATTATTCAAAACTATAAAAGCTGATCATGCCAAAAAAAACTTAAAAGCACTAGCTTGGTGCGACATAGTTTGTCTTAGTTCGGGTTTTATTATGTTATTGAATAAACATGCAACAATTTATTTTTAGCAAGAATGACTAAAAAAATGATTTTGAACAAAAAACAAATCACTTCTTGCAGAATTAGGTTACAGAATACTGATTCTACATCTAGCTGATTTTAGCAAGAAGCAGTAGAATATGCGCTCTCTCTAAAGTCACATTGCGGTAAGGTTCACAAGACCTGCCCGTGGAGCCAAAATCAACATGTTTATCGTGGCCGGTGCAGCAGCACATTCTTCTTTTAAGAAAGCTCAACTATTAACACGTTTATCGTCAATTAGTTCTGTTCAATCTTTTGACAGCCAATGGGTCTATTTGTTTGATCAAGCGCTCAACGAGCAGCAACATCAATCTGCTTTGCAATTATTGAATGACGGTGAGTCTTTTGAACTTCGTCAATCTGCAAGTGATGAGATTCAGATTTTAGTTACACCACGTGTGGGTACTATTTCACCTTGGTCTTCTAAAGCAACTGATATTTTCAAAAACTGTAATACACCAGTACACCGTTTAGAACGTGGTCTTTTATTCACGTTAAAAGGCGTTACTGAAATTACAAATGAAGTTAAACAAGTACTTCATGACCGTATGACAGAAACAGTTTTTGCTCAAATTGAAGATGCAAAAGCATTATTCTCAGAAACAGCTCCAAAACCATTAAATTCAATTGATATCTTGGGCCAAGGCAAAGAAGCTTTGGTTAAAGCGAACAATGAGTTCGGTTTTGCGCTTTCTGAACAAGAAATTGATTATTTAACAGAAGCATTCGGTAAGCTTGGTCGTAATCCAAATGATATCGAATTGATGATGTTTGCACAGGCGAACTCTGAACACTGTCGTCATAAAATCTTTGGTTCTGAATGGACAATTGATGGTGAAAAACAACCATTATCATTGTTCCAGATGATTAAAAACACTTACAAAGAATCACCAACTGACGTTTTATCTGCATACAAAGATAATGCTTCTGTAATTGTGGGTTATGACACGATGCGTTTTTATCCAAAAGCGGATGAAAATGGTCACTTTGTTTATAAATATAAGAGCCAAGCAGCTCATATTTTAATGAAGGTTGAAACTCATAACCACCCAACAGCAATTTCTCCATTTGCTGGTGCTGCAACTGGTTCAGGCGGTGAAATCCGTGATGAAGGTGCAACTGGTCGTGGTGGTAAACCAAAAGCTGGTTTAACAGGCTTTACAGTTTCTAACTTAAATATTCCTGGTTTTGAACAACCTTGGGAAGAAAACTACGGTAAACCTTCACGTATGGCATCGCCATTACAAATCATGATTGAAGGTCCATTAGGTGGCGCGGCATTTAACAACGAATTCGGTCGTCCTGCATTAAATGGTTATTTCCGTACTTTCGAACAAAATGTAAATGGTGAAGTGAAGGGCTTCCATAAGCCAATCATGATCGCTGGTGGTTACGGTAACATTCGTCCTGACCATGTAGAAAAAGATGCGATTCAACCAGGTGACTTGCTCATTGTATTGGGTGGCCCTGCAATGTTAATCGGTCTTGGCGGCGGTGCAGCATCTTCTGTAGACAGCGGTACAATGGGTGAAAGCCTTGATTTCGCATCTGTACAACGTGAAAACCCAGAAATGGAGCGCCGTTGTCAAGAAGTAATTGATACGTGCTGGCGCTTAGAAGACTTCAACCCAATCGTTTCTGTACACGACGTTGGTGCGGGTGGTCTATCAAATGCTATGCCTGAACTTGTGAATGACCATGAGTTAGGTGCAGTTCTTAACCTTCGTAAGATTCCTTCATTAGAACCGGGCATGAGCCCAATGGAAATCTGGTCAAACGAAGCACAAGAGCGTTATGTTCTTGCAATTCGTCCAGAGTCTTTAGAACAGTTCGAATCAATCTGTGCTCGTGAACGTTGTCCATTTGCCGTGTTAGGTGAAGCAACTGAAGCTCGTCATTTAACTGTTGAAGATCCATTGTTCCAGAACAATGCAGTTGATATCCCAATGCAAGTAATGCTTGGTGGTACACCGCGTATGCAACGTTCTTATGAAACAATTGAGCGTAAAGGTAACGAGTTTGACGCTTCAAAAGTTGATTTGAAAGATGCGATTTTCCGTGTATTGAAAAATCCTACAGTTGCTTCTAAATCATTCTTGATCACCATTGGTGACCGCTCAATTACAGGTATGGTTGCACGTGATCAAATGGTTGGTCGTTGGCAGATTCCTGTTGCGGATGCAGCAGTAACGACGACAAGCTTACAAGGCTTCACTGGTGAAGCAATGGCGATGGGTGAACGTCCGCCAGTAGCATTGTTAAATCCAGCAGCATCTGCTCGTTTGGCAGTTGCTGAAGCAATTACTAATATTGCATGTGCAAACATTGAACAGATTAGCGATATCAAACTTTCTGCAAACTGGATGGCTGCTGCTGGTCAAAAAGGTGAAGACCAAGCATTGTTTGAAGGTGTGAAAGCGATTGGTATGGAAATGTGTCCTGCTTTAGGAATTGCGATTCCTGTAGGTAAAGACTCGCTTTCAATGCGTACTACTTGGAACGAAAACGGTGAAGACAAAGCTGTAACATCTCCAATGACAGGTGTAATTACTGCATTTGCTCCAGTAACAGATGTTCGTAAAACTTTAACACCTGAACTTAAGAATTTAGAAGATTCAGTACTTGTACGTATTGATTTATCTAAAGGCCAGTTCCGTTTAGGTGGTTCGATTCTTGCGCAAGTATATAAAGCAATCGGTTCAATCACTCCAGACGTTGATAGTTTTGATGATTTCAAAGCGTTCTTTGCTTTAATTCAAGATTGGAACAACCGTGGCTTGATTCAAGCTTACCATGACATCGGTGATGGTGGTTTACTCGCAACTGTTGCTGAAATGATGTTCGCTGCACGTTTAGGTGTTGCATTAGAAGACCAAACTCCAGCAAGTTTATTTGCTGAAGAAATTGGTGCAGTTCTTCAAATTAAGGCAACTGATTGGGACGCTTTACAAGCAGAAGTTGCTGCATCTAGCTTGAAAGATGCAATTGCTGTAGTTGGTTGTGTAAACAACACCGATCAATTATCTGTAAACGGTTTGACTTTAGAGCGTGCAGAATTGCAACAAGCTTGGTCTGAGGTATCTCATCAGATCCAACGTTTACGTGATAACGTAGAAACTGCTGACCAAGAATTTGCTTTAATTGCAGATAAATCACATCAAGGCTTAATTGCTAAACCAACATTTGACTTGAATGAACCTATTGAAGCACCGTTCATTAACACACGTCGTCCTAATATGGCGATCTTGCGTGAGCAAGGTGTAAACGGTCATATTGAGATGGCAGCAGCCTTTGATAAGGTTGGTTTCAATACCGTTGACGTGCACATGAGTGATTTACTTGCTGGTCGCGTTAGCCTAAGTGATTTTGAAGGTTTAGTGACTTGTGGCGGTTTCTCTTACGGTGACGTAATGGGTGCTGGCGGAGGCTGGGCAAAATCTGTATTGTTCAATGCGAAATTACGTGATCAGTTTGAACAGTTCTTCCATCGTGAAGACACGTTTAGCTTAGGTATCTGTAATGGTTGCCAAATGTTGTCACAATTAGCGCCACTTATTCCAGGTGCTGAACACTGGCCACGTTTCCACCGCAATATGTCAGAAGTCTTTGAAGCACGTAGCGTAAACGTTCGTGTTGAAAAATCTGTTTCTGTATTGCTTAATGGAATGGAAGGTTCGATTTTACCGATTGCTGTAGCACACGGTGAAGGTCGTGCAGTTGCGAGTGAAGCTGATATTGCAGGCTTGAATGCAGCTAACCAAGTTGCTTTGCGTTATGTTGACAGCCATGGTAACCCGACTCAACATTATCCATTGAATCCGAATGGTTCGCCAGAAGCGATTACTGGTGTAACATCTAAAGATGGTCGTGCAACGATCATGATGCCACACCCAGAGCGTACTTTCCGTGCAATTCAACACTCTTGGAGTCCAGAAGAATGGACTGAAGATGGTGCATGGTTACGTATGTTCCGTAATGCACGTAAGTTTATCGGGTAATATAAAAGTTGAAATAAGCCACCGTAAGGTGGCTTATTTGTATGCAGTACGATATTAATAAATAGCAGAGAAGAAAAATGAAATCAAAAATCCATTTCCATGAATTTGCATTACTAATGGCATTGCTCATGTCTATTGTTTCTTTTTCAATAGATGCAGTCCTACCTGCTTTGGGCGAAATCGGACGAGTTTTTGACTTAAAAAATAATAATCAGACACAGTGGGTCATTATTGGTATTTTTTCTGGTATGACGATTGGCCAATTGATTGCTGGCCCTCTATCCGATGCAATTGGCCGTAAACGCATTTTATTCACAGGAATTGTTATTTACTTTCTGGGAAGTTTATTGTGCTTTACCACACAAAGTTTTGAATGGTTTTTAGTTGGACGTTTCATTCAAGGGGTTGGCGTATCAGGTCCTTACGTGGCTTCTATTTCAATTGTTAGAGATAAATACAGTGGGGCTCAAATGGCCCGCATCATGTCTTTAATTATGATGGTGTTTATGGTTGCCCCAGCAATTGCACCAAGTTTGGGACAGCTCATTATCCATTTCTTTGGTTGGCGTGAGATCTTTGTTTTATATATGGCCTATGCCACAGTTGTGGGGGCATGGGTTGCTTTACGTTTGGAAGAGACGTTACTTCCCGAAAATCGTTTACCTATGCGCCTACAAGCATTTCAGGAAGGCTTTAAAGAAGTCGTAAGTAACAAAACCACCATGAGCTATTTGCTATGTGCAGGTTTCTGTTTTGGTGGATTCATTGGTTATTTGGGTACTTCTCAGCAAATTTTTATGCAGCAGTTTGGTAAAACAGGGCAAGAGTTTAGTGCATATTTTGCTGTGCTTGCTGGTGTGATGGGAATCGCTTCATTTACAAATTCTAAAATTGTTATGAAGTTTGGTATGCGTCCAATCTGTATTTATGGCTTTCTAGGTTTGTGCTTAATTTCTTTAGTTTTCTTAGGAATTCAACTTTTGGGTGTGGCTGTTTCATTCTGGATGTTTATGCTTTATGCCTGCATTTTATTTTTATTATTTGGAACTTTATTTGGAAATTTAAACGCAATTGCAATGGAACCGATGGGACATGTTGCTGGTATGGCATCGGCCATTATTGGTGCAGCGTCCTCTGTTTTGTCACTTATTCTTGCATCTATTATTGGGCAATTATATGACGGTACATTAATACCAATGACTGGCGGCTTCGTCATTTTATGTGGTTTAGCATTTATGATGACAATATATGAGAACAGATATTTAAAGAAATCGAATGCTTAAAATTATAAAGACGCAGCTAGCACACTGAAATTTAAAATTTTGTTCAGAATAAGAGCTACATAAAAATGAGTGTAGCTCTTTTAAGCATTTTAGAAAAATTATAAGCCTATAGACATTCGGCTATTTAACACTTTATGCTTAGTTCAAAATTGGATCAATTTTTGCTTTCTCTGTAACAACGATAAAAATCGGAGATCAAAATGATGAAAAATAAGTATCACATAAGAACAATGTATACCAAAGATAAGGGCTGGCGCTTGTTTGGCTTGGCGCTTGCCATTCAAATCCTCTTTATTGGAGCAAATTATTTGGTAATGATGAGCTGACTTTGATTTAGAAGCTTTTTTAACGGTATGATTTAAAGCAAGTTTACTAGTTTTGAGTCATTCTACTTATGTTAAAGCTGATTTATTACGTGCCTGATTCACATCTTGAGTCGACTAAACAAGCTATTTTTTCTGCTGGTGCGGGGGGTATCGGTAATTACGAACACTGCGCATGGCAAGTGAAAGGAATAGGGCAATTTAAACCAGTCAAAGGTGCAGATCCTTATATCGGAGAGCTGGGTGAACTTGAGCAAGTTGATGAGTGGCGAGTTGAAACAATTGTAATTGAAGAAAATGCAAAGGCTGTAGCAAAAGCATTAAAGGCAAGCCATCCTTATGAAGAGCCTGCCTTTGAGTTTATTCAAATCATAGAAATTGATTTTTAATTAAACCGCGAGAAATCTGGTTTACGTTTCTGCATAAATGCTTGTACAGCTTCTAGCATTTCTGGAGATTGAACGCGTTGCATAAAGATTTCAGCTTCATGATCAATACATTCAATAATTTGATCTAAATCATGTTTCATCAATGCTTTGGTTTGTTTTAATGAGGCAAGTGGCAAAGCTGCTAAATGTTGAGCGGTTGCCTGAGCAGATGCATAAGCATCTTCAACAACTTCATTAACTAAGCTTGTTTGTACTGCGGTTTCTGCATTAAATTTTTTCGCAGTAAATAGAAGTTCAGCTGCTTTGTGATAACCCGCTTGTTTAACCAATAGTTGGCTTGCACCGCCTTCTGGAGAAAGGCCAAGACTTACAAATGGAATTTGGAAAAGGGCAGTGTTGTCAGCAAAAACTAAATCTGCGTGTAATAAAATCGTAACACCAATACCAATTGCCACACCTTTTACTGCAATAATAAGCGGCTTTGATAATCTAGCAGCAGATTTAAGGAGTACAAACGGAGGAACTCGACCTGCTGGACCTAGATTAGGATTTTGTACAAAACCCATAAAATCTTTCATGTCATTACCAGCGGTAAAGTCTTGCTCTACACCACGTAGAATGATTACTCGTACATCTTTGTCTTGGTCAGCTTCATCAAGTGCTTTGGCAATCCATAAGTAAAGTTCGCCATACAGTGCATTTTTTGCTTCTGGGCGATTTATGGCTAAGGTGAGTACGCCACCTTCTAAATTTGCGTGTAAATGTTGATGAGGTTGTTGAATACAGCTAAGTGTCATCGTACTATCCTTGCTTTAAACCACGTTGTTAATTTTTAGGTTCTCATTATGGCGCATATTTTTTGTAATGCGGTTAACTGGTGAGTTCATAAAAAGTGAAAATCTAATTATGTATAAATTTGACTATCTCGTTTTTATAGGGCGTTTTCAACCATTTCATTTAGCTCATATGCAGACAATTGAAATTGCCTTACAACAAAGCCACTATGTCGTTTTGGCATTAGGTTCTGCTCAAATGGAACGTAATATTAAAAATCCGTTCTTAGCAGTAGAGCGTGAGCAAATGATCTTGTCAAATTTCTCGTTAGAAGAGCAAAAACGCATTCGTTTTGTACATGTAGTAGATGTTTATAATGACGAAAAATGGGTAAAACAAGTCAAATCTTTAGTGAATGGCGTAATTGAACCGAACTCAAAAGTTGGTTTGATTGGACACTTTAAGGATGAGTCTTCATATTATTTACGACTATTTCCTGAGTGGATTATGGTTGAACTTGATAGTTTAAAAGACTCTATCTCGGCAACACCAATGCGTGAAGCTTATTATCGTGGTGAAATCCAGACCGAATTTTTCCCTATAGGAACTATTCAATTTTTGGATGAATTTAAAAAAACACGCACTTATCAACAGTTGCAACAACGCTTTGAAGAAGATGATCGCTCTAATTTAGATGATTTTGAGTAAGTGCATATAAATTAAGCATCTGCCCAAAAGATAATTCGGTTTGAAAAAGGATCAGTGATGCTGAGTTCAAGTGTCTCCCAATCTGTTTTTTCAACCTGAGGCTTAGAACATTTATAATCTTTTTTGCTTAGTTCACTGTGCAACTCATAAATATGTTCCCAATAAATACGGATCGCGCTATGAGGACTCGCATCTCCAAAATGCTCGGATAAATGAATAACGCAATCATCTTTAGAAATTTGTAAATATAACGGAAAGTTGTCTTCAAATTGGTGTTGCCAATCAAGCTGAAAACCTAAGAACTCAAGATAAAATGATTGAGCTAACTCGACATCAAAAATTCTTAAAATAGGGTGATCGAACCTGATTGCATCTTTTTTCCTTTTAACGTGTACCAAATTGTTGAGTCCAATAGCTCTTTTGTTTTACAGATTGATCAGAAGCACAAGCAATTGCATAGGTTGTAAATTTAGGGTTCATTAGGTTACTACAATGTAAGGGACTTGATAGCCATCTAGACATCACTTCATCTAATGTTTTCTGTCCACTCGCGACATTTTCACCATTGGCTTTACCGAGTGTATTATAAATTTTCAAACGTGATTTTAAATCTAGCCCTGTGGAGCCAACATGTCCGAGAAAGTTGTGTGTTGCCATATCTTCACTATGAGAAAGTGCACCTTTATATAAATTATTACTCCAACTTAGTGGTCTGGTTGCAGAGAAATGTTGTTGTCCACATTGGCGTGATTGCTGACGGATTTGGTTAATTTTTTTAAGTACAGCTTGTTGATAGGCTGGATTTTGTAAATCTTGGCAGCTTATTTCTTTTGAAGTTTTCTGAATTTGAGCAAGTGATGTGCTGGTGTCAGTTGGTATAGCTAATGAATTTGTACTACATGCACCAATAAAGAGAATGGCTGGCAGTAAAGAGCAATTTTTGAGTG
The DNA here is from genome assembly GCF_016809775.1 of Acinetobacter sp. C13. Lineage (NCBI taxonomy): Bacteria > Pseudomonadati > Pseudomonadota > Gammaproteobacteria > Moraxellales > Moraxellaceae > Acinetobacter > Acinetobacter sp. C13. Next base: position 141,966 of record NZ_JAFBJL010000002.1, read on the forward strand.
AACTCATATCAATGCCTTAAACTAATTATTCTAATATTTTTATGATACGTTAAACTCAAATTATTGGGTAATGCTTTGCACTAAAAAAAGCGAGTATAAACTCGCTTTTTGTTGGTTGAATTTATTAAGCTGTTTGTAGAGCTTTTAAGTCTTCTAGAACTTGCTCTGCATGCCCAGCTGCTTTAACTTTGCGATAGCTTTTAACTAAAGTTTTGTTATGGAAAATAAAAGTAGAACGTTCAATACCCATGACTTTCTTTCCATACATATTCTTTTCTTTAATCACATCAAAGTGATTACAAAGAATTTCTTCTTTATCACTGATCAGATCAATAGTAAGTGCCTGCTTCTCTGTAAAATTTTGATGGGCTTTTACCGAGTCACGTGAAATACCGAAAATACGGGCACCTAAAGCATCAAACTGATCTTTCAAACAAGAAAAACCCACTGCTTGTGTTGTACACCCTGGTGTTGAATCTTTAGGATAGAAGTAAATGATTAGCCATTCATTTTCGACTTCGGTCAAGTTCACTTCGCCGTGTGTAGTAGGGAACACCTGATTTGGCAGTTGAATATTCTCAGACATTTCTTATCCTTTAAAAGTTAAATTTGATCTAATTCAAGTGGTAAAAAAGCGTATTCCTCATGATAAACAATATTGAGTTTTCTTACAGGGATTGCTTTGTTAAAGATTGGTCCATCAATCACAGTCGTATGAAATTCACCGCCCTCACCACATGGATCAATGCCACGGTTCTCAAGCTCTTGGATGTATTCTAAAGTTAAGGTTTTACCTAAATCTTCTATATTCATCCCGAGTTTAAGGTTTACGGTCACCACTACACTCTGGAATCCAAGTTGAATAAATTCTTCAACAACTTCACGGTGCGGACGTAGCCAAAGAGGCATTCCTAATTGAAGACCTACTTGTTGCGTTACTCGATCATGCCAACAGCCGTGTTCAGGCATATCAAGGTCACCTGTAACCAGTACCTCAGCTCCTTGTTGCTTTGCTTGATTGAGTAATTCAATAAACTTTACTTCATAGTCATTCCAACTTGATGAAGCCATAAACACGGACAAGCCGATTGCTTTAGCTTGCGCTTGAATAATATCAAGAGGCATGGCATGTGAGCGAGAACGTTGGCCTTGTTCTTCTAGCATTACGATCAATCCAATCACTTCGCCTGTCTGCATTGCATGGTAGAGTGCTAGAGAACTATCTTTGCCTCCACTAAACGAGACAATAGACCTTTTATGGTTAGCATTAGTTTTCCATTGTTCTTGCATGGCTTACATCAAATGAATTGGTCAAAAGTGCTGTTATTTTAACAGAGCTATAAAAAAGCCTGCATAAATGCAGGCTTAATTTAGAACATTAAAATCTTATTTTTTAGGAGCTTGTTGTTGAGCTGCCTTCATTGCATCTTCAGTTAACTTTTCAAGCTTAGTTGTTAACTGAGGACCAAAACATGCTTTAAGATCACGGTTTTGTTGTTGTACAAATCCTAGAGAACTTGGGCTTTTCTTCGCATTGATTGCGCTTTGGATTTCCCATTTTTGTGCTTCAGTCACTTTACCTTGTGCTTCAACTTGGCAGCTACAGAATTTGCTAACTTCAGATGAACTTAACTTACCGCCTTTAGCAGTTTGTTCTTTACAAACGTTAACTAATGCACCTTTAACGTTAGTGCTTTTATATGCCGCTTGAACTGGGTTTTCAGCTGCTTGAACTGAACCAGCCATAAGTGCAGCTGCTGAGAATAAAGATGAAAGAATAAGATTTGATTTTAACAACTTCATAAATTTTACCTACTTATTACGGTATATAGCGTGTTGGATCAGTAACACCAGCATCGATAAAGCCTTCTTTACGCAAACGGCAACTGTCACATTTACCACACGCACGTCCTTGAGCATCTGCTTGATAGCAAGATACCGTTTGACTATAGTCTACGCCATGTTCAATCCCTAAACGTATGATATTCGCTTTGGATAAATGTAACAGGGGTGTTTCAAATTTAAGTGGTTTTCCTTCTACGCCAGCTTTAGTTGCTAAACGGGCCATATTCGCAAAAGCATCAATAAATTCAGGGCGACAATCAGGATATCCTGAATAATCAACAGCATTGATACCAATAACAATAGCTTCAGCATTAAATACTTCAGCTGCTGCTAGAGCATACGAGAGGAAAATAGTGTTACGCGCTGGTACATAAGTTACAGGAATACCTTCTTGTAACTGTTCTGGTACTGCAATGTTGTGATCTGTAAGTGCTGATCCACCTAAATTTGCTAGATCAATATTAATTACACGATGTTCAACACCTGAACGCTGAGCTAATGCTTTTGCAGCATCAAGTTCAGTGGTTGAGCGTTGACCATACATAAAACTAATAGCAATACATTCATAGCGCGCTTGTGCCCAAGCTAGGCAAGTGGTTGAGTCTAAGCCGCCTGAAAGTAAAACAATGGCACGAGAGCGCATATTTTTCTCCATATTCGGAATGATTTACTTTATTGAGTGATTAACGACCTGATTCATCGTTCCAAAGCAGTTTATGTAACTGAAGCTGGAAACGAACAGGTAATTTATCATCAAGTATCCACTGTGCCAGATCACGTGCTAGACGTGGCAGGCCTACAGCACCTTTTTCAACCGCAAAGGCAGGGGAGAACCAAACGGTACTGACTTTGGTTTGCAGTTGATATTTTTCAACTTGTTGCTTTGACCATTCATAGTCTTCACGATTACAAATCACAAATTTGATTTGGTCACGTGGTGTTAAATGGTCAAGATTACTGATGAGATTGCGATGTTCTTCACCAGAAGTTGGAGTCTTTAAATCGAGGACTTTTGAAACACGGGGATCTACTCTTGATACATCAAGAGCGCCACTGGTTTCTAGAGAAACGTCAAAACCTGCCTCACATAAACGTTGTAATAAAATCAAACAGTTTGGCTGAGCAAGAGGTTCACCACCTGTTACACAAATATAAGGTGTTTGAAATTGTGTAGCTGTTTCAATGATATGTTCAAGTGAAAAACGTTCGCCACCTTCAAAGGAATAGGTGGTATCGCAATAGCTACAACGTAATGGACAGCCTGTTAGACGAATAAATACAGTCGGTAGGCCAGAGGCATTTGCTTCACCCTGCAACGAGTAAAAAATCTCGGTAATGCGTAAACCGGACGCAGGGTCTGAGACAGGAATTGCAGAGGAACGTAAGGAAGCCATTCTAGAAATACCACACTATATAAAAAATAAAATCTCTACGATCAGTTTGATCGTAGAGATGAGGAGCGATTAAAGCTCCGCAAGAGAGTTATAACAAATTAGTCAGCGCGTAACAAATCGTTCAAGCTTGTTTTTGAACGTGTTTGCGCATCAACTTTTTTCACGATAATTGCAGCATATAAGCTGTAAGTACCACATTTAGATGGCAAGCTGCCTGAAACTACAACTGAACCTGCTGGTACACGACCATAATGGATTTCGCCTGTTTCACGGTCATAAATTTTAGTTGATTGACCAATGAAAACGCCCATTGAAATGACTGAGCCTTCTTCAACGATAACGCCTTCAACGATTTCTGAACGCGCACCGATAAAGCAGTTGTCTTCAATAATGGTTGGGTTAGCTTGTAATGGTTCTAAAACACCACCAATACCTACACCACCAGATAAGTGAACATTTTTACCGATTTGAGCACATGAACCTACAGTTGCCCATGTATCAACCATTGTGCCTTCATCTACATAAGCGCCAATGTTGACATAAGATGGCATTAACACCACGTTTTTAGCTTGGAAGCTACCACGACGTGCTACAGCAGGAGGAACAACACGAACACCTGCAGCTTTAAATTGCTCTTCAGTCCAACCAGAGAATTTAGTTTCAACTTTGTCATAGAAACGAAGATCACATGACTCGATTGGTTTATTGTCATTCAGTTTAAATGATAATAAAACAGCTTTTTTTAACCATTGATGAACAACCCATTCACCATTGATTTTTTCAGCAACTCGAAGTGTACCGTTATCTAAACCAGCAATTGCTTCTTCAACAGCTTGGCGAATTTCGCTTGAACAATCTGCTGCAGTAAAATTTGCGCGGTCTTCAAATGCTTGCTCAATGATCGTAGAAAGCTGAGACATGATCTTCCTTCCATAAAAAATTTTAAAGATTTTACACTAATTTGTGACAAGAATCTTTCAAAAAACGTGTTACGTTTAATTGATGATATAAATGAGGTAAATCGAAATAAGCTTATTAGATAATCAAGTGTGTTTTACACAAAAATGATTTGAAAATAAAAATTTAACTCAATTTGTATCAAAAAATAACAGAAATCTAGCATTTTTTGTATAAAAAAGAATCTAAGCTGTCATTATTATGATTTCAGTCACAAGATGAATAAATTAAAAACAGAGCCTTTTTGAGGAGAAAACTATGAAAGCATTACGTGTATTAGTCACTACAACAGCTTTATTCGCTGCTGGCGCTGCTATGGCAGATGAAGCCGTTGTTCATGACAGCTACGCATTTGACAAAAACCAATTAATTCCTGTGGGGGCACGTGCTGAGGTAGGTACAACTGGTTACGGTGGTGCTTTATTATGGCAAGCAAACCCATATGTAGGTTTGGCTTTGGGTTATAATGGTGGTGACATTTCTTGGTCTGATGACGTAAAAGTAAACGGTTCAACTTATGACCTTGATATGGAAAACAACAATATCTATTTAAATGCTGAGATTCGTCCATGGGGTGCAAGTACTAACCGTTGGGCTCAAGGCTTATATGTAGCAGCTGGTGCAGCATATCTTGATAACGATTATGATTTAACTCGTAACGTTGATGCAACTCGTTCATTCCGTGTAAATAACCAAGATTTTATTGCGGGTGCAGACGGTGTGAAAATTAATGGCCAAATGTCTTACAAAAATGACATCGCTCCATACTTAGGTTTTGGTTTTGCACCTAAAATCAATAAAAACTGGGGAGTATTTGGTGAGGTAGGTGCTTACTACACTGGTAATCCAACAGTTAAACTTGCTTCGACAGGTTCAGCAGTTACAACTGGTGATCAATCACTTGAAGAAGCAGTAAATGCGGAAGCTCGTAAAATTGCCAACGATGATAAATACCAATGGTTACCAGTTGGTAAAGTTGGTGTGAACTTCTACTGGTAAGATCACAAAGAAAAAACGAGCTACGGCTCGTTTTTTTGTACTTAATAAAATAAATAAAAGAGCTAAAAAGCTCTTTTATTTATTTTTAATTTTTATTCGTCTGGGTAAGCAATTTTCTTAAGCGCTTTAATATCCGCATCAGGTGAGCATAAAGAAATAAATTCGTAACCATAACCGCGTAATAGATGGCCTTTGCGAACCGCAATCCATGTCGTATTAACACCAAAAATATCAGTTTTGGTTTGCTTTAAACGATAATCACGTTCTGTATCATAAGCCACGTCATTGACAATCCCGACACCCATGCCAAGTTCCACATAGGTTTTGATAACATCGGCATCAAGAGCTGACATTACGATATCTGCATCTAGATGAGCCTCTTCAAACGCTTTATCAATTTTAGATCGACCTGTAAAACCACCATGATAAGTAATGAGTGGATATTCTGCTAAAAGTTCTAGAGTGATCTTATCCGCCTGCACTAAAGGATGATTTTGCGGGGTAATAATACTGTGCTGCCATTGATAGTAAGGAATGCTAGCCAGATTTTCTTCAGTCGTTAAAGACTCAGTTGCAATTCCAATATCCGCTTCGCCTTGTAAAAGCATTTCTGAAATTTCGACAGGGCTAGCTTGTTGTAAAATCAAATGAACTTTTGGAAATAATTTCTTAAATTGATTAACGATTGGAGGCAATACATAACGCGCTTGAGTATGCGTAGTTGCGATCGTTAGTGTTCCTTCATCAACCTTATTAAAATCTTCAGCAAGTCGTTTAATATTTTCAGCATCCACTAACATGCGTTCAACAATGCTAAGAAGTGACTGTCCTGGTTCAGTTAAACCTAAAAGGCGTTTACCTTTACGAACGAAAAGTTGAACACCTAATTCATCTTCTAAATCTTTGATGTGTTTACTTACACCCGATTGAGATGTGTAGAGTGCAGCCGATGCTTCCGTCAAGTTAAAGTTTTGGCGTACTGTTTCTCGGATAATTCTTAATTGTTGAAAGTTCATTTACACTTTTCCTCAAAAGAGGTGAGGAGCGTCTAAAGATCCGCAAGATATTTCCTCACCAAATATATTTCTTAAGCAACTTGGTCTGCAAATAAGTGCAATTGAGATGCGCTCACCCAAACAGTTTGGTTAGGTTTAAATGCATGTAATTTTGCAGCTTCACTGCTCAGAGCAATTTCAATTAAACGTCCATTACGGTCTTGTAATTCGGCCACTACTTTTCCAGCAATCCAGATTTCACGTACAAAAGTCGCTTCAATGGTATTTGCTTGCGGTTGCGAGTGAATATGTAACTCATCTGGACGGGCAAAAGCAATCACTTTTCCTTGAGGTGCCTCAACTGCTGTTGGTAATTGAATACGGTCATTACCGATACGGATAATACCTTCCGTATGTTCACCTTCAAATCGATTTGCCTGACCCAAGAAATCAAACACAAATGGCGTTGCAGGTTTTTCATAAACTTCACGAGGTGAACCGATTTGCTCAACATTACCTTTATTCATGACAATAATCTGGTCTGCAACCTCAAGTGCTTCTTCTTGATCGTGAGTCACGAAAATTGAAGTGATATGCAATTCATCATGTAAGTTGCGTAACCAGCGACGTAATTCTTTGCGTACTTTGGCATCTAGAGCGCCAAATGGTTCATCGAGTAATAACACGCGAGGTTCTACTGCCAAAGCACGGGCTAAAGCAATACGCTGACGTTGTCCGCCAGAAAGCTGAGCAGGGTAGCGGTCTGCTAAAAAGCCTAGTTGAACTAGATCAAGTAAACGAGTGACACGTTTTTTAATTTCAGCTTCTGAAGGACGGGTTGCACGAGGGCGAACGCGTAAACCAAAGGCAATATTGTCAAATACAGTCATGTGACGGAATAAAGCATAGTGCTGAAATACAAAGCCGACCTGTCGCTCACGCACATGTACATTAGTCGCATCTTCACCTTCAAGTAAAACCTGACCGCCATCGGCTGACTCTAGACCTGCAATGATACGAAGCAGAGTCGTCTTACCACAACCAGATGGTCCGAGTAGCGCAACCAGTTCACCCTCTGGAAAGTCTAGGGAAATATTTTTAAGCGCATGGAATGCACCAAAGTGTTTTTCAATATTTTTAACTTGAATACTCATGATTTCATTCCTTACGAATCAGTTGAATGCGGTTCTGGTTTATCTTGATGTAGCTCTAACCAAGTTTTTAAAATCAGTGTTAAAAGAGCTAAGAAGGCAAGCAGTGAGGACACGGCAAACGCTGCGCTAAAGGTGTACTCGTTATATAAAATTTCGACATGAAGTGGCAGGGTATTGGTTTCACCACGGATATGGCCGGAAACTACCGATACTGCACCAAACTCACCCATTGCACGGGCATTACACAGAATCACGCCGTAAATCAAACCCCATTTAATGTTAGGTAATGTCACTTTCCAAAAGGTTTGCCAGCCTGAAGCACCGAGTACAATCGCTGCTTCTTCTTCCTCTGTTCCTTGCGCTTCCATCAGTGGAATTAACTCACGTGCTACAAAAGGGACTGTAATAAAAATGGTGGCTAAAACAATTCCAGGTACTGCATACAAGATCTTAATGTCATGGTCCATTAACCAGCCGCCGAACCAACCTTGCGCACCAAAAATTAGAACAATCATTAAACCTGCAATAACAGGTGAAACCGAAAAAGGCATATCAATGATAGTTGTTAAAATTGCCTTACCTTTAAACTGGAACTTAGAGACAGCCCAAGCTGCAGCAACACCAAATATCACATTAATTGGAACTGCAATTGCTGCGGTGAGTAATGTTAATTTCACTGCTGATAAGGTATCTGGATCAATCAAAGCCTGAACATAGACTTCAAGTCCCTGTTTAAATGCTTCTACGAAAACCAAAATGAGTGGCAGCATGAGGCAACTGAGGAAAAAAATCAGTGCAATTGTAATAAGGGTATAACGTACCCAAGTTGGCTCACGTGTCGCATCACGAGACTGTAACTTCAAAGCAAGTGCGTTGCTGTCGGTATGTAAATTCATGTGATGTTTCTCCCTGTACGACGGTTTGCCCATGCTTGAAGTAAGTTAATGACAAATAGAATGATAAAAGAGAGAACTAACATGACCGCTGCAATGGTCGTTGCACCTGCATAATCATATTCTTCAAGACGAGAAATGATCATCAGCGGTGCAATTTCTGTTTTAAATGGCTGGTTACCTGCAATAAAAATAACAGAACCATACTCACCCACGCCGCGAGCAAACGCTAAAGCAAAGCCTGTAAATAGAGCAGGTAGTAAGATGGGTAAAATAATTTTAGTAATGGTCTGCCAACGATTTGCACCAAGTGCTGAAGCTGCTTCCTCAAGTTCGGTTTCAATATCGCTGAGTACTGGTTGAACGGTCCGAACAATAAAAGGAATACCAATAAAGACCAATGCTAACGTAATCCCGATAGGTGTATAGGCAACCTGTATACCAAGTGGTTCCAGATATTGACCTAACCAACCAGTAGGTGCATAGAGTGAAGTCAGTGCAATACCTGCAACTGCGGTCGGAAGAGCAAAAGGTAAATCGACCAATGCATCAACTAGACGTTTTCCGGGAAAGTTATAGCGAACAAGACACCAAGCCAAAAGCAGACCAAACACAACATTAATAAATGCTGCGATTAAAGCTGAACTAAAGCTGAGTTGAAGCGATTTCAAAATACGCTCAGACGTTAAAATTTCCCATAATCCGTCCCATCCGATTCCAAATGATTTGATAAAGACTGCGGCTAATGGAATAAGCACAATAAAAGACACATAGGCGAGGGTGAAGCCCAAAGATAGACCAAACCCAGGCAGCACTCGGGATCGCTGCGACATGATATTTCCTCAAAGAGAAAAGCCTGCTGAAACCAGTAAGCGAATAAATAAAGATAAACAGTGAGGTATAAAGATTGGTATTAAGCAAATTTCAAAGAGAAATGTGTTTTTACCGGGTCGATAGATGAGTGACTACACATCGAATCTTCTGGGATCAAATAGTTCAGCAAATCCGGAAATGGCCCAAAACCTGAGGCAACGTTAATATGGCCCACTTCACCAAGATTAACGGGATTTAACTTCCATGATTTTGCAAGTTGTAACGCATCAAAAAAGCCGAGCCATGGATCATTTTCACTAATGAGTAGCGTTGCAGGCACATCAATTTTTAATTGATGAAAATAATCTTTGTAGTCGGTCAAGCTATGGCGAGCAAACCCTGCTTCCCCAAAGCGTGCCGGATTCGCTGGAGCGACTAAAATTAGTTTCTTAACTTGGCTTCTTAATTCGGGATGCTCAGCTAAAGCAGCTACACTCGTTAAGCATCCAAAACTATGTGCAACAATTTGAACAGGAGCTTGAGCTGCTTGAACTGTTTTAACGAATTGCTCAACCCATTCGCTTAATACAGGTCTATCCCAGTTTTTTTGCTCAACACGAGAACTAGACACGAGTTGACGCTGCAACCAAGATTGCCAATGCTGATGTTCACTGCCACCTACACCCGGAACAATTACAGTGTGAATCATGTCTGTTCTCCTTACCTTTAGTGCAAAGAATTACTTCTCTGCACTATTGATTTTCACGATTTGATCGAAAACACCACCATTATCGAAGTGTTGTTTTTGTACTTTTGTCCAACCACCAAACTCTTTGTCGATTGTTACAAGCTTCAATGGCTTAAATACATTGCTGTATTTTTTAAGAACAGCTGCGTTACGCGGACGGTAGAAGTTACGTGCTGCAATTTCTTGACCAGCAGGTGAGTACAAATAGTTGAGATAACCTTTAGCAATAGTTAAGTTGCCTTTTTTAGCTGCATTCTTCTCCACAATTGCAACTGGAGGCTCAGCTAAGATCGAAAGAGACGGAGTAATAATTTCAAATTTGCCCGGCTGTTCACGAATAGCTAAATGAGCTTCATTTTCCCAAGCCAGTAATACATCACCAATGCCACGCTCAGCGAAAGTAGTCGTCGCACCGCGAGCACCAGAATCTAAAACTTTAGTATGTTTATAAATTTGGCGAACGTATTCTTGTGCTTTTGCATCATTGCCGCCTGGTTGATGTTTTGCCCAAGCCCAAGCTGCGAGATAGTTCCAACGAGCACCACCAGAGGTTTTCGGGTTTGGTGTAATGATTTCTACACCTGGTTTGATTAAATCAGCCCAGTCTTTAATTTGCTTTGGGTTACCTTTACGCACCAAAAATACAATGGTTGATGTATATGGCGTTGAGTTTTGTGGCAGTTTTTTCTGCCAGTTAGCTGGAAGTAATTTTGCTTTTTCAGCAATTTCATCAATATCTGCGGCAAGTGCTAATGTCACTACATCTGCATTTAAGCCATCGATAACCGCACGAGCCTGCTTACCAGAGCCGCCGTGTGATTGCTTAAACTCAATATCTTGACCAGTACGTTGTTTCCAGTAAGTACCGAACTGTTTGTTGAAATCTGTATATAGCTCACGAGTAGGATCGTAAGAAACGTTTAAAAATTCTTGGGCTGCAAATGACGAAACAGAAAGAAGTGCAGCGATAACCCCGACTTTTAATTGAGAAAAACGCATGAGATAAGTCCTCAAAAAATATGAAATGTTCAAAACATGAACGCAGAATAGCGCTAGTCTTTATTCTAAAAAAATAATAAAAAACGAATTTAATATGAAAAAAATAGAAATAATAAAAAGAGATAAACTATTCTTAAATCTTGATATATAACAAGTTTCAAAAGCAGATACGAAATCGGTATAATTTTTTAAAATCAATCATTTATTATTTAAATGAAAGGTGTTGTATTGTTGTGCGGCTTTTAGTAAAGGATGGAACAAACATGTGGTGTTTTAAAAATGGGCAACCCGTTGAGACTATTCCTTTATTGGATCGAGCCTTTCATTATGGAGATGGGTGCTTTACCACAATTCGTGTTTTTCAAAATCAAATTGAGCTTAAAGAAAGACACTGGCAACGTCTAAAACTTGCATGTCAAAAACTGTCTTTAACTGTAAATTTTGAATTAATTGAACTGAGTGTACAGCAACTCCAAAAGCAAAACCTCGTACTCAACGGCACTTTAAAAATTGTGATTAGTCGTGGGGAAGGCGATCGCGGTTATACTTTGCCGAAACATGAAGCTGATATTTATATCTGGTTTTATCCAAAAGCTTTAGAGCCGTGTATGCCTGATTTTATCCAGTGTGGTGTTTTAAATCAGGCCCTAGGTTTAACCATGCCGAGCTTAGTGGGGCTTAAATCTTTAAACCGCCTTGAACAAGTATTGCTAAAAAAAGAAGCAGATCAACTCGGGTGGGCTGAAGCATTAGTTACTGATGTACAAGGTTATATTGTTGAAGGGGTCAGTAGTAATTGTTTTATTCGTTTAAATGATAGATGGATTACTCCTGAACTTCGCTATAATGGCGTCCACGGTGTAATGCGGGCAGAAATTCTGGCGCGTATGCAGCACCATGGTATTGCCTGTGAAGTACGTGTGATTGAATTAGATGAAGTATCTGAAATACAAAGTCTATTCTTTTGTAATGCTTTAAACCCTATGCGAGTGGTTACTCATTTAGGCGAGAAAACGCTAGATACACAGGCATGCATAGATTTATTTCATATCCTTAACTTAAATCAGATTCATTAATATGCCGAAGCCACCTGTGAATGCGAAAGCAAAAAACGCCAAGAAAAATAACAAAAAACAAGCTCCAAAATTTTCTAAGCGATTGGTTCTAATTGGCCTTTTTATTGTTTTAATCTTTACGTTTGCCATTTTATGGTCAAGTTTGTTTAAGGCTTATCCTATCGAAGGCAAAAAACAGATGTTATCTATTACATCTGGGGAAACTTATTCTGGTTTTATTGATCGTTTGGCAAAAGAAGATAAAGTTAGCTTTCCTATCATATTGAAGCTTTATCAAAAGTTTATGATTCATGACAGCATGAAAGCTGGTGTGTATGAAATTGAACAAGGGATGAGCGTAAGACAAGTGTTAGAGATGTTATCTGACGCTGATAATGCTCAGATGAATCGTGTTTTGGTGATTGAAGGTACAACTTTTAAGCAGCTTATTACTGCACTCAAAAATGATAAAAATGTAAAAAATACAATATTGGATTTACCTAATGATCAGCTTATGAAAGCGCTTGGGATTCCTTACGATCATCCAGAAGGCTTATTCGCGCCGAATACTTATTTCTTTGCCAAAGGCGAGACTGACAAGAAAATTCTTACCGATTTATATCATCGTCAAATAAAAGCTCTAGATACAGCTTGGGCAAATCGCGCGCCGAATTTACCTTATAAAGATAAATATGAAGCATTAATTATGGCTTCTATTGTTGAGAAAGAAACGAGTTTAGACAGTGAACTTACACAAGTTTCTGGAGTTTTTGTCCGCCGTTTAAAACTCGGTATGCGTTTACAAACGGATCCAACTGTTATTTACGGAATGGGTAATAACTATAAAGGCAACATTACCCGAGAAGACCTCCGTACTCCAACACCATATAATACTTATACCATTAATGGTTTACCGCCAACTCCAATTGCTTTACCAAGCCAAAAGGCAATTGAAGCAGCATTACATCCAGATGATTCAAATAACATCTATTTTGTTGCGACTGGTAATGGTGGACATAAATTTACGGCAAGCTTGCAAGCACATAATCAAGCTGTGCAGGATTATTTATCCGTGTTGAGATCGAAGAAATAAGGAAAAGAGATGTTTATCAGCTTTGAAGGCACGGAAGGGGTAGGTAAAACTACACTCATTCGAAAAATTCATCAGCATTTTGAAGAGCAAGGCAAACAAGTTGTTTTAACTCGAGAGCCCGGGGGTACACCGTTAGCTGAACAAATTCGTTCGATGCTTTTGGCTGTGAATCATGATGAAAATATGAGTCATGATACTGAGTTATTACTCATTTATGCAGCACGTGCTCAACACTTACAACAGGTTATTTTGCCTGCTTTAGAAGCTAACAAAATTGTATTAAGTGATCGCTTTACCGATGCGAGTTTTGCTTATCAATGTTCTGGTCGCGGTTTAAGCCAAGATAAATTACAGCTTTTAAATCAGAACTTCGTTTCACGCATGCCGGAGGTGACTTTCTGGTTAGATGCACCGATTGAACTTGGTATGAACCGTGCACGTGAACGCGGAGCTTTAGACCGTTTTGAACAAGAAAAGTTAAGCTTCTTTACTAAGGTCCGTGAAGGTTATGAAACCTTATGGAAAGCTGAACCGGAACGGATTAAGCGAATAGATGCAACCCAAAGTCCTGATCAGGTGTTTAAGCAGGCTTTGCAATATTTACGGTAAGCAATTGGATGAACCACTCTTATAAAAATATGGGAGTGGTGAAAAATGATGTTAATTCTGATTTAAATCGTCATAGAAAATATCTGTTATTTTCTTATGCTATCTTACATATGATTTATAGATTGAAGAATAACAAGGATGAAAAGTTCAAAAGAAGAAATCGTGGCATTTCTTGAAAAGGAATTTCCACCAAGTCTTGAACATTGCACAATTGAATCAGTCACTCCCAAAGCTGCAGTTGTTTACTATCATGTCGATCAAAGGCATCAACGTCCTGGTGGCACCATATCTGGCCCAACCATGATGACTTTGGCTGATTTTGCTTTATATATTGCGATATTAGGTGAGATCGGTATTGTTGGTTTAGCTGTGACGACCAACTTTAATATTAATTTTTTAAGAAAACCTGCAGGTGATCAAGACTTACGTAGTGAATGTAAACTCATGAAAGTCGGAAAGAGCTTGGTTGTCGGAGAGGTCTGGATTTATTCGGTCGGTCTGGATGAACCTGTGGCGCATGTGACTGCGACTTATTCAATCCCACCTAGAACATAAATATCAAACCAAATAAAAAGCACAGTCAGAGCTGTGCTTTTTTGTAGTAGAACAACTTAAATGTCAGTATTAACCAATGGCTGTTCTACTGCAAAATTTGGAGGAGTTAAAACGGTTTTACGAATCTCGTTCGAAGTTTCCGGATAATCAAGCGTGTAATGTAAACCACGTGATTCTTTACGTTGCATGGCACAGCGAACAATCATTTCCGATACTAAAACAAGGTTACGCAGCTCAATTAGGTTTTTGCTAACACGGTAGTCTTGATAATACTCAGTGATTTCACGCTTTAACATTTCAATACGGTGTAAAGCACGTTCTAAACGTTTTGTGGTTCTTACAATGCCAACGTAGTTCCACATGGTCGAACGTAACTCATCCCAGTTTTGTAAAATCACAACATCTTCATCAGGGTTGGTTACTTGTGAGTCATCCCAAGTTGGTACTTCAGGTAATTTGAAGTTTTCATCAAATTTATTTTCGATATCTTTTGCTGCACTCATGCCATAAACGAAGCACTCAAGTAATGAGTTACTTGCCATACGGTTTGCACCATGTAAGCCCGTATATGACGTTTCACCAATCGCATAGAGACCTTCAATATCCGTCTGGCTATTTGAGTCAACCACAACACCACCACATGTATAGTGAGCTGCTGGTACCACTGGAATCATGTCTTTCGTAATGTCGATACCTAACTCAAGCAATCTTGCATAAAGTGTAGGGAAGTGCTCTTTAATAAACTCAGGTGATTTATGGGTAATGTCTAACCACACGTGACGAATACCGAGACGCTTGATTTCATGGTCAATGGTACGAGCCACAATATCGCGAGGAGCCAGTTCTGCACGATCATCAAAACGCAGCATAAAACGTTCGCCATCAGGTAGGCGCAAATAAGCGCCTTCACCACGCATAGCTTCAGTAATTAAGAAAGAGCGGGCTTGTGGATGGTACAGGCAAGTTGGATGGAACTGATTAAATTCCATATTCGCTACACGGCAACCTGCACGATAAGCCATTGCAATACCGTCACCTGTGGCAATATCTGGATTAGATGTATACAGATAAGCCTTCATCGCACCGCCGCAAGCCAGCGCGGTGAATGGGGCAAGGAAGGTATGAACCTTTTCAGTATTTTCATCTAATGCATATAAACCAATAGCACGATTCGCTTGGTCGGTATGGCCTAATTTATGCGAGGTGATTAAATCAATCGCAATATAATTTTCAAAAATAGTAATATTTTTACGTTCTTTGGCACGCTCAACCAAAGTGGTTGAAATGGCTTTACCTGTTGCATCAGCAGAATGGATAATGCGACGCTGCGAATGGCCACCCTCACGAGTCAAATGAAGCTGTTCATCTTCATCTAAGGTAAATTGCACGCCTTGTTTTAAAAGAAAATCAACAGAAGGGCGACCGCCTTCTACGGTATGTTGTACCGCGTCCATTTCACATAAATGAGCGCCTGCAATCATAGTGTCATTAATATGCTGTTGAATAGAGTCAGTCTCATCGAGAACAGCAGCAACGCCACCTTGAGCATAAAAGGTACTTGCTTCGGTTAGAGCAGCTTTTGCTAAAACTGCAATATTAAAATGATTTGGTAACGATAAAGCCAGACTTAAACCAGCGCCGCCGCTGCCCACAATAATCACGTCAAAGTGGTGAATTGTCTGTAAATTAGGCATGTCCATTCGCATCAATTTAAAACGTCCGCTAATGACACCCCTTTTTACCTAAAAAGGCAAGAGCTTAAGCGCTCTAACTCAGAGAAAAATTGCAATTGGCTTAAAAAGTTGCAATGCGTAAAATAATCCTTGTGATGACGTATTACAAATAAACATATTGTTACGCACAACCTCAAAGCGTTGTGATACAACAGTTTTATTCTTATTCTCGTAGACCAATTGTGGGTGAGCACCGAATGAAATCTCGCTATTTACAACAAGGAATGTATGCAGCGGTATTTACAGTTGCTGCTGTTCAAGCAAATGCTGCTGTTGATTTTTCAAATCTTGTTGAACAAGTTAGTCCAGCAGTCGTGAGTGTAAATGTCGTAAAAAAAATGACTCAGGATGAACTGTTGCAGCAGCAAGTTCCTGAAATTTTAAAACGTTTCTTTGGCAATCAGGTCATCATTCCACAGCAACAAGGTCCACAAGAAAAGACAGCATATGGTAGTGCATTCTTTATTAGTAAAGATGGTTACTTACTTACTAACCACCATGTGATTGAAAATGCCTCTCGTATCAGCATCACTCTAAATGATCGACGTGAAATTGATGCAACCGTGGTCGGTAGTGATGAGCGCACAGATGTTGCATTGTTAAAGGTCAATGGAACTAACTATCCAGCTTTACGAGTAGGAAATGTTGACCGTTTACGTGTCGGAGAGCCAGTTTTAGCAATTGGTTCACCGTTTGGTTTTGACTACTCCGCTTCGGCAGGTATTGTCAGTGCAAAATCACGAAACATGAGCGGTGAAACTTCGGTGCCATTTATTCAAACAGATGTGGCTTTAAACCCGGGTAACTCAGGTGGTCCATTATTTAATCAAAATGGTGAAGTGGTCGGGGTAAACTCTCGAATATTTAGTGGTACTGGCGGCTATATGGGCTTGTCTTTCTCTATTCCGATTGACGTAGCTATGGATGTTGCAGACCAGCTCAAAACAAAAGGTAAAGTAACACGCTCTTACCTTGGTGTGATGATGCAAGATATTGATCGAAACCTTGCTGATGCCTACAAATTACCAAAACCTGAAGGTGCTTTAATTACTCAAATTTCTCCGAACTCACCTGCACAAAAAGCAGGGCTAAGAGCGGGCGACGTGATTTTAAAATTAAATGGTGCGCCTGTACTTCGTACGAGTGATTTACTGTATGCATTAAACAAAGTACAGCCAAATCAAACTGTTCAGTTTGAAGTGTTACGTGATGATAAAACACGCAATATTTCAGCGACTTTAACGACTGCACCAGATGAAACACCTGCTACTGGTGCACAAGGTGCTGCATCTAAAGGGCCAGTTTTAGGCATGAGTATTCGTGATCTAGCTGAACCGGAAAAAAATGCGTTGAGCGTAAAAGGTGGTATTTATGTACAAGATGTTCGCCGTGGTGGTTTAGCATCATTGTCGAATATCATTCCGGGCGATGTGATTACTCAAGTCAATAATAATCAAATTTTAAATAGTCAGGATTTTGCAAAAGTTGTTTCTAACTTACCGAAAAATACCGTAGCACGTGTTGCTATTATTCGTCAGGGACAGCGCGCAATGCTTGGTTTACGTATTCAATAATCCTTAACCCAATCAATAAGCCACCCTGAAAATGGGTGGTTTTTGTTATTTATCTTGAGCGTTTAGCGATATCTACCTACACTTATTTCAGTTTTAAGGTTAATAAATAAGAGTGTTCATTTGTGAGTAGTATTTTTGATTTACATATTCAGGTGCAGCCACATCACATTGATGCGTTGGGACATGTAAATAACGTAATGTATGTTCAGTGGATGCAGGATGTAGCGGCTGCCCATGTTGAAACTTTGGGAGTAGGAGTAACTAAGTATCTTGAGTTAAAACACGCCATGGTCGCGGTTGAGCATCATGTGCAATATCGTAAAGCTGCATTTGAAGGCGAACAAATTGTGTTACGTACATGGTTAGATGACATTAATGCACTTTATTCATTCCGCCAGTATGTGTTTTTTCGTCCATCAGATCAGGCCGTATTATTTGTTGGAAATACCAAATGGGCATGTATTGAAATTGCTACAGGACGTCCAAAACGAATGTCGCCAACTTTTACTCATGCATATACGCCGCTTGATTCAAGCATAAATCCTTATGATTTTACCGTTTCATATGCTCAATAGTTGGACGTAATACGCTTACTTTGACTGTCCTTTTTTAAAACATAAGTACAAAGCTCATGATTATTTTGGATACTTTAAAATATGCATCTGTTATAATCTCACGCAATTTATTTAACCGCTTTGGCTGTGTATTAAAACAAGCTACATAGCACTCTATATTTTCTCAAGGTAACCCATGGCGCAAGCTAAAAAATCCGTCGATATCAAAAATATACGAAATTTCTCGATTATTGCCCACATTGACCATGGTAAGTCTACATTGGCTGACCGTTTTATTCAGATGTGTGGCGGTCTACAAGATCGTGAAATGCAAGCTCAAGTCTTAGACTCAATGGAGCTTGAGCGTGAACGTGGGATTACCATTAAAGCCGCTTCTGTCACGCTGTATTACACCCATCCAAATGGTCAGGAATACCAACTTAACTTTATTGATACGCCAGGGCACGTTGACTTCTCCTATGAAGTTTCTCGTTCATTAGCTGCATGTGAAGGTGCGCTACTGGTTGTAGATGCTGCACAAGGCGTTGAAGCTCAATCAGTTGCAAACTGTTATACAGCAATTGAACAAGGTCTAGAAGTTCTTCCTATTCTAAATAAAATTGATTTACCACAGGCTGAACCTGAACGTGTAATTCATGAAATTGAAGAAATTATCGGGATTGAAGCGACAGATGCACCAACCTGTTCAGCAAAAACTGGTTTAGGTGTTGAAGGTGTACTCGAGCGTTTAGTCGATGTTATTCCGGCGCCAGAAGGTGATCGTGAAGCACCATTACAGGCATTAATTATCGACTCATGGTTTGATAACTACTTAGGCGTAGTTTCTCTTGTTCGTATTAAACAAGGTCGTATCCGCAAGGGCGACAAAATGTTGGTTAAATCGACAGGACAAACTCATCCGGTCACTTCTGTAGGCGTGTTTAATCCTAAGCATACTGAAACAGATATTCTTGAAGCTGGTGAAGTAGGTTTTGTTATTGCGGGTATTAAAGATATTTTTGGTGCACCAGTAGGTGACACGATTACTCTTGCTTCTACACCAGATGTTGCAACTTTACCAGGTTTCAAAAAGGTTAAACCGCAAGTATATGCTGGTCTTTTCCCGATTGACGCGAGTGACTTTGAACCGTTCCGTGAAGCATTGCAAAAATTACAGATCAATGACTCGGCTTTATTCTTTGAACCAGAAAGTTCAGATGCTTTAGGCTTTGGTTTCCGTTGTGGCTTCTTAGGTATGCTGCACATGGAAATTGTACAAGAGCGTTTAGAGCGTGAATACGATCTTGATCTCATCAGTTCTGCACCTACCGTAATTTATGAAGCATTAACCAAGAAAGGCGAAACGATTTACATCGATAGTCCATCAAAAATGCCGGATGGATCGACTGTAGAAGATTTGCGTGAACCAATTGCTGAATGTCATATCCTTGTTCCTCAAGAATACTTAGGGAACGTAATGACGCTCTGTATCGAACGTCGTGGTGTACAAAAAGATATGAAATTCTTGGGTAACCAAGTTTCTATTACTTTTGAAATCCCGATGGCTGAAGTCGTTATGGATTTCTTTGATAGATTAAAGTCATGCTCTCGTGGCTTTGCATCTTTAGACTATAACTTTGTACGTTTTGAAAGTTCAGCTTTAGTTAAGGTTGATGTGTTAATTAATAGCGAAAAGGTTGATGCCTTGGCTATGATTTGTCACCGTAATGATGCACGTCATCGTGGTATTGCATTGGTTGAGAAAATGAAAGATTTAATTCCTCGCCAAATGTTCGATGTTGCTATTCAGGCAGCAATCGGTGCACAAATTATTGCCCGTTCTACCGTAAAAGCGATGCGTAAAAACGTTTTGGCAAAATGTTATGGTGGTGACGTTTCGCGTAAGAAAAAACTACTTTCTAAACAAAAAGAAGGTAAGAAACGTATGAAACAAGTGGGAAGTGTTGAAATTCCACAAGAAGCGTTCTTGGCTGTATTGAAAGTAGAAAGATAAGAAATGAGGGTGGGGGAAGTGAACAATTTCTTTTCCCCACTGTAATACAAGCAGCAAGGCTGCGAGTGAGGTCATGTGGATTTTGATTTTAATTTAATTCTTGTTCCAGTTACGCTGATTCTATTTGCAGTGTGGTTGTTAGATAAACTTGTATTAAAACAGCGTGCAAATAAAGGACGCGGGAACGAAAATTTTGTCATTACATGGGCCTATGACTTTTGGCCAGTTTTAGCTGTAGTACTTGTGCTTCGTTCATTTCTTTATGAACCATTTAATATTCCATCGGACTCTATGGTACCAACTTTAGAAACTGGTGATTTTATTCTGGTGAATAAATTTGATTATGGTGTACGTTTACCTATCGTTAATAAAAAAATTATTGATGTAGGTGAGCCGAAGCGTGGTGATGTAATTGTATTCCGTTATCCACCTCAACCGACTATTAGCTATATTAAACGTGTAATCGGTTTACCTGGTGATCATATTGTTTATGACCATGGGCAATTGATTATTAACGGGAAAAAAGTACCGAAAGTATTAACACAGTTCAGTCGTGAAAAAGATGTGATGGATACGCCAACGTCTATTTATCATAAAGAGACGATTGGTGAGCATACCTTTACGATGCGTGAGCTTGAAGGCGTAAATGTGGCGCGCCAAGCACCGTTTATCAACTATGTTGAAAATGGTAAATATGCGAACCAAGACGGTTTATATTGGGAAGTGACTGTACCAAAAGGACATTACTTTGCAATGGGGGATAACCGCGATCAAAGTGCAGACAGTCGTTTCTGGGGATTCGTTCCTGAAGAAAACTTAACAGGACGAGCATTCTACGTGTGGATGCATAAAGAACCGGGTTTACACCTTCCTAACTTTAGCCGAAATGGAAAAATAGATTAAAAACAACCATTAGGAAAAAAAGAAATGCGTAAGGCACAACAGGGTACTTCGTATTTAGCAATTTTATTTGGGGTGGTTATATTTGCAGTTGCAGTAAAAGCTGTACTTGCAGTTTGGCCAGCATATTGGGATGATCGGCTGATTAATAATCAGATAGAAGAGCTTTTACAAGAAAGCTCTTCTGAGATCACACCACAAAAGTTTGTAACACAAATGGATCAGCGACTCGAAATGAACAATATTCGTGATCTCCACTTTAAAGAGATCGCTCAAGTGTTTAATCAGTCAGGTCTAACGGTCAAAAAGAAATATGAAGTAAGAAAACCTTTCTTATTCAATATTGATTTAGTTTTAACATTTGAGAAGAGTTTTGATAAAACATCAGTTCAAACTAAGTGATCCTCGCTTACTGAGTCGAATCGGATATCAATTTAAGCAGCTTGAATTGTTACAGTTAGCATTGACTCATCGTTCGGTGAGTCACAAATACAATTACGAGCGCTTAGAGTTTCTCGGTGATTCATTATTAGGCATGATAATCGCTAATTATCTATATCATGCCTATCCAAATGAAAACGAAGGTCGTCTCACGCGTATGCGAGCGACTTTAGTTCGTCAGGAAGCTTTAGGTAAGATTGCAACAGATTTGCAACTTAGTCGGTGTTTAATATTAAGTACAGGCGAATTGAAGTCTGGCGGTCATCATCGCGAGTCAATATTAGCAGATACGGTAGAAGCGATTATTGGTGCAATCTATCTTGATAGTGGTGATCTCAACTTACTTAAAGATATTGTGCTAAAATGGTACATACCCTATTTAGACCATATAGAACCTACGGATCAACTCAAAGATCCGAAATCACGTTTACAAGAGTATCTACAAGCACGTAAAAAACCTCTCCCTGTTTACGAGGTTGTAGATATTCAGGGTGATGCACCTCATCAGCACTTTAAAGTGGAATGCGTGGTAGATGGTTTACCGAAGATTTATGGTGAGGGTTCAAGTCGTCGTTTTGCCGAGCAGGCAGCAGCGGCGGAAATTTTAAAGTTATTGGAGCAATAACCTGCATGTCGATGCATTCTGATCAAATCAATCCAGATTCAAATGAAAACCAAGATCCTAATAATCTGATTGATCAATTTTTTAGTTCCAAAGGCGTAACAATCCCTTCGGATTTTAAGAGCGGATTTGTGGCGATTGTGGGACGTCCAAATGTGGGTAAATCTACCCTCATGAACCATTTATTGGGTCAAAAGCTCTCTATTACTTCGCGTAAACCTCAAACAACACGTCATAAAATTATTGGTATTGATTCACGTGAAAAAATGCAGGCGGTATATGTAGATACCCCAGGTATGCATAAAAAAGAAGTGCGTGCTATTAATAAAATGATGAACCGTGCTGCTCATTCTGCATTACGTGACGTTAACTTAGTTTTATTCGTTATTGATGCTTATAAGTGGACTCAAAACGACGATTTAGTGCTTGAAAAACTCAAGAACGCTGAAATGCCGGTTATTTTAGTCATTAATAAGGCTGACACTTTTGAAGATAAAAGAGAGATTCTTCCTCTGATTCAAGAACGTGCCAAACTTATGAATTTTGCTGAGATTGTTCCTGTTTCTGCTTTGCGTGGTGCAAACTTAGAACACTTGAGTGAAACGATTGAGAAATACCTTCCTTACCAACCACCATTGTATTCATTTGATCAGATTACTGACCGCTCTGAACGCTTCTTGGCAAGTGAAATTATTCGCGAAAAAATCATGCGTCAGTTGGGTGAAGAGCTTCCTTATGATTTAACAGTACAAATTGAATCTTTCAAAACAGAAGAAGCAACTGTTAATGAAAAAACTGGTCGTTTAAAGCCGGCTTGTACCTATATCGATGCAACGATTTTTGTAGACCGCGCTGGTCAAAAAGCCATTGTGATTGGTGAAAAAGGTGCCAAGCTTAAAACGATTGGTATGGATGCTCGTAAAGACATGGAAAAAATGTTTGAGCAAAAAATTATGCTCACACTTTGGGTAAAAGTGAAGGGTGGCTGGTCTGATGATGAGCGTGCTCTAAAAAGCTTAGGATACAGTGATATCTAAAGGATAAGGATGCTGGTATGAAAACAATTACATCATTAATCGCTATAGTTGGATGTATATTGATGTTACAAGGTTGTGTATATAAGCTTGTAACCGTACCAGTAGGTATCGCCTATAAAACTACCAAAGGTGTAGTTAAAGGTACGGCAGCTGTTGTAGGTGCTGTTATTCCTGACGGTGATGATGAGGATGATAAAAAAGAAAAAGAATCTGAGGAATAGATTCTTTTTATGATGCGCAATGAAGTCCTCCATGGATATATGATTCATCACCGTAAGTACCGTGAAAAAAGTCATATTGTGCATCTTTTTACTCAGGAATATGGGCGAGTTGATGGTATTTTAAGACAGACTCCGCCCCCTCAATATCAACCTATTCGACTGCAAGCCACAGGTAAAAGTGAACTCAAAAATTTTACTAAGCTGGAAATATTAAATCAGCCTGTTTTCTTTTTTGGTGATGCTTTTTTTGCTGGTTTTTATCTAAATGAAATTGTTCTTAGACTTTGCCCATTAGAAGAGGCAATGCCGCAATCTTTTGAGCAATATCAATTAACTTTGCTTCAATTACAGCAATTATCTTCCCACGAAAATCCTGATCTTTTTCTGAGACAGATTTTGCGCCAGTTCGAACATGTTTTGCTTCCTGAGCTGGGTTACGCGATTGATTTTTCAATTGATACTCAACAACAGCCAATACAGGCTCACCAGTTTTATCAATTTCAGGTGACTGAAGGTTTTGCGCCCGTTGTTCAGGCAAGTCGTTCTTCATTGTCAGGTAAAGCAATTTTATCTATGTTGGATTATGAGCAAGGCCAGGATTTTTCTCACGAACAATTGCAATTATTAGGTAAACTATACCGTCAAATGATTACATCGCTTTTAGGAGATCGTCCCCTAAAAAGTCGACAATTGTGGATTCAAAATACTCAAACTCAATCGTAATTAGGATTTATTTATGGCTGCATTGCTTGGTGTAAACATAGACCATGTTGCTACTTTGAGACAGGCGCGCGGTACTACTTATCCAGACCCTGTAGAAGCTGCTCTTATTTGTGAACAAGCTGGTGCAGAGGGGATTACTTTGCATTTGCGTGAAGACCGTCGCCATATTCAAGATGATGATGTACGTCGCATGCGTCCATTATTAAAAACGCGTATGAACCTAGAGTTGGCTGTTACTGATGAAATGGTCGAGTTTGCGAAAGAAATTCAGCCGCAGCACGTGTGTTTTGTGCCAGAAAGACGCCAAGAAGTAACAACTGAAGGCGGTTTAGATGTAGTAGGTAACTTTGAAAAAGTTAAAGCAGCAACTCAAACTTTAGCGGCTATTGGTTGTGACGTATCATTATTTATTGATGCTGATTTAGCTCAAATTGATGCAGCAGTTGCATGTGGCGCACCTACGATTGAGTTGCACACGGGTGCATATGCGGATGCGGAAACGGAGCAAGATCAACAAGCCGAGTTAGAGCGCATTATCAAAGGTGTTGAGTATGCAGCTTCAAAAGGTTTGGTTGTAAATGCAGGTCATGGCCTTAACCTTAAAAATATTGCGCCAATTGCAGCTATTCCACAAATTCATGAATTAAACATTGGTCATTCAATTATTGCTGAAAGTGTTTTTGTAGGTCTGGTTCAAGCTGTTAAAGATATGAAAACAGCGATTCAGGCAGCAGGATAGTTGGTTATGTCGAGTATCAATTACGATGAATTAATGCAACCTGTGGTGGCCTTTTTAGGATGTCAAACACCAAATGCATGGTTGGATGAGGCAATCAATAATTTAGATATCTTGATGCAAGATCATGCTAATTGTGAAAAGAAAGCTGCTAGTACAGCAATGAACTTAATGTTCCGCTATAGCTTCTTTCCTGACTTACAAGTAAAACTTGCTCAACTTGTACGAGAAGAAATGCTTCACTATGAACAAGTACTTGAGCTTATGGCTAAGCGCGGTCAAGAGTGGACTGGTTTAAGTGCTGGGCGTTATGCAGGTGGGTTGCGTAAAGAGATTCGTACGTATGAGCCTGAAGCTTTAATTGATGTGCTGGTGATTGGTGCATTCGTAGAGGCTCGTTCATGTGAGCGTTTTTATGCACTTGCACCGCGTGTAGATGATGAGTTAGGACGTTATTATCGATACTTGCTTAAGTCAGAGTCTCGTCATTTTGAAGACTATCTCGCACTTGCGCTTGATGTGGCAAAAACTGCAAAAATGAAAGATCCTAAAGAGGATATTCAACAGCGAATAAATCATATCCGTGAAGTTGAAAAGAATCTGATTTTAACACCAGATGATACTTTCCGTTTTCATAGTGGTATTCCTGCTTAGTCTTGGATTTCTCAAATAAAAAAGTTTACCTTTCACGGTAAACTTTTTTATTAGGTGCACATTATCTCTTCGGCAGTAAGCATGTTCTGCTTTTAGTTTTTTAATGCATATAATTATTTAATAAATATATTTTTTCTAGATTTTAATTTCTCTTAAAATTTTTAAAAAAACTTTTATTTTTTTAGGCTAATAATAAATATTGTGTAAATATAAAGGCTGATATGTTCATCATGAGTTCAACTGAAATAGTTGATCATTTCTAAGGATATAAGAATGTTAGCATTAGTTACAGGTGCATCGGCAGGTTTTGGTTATAGTATTTCAAAAAAGCTGATTGAGTTAGGATATAACGTTATTGGTTGCGGAAGACGAGCAGAAAAACTAGAAGAACTAAAACAAGAACTTGGTGAAAAATTCTACCCATTAGTATTTGACATGACGGATACGGCAGAAAATATAAATAAGGCATTGGTTGATTTACCAGCTGA
Source organism: Acinetobacter sp. C13 (assembly GCF_016809775.1). Lineage (NCBI taxonomy): Bacteria > Pseudomonadati > Pseudomonadota > Gammaproteobacteria > Moraxellales > Moraxellaceae > Acinetobacter > Acinetobacter sp. C13. The sequence goes on from NZ_JAFBJL010000002.1 coordinate 167,772, forward strand.
ATTTCAAATCAATCAAATTGATTTATTGGTGAATAATGCTGGATTGGCATTAGGATTGGAACCCGCAGATAAAGCAGAATTAGATGATTGGTACACGATGATTGATACCAATGTTAAGGGGCTTGTTACGATTACCCGATTAATTTTGCCAAGTATGGTAAAGAAAAAATCAGGTTTGATTATTAATATGGGCTCAATTGCAGGTACATATCCATATCCGGGGGGTAACGTGTATGGGGCAACCAAAGCATTTGTGGAGCAATTTAGTCTAAATCTTCGTGCTGATTTGGCTGGTACTGGTGTACGCGTAACTAACATTGAACCAGGGTTGTGTGGAGGTACTGAATTTTCTCTTGTGCGTTTTAAAGGTGATGAGGATAAAGTAAACAGTCTATATGATAAAAAGAATCCACTTTTGCCTGAAGATATTGCAAATACAGTAGCTTGGATTGCTTCACAACCTCCACACATTAATATTAATCGTATTGAAATGATGCCGACCACTCAATCTTTTAATCCTTTAAAAGTGGTTGAAGTGGAATAATAATTTAAGAAGAAAATATATTCTTTCGAGTTAGGTTAGAGCGTTAAACCTAATAAAGACTCTAAGAAAAAATTAAATCCTCTATCTGCTGATAGAGGATTTTTTATAGTTATTGATAAATTTATGGCAAAAAAAAGCCCGCTTTAATGCTGCGGGCTTTTTAGTATTTGGCTCTCCCACCTGGGCTCGAACCAGGGACCTGCGGATTAACAGTCCGTCGCTCTACCGACTGAGCTATGGGAGAATCTGCATGCGATTATAAGGAGATTTTGAGAAGGGTCAAGTCTAAATTGTCATGTTTACTTCATTTTTGTGTCGTATGCTTTTTATTTGATCAGTTGAGTGATGAGTTAAGAAATTACTTGCACTTTAAAAAATCAATTGCTAGATTCAAAAAAGAACAAGCGTTTGGAGAAATCCAAACAGTGTGGATTTAAACCAACTTGCCAGCACTAAAATGGCTAAATCGGAGATAAGTATGAAAACGCTTACGATCGCTTCTATTTTTTCTAATTTTGATTTCTATCAACACAATTATCTCAATATCTTAAATCAATCAGAATCTTATTACACACTTGTAGAAGGTGCATGGATTAATGCTTATCCTTTCAAAAAGCAGGATTTATATTTAGGCGATTTATTGCAGCTTTGGTTTAGCGCTAAATGGAATGTGCATAATTCACTTAAGATTTTAAAAAGCTCGAAACTACTAAACTCTTCTGAATCTTTATATATTTTTCAATTAGAAGGGGAGTTATTGTTGGGTAAAAATAAAGTTTTAGCTTGGTCTGTAGAGCATCAAGAAATTATAGAACTTCAACTTAAAAATATTTGGGCGCCGTATGTGATTGCACAAACTTGTGAACGTCCAGATAATTCAGATGACTTAATAAAAAAGGCAGCGGTTTAAGGCTGCCTTTAATGATTATGGACGAATAATCATGCAGGTTGCTGTTGCATAGGCATACAGTTTACCTTCCTCATCAATAATCTTTCCTTCAGAAATACCTAAATTTTTACTTAAATTAATAACTTTGCCTGTTGCAATTAAAGCCTGATTTTGGGGAATAGGGCGGCACATTTTTACGTTAAGGTCGATTGTGCCGTAACCTACACCCGCAGGTAACATCGTATGTACTGCACAGCCAGTCACTGAATCTAGAACGGTGGCAGCAAAACCACCATGTACGCCACCGAGTGGATTTAAATGGTTATGATCTGCTTGGGCTTTAAAGGTAACAGATCCTTCTGAAATTTCAGTAGGTTGCATAGGTATTGTTTTACTAATGCTGGCAGGTGGAATATGGCCTTCTATCATTGCTTGTAAAAATTCAAGGCCAGTCATTTCCATCGGATTTTTCATTTTTTGGGTCCTTTAATTTTTTAAGTTCCAAAATAGAACTTGATATTAGCCTATTATTAAGTCATCGATAAGTCAATTCTATAGTTAAAGATTGAACTGATAAGTTGAATTTTAAAATTTTGTTCATTTAATATAAAATTCCTTTATTATAAAAATTGAATTAAATGAGTTGCATAATGAATTAGATAGATAAGAAAGACTTCTTTTACACTATAAGAAATAACAGGAGCATAAGGACAATGCTTTTTAAAATTGCACTCATAATGGCGGCTTTTGCAGCAAATTCTGTATTGTGTCGTTTGGCTTTGGTTGGCCGACATATTGACCCAATGACTTTTAGTCTAATACGAGTAGCAAGTGGTGCAGTTGTTTTATTAGGACTGTTTTTATATTCAAAATCGTCTCAAACCAAAGTCCAATGGAGTTTAAAAAACGCATTTTTTCTAGCGGTTTATATTTTGGCATTTTCGTATGCTTATCTTCAAATCGACGCTGGGATTGGTGCTCTTTTATTGTTTGGGGTTGTACAGCTGACTATGGTGCTTTATGGCTATTGGCAGGGTGAGCAGATTGGCATGTACCGTGGTATAGGTCTATGTATTGCTTTAGCTGGAATCAGTGTTTTGTTATTACCCGATACTCATGCGTCTGATTGGGGATATGCTCTAATTATGGTGATATCTGGTTTAGCATGGGCTGGATACAGCATTGCTGGTCGCAATATGACACAACCGATTGGTAGTACGTTGGCAAATTTTACGCTAGCTGTGCCAATGGTTTTGTTGGCGAATGTATTACTTGCCCAAGATCGCTACATTGACATGCAAGGATGGGTCTTAGCGATTTTGTCGGGCGGTGTCACTTCAAGCGGGGCTTATGTACTCTGGTATGCAATTTTGAAGCATATTGATCGGGTGACAGCGAGTACAGTACAGCTAAGTGTGCCATGTTTGGCGATTATAGGTGGAAGCCTATTTGTAAATGAGACTGTGACAGGGCGAGTGATTTTATCAAGTTTTATGGTTTTATTTGGAATTTTATTAGTCATTTATATAAGACCTCAAAAAGCCAAAAATGCATAAGTGAATTAAAAAAGGGTTCTCTCAAGAGAACCCTTTTTATGCAAAATGCAGATTATTTCGCAGCTTTTTCAGCTTCAATTGAAGCAATAGCAGCGTCTACACCTTCAATTGAGTCAGCAGCTTTTTTGATACGTGCTAACGCATCAACGAGTACTTCGTCAGCTGTTGCATATGAAATACGCATAAAACCGCCTAAACCAAATGCATCACCAGGAACAACTGCTACGCCAGTTTCTTCTAGTAACCATTCAGAGAACTCTGTGCAAGATTTTAAGCCTTTTGCACGAATAAGAGGACGAATGTTTGCATAGGCATAGAAAGCGCCATCAGCAGGTAAGCAAGAGATACCTTTAATATCATTTAAGCCATTTACAACTAAGTCATGACGGCGTTTAAACGCTTCAATCATAGGTTGTAAAACGTCTTGTGGACCATTCAATGCAGCTTCAGCAGCAACTTGAGAAATAGAAGTCGGGTTAGAAGTTGACTGTGATTGGATCTTTTTCATTGCACCAATGATTTTTGCTGGACCGCCTGCATAGCCAATACGCCAACCTGTCATTGCGTATGCTTTAGAAACACCGTTTAAAACAATCGTGCGGTCATATAAATCAGGAGCAACAGTTGCGATGTTGTAGAACTCATCTTCCCAACGAATCGGTTCATACATATCGTCAGATGCAACAAATACTTGTGGATGACGACGTAAAACTTCAGCTAAAGCTTCTAATTCAGCTTTGCTATAAATCATGCCTGTTGGGTTAGATGGGCTGTTTAATACAACTAAACGAGTGTTAGGTGTAATAGCAGCTTCTAATTGTTCAGGAGTGATTTTGAAGCGTTGGTCTTCGCCACATTTCACAATGACTGGAGTACCTTCAGCAATAATGACCATATCTGGATAGCTTACCCAGAAAGGTGCTGGAATGATAACTTCATCGCCTTTGTTTAATAGAGCAAGTGCCAAGTTAAAGAAGCTTTGCTTACCACCACAAGAAACCAAAATCTGGTTCGCTTGATAATCAAGATTATTATCACGCTTGAACTTAGCAATAATTGCTTTTTTTAACCCAGGAGTACCATCTACAGCCGTATATTTGGTGAAACCATTATTAATCGCTTCAATTGCAGCATCTTTGATGTGTTGAGGGGTATCAAAATCTGGCTCGCCAGCACCTAAACCAATCACGTTCTTGCCAGCAGCTTTAAGTTCAGCAGCTTTATTTGTTACAGCAAGTGTAGGGGACGGTTTGATAGCATTGACACGATCAGAAAGACGTACGTCCACGGCAATATTCCTCTTATGGGATTAAAAAATAAAAAGCATACTATCTTATCGCAAAAATTAAGCAATTTGCGGATACGGGTATTTTTAGATGTAAAAAAGTTTAATTTAAGAAGGTTCTTGTTGCTGTTTTACTCAATTGAAGCTTTTTTGAAAAGAAATGATAAAAATCATTTATAATAGGTCGCAATCGAAATTTCGAGAATGAATTATGACTGAGCAACAGCCAAAACAGAAAAAGGCTTTGGTGAAATTGCCATTCCCAATGCCGAATGAAAGCAATCAAGCAGATGATGCGGTACACAACCAAGTGCGTCCAAAACCAGAGCAATACGCGGATAGAACATGGATGCCTCCACGTGGTACGCGTCGTTCTATGGGAAAACGCTAATTTTGAAAAACAGGCAATATGCCTGTTTTTTATTGATTGAATAAAATTTCTTGATAATAACTTTTTTTCTTTTGGTACATGTGATGGTCTGCTCGTTTTAACATGTCCTCAATTTGTTCATTTATTTGAGTGGTTGCATGTCCAATTGCAATACTTACTGGATGGCTTGAATAGTATTGATTGTCGATATTAAAAAGCTCCTGAATCGTTTGAAGCATAATTTGAACGTTCGCTTCATCTGCGCCCGGCATTAAGATCACGAATTCATCACCACCGATTCTGGATGCAGTATATGCTGTATTTGAAATAGCCTGACTTAAAATATTTCCAACACGGCGTAATAAACCATCTCCAATATCATGCCCAAACTGGTCATTTGTTTCTTTTAATCCATTCATATCTAAAAAAATTGAAGAAACTGGTCGAATAATACTTCGGTTTAAGCGATTAAGTTCCTCTGTAAAAAAAGCACGGTTATATAGTTTAGTAAGAACATCGTGTTGCCCTAAATATTCGAGATAGTTTTCCGCTTTTTTCCGGGCAGTAATATCTGTCAGCGCAACTTGCACTAATCCCCAAGTCTCTTCATATCCCGGAAAAACGGTAAATTGAAGCAAGACATTTCTTATTTGGCCATCTAAAGCGTAGTTAACGGCTTCACGTTTATGATGGATATTACCTTGCCATAACTCGATGAGTTGTTCTCGAAAGGTTTCAACCATTTCTTCAGCAAAAATCTTGTGTGTATTTCTTAAAAGTGTCGACTTATCAGGAGCTTTAAATAAATCTATCGTAGCCTGATTAACATCTAAAATTAAAATATCCTCTACACACTGGCGGACAAACTCAGGATGAACATCTAGAAAAGTTCTAAAATCTTCAATTCCCAATAGCCTAAGTTGATCAATTCTATTTTTTATACGGCTAAAATCCTCGACCCACAGCGAAGTAGGCGAGTAGATAAACATAGATTCAGCCAGTCGACGATTTTTTTCTTCCTGACGGAGTGCATTTTGATAAGGGGTAATATCTTCTGTAGTAATTAATACCCGCTCAAAGGTAGATTCAGAACCAGGTAAAATGGAACCTCTTAGCTGAACATCAATACGTTTGCCTGATAAAGTGTAATTCACAGTGGTGCTTGAAAAATGGGTTTTGCCATTCCATAACGCTTCAAGTTCATAAATATGTGATTCGAACATTTCCTTTTTAAAAATAAGATTCAAATTTGAATATAGTTCTTCGTATGTTGTTGCTTCAAAAAGTTCTAAAGTTTTTTGGTTAACACGAATAATTTTAATTTTATGAGCGCATTCGATAACTAAGTGTTTATTTTGATTTAAAAATTCATGGAGATTTTCAATTCCTTGCTTTCTCCATAAATCAAATTGTTGTTTAACTTCACTGAAATCCTCAATCCACATTGGAATTGGGCTAAGGTCAAAAATCGAAGAATCTAAAGTTTCCATATGTTTCTTTAAGTATTCAGTTTGCCTTAAAGTATAATGAGAAAAATTAAGATTTGGGAGGATAAAGAGTTTAAATATATTAGAATAATTAAAAATAAAAGGATTAAATGTAATTAAAAATAAAATAATGAGAAAGCAGAGATTATCTGCTTAACTCATAAATTCATAAGAAAAATTAACGATTAATAGGGTGATCAATGTTTTTTTCACCACGCCATAACTTAATAAAATCTTGCTCATCAAAATCGTAAAGTTCCATCAGTGCAACAACTGCACTTACAAAAATCATGGCACCCTCAGAATTTCCATGAAGATTGAAAATTTTACCGTTTAACTTCCCTAAAATATCACTAAGCTCATGATCACGGCCTCGTCCATAACGATCTCGTGGGTACAACTCTTCATTTAAGACAATAAGAGCTATGGCTTTTTCAGCATCTGATAAATCAGTTTTATCTAAAGCTTCTTCAAATGATTCACTGCCATGATTAAAGTAAAAAATAACTTCATCATTAATGAAACTTTGTACCATCTTTTGAGTTAAAGTCGGAAATTGAGATACTGCATTATCTTCTACATAGGGTTTAAAAGATTCCGGAAAGATAACGTTATGATAAATCCCTTTAAAAAGAGGAGCGATTTCGGAAACTTTATAACCCGCAATGCCACAACCTAATGCAGTAACGAAATATTTCATTTTAGGATGATTTTTTGTGTATATCTTAAAGTCTTCAACATAATGCTGAATTTGTGAAAGTGGCATTTGTTGAATGTGTTCATTTAAAGTTGGAATTGCAAAGCTTTGACCTGCCCAGCCACGACCTACACCTTCAACTGCTCCGAAGTGCTGACTTGCAACACGCGCTGCACCACTACCGTGTTGTCCAGCAAGATTACTTCCAAATACAAAAACTGTATCTTCGGGAAGTTCGGTTACAATACTTTCATCATGATATTGATAGGTCATGGTTATACTTTTTGTTTAATGGATAGCTTCATGTTGCAACCGATTAGGGTATTGGTCAAGTGTTAAGATGCTTAATCTTTTACATTGAATTTCCAGCTCAATTTAGACTTTAAATTAAGATAAAAATCCCCATTAAAATGGGAGACGTTAAATTCAATTTTTCATAAAGAGAGATAACTTTGAACGAAAATCAACCTTTTGATTTGGTCACTCATTATCAGCCAGCAGGTGATCAGCCACAGGCCATTGAAAAGCTGGTAAATGGTATCGAGCATGGTTTTCGTAATCAGTTATTGCTGGGTGTAACTGGCTCGGGTAAAACCTATACCATGGCGAATGTGATTGCTCAAACACAGCGACCTACAATTGTGATGGCTCATAACAAAACTTTGGCTGCCCAGCTTTATGGAGAGTTTAAAGCGTTCTTCCCTAATAATGCGGTTGAGTATTTCGTAAGTTACTATGATTATTATCAACCCGAGGCTTACGTTCCATCCTCAGATACTTTTATTGAAAAAGATGCTGCCATTAACGATCACATTGATCAGATGCGACTATCGGCAACACGCGCTTTATTAGAGCGTCGTGATGCAATTATTGTGGCATCGGTTTCTGCAATTTATGGTTTGGGTGACCCGAATGCTTATATGCAAATGTTACTGCATGTGGTTGAAGGCGATCGCGTAAGTCGTGATGAAATTATCCGCCGTTTAGTTGAAATGCAATATACTCGTAATGAACTTGAGTTCTTACGTGGTACATATCGAATTCGCGGCGAAATTATTGATATTTTCCCTGCCGAATCTGATCAACATGCGATTCGTATTGAACTATTTGATGACGAGGTCGATTCGATCCGTTGGTTTGATCCGTTAACGGGTAAAATGGTTCGTAAAGTTCCACGTGTTACGATTTATCCAAAAAGCCACTATGTAACCCCGAAAGATCATCTGACTCGTGCAATTGATACAATTAAAGATGAATTACAAGATCAACTTAAATTCTTCCGTGAACATGACAAATTGCTGGAAGCCCAGCGTATTGAGCAGCGTACCCGTTATGATTTAGAGATGATGCAACAGTTGGGCTATACCAATGGTATTGAAAACTATTCAAGACATTTGTCTGGTCGTCCAGCTGGTGAAGCGCCTCCAACTTTATTTGATTATGTACCAGAAGATGCATTGCTGATAATTGATGAGTCACACGTTACAGTTCCGCAAATTGGAGCGATGTATAAAGGCGACCGATCACGTAAAGAAAATTTAGTGAATTACGGGTTCCGTTTACCAAGTGCACTTGATAATCGACCAATGAAATTTGAAGAGTGGGAACGCATTGTGCCGACGACCATTTTTGTCAGTGCGACACCAGCTAAATATGAGTTAGAAAAGTCTGACCAAGTGGTTGAACAGGTGGTACGTCCAACAGGGCTAATTGATCCTGAAATTGAAGTTCGTCCTGTATTAACTCAGGTTGATGATGTTCTTTCTGAAATTAATATTCGTAAGAACCTAAATGAACGTGTGTTGGTGACCACTTTAACAAAGCGTATGGCGGAAGATCTGACTTCTTATTTAAAAGAATATGGGGTTAAAGTCGCTTATTTACACTCTGATATTGATACGGTTGAACGTGTCAAAATTATTCATGAGTTACGTACAGGTGTATTCGACGTTTTAGTCGGTATTAACTTGTTGCGTGAAGGTCTCGACATGCCAGAAGTTTCTTTAGTTGCTATTTTAGATGCAGATAAAGAAGGTTTTTTACGTTCAGAACGTTCACTCATTCAGACAATTGGTCGTGCCGCGCGTAACGTGAAAGGTAAAGCAATTTTATATGCTGACCGAATTACTGATTCTATGCAAAAAGCAATAGATGAGACTGAACGCCGTAGAGCTAAACAAATCGAGTTCAACGAGTTGCATGGTATTACGCCACGTAGTGCTGTTCGTCAGGTCATCAAAGAAATTGATTCAGGCGAAGTGCTTTCAGACGACGAAATTGATGAGAAGGTGCTTGAACAAGCACAAGCTTTAAGTGCTGACGAAAGACATATTCTCTCTGATCCAAAATTGTTTAGTAAGCATATTACTAAGCTTGAAAAAGAGATGTTAAAAGCTTCGAAAGATTTGCAGTTTGAACAGGCAGCTCGGATACGTGATGAAATCATTCGACTAAAAGCGCAAATGTTGCAATAAACGAATACATAACGCTACATAATGTGTTTAAAAAACAAGCTACTGTAGATATTTGAGTTCTTTTGTATTCACAACTAATCGTTGAGGGCAACAATGGCATTTCGAAATAATGTTCCGCAAGCCAGTTGGCGTTTGGCTAAAATTGCGTTGGGCGGTGTCGTTTTGGCTGGTTTGGCTGTTGGAACCTATGTCTATGCCCAGCCGAAACCTTTGCAAACTGTCTATAAAGTTGAACTAGACCGATATTTAGGTGTTTGGTATGAAGTCGCGCGTAAGCCTGCATTTTTTCAAAAAAAATGTGCTTATAACGTATCTGCGACCTACACCTTAAACGAAAATGGAAATGTAGTAGTAGATAATCGCTGCTATGATAATAGAAAACAATTACAGCAATCTATCGGGGAGGCCTTTGTGGTTAACCCGCCATATAACACCAAATTGAAGGTAAGTTTTTTACCAGAAGCTGTAAGATGGATTCCGGTAATTCGTGGGGATTACTGGATTTTAAAGCTAGATGAAGACTATCAGACTGTTTTGGTTGGGGAACCTTCACGTAAATACCTTTGGGTGCTATCAAGAAACCCTCATCCAGAGCAAGAAGTGGTAGATGAATATTTAAATTATGCAAAAACATTAGGTTTTGATATTCGAGATGTTATTCGTACAGAACATAAAGAATAGTGTTTTATGTCTGTTTAAGAAAAAACCATGTTTTTACATGGTTTTTTCTTTTTTATAGTGGATAAATCAAGTATTGTAGTGAGTTATTTTTACTAAAGTCTAAGAGGTTGATGATGTTTAAGGGCGTGATCTTGTCTGTCATGGCATCATTCACTTTTGGTGTACTTTATTTTTATACTCAATTATTAAGCCAACTCGATAGTGAACAAACTTTTGGATGGCGGATTATTGCAACACTACCGTTCCTTACTTTATTTATGTGGTGGAGTGGTGATTTAGCCTATATCAAGAATATCTACCAACGTATTTTGGCTAAGCCTTCTTTACTATTATTATTAATCACAACCTCTATTTTAACCTCAGTACAACTTTGGCTTTTTTTGTGGGGGCCGATGCATGGGCGTGGGTTACAAGTCTCTTTGGGATATTTCCTGTTGCCGCTGGTTCTTGTCTTAGCTGGAAGTGTGTTGTATGGCGAAAAAATATCAAAATTTCAATGGGTAGCAATTATTCTTGCAGTTATTGGCGTTAGCCATGAGATATGGCGTTTAGGAAGTATTGCGTGGGAAACTGCATTGGTAGCAGTTGGATATTCTGCCTACTTTTTATTACGTAAAAAAATTAAAACAGATAATTTAGGGGGCTTTTGGTGGGATTTAGTCATTATTATGCCCATTGCAATTTATTTAACTCATACAGGTTTGCTGCCATACAGTAAATTTATAGACCAACCAAGTCTTTCTTTGATCATTATTGGGCTTGGAATTTTAAGTGCTATTGGTCTGGGAAGTTATATTCTGGCAAGTCGCTTTCTACCTTTAGTTGTGTTTGGACTCTTAGGATATTTGGAACCTGTATTACTTGCTTTAGCTTCTTTAGTTTTAGGGGAGAGCATTGGCCAAGAAGAATGGTTCACTTATATTCCGATTTGGTGTGCTGTTTTTGTACTCGTTTTAGAAGGGGCAATTCATCTTTATCAACAACGGCAAAAAGCCCAAAATCTGCAACTTAATATCACGAAATATCAAAAAAGATTAAAAAATGATGAGTTCAATTAGGTCGCCAGAACCTAAAAAGTAAGAAAAAGCAAAAATTTAGCTGCTTTAAACAATAAGATAATAAAAAATAATTATAGGTATTTTATGAATTTATGATGAATTTTAGGAAAATCTAGTCACTAACGTCAGCTTTTGATTCATTCTTGCCAATAATTCCATTACAATTACGGGGTTTTAAAAATCACGCCTAGATATAATTAATTAGAGGACGTATCTGTGAGCAAAGACACTATCATCGCCCTGCACGCTGAACACCAAGGCCGTTGGAAAAACCGTGAAGAAATCGCGGAACGTATGATTGCATTAATCGGTCAATTATACCGTGAAAAAAATATTGTCGTATCTGTTTACGGTCGCTCTTTAATTAACCGTTCTGTTATCCAAATTTTGAAAACTCACCGTCGTACACGTGTTGTAGACGTTGAACTTTCTGTTGTAAACACATTCCCAATTTTAGAAGCTTTAGCAAAAGTTGAAAATATTGGTTCTGCAGAAGTTGATATCGGTAAACTTGCTGTCGAATACAAAGAAAAAGGCGGTGATGTTGATGCTTTTGTTGCTCAATCAGTTGAGTCAATCAAAGGTAGCGCAACTTCTGAACAACCTAAAGATGTAGTTCTTTACGGTTTTGGTCGTATTGGTCGTATCTTGGCTCGTTTAATCATTAGCCAATCAGGTTTAGGTCGTGGTTTGAGCCTTAAAGCAATCGTTGTACGTAAGTCTTCTGATGGTGACTTGGCAAAACGTGCTTCTTTACTTCGTCGTGACTCTATTCACGGTACTTTCGCTGGTACAATTTCTGTTGATGAAGAAAACGAAGCAATCATTGCTAACGGTAACTTCATTAAAGTGATTTATGCGTCTAGCCCAAGTGAAGTTGACTATACTGAATACGGTATTGAAAACGCACTTTTAATCGACAACACTGGTAAATGGCGTGATGCTGAAGGTCTAAGCCAACACTTGAAATGCCCAGGCGTTGCACGTGTTGTATTGACTGCACCAAGTAAAGGCGAAATGAAAAACGTTGTATTTGGTGTAAACAACACAGATATCTTAGATGAAGACAAAATCATCTCTGCTGCAAGTTGTACAACAAATGCAATCACTCCAATTCTTAAAGTATTGGATGACAAATATAAAGTTCTTAACGGTCATGTTGAAACTGTTCACTCATTTACAAATGACCAGAACTTAATCGATAACTACCATAAAGCAGATCGTCGTGGCCGTGCTGCTACTTTGAACATGGTAATTACAGAGACTGGCGCAGCTAAAGCAGTTGCTAAAGCATTACCTGCATTGAAAGGTAAATTAACTGGTAACTCTGTACGTGTTCCTACACCAAACGTATCTCTTGCAATCTTGAACTTAACACTTGATAAAGAAGTTGATCGTGAAGAAGTGAACGAATACATTCGTCAAATTTCGATTAACTCTAACCTTCAAGGTCAAATTGGTTATACCAACTCGACTGAAGTTGTATCGAGTGACTTTATCGGTTCTCGTACAGCAGGTGTATACGATGCTCAAGCAACGATTACTTCTGGTAACCGTTTAACTGCTTACGTTTGGTACGATAACGAAGTTGGTTATAGCTGTCAGGTATTACGTATCGCTGAACAAATGTGCGGCGTAAGCTACAAAAAAATTCCAGCAGAATTGAATGCTTAAGATCATTTAACGATCTATAAAATATTTTCACAAAAAGACCCAGTTTAGACTGGGTTTTTTTACAACCGTACAAAATATATGCTGACTATTTTTTGTAAATAAATGAGAATACAAATTAAGGAAAAAAAGAAAATAGTAAGGGATAGGAATTGTCGCAGTTTAAACGTTTGTTGGTCGTTTTTGTATTCATCATTATTGCCAATTTATGTGGTGTACTCATTGCAATATGGGTATTTAAGCACTTTAATATTTATATTCCACTGAAAAATCAGGCAGTTGCTATTGATTTACAAGAGCCTCTACAGGTTAAGGTTAAAGTACAAGATGCTTTAAATGTGGATGTAAAGGGGCGCGTAAATGCCAGTATTCCAATTGATGAGAAACTGAATATTCCTTTAACACAAACATTAACTCCGCGTGTTTATTTCGATAATATGGTGCCGATTAGCACTACTATTCCTGTCAAAGAAACATTAAAAGTTGAGCAAAATCTACCAATTGATACTAAGGTTCAGGTGCGAGTTTTAGGACGTGATATTACGTTGCCATTGAAAGGAACAATTCCATTAAAACTTGATGTGCCAATTGATATTAATGTCCCGCTTGAGCAAAAAGTTCATTTAAAATTTGATGCGCCAGTACGCACGGTATTAAAAGAAAATTTACATATTCCTCTAAAAGCAAGATTAGATACGAATATCCCAATTGAGGGTAATTTAAATGTACCTGTTAAAACTGCATTAAATGCTTCGGTTGATGTGAAAAATACTTTGCCTGTTAAGATTGCAAATGGTGAGTTAAAGATTCCTCTGTCCACTATGCGATTAAATCGAGTATTAGGTTCAGAAACTTCACAAAAGACAGCTGATCAATAGGGTGGATGCTAATGTTCCGTTCACTCAAGAGTATGTTAATCAGTTTCTTTTTAATGATGATACTTGCCGCTATTATGTTTTGGGTGTATCTCAACATTCAGGCAAATTTAGTCGTTTCTGCTCATAATGCCGATATTAGTTTACCTGACTCTTTAGAAACAAAAATTCAAGTTGGTAATACTTTGCAGGTTCAGTCTATTGGTAAACTTGATACAACCTTAGATATAGACCGCCAATTAACTTTACCCTTAAAAGGGAAATATTTGGCAGATTTAAATTTTGCTGTAGAAACACCTATTACGGTAAGTGTCGATTATTCAACGACTCTAAAAATTGATCAGGTTATGCCTTTAGAAACCACCACAGACTTGGTTTATCAAAGTAAGTTTTTACCAAAATTTCCCCTTAAATTAGATATCCCTATTAAATTAGATGTGCCTTTTAATTTAAAACGTAGTTATACCGTTCCCGTTAAAATTGTTTTTGATGGTCCAGTTTATTTTGAATTCGATGAACCTGTAAATTTATCGGTGAAACATCAGTTTAAACCAAGTCTAAACGTAAATGATCCTATGGAAATGGGGAATGTCTCTTCATTTAATGCCATCATGTATAATTCTGTGCCAAAAACAAAAGCAAATCTTGATATGCAAATGACCTTACCTCTGCGTAATGTGCATCCTTGATAATTAAATAAATTGGCTAAATTTTATTTTTTATAAGGAACCTATTTGCAAAACTAAAAGCATCTGCTGGATTAAAGATAAAACAGATCGTTATAAATGGAATTGTTCCATTTTCTATTCGAGAATTTTATGAAAATATGGCAGAATAGGCGGTTTTAGAGTTTTTAGAGGATTGGCAGATGCGCTTTGTTGATGAAGCAGTCATTACCGTAGAGGCTGGCGACGGTGGCAATGGCGTAGCCAGTTTTCGCCGTGAAAAATTTGTACCATTTGGTGGCCCAGATGGTGGTGATGGCGGACGTGGTGGAAGTATCCATATTCAAGCTGATGACGATACAAGTACGCTAGTCGATTACCGTTACACACGTAAATTCCGTGCTGAGCGTGGAAAAAACGGTGCAGGTGCTAACTGTACTGGACGTGGTGGTGAAGATGTGGTTTTAAAAGTACCCGTTGGTACAACAATTGTTGATACAGATTCAGGCGATATTATTGGCGATTTGGTTGAAGACGGCCAAAGAATTCTAGTTGCTGGTGGTGGTGAAGGTGGTTTAGGTAACACTCACTTTAAATCATCAACTAACCGAGCACCGCGTAAATGTACGACTGGTACAAAAGGTGAGTTCCGCGAAATTCGTCTTGAATTAAAAGTATTGGCAGATGTTGGTTTGCTAGGTATGCCAAATGCCGGTAAATCTACTTTCATTCGTGCTGTAAGCGCTGCAAAACCAAAAGTGGCAGATTATCCATTTACAACCATGGTTCCAAACTTGGGTGTAGTCGATGCTGACCGCCATCGTTCATTTGTAATGGCCGATATTCCAGGGTTAATCGAGGGTGCAGCAGAAGGTGCAGGTTTAGGAATTCGTTTCCTTAAACATTTGGCACGTACTCGTATTCTTTTACACATTATTGATGTACAACCAATTGATGGTTCAGATCCTGCACATAATGCAAAAGCGATTATGAATGAGTTGGCTAAGTTCTCACCAACTTTGGCTAAATTACCAGTTGTTTTAGTACTCAACAAACTTGATCAGATTGCTGAAGAAAGCCGCGAAGAGTGGTGTCAGCACATTCTAGATGAACTAGAGTGGACAGGACCTGTCTTTAAGACATCGGGCTTATTAAGCGAAGGTACAAAAGAAGTTGTGTATTACTTGATGGATCAGATTGAACAACAACGTGAACGTGAAGTTGAAGATCCTGAATACGCAGCAGAAGTAAGAGCTTTCCGTGAACAACTAGAAGTTGAAACACGTGAACAAACCATTGCGGCAAAAGAAGCATATCGTGCAATGCGTCGAGCACAACGTCTCGAAAGCATGATGGACGATGATGATGATTTTGACGATGATGAAGACGACAATGATGTAGAAGTCATCTACGTTCGTGACTAGAAAACCGAGGGAAACATGATAGAAGTGGTCGATGGGCAACGTCAGCTCAGTGAGTGTAAACGAATCGTTGTTAAAATCGGATCATCTTTACTTACAGCTAATGGGCAAGGTTTAGATCTAGATGCTATTTCGCATTGGGCGAAACAGATTGCAGATCTGCACAATGCCGGGCACGAGATTATTTTAGTGTCATCAGGAGCTGTAGCAGAAGGTATGGTTCGTATGAAGCTTGCGAGTCGACCCACCGATCTACCCAGTCTACAAGCCTGTGCTGCAATTGGGCAGATGGGCTTAATTCATACTTGGTCTAGTGTGCTTGAAAACCACGGTATTCGTACTGCTCAGGTTTTATTGACTCATGATGATTTGGCAGATCGCCGTCGTTATCTGAACTCGTGTGATGCTCTGCAAAACTTGATTGATTGGCGTGTGATTCCTGTCATTAATGAAAATGACACGGTGTCTACCGATGAGATCCGTTTTGGTGATAATGATACCTTAGCTGCTATGGTGGCAGGTCAGGTTCATGCAGAATTGCTGATCATTTTAACCGATCAGCAAGGTATGTTTGACTCAGATCCGCGTCATAATCCTGATGCTAAATTACTCTCTACTGTTCGTGCTATGGATGATGATTTATTCGATATGGCCGGCGGTGGTGGTGTGCTTGGCAGAGGTGGGATGGTCACTAAAGTTCGTGCTGCACGTTTAGCTGCTAAATCGGGCTGCCCAACCCTCATCGCGAGTGGCGAAAGTGATAATGTCTTATCACGTGCGATGGCAGGTGAGATGCTAGGCACTTTGTTTACTACAGATAAAGACCGCATGACTGCTCATCAACAGTGGCTCGCTGCTCATTTACAAACAGCAGGTCGTCTTGTGATTGATGATGGTGCTGTTGAAGCGATTAAATTGAAGCATCGCAGTTTGCTCCCTGTTGGAGTTAAAAATGTTGAAGGACATTTTGATCGTGGTGATGTGGTTGAATGTGTCGATAAACAAGGTAAACGTATTGCGGTAGGTCGAGTGAACTTTAGCTCACGATCAGCCGAAATTATTAAAGGCTTAGCCTCAGATAAGGTTTATCAAGTGCTTGGTGAAGCTCGTTCACTTGAAATGATTCACCGTGATCATATGGCAATTTATTAAGTTTTACTCAAATAAAAAAGCTCGCTTTAAGCGAGCTTTTTTTCTGGTGTTAAACGAGGTAAAACACGGTCTTCACCTACCATATATGGATGTGTGGCGAGACTGAGCATGTCTAAGTCTTCCGAGCTATTACCATACGCATAAATCTGGTGGTAATGCTGTAGTGTATATTGCTGATGTATTCTTAACTTCTTTTGTTCACTACTACAGTCTGGAGTGGAATAGTAACCCGTCATCCTGCCGTTTTTAATTTGAGTTTCGGTACAAATCAACTCGATATCTAGTAACTTGCAAAGTGGAGCAAGATAGACATCAATTGAAGCTGAAACTAATACGACTTGATCACCACGCAATTGATGATGTTGTAACTGAGTAAAAATTTCAGGCGAAAGCGCAGAGACTAACTCTTGTGCGTATTCTTCACCTAATTTTTGTAATTCAATTGCAGGCGTATTTTTAAACATGCTACGGAATAACTTAGCACGCATAGCATGGGCAGGATAAAAGTTAAGATAGTAGGCTTGAATCCATGGCAGAATTTTCAAGCCTTGCTTAACAATGTGACGCTTAGATAAAGCATAAAAGATGAACCCTGTAAAACTATCTTTACTACACAAGGTTCCATCAAAATCGAACAGGGCGAGACTTTTTATAGTCTTATTCGTTTCGCTCGTTGCATACATGTTTCATATCGTCCGTTTACGCGGGTTGCATACCAATTGGTATTATAATCACGACTTAATTTAGGCCCAGAAATTACCACTTGAGGCATAATTGCATAGAGTGGTTCTTTGCCAGTTTTTGATTTATAAAGTTTAGTCAGCGCAATATAAGTTTGAGTACTTTCAAACTTTTTCTCTTTTTCTAATTTAAGATCATCACGGATTTGTCGTGGGGTAACCAATACATTATTTTTTGCAAATACCGTGATCAGTTCTTTTTCTGACTCGCTTTGAGCTGCGCGTGGATCACCATCTTTTGTATAAAGAAGTAGATCGCCATCAAGACTTATATCTTTATCGGTAAGTTCTTTTAGCATTTTTTGAAAAGCTGCATTACGGCTAGAGTACATACCAGAGTTATAATCCGCAAAACGATAAATGGCTTTATCGTAGTCTGCCGGATAAACCATTAAACGATGTATGCCGTAATATAAACCACCGTATTCAGTATATAGGTCATCGCGAAGCGCAGCAGTACTCATACTCGAACGCTTATTGGCTTTCGCATAATTAATATGAACTTGCATTGAACCTAAAGTCGTAATAGGGTTCATTTTCTCGCCAATATCTTGACCAACCAATTTGGCTGCACCAGTTAAGGCACTCACATGATAGTGTTTAGCCATGAAGTCAAAAATTTCTCGGTAAAGTAAGTCGAGTTCTTTCTCGGTTTTAACCTTACGCATTTGACTCATATAGTTATTATCAGGAGAGGGCTGAGTTCTTAGAACTTCTTCAAAATAACCAGCAATTGTTCCACCAACGGTTTTGCCAAGCTTATCTTCAAATTTTTCATTTAAACGTGTACTAACTTCTTCAACTGCCTTTTGTCCTAACCCAGGCACCTGAGGGTTGGCAACAAAGTTGGATTCCTGATCCACTACAGCCACAATACTACAGACATTTTTCTTGGTTTTAGGAATATCCAAGTCTTTCATAATGTCATCAATATCTTTAGCCCATGATTCACGGTCATGCACACGTGATGGAATTAGACGTTTAATCTGTTGGCTTTCTAGTTCAGGCTCATCATTGTTTGACCACCAAGCTTTATCACCACAAGCAGCTAAACTCATGCATACGGCAGCCATGCCGAATGATTTTAATAAAAAACGGGAAGACAACGGTTTGTTCATGGCGAGGAAAGCACCTGCATAAAAAGATGAGCCGATTAAGCGGATGAAGTATACTATGTTGATCATCAATTGTATGAATATATATGTATATTGGTCCCTATCAACTGTCAAATAATTTAATTGTTGCTCCTATGGCCGGAGTAACTGACCGTCCATTTAGAACACTCTGCAAGTATTTTGGCGCAGGCCATGCAGTCAGTGAAATGATGACTGCTGATAAAACTTTGCGGATGAGCAAAAAGAGCCTCTACCGTGCGAACTTTGATGGTGAACTCGCTCCAATCTCTGCTCAAATTGCAGGTTCTGATCCTGAGCAATTGGCAGAGGCTGCACGTTATCAAGTAGCAAATGGCGCACAAATTGTTGATATTAATATGGGATGTCCTGCCAAAAAAGTATGTAATAAGCTCGCTGGTTCAGCGTTATTACAAGATGAAGACTTAGTGGCTCGAATTCTTGATGCAGTGGTCGCTGCTGTTGATGTTCCCGTGACTTTGAAAACCCGTTTGGGCTTTTTAAATGGTCAGGAAAATATTTTAAGAGTCGCAAAAAGGGCAGAAGAAGCGGGGATTGCTGCGCTGGCTTTACATGGCCGTACTCGCGAAGACATGTATTTAAATACAGCACGTTATGATTTGATCAAACATGTCAAAGAATTAATCAATATTCCACTTATTGCGAACGGTGATATTGATAGTCCTGAAAAAGCAAAATATGTACTCGACTATACTGGGGCAGATGCAATTATGATTGGTCGAGCTGCTCAAGGTCGACCATGGATTTTTCGTGAAATTGCTCATTATTTAAAAACTGGTGAACATTTGGCTGCACCTAATATTGAAGAGGTGAAGCAGGTGTTACTAGGACATTTATCAGAACTTTATCAATTTTATGGTGAATACTCTGGCTGCCGTATTGCCCGTAAACACATTGCTTGGTACACCAAAGGATTACGTTCGAGTAATGAATTCCGCCAAAATATGTATAAAGTTGAAAGTACTGCTGAACAGGCAATAGTAGTCGAAAATTATTTTAATCAGCTATTGGCTGAAGGCAATTTGATGAGTGATGTTCAAGTTGAGCAGGTTAACTTACTAGAAACCCATTAAATAAAAAGCCAGTATATGATTACTGGCTTTTTAAGATTTACTCATCTTCTAGCATTTCTACAACTAACTGGTTAACCAGATCAGCAGCATCTAGCTCTCGTATTTGAGAGACATTACTACCCGCCCAAAAAGCACCGAAGCCATAGTCTTTATTCTTGCTTGCAATGGCATTTAATTGCTTCGCTAAATCGTATGCATATGGATATTCGGGTTGAGCAGGGCGATTAGGTAAATCAATTTGTGTGTGCCAATGGTTGAGCAAGCCACGGGCTGGACGCCCAGAAAGACTGGCGCTGATTTGTGTCACAGGCTCATTAAATAAAGCCTTACGATACTCGGTAGATGCATTTGATGTATGGCATTGCACAAATGCTGTTCCGAGTTGAACCGCAGTAGCTCCTAAGCTCAACATATATCGTGCCTGAGCTCCATTCATAATACCGCCTGCGGCTACCACAGGTGGTTTGCAATGCTTGACAATAAGGTGTACTAAATCGCTCGTTTTAATTGCTGCATCAAAGGTTTTATTAAAGATTCCACGATGTCCGCCTGCTTCAATCCCTTGAGCAATAATAATATCTATACCAGCCGCTTCAATGGCTTGTGCTTCAACTAAATTGGTAGCAGACACCATCGTAATAATTCCGGCATCTTTTAATGCCTGAATTTGATGGGGATGGGGAATTCCAAAATGAAAACTTACCGCTTTAGGTTTGGTTTCTAATACGACATTTAGAAAATCATCGTTATCAAGAAAACTTGGATAAATACAGTTTAAGTTTTGAGGAGGCTGTTCTCCGAACTTTTCAAATTGTGGGCGTAAATATTCAATCCACTGAGCAGAAGTTTGAAGGTTAAGTTGTTCGGGTTGATGACAGAAAAAATTAACCTGAAATGATTTTTCTGTAAGTGTTTGCGTTTTTAAAATCTGTTCACGTGCACTTTGCGCCGTATTTGCACCTAGACCTAAGGACCCAAGACCACCCTGATTAGAAACTTCTGCTGCAAGTTCAGGTGTAGATACACCTGCCATAGGGGCAAGAAAAATTGGATGTTTAATTTCAAGTTGTTGTAATAGGTCCATTTTATTCACCTCATTTCTTTCTATTCACCATAACGTGAAAGCAGAACCAAGAGCAAATAATATTGGGCATTTAATTTTTAAATATTGAGTTCTTAAACATTGATAAGTTCTGATTTTTAAAGCGGAGTAATATGAAATAAAGAGCCGATCCAGCTTGAAAAACCCATCGCTAAAATTCCCCACAAGGTAATGCGTAGACTCCCTTTAAGCTTGGAAGTACCTGCGAAATGACTTGATAGCGCTCCTAAAAAAGCTAATGAAATAATACCAAATATTAAGACTGTTTTTTCGATCCATATATCTGGACTGAGTAAAATAGCCAACATAGGAAACAATGCCCCAAATGAAAATGAGCCAGCTGAAGCTAATGCGGCTTGAATAGGATTTGCTGCGGTATTTTCATGAATACCAATTTCATCACGCGCGTGAGCCCCTAATGCATCATGATTTGTAAGTTCAGTAGCAACTTGTAGAGCTAAGTCAGGTGCTAAGCCTCTGGATATATAAATTTGGGTGAGTTCGTCCAATTCACGCTGCGGATGCTTTTTGAGTTCTTGTTCTTCAAATTTTAAGTCGGCTTTTTCAATATCTTCTTGTGATTTTACTGAAATATATTCTCCTGCAGCCATAGAGGTTGCACCGGAAATTAAACCAGCAATACATGCAATAAGAAGTGTATGAGCAGAGGCCCCACTTGCAGCCATTCCCATGATTAGACTAGTAACAGAAATAATTCCATCATTTGCCCCTAAAACGGCCGCCCTTAACCAACCTGAGCGGTGAATAAAATGATGTTCTGGATGCTGAGAAAAGGACATATTTTCCCCTATTTGTAGTTATAAATTTTTATCTTATCCTATAAGATTATTTACAATAATACGATTAAAAAATGTGTCATTATAGGAAAAACAAACAGATAAGAACTTTTTTAAAACATAATGTTAAAGGAGATAAAATGAACAATTTAAAGAACTCATCTACTTATATAAACAATGTCATTTATGGGTTTAATTATAATACTTATTGATTAAATTTTAATTTGATTGCTACGCAAGCATTCTACCTATTTTACTCTAGAGGTCCCAATGAATAGCAAAACAATAAAATCTATAACCCGTTCCTTTATCGTTGTTGGTTCGATCTGTCCAACTTTAGGCCTCTTAAGTATTGAGACTAGTTTTGCGCAAGAGATTGTTAATCAAGAATATAAACCAGGTAATCCAATTTATGATAAATGGGATCAATTTTATAAAATTGAAAAGACTCAACCTGAAAATGCCGAGAAGTTATTATTAGAACTTGGAGAGATGACACCACAAGATATTAAAGTATGGAAAAGCTTAACTTATTTACAAATTCGATTAGGGAAACAAGATGCAGCTTTGCAAAGTCTAAGAAAAGCAGAGGCATTAGATCCAGCAGATGATAATTTAAAACTCCAAGAAGCTTATCTACTGAATTCTCAAAAAAATAACAAAGAGGCTTTGGTGGTTTTTAAGGAACTTACCCAATCTAAAGATGCTGATATTGCGACTAAAGCGACACAGGCTGTAAAAAATCTGAGTGGAGGAGAGGTCAAAACTTATTTCCGTGATGTGTATTTTGCGCCTTCATATGAATCACGTTACGACGATGTAATTTTCCCACTTAAAGCTCGCTATGGTAAGAACCTCGATAATGGTCGAGCGCAGGTGTATGGCTTTTTAAATCTAAACCGCGATACTCAATCTCAAGGTGGTGTACGACCTGAAATTATTGATGAAAATGCAGTAACTCTAGGTGTAGGCGCTAATTATCAACCTTGGACTTCTATACCTGTGCGCATGTATTTAGAAGTAGGTGGAAGCTATGATCTGATTGATCGAAATAGAGATAAATTTCGTGAAAGTGTTGTCGGTGGGGTGACGGGTTATCAAGAGTGGTATTCTCAAAATAATTGTAATCATTCACTTTGCTTTAATGATTACTTCACTGATTTATATGGCAACGCAGCAACTTATTCTAGAGAAGATTATAACGTTATTGGTGACTTGCGATTACGTACGGGTTTGAATGTCTATAAGGGGGAAACGGGCACTGTACAGGCTTATATGAAATTGCATGCCTTAGCTGACAGTAAAGATGAGTATTACAATAATTTATTTGAATATGGCCCCGGCATTTCATGGCAGCCGTTTAATTATCAACCTATAAAATTACGTGTAGAACGACTATATGGCAATTACTTTAAAGATGTGCCAGTAAATACGAAAGATCATTACAACAATACTCGAGTAGAACTCGTTTTTTATAAGGATTTCTAAAATGAAGAAAATTTTTATATCTATTGTATTTGGAACCCGTCCTGAATTAATCAAACTTGCTCCTGTGATTTTATTGGCAAAACAAGACCCTCGCTTTCAAGTTGAAGTGATTTTTACTGGACAGCATGACGAATTGGTCAGAGATGCGATAGATTTCTTTGGGGTTGAAATTGACCATCGTCTTAAAATTATGAATGCTGGACAAAGTTTAAATCAGCTCTTAATTCATGGTTTGAGCCAAATCGAGAATGTGTACACTGATGGACAAAAAAGAGATGCAATTGTTATTCAGGGTGATACAACAACTGTTTTAGCAGCTGGCTTAGTCGCGTTTTCAATGAAAGTTCCTGTTGCGCATGTTGAAGCTGGTTTACGTTCTTATGATTTAGATCATCCTTTTCCAGAAGAGGGAAATCGTCAGTTAGTTTCACGTATTACCAGATGGCATTTTGCTCCGACAGAACAATCAAAAAGAAATTTACTTAATGAACAAATTCAGCCAGACCTCATTACAGTTACAGGTAATACCGTTGTTGATGCGGTATATCTAGGACGTAAATTAATTGCTGAAAAATCTGATTTGAAAAACCAGCTTGAACCTTATGGAATTCAATTAAAGCAGGATGACAAAGTTGTACTTATTACTGCCCATCGCCGTGAGAACTTTGGCGGTGGAATTCAAAATATTTGCAACGCGGTTGAGTACTTAGCCCAAGCCCATCCTGATTTACATTTTATTTGGCCAGTCCATTTAAACCCAGCAGTACATGATGTGGTGCATGATAAGTTTAAAGATCATTCCCAAATCCATCTTGTTAAACCATTAGATTACCCAAGTCTATTGGCAGTCATAGACCGATCTACTTTTATTTTGACAGATTCGGGTGGCTTACAAGAAGAAAGTCCATCATTTAATAAGCCAGTTTTAATCCTGCGGGACACTACCGAGCGACCAGAGGTGGTTGAAGTGGGAGCAGGTGTTTTAGTGGGTACGAATCAACAAAAAATTATTGAAGAAGCTGAAAAGTTACTCACCGACCAACAGCACTATGAGAAAATGGCGCACGTAGAAAACCCATTTGGCGATGGGCAAGCAGCTCAACGTATTCTCGATCAAATTGCTAAATCTTATGAATTGGCATACTTATGAGTTAAGAATTTCTTCTCACTTATGGCTTTATTAACACCACCATAAGTGAGACGGTACCATAAGCTCACAATATTAACGCACCAGCGGCTCATGTAATGTGGCCCATCAAAAATATAAACAGTTTTGCCTTCATACGCTTTTAGCTGAGAAATAATTTCCCAAGGATACGCGGCTCTAAATTGCCCATTCTTTTTCAATCTAAAAGCTTCTAACACTATAATTACTTTGTCTTTTCCAAGTTTATGTTCAAGCTGGTCTAAAATATGTTTGGCCTGTTTAGGTGATCGAACTCCTACGCCAACACCATCTTGGAAAAAAACTCCCGTATGGTCAGGCAGCCAGCTTTTAACCCATAAATCATAATTTGCAGGCTCAGTTTCGCCACTATAAATGCTCACCCAGACTGGTGAGGGGAGCTCTGACAATACATGGCCTAAAGCACTGACTCGTAGCCAAGTTGGATCTGCCTCTACTGGAAAATAATAACCTTTAGGTATCGTTTTTTGTTCTTTTATAATTTGAGCAGATTTTTCACCTAACTCAATGACATTTGCCCGAGCTTTAGGTTCATTATATTCGCCTGCTAAGCCTAATATGAGATTTTTAGCCCAAGGTTCTTGTTTAATTTTTTCTAAATTAATGGCTTTTTCCCATTGAGGAAAATTTGATTCTTTCCACCATGATTTAGATTCAACCACAGACCATTGAGGAACAAATGTATTAACCCCTAAATAGTGCCAATTTCCCTCTGGAGGAGTTGTATTATTGTCGGGCTGCCAGAAAATGCCTTCAATATTGGGGGCTTGACCTTGGTGTTTGAAAAGCCCCGCATATACGACGACACTACATATAATTAAAATAATAAATGCAACTATTTTAATTGGTATCTGTTTTCTCATTATTTCGTCTTAACCAGTACCACAAGAAGATAATTATTATCATAATTGCAGAGATAATCACAACTAGTAAGAAGAAAGAAGACTGCTGGATTAAAGGAGCCTTTTGATTTCCGACAATGAGTTTTTGTAAAACATAAATATTCCCATTTTCTGAAACCAGCATTTTTGTTACGTTGTTTGGAATCTTATGTTGGATCTTTTCCCAAAGATGCATAAAAGTTTGTGCGCCACCTTCTGAGTCGGTAATTACATCAAAGCGATTATTGTTATAACTAACAATGAAACCATTCTGCGCAGCAGGTGCATAGATAATATCCTGATGCATTAACACCTGTTGTTGATAAATATCTTTATTCACACGGACATTTATGGATTGAGGCGCACTCGGTGAATAACGGACTAGGTTGAGAGGCATTGGTGCTGGTGTTAAAAGCATTTTTTTCGCGGTTTGTCCTAAGATAATAGCAATATTTAATGCACCAGATTGATCATCAATCGCAATTGTAGGCGTCGTTGCTAAAGTCATTGAAATTGCAGCTACACCATTTTTAAGTTTGTGGGGAAGCTTTACAGTAGACTTGGCTGTATCAATCCAGAGTGAACCATGCGCGTTAGGTAAACATTGGGAATTGGCAATTACTGAGTTTTCAAGCTTTAGACTAAAATTTGTCGTATTAGAAATGGCTTTTGCAAAAATATTGAATTGACGGTTTACTGGGTCTGAAGCAAGATCCGCCGTTTTCATACTTCCTGCGAGCCCACCATCAATCCAAGCTGTAATATTGGAACCTTGTAATAAACCACTTTGAATACGAAGTGCAATTTGCCCTTGCAAGATATCTGTTGGTTGCCATACTGAAGGGAAGTCAAGGAATAAGTTTTTTTCAGCATGATTTAATCTGAAGTCTTCAATTCCTAAATCGGCGAGAGTATCTATTTTTTTAAATTGAGCCCAGGTTGGGTTAGATATCGCATTTGGAAAAATTGCGCTTCCTGTACTAAGTTGTTGCACATAAGAAGGATTAATTAGCCCATTTACTGCGCTCGTTAAATCTTGTTGAGTGTGATAGGTAATTGTTAGAGTCGGCACACTTTCTACAGGTTTCGCGATTTGTACTAATGCTCCGCCTTTTAATGGTGTTGGTGAGTGAATAACTTCAATAATAAAGTTTGTTTCAGGATTTAAATTGGTTTGTCCTGAATCAACCCATTCAACGGGTGTTATTGAAGTCCATGAACTTGCTAATCTAGCGAGCATAGACGCTTCTATAATCTCTTTACGGTTATATTTTAAAATGCCAACAAATGGAGTAGGTCGTCTCGCTTGAGGGTTATATAAAGCATCTGGCAAATCTTTTAAGCGATACTCATTACGAACAGGCGTAAAGTCGAGTTGGGAATTGCTTAAATACGTTAGGTGATCAATATCTTCTGTACAGAATGTTTCTTTGGTTTGATTCCGTGTAGTTGGTTTAGCATACTGTTGAATAATAAAATCTAAACGATGAAAGCCACTTTGACTTACTGGAATATCAAATTTGACTTGACCATCCCCACTTAGCGTAGTGTTATAAATGAGTTTGTCATCATATTTTACAAGTAAAGTTGTATCACTTTCAGTGGAATAATCACTTGAAAATTGAATGTTTTGCCACTGGGCACCTTTGCCAATATAGAAAAAATGAGGCTCGACTGTGTATTTAGTAGAAGTACTAATGTCGTCCAATTTCCATGTGTAAGCATGAGCAGACATGGCGAGCATAAGACTGGTGCTGGCAAGGAGCACTTGAGCTGTGTTGTAGAGATCAAAAGTCTTTTTCATTTATTTTTTCTCCTTGCTACGTTCCGTTTTGTACCATTGAAGGGAATTACCCTGTATTTTATTTTTAAGCATGTCATATGCGGCTTTAAATACAATGAATAGAAAAACTTGTGAGTAACTTACATACGATAGAACCGAATAAAAATAGAGTTCTGGTTTTACTTTTTCGAGTGAAAGGGTAAACCACATTTGTGCAACATATAAGCAAAATGAGAGTCCCCATAACGTGGTAAATGGACCCGGAACTGAAATACCTGCTATATCAAGCAACCCAAGGGTTAACGTGATATGACTCCAGAATAAAGCGGGTACAAAAAGTATGTAGCACATAATGTTATTTAGAATTTCAATTCCTATAGGAAAAGGTGTTCTTAATGCTACGGGCAAATATTTACGAGTTACATAAAAATTACCTTGTGTCCAACGTGAGCGCTGTTTCACAAATACACTCAGAGATGGGGGGTCTTGCTGCCAACCAATCGCATAGGGCACCCATTTAATTCGTTTTTGGCCGATAAAAATCCTAAAACTCATTTCAGTGTCATCGACCAATGACTTTTCATCGAAACCACCTAAGGTTTCTAAAGCATCACGCCAAATCACATAGTTAGTACCCATCAATGTAGATAATTCAAAACGTTGCCAACGACCGCCTTGGAAAATCCATTGGAAAAAGATGAACTCAATTGCGATAAATCGGGTCAAAATACTATCTTGCCAATTACGTGTTCTTACTTTTCCATTAACGGCTACTAATTTTTTATCGGCAAGCAGGGTTTGAGCTAGCAAGCGGACACAGTCGGGTTCAGGCGTACTATCTGCATCATAAACAACAATCAATTCGCCTCTAGCATGGGGGAGGCCATTATTAAGCGTTCTAGATTTACCTTTACCACCCATTCCTTTAGGAACATTAACAATCTTTATGCAAGGATAAATTTTTGCCAAATTTTCGGCGATTTCTAAGGTGTTATCCTTTGAACCATCATTAATAAGTAAAACTTCATATGCTTCGGCTGGGTAATCTTGTTGAGCAATTGCATGCAAAGTATCTTCAATCACAACCCCTTCATTATAGGCAGGGATCAAGACACTCAAAACAGGCCATCTTTCTGGTATAGGAAGGTTTTGTAGCTCTTTTTCAGCTGTTTTTGAATATTTCCAAGCTTGATAACTTAACCACGCCCAAAATGCTTGTGGAATCCAAATCCCTAAAAAGCCAAATAAGAAGAGAATATCAATGGGAGCCATTTGATTTAACCCTCCTAATAATAGACGAGATGAGCAATACCAATAAAATCAACCCCACTACTAAGGAGATCCATGAAATATAGCTACCAAACGTACCAAGGAGGTCTGGGTAGGTACTCGTGAGAATTAGATCGAGTGGAACTACAACGGTACTTAACCCAATGAAAATATAGCCAATAAGACTAGTCTCTACTTCTTCAGGCGTACTTATGTAATTAATCTTATTAAATTTCCATGATATTCCCAGTTGAGGATATCGAATATTTGTTGTGGGTAGATCAGCAGGAGGATTAATAATAATTTCATACCCAGAAATATGACCGTTAAAACGTTTAGCCGAATAAAATAAATGCTGTTTTTGCTTAATTTCTCTAGAGGGTAACGGGAGCTGCGAAGAGTTAAATTGAATAATATAACTACCAGCGTTCTGTGAAATTAAATTTTCATCCCATCCCGTTGAGACAAAAGCAGCCATTGGGCGCAACCCAATTGCAGTTGAAAATGTGGCTTTAGCCGCAAAATATTGTGGCTGTTCTGATTTATAAAGTGCAATCGGAATCGCACCTTGACTGACTGCTTCTTTGAGCAAGAAATAATGAGAAAAGCTAAAAACTTCATCTGGCAATATAATGCCGGGCTTAATCCCTTTATGAATAAGTCGTTGAAAGCTATCGGAGCTGATCTGGTCAATTGTAAAAATAGGCCACCATGTATCCTGATATGGAAAAAACATGGAAAGATCGTCTGTGCTTTGAACTTCTGTTTTGGTGTGTTCAGTTTTAATCTCACAATGATAATATTGTCGATAGAACTGCTGTAAAGTGGCATCCGGATACTGACTAGATGCAATAATAATTCCACAAATATTAAGAAGATTAGACATTAAGTAATCTCCTCTTCAGGTGGAATCTGAATAACTTTATATTCGACTTCAAGCCGCAAAGTCATAATTTCTTTTAGCTTTTTAATAAATTCAGGCTCTTCATCCGTTTTTTGCTTGCGAATTACAATACTGTATATAGTTTCAAGATCATCATCAGCAAACTGGAAAACGATTTCTTGTGGATGATGCTGACTCAAAATTTTGATCATCTCATTTTGAGTGGTTTTCCACACATCGTCGCCTAACATTTCTTTAATTAAGCTTCGGTTGAGAATTCTAATTTCAAAGACTTCATAGTCTTGTATGTTATGATGATCAAGAAGCTTAAAGAAACTACGTTGGAAATACTTGAGTGCACTAAGCGGGAAAATATCACGGCGATAATTACGGTCATAACTTTGAATATCGCGGTATTTTTGAACGTTAATTTCAATATTATGGCGAACAGCACTCAGAAAAAGAGGAATGAGGGGAATAATAAAAAGTAAAAGAAGCTGACGTTCAATATGTGTCTGAGCTCCTAAGTCGAGTAGAAAATATACTGCAACACCGATAAAAGCGACTAAGCCCACAATTAAAGATGCGCCAACTTGTAAAAAAGCTCCAGAAATTAAAAGAATGAGAATAAAAATCCAGCTTCCTCTAAAACTTACAGGCAACCACTCATACGCCACTATGCCCATAAATAGATGAGCTGCGATAATCCATAAGACGAGTGTTCTTCCAGGGTTCTTTTGTTGCTGTTGCATGCGAGCTATGGCTACCTTCTTGTAATGTTAATTTTTTTATACTTTTATTACTAAACGTGAGACATTGCGAAGTTATTGTTGTTTATGGCCTTTTTAAGTAACTATTATGTTTATTTGTAGATCAAAGTCACTATTTAGTCAAATATTGTTCTTATTTTTTAATTAAAAATAAACAGATAAGACGCAACTCTTATCTAAATACTCTTGAAAGTTTCAATTGCTTTAAGACGAGTTTCCTTTAAATCTACAATTGGTTTTGGATAATTTAACTGAATATTCGTTTTAGTCGAGTAGGGCTCATGAATGGTTTTATTGTCTAGATGAGCTAATTCTTCAACCCATTGACGAATATAATCTCCATTTGGATCAAATTTCTTTGATTGAGCAATAGGGTTAAAAATTCTAAAGTAAGGTACAGCATCAGTTCCAGTAGAAGCACACCATTGCCAACCCCCATTATTTGCTGCTAAATCCCCATCGATTAAATGCTCCATAAACCATTGTTCACCTACTCGCCAATCGATGAGCAAGTTTTTACATAAAAACATGGCTGTAATCATGCGTACACGATTATGCATCCAGCCAGTTTTTAGAAGTTGACGCATTCCAGCATCAATAATTGGTATACCTGTATGGCCCGTTTGCCATGCGGTGAGGTGCTCTGGATTATGATTCCACTTGATTTTCTGAGTACCCTTTTTAAATGGAACGTGTTTAGAAACATGCGGGAAATCGAATAAAATATGTTGATAAAATTCTCGCCAAAGCAGTTCATCTAACCAAGTCTGCTGGCCTTCATTCGTCAAATGAAAGTTACCATGTTCAGCTCTAAAAAGGGCCTGTAAACACTGACGGATAGATAAAATTCCAAGGTTTAAATAGGGAGAAAGCTGGCTAGTTCCTTTTACATTGGGAAAGTCACGTTCTAATTTATAGGCAGATAAATGATCTTTAATAAATACGTCGAGCTGCTCTAGAGCAAACGTTTCTCCAGCTGGCCATAGATCTTCTTGATCTTTAGAAACAGAAGGCTCAAACAAAGCTTTGATATCTTCTAAAGTTAAGCTGGTTCTTTTTGAAAAAGAAGTGGGGTAGCCTTTTTGCTTTTCTGGAATCGGATAGCATTGAGGTAACCCACTGATATCTAATTTTGAATAACATGCTTTTTTGAATGCACCGAAAACCTGATAGGGCTGCTGTGACTGGTTGCGAATAGAGCGTAAAGGAAAAATCGTACGGTCATGAAATAAAAAAAGTTCTTTGCCTTGTTGATTTAAAAAATCTTGTACAGTTTTATCTCTTTTTAATTCATTAACGCCGATCTCTATATTTGAATAGACATTTTCAATATTAAGTTGAGTGCTAAGTTCACCAATATAATCAGCGATATCTTTCCAGTAAGGAATGACTTGGATAATAAGGGGAATATTAAGTTGTTCTAGTTCTTTTTTGAGTTGTTGAAGTTGACGTAGATAGAAATTAATTTTTATAGGTGCATCATGATGCATTTTCCATTGTTCAGGCGATAAAATAATTAACCCAATACAAGGCCCTTGTTGAGAGGCATGCCATAAAGCAGCATGGTCTCGAACTCTCAAATCTTGACGAAACCAAATTAGCTGATTTACGTTTGACATGAAAATTGGCCCTTTTAGAGTGAAGTGAGTTAAAGAATTATTATCAAAATATTATATAAAAATAAATACATAAAAAAAGCAAAGCCGAAGCTTTGCTCTTATCATCTTTAAAGATGAATTAGTGGTGATGACCACCAGCACCGTGTACGTGACCGTGATCTAATTCTTCTTGAGAAGCATCACGGATTTCTACGATTTCAACTTCAAAAGTTAAATCTTGACCAGCAAGTGGGAAGTTAGCATCAACAACAACGTTGTCGCCTTCAACCGCTTTAACAGTAACGATCTGTACGCCGTCATCTGTTTGAGCTTGGAATTGCATACCAGGTTGAATGTTCTCAACACCTTGGAACATTTGAGCTGGAACTTCTTGTACTAGGTCTGGGTTGTATTCGCCATAACCTTCAGCAGCTGGAACGTTAACAGTGAATTTTTCACCAACAGTTTTACCTGTTAATGCATTTTCTAAACCAGGAATGATATTGCCTGCACCGTGCAAATAGGCAAGTGGTTCACCTTGAGATTGATCAAGTGTTTCACCCTCAGCGTTTGTTAATTTGTAGTGGAATGAAACCACGTGGTTATTTGCAATAGCAGTCATGTTTTTGATCCATTCAATCAATTGAAGCGTACATCATAAAGTGAAAAATAAATTTTGTAGACTACAAAATCTTAATCTTTGGCACTTTTTCTGATGCGTTTTTATATAAATAGGGACGAACTTAAAAAATTCAACTTAATACAGCTTAATTTTTGGACGTACACGTCTTGTAAGTAAATCTTTCATTGTGAGTAGTCCAGCCTGAGTATATCCGTGAATCGTTGCTTGATGTAAACGATATAAAGACACATACATTGTTTTCGCAATATAGCCTTGTACGCTGACATCTCCAAGTAATTCTCCAACGGCTTTATGACGACTTAAAGACACGAGAGAACCTTTGTCGTTAAATGTAAACATCGGCTGTGATCGGCCATTTAGTCGAGCAGCCATAGCATCGACTAAAAAGCTGGCCTGTTGGCTTGCAACTTGAGCACGGGGGCCAAGTGGAGGATGTCTTGCATCAAGTTGGCAATGAGCACAGTCACCAAACGCAAATACATTTGGATCAGAATAGGTTTGCAAGGTTGCATAGACCATTAGGCGGTTAATGTTATCGCGTTTAAAATCGGTAAAACTTTCTAATACTTTTGGTGCTTTTACACCTGCGGCCCACACGGTAATATCACTTTTGAGTTGATTACCATTACTAAAGTAGATGCAATGCTTATCAATTTTTTCAACACGATGTTGAGTTAAAATTTCAACACCCATTTTTTTAAGTTGTCCTGCACTGTGTTCAGCAGTTTTATCGCTTAGAGCAGGTAAAATACGCTCAGAAGCTTCAATTAGTGTAATTTTGACTTGGTTTGGATGAATCTTCTTTAAACCATATCGATAAAAGTTTTTAGTTGTTTCAATTAACTCAGCTGCCAGTTCCACACCTGTTGCTCCTGCACCAACAATTCCAATATTTAAAGTTCGCTGATTAGGTTGATTCTGAGCTTCAATATAAAGATGTAATAAATCTTGCTGGAAAATATCGGCTTGCTTTCTGCTATCAAGGAAATGGCAGTTTTCACGCACTCCCGTGGTATTAAAGTCATTTGATACTGAACCAAGCGCTAAAATAAGTGTGTCATAACTTAGCTCTTGCGAATGATTCTGTTGATCCTTAGACACTTGAGGGGGCATTAGTTCAATTAATTTTTTATCTTTATTAACCCCAACTAATGTTCCGAGTACAAATTCGTAATGATGTTTTTCTGAGTGCGCAAAATAGTTAGTTTGTTCTTCGTGTGGATTTAAAGAGCCAGCAGCAATTTCATGAAGCAATGGTTTCCAAATATGGGTAAGATTTTGGTCAACCAATGTAATCTTTGCTTTACGATTTTTCCCAAAAGTTTCACCGAGTTGTGTTGCCAGTTCTAAGCCGCCAGCACCACCACCAACAATTACAATATGATGTAAATTTTGGGTCATTTTTTCACCTAATTATTTTTCTATAAAAAAAGATGGCTAAATTATGCCATCTTTTATTTATAAAAATTATTGTGCGTCTGTGCACAATTTGATGTTTTTAGTGCGAATCTACTGGGTAGAGTTTAGCAGCACTATGTTCACTTGACGAAAAAATAGAGAAGAGGCTAGAAAACCACATTGCGATTTTTTGGAAAATATTGGCTTCTTCAATATGTACGTTATCTTCGATTTGAAGACTACGGATCAGTTGATTATTTTGATAAATCGATACTGTTGCCAAACTTACGACTTTCATTAATGGCGCAGTTAATTGTTTTTCATTGAGCTCAATGTTTACATGTGTTTGAGTCGTTTCAAGTGGAGCAATCACCTTGAGTTGTTGATTACTATCAAGTACTTGAACGCGTTGAGTTGCATTATCAAAAGTATTTAAGTCAATTGGTGCTGGGTCTGCATATAAAGATGTCGTTACAATTGTTGGTTGCTTTGTTTCAACCTTAAACATTTTTAAAGTCGACTTTACAACAGGTAGTTCAGCAATTAATTTCTGCTCAGGAATAATCACTTCATCACGTGTATAGGTATAAGCAAGATTCATTAATTTATCTGCGATCTCAGCGCGTTTTACAGCACTCGGCGTACCTAAAACAATGACTAATAAACGTCTTTGAGTTAAGTCAGATGAGAATGAAGGACGTGAAGCTGTGAGTGCCAAATTATAACCCGCTGCTTTGGTATATCCCGTTTTTAGGCCATCTACATATGGGTCATATTTTAAAGCAAGGTTTGTCGCATGATGGAAGCGTTGGTTATAGCTAAAGCTTGGCATTTTTGAATAATGTAAATATTCAGGGGTTTGTTTAATTAATGCCTGACTTAATAAGCTAAGGTCGTGTGCTGTAGTGAAATGGTCAGGCATCGTAATTCCGGCAGGATTACTAAAATGAGTATCTTTCATACCCAAAGCTTGAGCTTCCTGATTCATACGTTGCACGAAACGCGGAACATCACCAGAGATTTTTTCAGCTAAAGTCACGGCTGCATCATTAGCAGACATCACGATTAGACCTGCCAATAACTGATCAACTGAAATTTGTTCACCAGCTTTAAGATACATTTGTGATTCATCCCACTGCACAACACTAACCACTGGAGTTGCAGTAATGATTTCTTCTTTTTTCAGTTTTCCAGCTTTAATCTCTTTTAGGGCAATGTATGCAACCATCATTTTGGTTAAAGATGCTGGTGCACGTTGAACATGGCTATTATGCTCAGCAATGATTTGACCCGATTGAGTATCTACAATAGTCCATGCAGCAGCTTCAACACTTTCAGGTGCAATATTGAGTAATGCAGCATTGGTTACGGTAGTACAAAAAATACTAAAGAGGGTAAAAAGAGATAGAAAAAATTTCACGGATGACCTTAACTTCACTGGCAAATACGGGACACAGATGCACAGCATGCTATGCCTTTTTTTCATGGAAGGCTAGTGGGAATTGTTGCCAAAAAATACATCTACGCAAGACGATACAAAAAAGTGATAATCTAATGTGAAGCCGTTCTTATTTTAAATTGAAGAATTTATGTTGCATTATCAAATTGAGTTCGATGATTACAAACAGCACCTTGTTCACGTGACAATTCGTTTTTTAGCCAACCCGAATCAGGAACTTTGGCTACCAACGTGGATTCCGGGTAGTTATCTAATTCGAGAGTTCTCAAAACATATTGAATCCGTTAAAGCTTATGATGAAGCTGGACGTCTGCTGGACATTAAAAAAACGAGCAAGAATCGCTGGCGTTTATTTAATACAGATCATGAATTAATGACGATTGAATATGATGTATATGCATATGATTTGTCTGTCCGTGGTGCGTATGTAGACCAGACTCGTCTATATATTAATCCTGCGTGTGTATGTTTGGCTTTAGAGGGGCAGGAGCAGTCCGCTTGTGAAGTCGAAGTTTTCTTGCCAGATGAATTAAAGCATTTTCAGTTAGCAACAGGCTTAGCTTCAAAAAGCTTAGTTAAAGGTCGATTTACTTTAAAAGCAGATCATTACGATCAACTTATTGATAGTCCATTTGAATTGGCTGATCAAACACGCTTTAGTTTTGAGACGAACGGCATTGAACATGAGTTCGTAATTTCTGGCTCGCACAATACCAATATTGATCGCCTAAAAGCCGATATTGAAAAGATTTGTGCAGCTGAAATAAATATGTTCGGTTCGGCACCATTTAAAAACTATACCTTTATGACCATGGCAACAGGTAATAGTTATGGCGGATTAGAGCATTGCAATAGCACAAGCTTGATTACACCGCGTGATGATTTGCCAAAATCGAATGAACCAACTGAACCTTCTAAAGATTATCAACGCTTTTTAGGCTTATGTAGTCATGAATATTTTCATTCATGGTTAGTCAAGTTTATCCGCCCAGAAAACTTTGCAAACTATAATTTGCATCAAGAAGGCTATACTTCTTTACTTTGGATATTTGAAGGCTTTACTTCATATTACGATGACCTGATTTTATTACGTAGTGGCGTAATTTCTCAGAAGTCTTATCTTGATTTACTCAAAGCACAAATTGACCGTTATTTGCAAAACCCGGGCCGTTTTGTTCAAACAGTTGCTGAATCAAGTTTTGACGCATGGATTAAATTTTATCGTCAAGATGAAAACTCGAATAATGCAGGCACCAGTTACTACAATAAAGGTTCGTTAGTTGCGTTATGTCTAGATTTAGGTTTACGCCTACGTGGTTCTAGTCTCGATGCTTTAATGCGTCGGTTATATGAAAACACTCAAAATGGTGTGCAAGTAAACGAAAGAACCATTTTTGATTTATGTAAAGAACTGACGGGTGATAGCTGGATTGAACAAATTAATCATTTGATTAATACCACTGATGAATTGCCACTTGATCAACTGTTCCCTGAGTTTGGCTTAAGTTATAGAGTTAAAACTGACAAATCTTTGCCACTTGGTTTGAAACTTGTTGATAAGCCAGAAGGCGTACTCGTGCAAAGTGCTCGCCGTGATAGCGCAGCAGCGAAAGCAGGTATTTCTGCCAATGATGTAATTATTGCAATTGATGGTTTAAAAGCGACCACTAAACTTGTTGAGAAGTATGCAAAGCAGGGCGGTATTTATACCTTGTTTGCTTTCCGTCGCGATGAGTTACTATCTTTTGAAGTTGAGTGTGCTACATCTGATTTAACTGAAGTTGAACTTATTATTGAAGATCAGGCTAAAACTGAAAAATGGTTAAAAGCTTAAATAACAGTTAAATAGTTTATAAAAAACCGATGTTTTCTACATCGGTTTTTTATTTTTAAGTGCTACTAAACGATGAGATTCGTTTTATCTTTGAGTTTGTTTTGAATGAAAAGTATAATAATTGTCAGAACTCTGAAAGATATCTCATGTAATTTAATCATATTCAGTCCATAAAAAAGTAATGATGAATGATGTATTACTTAAAGTTGGGTATAGGAATATTATCAATAGATTTAAATTATGTATTATTTCGCTGCGAAATGTCGTTATCACTGGATATTTCGTTGACTGGAAGACAATGAGAGCCGATACTCTCAGGGTTTTATTTAAGCATATCGGTTCGTAGGCACTGGGCCACAAGCTCGGTCCTCAACACTCAATCAAACGGAAGGGGCTATATATGGCTGGTGAAAAGTCAACTATTATTTACACACTGACTGATGAGGCGCCATTATTGGCGACCTATTCGCTACTGCCGATCATTGAGACCTTTACCAAGCCAGCTGGCATCGAGATTATTAAAAGTGACATCTCTGTAGCTGCACGTGTGCTCGCAGAATTCGCTGATTACCTAAGTGAAGAGCAAAAGGTATCCGACAACCTTGCAGAGCTAGGTCGTCTTACACAAGATCCAGATACAAACATTATCAAACTCCCGAACATTAGTGCGTCTGTTGCGCAATTAACTGCATGTATCAAAGAGCTTCAATCAAAAGGTTACGCAATTCCTGATTATCCGGAAAATCCAACGACTGAAGAAGAAAAATCAATCAAAGCTCGTTATGGTAAGTGCCTTGGTTCAGCAGTAAACCCTGTCCTTCGTGAAGGTAACTCTGACCGCCGTGCTCCAGCAGCAGTTAAAAACTATGCGAAAAAACACCCTCATTCAATGAGCGAGTGGAAACAGTGGTCACAAACTCACGTTTCACATATGGAAGAAGGTGACTTCTACCATGGTGAAAAATCAATGACACTTGATCGCGCACGTAATGTGAAAATGGAACTTATCACGAATAGTGGTAAGAGCATTGTTCTTAAGCCAAAAGTTGCGCTTCAAGAAGGTGAAATCATTGATTCAATGTTCATGAGCAAGAAAGCACTTTGTGATTTCTATGAAAAAGAACTTGACGATTGTAAAGAAGCGGGAATTTTATTCTCTTTACACGTAAAAGCGACAATGATGAAAGTTTCACACCCGATCGTTTTCGGTCACTGTGTGAAAATCTATTACAAAGAAGCTTTCGAAAAACACGGTAAGTTATTTGACGAGTTAGGTATTAACGTAAATAACGGTATGGCTGGGTTATACGAGAAAATCGAAACTCTTCCAACTTCGTTGCGTGAAGAAATCATTGAAGACTTACATGCTTGTCAAGAACACCGTCCTGCACTTGCAATGGTTGACTCGGCAAAAGGCATCACAAACTTCCACTCTCCAAACGACATCATCGTTGATGC
This sequence comes from Acinetobacter sp. C13, assembly GCF_016809775.1. NCBI lineage: Bacteria > Pseudomonadati > Pseudomonadota > Gammaproteobacteria > Moraxellales > Moraxellaceae > Acinetobacter > Acinetobacter sp. C13. The sequence continues at coordinate 206,113 of NZ_JAFBJL010000002.1, forward strand.
TTCTATGCCAGCAATGATCCGTGCTGGTGGTAAAATGTGGGGTGCTGATGGTAAGCAGTATGATGCTAAAGCTGTTATGCCAGAATCAACATTTGCCCGTATTTACCAAGAAATGATCAACTTCTGTAAGTGGCATGGTAACTTCGATCCAAAGACTATGGGTACAGTACCAAACGTTGGTTTGATGGCTCAAAAAGCTGAAGAATACGGTTCTCACGATAAGACTTTTGAGATTTCAGAAGCTGGTATTGCAAACATTACCGATCTTGACACTGGTGAAGTGTTATTGACTCAAAATGTGGAAGAAGGCGATATCTGGCGTATGTGTCAGGTTAAAGATGCTCCGATTCGTGACTGGGTTAAACTTGCAGTAACTCGTGCACGTAACTCAGGCATGCCTGCAATCTTCTGGCTTGACCCGTACCGTCCACACGAAAACGAATTGATCAAGAAAGTACAAAAGTACTTAAAAGATCATGATACGACTGGTCTTGATATCCAAATCATGTCTCAAGTACGTGCAATGCGTTACACACTTGAGCGCGTAGTACGTGGCCTAGACACGATTTCTGTGACTGGTAACATCTTACGTGACTACTTAACTGACTTGTTCCCAATTATGGAACTTGGTACTTCTGCAAAAATGTTGTCTATCGTTCCGCTAATGGCGGGTGGTGGTATGTACGAAACTGGTGCAGGTGGTTCAGCGCCAAAACACGTACAACAACTTGTTGAAGAAAACCACTTACGTTGGGATTCACTTGGTGAGTTCCTTGCGCTTGCAGTATCTTTAGAAGAGATGGGCATTAAAGAAAATAATGCTCGTGCTAAGTTACTTGCGAAGACACTTGATGAAGCGACTGGTAAATTGCTTGACAATGACAAGTCTCCATCACGTCGTACTGGTGAAATCGACAACCGTGGCAGCCACTTCTACTTGTCACTTTACTGGGCTGAAGCACTTGCTGCTCAGAACGAAGATGCTGAGTTGAAAGCTAAATTTGCTCCTCTTGCTAAAGCTTTAGCTGAAAATGAAGAGAAGATTGTTGCTGAACTTGCTCAAGTACAAGGTAAACCAGCGGACATCGGTGGTTACTACGCAATTGACCCAACTAAAGTAAATGCTGTAATGCGTCCAAGTGCTACATTTAATGCAGCTCTTGCAACAGTTAAGGCTTAATTACTCACTCGTTAGTAAATAGCTTAAGAGCCGGTGCATATGCACCGGTTTTTTATTTCTTAAAAAAAGATATTAAAAAAGCCCACTGATGTGAGCTTTTAAAAGATTAAATCTTATCGACCATTGCGGCCACGACCACGTGGTGCTTTGGTATTTGGGCGAGTTGTACCATTGGTCTTACGACGTGGTTTCTCGCTTTCATCCATTTGCCAAATACGTTTTGTACCAGACTTTTTCGCAGAACCATCTTTGTTCTTGCGAACCATTGGTTTGCCACCCGTACCGCCTGGCTTTTTCACGTATGAACGCGAGCGATAAGGCTGTTCAGCTGGTACATCTTTAAAGTCAGGGTAGAGTAATGGTTCAATTTCTTTTACATCACCCGGTCTTAAGCCAAGTTGAACTAAGTCAATTGAGCCAATTTTAGTACGAATTAAACGTAAAGTTGGAAAACCTACCGCAGAAGTCATACGACGAACTTGGCGGTTACGGCCTTCACAAATTGAAATCTCAATCCAAGATGTTGGAATATTTGCACGGTAACGTACGGGTGGATTGCGTTCCCATAACCATTCAGGTTCACTTACTTTAATGGCTTTTGCAGGAAGCGTCATACCATCATTCAGTTCTACACCTTTACGAAGTTGCTCAAGCGCTTCTTCGGTTACATCGCCATCAACTTGAACTAAATACGTTTTGTATTTTTTATTTGCAGGGTTGGTAATGAACTGATTCAGACCACCATGATCGGTTAAAAAAACTAAACCCTCAGAGTCCATATCAAGACGGCCTGCCAAGCGCAAAGTCGGGTCATCAACAAAGTCAGAGACGGTCATGTGCGCTTCGTCTTTACGAAACTGGGAGAGAACGTCATATGGCTTGTTGAGAATCACAATTTTCATAAAAAATGGCTTCTTCTTTCAAATAACTAGAGAAAACATTGAGCTATATTTAAGTGCGAAATTTGCTTATTTCCCACATAAATCTCAAAAAGAATTAAATTCGATTAAGCTATTATGCGTTAATAAAAGTTGAAAGTATTGTTTATCGATAATTATTTTTAGTTAATTAAGTATTATAAAAGGGAGAATCTACACAATGGGTTATCAGAAGATCGTGGTTCCTGCCGATGGCGACAAAATCAAAGTAAATGCAGACCTATCACTGAACGTACCAAATCATCCAATTATTCCTTTCATTGAGGGTGATGGTATTGGTGTGGATATTACACCAACAATGAAAGCAGTCGTAGACGCAGCTATTTTAAAAGCATACGGTGGCAAACGCTCAATCGAATGGATGGAAGTGTATTGCGGCGAAAAAGCCAATAAAATTTATGGCAACTATATGCCCGAAGAAACTTTCGAAGCACTCCGCGAGTTTGTTGTATCCATCAAAGGTCCTTTAACCACACCAGTAGGTGGAGGCATTCGTTCACTCAACGTTGCTTTGCGCCAAGAATTAGATCTATATGTTTGCGTACGACCAGTACGTTGGTTTGAAGGCGTTCCTTCACCGGTTCAACACCCCGAATTAACTGATATGGTGATCTTTCGTGAGAACTCGGAAGATATCTATGCAGGTATTGAGTGGAAAGCCGATTCTGAAGAAGCCAAAAAAGTCATTAAGTTCCTTCAAGAAGAAATGGGTGTCACAAAAATCCGTTTCCCTGAAGGATGTGGTATTGGAATTAAACCTGTTTCAAAAGAAGGAACACAGCGTTTAGTCCGTAAAGCCATTCAGTTTGCAATCGAAAATGATAAGCCTTCTGTGACGCTGGTTCACAAGGGTAATATCATGAAGTATACCGAAGGCGCATTTAAAGAATGGGGCTATGAATTGGCTCTTGATCGTTTCGGTGGAGAGCTAATTGATGGAGGTCCATGGGTTAAAATTAAAAACCCTAGAACTGGTAAAGATATCATTATCAAAGATGTCATTGCAGACGCGTTTTTACAACAAATTCTCATGCGCCCAGCCGATTACTCTGTTATTGCCACGCTAAATTTAAACGGTGATTATATTTCTGATGCTTTGGCAGCAGAAGTAGGTGGCATTGGTATTGCACCTGGTGCAAATATTGGTGGTGCTATTGCAGTATATGAAGCAACTCATGGTACCGCACCTAAATATGCGGGACAGGATAAAGTAAACCCTGGTTCTATTATTCTTTCTGCGGAAATGATGCTGCGTGATATGGGGTGGACAGAGGCTGCTGATCTGATCATTAAAGGAATTTCTGGGGCGATTGCTGCTAAAACCGTAACTTACGATTTTGAGCGCCTAATGCCAGGTGCAACCTTATTACGTTGTTCTGAATTTGGTGATGCGATTATCAAACATATGGGTGAGTAATCTTCTATTAAAAAGCCCTCGGTTGAGGGCTTTTTTTATTGCATAAATTCGGGATGTTTCGGAGATTTAATAAAACCAGTTTTCTTTTGATAACTCTGGTCTAGGGCTTGAATAACAAGAACGAAAGTAACTAGAAATAAAGGAAAGAGCAGAGTTTTCACGATTTGGTTTCTCCGAAAGTTGAGGTGAAAGAAGGGCGTTGGGAAATTAAAAGGCAAACCGCAAAGAGAAGAACGGTTCCACCCAAAAGAAAGAGATGGGCATAAGACCAATGCAAATGATGCAAAGTACTAATGACAACACCACCCAAAAGTTGAGTACTGGCAAAGCCAATGGTGGCAAGGCTCCAAAGCTTTTGATAACGGTGCTCATAAATCTGTAGCAGACTATAAGAACTAATAAATACGGTTGCGGGAGTCAGTAAGCCTGTCAGAAGCGAAGATAAGGCCAGTAAAGATGCGGTATGTGAAAGGAACGGCAAAACAACGGCTAAGCTGTAAATGGTATATAACCATTTAATGGCCTGTAGATATCCGATTAGTCTGCTTAAGCAATAAGCGACAAGTGCACCAATACAGCTTCCTAATCCATAGAGAACCCAAAATAGATTTCTTTGCTGTAAGGGAAAATGCAGAGTTCCAGATAAATAATCCATCCAAAACAAAGAGTGTGGAATATATGCAAAGGCACTACACATATAGGCAATAATAATGACAAGGCCTAAACGTGATTTTTGTGAGGCTTGTAAAGAGGTCGATTGTGGTTTAATAATCTGGGCAGTATTAGGACTTAATAATCGATAAAGAGTTAAGCTTCCTAATAGCGAAAGACCCGCGAAAATATTCCAAACATAATAAATAGGCATATTTTGAAGTAGGGGAATAATAATGGTGGCAGATAAAACGCCCACACCAATTCCGCTAAATCCTAAAAAGTTAACTTTTAATCTTTGCGTGTTGGGAGTGTATTTCATTGCAAAGCTAGGTGCCAAAATCATTAGTAAGCCGCCAGCAATACCTGAAATCGTACGCCAAAAAATGAACCACACCAAAGGCATATCCAGGAATGAGCAGCCTAGTAGGCTGAGGCTACCAGCTATAGCCGACAAGACAATCATGGGTGGGATGTACTTTTCTTTAATACTCAATAGCGCCAATAAGGCGCCAATGAGATATCCCAATAAATTTGCGCTGCCTAAGTAACTGGCAAAATCGTGAGTCCAGTGGTATTGCTCGATGATGATGGGCATAAGCGCAGTATAGGAAAATCTAAAAACACCAATTCCCAAACAAGTTGCCAAAAAGACAATTAAGCTCATTCGATAAAACGTAGACATGAGAGGACGCTCAATTTTTTTTATTATTAAAAGCAAGTTTTTAAATCTTTAAAAATGATTTAATATGATGATGATTATCTTATTTTGAGATAGCGCTATGTTGCTTAAGTCTCTAGAGTTTTTTTTAACTGTTGCAGAGAGTGGAAGTTTTTCCTTGGCTGCACAAAAAATGTATACGGTTCAATCGAATATCACGAGCCATGTGAAAAAGCTTGAAGAAGAGTTAGGGGTTATTTTATTCAATCGTAATAACCCAGTGACCTTAACGAATGCCGGACAACAGCTGCATAGTTACGCTGTTCAAATGATTGCTCTACATAATAAAGCGAAAAAAATCTTTCAAGAGGGTGATATTGACCCGAACGAAACCATTCGTTTGGGTAGTATGGAAACGACAGCAGCCATACGGTTACCTCAATTACTCAATCAATGTATGCAGCAATATCCGAATTTGCCGATTGAGCTGCAAACTCACCCGACACGATATTTGTTAAGCGCTGTGCAGCAAGGAGAGGTCGATTGTGCTTTTGTTGCTTCTAAATATTTAATTCCAGAGTTGTATAGTTTACCTGTTTGGAAAGAACAATTGGTTTTGGTTTGTCCGAAACAGCAAACTCACTTTCCAGATGTTGCCAAGCTTGCAAAGACCCGATTTATTGCGTTTCGACAAGGTTGTTCTTATCGTCATGCAATCGAGTTATTTTTAAATGATCACAGTGTTCCGCCTTCACAAATTATGGAAATGGGCAGTCTGGACGGGATTGTAAGCTGTGTGGAATTAGGCGTTGGTTTTGCTTTATTGCCAAAGTCATATCTAAACAAAGTAGTCGAGAAAGTGTCATTAAGTTGTTTTGAACTTAATACTGAATCGGCTCATTTTACTACCTACTTGATTGCCCAGTCTCCTGAAACATGGGGAACCAATTTAAAGCAGTTTATTCATTTTATTGAGCAACAATTTGAATTAAAGGTTGCTTAGGTTGTGATTGATTTTCATACGTAAATATCCAACTTAATTTATAAATTAAAAGTGATATATATGTATGAAAAAGTCATTTTATATTCTCACAGAGGTTTGTAATCATCTTGATGCTATAAAATTGTGGAAAAGGGTAGTTTATATAGGCTGGCTATGGTCAAATATCCCCCCTTGAAAGATGACACAAGCAATAATTTGGAGTTTGGGAATGAATATACCCTTAATCATCAATATTGTGGTTTTTGTCGGGTTAATATTTTTACTCGCCCAAACACGTAAAACGGACTGGAGCTTATCTAAAAAAGTTCTGGCTGGCTTAGTTCTAGGTGTGGTGTTTGGTTTAGGACTACATTTGATTTATGGCGGTGGCCATCCGATTCTTGCTGAATCTATTAGCTGGTTTAATATCGTTGGAAACGGCTATGTAAAACTTTTACAAATGGTCGTGATGCCTTTGGTATTTGTGTCTATTTTGGGAGCGGTGGCAAAATTACACCAAGCATCTTCTTTAGGCAAAATCAGTTTTTATACGATCGGTACTTTACTCTTTACAACGCTGATTGCTGCACTGGTAGGGGTATTTGTTACCAATCTGTTTGGCTTAACGGCAAAAGGTTTGGTGCAAGGTGCTGCTGAAACTGCACGTTTAACTGCGATTAATACAGATTATGTAGGTAAAGTTACCGATTTAAGTGTACCGCAGTTTATTCTCTCCTTTATTCCAAGTAACCCATTTGCTGAATTAACTGGTGCAAACCCAACTTCAATTATTAGCGTGGTTATTTTCGCCGTCTTTTTAGGTATAGCAGCGCTTAACCTAATGAAGGACGACGCAGAAAAAGGTCAACGTATTCTTACGGCGATTCAGACGTTGCAGTCATGGGTAATGAAGCTCGTTCGTCTCGTGATGACACTTACGCCGTATGGTGTATTTGCACTTATGACCAAAGTTGTGGCTAGTTCAAATGTCGCAGATATCTTAAATCTAGGCGGTTTCTTGGTGGCGTCTTATTTAGGCTTGGCGATTATGTTTATCGTACATGCCATTATTTTGACGCTTACAGGTGTTTCTCCTCTTAAATTCTTTAAGAAAGTTGCTCCAGTTTTAACGTTCGCATTTACTAGTCGTTCAAGTGCAGCAAGTATTCCACTGAGCATTGAGACGCAAACTCGTCGTTTGGGTGTGCCTGAATCAATTGCAAGTTTCTCTGCTTCTTTTGGTGCCACCATTGGTCAAAATGGCTGTGCGGGTTTGTATCCTGCAATGTTGGCAGTGATGGTTGCACCAACTATGGGTATTAACACCTTAGACCCAATGTGGATTGCATCGTTAGTCGGTATTGTGACCTTAAGTTCAATTGGAGTTGCCGGAGTAGGTGGTGGTGCGACTTTTGCTGCACTGATTGTTCTTCCTGCAATGGGTTTACCTGTAACGTTGGTTGCACTTCTTATTTCAATCGAGCCACTCATTGATATGGGACGTACTGCGTTAAACGTAAATGGTTCGATGACTGCTGGTGTTGTTACGAGCCAATTGATGGGTCAAACTGATAAAGAAATATTAAACAGTGAAGATGAAATTGAGTTAACTCAACATCATTAACAATTGATACTAAACGGCTCATCCACTCTGGATGAGTCGTTTTTTTATAGGCATAAATTGCCACTGTGATGTTAATTTTAAAAAACTGTATCTGTTTTTCTTTTAAATAATTTTCGAAAATAGGCCTATTACAAAAGAGAGCACTATCATGAAAATGTATCAAGTTGATGCTTTTACAAAACAGTTATTTCGTGGAAATCCGGCCGCTGTCGTTGTTGAAAAAGAGTGGTTAGATGTAGATTTAATGCAGAAGATAGCACTTGAGAATAATTTGTCTGAAACTGCTTTTGTAAAAATTATAGACTCTGAAAACTATGAAATCCGTTGGTTCACTCCAACAGTTGAAGTTGATTTCTGTGGGCATGCAACACTTGCCAGTGCTTTTGTATTATTTAAAGATTTTACCGAGAAAAAGACAATTAATTTCCATGTACGAAATTTGGGCCTTTTTGTGGTTCACCAAGATGAAGATGGCAAAATCAGAATGGATTTTCCAATTCGCAAAGCTCATCAAGTTGAAGATTATCCAGCTATTTTACGTCAAGCATTAACAAAGCCTTTTAAAGCGGTTTATCAAAATGTTCAAGCCTACATTGTTGAGTATGAATCAGTGCAGGACGTATTAGATGAGCAACCTGACATGAACTTACTTAAAGCCTTAGGTAAACGGACTGCGATTACTACTGCAGGGATGGATGTTGCAATCACCTCAAAAGCCGATCAACAATATGATTGTGTATCGCGTTATTTTGCACCTGTCGCGGGCATTGAGGAAGATCCGGTTACGGGTTCAATTCATACGGCAATAGCGCCATTATGGGCAGAGAAACTCGATAAAAATAATATTATTGCTTATCAGGCTTCTAGCCGTGGAGGCGTTTTGTATTGCAATGTCCTGAATCAGGAACGTATTGAAGTTTCAGGGTATGGGAAGCTTTATATGCAAGCTGAAATTTTTCCTTAAAATATAAGGCCGTTTAAATAAACGGCTTTTTTTTCAAAACTTTACTATGAAAATTAGTTCAAATTTCCTACTATAGTCCCACAACTATTGATTTTTTATTATTCAAATTAATTGGTATTTATATGTTTATGCAGTTTAAACAACTGACACTCTCCCTATGTATTCTTGGTTTAAGTGCTGCGTCTTGGGCACAAACTACACTAGTAAAAAGTAAGCAAAATATTGAGGAATATAAATTAGATAATGGTTTTCGGATTGTGCTTGCACCGAATGACAAAGAAAATAAAATCTTTATTAATACCATTTATTTAACAGGCTCATTAAATGACCCGCAAGGTAAAAGTGGCTTAGCTCATTTGCTTGAGCACTTGGCTTTTAAGGGGACACAAAATGTTAAAGGGGAAGAATTCCAGCGTCGTTTAGATCAATATACATTGATGACAAACGCCAGCACTGATTATTATTCAACAAAATATACTAATATCGTTCGTCCAGAAAAAACTGCGCTTGATCAGGTACTGTATCTTGAATCTGAGCGTATGGATAAATTAGTTCTTCAAGAAAAGTTTGTTCCTTCCGAGATTGAAATTGTAAAGCGTGAACGTGAAGTCCGTATGGATCAGCCTTTTGCTGTGCTGATGGATCAAATGTGGAAGTCAGCTTACGGTAACCAATATTTAGGACGTTTACCGATTGGCGATTTGCCTGAGCTTAAATCTATTAAGATGACTGAATTGAACCAGTTCTATCGTAGCTGGTATGCACCTAATAATGCTGTTATGGTCATTTCAGGTAAATTTGATAAGACTGATGTCTTAAAAACAATAGATCAATATTTTAGTCCAATTGCGGCAAGAGCGGTTCCTAAAACTGTACAGATTCCTGTGCTTGACTCTACAAAAATAAAAAATCGTCAATTCATGGTGAAAAAGGGCAGTGATCTGGCTAAATTCCATATCTATATTAATGGTAAAAATACCAAAATTCAGCCGACACTCGCTTTAGCTCCTTTGTTATATACCATGCAACCAAGTGGTCACCTATACCAAAATATGGTGGAAACAGGTATTACCACAAATGTAGAAGCTAGTACTTGGTTAGACCAAGATTTTAATGTGGTGTTTCTAGGTGCTATTTATTCACCAAGTAATGACCCTAAAAAAGTTGAAAGTTCTTTGTTAGCAGGCATTGAAAAAGGGAAGCCTTTTACTGAAGTTGAATTAAATCGTGTTAAAAGTTTAATGAAAACTCAAGGTGATCTAATCACGAAAGATGCGGTAGCACTGGGGTCACGTTTAAGTGATTACACCGTCGCTGGCGGGCAATGGGATCAATATTTTAAAGATTTAGATTCTGTAGAAAAAGTTAAGCTAGATGATGTGAATCAAACTTTAAAACAGTTCCTTGTGGCTGATCATCGTATTGATGGCGATATTTTGCCAACACCTGAAGACCAGAAAAAAGCGCAACAGCAAAATTCAAAAGAGACACCTAAAACTCTAGATCAGGTCGAAGCAAAGGCCGAACCTTTAAAAGATCCGAAGGTATATCAACAAGAAGTTGCTGAGTTTTTAAAAAATTCAAAGCAATATGTTGAAAGTAATGAGAAAAAGATTATCCGTGGAAAACTGAAAAATGGAATGAAGTATGCTTTATTCCCAGTTGAAACACGCGATGATCGTACTTATGCAACGATTACGATGGACTTCGGAACAGAAAAATCTTTATTTAATAAAGGCACAGTAGTTGATCTAACCTCATACTTATTGCTTCGTGGTTCTGATAAATATAGTTTGCAAGATATTGCCGATAAATCAATTGATGCAGGCGGTGCGGCTTATGCAAGCGCTGACGGCAATGGCATGACCATTAATATTCAGTCTAAATCAGAAAAATTTGATGAGTTTTTCAAGTTTGTTCTTGATGTGATGAAAAATCCAAAATTTGAACAATCTCAATTTGATTTAATTAAATCACAAAGCTTATCAAGCCTAGATCGTCCTTATACCGAGCCAGATGTGGTGGCGGGTTTAACACTTTCACGTTTACTTGAAGAATATCAACCAGGTGATTTGCGTTATCACTTCGAACCTGAACTGGCAAAACAGCAGTTGAAAAATGCAACTCAAGAGCAAGTGAAAGAGTTATATGAGCGTTTCTTTGCAATGAACCATGCTCAAATTGCCATTACAGGCGAATTTGATGCGAAAAAGATGCAGAAATTACTGAATCAGGAATTTGGTCGTTGGAACGGTAAGCAGCCATATCAAAAAATCTTGATTGATCACGTTGATTTTCCAGCACAGCAAGTTCATGTTTTATCTGAACAGCGCGAATTTGGTAGCTACCAAAGTGTGCTTTCAATTCCAGTTGGTAAAAACCATCCAGATGCATCTGCTCTCATTTTAATGAACTATATTTTAGGTGAGTCTCAAATTTCATCACGTTTGGCTCAAGAGCTTCGTGAGAAAAATGCGCTAGTCTATGGTTTTGGAAGTGGGCTGCAACTTGATCGTGACACGAATGTAGGGGCTTTGAGTATTAGTGCAAATTATACTTCGGGTCGCTCAGCACAAGTGTCTGCCTCAATACACAAAGTGTTAAATGACTTGGTTAAAAATGGGGTAACTGAGCAAGAGCTTGAAGCTGCTAAAGCAGATATCATGAAGAAACGCGTTACGGCATTAGAAGATGAGCGTAATATTCACGGCATGTTAAATCTACAGCTTGAAACAAACAAAACATTGCAAGACCGAATTCGTCATGATCAAGAGTTAACTAAATTGACAGTTGCTGACGTTAATAGAGTAATTAAGAAGTATATTAAACCTGAACATTTGGTCGAAGTAATGGCTGATCAATATGGTCAGGCACTAAAAAAATAAAGTCTTCTCGTAAATAAAAAGCCACTGAATTGTGGCTTTTTATTTGGGTCTTTAAATCATATTAATGATCATGTTTATGTGCGTGAAAATCTTCATTTTTACGGAAACGTAAATAATTTTCGAATTGTTCACAATATTCATCGAAGTTATCTTCAAGCATCATCTGAAACTGCTGAAGAAGGTAAGACATAACCTGATCTTTTGCATCACGCATTTCATTACCATCTTTAAAGTTATTTGCTGCTACCCATGTATTGAAGCGGGCAGTAGCAAATAACATTGCAGCACTCACTTGACCACGTAGCTCAGCCGGATCAACTTTTTTATCTTTTGGCGGGCGACAAAAATCATTAGCCTGTTTAATAAATTCATCCGCACGCTCAAAGAAAACCGCATTTAACGCTTCTTCTTCAGTAATATCTGTTGCATTAATCTTTTGAGACATGACTTATTCCCGCAAAAATAGAGCTGCTTATTATAGGCAAACGCTTGCGGAAACAAAACCTTTGACTTAGTCTGTAAATAGCCTAAGTATTGGTAGGAGAGACTAATATGCAAGATGCAATTGCTATTCAAAGTTTAAAAACAGATATTGCTTTATTACGCCAGCATGTTTTCCCACCTCAATATTTAGAGCATGTTGAAGGACTGCCGATTTATTATGGCTTGCAAGAAGAAATCGAAAATTATTATCGCCAATGGCAAGGTCTAATTGAAAGGGCACAAGAACTTTTCCAGCCATTTATGGAAGATGAATTACCAGATGCGATTCATTTGCCAAGCCATTTAAATTTACCGCTATTCTTTTTTCACGTAGACCGAATTCGGATCAATAAAACACGTGCAAAAGAATCTAAAACTTTCCGCGGTGTAGCGAGTCTTATTGAAAAATGCGGCCAGTTTGAAACAGACCAGATATTTACGATGCAAGAATGGTTGCAAAGCGATGATACCGCGGCTCTGGTTGCTCACCGTGAATTCATCGATTTAAGAACCTATGTGTTTCAACATGGGCAAAGCGAATATACACGTTCACGGTTTTACACCAATGGGATTGTGCTAGGGGTTGAGCCGCATTTTAAACTGGTCGATGCTCGTGATAAGCCAAGAAAGCAACGCAGCGATAGCTATAGTGATCCCTTAGCAGATAACGGCGTATGGAAAGTATTTGGTAAATACCGATAAAAAGTCGCTGCTTGTTTACAGCGACTTTTTATAAATTACCAGAAAGTTTCAGCCTGACTAAAAGTTTGTAAAGCTTTTGCTGAGCGCTTTTGTAATTGTGGCTGTTTGGCTTTGACCCAGCCTAGAGCAAACCAAAAAGACGGATCTTGTTCAACCACATTGTTAAAAATACCTTCTGCAATAAACAAATCGTTATATTGACCTAGAGTATTTTGTACAGGTTGTAGCTGTTTTAAATATTGCTGTACTTTTTTATTTGGATAAAGACTCGAAATAAACTCAACACAATAACGTAACTGCTTAGCTTGCTTTCTTATTTTGTGTTGTTCAGTCACTTCAAGTTCAGAGAAGTGTTCAGCATTACTAATCACTTTATGATGTAACTTATCTAAGCTCTTTTTAATATGTTTTTTTAAGCTGCCTTTTTGGGACTTAGAATCTTCTTCTGAATAAGCAAATGCTAATAAATTGAGTAATAGCTTAATCGTGTCTGCAGAGGTAAAGATTGTTGAGAGTTCTTTTGAGGGCTGGGCTGAAACTGGTAGTAATAGTTCAGGTGATCCATGTTGTTGAATAATAGGTAACACTTCGGTACGAATCGCATCTTCATCACGAGTGTCTCCAAGTTTACGGAAAAGCTCAGCAATTTGTTCTTCCCAAAGAGGATTTAGCTCGCCTGACCAACCTGCAAAATGCCTAAGGGCACTACGTAAACGACGTAAGCTTACACGTGCCTGATGGATATGCTCAGCTTCGGCAACTCCATCGGCAATGACAGCCATATTTGGTAAGAATTGCCCTAAACAGTTTTCGACAATCTTTTTTAGAGCCTGTTCAGCAGTAATATCTTTATTTAATGTCAGAGTTTTAGCATGAACAGCAGGTGAGGCAGCTTGCCCTAGTGCTAATAAGTTGCCACGTTCGGCTTTACTTCTTACATCAAGCCAAAGTGAATAACGATTAATCCATTGCTGCGCAAATTGAATAAGCGTTTTCACTGCACCCTGCTTGAGTTCAAATTCGACCTCACAAATTTTGCTTTCTGCATCCGCTGTTTTTACCACCCCATCATCTAAGCAAACTTCAATCGCTGTATTATCTGCTTCAAACACATGATAGGTGCGCTGTACATCAGTCTCAAACTGTAAGCTTAGCTTTTCGACTTCAGAGCCTAAAGCTTGAGTAATCAAATCTGTAACGGCTTTATTGTCTTTATATAACTCAAGGTTTAAGTCAGGTTCTTGGTCACATACACCTAAATGAATTTCTTCTTCAACACGGTGGAGATGGCTTTGACCTGCGGCTTTAAATGTTTGTACCCATTGATCATCTTCTTTACGTAAACGTAAGGCCATACCGTTTTTTGCAAGTAATCGATCAGGAGTGTCGTAATACTTTGCCTGTAAGTGGATGTTCTTTGCTTTGTGTTTTTTTACGTATTGCTGGACAGTTTTTTTCTTCGATTCAGGTAACTGAAACTTTAGTTCGACTTCGACCATAATATATCTCCCTGAATCAGGCATTTAGACTATCTTGAATAAGTATAATAGCTTAGCTCTAAAAATAATGGTTTTGATAGAGAAAGTTACAATCAAACATATGACGCTACACTTTTATTTAGGTGTACAATCAGGTGACGTTTTGATCAAATAAAAATCAGGAAGATGATCGTGAATGCACCAGTAAACTTTAGCCATGAAGCTCAGCCAGAGTTTGAATTGCCGATTAAAAACTATCAGGAATTTTATCGTTTTTATTTAACTGAACACCGTAACATTATGAGCAGACGCTTACACGTGGTGGGCAGTAGCATTGGTCTATACTTTTTTTCAAAAGCAGTCCGTAAGAAGCAAGCCAAATATGTACTCTATGGTTTGGTAGCAGGCTACGCAAATGCTTGGGTTGGACATTTTGTGTTTGAAAAAAATAAGCCTGCCAGTTTTAAACAGCCTTTCTATAGCTTTATTTCTGATTGGCGAATGTTGTCTGATGTTGCACGTGGCCGTTTGAGTTTGGTTGATCGCAAGCACGATAAAATACCAAGTTAATTTTACTTTCTATTCTTAATATACCGATTGGTACTGGTAAGCCTATATCAATCGGTACTTATGATGTCCTATAAATCCGTTATACTAGCGAAGTTTTTTAAAGCGAGAGTAGAGTATGCGCGGTTTATATCTCATTACCAACGATGACCCAATCCAACTATTATTAGAAAAACTAGATGCCGCGCTCGCAACTCATCAGGTCGCAATTTTACAGTACCGTCGTAAGAAAGTAGAAAAAGTCGACCAGCCTACTGAAGTTGAACAGATCAAACTTTTATGTGAAAAATATCAAGTTCCTTTTGTGATTAATGATGACCTAAAACTGGCCGCTCAGTTTGGGTTAGGTGTGCATTTAGGTCAAAGTGACGGTGAAATTACCGATGCAAAATCGCAATTACCAGAAGGCATCATTATTGGTCGTACTTGTCTGAATTCTTTAGAGCTTGCACAAAAAGCAATTACAGATGGCGCGACTTATATTGCATTTGGTGCGGTCTATGCGACTTCTACAAAACCTGAAGCAGGTAATGTGGGGATCGAAGTGATTAAGCAAGCAGCAGCCCAATATGATTTACCAATTTGTGCGATTGGTGGTTTAACGGTTGAAAACTCACAACCTGTGATTGAGGCTGGGGCTGACCTGTGTGCAGTCATTAGTGATATATTAGGCCGATCAACTGCTGAAATTCCTGCCCGTGTACAGGCGTGGGCACAATTATTTTCTTAAGCTTTCAAAATTATTTTTTAGATATTTAAGACGAGCATTCCCATGAGTTTATCTCCAAAGCAAGAACAGTTATTTAAACAAGCCAGCAAACACATTCCAGGTGGTGTGAACTCTCCGGTACGTGCCTTTAATGGCGTTGGAGGAACACCTGTTTTCATCGAGAAAGCAAAAGGTGCTTATTTATGGGATGTCGATGGTAAGCGTTATGTTGACTATGTTGGTTCTTGGGGACCAATGATTTTAGGTCATGCTCATCCAGAGATTATTAAGGCTGTACAAACAGCAGCAGAAGATGGCTTAAGTTTTGGTGCACCAACCGTACACGAAACAACACTGGCAGATATTATCTGTGAAATCATGCCATCAATTGAATTGGTGCGTATGACTAACTCGGGTACAGAAGCGACCATGACCGCTATTCGTTTAGCGCGTGGTTATACTGGCCGTGACAAAATCGTGAAGTTTGAAGGTTGTTACCACGGCCACTCAGACTCACTTTTAGTAAAAGCAGGTTCAGGTTTACTGACTTTAGGTGAAGGTGAACCGACTTCGAAAGGTGTTCCTGTTGATTTTGCTAAACATACTTTAACGCTGCCGTATAATGATATTGCTGCATTAAAAGAATGCTTTGCTAAGTTCGGCCATGAAATTGCGGGTGTTATTATTGAACCAGTCGCGGGTAACATGAATATGGTGAAACCAATCGACGGTTTCTTACAAGCCATTCGTGATATTTGTGATGAATATAAATCTGTATTCATTATTGATGAAGTGATGACAGGCTTCCGTGTTGCTTTAGGCGGTGCGCAATCAGTTTATAACGTTAAACCTGATTTAACGACTTTAGGTAAAATTATTGGTGCAGGTCTGCCTGTTGGTGCATTTGGTGGTAAGCGTGAAATCATGGAATGCATCGCACCTTTAGGCGGTGTATACCAAGCAGGTACATTATCTGGTAATCCACTTGCTATGCGTGCTGGTATTGAAATGTTTAAACATTTACGCCAACCTGACTTTTACAGCAAATTATCTGCTCAACTTGAAAAGTTACTTGCAGGCTTACAAGCTGCAGCTGATGAAGCGGGTATTCCATTTAAGACTCAGCAAGCTGGCGCAATGTTCGGACTTTACTTTACCGACCAAGAAGACATTACAAGCTTTGACTCTATGTTGGCATGTGATATTGAAGCTTTCAAAAAGTTCTTCCATGGTATGTTAAAACGTGGCGTAAACTTGGCACCTTCAGCATTTGAAGCAGGCTTTATTTCATCTGCACACTCTGATGAAGATATAGAATTTACGATTCAGGCTGCAAAAGTAACATTCGCCGAAATGAAGTAAGCAAAAAAGCCCGTATTAAACGGGCTTTTTAATTTGAGCTATTTTTATATTTATAGAGAACAATGTTTTATCCCTTACCTCGAAAAATCCAGTTAGCCGCAAGTACTTCAAATTGGTCAATTGAGTCAGCGCAAAGTATTTTGCTCATGGTTGGGCTCAATGAGCTTAAACTACGACCAGATTGGGCTGAGCAACCATTGGCGAACCATTTGGAATTGTTGAGTAAGCGCGCTCAATCACTCGAAATTCCAATTATTTTTATTGATACATCTCAGCTTCAACAAACGATGTTGGAGCTTGGTCAGCGTTTGTCATCAAATACTAAAGCTCAAGTTATGATGGCAGGTGATTTATCTCCTCTGTTTAAACAAGTCATGCAGCTTGTTTTATCGATTACAGATCAGGTCAGTGTTGTAAATGATGCGATCTTGGCGGCTAATCTAGAGCAGCATATCCAATGGATTGAAAAGATCAGTTTTGACCATATAAAACATTTAAATACGTACAGCTTAATACGTTTATGGTCTTTAAGTGCATCTTCCTCCTATATCTTGTCAGATAAAGGAATTTTATTGGCAATTGCTGAACAGGTGGGGCGACATCCTATGGAGATCCATCCTGAAATTGATTTAAGAAATTACGGTCTAGATCAGCCTGCTGTGAATTATCTAGTCGATCTATGGCGTGCAAATGGTGCGAGCTTAAGCGTTGAAGAGATAATGCAAACACCGACATTGCAACATATTATGCAGTTATTGAAGCCTTAACTGACTATAGACCTCAAGTGATCCATAATATTTGCAAATTCTGCTGTTAATTTACCCGAACGGCATTGTAATTCGGACGTAAGCTTTTTATTATTGCCCGCTTGTTTTTCATCTTACCTTGGGAATACAACTTTGAGTGATTTTCTAAGTGAACATCTGATCTATCGTGATGATGATTTTATGGTGATTCATAAACCTTCGGACATCTTGAGTGTTCCTGGTAAAGGTGATTTACATGATAGCGTTTTGACAAGGTTGGTTGCGATTGAACCTAAAACTTTGCTCATTCATCGACTAGACCGAGATACTTCAGGTATTTTAGTATTTGGTTTATCGAAGCGCGGTCAAAGTGCGATTGCACGTCAATTTCAAGATCGTCAGACTTCAAAAATATATGAAGCGCTTGTCGCAGGTCATTTAGAGGGTGAGGGGACTGTAGATATTCCTGTCATCTATGACCCAAGCCGACCACCTTTACATATTGTCGACGCTTCTCACAACAAGCCTGCTTTAACACATTGGCAGGCCATAGAACATTTTCAGATTCAGGGACAGCCTGTAACTCGTGTCAAATTAACACCAATTACGGGCCGATCTCATCAACTCCGTGTACACATGCAATATCTTGGGCATCCAATTGTAGGTGACACGCTGTATGCAACACCGGAGCAGCAACTTGTTCCGCGTTTATGTTTGCATGCCAAACAGTTAAGTTTTAATCATCCTGTCACAGCAGAAACATTAACTTTTGACTGTCCTGTACCGTTTTAATGTAAAAATTTTAATGCGTGATTTTTTGTGGCAAAGCAATTTAATTGGTTTTTGCTTCAAAATTTTGCTTTAAAGACTACATAAAAAGATGCAAAAATAAGCTAATTTGCATCGTACAATATGTAGTGCGAACTTGAGAGAAAGGTGGAAAAATTGCAGCAGTATGCTATTGGTCAACGTTGGCTATCAGACACAGAAACTGAGCTCGGTTTAGGTGTTCTTATTGATGTAGATGAAAGATCTGTCAGCATTTTATTCCCCAAAAGTGATGAGACACGTGTCTATGCACGTAATAATGCTCCACTATCTCGTATCATCTTCAATACAAATGATGAAGTTCAAGATCAAGAAGGCCAGAAATGGATCGTTGAGTCTGTTGAAGACCGTCATGGCGTTTTGCGTTACAACGTTGTTCGTACTTTAGAAAATGGCGAGCAAGAGCGTAAAGCACTCAATGAAACACGTATTGGTGCGCAAATTCAATTATCTAAACCTTTAGATCGTTTGCTTGCAAGTCAAGTTGACTATAAAGAGTGGTATGACCTGCGTATTGAAGCAATGCTCATGCAAGCACAAATGCAGACCAGTCCTCTCCG
Organism: Acinetobacter sp. C13; assembly: GCF_016809775.1. Taxonomy (NCBI): domain Bacteria; kingdom Pseudomonadati; phylum Pseudomonadota; class Gammaproteobacteria; order Moraxellales; family Moraxellaceae; genus Acinetobacter; species Acinetobacter sp. C13. The sequence continues at coordinate 224,850 of NZ_JAFBJL010000002.1, forward strand.
TGGTATGGTCGGTGCACGTGTTGGCCTGATCCCTCATCAGCTTTATATCGCACATGAAGTTGGTAAACGTTTTGCACCTCGTGTTTTACTTGCCGATGAAGTTGGTTTAGGTAAAACAATTGAAGCTGGTTTAATTATCCACCAACAGCTTAAAACTGGTCGTTCAGAACGTATTCTGATTTTAGTCCCTGATTCTCTTCAGTATCAGTGGATGATTGAAATGCGTCGCCGTTTTAACTTGCAATTCTCTCTGTTTGATTTAACGCGTACCGCATCTATTAAAGAACATGATCCAGAGCTTAACCCGTTCTTGACTGAGCAATGCATTATTGCCAGCGTTGACTTAATGGTTGACCATGATGATTTGCGTGAGCAAGCCATAGAAGCTGGTTTTGATTTGCTCGTAGTCGATGAAGCACATCATTTGATGTGGAGCGAAGAAGAAGGCGGTAATGATCGTTACGATTTAATTGAAGAGCTCGCTGAAAATACAGCAGGGGTACTATTACTCACTGCAACACCTGAACAATTAGGCGTAGAAAGCCATTTCGCTCGCTTACGTTTACTTGATCCACAGCGTTTTAGTAGTTTAGAACGCTTTTTAGATGAAGAGACCCAATATCAGCAAACTGCAAAAATTGCTGAAGTGTTGATGTCGGATCAAGCTTTAACCCCAGAGCATTTATCTGCTTTAGAAGGCTTATTAGGCCACAGTATTGAAGACCAGCCTGACCAACGCTTTAGAGCAATTCACGAATTATTAGACCGTCACGGTACTGGACGTATTTTATTCCGTAATACACGTGAAGCCATTCAGGGCTTCCCGGGGCGTGATTGTCAGCCAGCACCATTACCAGCACCAGAAGATTGGTCAAAAGATGGCAAACTGCGTGAGCAGATGTGGCCTGAAGAAGCACAAATTGATGGTTCATGGATGCAAAATGATCCGCGTGTGCCATGGTTAATGGAAATTTTACGCAAAGATCTTAAGCATAAAAAAGTGCTTTTAATTGCGCGTAGCGGACCAGTGGTTGAGTCTTTAGAAAATGTATTGCGTTTGCATGCAGGTATTCGTACTGCAATGTTCCATGAAGGCATGAGCTTACTAGAACGTGACCAAGCTGCTGCTTATTTTGCTGAAGAAAGCTATGGCGCTCAGATTCTATTGTGTTCGGAAATTGGTTCGGAAGGCCGTAATTTCCAATTCGCCAGTGATCTAATTTTATTTGATCTACCAGCTAACCCAGATGTTTTAGAGCAACGTATCGGCCGTCTAGACCGTATTGGGCAAGAAAACCGTATCCAAATTCATGTGCCATACCTTGTGGGAACAGCTCAGGAGCGTATGTTCCGTTGGTATAACGAAGCACTGAATATTTTCAGCAATATTTCTCCAACAGCACAAACGCTGCAAGAGAATTTTATTGTTGAATTAAAAGACTGCTTACTTACAGACCAAGGTCAAACATTTGAAGATTTGCTTGAAGAGGTGAATGTTCAACGTCAAGCCTTAGAAGCTGAACTTCAAGCTGGCCGAGATCGTTTACTTGAATATAATTCATGTCGTCCTATTGTGGCACAAGAAATTGTTCAAGCTCTTGAAGACTATGACGACAATACTACGCTACCAATGTTTGTGAAGCGTTTCATGTCATCAACCAATATTGATTTTGATGAGCAAAGTAATGGTACGGTGATTATTAAACCAACCGACCAAATGCAAGTGCAAGGTTTGGCATTAGACGAAGAAGGGATGACCGCAACGTTCTATCGCGATCAAGCTCAGCTTCGTGAAGATGCTCAATATTTAACTTTAGAGCATCCATTCATTGAAAGTGTTATGGAAATGATCCGTACACAATCATTTGGTAGTACCAATGTTGCTGTACTTAAATCTAATGCTTTAAAACAGGGTTCAGTATTAATTGAAGTCTGGTTTAAAGTAGATGTTGTTGCACCTAAATCTTTGAACTTGCCATCAAGCTTGCCGAAACAGCTCATTCGCGTGTTGTTAAGTGAAAATGGTCAGGATTTATCTGAAAAGATTGATCCAACAATTTTAAAACCTTATTTGCACCATTTAGATGGCAATAGCTGCCGCCAAGTAGTTAAAGCTCGCCGTGATATCATTGAGCAGCGCTATAAACAAGCGTTAGAGATTGCGAAAGTTGATTTACCGCAGCTTCAGCAACAAGCAAAAGAGCATTATGGCAATAAATGGCAATATGAAATTGACCGTTTAACTTATCTCAAACAGTTCAACCCAAGTATTCGTCAAGACGAAATTGAACGTTTACAAAAGCTGCAAAAAGAAGGCTTGAGCTTACTTGATGGTTTAACTGTTACACCAGAAGCAATTCAAGTGTTAGTTGTGGTTAAGCCGTAACTTACCCAAAATAAAAAAAGCGCCGAGAGGGCGCTTTTTTTATACATCGATTTTGAGTTAGATAAGACCAGCGTCTTTTAATTCTAGCTTTAAATAAGCATAAAAAATTGGAGCTGCGATTAAACCACCTAAGCCAAAAATTGACTCAAATACTAGCATTGCTAATAAAATCTCCCATGCATTTGCATTGATTTTATGCCCAATAATTTTAGCATTAATAAAATATTCAAGTTTATGAACCAAAACGAGATAAAGTAATGCTGCTCCTGCTAGTCCTAGGGAAATGGTAAGAGCTGCAATAAACGTTAAAGTGTTTGAAAGTAGATTCCCCAAAATTGGAATGAGACCAAACATAAAGGTCAAAATAGTTAAGGTTTTGGCAAAAGGAAGGTGAACTCCCCAAAGCGGCAACAAAATAAAGGCGAATAAAATAAAGAGCAGGGTGTTAATCGCTGAAATTTTTATTTGGGCAAAAACAACATTTTTAAATGAAATTGATAATTTTTGAATACGCTGGATAAGCAGTGACTTAAAAACAGGCTGAGGCGTACGGCGATGAAAACCATGTATTGCCACCAAAATACCAATAATTAATCCCATGACCATAGTCACGAAGTTATGCAAAATATCGGAACTGGTGTTTTTTAGAGTAGTCACGTTATCTTTCATAAATGCAAAGATCTCGTCTTTTAGATCTGTCACGCTATCAGGAATATAACCTGGAAGATATTTTGTGATCTCTGCTTGCAAATGAAGTAAGGTTTGATCAACTTTGCTATTAATACTATGTAATCCGACGCCTTTTAGATCGTATACAACGAAACTAATCAGACTCGTTATGAAAAAACCAATAAGTGAGATGGTGACGATACTGAGTAAAATACTAATAAAAATACGGGCTCTTTGGCCATCAATATAACGTTCTACAACCGAACTTAAACTAATAATAATTTCATAAATGAGAAAGCCTGCAAAAAAACTTGCTAATAAATGTAAGGGGATAACCGAAAGCAAAAAGATGCCCATAAGAATGTAGCTTGCAATCAGACTTTGACGATTATTCAAATTTTGCATGTGGATCCCTGAGATCGTTGGGAATATAGGAGAAAGAGCAAACGGAATGATTATTTATACTCTGGCAAGCTATTCGCTTCAATCAGTGAATTATATTTTTATTGGAAAATAGAGGAGTTAGATGTAAAAATGGCCTGTTCATCAACAAGCCATTCATTAGATCATTTTAGCGAATTTTTGCTTCATCTAGATGACGTGCGCCTTCTAAAATCATCCGAATCATAATCATGGTTTGTTCAGCAACTTCTGCACGTTGATTGATCGGCAAATCAATCACTTTGGCGCCCATGTGAAACACAAGTTGAGTAATTGCTTTTGCAACAAGGTCTGGGTGATACAGGTGATTGTTATTTAACCGTTCAAGACGAATTAAATCTTCTTGTAGCTCTTGCTGAAAAAAGTTGAGCTGGCGGTCTACGGCAGCCTTATAAGAAGCAGAACCTGTAAAACTTTCACGTAGTAATAAACTTAAATTACCTTCATCGGCATCGAGTTGTTGAAGGAAAATATCGACGGAACTACGAATAATACTTTCTTGTAAAGAAGCACGTAGGCGAGCCTGACGGATAATTTTACGTAAAACGATACCTGCGCGGTCAATTAGAGAAATTGCTAATTCATCAATATCTTTAAAATGTCGATAGAAACTATTTGGGGCAATTCCTGCTTCTCGAGCTACTTCACGTAAACTCAATGAAGCAATACTTTTTTGCGGACCAATGAGGTTTAAAGCGGCCTGAAAAAGTTCTTCTTTAGTAATTGTCGCTTTTCTTCCAACAGAACGCGTAGCTGTTTTAATTTCAATGACATCTTGTTGTTGAGGTGTGTCATTCAGGTTCTGAGAAAGTGAAGATTGGGTCATGCTGTTCAATATATTTGTAAACTCTCAGGATTATAGCCTTAGAAGCTGAACTTGTGAAATTGTAATTAAAAGTACGGGTGTATATACAAATATATATACATGTGTATAATAATTAAAAAAGAGCGACAGAGCCTTCAGTTATGCAAGCAATCGAAAAGAGAAATTCTCTATTCAATTCATTGACACAAGCCATCTTTGATAAAGAAATGGCTAATTTCTGGCTACAAAAAGTTAATCCTTTATGGTCTGTAAAACATGGCCTTGTTCAAATTGTAAAAAAAGAATTTGTCGCTCACGACATGGTGAGCCTGACGCTAAAATGTAACCGCTTAGTGAAAATGGGCGTTGCAGGCCAGCATCATCCTGTAATTGTAGAAATTGCTGGTCGTCGCTATGAACGTACTTATAGTTTGACGCAAATAGATGCGCAGCACTTACGTTTAACCGTAAAAAAAGTTGCAGACGGTATTGTTAGTAACTGGTTTATTTCTGAAAGCAAAATTGGTGATGTTTTTGAGCTGGGTCAACCTTATGGTGATATGCAACAAAACATCAAAACACCGAATTTAATTATGTTGGCTGCGGGTAGTGGTATTACCCCAATGTTGAGCCTAATTACTGCGATTAAACAAAGCCAGCAGTTAGATAAAGTTCAGGTACAACTTTTATATTGGGTGAAACAACGTTCAGATGCAGCTTTTGTTGAATACTTTGAAAAAGTTGCACAGCAATATCCGAACTTTAATTATCAGGTTTTCTATACACAAGAAACCCCAAATGATGAGCGTTTAAATGCAGAGCATTTAGCATTAGTTGATGATGTAGAAAACAGCACAATTTATGCGTGTGGACCTTCTGGTTTTGTGGCGACTGTTGAGCAACTTTTTGAAAAAGCTCCAGCCGTTTTAACAGAAGCATTTAGCTTAACAAATGAAAGCTCTGCTGATGATATTGGTTATGTGAATGTCACATTAACCCAGTCTAATAAGGTGATTGCAATTCCTAAAGGCCAGTCAATTCTGGTTAGCCTTGAACATGAAGGTCTTAAACCAACTCATGGTTGCCGTATGGGAATTTGTAATAAATGTGTTTGTAATAAATCACAAGGTTCAACACGTAATTTACTCAACGGTAGTGAAAATACTGAACCAAGCCAATTACTCAAAATTTGTGTGAACTCAGCAAAATCCGATCTAGTTATTGATCTTTAAGAGAGAACTCTTATGAATATGCCAGTGAAAGTCGAATATTTTAAAAATCCTAAAAATCGAGATTTGACTCCAGCAGAACTTGATGCATTTGCAAAAGAGCTCGATCAGATCAAGCAAGAGGTATTGGATGATTTGGGTGAGAAAGACGCTAAATATATCCGCCGTGTTTATGCTGCGATTCGTTATAGTAGCTTTTTAGGCCGAGCATGTTTGTTTGCAGGTTGGTTCCCACCAGCGTGGATTTTAGGAACAGGCCTATTAGGCTTCTCTAAAATTATGGAAAACATGGAACTCGGTCATAACGTGATGCACGGTCAATATGACTGGATGAACGATCCTAAATTTAATGGTCAAACTTACGAGTGGGATACAGTTGGTACTTCTGATAACTGGCGCCAAACTCATAACTATAAACATCACACCTATACCAATATTAAAGGTATTGATGATGACATTGGTTACGGTTTACTTCGTTTATTTCCAGAGCAACGCTGGAAGCCGGGTTTCTTACTTCAACCTGTTTATAGCATCCCATTTTGTTTATTGTTCCAATGGGGCGTAGCTATTCAGAATCTTGAAATTGGACGTGTCCTTTATAAGCGTAAGAGCATGGCAAAGTTCTTGGAAGAGTTAAAACCTGTTAATAAAAAGATTGGTAAACAACTTTTTAAAGACTATGTTTTCTTCCCTTTAATTGCAGGTCCGGCAGCTTTACCTGTATTTACTGGTAATTTGGTTGCGAATGGTCTTCGTAATATCTGGACATTTACGATTATTTTCTGTGGTCACTTCACAAAAGATGCAGAAGTATTTCCAAAGTCTGTTTTACAAGAAGAAAGCCGTGGTCACTGGTATATGCGCCAGATTCGTGGTTCTTCTAACTTGAAAGGTTCAGAAGCATTACATATTTTAAGCGGACATTTGAGCCATCAAATTGAGCACCATTTATTCCCAGATATTCCAGCGCGTCGTTATCGCCAAATGGCTCCAAAAGTGGAAGCTGTATGTAAAAAATATGGCCTAAATTATAACAACGCAAGTCTGGCTAAACAGTTTGGACAGGTGGTAGGCCGTATCTTTAAATATGCTTTACCTTTTAAAAAATAAGTCAAAAAAAAGCCCTGATGAGTTCAGGGCTTTTTTTAGAGAAACAAATTATTTAAACTGAATTGAACCGTTTGCATTTACAGTAATTTTAGACTCACCAGCTGCCATGTCCTGAGCTGGTGCAGCTTCGGCCATAGCAAATTTAGCCATGCTGGCACGCATTACAGGTTGTGGGAAATAGTTATTTGTGTTCAGGTTTAGAGTGACCAAAGTATATTGGTTTTTATTCCAAGCTTGGGTCAACATTTGAGCACGTTGTTGGAAGTTTTTAGATGCTTCTACCATTAACTCATTTTCAACTTTTTTACGTTGTTCATCAGAAACCGTAAAATTAATCGATTGAGTTTGGAAGTTTTGCTGTAATTCGTTTACTAACTGGCTAGCAGCTTTAAAGTCTTTACTTTCAAGACGGATTTCAGCACGGCCACGCCATTCTTTTAACTTATTGCTATCGTTATCGTAAATTGGATAAGTGCTTTGAGCACCAGTTTCCACTTTTACTTGAGGATATTTACGAGAAATGCTAAGCGCTTGATTCATTAATTGATTAATTTGATTTGAAAGTTCAGCTGGTTGTTTGTTACTTTTTTCAATATATAAAGTCGCATGCATTTCATCATTAGAAACTTGGCGAGAAGCTTCGGCTTGTACATTTACAATATTGTAGTTCAAAGCATTATCATCCTGAGCAAAAACTAAAGGGCTAAGGAGGGAACCTAAAAGAAGGGTTGATACGGCTAAAGTACGCATAAATTTTTCCTTTAAAAATTAATATAAATTTAATTTTTTTCATTAAGAAATGTTAAACATAACTTATGCATAACTTTTGCAGATTTTGTGGCGTATTTGTAATATTGAGATCAGTTTTTTTAAATGATGGCTAATGTGAAATCTTTTAAAAAATAGTAACTTAAAAATAAAATATTTCAATGTAAACTAAAAAATCAAAGTAATATAAAAAAAGAATATTTTCTTTAGGTTGTCACATAGTATGATGATAATTCATCATAACTATTGGGATGATACATTTTTTCAATAAGATTAGATGAGTAAAGTACATAAAAGACGTTTTTTTTCTTGTAAAATTAGGTATCATCGCGCTCCTAGTTACAAGATATAAAATAAGTGTCTTTGCTAGTTCTATAAAGCACCGAGTCAAAGGACCAATCGTCACCAGACTTATTTCTTTCTACCCCTATCAGAGATGGTAATCCGATATGAGCGTTACTTCCGTTAACCCTGCCACTAATGCTACTAACGAATATTATTTGACTCGCCAAAGTCAAATGGAATCAAATGTTCGTAGCTATCCACGTAAATTACCGTTAGCGATAGCGAAAGCACAAGGATGCTGGGTTACTGATGTTGAAGGTACACAGTACCTTGATTGTTTAGCTGGGGCAGGTACATTGGCTTTAGGTCATAATCATCCTGCGGTGATTCAAAGTATTCAAGATACATTGGCAAGTGGTTTGCCATTGCATACTTTAGACTTAACCACACCTTTAAAAGATGCATTCACTGAAGCATTGTTAGCATATTTACCTGGTGGTAAAGAAGAATATTGCTTGCAGTTCTGTGGTCCTGCTGGTGCAGACGCAACTGAAGCAGCAATTAAACTTGCTAAGACTTACACTGGCCGTAGTTCAGTGATCAGTTTTTCTGGCGGTTATCATGGTATGACCCATGGTGCACTTGCTATGACTGGTAACTTAAGTGCAAAGAATGCAGTTAACGGTTTAATGCCAGGCGTACAATTCATGCCATATCCGCATGAATACCGCTGCCCACTTGGTTTAGGTGGGGAAGCTGGTGTTGACGCTTTAACTTACTACTTTGAAAACTTTATTGAAGATGTAGAAAGCGGTGTAACAAAACCGGCTGCTGTTATTCTTGAAGCGATTCAAGGTGAAGGCGGCGTAGTTACAGCACCAGTAAAATGGTTGCAAAAAATCCGTGAAGTGACTGAAAAGCACAACATCGTTTTAATTTTAGACGAAGTTCAAGCTGGCTTTGCTCGTTCAGGCAAAATGTTTGCATTTGAACATGCAGGTATTGAACCTGATGTTGTTGTAATGTCTAAAGCAGTAGGTGGTGGTTTACCACTTGCAGTATTAGGTATTAAACGTAAATTTGATGCTTGGCAACCTGCTGGTCACACGGGTACTTTCCGTGGTAACCAACTTGCTATGGGTACTGGTCTTGTCGTATTAAAAACGATTAGCGAACAAAATCTTGCTCAAAATGCGCAAGAGCGTGGTGACTTCTTACAAGCTGAATTTAAAAAATTAGCTCAAGAATTCCCATGTATCGGTAACGTACGTGGTCGCGGTTTAATGATCGGTGTTGAGATCGTTGACGAGCGTAAACCAGCTGATCGTATTGGTTCACATCCTGCTGATTCACAATTAGCTGCTGCGATTCAAACTGCTTGTTTCAACAATAAATTATTGCTTGAAAAAGGTGGCCGTAACGGTACAGTAATTCGTTTACTTTGTCCGCTAATCATCACTCAAGACGAGTGTGTTGAAGTAGTTGCTCGCTTTAAGAAAGCAATTGCAGAAGCATTGGTTGCAGTACGAGGCGCATAAGTATGGTGGATTTTGCAGAACATCGTAAAGCGTTACTCTGCAATGATGCACAATCCATTGCTGACTATGAGTCAGCAATGGGCGAAGCGGTAAAAGCCGTTTCAGCATGGTTGCAAAATGAAAAGATGTACACTGGCGGTAGCATTAAAGAATTGCGTTCAGCAATTTCTTTCCAACCTTCAAAAGAGGGTATGGGTGTACAAGAATCTCTTCAACGTATGATTGAGCTTTTCTTGAATAAAAGCTTGAAAGTACATCATCCACATTCATTAGCACATTTACACTGCCCAACCATGGTGATGAGCCAGATCGCGGAAGTGTTAATCAATGCAACTAACCAGTCTATGGACTCATGGGATCAAAGCCCGGCGGGTTCATTAATGGAAGTTCAGCTCATTGATTGGTTGCGTCAAAAAGTAGGTTATGGTTCTGGTCAGGCTGGTGTTTTCACTTCTGGCGGTACTCAATCTAACTTGATGGGTGTATTGCTTGCTCGTGACTGGTGCATCTCGAAAAACTGGAAAGACGAAAATGGTAATCCATGGTCTGTACAGCGTGATGGTATTCCTGCCGATGCAATGAAAAACGTCAAAGTCATTTGTTCTGAAAATGCACATTTCTCTGTGCAAAAGAACATGGCAATGATGGGCATGGGCTTCCAGTCAGTTGTGACTGTTCCTGTGAATGAAAATGCACAGATGGATGTAGATGCTCTCGAAAAAACGATGGCGCATCTTCAGTCTGAAGGTAAAGTTGTTGCTTGTGTCGTTGCGACAGCAGGTACGACTGATGCCGGTGCAATTGACCCATTGAAGAAAATCCGTGAAATTACCAATAAATATGGTTCATGGATGCATATCGATGCGGCATGGGGCGGTGCATTAATTCTGTCAAATGACTATCGTGCAATGCTTGATGGTATTGAGTTGTCTGACTCGATTACCCTCGACTTCCATAAGCATTATTTCCAAAGCATTAGCTGTGGCGCATTCTTGTTGAAAGATGAAGCGAACTATCGTTTCATGCACTACGAAGCTGAATACTTGAACTCTGCTTATGACGAAGAGCACGGTGTACCAAACCTTGTGTCTAAGTCATTACAAACGACTCGTCGTTTTGATGCATTGAAATTGTGGATGACAATCGAATCACTAGGTGAAGACCTTTACGGTTCAATGATTGACCATGGTGTAAAACTTACTCGTGAAGTTGCAGATTACATCAAGGCAACTGATAGTTTAGAACTTTTAGTTGAGCCTCAGTTTGCTTCGGTATTATTCCGTGTTGTTCCACAAGGCTACCCAGCTGAGTTTATCGATAGCTTGAACCAAAACGTAGCGGACGAATTGTTTGCACGTGGTGAAGCAAATATCGGTGTAACAAAAGTTGGTAATTTACAGTCATTGAAAATGACAACATTAAGCCCTGTTGTGACATTCGAAAACGTTAAAAACCTTTTAGGTCAAGTATTGGCTGAAGCTGACCGCATTAAAGATGCAATTGCTTCTGGTAACTATGTACCACCAATTGACTAATTGAGTTGATAACAAAAAAGCTCGGTTTATTACCGGGCTTTTTTATGGCAGATTGTTTTTATTTGGATTGTGTATGAAGAAAAGAATACATGCACAAATCATGCATATTTTCAAAAAACAAAAATAATTATGCATGATTTATGGGGAGCAAATTTCTTATTGTATTGATATGTCCCCAATATTTTTGGTCACATTGATATATCAATATCGTACTTACTTTAAATAATCCCGCTTTAACTGAAAAAAAGTAAGTGGCTGTAATTACAATTAAGACAAGGAAGAAGAAATGCAACAAGCGAATATGCTCAATGAATTTAAACTCATTATTGGCGGTCAACTTTGTTCAGGTGAACAAGGTGAACTAGAAATTCTTAACCCCGCTACAGGTTTAACTGCTGCACGTTGTGCAAAAGCTTCAGTTGCGCAGGTAAATCAGGCAGTGAGTGCTGCTAAACAAGCATCTAAAGCTTGGCAACAAGTTTCACACGAAGAGCGTAAGTCAATCTTGAACAAGATTGCAGATGGCATTGAAAAGCACGCTGAAATGCTTGCAGAGTTGGTTGTGCTTGAACAGGGTAAGCCACTCTCACTTGCGCAAATGGAAGTGCAGGGTGCAATTGGCTGGACTCGCTATGCGGCTGCGATGGATTTACCTGTAGAAGTAATTGAAGACAGTGAAACTAAGCGTATTGAGCGCCATCGCCAACCATTAGGTGTAGTGGCTTCAATTACACCTTGGAACTGGCCACTGATGATTGCGGTTTGGCACATCATGCCTGCATTGCGTGCGGGTAACGTGGTCATTAGTAAACCTTCTGAATACACGCCACTCTCAACTTTGCGTTTATGTGAAATCATTCAACAAGAAGTTCCTGCTGGCGTAATTTCAATTGTAGTTGGTGCTGGTGAGATTGGTGAAGCATTATCTTCTCATCCAGATGTGCAAAAAGTCGTGTTTACGGGATCAACGCGAACTGGTCAACACATTATGGCTGGTGCAGCTCAGCAGCTAAAACACTTAACTTTAGAACTTGGTGGTAATGACGCTGGTATTGTATTACCAGATGCAAATATCGATGAAATTGCAGCTAAGATTTTTAACATGGCGTTCTTAAATGCAGGCCAAACATGCGCGGCGTTAAAACGTCTATATGTGCATGAAAGCCAGTATGAAGCTTTATCTCAAAAGTTAGCTGATATTGCCAACGCCCAAGTTGTAGGTGATGGTATGGCGTCTTCTACAACATTTGGTCCAGTACAAAACAAAATGCAATATAGCAAAGTGAAAGCTCTTATTGCTGAAGCCATTGAACAGGGGGCAAAAGCACTTTCAGGGCAACAGCAGCTACCAGAGCAGGGCTACTTTATTGCACCAACTATTTTGACTGAAGTTTCTGATTCTTGCCGCGTGGTGCAAGAAGAGCAATTTGGACCAGTGTTGCCTGTTTTAAAATATACTGATATCAACGATGCTATTGCTCGTGCCAATGACAGTGAGTTTGGTTTAGGTGGCTCAATTTGGTCTTCTGATATTAAAGCCGCTCAGACTTACGCTAGTCAGCTTCAATGCGGAACTGTTTGGATTAATACCCATGCTGAGGTTCTGCCTCATGCACCTTTTGGTGGCTGGAAAATGTCTGGTCTAGGTGCTGAATTTGGTCTGGAAGGTTTACTTGAAAATACGATCGGGCAAACAGTTCATATTAGTAAAGTCTAAATATTAATTTTAAGGCGGATCTAGTATCCGCCTTTTTATTTTCACTTTTAAGAGTGAAAAGCTGAGTTAGTTTATTGAGAGTGATGATAGCTCATGCTTTTAGGTTTGATTAAAAAATGATTCTGTTCTTTAATTTTTTTAAGAACGATGTAAGACTTTATATGACCAATAAAATTATAAGAAAGTAATCTTTCAGTCACAAATTGAGAAAGCTGTTCTAAATTTTCAGCAACGACTTTTAAAATAAAATCTGCATCACCACTAATTGAAAATGCATCCTGAATATTGTCTTCAGCTTCAATGAGCTCTTGAAAAGCCTGCTGTGATTTTGCTTCGTGTGTCCTTAAATTAATATGAATCATTGCTGTAACTTCTAGGCCTAGTGCCTGCTGCTGGATGCGTGCCGTGTAGCCTAGAATTATGCCTTTTTGCTCAAGTAGCTGCCTTCTTCTTGAACATTGTGAAGCAGATAAACCAATTAAATCTCCTATTTCCTGATTGGTGAGTCGTCCATTCTTTTGTAGTGCCTGAATGATTTGCCAGTCGAACTTATCCATTGCATAAAATCCTTTTATGATACACAAATCATGTATTTTTATTAAAATGCGTTTTCATTATGCACGAAATCTAAAAGATAGATGAAATATTATTTTTCTATGGAATAAAAATTGGCCTCAAAGGATATAGAGCAATGTTCATAGAAATCGGTGACTTTTTAAATCTTCGTTTAAAACAAATGGGTATCCAACATCTTTTTGGAGTACCTGGTGATTTTAACCTCTCATATCTAGAACAAGTTGAAGCAGACCCACAACTCGAATTTATTGGAAATTGTAATGAATTAAATGCTGCCTATGCAGCAGACGGTTATGCACGAATTAACGGTTTTTCTGCCTTGGCAACCACTTATGGTGTAGGTGACTTAAGTGCGATTAATGGTATTGCCGGTGCCTATGCAGAAAATGTACCTCTTATTCATATCTCAGGTATTCCGCCTTTACATGCGGTTCAAAAGGGCACATTAATACACCACACGCTTGTCGATGGTAACTACGACAATATTATGAACTGTATGAAAGAGTTCACAGTTGCCCAAACACGTTTAACTCCTGCAAATGCAGCTTTTGAAATTGACCGTGTATTACGTCAGTGTTTTCTGGAACGCCGTCCTGTACACATTCAACTACCTGGTGATATTACTCACGTTAAAATTGAAGTATCTGAGCGTCCGCTTGACTTAAGCTACCCAGCTGTTGAACCTGAATTATTACAAAGTGTGGTAAACAAACTCTGTGACATTATTGAGAATGCTCAAAGTCCTGCACTTCTTATTGATAATGAAGCTTCAGTTTTTGGTGTAACTTCACTTTTAAATGATTTATCTCAAAAATACTCAATTCCATTTGCAGGTATGAATACTGCAAAAAATATTATGGATGAAGGCTCGCCTCGTTATATCGGAACTTATGTGGGTGGGGCAAGCCAACCTCATGTAAAAAATATCATTGAGCAATCTGACTGTTTAATTGGTATTGGCGCACGCTTTACCGATGTAGGCTCAGCTGTATTTACTCATCAAATTGAGACCAAGAACTACATCGAAATTAAATCTTATGGCTTAAATATTTTTGGTCAGGATTTTCCGGGTATTGAAATTGGACAATTACTTGTCGAGCTAAATAAAAAAGTTGCGCCACGTAAATCAACAACACCTCTTCTTGAAAAACAACCGTCGAAAGTAATTGAAGCTCCAGCTCAACAAAAGCTTAGCCAAGATGTGCTTTGGAACTACATTTCAGGGTTCTTAAAAGAAGATGATGTAATTATTGGTGAAGTGGGAACATCAAACTCTGCTTTGTCAGGTATCAAACTTCCTGCCACAGCTAAATATATTGCTCAGCCGCTTTGGGGTTCTATTGGTTACACCTTACCGGCTTTGCTTGGTAGTTTGTTAGCTGCTCCTGAGCGTCGTCAAATTCTATTTATTGGTGATGGTTCATTCCAGCTTACGGTACAAGAGCTTTCTACGATTATTCGTCATGGTTTAAAACCAATCATTTTCTTGCTGAACAACGGTGGCTACACCATTGAGCGCCTAATTATGGGTGAAAATGCGGCCTATAACGACGTGCAAAACTGGAAATACACTGAAATTCCTGCGGTATTTAACGGTAAAAAAGGCCATACAACTTATGTGGTTGAAACCGCTGGCCAGCTTAAGAGCGTTCTAGATAATGTTCAGCAAAATGATCAGTTAACTTTCATTGAATTAAAACTACCAGCAATGGATGCGCCGGTAAGTTTGAAAAAATTTGCTTCTGTGATTGCTCGTTTTGATTACGGTGATCGCGGCTACGAAATTTTAAAGGAGCGTTCCCAACCGATTAAATGTAAGGATGCAATCTCTTTTTAAATAGAAGACAGGACAAGTCTTCTCAAAAATTAAATGGACTCACATTACAGCAAACTTATGTCCGAAGATCGGTTCCTGATCTTCGGATGTGGTGCTGAATAAAGGTGTACAGGAAGTGACACCAACATTGGAGATAATGTTATGGATGCAAACAATAAGCACGAGTTAAAACAAGGCTTATCCAATCGGCATATTCAACTCATCGCACTCGGAGGGGCGATTGGTACAGGATTATTCTTAGGTCTTTCACAAACAATTAAATTGGCTGGTCCTTCAATTTTATTAGGATATGCAATTGCAGGAATTATTGCCTTTTTAATTATGCGCCATTTAGGTGAAATGGTTGTTGAAGAGCCGGTCAGTGGTTCTTTTAGTTATTTTGCGAACAAGTATTGGGGCAAAATGGCGGGTTTTATGTCTGGCTGGAACTATTGGGTATTATATGTACTCGTCAGCATGGCTGAATTGAGTGCGATTGGGACGTTTATACAGTTTTGGTGGCCTGAAATTCCGACATGGCTGACTGCTTTATTTTTCTTTATTTTAATTAACGGCATTAACTTGGTAAATGTTCGCTTTTTTGGGGAATCCGAGTTCTTATTTTCCTGCATTAAAATTGTTGCCATTTTAAGCATGATTGGTTTCGGTGCTTATCTTTTACTTTCAGGCTCAGCAGGTCCGCAAGCGGGTGTTGCAAATTTATGGCAACACGGTGGTTTCTTCCCGCACGGGATTCACGGTTTTGTCATGGCTTTAGCTGTCATTATGTTTGCATTTGGCGGATTGGAATTAATTGGTATTGCTGCAGCTGAAACGAAGAAACCTGAAACGACTATTCCTAAAGCAGTAAATCAGATTGTGTACCGTATTTTAATTTTTTATATCGGTGCAATCGGTATTCTTTTATGTCTTTATCCATGGAACATGGTGGCAGAAGGCGGCAGTCCATTTGTTATGATTTTCCAGTCACTGAATAGTAACGGTGTTGCGAACGTTCTGAACTTTGTGGTCTTGATTGCTGCTATTTCAGTTTATAACAGCTGTATCTATTGTAATAGTCGTATGTTGCATGGTTTGGCAGAGCAGGGTAATGCTCCTGCAATTTTGAAAAAAGTAAACAGTCGCGGTATTCCGGTTCCAGCAGCAGTTGTTTCTGCATCTATTACAGCAATATGTGTGGTCGTGAATTATCTGATTCCTGGTCAAGCTTTTCAGCTCTTCATGATGCTTGTGGTGGCTGCACTTGTCATTAACTGGCTCATGATTTCAGTGACGCATTTGAAATTTACTAAAGCAATGAAATTGCAAAGACGCCAAACTAAGTTCCAAAGCATTATGAGTCCTTGGAGTAATTATTTAACCATTAGCTTTGTATGCTTTATTCTTATTATTATGGCAATGACTCCAGATATGAGATTGGCAGTTATTTTAGGACCAATCTGGCTTGCTGTTTTAGCTGTGATGTACTTCTTAAAATATCGTAAAAAAATGGTTGTTCTGCCAGAAGTACAATCGAATTGATCCTTTAAATTGACAATGATATTGCGGTTATCAGCCTTAAGGTTGGTAACCCTTTATCTCTTGTCATATTATTTTCATGTTACAAAGAAATTGTTTTTTTCTAGAAATTTTTAATAATAATTTTAATGACAGAAAATATTTAAATAATAAAATTAATAAATCACTAAATTACCGTTTTTTAATATATTTATAATACCTTTTGTTTTTATATTTTATAAAAAATAAAAATTTAATATTTTTAGATAATGTCATAATATAGATTGATAGAGAGGATAAAATAATCTCTATATTTAAAATAACTAATTGATAGTACATAAAAAATATTAATGTGACAGTTAACAATATCGAAATCATTAAAGCGTCATCATACTGTAACTTAATTGTCATATTTTCTATTCACAATGCAGCTATCGAAGAGCGTACAAGCACTCAACAAAAAGTGACGTACAACCTATTGCATTAATGAGAGAGAACAGAATGCGCTTAAATCCACGTCAAATCGCAATTGCGTTAGCAGTAACTGGGGCAGCTGTAACAACGACTGCAAATGCAGCTCGTGATACGATTCAAATTGCTGGTTCTTCAACTGTATTACCGTTTGCCAGTGTTGTAGCTGAAGAGTTTGGTAATACTTTCCCTCAATTTAAAACTCCTGTAGTTGGTTCTGGCGGTTCTTCTGCTGGTTTGAAACAATTCTGTCAAGGTGTTGGCGATAACACGATCGACGTTGCTAACGCTTCTCGTAAAATTAAAAGCACTGAAATCGAAGCTTGTAACAAAGCTGGTGTAAAACAAATTCAAGAAATCAAAATCGGTTACGACGGTATTGTATTCGCGTCTAACTCACACAAAGCAGCTTATAAATTAAAACCTTACCACGTGTTTGCTGCTTTAGCTGCACAGTTGCCTTCAAAAGGTAAATTGGTTCCAAACCCATATACAAACTGGAATCAAATTGATAAAACACTTCCAAATGAACCGATTACTCTTGTAATCCCTGCATCTAACCACGGTACTCGTGAAGTTTTCCAAGAGAAAATGGTTGAAGCTGGTTGTGAAGCATATGAATACTTCAAGAGCTTAGATAAAGATGCTCAGAAGAAAGCATGTTCTACTTTCCGTAAAGATGGCCGTGTAATTGAAATTGCTGGCGACTATACAGAAACATTAGCGCGCTTAAAGACTTCTCCAAGCGCAGTAGGCGTGTTTGGTTTAAGTTTCTATGACATGAACCGTGACAAATTACGTGTGGCAACAGTAAACAACGTTGTTCCATCTGAGAAGACAGTATTGAATGGTACATACCCTGTATCTCGCCCATTGTACTTCTACGTGAAAGGCGAACACTTAAAATCAGTTAAAGGCTTACCGCAATATGTAGAATATTTCGTAAGCAAGAAAGCAACTGGTAAAGGTTCTAAAGCTGAACGTGATGGTTTAATCGCGATGTCTGATGCTGAACGTGCAAAAGTTTTGGCTGACTTTAAAGCAGGTAAAACTGTTAAATAAGTTAGTTTGAATGAAGGCTGGTGATCTTAAGAGTTCATCAGCCTTTTTGTCTAACTTGTTTTTCCAAATTATGACAATTGAGAAAACAGTGGAGAGTACATGAATCTGCTACTTATCGGTGTGTTGTTAGCCCTCGTGGCAATTGCATATCAACTTGGGCTGAGAAAGAGCCGTAACATAGCAGGTAAGGGAAGCAACTCGGCGACGTTACATTCTCGTCCTGGTTATTATGGCGCACTGGTTGGTCTTTGGTGCGGTATCCCTGCTTTTTTAATTTTGATCATTTGGAACTTGGTTGAACCAAGTATTTTAAATCATATTATTTTTAATAATATTCCGGCGTCTGTAAGTGCTTCTCTTGATGAAGCGGGTAGAAGTGTATTGGTTGATCGTGTTCAATCAATTGCTTCAGGTTTTGGGGTGAGCGATAAACCGGCAGCCTACGAATTAGCTGCTGCTCAACAGTTTGCAAAATTTCAAACCATTGGCTCTTTTGCCAAATTTGCTGTTGTAATTTGTGCTGCTTTATTGGGGTTGGTTTGGGCAAAGAAAAAAATCAGCCAACAATATCGTGCTCGTAACCAAGTTGAACGTGCCATTAATGTTGGTTTGATTTTATGTTCTGGTGTTGCGATTTTAACAACCATCGGTATCGTTATGTCGATGTTTGGCGAAGCAATGCACTTCTTCCGTTTTGTCAGTCCAATGGACTTTTTCTTTGGTACAGAATGGAATCCGGGCTTTAGTACTTCTGGTAATGCTGAAGGCAGTTATGGTTTATTACCATTGCTATGGGGTACGCTCATGGTCAGTGGTATCGCTCTACTCGTTGCTGTACCAGTTGGATTAATGATCGCAATTTATTTAGCTGAATATGCTTCACCATGGTTCCGCTCATGGGCAAAACCGACAATTGAAGTCTTAGCTGGTATTCCAACAATTGTTTATGGTGTATTTGCCATGATGATTATTGGACCATTCTTTAAAGCAGCGGGTGCATATGTTGGTTTAGAGATTAATGCGACGAGTGCTTTAACTGCTGGCTTTGTAATGGGAATTATGATTATCCCGTTTGTTTCATCTTTGTCAGATGACATTATTACTCAAGTCCCGCGTGCACTACGTGACGGTTCTTTAGGACTTGGTGCGACTAAGTCTGAGACAATTCGTCAAGTCGTATTACCGGCAGCTTTACCGGGTATTACAGGCGCTTTCTTATTGGCAGTCTCTCGTGCTGTTGGGGAAACCATGATTGTGGTTTTAGCAGCAGGGAACAGTCCACTTTTACACGCAAATCCATTTGAAGCTGTTTCGACAGTGACAGTAACTATTGTAAAACAGTTGACTGGAGATACAGACTTCTCAAGCCCACAAGCATTGGTTGCATTCGCGCTAGGTTTAACACTATTTGTTATTACCTTGGGATTAAATATTGTAGCACTGTACATTGTGCGTAAATACCGTGAGCAATACGAATGAGTACATCAAATACATCGTCTCCTATGGATCAGAACGTATTTGATCCGAAAACTGCTGCCGAAACACGTGAACGACGTAAACAGGTTATTGAAAAATCCTTGGCTAAACGTCATCGTAAAGAAAAAGCTTTCCGTTTTGCGGGTTTCTCGGCAGTCATTATTGGTCTTGCATTCGTTGCTCTCTTGTTCGGTAGTATTTTGGCAAAAGGTTTACCTGCTTTTTGGCAAACCAGTATGAATGTTCCAATTTACTTTGACCCTAAAGTGATTGATGCAGGCCCAGTACCCGTACGTACTCAAGGTGAAACACCTGCACATTACCAAGAACGTTATGTTGATTGGCAAACTAAAATGGGTATGGTCGATTGGGATGGCATCATTGTAAATGGAATGATTGCTAAAGATCCTGCACTTGCATCACAACGTGACTACTTGAGCAGCTTATATGCAAGCTCGGAAGCTTATCGTCTACGTGATATGGTTTTTGCAGATTCATCACTTATTGGTAAAAAAGAAAATATTACCTTCTTAGGTGATGCGAACGTCGATGTTTGGTTAAAAGGTAATATTGATCGTTCATTACCAGATGATCAGCAACAACTTGATCCAGAAGTGCGTAAGCTTGCCGACGAGTTAAAAGCAAAAGGCGTTCTTGAAAGTACATTTAACATGAACTTATTTAAGAATCCTGACTCTCGTAGTTCTCCGGCAATTAGTGGTCTTGCAGGTGCATTCATGGGTTCATTGTTCATGATGCTCATCGTGATCATCATTGCGATCCCAATTGGTGTTGCCAGCGCAATCTATCTCGAAGAGTTTGCTCCAAAAAATGTTCTTACAGACATTATTGAAGTTAACATCAATAACCTTGCTGCTGTTCCTTCTATCGTATTTGGTTTACTCGGTGCAGCAATTTTCATTGGTTGGATGCATTTACCTTTATCAGCTCCGCTAGTGGGTGGATTGGTTTTAAGCTTAATGACACTACCAACAGTCATCATTACCACGCGTGCTTCATTAAAAGCTGTGCCGCCTTCTATTCGACAAGCTGCACTTGGTTTGGGAGCTTCTAAGTTCCAAACGATTTTCCACCATGTTTTACCGTTGGCATTACCGGGCATTATGACAGGTGCAATTATTGGTGTTGCCCATGCACTTGGTGAAACCGCACCTTTACTTTTAATCGGGATGAGTGCATTCGTTGCAAGTATTCCAACAACACCATTTGATCAAGCCACTGCTTTACCTGTCCAAGTTTACTTATGGCAAGGTAATGAGTTGCGTAACTTCTTCGAAGGCCGTACTGCCGCTGCGATTATCGTACTACTTGCACTAATGATTGGTTTAAACAGTCTTGCAATTTGGTTACGTAAAAAGTTCGAAGTGCGTTGGTAATAGAGGATAAATCATGAATACTATTGATATTACGAATTCCTTAGAAAAGGATAAGTTAGTGAATACTGAACAATCGCAATTTACAGATAAACCGCTGAATCATGGCACTTCGTATGTTTCGCATTTTGAACCACACACTTCAAAAAAGCAGAACTCAACTGAAATCAAGATTAGTGCACAAGATGCCCATGTTTATTATGGTGATTTTGAAGCCATTAAAGGTATTGATCTAGATATTTACCAAAACGAAGTGATCGCGTTTATTGGCCCATCAGGTTGTGGTAAATCGACCTTTCTTCGTACTTTAAACCGTATGAATGACACCATTGATGGTTGCCGTGTAACAGGTAAAATTACACTCGATAATCACAATATTTATGACCCAAATCTAGACGTTGTATTATTGCGTGCTCAGGTTGGTATGGTGTTCCAAAAGCCAAACCCATTCCCTAAATCTATTTTTGACAACGTGGCTTATGGCCCTAAACTTCACGGTTTAGCGCGTGATAAATATGACCTAGAAGAAATTGTTGAAAATAGCTTACGTAAAGCTGGTTTGTGGGATGAGGTTAAAGACCGTTTGAACCAACCAGGTACAGGTTTATCAGGTGGTCAGCAACAACGTTTATGTATTGCACGTACCATTGCTGTTAGTCCTGAAGTGATTTTAATGGATGAGCCGTGTTCTGCACTCGATCCAATTGCAACAGCAAAAGTAGAAGAACTTATTTCTGAATTGTCGAATCAATACACAATTGTGATTGTGACTCACTCAATGCAACAAGCGGCACGTGTTTCTGATCGTACTGCTTATTTCCATTTGGGTGATTTAATTGAAGTCAATTCAACTGAAAAAGTCTTTACTCAACCTGACCATCAGTTGACGGAAGCGTATATTACTGGTCGCTTCGGTTGATTAATAAACAATAAAAGAAAAAGAGCCACGTGCTCTTTTTTTTTATTTTATAAATGAAAATGACTCTATTTTGCAAAATCACTATTGAATTTTAATCAAAAGGACCACATCTTAAGGCTATAAAGATAAACTTATGAGCTTAGAATTTTATGTTATTCCATTTGCCTAAACTCCCTGCGGAAATACGTGTCAGCCATTTAAATGCACGTGTCAATGAACAGAGAAAAAAAATTGCGCAAACTACGGCAAGTCGTTTAGAACTTTTACAATTAGCTCAACAACTTGCTAAAGAAGCTAAAATTCGCCGTAAAAATAATCAGAAAATTTTTGTTTTAGATTTCAAAGGTGATATTCAAGCTTCGGCAGTTGAAAACTTGCGTGAAGAAATTACCCTGATTTTAGCAACTGCTAAAGCAGGACGTGATCGTATTGTAGTTCGTCTTGAAAGCCCAGGTGGTATGGTGCATGGTTATGGTCTAGCAGCAGCTCAGTTGGTGCGTTTACGCGATGCAGGTTTTCATTTAACAATTTGTGTTGATAAAGTCGCTGCAAGTGGCGGCTATATGATGGCATGTATTGCAAATGAAATTATTGCAGCACCGTTTGCTATTGTGGGTTCAATTGGCGTGGTTGCTCAAGTTCCAAACTTTAATCGTCTTTTAAAAGAACACAATGTGGATTTTGAGCTTTACACAGCAGGGCAGTATAAGCGTACGGTAACCATGTTTGGTGAAAATACGCCTGAAGGTAAAGCGAAGTTCGAAGAAGAGCTGCAACAAACTCATGTTTTATTTAAGCACTTTGTAGAAAAATATCGCCCACAGCTTAATGTCGATAAAGTGGCGACAGGTGAACATTGGTATGGTGAAGATGCTCTAGATCTGAACCTTGTTGATAAATTACAAACATCTGATGAGTATTTATTAGCTTTATTGCCGCAACATGATGTATATGTGATTAATACACGTAAGAAAGCGACCTTAGGTGAAAAGCTGGGTTTACAAGCAGCGCAAATAGCAGATAGTTTGATTCCTACTGTAATCGGCAAAGTCATGGAAAGCCTAGCAAAAGCGAACACGACGCTTGTACAGGTACGTGATCCAAAACTATAAGTTTATCTAATTCAAATGTTATAAAAGACCAGCTTAAATGCTGGTTTTTTTATAAAGTTAATATTCAAAATTGTCTTATTAAATACGCTAGATTTTTAATGGAAAGTAAAAAATAAATGTTGATAAATATAATTTTTGAATTGTGATAAACACATGGTTTTGATATTTTAAACAGCAATAAAATAGCTTTTAAATGAAATATTTAAAAAGTTAGACATTTAAAAATATAACTGAAATTTAGGACAGGAAATAATGACAAGAATAATTGTAGCATCCAAAGAGGGTTTGGACGTTCTGCAAGATGGTCAGCTCAATAAGGTCGTGTTAAGTAAACCTTCTATTATTCAAATTGGCGTAAGTCAAAAAGATATAGCATCGGTGGAAAAACAAGGTGGAAATCTAGTCGTCCATTTAAAAAATGGAGAGACTATTGTTTTAGAAAATTTCTTTAATGAAGCAACGAATACAACAGAACATTCACTTGTTCTTCCGACTGAACATGGAAAATTTGTTGAAGCACAATTTGACGCTCAGGGTAAGGTGATCGACTATACAGGTTTAAACCATGTCACAGATTTAGCCTATACCAGCACGAGCCAACCAGCCTCAACAATGGCAGTTGATGATTCCCCAACTTTTTCGATGGGCAATGTGCTAAAAGCAGGTTTAGCGGTTTTAGCCGCTGAAGGTTTATATCTTTGGGCTTTTGATAATGATGACAAAGATGACTCGCCTGTTAATGTTCCAACCACTGCGAAACCAACAGAAGTAAAACTTGCAGATGATGCTGTTACGGTCACTGGTAAAGCCGAAGCTAATGCAAAAATTTATATTAAAGATTTAAGTGGAAATGTAATTGCTTCAGGTAACGCAGATGCAAGTGGTAATTTTACGATTAAGCTAGATAAACCTTTGACAGATGGAAATAAATTAAATGTTTCAGCTCAAAGTGAAGGTGGCAGTGAGTCCACTGCTGCTTCGATTACAGGTCCAAAAGACACAATTGCTCCAGATGCCCCACGCGCCCAGTTAAGTGAAGATGGTTCAATATTAGATGGTACAACTGAACCAGATGCAAAAATCACTGTTTATGATGCTAGTGGTAATGTACTAGGCACTGTAACTGCGAATAAAGATGGTATTTTTTCTTTAAAGCTAACTCCACCTTTGACCAGTGAAGCGGGTGGTAAAGTGATTGCTCAGGATGCTGCAGAGAATAAATCTGAAGCTACTCTGATCTTTGCTGGGAAAGATACTATTCCGCCAGACGCTCCTTTGGTTGAAGTAAATAAAGAAGGAACAGTAGTTGAAGGAACGGCAGAAGCTAATACAAAGGTTTATATCAAAGATGCTGATGGTAAAGTCATTGGAACTGGTACGGCCAACGCTCAAGGTGAATTCCAAATCATGCTTTCTTCCCCCTTAAAAGAGTCACAAAAGGCGACAATCATTGTTGAAGATGCAGCGGGGAATACCTCTAAGCCTTTAGAAATTAAATCTGGCTATGACACCATAGCACCAGATAAACCTACAGCTCAAGTGAATGCAGAAGGAACATCTGTTACTGGTACCGCTGAAGCTAATGCGAAAATACAAATAACGAAAGACAATAAAGTTATTGGTAGTGGAGTAGCGGACGAGAATGGGAAATTTACAATTACTATTTCACCAGCTTTAAATACTATTAAAGATACAGCTTCTGTATCTGCTATAGATGCCTCTGGTAATAGTTCTGTGTCTCTGGAAATCCATGGTACAAAGGATACACCTCCTGAGAAACCAGTTTTTAATAAATTAGAAAATGATAATGGGACTACTTTAAAACAAATTCTCCCTAATTCTGAAACAGATGATACAACCCCAAAATTTACGGTTAAAGTTGAACCCAGTGCGACTTTGACTATTTATGATAATGGAGTCGCAATTTCAATTCTAAAAGTTGGTCAAGTAGATGCAAATAACTATTGGTCATTTACACTTGATAAAAATTTAGCTGTTGGAAAACATACGATTACTTTAATTCAAACAGATGCAGCAGGCCTTACAAGTGAAGTGAGTTCACCATTTACGTTTTATGTGGTCGCTCCAAAAGTGGCGAGTACGAGTGAAGTTGTCAGTAGTGATGTAAATGAAGTTGTCCCTTCTGTTGCGGATAGCGTTGGGTTAAATACATTAAAGTTAGCGCAAACTACAACCAATGAAACGACTAGTCAGCAGCAAAAATCTGTGTCATTAGATGATTTATTAAAAAGCTCTACGTCTAGTGAACCAGACCCAATTGAAACTCTTTTGTCTTCAGCGGCATTAAAGCCCACTCAGGTAAATGATCAGAGTGATATAACTACGAACGCTAGTAATATTACTCCCAATCTTGAGCATGTTTTACCTGATACTACTTCTTCGGTTTTACAAAGCCTTTTAGAACAAACCTATCCTGTTGTCTAAAGTGATCTTAAAAAAAGCGCTCATTGAGCGCTTTTTTATTTATGAGTTATTTGTTTTAGATGGAATTATGAGTGCAAGAAGTCCATAGAAAATTGCACCAATGGTCGCTAACAGCATATCTTTATGGGCATCCCACATATCGCCTTGTTGCCCATTATAATTTTCGGCTTCTTCCGGAGATAATCCAATAGCAATTGCCCATTCAATAAGTTCATATAAAACACTTGATGCCATGACAAATTGAACCACTAGCAAAAATAGACTGAATGGCTTTACTGATGGTAACCACACCTGAAACACGCGATAAGTAAGAGGGTAGAGAAAAATACCATAGGCAAGATGAACCAAACGATCATACATATTACGGGACCAACCCATGTATTGATCTAAATTAAAATTGAATGCTTGTTGTATCCAATCA
Organism: Acinetobacter sp. C13; assembly: GCF_016809775.1. Taxonomy (NCBI): domain Bacteria; kingdom Pseudomonadati; phylum Pseudomonadota; class Gammaproteobacteria; order Moraxellales; family Moraxellaceae; genus Acinetobacter; species Acinetobacter sp. C13. The sequence continues at coordinate 250,543 of NZ_JAFBJL010000002.1, forward strand.
TTGTATGGAACGTATGAATACAGGTAATGTGCGCCAACAATATGGATGAGCAAAAACAGCAGATAGAAAGTAAAACTTAAAAAATCGAGTCCAATCTTCTTAAAAATAACAAAGAGCAAAATCAACATAAACACTGTGCCCGCTTGATGAAGTAAATACGCTTCAAATTCAAGAGGCTGAATAGCTGAAATGACAATCGCAATCAAAAGCAAGCCAAGAGCAATATAGTGTTTAAGTTTAAATTGTTTTTCGATCATTTTATGAAGTCTTTATTGTGATTTATATGAGTGTAATAAAAAAGCGAAGCCTAAGCTCCGCTTTTTGTAAACTTTTTAATTAAATTTTGCTAATTAGATCGTTAATTTGTTTCGCTTGTTCAGCTGCATTACCTGTGTAAGTTGCAGGAGTAAGTTCAGCTAAACGCGCACGTTCTTCGCTTGGTACTTGAGAAAGTTCATCACCATTTACGAAATTAACCATCATGTCACGCGTCATTGCTTGACCACGAGTTAATGCTTTTAATTTTTCGTATGGTTTTTCAATGTTGTAGCGACGCATTACAGTTTGAATTGGTTCAGCTAAAACTTCTTGAGCTTGGTCTAAATCTTCATTTAAACGGTTTGCATTTAACTCAAGTTTACCAACACCTTTTAAGCACGCATCGAAAGCAATTAAGCTTTGTGCAAAACCAACACCCATATTACGTAATACAGTTGAGTCAGTTAAGTCACGCTGCCAGCGAGAAATTGGTAATTTTTCACCTAAGTGAGCCAATACTGCATTTGCAATACCTAAGTTACCTTCAGAGTTTTCAAAGTCAATTGGGTTAACTTTGTGTGGCATTGTTGATGAACCAACTTCGCCTTCTTTCAATTTTTGTTTGAAGTAACCTAAAGAGATGTAACCCCATACGTCACGGTTAAAGTCGATTAAAATCGTATTGAAACGACGTAACGCATCAAACAACTCTGCCATGTAATCATGTGGTTCGATTTGAGTTGTATAAGGGTTGAATGTTAAACCTAAAGATTCAACAAAAGCTTGTGCGTGAGCAGCCCAATCAACATCTGGATAAGCAGAAAGGTGAGCATTGTAGTTACCTACAGCACCATTGATTTTGCCAAGTAACTCAACGTTTTCAAATTGTTTGATTTGACGAGCTAAACGGTATGCCACGTTCGCCATTTCTTTACCCAAAGTTGTTGGGCTAGCAGTTTGACCGTGTGTACGAGACAACATTGGTTGTTCAGCGTGAGTCGTTGCCAAAGCAGAGATCGCATTAAGGATCTGCTTCATGCTTGATACTAAAACTTCACGACCATTTTTAAGCATAAGCGCGTGAGACAAGTTGTTGATGTCTTCAGAAGTACATGCAAAGTGAATGAATTCACCCGCATTTTGTAATTCAGCGATACCAGCAATTTTCTCTTTTAAGAAATACTCAACTGCTTTAACGTCATGGTTAGTCGTACGTTCAATCTCTTTAATGCGATTTGCATCTTCTTCAGAGAAGTTGCTAACAATTGCATCTAAAGCTGCATTTGTTTCGTTTGAAAAAGGTGCAACTTCAACAATTTCTGGACGGTTAGAAAGTGCTTGTAACCAACGCACTTCTACAGTGACACGAGCATGGATTAAACCAAACTCAGAAAGAAAAGGGCGTAGCGCATCACATTTACTGGCATAACGTCCATCTAATGGTGATAGTGCGGTTAAAGCGTTCATAACGATTCCTTAATGTTGGAATAAACATAAAACTAAAAAAATCTCGTTTATAGTCTTAAATGACTTGGTACTGTAAACGAGCAAGTGCTTGAATATCCTGTAGCAATTTACGTTTGCTAAAAATCATGTTCCACGAACTACCGCCGAGTTGTCGCCATAAATGGGCCATTTGCAAGCCAGTAAACAGACAAGCACGGATGCGGTTAGTATGGTTGGTATCTTTAAATGCTTCTGCATTACCACGAACTAAAATGCGTGGGTTAATCTGGCCAGCCGTATCAACATAAGTTTGCGCTAAATTGGCTAAAATGCTTGGGTGTAAGTAGTTATTATCAAAAAAAGACAGCTGTTTTAAAATTTTCTGCTGAGCTTTTTCAATGATTGCGACATATTCAGGGTTGCTATAAACCTTTTTTTCTAACTGTAAGAGCGACATCGCATAGGACATTGGCAATTTGGCCGTGCCCATTTTTGGAAGGCGAGACTTAGGCATGTTTGAAAAAGGTTGAGTAATACAATTTTCGAGTGTTTTAAGCCCTAAAGAAATATCTGCCAACTGATTAAAAAAATCTAAGGTTTGAACACCATTGTTGGCTGTAGGGCGAATATTTAAACTTGCTTTGATTAATAGTTCAAAATAGAAGTTACCACTTTCACCAATACTTTGCTGACCCGTCATGGCTGTCATGTGGGTGAGCTGGGTGGCCTGAAATACCCCAGCCAAGGCGAGGGCACGGTTTTGGCGAACATTCAAGGCTTGTGATTGTTGAAATGGTAACTCCACCATGCCATTCATTCCCTTAAATAAAATTTGGTGTAGGGGCATTTGTATGGTGAATGACACCCCCGCCTAAGCAAACTTCATCTGAATAAAATACAACGCTTTGACCCGGTGTAACAGCACGCTGAGGTTCATCGAACTCAACGCGAACACCGTGTTCAGTGTTTTCATCAATAAAAATTGTACATGCCTGGTCAGGTTGGCGATAACGCGTTTTAGCTGTACAGCGTAATCCTTCAACTGGAATATTCTGTTCACCAGCTACCCAGTCAATTGACTCACTCCACAGTTGAGTACTTTGCATGAGTGGGTGTTCATGTCCCTGACCAACAACGAGGCGATTATTGGCCAGATCTTTATGTAGTACGAACCATGCACCTTCAGCTGCACCCTTCAAACCACCTAGACCAATTCCACCACGTTGACCGAGCGTATAGTACATCAGACCGTGATGTTCACCAACTTCTTTACCTGTATCAAGTACAATTTTCCCAGGCTGAGCGGGTAAATATTGTTTAAGGAAGTCATTAAAACGACGTTCCCCAATAAAACAGATTCCTGTTGAGTCCTTTTTCTTGGCTGTAGCAAGATCAAGTTCTTCAGCAATTCTACGAACTTCAGGTTTTTCGATTTCACCTACTGGGAATAATGTTTTATTAATTTCTCGACCATGAACAGCATGTAAGAAATAGGTTTGGTCTTTATTGTTATCTACACCACGTAATAATGGTGCGTATGCCTCGCCTTTAGAGTTATATGCGGTTTCACCACGACGTGCATAATGACCAGTCGCAATAAAGTCTGCACCTAGAGTCATAGCATGATCTAAAAATGCGCGGAATTTAATTTCTTTATTACATAAAATATCTGGGTTTGGTGTACGACCAGCGGCATATTCAGCTAGGAAAAGTTCAAACACTCGATCCCAATATTCCATAGCAAAGTTTGCTGTATGCAGCTTAATACCGATTTTATCTGCTACTGCTTGAGCATCGGCTAAATCTTCCATTGCCGTACAGTATTCCGTGCCGTCGTCTTCCTCCCAGTTCTTCATGAAAAGACCTTCAACTTGATATCCTTGTTGAAGTAAAAGTGCTGCAGAAACAGAAGAGTCTACACCACCAGACATACCGACGATGACACGTTGTTGCATAGGACTAGGCATCCAAATGAGAGGTTAATGAGGGAGAGAAGGGGTGCTCATAAATAAGCGATAAAGGATAATGGTGACCTTTCATGGCATCTTCAACTGCTTTAAGTACGAGTGGACTACGGGCACGAGCAGATTCTTTGAGCTCATCTGATGTCATCCACACAGCAGCGATAATACCTGTGTCGAGTTGAGGATCACTTTCAACCTGAGTTACATGTGCTAGAAAACAGAAACGGTAATAAGTGCGGTCGGGAAACATTGGCGGGGTATAAGTATAAATACCGAGCAAGGCATCAATTTCAACATGATGGCCTGTTTCTTCAAGTGTTTCACGAATGGCAGCTTCTGTTAATGACTCACCACATTCCACATGACCAGCAGGTTGGTTAAATACTGTGTGTACAAAACCTTCGCTATGCTCTTCTACAAATAGATAGCGTCCGTCTTTTTCTACGACTGTAGCAACAGTGACATGAGGAGTCCATGCGGCCATAAAAAAGCACCATGATTTAAAAGACGTATAATACGAAATTTAGGGGTTTTTGGCTACGGTGATCTGCTAAACGATATGAGCAATACGACAAAACCATATCGTTTAAAAAGCAGAATTTTTATTACTCATAATCAAGATAGATAATTAATCCTGATTTGCTTGTGCAGCTTTATGATTATTTTGCACTTTTACATAATGTCTTGCTGAATAAGGAAGAAACGCTAGTTCTTTTTCAGTCAGTGGTCGCACTTGTTGTACAGGGCTTCCTACATAGAGATAACCGCTTTTTAAGACTTTGCGTGGCGGAACTAAACTTCCTGCACCAATCATCACATCATCTTCAATAATCACGTCATCTAGAATAACGGTGTTGATTCCGACTAAAACACGGTTGCCAATGGTACAGCCATGCAAAGTCACATGGTGTCCAACCGTTACATCTTCACCAATAATCAGAGGTGAGCCATTCGGTTTGGCATCATTTTTATGGCTTACATGCAACATACAATGGTCTTGTACGTTACTGTTTTTGCCAATTTGAATACTATTTACGTCACCACGAATGACTGCAAAAGGCCAGACAGAGACATTTTCAGCTAAGCTAACGTCACCAACTACAACAGCCATTTCATCGATATAACAGGTTGTATCTACTTGAGGGTAGTGTTCAAGATAAGGACGAATGTTCTTTGCCATAAGTAGTATCAAAATAAAATTTAGTCGAATTATAAAATAAAAAAGCACTCAGGCTAAATAGCATGAGTGCTTAATTCAACTATTCAAAAATTAGAATAAGTTGCTGAAGAATTGCTTGATATGGTCGATTAAACGAGCAAAGAAACCTGCTTCTTCAACTGGCTTTAATGCAACTAAAGGTTTTTCAGCAATTACTTTGCCATCTAGGCTAGCAACAAGTTTACCCACAACTTGACCCTTTTGAAGTGGCGCATTTAGGTTAGGTTGAACGACTAACTGAGTTTTAATGCCATCAGCTTTACCTTTAGGCATAGTCACACTAAAGTTTTCAGCTAAACCAACTTGAACTTCATCTTCTTTACCAAACCAAACTTTTGCTTTTGCAAGAACCTGATTGGCTGGTTGAACATTTGCAGTTTCAAAGTTTGCAAAGCCCCAAGCCAGTAACGTACGCGTTTGGTCTGCACGTTCAGACATGCTTGGAGTACCAAAAATCACTGAAATTAAACGCATTGGACCGCGTTTACTTGAAGTAGTTAAGCAGTAACCAGCTTCATCTGTATGACCTGTTTTTAAACCATCTACACTTGGGTCGGTGTAAAGCAAGGCATTACGGTTACCTTGTTTAATACCATTAAAAGTAAATTCTTTTTCAGAGTAAATTGGGTAGTATTTTGAACTGTCTTTAATAATATGTTGTGCTAACACAGCCATATCTTTTGCAGTTGAATAGTGACCTTCAGCAGGCATACCGGTCGAATTAATAAACTGGGTGTTCACCATGCCGATACGTTTTGCTTCCTGATTCATCATATGAGCAAACGTGCCTTCATTTCCGGCAATATGTTCAGCCATTGCTTTTGATGCATCATTACCTGACTGGATAATAATACCGCGGAGCATTTCTAGAACAGTCGCTGTACCGTTTAAAGGAACATACATACATGATTCAGAGCTACTTCCTTTACACCACGCAGACTCGTTCATACGAACCTGCTCATTTTCAGTCAGTTCACCTTTTAATAATTTTTGTTCAATGATGTAACTGGTCATCATTTTTGTCATAGACGCAGGTGCAAGCTTTTCGTTTTCATTTTTAGAAGCGAGAATTTGTCCTGTCTCATAATCCATTAATACATAAGACTTATTATTTAGTTCTGGCGGAGCTGATAAGACAGTTGCTGCATAAGAAAAACTTGGTAAGAGGAGTAGTGCAGCAATAGCGCTTTTTCGAGTCATTCTAGGTAATTCCAATATCTTGTATGAAGCAGAAGAGCCTAGCATTTTAGGATAAAGCAAAGCCGACTTCTACGGGAGAAGTCGGCTTTTTCAAACAGTATTGTAACTCAAGAGTTTTTTACTAATTTAGTTTTGCGATTGATATGCTTTTACGTCTTGGCAAACTAATGTGTTTTGTTCATCACCAGCAGCTTTCGCATCGCTACGTGCTTCTTTTAAGTATTTCTTGAAAGCTTTGTCTTTACTACGTTTTTCTAATGCAGAAACAGCATCAGTTTCATTTGGTAGGTAGTCTTTAACTAAACGTTCATAGCCTTGAGCAAAATCAGCGTCTTTTTTACCAATCAAACTTGGACAAATTTCAGAAAGCACTTGAATTGCAGCTAATTCTTCAGGAGTCGTGCCTTGTTGTGGAGTCACTTCAACAACATTTTCATTTTCGGTTTTCTTTTCAGTTGTTTTCTTCTTATCAGCGGCAAAACCAGCTGTTGCCATGCTCATAAGTAAAACCAAAGAGAGCGATTGAACTAAGCTTTTCTTCATAAACATCGATAACCCAAAATAAAATTTCTAAATATGCCGTTAGCTTAACCAATTTAGAATTTAAAAAAATGGAAAAAATGTATTGTTATGTTGGTTTTCTGCTTAATGGCAAACAGAAAACCCCAAATGAATAAGTCTCTATATCACAAAAGAGTAAGATCTATTCTTTATAATTAACGATCTCTTCACAGAGCTCATGTTGCTCATGATGATCCATTTGTTTTGCCGCAAGACGTGCTTCATTTAATAAAGTTTTAAATTCAGCATCGTTTTGTAGAGTCGCTAAGGTCATTGATTTATTTGAATAACCACTTAAATACATCGCAATAATTTTTTGAGCATTTGACTCAAGTTTTTTATTTGTTCCAACAAAAGCTGGGCAGATTTCCTGCAAAACTTGCGTTGCGGCAATGTCATCTTTAATTAAGCTATCAGCCTCTTGTGTTGAGATATCCTCATCTGCAAAAACCGCTTGCGTACACAATGTGATACTGATCCCCAATACCTGAAAAAAAGGAGCGAAAGTTTTCATTTTTTCACAATTTTATAATGCTATGGAGGCATAAATATATATAATTCAACAAATAATTCAATTGTGAAAACCTTTAGGTTTATTTGTAGAGAAAGATTTTAGTGAATATTTTAATTGCGAATGATGACGGTGTTTTTGCGCCAGGTATACAGGCTTTAGCTGAAGCATTAAGACCACTTGGACGCGTGGTTGTGGTTGCACCAGAAAGTGAAAGAAGTGGTTTCTCAAGTGCATTAACATTGGATCGACCATTACGCCCCATTCAAATTGCCGAAGATGTCTGGGCAGTGAATGGTACACCAGCAGATTGTGTTTATTTATCCATGAATGGATTGTTTGATTTTGAGTTTGACTTGGTCGTGAGCGGAATCAATAGTGGCGCGAACTTAGGTGATGATGTTTTATATTCGGGAACGGTAGGTGCTGCATTTGAAGGTCGTTTAATGAAACAACCTGCAATCGCAGTGTCTTTAGCTGGTCCTGATGTACGTGCTTATAACGATAAAGAAGATTATGCTCAGGCTGCTAAATGGGTACATGATTTTATTGCAAGCGGATTACCAGCTTTACCTCCACGACATATCTTTAATATCAATATTCCTGACGTGCCGCAGTTAAAAGGGGCTCAGATTACGTATCAAGGGCGTCGTGCTCAATCTAAGCCTATTACCAGTCATGTCGATCCACGAGGCCGTCAAGTTTACTGGATTGGTCTAGCAGGTGAGGCGGTTACAGATCCTGAGCGTGTTTCTAGCCAGATTCAATCTGATTTCTTTGCGGTTGCAAACGGTTATGTAAGTGTTACTCCTATTCAAATGGATGCAACAAATTACGCCGTTTTGGAAGATTTGCAGCTCAGTTTGAGTCAATAATTTGCCTCGAATGTTATAACTTTGTGAATAAAGAAAAAGAGGAACGTGTTTCCTCTTACTTTTTTGGTACTCTTAGCCGAAATGATTTGTAGCATTTAGTGAGGGAGATCAATGCATTTAATTGGGCAACAAAGCAGAGTGCATATCCAAAAAGACAAAATAATGAAAATTATGTTGTTGTCTGCGGTTGTAGGTTTTACCGTAGCTATGGCAGGTTGTGCTTCTAAACCACAAATTAATAATAGTTCTCGCTATGCAATGGCTCCTAACTATTACACAGTTCGTTCAGGTGATACTTTAAGTGGTATCGCAATGCGTTATGGCCTCGACTATATCAGTATCGCCGAAATGAATGATATTGCTCCGCCATATCGTATTTATGTTAATCAGTCTTTGCGTTTGAAGAAAGGTTCTTCACCAAGAACAGTATCTACGCAAGTCATGGCACAACCTGAGCAAATCAAACGTCAAACCATTGCTCTACCAACCACACAACCAGTTACATCGGTAACTCAGCCTACAACGACCGCACCGTCAACGAGTACGACAGTGACTTCGGTTGCACCAAATTCTAGCTTACGTTGGATAAAACCGACAAATGGACCAGTGATTCAAGGATTTAATTTGGCAAATAATGTCAAAGGAATCCGTTATGGTGGAAATCAGGGTGACCCTATTTATGCCGCAGCAGATGGTCAAGTTGTCTACGCAGCTGATGGCTTAAAAGAATACGGAAATCTGGTTTTAATCAAGCATATTGACGGATATATCAGTGCGTATGCCCACAATAGCAAGATGTTTGTAAAAAGCGGTGACAATATAACTGCAGGACAAAAAATTGCCGAGATGGGCTCTACTGGGGCTTCACAGGTCATGCTTGAGTTCCAAATCCGTTTGGATGGAAAACCAATTAATCCTATAAATCTTTTACCAAAATAGCTAATGCATAAAACTTAGGTTTCCTCGTATAATATAATTGGTTGCTTTCATTACAACAATAAGCATTTTTTTATAAATTTAGAATTAGATTTGAGGAAACCTATGTTAGATCAGCTTCGTGCGATGGGTGTTTTTGCTTGTGTGGTTGAAAAAAGTTCATTCAGTGGTGCGGCACGTGAATTAGGAATTACAACAAGTGCAGTGAGCCAGCAGATTCGCTCCCTCGAGCATGAAATGGATGTAATTCTATTACATCGCTCCACTCGTAAACTTAGTTTGACAGAAGCCGGACAGGCTTTTTTTTCAAGCTGTCAAGAGATGTTGGCGGCGGCTGAAAGGGGGAAAATCAGAATTAATGAGTTGAGGGATGACTTAATTGGGGATTTGCGTATCGCAACTACTCCTGATTTAGCAGTTCAGCATCTCATTCCTGCGTTATCTCACTGGATGTCAGCTCATCGCGGTTTATCTGTACATTTTGAGGTTGGGCATCGTTATATCGACTTAATTGAAGAGCGAATTGATATTGCAGTACGCATGAGTTCTACGCCAGTAGAAGAAAGCAGCTCTGTCATTCCGATGGCTTTTGTCGATCAGATTTTAGTAGCTTCGCCAAGTTATCTGAATCAATCTAGTCCAATTGTGCATCCTAATGATTTAAGAGATCATGAATTATTATCAATTAATGTCATGAATGACGCGCGTCATTTCAATTTTCAACATGTAAAAACAGGTGAAACACTTAATATTGAAATGCAAAGCCGTTTGCAGAGCAATAATTTACAAATTGCAAAAGCGCTATGTCAGCAAGGACATGGTATTGCAAGAATTCTATATTTAGATGCTCAAAAAGAGTTAAAAAATGGTTCTTTGATTGAACTCATGCCAGATTGGAAATTACCAACTTTTACTTTGTATGCAGAAGTTGCCAAGCATGACCAACAGCCAATGAAAATTCAGCGCTGTGTTGAAGCACTTAAACAATATTTTAGTCAGTTAGCAGGAGGACGAGCGATCCAAATCGTTCGTTAATTTTGCCACTCTAAAAGTAAAAAGGGCCTGCATTTGACAGGCCCTTTTTTATTACTTCTGTTTTAAGGTTGCGACTTCTTCTACACTTTCTTGTGGTAGATCTTCCGCAGTAAGTTCTTCATGCTTCTTAATTTTTTTCTTATTTTTCTTTTTCTTCTTTGGCTCCTCTTCAATTTCTGCGCCATCTTCAATGGCTTGCCAATATTCGAGTTGCTCCATTACAGCAGCATAAATAGAGTGTTTACTGTACTTACCTTTTTTGTCGAGTGTACCGACAGGGCGGGCCATTAAAATCTCAAGCGCTTGATCAATCGTATCAATCGCATGGATATGGAATTGACCACTTTGTACCGCATCAATCACATCTTGGCGTAACATCAAATGCTGCATGTTTTGACGTGGAATAATGACACCTTGTTTGCCAGTTAAACCTTGTAATTTACACGCATCATAGAAGCCTTCAATTTTTGCATTTACACCACCAATTGGCTGTACTTGGCCTAACTGGTTCATAGAACCCGTAATTGCCCAAGATTGATCAATTGGTATTTGGCTAATTGCAGAAATTAATGCAGAAAGCTCGGCAACTGTTGCACTGTCGCCGTCTACTTGTCCATAACTTTGTTCAAAGGCTAGAGCAGCAGAGAAATGTAAAATCTGTTCACGACCAAAGTGAGCTTTCAAGAAGCTAGACATGAGCAACACGCCTTTGGCATGCAGTGAACCACCCAGTTCTACACTACGTTCAATATCAAGAATATCGCCGCCACCTTGATAGACTGATGCAGTCAAACGTGAAGGTAAACCAAACTCAACATCTGCATAGTGAATAACAGAGAGGGCATTGATTTGACCTAAACGATGACCAGAAGTTTCGATTAACTGAGTTCCACGCGATAAATCCTGCCAGTAAAGTTCTCTTAAATAGCCTAAGCGATACTGTCTGTGTTGTAGTGCCAAGTTAATGTGCTGGTCAGTTACAAGCTTTTCATTGGCTTTAAAAGCATGGTGATGTGCTTCCCGAATCAGGTCGCCCAAAGTTGAAGCATGTAATGACAGTGAGCTTTGATCTTCTGCCTGACGACTTGAGTCGGTAAGTAAAGCTGCTAAAGCACTGCGGTCAAACGGAAGTAATTTATCCGCTTGTACATAATCAGCAATTAGCTGCATGTAGGCTTGTTCATTTTCGTCATTACGTTGCAGAGTATCGGTAAAATCTGCACGAATTTTAAAGACACTACCAAGCTCTGGTTCTACTTCTAAAATTTCATAATAAATTTCAGGTTCTGCCATAAGAACCACTTTAATATCAAGCGGAACAGCAGCAGGTTCAATCGAGATAGAACCTGTTAACGTCAGCATATGTTCAAGAGAAGAAAGCTTGAGTTGGCCTGATTTTAAGGCGCGCTTTAAGCCTTGCCATGCATAAGGCTGTTCGAGTAATTGCTCTGCCTCAAGCATTAAAAAGCCACCATTCGCTTGATGTAGAGCACCTGGACGAATGAGCGTGAAATCTGTGGTAATTGTGCCGTTGTGAGTAAGTTGTTCAACATGACCAAGCAAGTTGTAGTGCGTTGGGAAATCTTCAAAAATAACTGGTGCACCACTGTTTGGTTTGTTTGAGACAATTACATTGACCTGATAACGTGCAGGCACACGATTGAACATTGCCGGAGCAAAGTCATCTTCTTCTTGCTCTAAAATGAGTTCAACATTATCAATTACATCTTGAGCATATTGTTTTAAATAATCTTCAAGGCCTTTGACTTGACCATATTTATTTAAAATCAAATCCATGCGTGGCTTAACCACTTGAGTCGCGATGTCTCGATTCAACACAGAGACTTTGTCACGTGCGTCATCTTCTAAATCACCTAAATGCAAACCAAGGCGCTCGAGCTTTTTATCCATGTAGCGAACATTCGCTGCAATTTCAGCACGTTGCTTAGTATTTAAAGCATCAATTTCTGTTTGGGTGAGTTCTTGCACCTGATCATCTTTTACTTGCACAGGGACAAAGCCATGCTTTTCATTGCGAGAGATGAGTTTTAAATCGAGCTCTTCACCTTCTTTGGTTAACTCGACAAGCGCTTGTTGCTGCTCATCTCCAGTTTCCTCACGAATACGTTCAATACGGTTATGATAGGTCTCCGCACTAAAACGGCGTTCAAGCTGTTTTAAAATAATTTGCCAAGTTTGATGAAGGGCATGTTGAAACTTCGTTCCTTGTCCAGCGGGGAAGCGTAGAGCAAGTGGTTGGCGTGCTTGTTTAAAATTATAGACATATACCCAGTCATCTGGAGTAGGCATTGTTTTCGCATGTTGTTGGAGTAAACGCTTAATCATGGTGCGTTTACCCAAGCCTGCTGTCCCTACTGCAAAAATGTTATAGCCAGAGTAGGGTAAAGAAATCCCTGCTTCTACCGATGCTTTGGCACGGTCTTGCCCTAAAAAGTTATTAAGCGGTTTTATACGTTTTGTAGAAGCTGGAATTTTTTCAAAATCGGGAATATGTGTTAATTGTTCGGGTTTTAAGGCTGTTTTATCCAAAGTCATTTTTATATCAGGTTGCTCAAAAGCTGAAGGAAATGCATTTATTGTGACGTTTGTGGTGTTTGTTTTAGCGAGTGATAAAGTTGAGATGGTCACTTGATCAAGTTTTTGTGTCACTGTTGATATCCAGCAAAAGAAAACGAAGGTTGAAGCTTAAAGGTATACAGGTTTAGCATAAAATATCAAGCAAACTTGCCGTTTTTATCGCCAAAACAAAATTGATTGCATAAAGAATCTTGAAAGGAATTGTAAGAAGGGTTTGAATAGGCACATTTATAATTTATGGAAAATAAAAAACGAATGACCACACAAGCTTCGGGTTGGGTCTCGGCTTTTAAAGCATTTTTAGATCGCCGTGCATTAATTATGCTGTTTCTAGGTTTTTCTGCCGGAATTCCGATTTTATTAATTTTCTCTAGTCTCTCTTTATGGCTTGGGGAGGCGGGCATTGATAAAAGTGCAGTCACTTTTTTTAGTTGGGCTGCCCTAGGTTACTCTTTTAAGTTCGTTTGGGCTCCTCTTATTGATGAGTTACCTGTGCCTGTCTTAACTAAAACGTTAGGCCGAAGACGAGCTTGGTTGTTAATTGCACAGTGTTTGATCGTTCTTGCTATTTGTATTATGGCTTTCTCTGATCCTTCTCTAGGTCAAAGTTATCTTATTCAAATGGCGGTAGGTGCTGTATTACTTGGCTTCTCGGCAGCAACCCAAGATATTGTGATTGATGCTTACCGTATTGAATTAGCAGAAACAGAAATGCAAACGGTATTGGCCTCTACCTATAATGCTGGTTACCGAATTGGCATGATTGTGGCTGGAGCGGGTGCATTATTTCTAGCTGCCCACTTGGGAACTGCTAAAGGTAATTACATTTACGAAGCTTGGAAAACGACTTATTTAACCATGGCAGGCGTTATGTTAGTGGGTATTGTCACGACCCTACTTGTGCGTGAGCCTGTTGTAAATCGAGTTTATAAAAATTATAAGAGTAGTGATTACTACCGTTTGGTTCTCGTATTTTTTATTGCCGTTATTTCATTCGTAGTCACTTATATTTATTCGGGGCATGTTACCGAGGCCATTTCACAAGCTGGCAATATTAAAGACAGTGCTGCGTTATTTGGTTTAGAGGCTTTAAGATTTTTAACTGCAACTGCTGCTGCGATTTTTGTAGGTTATCTACTCGTTAAAATTGGTGTGGTTAACCAGCAAATGGCTAAAGAGACATGGATTGCACCAATTCTAGATTTCTTTAAACGCTATGGTGTCAAACTTGCATTAGTGTTGTTGCTACTTATTGGTTTCTTCCGTATTTCAGACATTATTGCTGGTGTTATTTCTAATGTGTTCTACCAAGATCTTAACTTCAGTAAAGAGCAAATTGCAGAAGCAGTTAAAATCTATGGAGTACTATTTAGTTTAGTCGGCGGTTTCTTAGGTGGTCTTTTAGCACAGCGCATCAATATTATGAAACTGATGTTTGTCGGTGCTGTTTTGGCTAGCTCTACCAATTTAATTTTTATTGGACTAGTAAAATCTGGTCAGCCATTAGATATGGTAGACGTAAAAGTTGGTGAACATAGCTATCAAGTCAAGCCAGATGAAGTCGGATTATGGAAATTAGAAGTACCAAGTTCTGCTTTTAGCGGAACAAAACAAATTGAAGTAAAAGCTGCTTATGCTTCAAATGATGTAGCGCCTGTTACACGTACTCAGCCATTACTTACAACTGAGTTAGCTAAATCGCCTCTACAAATTTTACCTGTTATGGGCAATGATCAGGTCTCACTCAAAGATGGTGAGGGAAGTGTTGTGGTTCGAGGGCAATACTTTGGACAAGCATTAACTCCTACGCAAAAAATTATCATTAGCCTTGATGGGCAAAATTTTGATGCAAAAATGACTGATCAAAAAGGTGTTTTTAGTGCAGCCATTGATGCAAAAAAACTAGTGGCATCGACCAGTAAAGAGCTTAACGTAGCTGTAATGGATGGCGAACAAAAAATACTTTCTGCATCTCATCCATATGCTGTTAGCTCAAATCAAAAAGCGGCAAGTGAACTTGATGTGAATATTGAACCGGTAGCTTATATTGATCCACTTTCTGGTCAACCAGTGGAAGTCAGCGGTAAGGTCATTAAACCATATAGTTCTTTATGGCTTTATTTTGCCATTATTGTCGATAACTTGGCTTCTGGTTTGGCTGGTGCGGCATTTATTGCATTCCTTTCAAGTTTAACGAGTGTTTCATTTACAGCTGTTCAATATGCAATCTTTAGTTCACTCATGACACTTACTCCAAAACTTTTGGGTGGATATTCAGGTACCATAGTCAGTAATATTGGATACCCAAAGTTCTTTTTGATGACAACTCTTATTGGTATTCCAATCTTGATCTTAGTGGTTTGGGTGGGAAAATTGCTAAGAGATCATCAAACACATGAATCAGAAAAGGCAGGTGAATAAACATGCGAATGCTTCATACAATGTTGCGAGTAGGCAATTTAGAACAATCTTTAAAGTTCTATACCGAAGTATTAGGGATGAAGTTACTTCGTAAGCGTGATTATGAAGAAGGGCGCTTTACACTAGCATTTGTTGGCTATGGTGATGAAGAAACCAATACCGTGCTTGAGCTTACCTATAACTGGGATACATCAAGTTATGATTTAGGCAATGCCTATGGCCACATTGCCATTGGTGTTGACAATGCCTACAAAGCGTGTGAAGAAATTAAAGCACGTGGTGGCAAAGTTGTGCGTGAAGCGGGGCCAATGAAAGGTGGTGTTACTGTTATCGCATTTGTTGAAGATCCAGACGGCTATAAAGTCGAATTGATTCAACAAGATGCTAATGCGACAAATAACTAAAAATTGACTGTGATGCTTTAAGAATTAGTTCTTAAAAGCCTAGCTTTATTTTTTTAGCCCAGTATGATGAACGCTTGACCAAATGGTCAATTTATCAACTGGGTTTTTTATTTATCTAGAATAATCATAGGATATGGCTATGCTGAAGTTATTGGCTCTTGATCGATTTACAGTTTTGTTAGTTGGAATGGTACTACTAGCAACATTTTTTCCAGTCAGTGGTCAAGCAGCTCAATATTTCAATACACTGACCACAGTCGCGATTGCAATCTTATTCTTTTTGCATGGCGCGAAACTATCACGTGAGGCTGTAATTGAAGGTATTTTGCATTGGAAAATGCATTTACTGGTCTTCGCATTTACTTTCTTTATTTTCCCTGTGATTGGTCTGTTGGCTAAGCCAATTTTATTACCTCTGTTAGGTCAACAGCTGTACTGGGGTTTTTTATTTATGTGCTTTTTACCCTCTACAGTTCAATCCTCTATTGCATTTACGTCGGTTGCAAAAGGGAACGTGGCGGGAGCGGTGTGCAGTGCATCTTTTTCAAACTTGATTGGTATGTTTATTACACCAGTATTGGTGAGCTTCTTTATTCTAGGCCAAAGCCAACATGGATTTGACCCGACGACTTCAATTATACAAATTACATTATTACTGTTAGTGCCATTTATTTTAGGTCAATTATTACGTCCTTATATTTTCCCTTATATGGCAAAAGTTCCGAGTATTGTTAAAGCATTCGATCAAGGCTCGATTTTGATGGTGGTGTATGGCGCATTTAGTGGAGCAGTAGTTGCAGGACTTTGGCATCAAGTAAGTTGGAAAACTTTACTCATTCTAACAATTGCGTGTTCAGTACTTTTAACAATTATTATGCTATTAGCACTTTACCTACCGCGTGCTTTAGGTTTTAACCGAGCAGATCAAATTACAGTTTTCTTTTGTGGCTCCAAAAAGACCTTGGCGAGTGGTGTTCCGATGGCGCAAATCTTATTTATTGGCCAACCTTTAGGCATGATCGTGTTACCTATTATGATTTTTCACCAAATACAGTTAATGGTGTGTGGGGTGATCGCAAATTACTTGGCTAAATCCCAAGATTAGTTCGCAAAAGAAAATTATTTGACGTATAATGTTGCCCACTTGTTGTGCTTAGCTCTAACCCTAGAGGTTTCGGTGGGCCAAAAGAATGGTCTGTTGTGGTGTTGATCTGCTCATTTTGAGCCTGTCCTCAACTTAGTTGAGAGTGATCAATTGCGATGACAGCTTAAGCCTTTCTTCCAATTAGGAGTAATCGACGATGCGCGCCGATATTCACCCAAAATATGAAAAATTAGTTGCAACTTGTTCTTGCGGTAACGTAATCGAAACTCGTTCTGCTTTAGGTAAAGAAACTATCTACCTTGACGTATGTTCAGCTTGCCACCCATTCTACACTGGTAAACAAAAGAATGTAGACACTGGTGGTCGTATCGACAAATTCAAACAACGTTTTGCTGGTATGTCTCGCTCTATCAAGCGTTAATACTGCAACACGAAACAAAAAACGGGCTTTATGCCCGTTTTTTGTTTTTCAGCACAAGACCATTATTGGTCTTGTACATCTGTTAATCGATCAAGTTTTTTCTGGAAATAGCGACCTTGTAAGAAACGTGTTTCCACATTCCATGCATTAGCAAATAAGTTCATGTCATCTAGATCACTCAGTAAAATCCCTACAGGTTTTACAGTCAAATAGTTCAAAACCTTTTCTTGTAAGCGTGTTAGACCATCATCTGAGTTTAATAGCTCAGTTTTCTTCGATTGCAGTTTTAAATATTGAACGTCTAGTTGTTGCAATATTGATTCGCTATACATAGAAGAGCTGAAATCCCGAATCGAAATTTCTGCGCCGTGTTGACGCAGGCGAGCTATGTGTTGCTGAGCAATTGCAAGATGAGGCTGAATTGCTTGTTCTGAAAATTGTAAAACCAGTGGGCTTTCAAGCTTACTACCAATAATGGTAAGTAATTTCGAAATGAGTTCGGGGAAGGATTTATCTTTGAGCAAGATATCAATATTCAGGTTAATAATCAGTTTGGCTTTAGGGTATTGAGTAATAAAGTTATGTAGTTGCTTACATGCCTCAACCAAAATCCAGCGATCTAATTGAATAGAAAGCTCACTGTCTTCTCTTAATTCAGCCAAGTCATTTATGTCATACCATTGTTCATCGCTGATAAAACCGCTCGTCACCTCATAGTTATGGGTTTCTTGATCGTGTTTATCGTAGATCTGCTGATATTTTAAATGAATTTCACTTCGAGCTAGCTGCTGCTTTAATTGCTGCAATAATGAAGATTGCATAGGAGTATCGACTTGCTCAAGGCTTAGGTCAAGCGATATAGAAGATTTAACAGGCTCAGGAGAGATAATATCGATAGTTGGTGCCAACTCAATTTCTGCCTGCGCCTTAGGTAACTCTTGCTGACTTGTTTGAGCAAGTAAGCTTGTAAAGCTATCTTCATTTACAGGTTCAGTAATTGGGGCATAGCTCAGCTTAAATTGGATCGAGTAATTAAGCTCATTAATCTTTAATAAATGCTCTTTTTGCAAACTTTGCAGACTAGTCAGTTGGGAGTTAAGGACTGTGCTGTTTTCAGCTTGTAAAACGCCAACATATGCGCCAAGTTCAATATTAAAAATCGGCATTTGCGCGTGTTCTTTTAAGAAACTGTGCAGCTGATTAAAATATTGTGCAGGAGTTTGCCAATCTTGTTGAAATACTCGCTCTGGGCACTGATTTAATTTAAATAAAATTAATGCATTGGCTTGAGCAGGGTAGGTCGATAGTTGTCGATTAATTTGTTGCCAAGGTGCTTGCACACCATAACTCTTTTCTGAAAAAAGTGTATTTGCAGGGGTTGCTAAATCCAGTTGGTAGTCAATGGTTAGCTGTACGGCATCTTCTTCCTGACTAGGAATAAACTCTAGTTTTAGTGCATTGTTACCTGCGATTGCTACATGTTGACTCTGAATTTCAAAACGGGCCTGATCAAATTGGCCTAATGAAATTTTCTTAAATCTTTGTTTAAAAACATTTAAATCATCAGGTTGTAAAACATCTAAAATCGGTAGGCCAATAATCTCGTCTTCTTGTTTAAAGCCAAAAAGGTTGAGGTATTCTGTGTTTGCCTTAACATGCATCCCTTCTTGAAAAAGGGCAACTGCTTTATGGCTATTGTTGACCAATGTTTGTGTATGGGAGTGAATTGTTTCTAGCTCATTTGTTAGGCGTTGTTCAGTCTGCAATAAGTGGCTATACGACAAGGTTCGAATAAGAGTGATATAAAAATAATCTAATGGTTCTAATGGAACTACATCATAGATACCTTTTTGAATATAAGCCTGATATTGCTGAGGCTGATAATCTTCAGGTTGTAATAATAAAACAGGTAAATTTGGCTGCTCAGATGCTTGAATGAGGGAGAGAGTTTGTTCAATTTTTAGGTCATAAGCACGACCAAAAATAATAGCATCCCACGGCGTATTTAACTGTTTTTCAAAACTTTTTAAATCATCAAGTAATAATGCCTGAACTTGATAATCATTCCCCAATAATAAATTTAAAATCTGGTTATAACGTAGCTGGTTGTCATCAATAATGAGTAAACGTGTTTCAGTACGTTTTAACTTTTTAGATAATAAAGAGTTTCTCACTTTAGTGCTTCCCATAAATCTTGAGTGCTAGAGTTATTACCCTTTTTCATCATGAACTGATCAAGCAGACCTTGTTGCTGCTCATTTAAAAGTTCGAAATGAAATTGAATAAAACTTTGCGTAATGAGTTGTGCTTTGAGTAGATACACTTTGATTTCTTCTGTCCCCAATCGTAAATGAATTGTTTGTTGCTCTCTAAAAATTTGAGAGCCCGGTAAAATAAGCGTATTTTGTATTTCTTCTAGATTTTGTGTTTGTAGTAATAGTGCGGGATGATAATTGCGAGTATGGCGCTCAGCTTGAATATGCACTGAGCAAGGGAACATGGCTTGCGACAAAATCTCTAAACCTAACTCTAGGGATTTTTCTGTCGACTGTTTAATCCAGCGAATCACACCGCCACGCCATTGTCCATGCAAAGTTTCTTTAACTAAAATGTATTCACCGGTTCTTAAGTTTTTCGGTGCTTCGCCAGACCATTTAATACGATATCCATTGACACTAATATCAAGAACAGTGGTTTGATAAATGGTTTTACTTTCACGACTTAAGCGTTGATAAGAGCTGGTTTGTTGTTCTTTTTTCTCTAAGTTGGATAAAACTTTAGCTTCGCTTTGTAAGTTATAGTTATGGTTAAGCTGTAGCGTTTCTTCAAAGTTTTTTGCTTTTGATAGATAGAAATGGGCTGTGCTTAAACCAAAACAAATTTGGAGCTCTGCATTGTACTCATAACGTTCATGACGACGTTGAGCCGTGGTTCCTAAAATCGTTTGAACATGAAACTTTAAAGCAGGGCTTAAATAAAACTTTTCATTCTTAGAAATATATTGAGCATTTTTATGCATGGTTGCAGTGACATGCTCAAGTAAAGCTTGCGTACCGATGAAGATGCTAGGGTTAAAGTTAGAGCTACGCTTTGTATTATAAACAGGCGGATGGTCCTTATTTGGGTCAACCACATATTTCGTTAAAGCAGTATCTTTCGGCAAAATATGAATCATTCTTGCCCAGTCAAAACTACATTGAAATAATGCCTGAATTTCTGACTGACGAATCTGGTTCGTATTTAAAATATCCAGCAAAATCAGCTGAGCATAAGCTTGTGTAATATTCGCTAAAGGGTGTTGTATGCCCTGAATATGATTGATATTGATGAGATGGTATTTGTATTGAACTGCGGTTTCATACAGCTGATGCGCTATTAACCATTGACCTTTAAGAGGCTCGCTATAGAGCATATGCTGCTGATAGAGGAGATTGGTTAATTGTTGCAGGGCATGAAAAGTCGATAAGATACGTGCCGTTTGCAAATTCTTTTTTTGCTTATAGGCAAAGAGTGAAAACTTTTGATGCTGTAGTTGCTCATGACTATTTTGCGCAATATTTAAATAAATACTGGCGAAATAGCAGCGGAGCAACATCGCTAATTCAATAATGTGCTCATTACGATCTGTACTAATCACGCCTTGGTTAAAGAAGTTTTTCTCTAGGCTGGCGAGTACATTGTTAATGGTCGGATGAAGCGTTTGTATGAGGTCGAAACGTAAGGTTTCACTACATTTTAATTCATTGAGCTCTAAAATGGCTGTGAATAATGCTTTTGACGTATCACCGAGTTGCATAATAGAAAGGGTAGTGACCCATTCATTAAGATCTTTAATATTGGCTTCACAAAAGCTTAACCGTTCACGAGAGAGTTCGGTTTGATTGTGAAAAATGTCCGACAGCGCATTATTCATCATCACTTATTATATAACTCAAAAAGTTGTAGCCCCAAAAAGCGGTGTTTTATTCTTTTCGCCCGCAATTTCCCTAACGAGTTTAGGAACCAAATACCCCGGTAGGTTCGCTAACACGTCACGATAGATATCATCTATCTTGGATGATTCTAAATCAAAATGTTGTGCACCTTTTACTTTATCTAAAACATGTAAGTAATAAGGCATAACGCGAGCTTCAAATAAACGATAACTTAAATCAATTAACGTCTGTGCAGAGTCATTGACACCCTTAAGCAATACTGCCTGATTTAGTACAGTAATGTGATGGTCAGATAACTGCAACAATTTTGAACAAGTAAAGTCATCGAGTTCAGAAGCATGGTTTGAGTGTACCACCAGAACTATACGCAGCCTACTGTTTTTTAATAAAGAAATCAGCTGTTCGTCGATCCGGTTAGGAATAACAATTGGGACTCGTGAGTGAATTCTCAGAATCTGGATTTGTTTGAGAGATGATAGGCGTTCTAACCAAAGTGCTAATTTACGGTTAGAAAGCGTAAGCGGGTCACCACCACTTAAAATGATCTCGTTAATGTTCGGGTTTGCTTCAATATAGTTTTTAATATTTAGCCAATCTTCATTTTTTGGCAAATTTTCTTGATAGGGGAAATGACGACGGAAGCAATAACGGCAATGTACTGCACATGCACCCGTTAAAGTGAGTAAAAAGCGCGATTTATATTTATGTAATACCCCCGGTAATTGATTTGCTGCTTCTTCACCTAATGGGTCAGTGACAAACTCAGGATGTTCTTCAAGTTCTAGATGATGAGGTAATACTTGTAGCAAAAGCGGGTCAAGCGGGTTTTTAGCGTTCATTTTTCCGACGAACGCACGAGGAACACGCAATTTAAACTTTTCAGAAGCCAGAATCGCACCCGATAATAGCTGCTCTGAGGATAACTCGAGTAGGCTTAGCAACTCTGAAGGATCAGTAATAAGGTCACTCAGTTGTGATTGCCAGTTTTGCTCTTGGTATAAATAGTTTATCATTTGACACGATTAAGATAATGCAACAACGCATTATATCGCATAGTTGACTTGTTAAGTTTGGAGTGTGCCTTTCATGGCCTATTATTCTACAAATGATTTCAAAGCAGGCCTTAAGGTTATGCTTGATGGTAACCCATGTTCAATCATGGAAAACGAATATGTAAAACCAGGTAAAGGTCAAGCGTTCAACCGTGTAAAATTACGTAACCTTAAAACCGGTAAAGTATTAGAAAAAACTTTCAAATCAGGTGACTCTTTAGAAGCAGCTGACATCGTTGAAGTTGAAATGGAATACCTATACAACGATGGTGAAATGTGGAACTTCATGGATCCTGTATCTTTTGAGCAAATCGCGGCAGACAAAATTGCTATGGGCGATGCTGCTAAATGGTTAAAAGACGATTCAAATGAAAAATGTACAATTATGTTGTTCAACGGCGTACCTTTAACAGTAAGCCCACCGAACTTCGTTGTATTGAAAATTGTTGAAACTGATCCGGGTGTACGTGGTGATACATCTGGCGGTGGCGGTAAACCAGCTAAGCTTGAAACAGGTGCGGTTGTTCGTGTTCCGTTATTTGTTCAGCAAGAAGAAAGCGTTCGTGTAGATACTCGTACTGGCGATTATTTAGAGCGTGCATAATAGTTAAAAAATACACTATTATCGAAGGGATGATGTAAATCATCCCTTTTTTTATGCGAAAGTATAAGAGGAAAAAAGAAAAAGGAGGAGTAGAGTCACAGGGATTAAGAGAAACAGTACATAACAATATAAAAATGCTGTAGTTATTTATTGAGAGGTTAAGAATGGACACAATGCAAGCGAAATCTACGCTTCCCTCCAAGCTGGTCTGGAGCCTAGTGGCAATAATAGGTGCAATTTCTTTTGGGATGCTGGCACTCAGTCGTGGTGAACATGTCAATGCGGTTTGGCTTGTACTTGCTGCAGCATGTGTATATAGCATCGCATATCGATTTTATAGTCTATTTATTGCAACTAAAGTATTTGAATTAAACCCAAGACGTTTAACCCCAGCACATCGCTTGGCCGATGGTCTGGATTATGTTCCCACCAATAAATATGTGCTTTTCGGTCACCACTTTGCTGCAATTGCAGGAGCGGGGCCATTAGTTGGACCAATTTTGGCTGCACAAATGGGCTTTTTACCAGGAACGATCTGGTTATTGGTCGGTGTGGTTTTGGCGGGTGCGGTACAAGACTTTTTAGTTTTATTTATTTCAACACGTCGAGACGGTCGCTCACTTGGTGAAATGGCAAAACAAGAACTCGGTTCTTTTGCCGGTATTGTGGTCATGCTTGGTGCGCTTGGGGTAATGATTATTATCCTTGCGGTACTGGCATTAGTTGTGGTGAAAGCACTTGCTCATAGTCCATGGGGTGTTTTCAGTATTGCAGCGACGATTCCAATTGCATTGTTTATGGGCGTTTACATGCGTTTTATTCGCCCGGGACGTATTGCCGAAGTTTCTATTATCGGCTTCGTTTTAATGATGCTTGCCATCGTTTATGGTGGACAGGTTGCAGCAGATCCATACTGGGGTGAATTTTTCACATTAACAGGAACACAGCTGACATGGTGCTTAATCATCTATGGATTTATCGCATCAGTTTTACCAGTCTGGTTATTGTTAGCACCACGTGATTATCTATCAACATTCCTTAAAATTGGTGTCATTCTTGGCTTGGCCGTTGGTATTGTGATTGCATTACCTGAATTGAAAATGCCAGCAGTGACTCATTTTATTGACGGTACTGGCCCTGTATTCTCAGGTAGCTTATTTCCATTCCTATTTATTACTATTGCCTGTGGTGCCATTTCAGGTTTCCATGCGCTTGTCTCAAGTGGTACGACACCAAAACTTGTTGATAACGAAGCTGACATTCGTGTGATTGGCTACGGCGGCATGCTCATGGAATCTTTCGTCGGTATTATGGCGATGATCTGTGCAACTGTCTTAGACCCAGGTGTGTACTTTGCAATTAATGCGCCTGCGGCTGTACTCGGTACAACTGTAGAATCTGCGGCAGAAGCTGTACGTAATTTAGGATTTGTGGTTACGCCTGAAATGCTAACCGTGTTGGCTCAAGAAGTAGGTGAAAGCTCGATTCTTTCACGTACAGGTGGTGCGCCTACCTTTGCGATTGGTATGGCACATATCATTTCTGAAATTTTTAACAGCCGTTCAATGATGGCGTTCTGGTACCACTTTGCGATTTTATTCGAAGCATTATTCATTTTAACTGCTGTCGATGCGGGTACTCGTGCTTGTCGTTTCATGGTGCAAGACACTGTGGGTATTGTTATTCCTGCGGTTAAATCTTCAAGCTCATTCTTTGGTAACTTGCTAGGTACTGCTGTTGCGGTAGGTGGATGGGGCTTCTTCGTCTATCAAGGTGTGATTGATCCGTTAGGTGGTGTCAATTCACTCTGGCCTTTATTTGGTGTGGGTAACCAGATGTTGGCTTCAATGGCACTCATTTTAGGTACAGTTATTCTGTTTAAAATGAAAAAAGAAAAATATGTATGGGTAACGATTTTCCCAACAATTTTCTTGTTCATTACCTGTATGACTGCGGGCTGGCAAAAGATTTTCCACGAAAATCCAAAGATTGGTTTCTTAGCACAAGCGAATAGATTTTCAGATGCGATTGCGCGTGGTGAAATTCTTAAACCAGCAAAAACACTGGAAGAAATGCAGACGATTGTGATGTCGAATCAAATCAACGCTGCACTTTGTGGCTTCTTCATGATCGTTGCGATTGTGATGGTGATTGCTGCAATTGGTATTGTGCGCCGTGCGTTAGCAAGCCCGACACCAACTGCTCATGAAGCACCAGCTGTATATGCTGATCCGAAAGTGGTCACCCCACGAGGAGAGTAATGATGAATTTTAAATTTGCAAAAAATGGAACTGTCATTATTGCGAAAATCATCAAAATGACAGTGCTCTCGCAAAAAGAGCTATTACTTTCTCCAAAAAACTGGTCGCGCATTGCAACCTTGTGGCAGCGTTTGCAGCAAAGCTTTCGACTGATGGTTGGGGTTCCAGACTATCAGACTTATCTGGAGCACATGAAAGCTCATCATCCTGATTTAACTCCAATGGATGCGACGACTTTCTACCGTCATTGTGTTGATTCGAGATATCCATCGGCAGGTGGTAATTTAAAGAAATGTCCTTGTTAAGTTGAGTTTAATAGTCAGCTAAAGAAACGGTATGTGGTTAAACCATGTACCGTTTTTCTTTTTTGGAAAATGAAAAAGAGTTTGCTTAAAGTCTGCTCATTTGTATTTTTTTCGATGGTAAATCACTTGTTTTGCTTTTGAAAAATGAATATTATGCTTTCCATTCTAGGTGTATAGCTCAGTTGGTTAGAGCGCTACGTTGACATCGTAGAGGTCTCCAGTTCGAGTCTGGATATACCTACCAAAATTTATAAAAGACTTATAAGCAATTTAGTAGCTTATAAGTCTTTTTTTATGCCTGTTTATTGCACTCAGAACTTGGCAGAGTTGGAAATTTTGGCAAAAAATGGCATTATTTTCATACCATTTATGACAAATCTGCGACAACATGAACATATCTTAGTTTGGTCGAGAACAAGATGCATCGCATCAAATTATTGGGCGATAAACTCAGTACAAGAAATTTTGACAATCAGTTGAATTAATTGATTTACAACTGGTACGCGCAGGTTGGCAAGTCGATACTCAGCTTCTCATTTTTGTCATACATACGAAATAGAAATACATATAGAGGCTTAAGTGAACACAGCAATAATTAAACAATGGTTTAATGACTATATTGAATTTGGTGATGGAAAGGGGTGGCGTAAAGATTATGAAAATACCTTCAATAAGGTACAGGAAATAAAACAAAAGCTGAATAATGGTTATAAGTTAAGTGCCCAAAATGATTTTGATTTTTTAAGTGAACTTTTGAAAAATGATGCAAATGGGGTTGCATCTAAAGGACAATCAAATCTCGCAAACGAAGTATTTGATAAGATCATTCAGGATGTGGAATTTCTTAATGTTGTAGAAAAACTTATTCAACAACCTAACGAAGAGACATATAAAGCGTTGAATAGTTATGGTGGTCAATTACTCACTCAGTTGGGTAGTACTCAGCGACCTTTATTATTCAATCGAGCATGTGCTTCATGTACTTTAGATGTTTCAACAATTGTTGATCGGAATAAATTTCATCAATTCGTTGAGTATGTAACAACTCAACAAATCATAGATTTTCCTCAAGAAATCAGAGAGAAAAATTGGTATGTAAAGAATGTATATTTAGTTCAGAAAATTAGAGAGATATTAAAGGTAGAACTTGAATCAGGTCAAACAGATATATTTTGGTTAAATATGTTTTTGTGGGACATATATGCTGAGAAAGTAGCGACAAATTTTAATTCAAAAAATGCAGTCGATTATCTGAATGAGAGATATCCAAATACATATACAAGCACGAAACATATAGCAGCGTTTAAAACATCTCAAGGTCGAGAGTTAGCATTAGATCCTAAAGCAAAAACGCCTGTAATTTTCTGTGATGCAGAACCACCGATAGAACTTAAATTACCAATTAAAAAAGCCTATTTAGAAGCCGATACTCGAAATCATCATTTGTCCACACATGCCAAATCATTGATGCTGGGAAATAAAACGTATTCTATTATTGTGGGTACACTTGATGATTTAGAAAAGCTTTGTGATTGGTATGAACAAAGTGATGATCAGACCACAGCGCTTGAGAAAAAGGTACAGCAATTTTTAACGCTTTGGCCAATTGAAGGTTTAAAGAATTTATCTATACAAGATTATCATCAAGCCCAAAATAAAGACTGTTTCATTGCTCAGATTGACAGTTTTGATCCAACACAAGGTAATCCTACCTTTGCCAACTATTTTGATATCTGGGAGCCAATCAGCTTAGGAAAGGATGATAAATATCATAATGAGAAGCCGTATTCATGGCATAAACGACTAGGGAATGATGCAGGGTTAGCATTTGAAACCCTCAAACAGGAAATACTTGATATTGTAGATGCTGTTCAGCGCCGTGACTTAAACGCAATTGATCAAATTCAGTTTCCTAAAGGTCTCAAATGGATGATTGCATTCTTATATCAAGATTTTAATGATCCTTGCATTATCCCGATTGTAAGTAAGGTCAATTCTAAACGTATTGGTTATGACCACTTATATCCAAAATTACCACTACCAGAGTTTTTACCAATTTTATTGGAAGATCGGGGCGAAAAAGCATTTTTCCCATATGTGGAAAAACTTTTTGTGATGGTCAGAAAAGCCTATTTGGATAACAAACAAAATAAACAGCAAATTGAAGAATTAATGGAAGAAGTCATGGCTCAACAACCTTTAAACCGTATTTTATTTGGTGCTGCAGGTACGGGTAAAACATACAATACTATTAACCATGCTTTAGCAATTTTAGAAGACAAAGATTTAACAGAAATTGAAAAACTAGAAAAGCAACTAGGTGGTAGAACAAGCCTAAAAGACTTGTTTGATAAATATAAAAATGAAGGGCGCATTAAATTTGTCACATTCCACCAAAGTTTTAGCTATGAAGATTTTATAGAAGGGATTCGAGCGGAAACCGATGGCTCGGGGCAGTTACGCTATGAAGTAAAACCAGGTGTATTTAAGGAGGTTTGTGAGGATGCCCAAACAGAAATAGATGCGAACCAAAATAATGTCTTAGCACCGATTGAAGCGAGTATAAATAGTGCGATTGATAAGCTCATTACTCAGGCTAAAACTGAGGAAAAGAAGTTTTATACTAAACGTGGTGCAGAAATTAAAGTATCAAGTAATTCAGCAGGGACGTTATTTGCTCTTACATCTTCGGGTAGTAATATTCCATTATCTTTTAGGCATATTCGTAATTACTTGAAAACACAAAATGAAATAATTGTGGATCAAAAGAGCTATGAATGGGCAATTGCAAAGTCTCTACGCTCAGAAGTTCAATATTCAGATACTAATGAAAAAATAAAACCTTATGTTCTCATCATCGATGAAATCAACAGAGGCAATATTGCACGTATCTTTGGTGAGCTCATTACTTTAATTGAAGACTCTAAACGTCAAGGTGCTGAGGAAGAACTATCAGTAACATTGCCATACTCAAAAGAAGAGTTTTCTGTACCAAGTAATGTCTACATCATTGGCACAATGAATTCATCTGATAGATCTTTAACAGGTTTAGACATTGCTTTGCGCCGTCGTTTTACCTTTATTGAAATGCCACCGAAGCCAGAGTTATTAGATGATTTAGAAGTAGAAGGTCTAAATATTGGTGAGCTATTAAAGGTAATAAACCACCGTGTCGAAGTGTTATTGGATCGAGATCATTGTATTGGTCATGCCAACTTTATGAGTTTGAAGAAACAACAAACTCGAGAACATTTAGTCGCGATATTTAAACAGAAAATTATTCCTCAATTACAAGAATACTTCTTCGATGACTGGGCAAAGATTAATTTAGTATTCTTCAATAATGGTATGGTTGTTGAGGATAAAAACATCAATACGGCAGGATTATTTCCACCGAATACAGAGCAGGATATGCATTATTCTGAACAAAAGAAAATTTGGAAAATCAATGATGAAGCATTTAAATCTATAGATGCATTTATTTCTATACTCGGTTCAAAGGTCTAAATCCTTATGCCTGATTTTACTGTCCGAGAATATGCCTTCCTAAGCGTTGCTTACGAAGGTTGTCCAAAGTCTAGCTTGGCACATGCTTATATTCCTGAAAAAGCGTTTGAGCATCTATGCGAGCTTTCGTCATCCTTTTCTAAGCACGGCGCGAAAGTATTTGAACTTGCAGGGCGAAGAAAGCTGAAGCTAGATCAATATGTCGGTGTGATTGAAACGCCGTGTGGTACACGTATAGAAATATTACCGAAGCATGTGGAGCTCAATGGGACAAATGATCAAGAGATTATTTTAGAAGAACGCAAACTCTTGCAAAAAATGCTGGGTGTATCTTTGCATTTACCTTATAGAGAAGCAGGGAGTGCTAATTTAAATCGTTTTAAACAGCCTTTACATGAATGGATTATTACCCAGTTCCTCGCTGCATTCGAGCGTTTGGTTCAACGTGGTCTACGTTTTGACTATAACCGTGTCCAAGAGGAACAAAAGTTTTTACGTGGGCAATTGCAGTATGTGAAATACATGCGTCAGTCTCCTGCAAAGA
Organism: Acinetobacter sp. C13; assembly: GCF_016809775.1. Taxonomy (NCBI): domain Bacteria; kingdom Pseudomonadati; phylum Pseudomonadota; class Gammaproteobacteria; order Moraxellales; family Moraxellaceae; genus Acinetobacter; species Acinetobacter sp. C13. The sequence continues at coordinate 279,705 of NZ_JAFBJL010000002.1, forward strand.
AGCATATCTTCCCAATTGAACATGATGTATATGAAGTCAATCGTCCTGAGAATAGGTTGATTCGTACAGCCTTGGAGATCATCTGTAAAAAGACTAAAGATTCAAGTAACTGGAAATTAGCTCAAGAATTGCGCTTGATGACGAGTGAAATACCACGAAGCCAAAAGATTCAGCAGGATTTGAGACAATGGCAAACCGGGCGGTTGCTAGCACTATACGCTGAGATCAAACCTTGGACGGAGCTGATTTTAGGTGAATACATGCCTGTATCTACACAAGGTGAATGGCGGGGCATGAGTTTGTTATTTCCTATGGAAAAGCTGTTTGAGCATTTTGTGGCTTATCATTTGCGCCTCGGATTGCCTGAATATCAGATCAAAACACAGCATGCGACGGAACATATTTGTAAGCATGAAACCAGTAAGATATTTAAGTTAAAGCCTGATATTTTTATTGATCGCTCTCAAGCCAATGCGAAAAGCATTGTTATGGATACCAAGTGGAAGCTGATAGATCAAAATGATCGTAGTGGACGGTATGGTTTAAAAGATAGCGATATTCAACAGATGTTTGCGTACAGCCACTATTATTTGAAACATGAAAGTGAAGTGATATTGGTTTATCCATACCGAGCAGAAAAGTTCACACGACCTTTGGATGATTTTGACTTTAGGCATACAGAAGGTGCAAAACTTCGAGTGGTGCCATTTAACTTAGATGAACCACAAAATTTCAAAATTATTTAAGGTGAAGGTTGTGTGTTTAGTACAATATTTTGTATTTAAAATCAGGTGTTTAATGATTGGGTGCGAATTTATGTGCTTAATCATACATCATACGGAATTTATATTAATAAAACAACGACGCATATTTGGGTAACAATAATATGAATGCAATCGATGATATTTTAGTTTTATAAGAAAATTACATAAGTGCATTAAATTTAATAACTTTTATTTAAATAAATAAAGTTGTATGTACTAAAGAAAAATTGTAGTTGATCAATTTCTAAAAATTAAGAAAGGTGTATTCTGTATTAGCTTTAAAACTCGAAAATATTAAAATGGATTTTTCAAAATATCTTAAATTGTATTCAAAAAACATTTTATATGGGCAAAAATAAAATTAAGTTAATAGAGATAACAAATACCTTATTTCATATTTTTATAGTATTTTATTAAAATATTCGACTGATTTTTCAGTTTAAAACATCAATTTTGAATTTTAGATTCTTTAATTTTTATAAACCCCACTTTAACAATCACTTATCCATTATTTATCCTTACTTTTTAATGATCTAATTTAAAGCAAATGTCATTTTGTGTGCTTGACTGCCAAAGGGCAGAGCACTATCCTTTGCCTGCTGGCCACATTGCCAGCCGGCTTTGACAGGCTGAATATTATCTCCCGCATCAGAGTTATTTCTTCTGAGGAATAGTCTTGTGTGGTAGCTACTCGTCCCTTTCCCGTAGCGGTAGGACGGGAGAGGGACACCCTCGGGTGTGCTAGTTTGAGATAATACTAGTCTGTCAACCTTCTTCCGTTCTGCCACCATAATTCTATAAATGTTTGGCAGAACTCCCAATAAAAAGGAGTTGGCTTTGCACATTCTTAATTTCTTGGCAGCCTTTGCCAAAGTCTATATCGACACCACTTAAATTTATAAGTAGCTTGATAGCTATTAGCGCTTTCAGGCTTTAATTCGTCGCGACCAAAAACTTAATCAACAATAAAACTTGAGATGTGCAAAACACAGTCTTAACGGCTTTGCTATGCCTTTTTTTCTCCCAAAAAAGTATCTCGTTTAGAAACAACAAGAATTTATAACGGTAAAAAATATGCCAAATTTAGTTCTCTCAACACGTGCGATCCAAATTATTAATACATCGATTCATTTGTTTCACCATCACGGATTTCATACAGTGGGCATCGACCGAATCGTGAAAGAGTCTCACACTCCAAAAGCAACTTTTTATAACTACTTTCATTCTAAAGAGCGGTTTATTGAAATCTGTTTGATCGTGCAAAAAGAACGCTTAAAAGAAAAAGTGGATGTAATTGTTGAGTACGACCAAAGTACAAACGGGAAGGATAAACTTAAGAAACTTTATTTTTTACATAGCGATGTAGAAGGGCCGTACTATTTATTATTTAAAGCAATTTTTGAAACGAAACTCACCTATCCAAAAGCCTATATCACCGCAGTGAGATATAGAACGTGGCTCATCAATGAAATCTATAGCCAGCTTAGAACACTTAAAAATGATGCGACTTTTCAGGATGCCAAATTATTTTTATATATGATTGAAGGCGCAATCATTCAGCTTTTAAGCTCGGATGTAGCAATCGAACGGGAAAGAGTGCTGGATTGTTTTTTGGTGGGGTTGGTTCGTGGCTAATGAAAACCAATATTTTTTAATTTAACTGCATCAGCCTAAACGATGCAGTTAAATGTAAAGATTAAGAAATTTCTAAAATTTTTTGGGCGATATATAAATCTTGTATAGATAACCCTGAACTATCATAAATTGTGATTTGTTCCTGAGATAGTCTTCCTTGAGTCTTTGCTAAAAGTACATCACCTATATTTGTTAAAGTTGCAGACTCAGGCGCATATTGAAATTCACCAATGACTTTGGACTGAGTATTAAGATCACAAAATAAACCACTATGTAGAAATAGCTCTGGTGGAAGTTCTTGTTTACCTTGTTTATCAGACCCCATAGCTGAAATGTGTGTGCCAGCTTTGACCCATTCTGCTTTAAAAAGAGGAGCGTGTGAGGAAGTCGCGGTCACAATAATATCGGCTTGTTCACAGGCTTCTTTTGCTTCTGAAACCTCAGTTTTAATCTCTAAGTGTTTGAGGTCTTCTGCCATTTTTTCAGCTTTACTTGAGTCGCGTCCTACTATCAAAATCTGTTCGAAATTTCTAATTCTCGCTAATGCCTCGCATTCATATTTAGCCTGATTTCCTGTACCAAATATGGCTAATATTTTTGACTCTTTTCTTGCCAGTACATGAGTTGCAATTGCGTTAGAAGCTGCGGTACGAAATGCATTGACTTTACCTGCTTCGATGGCTGCTGCCATTTTTCCATTGGCCTGATTAAATAATAAAATCAGCGCATTATGTCGAGGCAAACCATTTTTAGGATTATCTTCCCAAAAAGAACCGACTTTAAGACCAGCTAAATGCTGAGTCGCCGATGACTTAACACTAAATGTATTTTTGTTATCTGAAGCTTGACCATGCACCACAGAAAAACTTTTTGTATCTGGTTGAGTTGCAGCAATTAAAGCTTGGTAAATGGCGTCATAAGCCAGTTCGTGATTGATGAGAGCAGAAGATTCAGATTCAGAAATAAATCTCATCACCATCTCCAAAAGTTTATTTAAATTAAAATGCGACCAAGTCGAGAGACGAGTAGCATGTAAGATCTATCTATGACGTTTTAGCTGACATCATAGATAGATAGCGGCTTTTATTAAGCTGATAAAAACTCTACATATTTAGAAATATCGACATTGCCACCACTAATAATGATGCCTATACGTTTGCCTTTTAATTCATGTTTTAAATTACGCGCAGCAGCAAATCCAAGACAGCCTGTCGGTTCAACTACCATCTTCATTCTTTCAGCAAAGAACTTCATACAACTAATGAGGTCTTCATCTTCTACTGTCAAAATGTCATCTACATTCTTTTGAATAATAGGTAATGTTAATTTGCCTAAATACTGTGTTTGAGCACCATCGGCAATGGTTTGCGGCGTATCAATATGAACAATTTCTCCTTTTCTAAAAGACATTTGTCCATCATTTCCTAGAGCAGGTTCAACGCCATATATTTTACAGTTTGGAGAGAGATGGCGAGCAGACAGGGCCGAACCTGCTAATAAACCACCACCACCTAAACATACAAACAGGTAATCTAGTTCACCAACTTCTTCAAATAACTCTTTTGCAGCCGTTCCTTGACCTGCAATTACATGCGGATGGTCATAAGATGGTATGAGTGTTAGGCCATTTTTTTCAGCTATTTCTTTTCCAATTTTTTCCCGATCTTCCGTATAGCGGTCAAATTCAACAATATCACCGCCGTATTCTCGCGTTGCTGCCATTTTTGCAGCAGGAGCATCTTGGGGCATAACGATTATGGCTGGAATACCAAGAGTTTTTGCTGAAAGTGCAATCGCTTGTGCATGATTTCCCGAAGAGAAAGCAACCACACCAGCTTTTTTTTGAGTGTCATTAAATTGCAAAAGTGCATTCATTGCGCCACGAAATTTGAAAGCGCCAACACGCTGAAAATTCTCACATTAAAAAAATACTTCTGCTTCAAACTCATTGTTAACAGTACGTGAAGTTAAAACAGGAGTCTTATTTACAAAACCTTTTATACGTTCAGCAGCGGCTGCTACATCTTCATAAGTGGGAAGGGTTAAATTTTTCATAATTAAACCTAATTCTATTCAATGTTTTTAGATGCAAGATTTCCTATTGCGCAAGAAACACTCAATATATTGACCTTGTTTAGATAAAATATATATTTTTAGATAAAATGTCTAATTTTATTTTCTAATGTGATAACAATGAGATATAAGATTTTGATTTACATTAAGTTTAAAATTAGATAAAAAGTCTAAATTGCTATTTACATCCTTTACTCTAGGTTTGAAATAGTAATTAAGTCATTAGGAGGAAATACATTGGGCAATCGTGATAAACATTTACTCACTCAACTAGATACCATCGCGAAGGGGCTAAGTGAAACACTATTTCCTTTTTGTGAAGTTGTTGTCCATGACTTAACAAATCCTGAGCATGCCATACTCTCTATACACAATAATTTATCAGGCCGAAAAATTGGAGATCCAGCGACGGAATTAGGACTGGCTAGAATTATGTCTCCAGAATTTCCTAATCTTATTTCAAACTATGCAAACCAGTTTGCTGATGGTCGCCCTGCAAAAAGTACTTCTATTGGTATTAAAGATGAAGAAGGCGAGTATGTGGCCGCTTTATGTATGAATATTGATTTAACTCTATTTAGAGGAATGCAAAGCGCTTTAGATCAGTTTACTAAAATTGAAACTAATAACATTATTGAAAATTTAGAACCGAATGGTACAGAAGCAATTCGAAGATATATTGATCAATTTGCATCAAAACATGCTACTACACCGCGCATGTTAAAACTTAATGAGCGAAAACAATTAATCCATGAGTTAAAGAACAATGGCTTATTAGACATTAAAAAGGCAGTGGAGACGGTTGCACAACATTTGGGTATATCCAGAGCGAGTGCCTATTTGTATGTGAAGGAAACTTAAAAGTTATTCTTATCTATCAAAAAACAACTTGTTTATTAAACATGACTCATATAATAAATGGGAACACAACAAGCATCTCTATAGCTTGATCTAGGAGGTCGTTATTTGAAGTTATTTATTATTATATTCATAGTCATTTTTTCTAGTATTGGACTCATTTGTTTAATCGCGCTACTCAGAAATTTAAAAAATTATTCACCATCTGGCGAGCATGATCATTCATCTGCTTCAACACATTATTTTCATGATAATAGTCCGAGTCATCATCATAGCTCTAGTTACTCAAATGACTGTTCATCATCATCTTCAGATTCAGGCGGATGTGATGGCGGCGGTGGCGGGGGAGATTAAAAAAAGCCCTTTTATGCAAAGGGCTTTTTTATGATTTAAGGTAAATCGAACCAGATAAATTGACTGTCTTCAATTGCGTGAATTGTCGCTTTATCTTCAAAAACTAAAGCATCGCCTGCTTTAACTTCTTGATCGCCAATGCGAACTACACCTGAAATTACGTGCACATAGTTCACTTTTTTAACCGTATCAACACTTAACTCATGTCCTTTTTCCAATACGGCAGATTTTACTTCTGCATTTTGGCGAATATGCATTGGTGCATTTGCGTCAGGACCTGCAATTAAATGCCATTTGTTTGGATCTTTACGCGGGTCAAGATTAATTTGCTGGTAATTTGGCTCTGCATCTCTTTCATCAGGAATAATCCAGATTTGTAGTAAATGTACAGGCGTATCAGTGTTGTTGATTTCACTGTGGGCAACACCTGTGCCAGCACTCATGAGTTGCCATTCACCCGCTTTAATCTGGCCTTCATTTCCCATGGTATCACGGTGTGAAATTGCACCATCTAGCACGCAGGTTAAGATTTCCATGTTGTCATGGGAGTGCGTACCAAAACCATTATGCGCATCAATCTGGTCGTCATTAATTACACGTAGAGCGCTTACACCCATATATTTAGGGTCGTACCAGCTACCAAATGAAAAGCTGTGATAAGACTCTAACCAGCCTGCTTTTACATGACCTCGATCTTCACTACGATGTAGATAAGCATTCATGATCTAATCTCCCAAATTTTTATTTATCTCTTGAGAAATATAGTAATGTTCTATGTGGGGCTAAAAAATAGGTTAACTGCAACATGTCGTTGCATAATTGATATGGTCGTATAGCTTTATATTTATAGATGTATGTTGACCCATAAAAAAACCTGCACAAAGCAGGTTTTATTCAAATGATTACTGATCTTAGTTCGCTAGATCAAGGTCATCATATTCATTCAACGTCTTACCTTGCTGAATATGTTTTTGATAATGTTGAGCACGGAGTATGTCTAGTTCTGAACTTGATACGCCATCTCTCCAATAGCCAGCAATACGCACGTCATTTTTATTAAACTGTTTGTCTTCTAGAAAAAACTGGCGTAAAGCTCTGGCTTCTTTGCGTTCGCAAGCCGCCCAAATCGTAATATTGTCATAAGTTTTTAGTGCAAATGCTGCTTTTAAAAGAAGACCTTTTTGTGGCCTGTGATGTTCTTTATGGAACGAATGAATTTGAACATGGTCATGATGGGGTAATTGGCTAGCAATATCTTTTTCAAAACTTTCAATAAAAATATCAGCACTTACGCCATTTTCCCATTCATTCAGTATCGAATATAACGCGGGTACAGCTGTATCGTCGGCAAACATGACCACATGTTTTTTATGTATGAAATTGGGAATGAAATGAGGGCGGGGGCCAATAAGCCCGATTTTTGTACCCACTTGAGCCGAATTAAGCCATTCCATTGCTGGACTTAAATCTTCATGTTTAACAAAATCAATTTCGATTTGAGCATTTACAGGATTGAACGAACGGACCGTATAGACGCGTGAGATGGGTTGTCCCTCTGGCGGATTGCTCACAATTAACCGAATTGCTAAATTGGGAGCTTGCCAAAGCTCTGGCTGTAATGTGTTGATTTTTCCTTGAATTCTTACAATGGACGGATATGGCGTATGGATGGAGACGATGGTCATCTCAAGTTGTTCCATATCTTGTAAATGGTCTTTTTCTTTTAGTAAGTCGCCATATTCTTGTTTCGATTTTTCTGCAATTTTTGTCATACATATAACCCAAGCTTCATGATTACTATAGAGCGTAATAATTGATATAGATGTAGTCTCTCTATTCATTACGATAACCAAGTTAGCTCTAAATGTAAATAATAATCATTATTAATTGTGGTTTTTAGACCATAAATATAAACCTCTAAAGGATTGAACTAAGGTTAAAAATTATCTTATTATTTTGATATTTATCATTTTTCATACATGGCTTTTAAAGGGGGAAAATTGATATTTCTCACAATATTAATTGTAAATGATTATCATTTATATTATTGTGCTGGGATATCTATTATTCGAACAAACGGCGATAAAGACGACATTTTTATATCTTTGTTTTGAATATTAGGTGGGGTGGTATTGCATAAAGAATAGGGTGAGGACCAAGATAAATGCTAAAAGATTTGAGTCAAAATTTAGGGCAAATGAATGATAAAAATAACAACGTAGAAAATTTCTTAAAGCGAATTTATGAAAATATTTTTGATCAAAATTCCCATCGAACAGCACTTATTTTTGAAGACCGTAGCATTAGTTATGCTGAGGTAGGGACTCAGGTTGCCAAAGTCATGTATGCGCTAAAAATGCAAGATTTGGCGACAGGGTCTGTGGTTGCAATTTGCTTGAGAAAAAGTCCTGAGCATATTTATACCGCTTTGGCATGTGCGCTTACTGGCATCATTTGGCTACCTGTAGATATGGATTCACCGCCGTCGAGACTGAACTATTTATTGACGAATAGTCGGGCAGATGTTGTGGTGAGTGACTCATCCATTGCAGGTGTTCAAAACCTAAATATTAATGAAATTTTATCGGCTACAACTGAGTATGAACCGAGCTTTAATGCCGAAATTAACCGACTTCCGGCTTATTATTTATATACTTCGGGAAGTACAGGAACTCCGAAGTGTGTGGTATTAAATAATCAAGCCACAGAAAACGCGCTACAACAGACGATCTCGGAATGGGGAATTACTGCTGACGATGTGATTATGGCAGTAACACCATTTCATCATGATATGTCGGTATTTGATGTATTTGCTTCAATGGCAGTGGGTGCAACTTTGGTGGTTCCATCCTTTGAGCAAAGTAAAAATGCTGTTGTCTGGACCAATTTAGTAGATCGTTACAAGGTTACGCTTTGGAGCAGTGTGCCTGCCATTGTCGATATGCTGTTCAGTGTAGCTCAAAAAGAACAACTACAGTCTTTGCGTTTAATTGCCCAAGGCGGCGACTATATCAAACCTTCACTCATTTCGAAGTTAAGAGAACAATTGCCTAACGCTCGTTTATTTTCATTAGGTGGACCTACTGAAACCACAATTTGGAGTATATGGCATGAAATAAATGAGCAAGATCAGGAAATTATTCCGTATGGAAAAGCTTTAGAAAATAACTGTTATTTTATTTTGGATGAAAATCTGAAGCCTTGCCAAATGGGCGAGGTCGGGACGATGTATATGACCGGTCTGAATTTATCAAATGGTTATTTACTTGATGGGGAAATTTATTATAAAGATTTCGTTGAAATTCAAGTGAGTGAAAATGAAACTCAAACTGCTTTTCGCATGAGTGATCAAGGATATTTTAGGGAAGATGGAAATATTATTTTTGCTGGTCGTGAGGAAGGTTATTTAAAGATAAAAGGCGTGAGAATCTCTGCGGCCGAGGTTGAAAATGCTTTAACGAAGAACCCGTATATTCATAACTGTGTGGTGGTAAGTTGTATACATCCAACGACTGAAACTCAAGAGCTAGTCGCCGTTTATACTCTAGAAAATAAATACAAAACTACTCGCTTAAATAGCCCCGAATTAAAGAACTTTTTAAAAGTGCATTTGCCGAGTTCACATATTCCTTCGAAATATTTGAGCATTGAAACCATACCTCTGACTCGAAATGGAAAAATTGATCGTAAAGCTGTGCAAGAAATCGCTCAGGGGAAAATTTACGTATCTTCTACGTTGTCTACAAATTCCACTAAAACACTGTCATCAGTCGCTGAGGTGGGAGATTCGGTCTTATCGGTTTTCCGTGAATGCATAGCTGACAGCCAAGCTGAAAGAATGGATATTTTTTATAGAAGTGAAATATTAGCGATAGGAATTCGTCCGAAACAACTCATGAGTATTGCTCAGAAACTTTCTCAGAAGCTCAATACAGAAATTGATTTTTATACACTCATTAGCTGCAAAACAATTCAGGATGTGGTGAATAAAGTAGAGCAACAAATAAAATAGAAAAAATTGAAATGTGCTTAAAAGCGGAGTTGAGTTGTTTGCTTTTAAGCACATGGTGGGTTTTAGGGCAACTAGATTTGAGCTAAGGTTGCCTTAATTTTTTCACAGATACTTTCCACTGTTGCAGTCGGGAAGCGATGGGCTTGATACGTAATGATCATGCTTAACTGATGCTGACCATCAATCACATTTTCCATAATTTCAAAATGTAATCCGAACATCGATTCATCACGTTCCGGCAAGATCTGGCGATAAGGAAGGTCTTGTCCCTGAGGTGTTTTGAGCGCGCCGTTTAAAGCGTTATTTGAATGGATATGAATAAACACATCAAATAACAGTCCTTCATCGGTGCTCATCCCTAATGCATTTTGAATATGGTTGATGGGAATATCTGCATAGGCCATCGAGGTATTAATCATTGTGCTGATATTGTGGAGCAATGATTGGAATGAATCTGAAGGGCTAAACTGTGTGCGATGCGCAACCATGGTCGTAAAGTAACCCACCGTATCAAAAAACTCAGGATCAGTTCGTCCAGATGCAGAAGTACCAATCACAATATCTTTTAAATTGCCTTGTTGCTGTAACGCATTGGCGATAGCAGTATAGAGAACCGCGAAAATAGAAGAGCCGTGTTGTCTCGAAAATGCGAGGAGCTTGTCATACATTTCCGGTGCAAATTTAAGTTCGAGCCATTGGATTGGAGGTTTTTCCTTTTCAGAATTTAATTCATTTTCTAAAACAGGGAGACTTAGACCTTTGGTTGCCCCTCTTAACAGGTTAGTCCAATAATTTAGATGGTCTTGGTTAATCCCTTGCTTTTGCTGGAGTAAAGAAAAATCAAGAATAGATTGGGCAGGTGCCTTCCAGTTTGGTGCTTGAGCATTTGAACGAGCAAGATAAGCATGCGCAAGGTCAGCCATAATGGTATTTAAAGACCATTCATCAATTACCATGTGGTGAACTAAAAACGATAGAGTTTGGCGACCTTTGGCATTTCGAATCAAACGAATTCTTAAGGGAAGTTCACGGGTTAAATCAAATTTATATGAAGCTTCACTGGCAAGCGTTGCATCTTTACTTTCAGCACTATTCCAAAACCATTTGAATTGTTTAAGTTCAGATGTAGGAACAACCTGTTGATAGGTTTGACCATTGGCGCTATTAAAAATTGTGCGTAAACCTGCATGGCGCTCAACAATATCTGTAAACGCTTGAAAGAAAATATCTTCATTAATTTCTTCAAGGAATTCTACGGCAAATGGCAAGTTATAAATTGGGCTAAAATCGAACGCAGAATAAGCTTGCCACAGGAAATCTTGAGCTAAAGTAAGCGGGGCTTGATCTACACTTTGCAAGGTGGATTTTTCAGTTTTTGCAGATTTAATGAAAGCATATTGGGCTAAATCAGCCGCAGATGGAGATTTAAAGAAATCATTAAATTGAATCTCAATTCCATGTTTATTAAGTAGATTTCCAATAATTCGTGTTGCTAATAGTGAATGGCCGCCAAAATCAAAAAAGTCATCATGTTGGCTCATTTCTGGTTCAGCGAGCGTATTTCGGAACTCTTCTAAAATAATTTCTGAAACATAAGTTTGGTTAGGTTGTTGTGGCGCTTTTGCGAAATTTGTATCTAGATGATGTGAGATATCAATTTCCGTCAGTACCAATGGCATATTATTGGGTGAATATTGTTGATAGCGATTTTGTATAGCCTGAATGAAATCTGACTTTTGATAGCTTTCATCAAGAATCGGGTGGAGCGCTAAAATAAGAAAATAGTCTTGTTCAGTTTCTACCAGACTTGTAAAAAAAGGGGGATGAAATTCTGCATTCCATGATTGCGCTTTTAAGGTAGCTACCTGCTCAAATACTTGTTCTGTATTGCTCTTTTTTAATTCTAGGCATGCTGAATGGTCATCAAATGGATATTTGTATAAATCACCTTCGTCACTAAAGGTATAGCGGACATTTAAGTCCGGCGTAGTTTTAATAATGTCTTGAATTGCTTTAATCAGCAGTTGAATATCTAAACCTTGATTAACTTTCCACAGATTAAAACGTCGATTAACTTGTTCAGGCTGCTGTAGTTGCAACATCCAGATATGTTCTTCGTAATCAGTAACCGAAAGGAGAGAGGGCGATTTGGAAAATTGTTCCAACATAAATGAATCCTGGTTTATCAAATGGCTATTTTCATCAATTTTTATTTCGCAAATTTTTTACATTAGATTAAATTTCATATAATTCATAATGTTATAGATTTGCTTGTTTGTAAAAATTGACCTTTTTCTAATGAGTTGATGTCCACGTGAACTGTACTGATGTAACAGTAGGGTTACATTTTACCTTTAAACATACTATAATTGATTCTCATTTACATCAAGATTATTATTTGCAAGAAGATGGTGCCAATTGAGAATTACGAATTTTTAAAATAGAAAATAAATAATAAGTGATTGATTAATATTTATTTAATTCGAAATTGGTTCGGCAAAAATAATTTAAAGATGAAAAAAACGATCCTCAGAATAGGGCTGTGATTTTGCCTATTCAAAAGGAATTTATTTTGTTGTCTCGATAAAAATTGAGGAATTTTCATGAGAATATTCAATCATGAAAGGTTAATAAGCCCATCAAATGTTGAACAAATTTTCCCTCGCTTTGGTTTGATGGGACTAAATTTGCAATTTGCATCGGCTTTATTACGCTCAAGTGGGGCACGCCACTGATGCAATTCGGCTTATTTTTTATTTTTATCCTTTTATGTATTTGTTCGTTATTGCTCGGGGCTGAGCCAATACAGTGGTCTACCTTATTTTCTTTTTCTCATGAGAGTTGGCTCACTCTTACAGCCAGCCGTATCCCTCGTTTGATTACCATTGTGCTCACCGGTATTGGGTTGGCGGTATGTGGCGTCATCTTGCAGCATATTGTGCGTAACAAGTTTGTTGAACCGGAAACATCAGGCGGTTTAGATGCTGCCAAACTAGGAATTTTAGTGTCATTAACTTTAGTTCCGGTAACCAGCACGCTGAGTAAGATGATATTTGCGATCATTTTTTGTTTTATTGCCAGCTTAATTTATATCGCAATTATCCGTCGGATCCATTTTAGAAATACGGTTTTAGTACCGGTTATTGGTTTGATGTACGGCAGTGTACTGAGTGCCTTAGCTGAGTTTTATGCTTATCGCTTTAATATTTTACAAAGTATGCAAGGGTGGCTTTTAGGAGATTTTTCAAAAATTGTCCAAGGCCACTATGAAGTTATTTACATTATTTTTCCGATTGTTGTCCTGACTTATCTTTTTGCACACCGCTTTACCGTAATTGGTATGGGTGAAGAGATGGCTTCTAGCTTGGGACTTAGTTATGCAGCTATAGCCGCGATTGGTTTAATACTGGTTGCCATTACAGTTTCAACCACAGTAATTACTGTTGGTGCCATTCCTTTTGTCGGGCTCGTGGTCCCCAATTTGGTCGCACTGAAATACGGAGAAAACTTAGCTAAAACCTTGCCCATTGTGGCTTTGGGTGGGGCGTCTCTATTACTGGTTTGCGACATTCTTGGTCGCTCAATCATTTATCCATTTGAAGTGCCAATCGGACTTACCGCAGGTGGTGTGGGGGGAATTATTTTCCTCATCCTCATTTTGAGGGAGTTCAGATAATGCGTATTACAAAGCTATGGATGATTTACCTGATTGTCGTCTGTCTAGCAGTATGTTTTTTATTTTTAAACTCAGGACTAGATTTTGATTACGTTATTCCTAACCGACTTCTTCGTCTTGCCACGATTGTGATAGCCGGTATTTGCGTTGCTTTTTCCTCGATTGTTTTTCAGACACTGGTTGGTAATCGTATTTTGACTCCTTCCATTATGGGCTATGAAGCGATTTATCTCTTATGGCAAGTTTTGTTGTTGTTTTTTTGGGGGACACATGGATTAAGCCAGTTAGGGGTAAATGGTAATTTCTTTATCTCAATCGTTTTAATGCTGCTTTATTCGTGGGTAATCCATAAGTGGTTATTGCCATACGGCAGAAATGATGTGTTTCTCCTGTTGCTTTTAGGTTTAGTCCTTACGATGGTCGTCGGGACGGTTACTCAATTTATTCAACTCAAAATTAATCCTGGTGAATTTTCTGTTTTCCAAGGCCTTAGCTATGCTTCGTTTAATCGCTCTCAGCCAGAAACTTTATTTTATGCCAGTGTAGCCGTAGTCATTGTTCTATTCCTCGGCAGAAAAGCACTTCCTGTTTTGGATGTTCTGGTTTTAGGGCGTGAGCAAGCGATTTCATTAGGCATTCATCATCACCGTTATGTCAGTTTCTATTTAGCCCTAATCGCTATTTTGGTTGCGGTATCTACCAGCCTGATTGGCCCGACAGTATTTATGGGCGTATTTATTGCCAACATTACTTATGCACTAGCAAGAAGTTATAAGCATAAATTAACGCTGCCCATGGGCTGTGCCATCACGATTGCCATATTTATTGCTGCTCAAATTTTAGTTGAGCACGTTTTTAATTACAAAACGACCGTCAGCATTCTGGTCAATCTGGTATGTGGCATTTATTTCCTTGCGCTGACGGTTCGTACCCGAGGTGTTGCATGATTCATGTCAAGAATATCAATAAGTCATATGGAAATAAGCCAGTACTGACTGACGTAAATGTTGAATTTCCTACAGGTCAGGTGACGTCACTCATTGGTCCAAATGGAGCTGGAAAATCGACTTTGCTCATGATGATGGCACGTTTAATTGAACCGGATAAAGGCGAGATTTTTCTTAATCATCAAAATATTGCGGATATTAAAACCGCTGTTTACGCCAAGCATGTCGCGACTTTACGGCAAGCACCTGGCTTTAATTTGCGTTTAACCGTCGAAGAGCTGGTGTCATTTGGACGCTTTCCCTATAGCCGTGGTGTTTTAACCGAGCAAGATCGTCAGGTGGTTGATGAAGCTATTGAGTTTCTTTCTTTAGAGCCGCTGCGCAAATCTTACATAGATGAAATTAGTGGTGGTCAAAGACAAATGGCCTTTTTGGCGATGACGATCGCACAGCAAACAGACGTACTTTTGTTAGATGAACCCTTAAATAACCTTGATATGAAACATGCCGTTCAAATTATGCGCGCACTCAGGCGCTTATGTGATGAACAAGGGCGCACAGTGATTTTAGTTATTCATGACATCAATTTTGCCACGAATTATTCGGACCATATTGTCGCGCTGAAGAACGGCAAGCTTCATTTCAGTGGGTTAACCGAACAAGTGATTACAGAGGCGCAATTAAATGATCTGTACGAGCTTGATTTTGAAATTACATACAGTGAGCGTGGCTGTATGTGTAATTACTTCAACTCATCTGGAGCTTGAATACATATGAACTGGAAGAAAAAGTATGGGGGAGTAGCCCTCATCATAGCGGCAGCTGTCACTCTACAAGCATGTGATCAAAAAGTTGCAGATACCACTCAAGCTTCTCAGAAGCTAGCAGAACCGATTACGGTGAAACATGCGCTTGGGACTACGGTGATAGATCATTTACCGCAACGCGTTGCCGTACTTGATATGAATGAAGCTGACTTTTTAGATCAACTCAATGTCCCGATTATGGGAATGCCAAAAGATTATGTTCCACACTTTTTGGAAAAATATAAAAAAGATACACAAATTCAGGATTTGGGTGCAATTGTGCAGCCCAACATGGAAAGAATATATGCATTAAAACCAGACTTGATTTTGATGACGCCATTACACGTTAATCAGTATCAGGAACTGTCAAAAATTGCCCCGACCATTCACTACGATATTAACTTCAACAATAGTGAGAGTAATCATATTGGTCTGGTTAAAGACCATATGATGACCTTAGGAAAAATATTTAATAAAGAAGATTTAGCCCGCCAGAAAGTTTCTGAACTTGATGAACAGGTGAAGCAAGTACAAGCGGTGACAGCCAATCGCCCAGAAAGAGCGTTAGTCGTTCTTCATAACAATGGGGCCTTTAGTAATTTTGGTATTCAGTCACGCTATGGCTTTATTTTTAATGCTTTTGGAGTAAAGCCTGCAAGTGGTGTGATGGATACAAGTCTACATGGGCAACCTATTTCGAGTGAATTCATCAAAAAAGCGGACCCAGATATTCTCTATATCGTGGACCGAACTGCTGTGATGGAACATCGCTCAAACATTAATGCTGCCAGTGTTGAAAATCCATTATTACGTCAAACCAAAGCATGGAAAAACGGTCGTGTCATTTTTGTCGATGCAGATGCCTGGTACACCACGGCTGCAAGCCCAACCTCGCTCAAAATAGTGATGGAAGATGTAAAAAAAGGCTACCAATAAATTTTTACGCATATCACTTAATCAAATTTTACAGCATAAATTTTCACTATTTTGCTTTGTATTTTAAGCAGATAGTTAATAAAAAATGAATCACAACATTAAAGGTCTTTCAATGAACAACGTTAGCGATAACCGTAATTTTAAAAGTGGGAATGATCAAAGAATTAATCACCGTTCTTTTGTATTAAATGGTATTGCATCTGCACAAATGGCCCTTCGATTAGGCTATGCATTAGGCACTGTATTTGTTCTATGTGCATCAAATACCTATGCTGCTGTTATTGATAATTCAACAAAAACTCTAGAACAACAAACTGCTCAAACAAATGTAGCAGCTTTACCCGCAATTACCGTAAAAGCTGAACAAGATGATACTTATGCAGGTGGGCAAGTTTCGTCAAAAAGCTCAGTTGGCTTTTTAGGTAATAAAACCGCTATGGAAACCCCGTTTAATACCATTGCGTATACAGAAAAATATATTGCAGATCAGCAAGCGAAAGATATCACTGATGTGATTGCAAAAACGGATCCATCTATTTTTTCAACTGGCGCTTACGGCGTAATTGCAGAAAGTTATGCTATTCGTGGATTTAGATCAAGTTCTGTGGCTGCTGGCCGCGATACTTCTATGGGCGGATTATATGGTATTGCTCCTTTATACCGCGCTTCACCGGAAATGTTTGAACGTATTGACGTGTTAAAAGGCCCTTCAGCAATGTTAAACGGAATGCCTCCAGGTTCAACTTTAGGGGGAACAGTTAACTTGGTTCCGAAACGTGCAGGAGATGATCCCTTAACTCGTTTTACAACGACGTATATGTCGGATTCACAATTCGGAGGCCATCTGGATATTGGACGCCGTTTTGGTGAAAACAAAGAGTTTGGTGTGCGGTTCAACAGTGTATATCGAGATGGTGAAGGACCGATTAAAGAGCAGGAAAAAACCACTCATCTATTTTCACTTGGTTTAGATTGGAAAGGCGACAATGCACGACTTTCAGCCGATTTATATACTAGCCGTGACCATGCTGACGGTATAAATCGTGGTTTAACCATTTTACCAGGTGTCAATTTACCCAAAGCGCCAAACCCCGATACTTTATTGAATCCAACGTGGACGGCCTATAACACGCGTGATACGGGAGGTATGATTCGAGGCGAATATGACTTAAATGATAAATGGATGGCGTATGCAACGGCGGGTATGAGTAAAACAGAATATAACACTTTGGGTGCTGCTAAAACTGAAATACAAAACGAAGCGGGAGATATAAAATTCAATATTGCACATTTAGGTTTCAAATATGAACGTAAATCTGCTGAAGTGGGTTTACGTGGTAAATTTGATACAGGTGCTGTAAAACATGCTCTGGCATTAAATGCAACACATTACCGCGAAACGGATGACGAAGCTGGTATTAGACAAGGATTTCCTGAGGGAGATCGTGTAACTAATATTTATAATCCGAATTGGGGCAGTAAACCGAATCGCGTTCCTATTGCACCTATTTTTAGTAATAAAGAAAATTTAACAAGTGTTGGTTTAGCCGATACGATGTCGGTTCTTCAAGATCAAGTCCAATTAACCTTGGGACTGCGTTATCAAAATATTGTCACCGAAAGTTTAAATGGGCAGGGCGTCCGAAATATTAACGGTCGTTATGATAAAAACGCTATTACACCTGCAGCTGCAATTTTGGTAAAAGCAAATGATCATGTTTCATTATATGCAAACTATATTGAAGGATTAAGCTCAGGGGGAACCGTACCTACCGGACAAAACTACGAAAATGAGGGGCAAATATTTTCTCCTTTTAAAACTAAACAGATGGAAACCGGAATTAAAATTGACAGCGGTAACTTCACCAATACGTTTAGTGTATTTCAGATCAAATCTAGAAATTCGTATGTAATTAAAAGTACCGATGAAAAAATCAAATCTATTTATGGCGCTGATGGAGAACAACGTAATCGCGGAATTGAATGGGGCTTTTATGGTTCACCTGTTGACAGTATTCGTGTAATGGGAGGATTAACTTATATTGATCCTAAAATTACAAAAACCAGAATTGAAAGCGAGTTAGGAAATGTTGTTGCCGGTGTTCCAAAAGTGCAAGCTAAGCTTGGTATTGAAGGTGATGTGTCGTATATCCCTGGCTTAACTTTGACTGCCAATGCGACAGCTGCGTCTAAACAATATATTTATAATGATAACTCAACTTCAGTACCTGGACGTGAAGTGTACGGAATTGGCGCACGTTATAATACGAAAATAGCTCAATTTCCTGTCACTATTCGCGGGAATATTGATAACCTCACCAATAAGTCATATTGGTCAATGCCTCAATTTACAAATTTAATGCTTGGTGCACCACGTACTTATTTATTATCTGCCACAATTGATTTTTAATTTGATCTAAAAAGAACATATAAAAAAACTGCCAAATTTGATTTGGCAGTTTTTTATTAAGCGTTTTTATTTTGGTAAACCATAGTGCTGGAAAGAAGACTGTTTAGGAATTCGATAAGCATTACGCCCCAGTAATTGATTAATAATGACTGAGTTTCGGGTTGCTCCGATCCCTAAGTCTGGAGAACCTACACCTTGCTGAAAAATCTCGGCATTTTGAATGAAAATTCGACCTTGTCCTTTATCACAACGTAAAGCCGTAAAGTCTTCTTGAACAATACAATCATTTTTATCATCAACCGCTAAAATAGAACCTTTCATATTTTGGAACCATTCAGGCCAATCATGAACATAGCCTGTAGCTGCGACAAGGGCATCAGTTTCTAATTCGCAATGTTGATCGAGTTGAGTATGCAAACAGGTTAAACGCAGAGAACCCGATTCAAGTTGTTCAACCGATTCAACTTCACAGCTTGTGTATAGGCTTAAACCGGATTTCTCACCCGCCACTGAACGCTCATAAAGCACATCATATATATCACCAATGGTTGAGAAGCTAATTCCTTTATAGATCAGGCCCTGACTAGCAGCAATGTCACGACGTTTATCTCTAGGCAGGCTTTGGAAATATTGCATATATGCAGGGGTAAAACATTCTTGCCCAAGTTTAGAATATTCCATTGGGTGAAAGCCGGCAGAACGTGTGATCCAACGAATAGATGCGCCTGCTTTTACTTGTTCTGGTGTAAGTGAATTAAATAAAGCAAGCACACATTCTGCTGCACTCTGGCCTGAGCCAATAACCGTGACTTGTTTACATTGTTTGAGTTGTTCCTGAATTTTCGCAAACTCCGCAGAATGTTTTACTAAAGGGTGTTTGCATGTTTCAAGCCACGTAGGAATTCGAGGTTTAGTCCCAATACCAATCGCCAGATTTTGGCTTATATATTTTTGTTTTTCACCCGAGGCTGATTCACTTTCTATAATAAATTTATCGAGTTTGGCGTCATATTCAACATGACTTACGTTTTCTCCAAATCGACAATCAGGTAATTGTTTTGAAGCCCAACGGCAATAATGGTCGTATTCACGGCGTGGAATTAAAAAACTATCGTAATAATAAAACTGATGTAAGCGATCATGTTGATGTAAATAATTAATATAGCCTAATGGATGGCAAGGATTGGCCATAGTAACCAAGTCGGCAAAGAAAGGAACTTGTAATGTTGTGCCTTGCAATAGCAACCCTTCATGCCATCGAAATTCTGGTTTACGTTCTAAAAATACGCTTTTGATTTCGGGATGATGAGACAAAAGAGCAGCTAAACCTAAGTTGAATGGCCCAATACCAATTCCGGTAATATCTATTTTTTTCATGTTTATACTTTATCTGTTTCCAAAATGATGAAAGTTAAAAATACGAATTAATGTGGTGTTAGTAGTTTCTCTACATCAGCAATATTGCGACATTGAATAAGTTGAACCGGTGAGAGCTGAATCGCGTATGTTTCATTAATACGTTTTGAAACGACCTTTAAATGATGTGGACGCAGCCCGAGATGAGTAAAATGAGTTGAGCTGTCCACTTCCTTATTTGGCGTGTGGCCAATCACTTCTAAATAAATATCGAGTAGTTGATTTTGCTGTTTAGCATTATTTTCAAGTGGTATAGATGAATGATCGGACTCATTATTCTTGAAATATGGTCGTTTATTTTGAAGCTCACTGAAAAAATTACTGAGATCAAAACTGAATATTTCTGAACCAATAATTTGCTTGATTGCCAATTGTAGCGCATTCAAGAAATCCTCAATCATATGGGGAGGAAATGCTTCTTGAGCATAATCAATATCGAAAATCAAAGCGCCATCATTTCTTGTGCTAAAGCGAATATCAATTGCAACTTGAGGAGTTTGGGTTAGTCCATCTTGTTGCTGAATAGGATGAGATTCAGATAATACAGGCCATGACAAACCATTTGTAATTACAATCGGTAATACAGGAGCAGTGCCAACTTTTTCAAATAATAGTCGAGCGAGATCAACACCTGAAAATGAAAGATGCTGTAAACCCTCTAAAACTTCAGTTTGCAAACGGTTTGCTTGTTCAGCAAATTGATCTGAAGTTTTCCACTCAACAGCAATAAACGTAGAGCTATTTGAAAATGGTCCGGCATAGAGGGGAAGTGTAGGAACAGCAACGCATAGAGATTTTTCAGTGTTCCAATGAGATAGCACTTCCAAAATAATCGCCATGATGATTGAATTTTTAAACAGTGAATGTTTTGCGCCAATTTTAGACAACTGTTTAAATCGATCTTTTTCTATAAGCAGACTGTTACGTTGGTAATGTGAAGTCGATAAATGCTGTAAGGGTGTTTTCCACGGAAGCGCAGGAATGTTAGATAATTTAGAAAATTTTCTTTCCCAGTAAGCCATATCTTCCTGATGAACAGATACGCTATTTTCAGCTTCATTTTCTTCTATTTGCGTTTGGATATCATGTTGTTGCCCATCAAATAGCTCTAACATAAGTGAAGCTATAGATCGGCCATCTAAAATTAATGCATCAAAGCGGACAAAAATCGTTAGTAGATTATTTTTTAATAAAAAAACCGTGATATTCCAAGGCGGCTGATTTAAATCAAATAGCTCATGCGTATAACTATTTTTATAGGACTCGATGTGGTGAGAAGCACGTTCAGGTTCCCATGTAGTTAGGTCTATTTCTTTTAAATTGACACTCACTTGATCGCTTACATATTGTATTAACCTATTTTTATCAATATAGGTTCGTAAGCTGTCATGCCGCCGTACCATTTCTGCCAATCGTTGTCTTAATAAAACAATATCCATTTTGCCGTGATACTGCCTAAACTCTTGCATGGCAACACCACCTAAAGGAAGGGCTTGAGTTCGACCTAATAGATAAGCTTGCTGTAATGCATTTAATGGTTTTTGAGACGTACGATCTGACGAGGTATTTTGTGCTGAGTTTATAATTTGTGTATTAAGTTGCTCAGGATGTGCGGCAAGATTTTTAAGTAAATGAATGAAAGATTCAAATAAATTCGTGATCCATTCTTTGGGTAGAGCATCTAAACGGATGTCCCAATTAACTAAAATACCGTCATCTACATGAGCAACTTGTGCATCAAGTGCAACTTGCGGCCCTTGTGAAATGACCCAATTCATTGAGCCAAAAATACGGCGGACACGTTCGGAAAGTAAATTATCATTTTCTAAGTCGAGCGCCGCTGTAAATACCACGGGAGCAATCTGTGCACTACCATGATAACGGGACAGATCACGTAGAACATTCACACCCGAATAATGTGAATGCTCTAATAACTCAAGCATTTGATTTGCTATTTGTTTGCAGAATGCAGCTAAGGTAGTTATTCCTTTCATATCGACATCAAGGATGACTAAATTAGCAAAATCACCAATAGTGCCTTCGACATTTTTTAAAACCGGTTCGCGCCAAAAAGTAGGAATATTCAATCGGAAGCTGTGATCTTTGGTTGCATGACCAAGCGTATATGCAAATAAACCTAATATCAGGTTAGTCACAGTAATCTGTTGTTCTCTAGCAAGTTGTTGTAATGCTTTTCGTTCTTTTGGCGATAACCACGTACTTAAACGATCACTTTTTGCTGTTTTGAACTCTTGATTAATGAAAGGTAGAGAAGGAGCAGGGCTAATATGAGGCAGACGTTGTTTCCACCATAAGCGGTCTCGTTGGTTTAATTTTTTTAGCTCAGGGTCTGTCCGTATTTTTTGATGCCAGTCAAAAAAATTAGGCGGACGGGAGAATGATATTTCTGGGTCTTCATAAAACAAAGAAAGATCTTCCATCAAGTTCAAAAAACTGGACGGATCTATAGCAATCATGTCCGTATCTACATGAAAACGAAAAATATTATTTTTAAGAACACTTACAGAAAATCTTGCAGTTTGACCCTGACTTAAATCAAGTTTTTGATGGGTCCATTGCTCACGTTTTTGCATGAGCATTTGCTCAATTTGATGATCGCTAAGCTTTGAAAAATCATCGACTTCTAATATCTGTTGAGCTTTCTCAGCCATGATGTTTGCGATGCCATCGGCACTCAAACTTAATCTCAAAATAGCGTGTTCTTTATAAAGTCGTTGAAGTGCTAAATGTAATTTTTGTAGATCAATAAATTGACCGTCAAATTCTGCATAGAGGTGGGCAGCAACCCCACCTAAAGTTGCGTTGCCAGAGCGACCAAACCAGCAGGCCGCTTGCATCGAAGTTAATTCACACATTGAACGATAACTCGGTTGACAAATTAATCTTGTTTCAGCATCATACAAACAAATGAAAATGATTACCAGTTGCATTTGTTAATCATTTCCAATTTTGCTTTGAATATATAGCTTGTCCGTCTTAAGAGTTTTCTTTTGTCGGTATTCAAATTAAATATTTATACCGAGATGTAAGAAAATTTACCAAGAATCAATAGCTTGATAACCATTAAATTAAATTGAATATTTAGAATGTCATGAAAAAACAGTTGATTGAGTTTGTTCGCTGGTCTCCAGAGAGAGCGCAACACTATCGAAATAAAGGTTATTGGATTGACCAACCTTTGACGCGCATTTTAACGGTAGGGGTTCAATCGCATCCGCATTCGCCGGCAATTATTTGTGGTGAGCGTCAGTTGAGTTATATCGAGCTGGACCGGTTATCAACAAATTTAGCTTCTCGACTAGCTGAAAAAGGCTTGGGCAAGGGTGATACAGCTTTAGTACAGCTTCCCAATGTTGCAGAGTTTTATATTGTCTTTTTTGCCTTGCTTAAGGCTGGTGTGGCTGTGCTCAATGCGCTATATAGTCATCGCCAATATGAACTAAATGCCTTTATTAAACAGATTCAACCTAAGCTTTTAATTGGTTCGCGTCAGCATGAAGTCTTTAGCAATAATCAGTTCATTGACTCACTTCATGATGTAAATTTAAGTCCTGAAATTATTTTGATGCTCAATCATCAAGCTACCGATTTCGGACTATTAGATTGGATTGAAACATCAGCAGAGACCTTTGTCGATTTTTCATCTACACCTGCTGATGAAGTTGCTTTCTTTCAGTTGTCAGGTGGAAGTACGGGAACACCAAAACTTATTCCACGCACGCATAATGACTATGACTATAGTGTGCGGGCCAGTGCCGAGATTTGCGGTTTAAACTCGAATACACGGTTATTGTGTGCTCTGCCAGCTCCGCATAATTTTATGTTGAGTTCACCCGGTGCATTAGGTGTTTTACATGCAGGTGGATGTGTTGTGATGGCACCAAATCCTGAACCGCTCAATTGTTTTTCTATTATTCAAAGACATCAAGTCAATATGGCATCTTTAGTGCCGAGTGCTGTCATTATGTGGCTAGAAAAAGCCGCTCAATATAAAGATCAAATCCAGTCTTTAAAGTTGCTTCAAGTGGGCGGAGCAAGTTTCCCTGAATCTTTAGCCCGTCAAGTTCCTGAAGTCCTCAATTGTAAATTACAACAAGTATTTGGAATGGCCGAAGGCTTAGTCAATTACACCAGACTAGATGACTCCGATGAGCAAATTTTTACGACCCAAGGGCGTCCTATCAGTTCTGATGATGAAATCAAAATTGTGGATGAACAGTATAAAGAGGTTCCAGAAGGTGAAATAGGGATGCTTGCGACTCGGGGACCTTATACCTTTTGCGGTTATTACCAAAGCCCTGAACATAATTCACAGGTCTTTGATGAGGACAACTATTACTATTCGGGCGATCTCGTGCAGCGTACTTCGGATGGCAATTTACGTGTAGTAGGAAGAATTAAAGACCAGATTAACCGTGGTGGTGAAAAGATTGCTTCGGAAGAAATAGAAAAACTTATTCTTTTGCATCCAGAAGTTATGCACGCAGCTTTGGTCGCGATTGTTGATGAACAATTCGGTGAAAAGAGTTGTGCCTTTATTGTTTCTCGTAATCCTGAACTTAAAGCTGTTGTGCTCAGACGCCATCTCATGGAGTTGGGTATTGCACAATACAAACTTCCAGACCAGATCAAATTAATCGAAAGTTTGCCACTGACTGCAGTCGGTAAGGTGGACAAAAAACAACTTCGCAGCATTTTAAATACATCTACAACATCTTAATAAATATTGAGCAGCATATGGCTATTTCAAAAATTTCTACTTATCTCATGCCCAAACGAGAGAGTTATCCAAATAATAAAACAGACTGGCAGTTAGATCCTTCTCGAGCAGTTTTATTAATTCATGATATGCAGCGTTACTTTTTAAATTTTTACGATGCTGAAAGTGAATTAATTAAAATGGTTGTTAATCATTTAATTCAACTCAGAAGTTGGGCACATCGGAACAATGTTCCTGTTGTCTATACAGCACAGCCCTATGAACAACCAGCGGCAGATCGTGCATTACTGAATGCCATGTGGGGGCCGGGTTTGCCAGCCTCAACAATCGATCAGCAAAAAATTATTGATCAACTTTCTCCTGCTGAACATGACATTGTCTTAACGAAATGGCGTTATAGCGCGTTTAAACGTTCGGATTTGCTTGAAAGAATGCAAAACTGGAATCGTGATCAGCTCATTATTGGCGGTGTCTATGCTCATATCGGTTGTATGGTTACGGCAATTGAAGCTTTTATGAGCGACATACAACCCTTTCTGGTTGGGGATGCAGTTGCCGATTTTTCAGAAGAAGAACATCGCTTAGCTTTGAAATATGTATCTTCACGTTGCGGTCAAGTTGTGGATACCGAATCTGTAGTGGGGCAGGTGGCAACAGGCATTACACGACCTTGGTTAGAGAAAAAGGTCCAGCAGCTTATTGAAGAAGATGAATTAGATCCAGAAGAAAACCTGATTCTTTATGGACTGGACTCATTACGAATTATGCAGTTTTCTTCGGAACTCAAAGCGCAGGGAATCAATATTAGTTTTGAGGAATTAGGACGCACACCCACTTTATCAAATTGGTGGTCATTGGTTGATGCACGGCAACGGATTGCAGGGTAGAGGGTTGCCTCATAAGGCATACGACAAATCCTGGTCGCTAAATTTTACATAAAATTTATATCTTTGATAGCGACTCCTTAGACGACTTGTAATCGTCATATTAACGGAGAAAAAAATGCTTTTATCGCCTGCTGATCAAGAGAAAATAGAGACATTCTGGAATTACTGTTTAAAACATCAATATTTCAATATTGGATATCCTGAATCTGCAGATTTTGATTATTCCGCTTTATTCCGTTTTTTCAAATTCTCTATTAATAATTGTGGTGATTGGAAAGACTATAGCAATTACGCATTGAATTCTTTTGATTTTGAAAAAGATGTGATGGCGTATTTTGCTGAAATTTTTCAAATTCCCTTTGAAGAAAGCTGGGGATACGTAACCAACGGTGGCACAGAAGGTAATATGTTTGGCTGCTATCTGGCGCGTGAGCTATTTCCAGATTCCACATTATATTACTCAAAAGATACGCATTATTCGGTGGGAAAAATCGCCAAATTATTGCAGATGAAATCTTGTGTAATCGAATCGTTGGATAATGGTGAAATCGACTATGATGATTTAATCCGTAAAATAAAAACCAATAAAGAAAGTCATCCCATTATTTTTGCAAATATTGGTACGACCATGACGGGCGCAATTGATGATATTGAAATGATTCAAGAGCGCTTAGCGCAAATCGGAATCATGCGCCGAGATTATTATATTCATGCCGATGCTGCCTTAAGTGGCATGATTTTACCTTTTGTTGATTATCCTCAAGCGTTTTCCTTTGCTCATGGCATCGACTCGATTTGTGTGTCTGGCCATAAAATGATTGGCTCACCAATTCCGTGTGGCATTGTTGTGGCCAAGCGCCAAAATGTAGAACGTATATCGGTAGATGTTGACTATATCTCTACACGGGATCAAACCATAAGTGGTTCACGCAATGGTCATACTGTCTTGTTGATGTGGGCGGCAATACGTAGCCAAACCAATTTACAAAGACGACAGAGAATTCAACATTGCCTCAAAATGGCCCAGTACGCGGTTGATCGCTTTCAGGCAGTTGGCATTCCTGCTTGGCGGAATCCGAATTCAATCACTGTGGTATTTCCTTGTCCTTCTGAGCACGTCTGGAAAAAGCATTATCTGGCAACCTCTGGAAATATGGCTCATTTAATTACTACGGCACATCACCGAGATACACGTCAGATTGATAGCTTAATTGACGACGTTATTTTTGATCTACAAGGTGCCTCTAAACGTACAGTTGGTTTTTAGTCATATCAAACAAGATGATTTAGACAAATCCCTATTAATTTTTACAGTCTAGAAAATGATCTAAAAATATTTTAATAGGGTGGTTAGGAAGTTTTTGATGCAATTAAAGTTTTTTAAAAAATACTTTTTATACGATTTTCTTATTCATGCTTTTTTAAAGCCGAAAAAGGCAATTCTTGCTGGTCAATTGAAGCGAGATTTCATTTTAAGTACCGCTTTTTTTATGAATATAAAGAGAGATAAGCATGTCTGATTTAAAGTTATCTCATCTGATGACAGACTCTTCCTTGGCACCTGCACTCAAGCCAGCATTTCCTAAATTATTTGCAGGAACGCTTGCTGCCGTATTTTCTGGTTTAGCCATTTTAACTGCCCTGTGGGGCATGATTCAGCTGATTGGTTATTTATCATCTTATTGGGTGATGTTTTCAGCGGTTTTTTGGATAGTTGGAGCAGTGTTGGCAGCACTGGCTTCATGGCTAGTGCATGATGCAGAGGCTGGATTTTCGGCACGATTACGTCGTCAAATTGCTCATCATTTAATTCGGTTACCGACCACAACCCTATCAAAACAGGGTGACCAAAGCTTAAAACGACTGGTTTCAGATGATATCGCAACCTTACATCATATGGTGGCACATTTACCGTCGGAAATTGCGATTTTTGCTGTAATCCCTTTAGTTTCTATTGTTTTATTAATTGTGTTGGTTGGCCCGATGGCCCTTTGGGTATTATTACCTGGGGCAATTGCTTCACTTTATTATTTAATTATTGTTCCCCATGTATCAAAACGGGATGGCGCTGCACGTATGCAGGTCATGTTAGATATTATTGGTTCTGCTGATGATTATGCACGCGGCATTCGTGATAACCGAATATATGGGCAACAATCTGGCGCTTTAACAGCCTATACTCAATCAGCACAAAATTTCACTCAAAATATGGTGTCTTGGGTGAGTAAAGTCGCAACACTCGCTGCTGTTGCCACTGCATTACTACAAGCTGTTGCAACCTTTGCCATCGCCTATCTCGTGGCTTATCAATACGACAGCATGACCTTGGCTGCAACACTTTTCTTTAGTTTGGCCATCGTGACACCTTCACTACGTTTAGGGCATGGTCTTGATTATGTCGCTGCTGGGCGAGCTGCAGCTAGTCGTTTATCTGCATTCTTAAAAGAGCCAGTACTCTCATCGGGCAATCTACAACAGATTGAGCAAGATGTAACACTCGAAATAGTTAATGCAAGCTTTGCAATCGAAAATCAAAAAGTATTGGATCGATTAAGTTATTCATTTCCAAAAA
The DNA here is from genome assembly GCF_016809775.1 of Acinetobacter sp. C13. NCBI lineage: Bacteria > Pseudomonadati > Pseudomonadota > Gammaproteobacteria > Moraxellales > Moraxellaceae > Acinetobacter > Acinetobacter sp. C13. The sequence continues at coordinate 307,792 of NZ_JAFBJL010000002.1, forward strand.
ATTCAATGACTGCAATTACAGGACCGAGTGGAGTTGGAAAAACAACCTTACTGCGAGCACTTGCTGGATTAGCCGTATTGCAAGAAGGTGTCGTTCAATTAGCAAAAACAGATATTTTGCAATTACATGAAAAACTAAGACATGAAAAGGTTTTGTTTATTCCACAAGGTGGAGATGTATTACCGACCACAGTAAGAGAAAACTTGTCCTTATCTGCCATTAATGCAAATGATGAACAACTTGAACAGGCACTACTCAAGGCACAACTAAAAGTAGATTTAAATGCAGATGCAACTTTACTTTCAGGCGGTGAAAAACAGCGCCTAGGAATAGCGCGTGCGTTTTTATCTTCAGCTCCTATTATTTTATTAGATGAGCCAACGAGCGCACTCGACCAGACCAATGCGACAAAAATAATATTGGAATTAAGCGACTTAGCTAAAAACCAGAATAAAACCATCGTCATGGTCACTCATGATCTTACCTTAGCTGCTCATGCCGACAACAGGTTAGTGCTTAACGGCCCAACTGACTCAGGGAAATCTTTATGAATACTCCTGCTAAATTAAATAAAGATCAGATTTTTTCGATGCTTCCTCGTGCAGCAAAACAAAAATTAATTATTGTTGGTATCGGATGGATCATTGTTGCAGCAATTGAAGCAATCGCATATACCGTCTTGGCATTTGCAATTGTCAATCAATGGTCTCCAAGTTGGGTTCTCATCAGTGCAAGTGCAGCAATATTAGTGACAGTTATAGTCACTCGTGCTGGCTTCCTTACTGGTGTGCGTTTAGCAGGCGACCTATTTGCTGAGTTAGGCAAATCTTTAGCTCGTGCTAAACTCTCTTGGTTTACCAATGAACAGCGAGCTCAGATTAAGACGATTGCTGGACAGGGAATTCCTGGGTTTATGAGTATCCCTGCTCATCAATTGCAAACCTTTTTACATGCGCCTTTTATGCCTTTGTTTCTAACAATAGGAATAGGCATGCTTGCTGGAGCAGGTGTAGCATTTGTCGCTTTAGGCTTACTTTTACTCTCTTTATTTGCCCAATTCCTAGCACAACGTGCACTTATGCAAATTGATAAAAAACGTAATACTGCCGATTTAGCAGCTTCACAAGCAACGCTGGAATTGGTTGATCATATTGATTTATTACGCACAGCAGCCGGTCCTGAACGTGCGGTCCAAAGGCTAGAACATCGTTGGGAAGTGCAAGAAGAGACATTAGTACGGATTAATCGTGCTGCTGCATTTGCAAGTTTTATTGCAACCTTGGCAAGTGTTTTACCGATTGCAGGGATGGCAACCTATCTGGTACTTGCTGGTGTTAATCATGCTGCTTTGGTATTGGCATTACTCGTCTTAATTGGACGTGCAGCAGCGCCGTTAGGTGAACTTGCTACCGCAGGGTTACATATCAATGATTTGTTTGCTGCACTGCGCAACTTTAATCAGATCACACATCCACCTGAGTTGCCTGAGCCATTACATCCTCAAATTCCTACTGGCCATCGTATTTCGGTACAAGGCGTTAGCTATGCGCCAGCACTTGAAAATATGACTCTCGACATCGCATGGGGGAGCAGAGTATGGGTTACCGGACCAAGCGGTAGTGGTAAGAGTACTTTACTTGAATTGCTTACACGGTTTGATGATCCACAAAGAGGAAAAATTACCCTGGGTGGCATAGCTCTTGATCAAATGAAATATGAAGATTTAATCTCGAATATCGCTTATGTCACACAAGAACCTATTTTGTTCACAGGTACACTGGCTGAAAATATCAGTTTAGGAAAATCTGATGCAACTGATGATGAAATAGAAAAGGCTGCAAGAGATGCCGCATTAGGGGCAATGATTGACCGTAGTTCAGAGGGAATTAATCAATCGGTAGGTAAACAAGGCACCGCATTGTCTGGTGGTGAACGTCAGCGGGTCGCAATTGCCCGAGCATTACTCAAAAATGCGCCAATTTTAATACTTGATGAAGCAACCTCTGCTTTGGATGAAGAGACTGAGCTGGAAATTGTTGCAACGATACGTGCCCTTTCTTCTACGGTTATTTTTGTGACACATCGTGACTCAGCCATTTGGCAACCGACTCAAACTATCAATTTAGCTTCAACTTCTGTTTAAAAAAATAGCGCAGAAATCTGATTTAAGCATTTTTTATAAAAGAAAAATGCTTAATATTTGGAGAATTCTTAAATGAATAAACCTCAATATAATATGTTCTGTTTACCGCCTGCGGGGAGTAGCGCAAGTATTTATCATCCATGGAAAAAGCAGATCTCTGACAATATTCGTATTATTCCTATTGAATATTCGGGTCATGGTATAAAAATAAATGAACCACTGATCGATGATCCTGATCTATTAGCTATGCAAATTGCCAATGAAATACAAGCTTACTCAGACACACCGTTCATTTTATTTGGACATAGTGTGGGAGGTGGCTTGATTTGGAAAGTACTCAATTATTTGAATGAAAAACCCATAATTGATCAGTTGAGATTAATCGTTATAAGTAGCCGACCTGAGCATCACTATATTCAACATATGCGGTACAAGCATGAGCTAACTGATGAAAAAATTGTTGATGAATTAAAACGATACAATAATTTTCCTGACGAAATTTTAAATAATCAGGATGCACTCACATTCTTTCTCAAAATCATTCGTAATGACTTCTATCTTAGCGATCAATTACTAAGGGAGAACATACATAAGACTGAGGTTCCGATCGTTGCATTTTATGGCAAACAGGACCCTGATATTCCTAACAAAAGAATGATAGATGCATGGCAACAACACACAGAAAATTGGTTAGGAAGTATTGAGTTTGAAGGGGACCATTTCTACTTTCTCAATCCCGAGACCCGAGTAAAGATGCTTAAAAACATTGCTGCCATCGTTGAAACATTGACCGTGAATATTGAATAAAGTACAGGCTATGAATACGGAGAAGCAGTTAAGTAGAGGGGCTAATTCATGTCTGGATGAAATAAATATTCAATATGAAAAGCTAACAGCTTTCGGGTTAGATATACATAAAGTCCAGCTCAGTGAAATCAAAGAAATACCTCAGCTTGATCATATCTATCAGGAGCTGAATATATTTCTTCCACCGAATATAAAAAGCTCACGCTTCATTCGTCAATTAGAGTTCTTGACGGGACGCTTAGCAGCAAAATATGCATTACAAAACATTAATTTACAAGATTTTGTTGTTCATCAAGGTAAACATGGGGAACCCCTATGGCCCGAAGGACTGATAGGTGGGATTAGCCATGTTGGATCAAAAAAATCATGTCATGCCATCGCATATGCTAGAAATAACACGGTTCAAGAAAAAATATTTGGGATCGATATAGAGTCTCAAAAACATTATATTTTTTTTCAAAAGAAAGATGAGTTTTATGATGTTTTTCTAAATAAAAATGAACAAGCAGAAATTGAAAAGCTGCAAAAAAAACAAGCATATTTATATTTGGTAATATTCTCTGCTAAAGAAAGTATCATTAAAGCAATTTATTTAAAATATAAGCAAATTATTGATTTTAAAAATATAAGTTTTAAACAACTAGATGGTGAGTTTCTTTATTTTTACCTTAGTCAAGAAAGTTCAATCGAGATAAATCTAGAGATTAAAGTTCAATTTTTTTATACAAATAACGAGATAATTACAATTTCTTGCATTGAAAACTAATTTTATTATTGATAATAATAATCATTTGCATTAATGTGTGTTTCAGTATTTTTATACTCCTATATTTAAAAAGAAGTACTACAGAATTTGCTTGAAAAAAATCAATGTGAGAGGTGATATACAGATGATGCAGACTCAAATATCAGTAGAGCAAAATTTAGATCATATCGGTCAAAAGAAATTTTCATGTTTCTCTACGAAAAATTATTATCTCGAAGTGAACGAATTCGTTAAAACGCTAAATACACCTGCAGCAAATACCGCACTATTTAATGAGGAGATTGCAAAATGTTTTGAAGAAATTAAAAAGCAAGGCCATCAAAATCCAGTTTTAATTGGTGCTATACCTTTTGATATTACAAAGAAAAGTAGCTTAAATTTTTATGCTGATCATAAAAAAATAACACAAGCATCTTCTACGATTAACTCATTAAAAAATCGTAATAACATTGAGATAATTAATAAATCATTACTCATTCAACGCCAAAAATTTGAAGGTACAGTACAGTTAGCATTAGATGCTTTTGAGAAAAAGGAGGTAGAAAAAGTTGTTCTTTCTCAGGCTGTTGAATATGAGTTCAACCGTCATCAAGAGCCAGAAAACTTATTGGCTGCTTTATTAAAACAAAATCCAAATGCTTATAATTTTGTGATTCCAGTAGAACATAATAATTATATTCTAGGCGCAAGCCCAGAACTGCTTTTATCAAAACAAGGTCGTATTGTAACCAGTAATCCTTTGGCCGGTTCTAGACCCAAATCTCAGATTTCCGAAAAAAATTTCGTCAGCCAACAAGAATTAAATCATTCTGAGAAAGACCAACATGAACATCGAATTGTGGTTGAAAATATTATTAGAAATTTAGCCACTCATTGTGTAGAGCTTAAGGTTTCTGAATTTCCAGATATTTTAGAAACATCAACAATGTTGCATTTATCATCAGAATTCCAAGGTATGCTCAAACAACAGGCACCGAATGCATTAAACCTTGCATTAGAATTACATCCAACACCAGCGGTTTGTGGCTCACCAACTCATGTTGCTAAGCAGTTTATTTTAGATCATGAAGGTTATGACCGACATTATTACACGGGGTTAGTAGGCTGGATGGATGCCGAGGGTAATGGAGAATGGGTAGTGACGATTCGCTGTGGTCTACTCAGTGAAAATAAAATGCGCTTATATGCTGGTGCTGGAATTGTCGAAGGGTCAGATGCCGAAGCTGAATGGCTAGAAACAGAAGCTAAGATGCAAACCATGCTAAATATTCTAAATACAAAAATTGCTGTGTAATTATTAAACCTAGGCTGGTTTTACTTTTATAGTCAAAACAATAACTAAATATTCCAATGAGATATATTAAAAATTTAATAAAAAAGCCTGCATAAAGCAGGCTCTTTTATTTAAGAGGATTATTCTAAGAATTTAACGGTTACGCCAGAACGTACTTTATTACCTAAATCGTTAGCATCCCAGTTAGTTAAACGGATACAACCATGTGATGCAGTTTTAGAAATTAAAGACGGGTTTGGTGTACCGTGAATACCAAAAGATTTTTTACTTAAACCAATCCAGATATTACCTACAGGAGCATTTGGGCCAGGTGGTAAAGAAAGCGGTTTTAAGTTTTTACCTTGTACGAAGTTAGAAGGTGAGTAGCTATACCAAGGGTTACGTGCTACACCAACTACCTTGTAAGTACCGGTCGGAGAAGGCGTATCAGTACTGCCAATTGTTGCAGGAAATGACGCAATCATTTGGTTACGACTGTTGAAGAGGTACAGTTGTTTTGCACCCTTATGCGCAATAATCAAATGAATGTCTTCTGGTAAATCATTGCGTACGTTTGGAACAATGATTTTTTCACCCGCTTTTTTGAATGTCGCAGTTGGGTTAATTTTCTTTAAGAAAGCTTCATCAATATGAAACTTCTCACCCAACATTTCGCTAACACGAGTGTAGTACAAACCTTTCATTTTGGCCTGTAATGCGTAGTCAGAAGGAATTGACTCAGCATATGGACCTTTTAAATCAGCATCAGAAATTGTGTATTCAATAAATGCTGGCTTGGTTTGTTTAGCAACTAATACATCCCAAGTTTCTTTAGTCAGTTCACCAGTAGGTGATAAACCATTCATTTGTTGGAATGAAGAGATTGCTTTTAATGTGTTTTTACCGCTCATGCCGTCAATCGCACCTGGCGATGCATGTGCATTATTGAGCATAACATGCGCACGAGCATAAACTGGAAGTTGGCCTTTACCAATATTTTCAGACCATTCAGCCGAGTTTAAGCTATCTAAAGTCCATGACGCAGCAGGTACTTGTGCTGTAGCAGAGGCAGTTGTGGTTTTAGCTGCTACTGGTGTAGATGCAGCAATACCAGACTCGGCATTTGGGTCTTCAGTTTTTTGCAAATTTTGTAATGTTGTTGACGCTCGATTTAGGTCATTTTGTTCTTGAGCGGTAATTTGTGTCGAAGCTTGAGCTTTTACAGTTGAAGCTGCATCTACTGCTAAAGGATCAATCGGATCTTCTACAGGAGCTGATACCTTTTTAGGGTTCAGGGGTTGCTCAGTTGTTGAAGCAGCAAAAGCAACATTAGCAATAATACAACTTAAACTCATAGCGAGTAATGAGCGAACAAACATGTAATTCAACCTTAAGAATTTTCATATAAGCAATAGGGGCATGATCTAATCTAAAATTGCATAAAATTACCAATAACTCATCTCTATGAGCCCAAGATTGGCAATTTAGTGGTTAAAAGAATATCAATAGACCCGATGTAACATGTTGCAAGTATTGCAGAAAACCTTGCTGGTTGCAGTAGACTTTTGTGTAAATATGCATTTTTTAGTAGATTGACGAGTTTTTTGTGTGAAATTGAAATTATAAAAATCTCTATGTTTTTGATATGATGCTGCCACATAAAGAATATAGAGATTGGTAATGACGACTTTGAAAAATGATCGTTTCCTACGAGCTTTGTTACGCGAACCTGTAGATACCACACCGGTATGGATGATGCGTCAAGCAGGACGTTATTTGCCTGAATATCGTGAAACACGTTCAAAAGCAGGCGACTTTCTATCTCTATGTAAAAATACAGAATTTGCTTGCGAAGTGACTTTGCAGCCTTTACGCCGTTACGACTTAGATGCAGCGATTTTATTTTCAGATATTTTAACAATTCCTGATGCACTCGGTTTAGGACTTTATTTTGAAACAGGAGAAGGTCCTAAGTTTCAAAAAACGGTACGTACTGAACAAGATGTCGCGAATTTACCTAAGTTAAATGCAAAATCAGACCTTGATTATGTAATGAATGCGGTAAGTACAATTCGCTCAGCTTTAGGTGGTCAAGTTCCACTGATTGGTTTCTCTGGTAGCCCTTGGACGCTAGCAACTTATATGGTTGAAGGTGGTTCAAGTAAAGAATTCCGTTTTACTAAGCAGATGATGTATGCACAACCAGAAGTTTTGCATGCCTTACTTGATCATTTAGCAGATTCAGTGATTGATTATCTAAATGCTCAAATTGATGCAGGTGCTCAGGCCATCCAGATCTTTGATAGCTGGGGCGGGGCATTAGCACACCGCGAATACGTCGAATTCTCTTTAAACTACATGAATAAAATCATTGCTGGTTTGCAGCGTGAGAAAGATGGTCGACGTATTCCTGTTATTGTGTTCACCAAAGGTGGCGGTCAATGGTTAGAGCCAATGATTACCACTGGTGCAGATGCATTAGGTTTAGATTGGACTACTCCACTTAATACAGCTCGAAATGCTGTCTCTGGGCGTGTAGCGCTACAAGGTAATCTTGACCCTGCTGTTTTATATGGCTCGGCTGCTTCAATTGAAAAAGCAGTAAAAGCAATGTTAGACGATGCTTACGTAAACGGTGAAAAAACAGGTTACGTTGCTAACTTAGGTCACGGTATTACTCAGTGGGTAGACCCTGCGCAACCAAAAATCTTTGTAGATACAGTGCATGAGTATAGTGCTAAATATCTAGGATAGTTTTTGTGCGCCATCTCACTTTACCAATTCATTTTATCGGCAAGGCTGTTTCGGCAGCCTTGTTTGGTATTCTGCTTTTAATTGCTTTTGCTTTAACAGCGCCGTTGGGAAGCCATGAATATATGGGTTTTTATCGCTATGATTATTTACTTGTCTATGCATTGTTAATCCAGATCTGCTTACTTTATTTAAAGCTTGAATCATGGGCAGAAGCCAAAGTTATTGCTTTATTTCATGTCATGGCTATGGTCATGGAAATATTTTTAACGCATCCCGCGATTGCATCATGGCAATATCCTCAGCCTGCGGTATTTAAAATTTTAACTGTGCCTTTATTTGCAGGCTTTATGTATTCGGCTGTGGGTAGTTTTTTTGCACGGTCAATCCGACTGTTTCAAGTTTCTTTTGAAAAGCTTCCTAGTTTTGGGAGTATGCTTTTACTCGCATTTTTCTCATATATAAACTTTATGAGTAAATTTTTTGTACCTGATATTCGCTATATTTTATTTGCGATCAGTATTTTTATTTTTTGGAAAACCAAACTTTATTTTCAGTTAAATGAACATAAATTTAAAATTCCGATGTTGCCTGTATTGTTTACACTCGCTTTTCTCATCTGGATTGCTGAAAATATTAGTACCTTTTATAAAATCTGGCTCTATCCAAGTCAGGTAGATGCTTGGCATATGGTGGGTTGGGGTAAACTGGGGTCATGGTATTTATTATTACTCTTAAGTTTAGTACTGGTACTTAAAATATTGGGTCATCGAGATAATCAAGGTAACTGGAATTTAAGATAAATTTTTCTTTTGCACTTTTTATCATATTGTTTATTTTTTAATTGCTAATTCACAACCATCTCGCTATCTTTAATAGCGTGTAATAAAAATTACACATAACAATACAACACATAAGAAACAATCAATAATGATTTTGGAGATTTACATCTATGTTAAAAAAATTAGCTTTAGCTGCGTTATTAGCAGCTGGTTCAAGTGTTGCAATGGCTGACAACGACGTAGGTTGTGGTGTGGGTACACAAGTATGGGCTGGCAAAAAAGGAGTAGCGCCTAAAATTCTTGCTGCAACAACAAACGGTATTTTTACTAACCAATTATTAGGGATCACTTTCGGTACTTTAGGCTGCCGTCAAGGCGGAACAGTAACTGCTCAAGTGGTTACATTTACAAATGAAAATGCTGAAGCTTTAGCACGTGATATGGCAGTAGGCCAAGGTGAAAGCCTGAACGTACTTGCTGAGTTAATGCAAATTAAACCTCAAGACAAAGACCGTTTCTTTAAAGTTTCAAAAGCAAACTTTGGTGAAATCTATTCTGCAAATAACCAAAATACGCTTCAAGTTTTAGCATCATTACAAACTGTAATGGCTAAAGATGACGTTTTAAAAGCTTACGTATAAGTTTGAAACTGAAAACCCTGTCGTATGGCAGGGTTTTTCTTATATTTAATGATAAAAATTGATGAGCTTAATGAAGTCAGTTGTTTTAGTTTTTGCCTCTTTGGCAGTGAATATTGCGTATTCAGCAGATATAAATCCATCTATTCAAAAATATTGGTCAATCGCAGAACAACAAAATCTAGATCAAGACATTACATGGCAAAGGCTCATGTATGCCAATAAAAATCAGAAAAGTGAGGTCTCTTATTCTGGCTATTTCCTATCAGAAAATGGAAAAAATAATTTAAAAGAAGAACTGAAAGCGGATATCTCGGCATTATTTATACCTGCTCAAGATAATCAGTCGATTCGTTGTAAGTTTCCGGCACGTAGTCAATGGCTCATGCAAAAAGTCGGCATTCAAGAAAATGAATTGCCTCAAGTAAAGTGTACCGAATTTGAAAACTGGATTGGGCAAATTAAGCCCTACAAAGCGACATTAATTTATGCGACCGATTTTATGGGCAATCCGAGCTCCATGTTTGGGCATACTTTATTGCGTTTAGACCCCAAAGATCAGCAGCAATTAAATTTAGTTTCCTATGCTGTAAATTATGCAGCAACGGTGGCAGGCAACGACAACTGGTCATATGCATGGAAAGGTTTAACAGGGCAGTATCCGGGTGAATATTCACTAATGCCTTATTACCGTAAAGTAAAAGAATATGGCGATTTTGAAAGCCGTGATTTATGGGAATATGAGCTAAATTTAACTCCTGAGGAAACACGTTTCTTGGTGTCTCACATTTGGGAAATGCAACTTGTGAGTTTCCCATATTACTTTGTGAGTGATAACTGTGCCTATAGATTGTTGGGGTTAGTGGATTTAGTAAAACCTGAATCTAACTTACAAGAAAAATTTACTTATGCCTCCATTCCAATGGAAACCATTAAATCGATGCAGCAGGAAGGACTTACCAAAGCTCCTGTATATCGACCTGCATTAGAAACTCAGTTACTAGCCCAAGCTCATCAGCATGGTGCTTCACTGGCGAAGGTGGCTCATCAAATTACGATGATGCCGACACAGCGGTCTTCTCAGATTTTAAAATCATTTAGTGAGCAAGATCAGGCTAAGATTTTAGAGATGGCTTACGATGATTTATACCTCCAATTTATTAGCCGAAAAATAGAAGAAAGTGTTGCTCAGCCGCAGTTACGTCAGCTTTTAGCGCTCAGAAGTCAGATTGATTTAGACAAACAGCGTCAAGAACCAAAAAGACCAACAAAGGAACCGACTCAAGGCCATAACGCGCGTAACTTTTCCGTGAAAGCTGGTGAGGTGCAAGGTGATAAGTTTATTGAACTTGGTCATCGGCAAGCCTACCATGACTTAATAGACCCTCAAGGCGGATATCGTGCCGGTACTCAATTACTATTTTTAAATGGTAACGCGCAGTGGCGAAATGACCATTTAAAACTAGAACGTCTTGATCTGTTAGAAGTGAACTCTTATAACCCGATTCAACCATTTAAAACACCACTGAGTTGGGGATTTAATTTAGGTTGGCGTCAGGAAGCTATTCATGATGGACGCTTTAGCGAAGACAAACAACACGGTGTAGCAAGCTTTAATGCTCAGGTCGGTTACAGTCTTGCAGACTATGAGCGAAAGCATATTTGCTATGGACAAGTACAAACTTATGTACAAACGGGTTCAAATCTAGATAAAGGGTGGCGTGTAGGAGTAGGCCCGACTTTAGGTTGTATGAACCAATGGTTTGAGCGTTTCAACTCTGTGGTGCAAATCGAATTGCCCTATTGGGAAGAACAAAATCAATGGAATTTGAGAGTCAATACGCAGTGGCAATATCTGATTAATCGCAATAATGCTGTTCGATTAAACTGGGATTATGAACAACAAAATCATCAAGACTGGATGAAATCAAGTCTAGGATATGTTTGGTTCTTTTGAATAGCATTACGAATAAAAAAAGGGAAAAATGAATGAAATCATTTTTCCCTTTTTTTGTTTTAGCAAAAGATTATTTCTTTATTGCATTTAATACTGCATACGCTGCCTTAATGCGTTCTTCATTTGGAATACGTTTATTGGTTAACATGACTAAACCAATATTTTCTTTTGGAATAAACACCACATAAGTTCCAAAGCCATTTGTTGAGCCAGTTTTGTGGAACATCTTAACTGAAGGTTCTTTGGAAATGGCAGTCACTTTATTAGGCTTCATCACGATTTGCTCTGAATTACTGTCTAATAAAGTTTGTAAAGGCGCTGGATAAGAAAATTCTTCCCAACCCAAGGCTTGATACATGGTGCCGACTTGATAGAAACCTTGATGTGTTTCATTAATTGCACGTTGAATATCTTTCGGATATTTCTGTGGGTTGAGGTTGGCATTAATAAAACTCAGCATGTCTGGTAGTGTCGATTTAACGCCGTATGCTGGAGCATCTAGCGGACCAGGGTTAACTCGGATCGGCTGATTTTCTTGGTTATAGCCAAAAGCATAGTTTTGCATCTGAGTTTTAGGTACGTTTACATAGCTATTTTTTAAATGGAGATGTGGAAAAATTGTTTTTTCTAAGACTTGGTCAAAAGGTTTATTCATAGACAAAGCCACAACTTTTCCAAATAAGCCAATACTTGGATTTGAATATTGTCTGTATTCACCGATTGCGTTTTTAGTTTTCCAATCTTTGAAAAAAGTTAAAACTTGTTGGTCTGTTTGAACTTCATCTGGAAATTGTAAGGCGAGATTGCCACTTGTATACGTCGCAAGTTGAAGAAGATTAACTTGGTCAATCGGTGTGTTTTTTAGTTCTTTCCAATATTTTCCGGGTGTGTCATCAAAAGAGATTTTTCCTTTTGCTTTTGCATATCCACCAGCTGTAGCGGTAAATAATTTACTGACCGAACCTAGTTCAAAAATGGTACTGCTATTTACGGCTTTTTTATCCTGAACGGATTGTAGGCCATAATATATTTCATATTTTTTATTATTTTGAATGACCCCTACGGCCATACCAGGCACATCATATTTATCTAATAAAGGCTTAAAATTTTGATCTACCAGTTTTTTAACTTCTTGTTCTTTTGGTGTATTACCCGCATAAATTGAGGCACTAAAAATAAAAAGAGGCGGTAAAAGTAAGCAAGAAATTTTTTTAAATCGCATGATGAGCTCATAAATTATTTAAAAAGAAAGATGCGTACTTTTATAACAAAAATCACTTAATTTAATTGTTATGTTTTATAGATTAAGTGCTTTAACTAGATATAAAAAAGCCCAACGTCGTCGGGCTCTTATTTTTGCATTAAAACCAGATTAATAACTTTCCGGTACTGCGCTTAAAAATTCACGGCGTGCTTCTTTATCGGTTTTAAAATCGCCGACAAATGAAACTGTACGAGTTGTAGATTCTTGTTTACCTACACCACGCATCATCATACACATATGTGCTGAATCTATAACTACAGCAACACCACGAGCGCCAGTCACTTCAGCAACGGCTTCTGCGATTTGTTGAGTCAGATTTTCCTGAATTTGCAAACGGCGAGCAAACATCTCGGTAATACGTGCAAATTTAGATAAACCGAGAACTTTGCCTTCCGGTAAATAGGCTACATGAACACGGCCGTAGAATGGGAGGAGATGATGTTCGCAAAGCGAATAGAATTCAATATTCTTCACCAATACCATTTCATGGTTATCTGATGGGAAAACAGCATTATTGGTGACTTCTTCTAAAGTTTTACTATAGCCAGAAGTTAAATATGAAAAAGCTTTAGCCGCACGCACAGGCGTATCTTTAAGGCCGGGACGATCAAGATCTTCACCGACGGCAGTCAGGATATTTGCGTACGATTGCTGCATTGACATAAGACGTATAAGTTTACTCTATTAGACAAGCTCGGCATTGTATCAGAAACATGACCTGATGTTCATAACTCCTCGCACTATATTTATTCTGGTTTTATGCGTGCTTAATAAAAGATGAATAAATTTCATGTTTTTTATCGTTAATAGTCAAGTGTTTGAACGTCAAATGTGTATTTAATGTTGATAGGTTCTAAATGATCGCCTAATGGCATCATATTTGCACAGATGCAGTGTTATAGAGCATAAGGATAAAACATGTCAGAACGTCCAATCACCTTCTTTTTCCGTGGTAGCCAGCAGCAAGTTGAAAATGTAACACCCACAATGACAGTTTTACAATTTCTGCGAGAGTATATCCAAACTGGTAAGACCAGGCAGACCGCCACAAAAGAGGGCTGTGCTGAGGGCGATTGTGGTGCATGTACGGTAGTGATTGGTGAGTTGGTCAATGAAAGTTTGCAATTACGCAGTGTGAATGCTTGCATTCAGTTTTTACCCACTTTAGATGGTAAGGCTTTATTTACAGTAGAAGATCTTTGTACATTATTGCCTAAAAAGGATGGGGCACTTCATCCGGTTCAACAGGCGATGGTCGATATGCATGGTTCACAATGCGGGTTTTGTACTCCTGGTTTTATCATGTCGTTATGGGCAATGTATGAAAATGAACAACACTGTCCAAGCAAAGATCAGGTCAGTAATTATCTTTCTGGAAATTTGTGTCGCTGTACAGGCTATCGACCTATTTTTGATGCAGCACAAAAAGCATATGACTATCCACGTATTTTATTAAAACGTCAAAAAGTAATTGAAGTATTAAAAGAGATCAAAGCATTGCCTGCGTTGCATTTGAATGATCATGGACAGCAATTTTTTGCACCAAAGACTTTGCAGGATTTTGCCGCTTTACGGTTACAGTTGCCGCAGGCACGTATTGTTGCTGGTAGCACAGATGTTGGTTTGTGGGTCACAAAGCAAGGCCGTAATTTAGGAGATATGCTTTATATCGGTCAGGTTGAAGAACTCAAAAAAATTGTAGTCACAGATCATGCTTTAACGATTGGGGCAAATGTAAGTTTGAGTGATGCACTCATCAAAATTTCAGATGTTTATCCTGACTTTCAAGACTTACAGCGCCGTTTTGCTTCCTTGCCGATTAAAAATGCAGGAACGCTAGGTGGAAATATTGCCAATGGTTCGCCTATTGGTGACTCAATGCCAGCATTAATTACGCTAGGTACACGATTGATTTTGCGAGCAGGTGAACAGACTCGTGAAATTGCTTTGGAAGACTTTTATATAGATTATCAAAAAACAGCATTACAACTTGGTGAGTTTGTTGAGGCGATTGTTATTCCGTTTCGTGAAGGGCAGACGCGTTTTAAATTTGCCAGCTATAAAATTGCTAAACGTTTTGAGCAAGATATTTCTGCGGTATGTGCGGCCATTTCATGCGAGTTAGATCATTATGATGTCGCTCACAATGTAAAAATTGCTTTTGGTGGCATGGCAGCTATTCCCAAACGTGCAAAATATGCAGAAGCTATATTGGAAGGCCAGCAACTTACAGCAGAATTGATCGTTCAGGCAAAAGAGGCCTTGTCGAAAGATTATCAGCCTTTAGATGATGGGCGTGCTAGCTCGGCATATCGTTTACAAGTCGCAAAAAACTGTTTACAGCGGTTTTATGTAGAAAAAATCCTGTCTAAAACGATCACACGTGTGACTGACTTGATTGCTGTTGTGGAGATCTAACATGAATCAAAACATTGATTTAAGGGCTTCTAAAAAATCAGCTAAAGCAGGTGACTCGATTCCACACGAAAGTGCACATTTACATGTAACTGGGCAGGCAACTTATATTGATGATTTACCCGAGCTTGAAAATACCATGCATCTGGCTGTCGGATTTTCAAGTTGTGCCAAAGGTAAAATCAGTAAGTTTGATTTGGATGCCGTACGTCAGGCTGAGGGTGTCCATGCAGTTTTTTCGGCAAAAGATATTGAGGTTGAAAATAATTGGGGACCAATTGTAAAAGATGACCCAATTTTTGCCGAAGAGCAGGTCGAGTTTTATGGACAAGCTTTGTTTGTGGTTGTTGCTGAGACTTATCAGCAAGCCCGTCAGGCAGTCCGTTTAGCAAAAATTGAGTATGTGCCCGAAACTCCGATTTTAACGATTCAAGATGCGATTGAAAAAGAATCGTGGGTTTTACCGCCTGTAGAATTTAGCCATGGTGAAGTTGAGCAGGCATTTCAAAACGCAGCACATCTACTATCAGGTTCTATTGAACTGGGCGGGCAAGAGCATTTCTATCTTGAAGGGCAAATTTCTTATGCGATTCCACAAGAAAATCAGAGCTTAAAAGTCTATTGCTCTACACAACATCCAACAGAAATGCAGTTACTGATTTGTCATGCATTAGGCATGAATATGCATCAGGTCAGTGTGGAAAGTCGCCGTATGGGTGGTGGTTTTGGTGGTAAAGAGTCACAGTCGGCACAGTGGGCATGCATTGCATCTTTGGCAGCACAAAAAACGGGCCGTCCGTGTAAATTACGCTTAGATCGAGATGACGACATGAATGCTACAGGCAAACGTCACGGTTTTGCTTATGAGTGGTCTGTAGCTTTTGATGACAGTGGTGTTTTGCAAGGCTTGAAGGTTCAATTGGCTTCAAATTGCGGTTTTTCGGCTGATCTTTCTGGGCCAGTGAATGAACGTGCGATTTGTCATATTGGCAACGCTTATTATTTAAATGCGGTTGAGCTACGTAACTTACGTTGTAAAACTAATACTGTCTCCAATACGGCATACCGTGGTTTTGGTGGACCGCAAGGCATGTTTGTCATTGAAAATATTATTGATGACATTGCTCGTTATTTAGGCTGTGATCCTGTTGAAATTCGACAGCGTAATTTCTTTGCTGAGCAGCCTGGCGCCGGACGTGATCGCATGCATTATGGGGCAGAAGTTCGTGATAATGTTGCTCCTCGACTGGTGGCCGAATTATTGCAAAGTAGCGATTACGCGAAACGTAAACAGAGCATTCATGCCTTTAATCAGAGCAATGACATCATTAAGCGTGGTATTGCGTTAACCCCATTAATGTTTGGTATTTCGTTTAACGCCGTACATTACAATCAGGCGGGTGCACTGGTCTATGTGTATATGGATGGTACTGTTTCTATTACCCATGGCGGTACGGAAATGGGACAGGGGCTATATACCAAAGTACGTCAGGTTGCTGCGCATGAGTTGGGTTTACCAATCGATAGCGTTCGTTTAATTGCAACCGATACTTCTCGTGTGCCAAATACTTCGGCAACTGCAGCATCGAGTGGCGCGGATTTAAATGGTAAAGCTGTTCAAAATGCCTGTATTAAAATTCGTGAGCGTCTGGCAAAACTTGCAGCAGACATAAGCGACAGTGACGCTGAAAAAGTCCAGTTTGAAGATAGTATGGTTTCAACAGCGAATGGTCACTCATGGACATTTCCAGATTTGGTTCAACGGGCATATATGGCACGTGTACAGCTATGGGACAGCGGTTTTTATAAAACGCCAGAAATTCACTATGATCAGGTCAACCATTTGGGGCGTCCATTTTTCTATTATGCCTATGGTGCAGCAGTCAGTGAGGTCGCAATAGATACCTTAACAGGGGAAATGAAAGTATTACGTGCTGACATTTTGCATGACGTTGGGCGCTCAATTAACCCTGCAATTGATATTGGACAAATTGAAGGTGGTTTTGTTCAAGGGATGGGATGGCTCACGACAGAAGAGCTGTATTGGCAGCCGCATGGACCACACGTAGGCCGTTTGTTTACCCATGCGCCTTCAACTTATAAAATCCCGACCAGTGTAGATATTCCTCATATTTTTAATGTTAAATTGTTTAATAATCAAAATCAGGCAGACACCATTTACCGCTCCAAAGCTGTAGGTGAACCGCCATTTATGTTGGCATTATCTGTTTTCTCTGCAATTCGTCAGGCGGTACAGGCGGCTATTCCCGAAAAAGCTCCGCTCGTGCTCAATGCTCCAGCAACTGCCGAGGAAATTTTACGTGCAATTGCGATTGGACGAGGACAGGCTTTGGCTAACCGTCTACAAGCTAAAATGTAGAAGATTATGCAACATTTACAATGGTGGACTGATTTTGTAGCGTGGCAAGTCGATGCTCTGCCTATGGTATTGGTCACAGTAGTTCGCGCTGATGGTTCAACACCACGAGAAGTTGGTGCAACCATGTTATTGCGGTTTAATTCGCAACAGCAATGGCAGCAGTCAGATACGATCGGTGGCGGGCATTTAGAGTTTCACGCGATTGATATCGCTAAAGCAATTTTAAAAGAAACGGAAACTTGTGTGAGGCGTATTGAACGCTTTAACCTCAGTGCTCGGTTGGGGCAGTGTTGTGGCGGAGTAATGTGGTTATTGTTTGAAAAAATATCACCCGCTACGGTCACATCGGATTTATCCGTGAGTTTGCAAGCATGGCGAGTTGGAAAGCGTATATCGCGTACCGTCTCACATCAATATGCATCCACTTGGCAGACTATGGATAGGGAACGACAACCAAGTTTCGAGTTTGATTCTGACAGTAGTGAGCAATGGCAATTTAGCCAGCAGATTCAGCCTTATGCCATGCAAGTGCTGATTTGTGGCGCCGGGCATGTGGGAGAAGCAATTGTTCGCTGTTTATTGCCTATTGGAATTCGGGTGAAATGGATTGATCCACGTGATGATATTTTCCCATCCGATTTATTGGAACAGGTGCAATGCTTAACGACTGATACCTTAGAAGCCGAGATCGAGCATTTTGACCGTTCAGGAGCAATTTTAATATTAACTCATGACCATCAATTAGATTTGCAACTGTGTTTTGTAGCTTTAAAACCTACGGCAAAACCATTTGCTTATGTAGGAATGATTGGTTCAAAAAGTAAAAGGGCTATTTTTGAAAAACGTATGCAAGTACGTGGTTATACTCAGGAAACATTACAACGTTTGGTTTGCCCAATCGGGATAGAAGGGATTTCATCGAAACAACCTGCAATGATTGCCATTGCAGTAGTTGCTCAATTATTACAGGTATTTGATGTAAAAAAATGATCCCAAAGGATCATTTTTTTTGTTCGAACTTAGGATTTTTTTCTGCACGTTTAAGCAGTACGAGAACGGCACCTGTACCACCTTGATTTTCAGGGGCACTTACAAAGGCCAAAACATCGCGGTGCTGACGTAACCATCCATTGACATAGGTTTTTAAGACCGCTTCTGGGCCTTTACCATGCACAATTTTGATGACATTTTGATTTTCATCTTTTGCCATCTGGATAATCTGTAAAACTGCGTCACGTGCTTGTTCAATGGTACAGCCGTGTAAATCTACAGCTTCAAACCAACGCATCTTGCCTGCTTTTAAGTCTTCAAAAACCTTATGTTGCAGAGTCGCGATGCGATAGCTTAGCGTTGCTTGGCTTGCGACCGGATTTAAAGCAGCTTGCGTATCTGATAACTCGGCATGTTCGGTATCACGACCACCTTCGGCAGCTGCACGTTTCGCTAGCGTTTGTGCGTCGACTTTTCTGGCACGAGGTGTTTTTACATCGGCAACATTACTATTGTTGATACGTTTAACACCTGCAACAGCCTGTTGAAACAGATGGCTATCTTCCAATTCTTCAGACTCAGCCTGAGATTTTTTAGACTCAGGCTGATTTATGATTTTGCTTGAATGAGGATTGGAGATTTGCTTTTTAAATTGCTTCAATAACTTCTGTTGCTCTTTAGAAAGCGATGAATCTTTATTACTCATATATCTTCATTAAACCGTTTGAGGTTGTCCAAAAAGAGCAGTAAAAGCCTGATCTGGACGTGGTTGTTTCATAAAACTTTCGCCGACCAAGAAACTGTGAATATCATGCTCTTGCATCATATGTACATCATCTGGTGTCGCAATACCGCTTTCAGTAATTAATAAACGTGAGGTCGGAAGTAATTTTTTCAATCGAACGGATGTATTTAAATCTACATCAAACGTTTTTAAATTACGGTTATTCACACCTAATAAACATTGCTCAGAAAGCTTTAAAGCACGTTCCATTTCTTCTTCGTCATGAACTTCAACCAATACATCAAGTTGATGTTCAAACGCAGTTTTAGACATTTCTTCGAGTTGCTGGTCAGACAAATAAGCAACAATTAATAAAATACAGTCAGCATGCAAAGCACGAGCTTCAACTACATTGTATGGGTCAATCAGAAAGTCTTTACGTAAAGCAGGGAGGGCACAATGATTGCGAGCAATCGCAATATTTTGATCTGCTCCCTGAAAGAAATCAACATCGGTCAATACCGATAAACATGCTGCTCCTGCTTGTTCGTATTGCTGGGCAATTTCAGCAGGATTAAAGTCTGCGCGAATAATCCCTTTTGATGGAGAGGCTTTTTTAATTTCAGCAATTACACCCGGACGTTTATGTTGCAAAGCATTAGCAAAACCTCGAACTGGTGTTGCCGCTTTCGCTAATTCTTCAACGTCTTGCAAATTACGTTGTTTTAAACGCGCAGCAAGTTCCTCATGTTTACGGTCAACAATTTTACCTAAAATGGTATTTTGAATATTAATCATGAGAAGTCCTTAATCTGCCTGAGATTGCTTTAATGTTTTGGTAAATTCAGCCAAAACACTCATTTTTTCTAAAGCCTGTCCGCCATAGATAATATCTTGAGCGAATGTAACAGCCTGAGCATAAGTTTTGGTAATGCCCGCAACATAGATGCCTGCGCCTGCATTAAGCGCAATCATGTTTGCTGCTTTTTCACCAATATCAGATTTATTTTTACCCAATGCATCTTTAATCAGCTTTAAGCTTGCAGCAGCGTCCGCAACCACTAAACCGTTTAAAGTTTGTGACTCAATCCCGACATCTTCAGGGGTAAGTATCCATTCAGTAATTTCACCGTCTTTTAGTTCAGCGACAGTTGTAGGAGCTGCAAGGCTGATTTCATCAAGCCCATCTCTTGAATGAACCACCATCACATGTTCAGCACCGAGTTGTTTCATCACTTCGGTAATTGGACGGCAAAGTTCATCTGAAAATACGCCAATCACAAAGCGTTTTACACCAGCCGGATTCGTAAGCGGGCCAAGTAAATTAAAGATACTGCGGACACCAAGCTCTCGACGTGGTCCAACAGCATATTTCATTGCTTTGTGGTGGTTTGGAGCAAATAAAAACCCTACACCCATCTCACGGATGCAGCGTTCGGTTTGTTGCATGTCTAAATCAAGATGAATACCTGCTTGTTCAAGCAAGTCAGATGAACCTGATTTGCTTGAAACGCCTCGGTTGCCATGTTTTGCAATGGTTGCACCTGCCGCCGCAATTACAAAGCTTGAAGCTGTAGAGACGTTAAATAAGTTTTGACCATCACCACCCGTGCCGACAATATCAACTAAATATTTGATATCGCTGACATCAATTTTGATGGCAAATTCACGCATGACACGTGCAGCAGCAGTAATTTCGTCAATACTTTCACCTTTCATGCGAAGGCCCATCATCAAAGCACCAATTTGTGCTTCGGTTGCCTCACCTTGCATGATGCTACGCATAATGTCTTCCATTTGCGGCTGAGTCAGGTGAATATTTTTTGTTATATGGTTAAGTGCTTGTTGAATATTCATAGGGATCACTTATGCATAAATATCTAAAAAGTTTTTAAAGATTTGATGGCCATGCTGACTCAAAATGGATTCAGGATGGAATTGCACGCCTTCAACAGGAAGTGTCTTATGTTTAACGCCCATAATTTCTTCCATTGAGCCATCTGCTTCATTGGTCCAGCATGTTACTTCAAGGCAATCAGGCAGTGTTTCCTGATCAATCACTAATGAATGATAACGAGTTGCCGAGAAAGGGCTAGGAAGATTACTGAAAATACCTTTATTGCTGTGGTACATGTCAGATAAACGTCCGTGCATCACCGTTTTGGCTCTTACAATTTTTCCGCCAAAAGCTTGCCCAATACTTTGATGCCCTAAACACACGCCAAGCAAAGGAATTTTTCCGGCAAAGTGATTAATTGCAGGAATTGAAATACCTGCTTCACTTGGAGAGCAAGGGCCAGGACCAATCACAAGATATTTTGGTTGCCATCGTTCAATATCCTCTAATGTGACTTGATCATTGCGAACTACTTTTACTTCCTGATTCAACTCGCCAAAGTATTGGACGATGTTGTAGGTAAAAGAGTCGTAATTGTCGATCATTAGAAGCATGATGAACTTAACCTCATGATAATTAAAATATATTTAATAAGTGACTAAAATAGTTACCCATATTGATACCCGTTTTCAGAAAAGGCTTTTTAGGTTTTAAAATAAGAAGCCGCTTTCTAATGGGCTAATATAGCAAAAAAAGAAGTAACCAGTTTAACTATTTCATTCGTTAGAAATTTGCAGAAAAACGGCTTTAAGAAGTGAGTCTTTTGAAATGATATATAAGTACAATTAAGGCAGAATAAGCTTTTCTTAAAAATAAAAAAACTATTCTGCCTTGGTCATACAAGAAGATTAAATCTTACGTGTGTTATAGATCAGCCAATCTAAAACATCGCCAGATAAATGTTCGGCCAGTCTTTCTTGAACAGTTTGATGGTAACCATTTAACCAATCTTTCTCTTCATTCGTTAGCATATCAACAACGATACAATCTAAATGAATTGGGCAAAGGGTCAGCGTTTCAAACTCCAAAAATTCACCGTAAGTTTTTTCAAATCCAGAGTGAAGTTTGTTTGCAACCAGATTCTCAATACGAATACCATATTGTCCCTCATGGTATAAGCCCGGCTCGTTAGAAATAATCATGCCTTCACGCAATTTGCTATGGGCATGTATAGGCGCGTAATAAGAAAGAACTTGCGGACCTTCATGAACATTAAGCGCAAAGCCTACACCGTGGCCTGTTCCATGTCGATAATCTAAACCATGTTGCCATAAAGTATTACGACAAATTGAATCGAGTAGCGGTGCAGCTAAACCTTCTGGATAAATCGTTTTTGCCAAAGCAATGTGACATTTTAAAACCAGAGTATAGTCACGGTTTTGTTGCCCTGTTGGCGTGCCGACGGGTACAACACGGGTAATATCCGTTGTTCCATCAACATATTGCCCACCTGAGTCAATCAGCAATAGACCATCGCCTTCGATAAATGAATAGTGCTCTTCAGTTGCACGGTAGTGGGGTAAAGCACCATTAGCATTAAAGCCAGCAATCGTTGAAAAACTTGGCCCTATAAGTCCATCTTGCTGCGCACGGAAAGCTGTAATCTTTTCATCAATAGTGAGTTCTGAAATACTTTCACCATGATGAAGTGCTTTCTCTAACCAGTGGAAAAAGTGGCAAAGCGCGACTCCATCTTTAACCATTGCGTGACGGATATGAGCAATTTCGCTTTCATGTTTACGCGATTTAAAAAGCGTACTCGGGTTGATGTCATATATAACCCGAATATCTTTTGCGATGGCTTGTTCATGAAAAATCGAGACTTTGGCTGGATCTAAAAGTACCGAGGCATCTGAAATATTTGCTAAAAACTTAGCTGTATCTTGGTACTTACGAATTTCAATACCATCGGCTGCCAAAGCTTGCTGAATGCTTACATCAACTTTTTCAGCATCAATAAAAAGCACAGTTTGTTTTGCACTGACATATAAATGTGAAAGAAACACAGGGTTATATTCTACATCTTGCCCACGTGCATTTAAGATCCATGCAATATCGTCTAAAGATGAAATGAAATGACCCGCAATATTCTTGCTATGTAAAGTTTCACGAATAGCCTGAATTTTCTCTTTACGAGAGAGGGCATTTAACCCTTCAGGCATGAAATGAATTTTCTTTGATGGAAGTTCTGGGCGGTTTAACCAAATCTCTCCGACTAAGTCTTGCTGGGTTTCGAGTTTATAATTATTAACTCGTGCAGTATGTTCGAGTGCCTTAAATTGCTGAATTGATAAAGTATGCCCATTTACCACAATGACTGATTCTGGTTGTAGATTTTTTTCAATCCAAGCGAGATGTGTTGAAGATTCATCACTTGTTAATTTTTGAAGTTCAAAGCCAGTTCCAATAAGTTGTTGCCCGGCTTGTACCCAATAGCGACCATCTGCCCAGAGGCCAGCAAAGTTTTGGGTCACGACGAGTGTACCAACCGAACCACTAAAACCGCTTAACCACTGCCTTGCTTTCCAGTAGTCTGGTAAATATTCTGACATATGGGGATCGGCACTCATCACAATCAAAGCATCAATATGCTGATTGCGCATGAGTTCACGAAGTTTCTCAAGTTTTTCTGGAACAGTTAAAACGCTCATATAGTTTCCAATTCAGGTTGAACTTTACTGGTACTTTTGTTCATTAATCTATTGATAGGTTTCTTTAATAAAAATAACACGATTGCACCAACGACTAATGCCAAAACGCATCGCATAAAGAGATTTGGTAAATGATCAATATTATCTGCTGATACATGCCCGCCAATTAAGCCAGCGATGAGATTACCTAAAGCTGTGCCAGTAAACCATAGCCCCATAATTTGACCGCGTATGACATCAGGTGCAAGTTTAGTCATGGTTGATAATCCAATTGGGCTTAAGCACAGTTCTCCTATGGTAAGTAAAAATAAAGTTCCTACTAACCAAAATGGTGAAACTAGGCCGCCAGCAATTGCGAAACGACTAGCAAAAGACATAACAAGAAAGCCACCTGCTGCGAATAACAATGCAATAATAAATTTGCTGATATAGCTTGGGTCTTTATTTGATTTACCCAGTCTTGCCCAAAGCCATGCTGCAACTGGGGCAAAAATAATAATAAATAGGGCATTAATTGATTCAAACCATACAGTTGGAATCTCAAATCCAGAAAACATACGATTTGTATAGTCTTGTGCAAATAAAGTAAAAGTTGTGGGCTTTTGTTCGAAAGCTGACCAGAATAGGGCAGAGGCTGCTAATAAAACAAAACAAATAATAATTTTAAATTTGTCATGCTGCTCTAAATTTAGGAAAAGCAGTAAATATGCAAAATAAGCAATAATCCCAATACCAATCCCAACTGTTAAATAAGTTGCTACCTCGACCGGATTGATATGAATGACACCAAATAAGGTAAGAACAATAACGACTGCAACAGATAGTAAGAAGGAGAAAGCAATTTTTGGCGCATTTTTGTTTTGTACGACAGGTTTATTCCAATTATCATTTTCTTGACGTAACTCATTAAAAGTTTGTAACTGAGGAACAGCCAATACACGAAAAAT
Organism: Acinetobacter sp. C13; assembly: GCF_016809775.1. Taxonomy (NCBI): domain Bacteria; kingdom Pseudomonadati; phylum Pseudomonadota; class Gammaproteobacteria; order Moraxellales; family Moraxellaceae; genus Acinetobacter; species Acinetobacter sp. C13. The sequence goes on from NZ_JAFBJL010000002.1 coordinate 332,177, forward strand.
AAGTAATGCAACTAACATCCCAAGGCCACCAATTCCAAAACCTAAGTGCCAGTTATGATCACGTGCTAATAAGCCTGTAAGAAGAGGAGCAATAAAAGAACCTAAATTAATCCCCATGTAAAAAATGGAAAAACCAGCATCTCGTCTACTATCTTGAGCTTTATATAATGTTCCCACAATCACTGAAATACATGTTTTAAATAATCCGGTACCTAAAACAATCAGTACTAAGCCGAAATAAAAAAAGAATTGATCAAAAATGGTCGTGAGGGCAATAGATAAATGACCTAGTGCAATAATAATAGAACCATACCAGACCGATCGTGCCTGACCTAACCAGTTATCGGCAATCCAGCCACCAAAAACGGTCATTAAATACATAGATCCAGCGAATAACCCAACAATTGCGGCTGCAGTTGGACGGTCAAGACCTAAACCACCGTCATTAACCATTGCAATCATATAAAGAACGAGTAAAGGCCGAATACCATAATAAGAAAATCTTTCCCAAAGCTCTGTAAAAAATAAAGTTTTTAATGGTTTTGGATGGCCGAAAAAAGCTCTGTCATATTGTTCGAGTTCATGCTTCATTTCAAATCCTTTGAACATATTTGTAGTTTAGATAAAACAAAACTTTTAGTTTGTTTAATTATAAAAAAAAGTTATGTTTTATTTTTTAGATTTTTTAAAATGAAAAAGCAAGTTGGTCATGTATAAAAAAGGTATATAACAAATGGTAAAAAATTAGAAAATTGAAATTATCAGTCGAAAAGATTCCTCTTGCTGCACCAAAGCTGATCAGACCAGCCCTAGCGTAAAACTACGATAAGAAAAATTAAATTAACACTTTAAAACCTCAACCTTTCTATGGATGGGCAGTGAAGAGTGGTAATTGATATTATTTAAAAAAATTGTGTAGAGTTACTTAGAAATCGTATTTATGTTCAAACTTTTTTGGCAAGGGCATACTGTAGATACCATCGTCTAATTTAGAGATTAATAGTTCTATCGGGAATAGATTATTATTTTTAAGGATTACAGTAAGAAAGTCAGATTTATATATAAGAAAGTATTATGATCACAAATTACTGTTAGATATTGATGCGGTGATTCATATTAGCGCAACAATTTTGCACTAAATTAGGGCGATTGCGAGCTATTCTTGTATGCCATAATTTGAAAATGTCTGAATATGGTGCATTTAACAATGCAAACAGTATAATGGGTTCAAGACAAGGGGCCTAAATCATGGATAGTTATAAGCAATTCAATGTTTTAGGTAAGTCTTATAAAGTTGGTATGAGAATTGCTATATAAATACCAGCAACTAACACGCACTTAACAAGTGCAACAAAATTTCATTGGAGCAAAATGAGCATGGCGAACAAGGTCCTTCAACTCATACAAGAAAGTGGCGCAAAATGGGTCGATTTTCGCTTTACTGATACTAAGGGTAAAGAGCAGCACGTAACTTACCCAGCTGATTCTATTGATGAAGATACTTTTGAAGACGGTAAAATGTTTGATGGTTCTTCAATCGCTGGTTGGAAAGGCATTGAAGCATCTGACATGATTTTACGTCCAGATGCGGAAACTGGTTTTATCGACCCGTTCTTTGCTGAACCAACTGTAGTTGTGACTTGTGATGTTATTGAACCTTCAACTGGTCAAGGTTATGAGCGTGACCCACGTTCGATTGCTCGCCGTGCAGAAGAATACTTAAAATCTACAGGTATCGGTGATACTGCATTCTTTGGTCCAGAACCAGAATTCTTTGTATTTGACGAAGTGAAGTGGGACATCGATATGTCTGGCGCTCGTCATACATTAATCGCTGAAGAAGCTGCTTGGTCTACTGGTAAAGATTACGAGTCTGGTAACTCTGGTCACCGTCCACGTGTTAAAGGCGGTTACTTCCCAGTTCCTCCAGTTGATTCTTCACAAGATATGCGTGCAGAAATGTGTGCAAAAATCGAAGACATCATGGGTCCAGGTCGTGTAGAAGTACATCACCACGAAGTTGCTTCTTGCCAGCTAGAAATTGGTGTTAGCTTCAATACTCTTGTTCGTAAAGCTGACGAAGTTCAACAGTTCAAATATGCTGTTTGGAACGTTGCACATCAATATGCAAAAACAGCTACGTTTATGCCTAAACCAATGGTAGGCGATAACGGTTCTGGTATGCACGTTCACATGTCTATCTCTAAAGATGGCAAAAACTTGTTTGCTGGTGATGAATATGCAGGCCTTTCAGAAATGGCATTGTATTTCATCGGTGGTATCATCAAGCACGCTCGTGCATTGAATGCAATCACAAACCCATCTACAAACTCATACAAGCGTTTGGTTCCTCACTTCGAAGCACCAATCATGCTTGCTTACTCAGCACGTAACCGTTCTGCTTCTATCCGTATTCCATACGTTTCTAGCCCTAAAGGTAAGCGTATCGAAGCTCGTTTCCCAGACCCAATGATGAACCCGTACTTAGGTTTCGCTGCATTGTTAATGGCTGGTATCGACGGTATCCAAAACAAGATCCATCCGGGCGAAGCTGCTGATAAGAACTTGTATGATCTTCCTCCAGAAGAAGAAGCAAAAATCCCAACAGTTGCTCATAGCTTAGATATGGCTCTTGAAGCACTTCAAGCAGATCACGAATTCTTGTTGAAAGGCGGCGTGTTCACTAAAGAAATGCTTGATGCATACATCGAACTTAAAACTGAAGATGTACGTCGTCTTAACACGACTACTCACCCAGTTGAATTTGATATGTACTACAGCTTGTAATACGTATTTCGTAAAAAAGCCTGCATATGCAGGCTTTTTTATTGCTTGGAATGTTGATTGAATTCTCTACGTTTTTTATCAAAAAATTGGAGTAAACTAGGTGCGAGTTTTCATGTGAGCAGATTATGCGTAAACGACAACCAGTACTTAAACAGGAAAAGGCTTTAAATCCTGAGTTGAAAACCTGGTTGTATGCTTCTGGTTCTCTGACTCAACAATTAACTGAGCTTGGTGGTGGCCAGTTTAGAGTGAGGCCCGTTAAAGAACACTTTCAGCGTTTAACGTTTGCAGACAGTCAATGGATGAATATGCCTCATGCACACACTTCATGGGTGAGGGAAACCTACTTATATGGCTGTGAAGCAGAGCCGTGGGTGAAAGCAAAAAGTATTTTTCCAATTCAAAGTTTACAAAAAAAAGCACGTATATTTCAGCACATTGGATCTAAACCAATTGGGTTTTTTCTATTTCAAAGAACAACTCCGCTTTGTGACCGTCGTGTCATTCGTTTGCCAGAAGGCTGGACGCGACAAAGTTGCTATACTTGGCATGGATGTAAATTTATCGTCCAAGAAACATTCTTACCGGCTTTTGAAGCTTTTTTAAATCAGCAGCACGACAAGGAATTACTATGACGACTGCAACAGGTACAACATGGCGTCAGCGTTTAGAGGCTTATTATTATCTATGTCGATTTGATAAGCCAATTGGTACTGAACTGGTGTTTTGGCCAACCATGTGGGCACTTTGGGTTGCATCAAAAGGAATACCTGATTTAGGTATTTTATTTGTCATGATTTTAGGCGTGATTTTTATGCGCGCTGCTGGATGTGCGATTAATGACTTTGCTGATCGTAAAGTAGATGGTCATGTTGAGCGTACTAAAACGCGCCCTTTAGCAACAGGAGTGATTCGTGCAAGAGAAGCTGTATATGTATTCTTAGGCCTCGTTTTAGCAAGTGCAGCTTTATTGTTCTTTTTACCGATCGAAACTTTCTACTGGTCATTTGGGGCATTACTTCTAGCGTTTATTTATCCATTTATGAAACGCTATACCAACTTACCCCAAGTATTTTTAGGTGCAGCATTTTCATGGTCAATTCCTATGGCTTTTACCGCGGTAGGTAAAACTCCAGATTTGACTTGCTGGTTGCTCTATTTTGGTAATTTGGCTTGGACTGTGGCTTATGACACTCAATATGCAATTACAGATCGTGAGTATGATTTAAAGATTGGTGTGAAATCTACAGCTATTCTTTTTGGCCGATATGACATCCAGATTATTTCACTCTTACAGGCAACCAGCCTTGTTTTGGTTGGTACTGCACTATATTTAGAAAATATTTTATTCCCATGGGCAATTATTGCTTTAGTTGTAGTGGCATTCGATTTTGTATATCAAACAATTAAAACCAAAGACCGCAACCCTCAAGTATGTTTTTGGGCATTCCGTCACAATCGCTGGGTGGGATTAATCATTTTTCTAGGAATATTTTTAAATTTCATATAGTAAAAATGACCGTGAGGTTGAAAAGTGTTCTATGCAGAGCACTTTTTTTATGTCTTAATATTTGTGCATAAAAATATGCGGAATAAATAACACATAAAAAGGATATTCTATGAAACGGTCAAAAATTGCTTTAGCTATAACATTATCAATTTCAGCACTATTTCTTACAGCGTGTAATGACGATGATGATCACTATACAGGGATAGACACAAATAAAGCTTATGTCTCAGAAAGTAATTACGCGATTGATAAAGTTGATAATGCTTCAACGATCAAAGTAATGACTTATAACATGGCAAATGTTCAAGGAAAAACAGCAACTGCTACAGCAATGGTATTGTTTCCAAAAGCAACACAACCGAAAGATGGTTATCGTGTAGTGGTATGGGAACATGGAACTGTTGGGGTGGGTGATGGTTGTGCGCCAAGCAAAAATGCTATTAATCCGCGATTTAAAATTCTTGCTGAGTCCTTATTAGCAGCAGGTTATGTGATTGTGGCACCAGATTATGAGGGTTTAGGCACACCAGGGGTACATCCGTACTTAAACTTATCTAGCGAAGCAAAATCAGCATTAGCTGCAGTTAAAGCAGTAAAAGAGCATTATGGTGCTCAGTTAAAAGGTGATTGGATGTCGATTGGTCAGTCTCAAGGTGGCCATGCATCATTGGGTACTGCTGAGTTTGCTAATACGGATGTAAGTTATAAAGGTGCGGTAGCCGGAGCACCTGCATCAAGCTTAGGAACAATCATTCAAATTTATATTGATCCTGCAATGAATCAAGATAGTAATTTTGCAGTTAGTAAGCTAGATCAGGCAATTAGAGCGCGTAGACAGATTGATGCAGCGATTGCTGCAGGGCAAATGTCTCCAAATGATCCACTGGCGCTTGCTGTACCTACAATTGATAAAACTGCAGAAGGATATGCCGAATTGTTAGCATATGCCGCTTTTGCTAGTGCAGGGATTAAAGCACAGCAACCAGACTATGATTTTAAAGCAATTTTTACGTCAGGAGCGGCTGACATTGCAGAATTGGCTTATGGTCGTACAGGGGATGATGGTGCTTGTTTAAGTTATCCTACACCTGATAGTGCAAACGGCCTGCAAGAGAAATTTAAAGCGGGAATCTTAGCTTTCTTGGCTGACCCTACACATCAAATTACCCAGTACGGTATTGATCTAAATAAATTTAAAGCAGATCAAGTTGTTCAACGCTTCTTGACTGCTACTCAACCTGCAACGAATGCTACTGCTGAGAAAGTTATTAAAACACCGGTATTTATTATTCAAGGCGAAAAAGATCAAGCGGTATTGCCTGTGGTAACGCAAGTCTTATTTGATAAAATGAAAGCGAATGCTTTGAAGTTTTTCCCACAAGCAGGCTATGATAAAGGCTATAACTTAACAATTGTACCGAATGCAACTCATACACAAGCAATCGTATGTCAAAATGCCAATGCTGTAGATTTCATTCAAGCTAATATGTCAGCGGGTACGGGTATTGTGCTGACTGATGCACAAAAAGATGCCAGCCAAAGTCCACACTGCACAGGAAAATTCTAAGATTTATTTGTTGAATTAGAAAATAGCTTTAGAAAAAGAGCCACTTTATAGTGGCTCTTTTTGTTATATTGTTACGCATTCTGAAATTGATACTATTTGAGTTTGAAAAACTTATGAGCCAGCAACCTGTTGAAAAAAAATCTGTTCCTTGGTTATTAATGGGGTTAGGTTTACTTATTCCTTTACTAATTATTGGAATACTTTTCTTGGCTGCAAAAAGTGATGCTAAGAATAAAAAACAATATGAACAGCAGCGTTTAGAGATGGCAAAAAGAATAGCTGAGAAAGAAGCTGCAAACTCTGAAACAAAATAGCTTGTTAATGAATATCCTTTTGTAATTGGCGTACAGTAGGAATATTTGTGTAACGCTTTACAAGGTAGCCTGCTTCAGTGAGCATTTGATCACGAATACGGTCTTCTTCTACTTTTTCAAGATGAGTCGGGTCATCTAGCTCAATAATGGCCATTACTTCCATCTTGTCGTTTAGCACGACAAAGTCAGTAACTTTACGATTGAACTGACTACGAATTTTATAGTCATTACTGGTAATTAAAGCGCTAAAAGCCACTTGTGCTAACACATGATAATTTGGAAAACTTTGTTTTAAACGTATAAACATTTGAGTTTCAAAGTTTGTAATGACAGGGCGAGCAAAGAATTTTTGTTTTGGAAATAAATAAGGGCGTAAACAAACAAGAAGAAAAATACAGGTGCTTACGCAACCTAAAACAATAAAAAATAAGTGACTCGATTCGAACATGTGAAGGCATCATACAAATAAAAACCCACTCATGATGAGTGGGTTTTTAAGAATCTTGGCTCTCCCACCTGGGCTCGAACCAGGGACCTGCGGATTAACAGTCCGTCGCTCTACCGACTGAGCTATGGGAGAATCTGGAAAAGGATTTTAGGCAGGAAAGAGGGCTGGGTCAAGCCTTAATAACAGAATTAGAGTGAATATCTAATCGTTTGGTTTAAAAATACTCGAAACATTGATTTTGTTCAAAATAATGAAAAATTATTAAATCATCAGAAAAGAAAAAACCCGCAATAAATGCGGGCTTTTAGAATCTTGGCTCTCCCACCTGGGCTCGAACCAGGGACCTGCGGATTAACAGTCCGTCGCTCTACCGACTGAGCTATGGGAGATTAGTAGATGGCTCTCCAACCTGGGCTCGAACCAGGGACCTGCGGATTAACAGTCCGTCGCTCTACCGACTGAGCTATTGGAGAATCTGATGCGCATTTTATGGATGAAATCTAAAAGCGTCAATAAGAATATTAAAGAAAATGAATCGTTTGCTTGATTAATATGCTTTTGCTGTATTAAAAATAAAAAAACCACCCAAAATAGGGTGGTTTTTCATAAAGAAATAAAATTATTTCTCTACACCAGCTGGTTGGCCTGCAAGTTTTGCATTTGCATAGTCCCAGTTCACAAGGCTTTCTAAGAAAGTTGCGATGTATTTAGGACGTAAGTTACGGAAATCGATGTAGTAAGCATGTTCCCATACGTCAATTGTTAAAACAGCAATTTGACCATGTGCAAGTGGAGTGTCTGCATTAGAAGTTTTAGTAATAGATAATTTACCATTTACTTCATCAGCAACTAACCAAGCCCAACCTGAACCAAATTGAGTTGTTGCAGCAGCAGTAAATTCTTCTGCAAACTTTTCGTAGCTACCAAAAGCTTCGTCAATTTTAGCAGCGATTGCGCCAGTAGGCTTACCACCACCATTTGGCTTCATGCTGTTCCAGTAGAAAGTGTGATTCCAAACTTGAGCAGCATTGTTGAAAATACCAGCTTTAGATGCATCACCAGCAGTCGCTTTAATGATTTCTTCTAAAGTTTTACCTTCAAGGTCAGTCCCTTTGATTAAGTTGTTTAAGTTAACAACATAGGTATTGTGGTGTTTATCGTGATGGTATTCTAAAGTTTCTTTACTAATATGTGGCGCTAAATCATCATAGCCATATGGAAGTGCAGGTAAAGTAATGGTTGTCATGTTCCTATTCCTTGCATTTGCTGGGTTATACAATTAAGTGGCTCTATTGTAAATGATTCTGGTCACAATAGGGCACCGTTTTAAAGAACTATACACAATAAAGATCTAATTAATACGCATAACACAGATTGAAAAAAAGACTTAATTAAATCGGATTATTCAATTCAAAATATTCAGCTTCAATTGAAAACTGTTTTGAGATCGCTTGCGCCAAACGCTGAACTCCATAACGCTCAGTAGCATGGTGACCACAGGCAAAATAGTGAACACCTAATTCTTTTGCTTCATAAAAAGTTCGTTCACTGACTTCACCTGAAATGTAAGCATCACAATTTTGCAAAGCAGCTTTAGCAATAAAATCTTGAGCGCCACCTGTACAGAAGCCTACTTTTTGAATGCTTTGCTTTTCTGCTGGCAAATGAATTACCTTAAAATCAAAACTGTTTTGTAGTTTTGTTTTAAATTCATCCACAGAAACTGCTTGCTCTAAGTAACCAATATTACCAATCGGATGTTTTTCGGTTAAATCGAGTGGTTCTAAATTCTTCAAGTTTAGTTTTTCTGCAATGGCTACATTGTTGCCCAAAGTTGGGTGGGCATCTAAAGGTAGATGATAAGCGACTAATGAAATATTATTTTGAATGAGTTTTTTAATGCGGTTACCTCGCATTCCTGTAATTGGATATGGTTCGCCCTTCCAAAAATAACCATGATGTACGATTAATAAATCTGCATTTTGAGCAATTGCTGCATCAATCGCATCTTCGGAAGCAGTAACCGCACAAACAATACGCTTTACTTCAGTTGAACCTTCAATTTGCAGGCCATTTGGTGCGTAATCTTTAAATTCTGCCGCTTTTAAGGTTTGGTCGCACCACTGAATAATTTCATGCAAATTTGCCATGATATTTCCTGAATTGAGTAGTAAATAATTGCTAAAGCTATAGAAACATATTTTGTTGTGTAACTAAAGCTAGACAAATCTTTTTTGACTTTTTTATGTATATCGACATATTTAATTTAAAATGCTTAACTGAAAACTCTTTTTGTTCAATATATTAATTTAATTAAAAACTTCTTTGCGTAGAGGATATGAACGTGCGCCGCACCTTTACATGGTTACCTTGGGTGTTACTTATTATTGTAATTGCCAGTTTTATTGCATGGCAAAAATACCATCAGCCGAAACCAACTGTTGCAGTTGATGGGGTGCAAATGCCTGCTGAGAAAGTTGAACCACTCGTTGATACTTCGCGAGCGGGCGGGGTGGTATCTTATAGCGCTGCAGTAAAAGTTGCAGCGCCAGCAGTTGTTAATATTTTTACGACCCAGAAAGTTAAACAAAATCATCCATTATTAAGTGATCCGGTCTTCCGCGAATTTTTTGGAAATCAGGTTCCTGAACAACAACAGCAAAATGAAAATAGCTTAGGCTCTGGGGTTATTGTACGAGCTGATGGTTATATTCTGACCAATAATCATGTAATTGCTCAAGCTGATCAGATTGTAGTTGCATTACATGACGGCCGTCGTGCAGAAGCAACGATTGTTGGAACAGACCCTGATACTGATTTAGCCGTAATTAAAATCGATTTAGATAAATTACCTGTATTGCCATTTAAGTTGAGTGGTAATGAAGTAGGTGATGTGGTCTTAGCAATTGGTAACCCATTTGGCGTAGGCCAAACGGTAACTCAAGGTATTATTTCTGCGACTGAACGCTCTGATTTAGGCATTAATACCTATGAAGACTTTATCCAAACAGACGCCGCAATTAACCCAGGTAACTCTGGTGGAGCATTAATTGATGTGGCTGGGAATTTAATTGGTGTAAATACTGCTATTTTCTCTCAGTCAGGTGGTTCTTTAGGAATTGGTTTTGCAATTCCCGCTAAAGTTTGCCAACAAGTTTTAAACTCAATTTTGAAAGATGGCCGAGTAGTCCGTGGATGGTTAGGTATTAGTTTAGTACCACCTACACAAGAAGATGTATTAGCACCTAAACAGCAAATTGGGGTGGTGGTTGCAGATGTCTTGAAAAATGGCCCAGCTGCATCAGCAGGTATTAAGATTGGCGATAAAATTATTCAGGTGAATAATCAACAAATCACTTCAGCATCTCATTTGATTAATTACGTTGCATTACAAGCGCCTAACAGCGAAATTAATGTAATGGTCGAGCGAGATGGGAAGCAACAAAACTTTGTGGTGACAGTAGGGGAAAGAAAAAACCAAAATACTCAATCACAATTTATACCACTGCCTAAACAGTAAAGATAAAAAAGCCTCGTAATGAGGCTTTTTTCTTGGTGTTAATTAAGTATGAGACAGTGCTTGATGCTGATGTTTGAACTCAGTTAAAGCATCAATACGGTACTGAATGAGCATTTCACCAATCTCCGCACCTTTAATGTTTTCAGGTAAATCCTGAACTTTAATAGAGCGAACGATTTGCATCGCATCTAACATGTACTGAGCTTGTGGATAAGGTCGGTCTTCTAAACCTAATCTTCCTTTAGCATCACATTCACATGCTTGTACAAAAGCTTCAACTCTCTCAGGACGACGTAATACATCTAGACGCTGTAATAGACGCCATACAGTTCCTGGTTTTAACGACATAATTTGATGACATTTTAGATGTTCTTTACACACTGATAATGCCAACTGTCGAGTTTGAGTTGGAACTTTTAAACGTTCACATAATTCGGTAACGGGTTTCACTCCACGTTCTTCATGCATGATATGGCGCGGAAGTTCGTTAGCTGGAGTTAATGCTTTACCCAAATCATGTACTAATACAGCAAATCGAACATCAAGCGAATAGTTTGATTTACAAGCTTGCTGTAACGACATTAAGGTATGTATACCGCAGTCCACTTCAGGGTGATATTCAGGGCGCTGTGGTACACCAAATAATGCGTCAATTTCAGGGAAAAGATGTTTCAACGCCCCACAGTCACGTAATGTCTGAAAATAAACATCCGCATGATCTTCTAAAAGTGCGCGAGAAGTCTCTTTCCATACACGTTCTGGTGTTAAGGCATCAAGCTCACCTGATTCGGCCATGGTTTGCATAAGCTGCATTGTCTCTGGCGCAATCTGAAAACCATATGAAGAATAGCGAGCCGCAAAGCGTGCAACACGTAAAACACGTAAAGGGTCTTCAGCAAAAGCTTCTGAAACATGACGCAAAGTTTTATTTTCTAAATCGGTTTGACCACCATATGGATCGTATAATTTGCCATCTTGATCCATTGCTATGGCATTGATGGTTAAATCACGGCGAATTAAATCTTCTTCTAAACTTACTGTGGTATCGGTAAAAAATTGAAAGCCGTGGTAGCCTTTACCAGATTTTCTTTCAGTACGTGCAAGTGCATATTCTTCTTTCGTTTCGGGATGAAGAAACACAGGAAAATCTTTGCCTACAGGTTGAAAACCTTGGGCGAGCATGTGTTCCGGCGTTGCACCGACAACAACATAATCTTTTTCTTGATAGGGATGCCCAAGTAAAAAATCACGGACGGCACCGCCTACTAAATACACTTGCATGAAAAAACCTCTATTCTTCAAGCAATCATGCTACAGAATAGAGGTTTTCTCAAGTCATTAGAGATGCTTTTCGTAAAAAGCAGTTTCTAAATTACTTTTCTTGTTGTTGGATTTCAGCAACAGTTAAAGCAGTCATATTGATAAGACGACGAGTTGTTGCTGTAGGTGTCAAAATATGAACAGGTTTTGCTGCACCAAGTAAAATTGGACCAATAGTAACGTTGTTACCAGAAGTTGCTTTCAACAAGTTAAATGAAATATTTGCTGCATCTAGGTTTGGCATAATGAGCAAGTTTGCCGAACCTTTGAAACGTGAGCCAGGGAATGCAAATTGACGAATGTTTTCGTCTAATGCTGCATCACCGTGCATTTCACCTTCAACTTCAAGCTCAGGAGCTTGCTCAGATAAAATACGATAAACTTCACGCATTTTTTGAGCACTTGAGTCAGTCTGGTCACTACCAAAACTTGAATGAGAAAGCAGGGCTACACGCGGAGTAATACCAAAACGACGTACTTCTTCAGCTGCTAAAATAGTCATTTCAGCAAGTTGTTCAGCAGTCGGGTTTGTATTTACGTATGTATCAGCAATAAACAAGTTACGATCTTCAAGCATTAATGCATTTAAGGTGAAGAAGTTATTCATACCTTCTTTTAGACCGATGACATTGCGTACAAAGTCAAGGTGAATGTTATAGCTACTGTAAGTACCACATAACATACCGTCTGCTTTACCGAATTTAACCAGTAGAGATGCAATTAATGTTGAACGGCGACGTGCTTCACGTTGAGCATATTCAACAGTAATACCTTTGCGTTGCATAGTTTGATAGTAGTCTTTCCAAAACTCTTCATACATCGGGTTTTGTTCTTGATCTACAATCTCAATGTTTACGCCATGTTGTAAACGTAAGCCTAATTTTTTGATATTAGCTTCAATTACAGCAGTACGACCTACTAAAATTGGTTTAGCTAAATCTTCATCAACTGCGATTTGCACTGCACGTAATACGCGCTCATCTTCACCTTCAGCATATGCGATGCGTTTAGGATCAGTTTTTGCTTGAGCAAAAATCGGTTTCATCAAGAATGCAGAGTTATAAACAAACTCAGATAATTTTTGACGGTATGCAGAGAAATCTTCGATCGGACGAGTTGCAACACCTGAATCCATTGCAGCTTTAGCAACAGCAGGGGCAATTTCTAAAATTAAACGTTGATCAAGTGGACGTGGAATTAAGTAGTCACGGCCAAATGAAGCAGATTTTTCGCCATAAGTTGCTGCATCTGCTTCTACGTGTGCCATACGTGCAATTGCATGTACACATGCAATTTTCATGTCTTCATTAATTGTTGTTGCACCAACGTCAAGCGCACCACGGAAAATGTAAGGGAAACATAATGCGTTGTTTACTTGGTTTGGATAGTCAGAACGACCAGTTGCCATGATTACATCAGGACGTACTTCATGTGCATGTTCAGGTAAAATTTCTGGATCTGGGTTTGCCAAAGCAAAAATAATAGGGTTCTCAGCCATCTGTTTCACCATTTCTTTGGTGAGAATACCAGCAGCAGAAAGACCCAAGAACATATCAGCACCAGCCATTACTTCATGTAACTGAGTTGCTTTAATGTCTTGAACATAACGTTTTTTCGATTCATCCAAGCCTTCACGTGAAGTAGTGAGTAGACCGCGAGAATCGGCAACAATAATATTTTCTTTATTTACGCCTAAAGCACAAAGTAAATCTAAACAAGAAAGGGCAGCAGCGCCTGCGCCTGAAGCTACAATTTTGATTTCATCAATTTTCTTATTTACAAGTTGCAATGCGTTAAGCAAAGCTGAACCTACAATGATACTTGTACCGTGTTGATCGTCATGGAATACAGGAATTTTCATGCGTTCGCGAAGTTTCTTTTCGATATAGAAACATTCTGGCGCTTTAATATCTTCGAGGTTGATACCACCGAAAGTTGGCTCAAGAGAGGCAACAATATCTACAATTTTATCTGGATCGTTTTCTGCAATTTCGATGTCAAATACGTCAACACCAGCAAACTTTTTGAAGAGTACGCCTTTACCTTCCATTACAGGTTTAGACGCTAATGGTCCAATATTACCTAAACCAAGAACAGCTGTACCGTTACTGACTACGGCAACCAAGTTTCCGCGAGCTGTATATTTAGCAGCAGCAGATGGATCACGTTCAATCTCTAAACATGGCGCAGCAACTCCTGGTGAGTAGGCTAGAGCCAAATCTCGTTGGTTGACAAGTTGCTTACTTGGGGTGACGCTGATTTTCCCTGGGTTTGGATATTCATGGTAATTTAAAGCGGCCTGTTTTAAAGATTGATCGTCCATCTGAGTCTCTATTTGATACAAAAAAGCAAACTAGTCAAATTGCTCATTTAGGGAGAGGCAACTCACTTCTTTAACTACGCTTTAATTTTTACCAATTAAGAGAATAGTAGACGAATTGCCAATAGCCCCGTGGTGAGCTAAATGCTAAAGAATATAACACTACTTCTTTATTTCTCACAGTCAAAAACGCTCATTTTTGGAAAAAGCAGCATAGGTAAAATAGATGATTGGAACAATTAAGAAATATGCGGATTTGTTTGTAGATAAGGAATAATCTGCTCTGCAGGAATAGGGCGACTAAAGAAATAGCCTTGTAAAAAATCACATTGCTGTTTTTGTAGATAGGTGACTTGTTGTTTTGTTTCTACACCTTCAGCAACTAGTTTAAGTCCCATACTTTTACCCATCGCGATCATTGCATTTACAATTGCTTCTTGTTTGTGGTCACCAATTTTAGAAATAAAAGCACGATCAATTTTTAATACATCAATTGGGTACTCTGTCAGATAGGCTAAAGAGGAATAACCCGTACCAAAATCATCTAAAGCAATTGAGATATCTCGTTGTTTTATCGCGCGTAATAGTGTTTTTACATTGGCAGTATTGTCTAAAAGGGCTGACTCTGTAATTTCAAGTTCGAGATCTGAACCTTGAATATTATATTTTTGCAAAACCTCATCTAAGTCGTTGAGTAATAAGCCTCGATGTATTTGTTGAGCGACAATATTTACAGAGACTTGAATATTGATATAACCAGCATTTTTCCACTCTTGGAGTTGCTTTCCAACCTTATCTAAAACAACTTTCCCAATATCTGAGATTAGGCTACTACGCTCAGCAAAAGGTATAAACATATTTGGCAGGATTAATCCTTTTTCAGGATGCTGCCAACGAATGAGTGCTTCAAAACCAATAATTGATTGATCGTGTAGATTAATTTTGGGCTGGTAATAAATGACAAATTCATCATTTTGAATGGCTTTACGTAATTCTTGCTCTAAATCGGCAGTTTTATATGAGTGATTTGTTTTATTGCAGTAATAGCAAATTGTATTACCACCTAAACGTTTTGCCTCGGAAAGAGCTTGCTCTGCATGATTGTTGAGATGATCAATTTGTCTGCCATGTTCAGGAAAACATGCAACACCGATAGATGCGGTAATAAAATATTCGTGATTATCAATGTAAAAAGGTGCATTCAGTGCTTGTAAAATATTTTGGCAATATTGTTCAACATTTGGATGAATTGGCGAAATTTCATAAATGATTGCAAAATCATCACTATTTAAATAGGCGACTAAAATCGCATTGATATTGATTAAGCGTAATCTTTGTGCGAACTGTTTAAGTAATTCATCACCACTATCATTATTTAAAAATTCATTGAAAGCTCGGAAGCGGTCAATATTTACCCGTATTAATGCTAGATTTTTAATGTTATATGAAGGGTTTACAAGATATTGATGTAATTGATTGTAGTAGTAAAGACGATTAGGCAGATGGGTGAGGCTATCGTAGTTTTTTAAGTAAGATAGGTGCTGCTCTTGGCGCTTTTGCTCAGTGAGGTCGCGTGCAAATCCAATATAATTGGTAATTTGATTGAATTCATCTTTGACCACATTGATATGCAACCATAAATATACGCTTTTGCCAGAACTAAACTTTTCATCAAACTGGCCCATATATTCTCCTGTCTCCAGAAGTTGTTGCGTTATTGATGTATGAAACTGTTGTTGTAATTCTTTTTGATTAATTGTAATGCTAAATAGTTCTTTACTCAGAAGCTCTGACTTGGAAAATCCGGTTAATTTTTCATAGTAGGGATTTACATCAATATAGTTTAGGTGCTCATCTAAAATAAATATTCCTTCCGCAGCTTGCTCGAGCACAATTGCAGATAGCCTTAGATGTTCTTGATCCTTTTTCTCTTGATGTATATCACGGGTCATTCCCACCATACGAAGCGCTTTTTGTGTCTTTGGATCTCTGGTGATGACACGGCCTACATCATGAATCCATCTCCAAGAACCATCTCGACGTAAAATTCGAAAGGTGATATTAAAATGATCTGTAACGCCTTCCAAATGTTGTTTTAAACGTTCATCAAAAAGTTTTTTATCGCTTGGGTGTATACGCTCTAATATCGTGTTGAGATGAATAACGGCGGTTTGAGTTTGTTTTTGTTGATCGAAAAACGTAATTTCTAATCTTTGACTTTCAATATCCCAATCCCAAGGTCGAATACCCGCAGTTTCATGTGCAAAAGCTAAATTATAGTGATGGCTTTCGAGTTGCTCATTCATTTTGGTGAGATCATAGGTACGTTCTCGTACTTTTTGCTCAAGCAAATGATTATTAAATTGAAGCTGGGCTTCAATATCTTTGGACTTATTCACTTCTTGTTGGAGTTGTACACATAATTCTTCAGCCCATTGGGTATGCTGGTCTGAAATTTGAACAAGCTGTTTGTTTTTTAATAATAATTGAGAGATCTTTTGGTAATTGCGTTGAGTTGCATATGCACAAAGCACAGTTGCTACAAAGGTGAGGTTATAGGCGAAATAAAAAGGTAGCTGAGTTATGGGATTATGTGTGAATTGAGCAATTAATAGAGGGAGGGTACTAGGAATAAATAAGAGATAAAAATATCGGGGTTGCTGTGTTAAAAAAGTAAGACCGATGATATGAGCCGAAGTAATAAATAAAGCAATTAAAATATGAGCATCTGGTAGCGCAATTAATTCAGTAGGTAGATAAAAATGAATAATTGTGACATTTATTCCAATTAAAATTCCTGAGAATAAACAAATACTTTGTAAGACACGATCAGCTTTTTTTGTAAAATCAATCGTGCGATAGTGAGTTAAAATATTTGGAATAAATAATAAGCTGACAAGAGCAACGACGGTAAGACCAATAGACAGGCTAAATATTGTTATTGTAGAGGAAAAATAGTAAGAAAAAATACCATATGAAATGAGGCACAGTAATATCAGGCTAATTAAATACCAGCGGATATATTGAGTTGAAAGTTTCAGCTGTTCAATTTTTGTTTGATGCTGTAGATATTCTTCCTGAAGCCCAGACATAAGATTTTTCTATCCTATTTTTTTACATATATACAGAAAGAATCTGATTTATCAGTGAAAAAGAATTTGAAATTTTATTCATACAATAAAAGTAAGTTAACTTTAAATAATGATTTAATCAATGTGCAGAGAACTTAGGGGGATAAAAATCGATAATTTAAAATAGACAAGGCAACAACAGGGGCAGTTTCTGTACGCAAAACTCGGTCGCCAATGCACCAGTTCATAAATCCAGCTTGATTGGCTTGGGTAATTTCATTTTCACTTAGCCCACCTTCTGGGCCAATCAATAAAGCAAGTTCAGGCTGTATGCCCGCCAATACATCTTTTTGTTCTTTTTCTGGTGCTAAAACAAATTTAGATTGTGGAAGCTCAGAAGAACTTAACCATTCATGAAGAGAAATAGGCGCTAATACTTCTGGAACCAAATTCAAGCCACATTGTTCACATGCTGCAATTGCAACAGCTTGCCAGTGATCTAATTTTTTTTGATCTCGATCGTATTTTAAGCGCATTTCACAACGCTCACTAGTTAGCAATTGAATCTGGCTTACACCTAATTCAGTGGCTTTCTGAATGGCATAATCCATTCGATCGCCTTTACTCATGACTTGACCTAAAACAGCTTTAAAAGGGGCATCACGGTTTGCAGGGTTAAAATCCTCAATTGTGACAAACGCATTTTTTTTATTAATTTCTGTCAAAGTCGCGAGATATTCCCCACCTTGTCCATTAAATAGAGTCGCTTGTTCTTGTAGTTGTGCACGTAAAACACGCACCCAATGATGGAATACTGATTCTGTCAGTTGAATTGTTGAGCCAACTGTAAGTTCAGTTTCGATAAAAAAACGGTTCATTGGGTACGCCTTACAAAATTAATTTAAACCAAGATCAACAACAAGTTGACGAGTTGGTTCGATTTGATTCATTGAATAGAAGTGTAAGCTTGGCGCACCACCTGCAATAAGGCGTTCACACAACTTAACAACAACTTCATGACCGAAAGCTTTAATACTTTCACTGTCATCACCATAGGCTTGTAATTGCTTACGGATCCAGCGAGGAATTTCAGCACCCGTACCGTCTGCAAAGCGAATTAAGTTACTTGCGTTGGTAATTGGCATGATTCCTGGAGCCACCGGAATGCTAATTCCAGCTTGCTCTAAACGCTCTATAAAATAAAAGTAGGAATCTGGATTAAAGAAGAATTGAGTAATCCCTGCATTGGCACCAGCTTGTACTTTTTCAATAAAACGTTGAATATCTGAATCAAGATTTTCAGCTTGAGGATGCATTTCTGGATAAGCTGCAACTTCAATATGAAAATGATCACCTGAGTGCTCACGAATAAAACGTACTAAATCCTGTGCGTAAGGAAGTTCCCCAAGTCCAACCTGACCAGAAGGTAAATCACCGCGTAAAGCAACAATACGGTTAATGCCTTGAGCTTTATATAAATCCAGTAACTCGGCAATACGAGCTTTATCATCACCAATACAAGAAAGGTGAGGTGCAACTGGTGTACCTTTACCATTGAAATCATCAATAGCAGCAAGAGTACGTTCGCGAGTAGAACCACCAGCCCCATAAGTAATTGAGAAAAACTCAGGGTTCAGAAGTTGTAATTCTTGGTGAACAATACGAAGTTTTTCAGCACCAGCATCAGTTTTTGGTGGAAAAAACTCAAAAGAAATAGGTGTACGTTTAGTCATGTCAAATCCTTGTAAACAGCGAAACATTTTAGAAAAAAGAGCAGTCGGTTCACCGTCTGCCCTTAAGTTCTTAGTATTTGTAAGCGTCAGACTTGAATGGCCCCTCAACAGCTACGCCTAAATAATCAGCTTGCTCTTGAGTTAACTGTGTAAGTACACCACCGAAACCTGCAACCATTGCAGCAGCAACTTCTTCGTCAAGTTTCTTAGGAAGAACTTCTACACGAATTTTTTCAGCTTTTTCACTTGCAGGAAGGTCAGCAAATTTCTCTTGGAATAAGTGAATTTGACCTAAAACTTGGTTAGCAAAAGAGCCATCCATTACACGTGATGGGTGACCAGTTGCATTACCTAGGTTTACAAGGCGACCTTCAGAAAGAAGGATAAGATAGTTATTTTCATCTTCTGAACGATAAACTTGGTGAACTTGTGGCTTAACTTCAACCCACTTGTAACCACGTAAATAAGCCGTGTCGATTTCCGTGTCGAAGTGACCGATGTTACATACAACTGCACCAGCTTTTAAGCTATCTAGCATTGCTGCATCGCACACGTGGTAGTTACCAGTTGTTGTTACAACAAGATCAGTGTTGCCAAGAAGATCTTGGTTAATATCTTCTTTTTTACCTGTTTGTACGCCGTTTTTGTATGGAGATACAACTTCATAGCCATCCATACATGCTTGCATTGCACAAATCGGGTCAACTTCAGTTACACGAACGATCATGCCTTCTTGACGTAAAGATTGAGCAGAACCTTTACCCACGTCACCATAACCAACTACAAGTGCACGACGGCCAGACAAAAGCATGTCAGTTGCACGTTTGATTGCGTCATTTAATGAGTGACGGCAACCATATTTGTTGTCGTTTTTAGATTTAGTGACTGAGTCATTTACGTTAATTGCAGGAACTTTCAAAGAACCGTCTTTCCACATTTCGATAAGACGTTGAACACCTGTTGTAGTTTCTTCGGTAATACCGTGAATACGTTCTAAAAGAGCAGGGTATTTTTCATGAACAAGAGCAGTTAAATCACCGCCATCGTCCAAGATCATGTTGGCATCCCAAGGTTGGCCATTTACATTGATCTGTTGCTCTAAACACCATACGTATTCTTCTTCAGTTTCACCTTTCCAAGCAAAAACTGGAATACCGCGAGCAGCAATTGCAGCAGCAGCATGGTCTTGAGTAGAGAAAATGTTACATGATGTCCAGCGTACTTCAGCACCTAATTCAACAAGCGTTTCAATAAGAACAGCTGTTTGAATGGTCATGTGAATACAACCAAGAATTTTTGCGCCAGCAAGTGGTTTAGAAGCTGCATAGCGTTTACGTAAGCCGATCAAAGCTGGCATTTCTGCTTCAGCAAGTTTGATTTCTTTACGGCCGTAATCAGCAAGAGAGATGTCAGCAACTTTGTAATCTGTAAATGAAGCATTAACCGCGTTCATCAGGATCTCCTAGGAAAAAATAGTATTGATCATTCTGTTCGCGGATGCCGTTGTTGGTTAAAACGAGTGTTTAACCGATCGTCGAGCCTGGCAAATTGATCTTTAGTGCCGATCAATTGTCGCAGCATCCCTCGACTAGCGAAACATTGTACTTGGAAAAGCTTTTAGTGCCAATCCAGTTTTGTTTATTATCTGCGTAATTATCACTTTAGATTCTAATTATGGCATTAAATATTCCCGAGTCCTTGGCAAGCCTAGAGTCAAACTGTGGCGTTTTTGCAGTTTGGATGTTGCTTCAGCATCATGGAATACAAATTGATGTGGTTGAGCTGATTAATGTTTGCCGACACGATGAAGGAGGCACTTATACTATTGCCTTAGCTGTTGCTTTAAAGAGACTAGGATTTGAAGTGTCATTTCATTCAGATGAGGATTCTAGCATTAGCCAAAGCGAACGCATGAGCTATAAAGAAGCAACGGTATTAAAAATTCCAACTGGACCAGCGCTGAGCTATCAAGATATTCAAGCTGCAATTCAAAACGGAAAAATGGTGATTGTGTACTACGATACTTTAGAAGGGGTTGGAAACCAGTCGCTCATTTATTCTATAGATCAAAATGAAATCTGCTTTTTTGATAGTTTTGAACCGATGTCAGCGGCAGTTTTTGAAAAGCAGCGTCAAGTAGAAGGGATTTGTCGTCAGGCTATTGTGATTGATGATCGTAATTTTCAGATGTATTCATCCAAATTGAATTAGATAAAAAGAGCCAGTAGAGTGCTGGCTCAATTGAAGTTATTTTTGTTGATATTCTTGAATCACTTCTAAAGCAGCGCGAAAAGCTTCTTGTGTAGCAGGGGCGCCGCAATATGGCAGGCTGTGTAATAAAGTTTCTTGAATCTCTTCAACTGTACAACCATTGTTGAGTGCACCACGAACATGGCCTTTGAGTTCGGTTGGTGATTTAAGTGCCGTGAGCATTGCTAAAGTAATTAATGAACGATATTTACGAGGTAGCACACCTTCACGTTGCCAAGTCGATCCCCATGCATGTTCATTAATCCAGTCTTGTAAAGGCTGGGTAAAGGGTACGGTATTTTCTTGGGCACGCTTTACAAAAGCTTCTCCCATCACTTCTGTGCGAACTTTTAATCCATTTTCGTAATCTTGCTTAGACATTAATTTCTCCTAAAAATAAAAGCGTCAATTGACGCTTTTATGGCTGTTTATTAATTAATGCGAATCAAGTGTGATTGCAATAGTGAATTAGTGGAGGCATCAGTCACTAAATTTGATGAGGGTTCGACAAAGGAAGATCTTTATTTAAATCTTCATCAAAAACATCGGTAAGCATGCTATCGAATCGAATTGCGTTGTATTGCAATAATTGTTGAGCTTCGCTTTCAGAAATAAAGCCTTCTTTTATCGCTTGTGCAATATTCTCTTCGAAAGTAAGTCCTGTAAATTTGCCTTTAGATTCAGCTTTTTTAAACTTATCCCAAAGTGGTTCAAGTGTTCGTAGAATTTGGAAAGCATGCTCTAAACGACCAGTTACATCATCGGCTTTGGTTGAATAAAATACGTGATGTTTAAGCTGTTCTCTGAAAGGGTGCTCTTGCATCATAAGTTCAGCGACTTGTTGTTTTAACTCATCATCTGGTTTTGAAATGACACGACCAAAAGGGAAACAGATCCATTTTACAAATGCTGCTGGAAGTTTAGCTGGGAAGTTTTCAAATAATCCCCAAAATGCTTCCTGAATATTCAAGAAAGCTTTTTGTAGCGCTAATTTAGCGTGAAGTTGTTCAGCTTCAGTTTTTTGTCCAGCTTCATAAAATTTTAAAATCGCAGTAGAAATAAAGAGGTGCGCGTGAATATCTGCCAAGCGGCCTGATAACATTTCTTTGCGTTTTAAGTCGCCTGCAAGTAAGCCAAGAGACATATCTGAAACAAGTGCGAAATTGGCACTAAAACGGTTAATCGTTTTATAGTAACTTGCAGTGAATTGATCTGCTGACTGAGGCGCATCGCTTGAGCCACCTGTCCAACCGTAGGCAAATGATCTAGCACCGCGGTTAAAGGTATAGGCTAAATGTTTAAATAACAAATCATCAAATTTTTTGACCGAGCTATTTTTATCTTCAGATTGCAGGAGTTGTAACTCTTCAAATAGATAAGGATGACAACGCATTGAGCCTTGACCAAAAATCATCAATGAACGGGTCAAAATATTTGCGCCTTCTACCGTAATAGCAATTGGAATTGCCTGATAGGTAAGGGCAAGGAAATTACGTGGCCCAAGTTGAATTGCACGTCCTCCAGCAATATCCATCCCATGATTGACAACTTTACGCATTGTTTCAGTTGCATAATATTTTGCCATGGCAGTCATCACGGCAGGTGTTCCACCTTGGTTTAGGCCACATGTCACTAAATAACGGAATGCTTCAAGCATATAGGCATCGCTGGCAATTTCACTTGTCGCTTCTTGTACGCCTTCAAATTTACCGACAGAAATATTAAATTGCTGGCGAATTTTCGCAAAAGCACCAACGGTTAAATAGCTCATTTCACCTGCGGCTGTGGCTAATGCTGGAAGGGAAATACCACGACCAACGCCTAAACATTCCATGAGCATACGCCAGCCTTTTCCAGCATTTTCTTGACCACCAATAATCCAGTCAATAGGAATAAAAACATCTTTTCCTTCTACTGTTCCATTCATAAATGGAGAGCCGGGATAATGACGTGCTCCTATTTTTACACCCGCATGGCTTGCAGGGATGAGTGCACAGGTAATACCGTATTCGGTTTTATTTTTATCGCCGAATAGACCTTCAGGGTCATAAAGTTTAAATGCTAGACCAACAACAGTTGCAATTGGTGCAAGCGTAATCCAGCGTTTAGAGAAATTCATTCTTAGCCCAAGAACTTGAGCACCTTCATATTCACCGTAACAAACAACGCCCGAATCTGGAATAGCGCCTGCATCTGAACCTGCTTCTGGGCTAGTTAAACCAAAGCATGGGATCTCTTCACCTTTAGCAAGGCCCGGTAAATATTGCTGCTTTTGTGCATCGGTACCGTAATGCATGAGTAGCTCACCCGGTCCTAACGAGTTTGGAACCATACAACTCACAGCTGTGGTGAGTGAGCGGGAAGCAATTTTGCTCATAATACGGCTTTGAGCAAATGAGCTAAATTCTTTACCCCCAAATGACTTTGGAATAATGAGGCCTAAAAAACCTTTATCTTTAATAAATTGCCAAACTTCTGGTGGTAGATCTTTTAAGTGATGATGGATCTCCCATTCATCTAGCATGCTACAAAGGAGCTCAACTTCATTGTCGATAAAACTTTGTTCTTCTGCTGACAAAGTTGGGTAGGGGTACTTTTCAAATTGTGACCAATCGGGTGCCCCCATAAATAATTCTTTTTCCCACCAACTGGTACCTGCCTCTAAAGCTTCTTGTTCAGTCGTACTGATACTTGGCATTGAGTTTGCTAAAGTTTTATATGCAGGTTGAGTAATCAGATTAAAGCGTAATGGTGCAAATAAAATAATGATACTAAGGGCAATAAGGGGAATACCTAAAAGAAGAGCCCATGGCGTTAATAGGAGTGCAGTAAGTATGGCTACAGCAATCGTAATAACACTACCAATGGTTCTGTTTAGATTAAAAAAGAAAATTGCCCATATTGCAAAAAGCTGAATGACAACGCTTAAAACAAAGAGTAGGAAAATCATACTTGCTCCTTGCTAGATAAGTCCTCAAGTTAGAAGTTACAAAAAGCGAGGAGAGATTTAAGGCTTAACTAGCTAATTTTTAATGCTGTTTAAATTTAATTTTTTATGTCGCAATTGATGTATATGCTAGAGCAGGGATATATCGTACTTTTAGGTATAAGATATTTTTAAGTGAAAGTGTAATGGGTTGTTTTATCGATTTGTCAAGAAATGTTATTGATTTTCTTATACAAATAAAAAGCCCTCTGGAGTAGAGGGCTTTTATAGATATTTAATTTTTAAGCTTCGACAACTTGAACAGCGATTTTTTTAGCTGGATCTACTTTGCGACGAACTTCCGGTACTGGTTCACCGTGGTATTGACGATCAGCAAAGTAACTTGAACGAACCATTGGTGCAGACCAAATATTTCTAAAGCCAAGTTTACGGCCATGTTCTGCATAACGTTCGAACTCTTCTGGTGTTACAAAGCGGTCAATTGGCGCGTGTTGTTTAGAAGGTTGTAAGTATTGACCAATAGTCACATAGTCAACATCGTGAGCACGCAAGTCATCAAGCAATGCAATAACTTCTTCTTCAGTTTCACCGATACCCACCATCAAACCACATTTTGTTGGGATATCAGGGCAATATTCTTTAAACATTTTTAATAAGTTTAAAGAATGTTGATAATCTGAACCTGGACGCATTGCTTTATATAGACGTGGCACGGTCTCAATGTTGTGGTTAAATACGTCTGGCGGACATTCAGTCATAATGCGTAAAGCAATATCCATACGTCCGCGGAAATCTGGTACTAAAATCTCAAGCAATGTATTTGGGCTTAGTGCACGAGCTTCTTTGATACAGTCCACAAAGTGTTGTGCACCGCCGTCAAGTAAGTCATCACGGTCAACCGAAGTAATTACTGCATATTTGAGCTTAAGATTAGCAATTGTCTCTGCCATGTGACGAGGTTCATCTGCATCGAGTGCATTTGGACGACCATGTGCTACATCACAGAAAGGGCAACGACGTGTACAAATATCACCCATGATCATGAATGTTGCTGTACCACCACCAAAACATTCTGGTAGGTTTGGACAAGCAGCTTCTTCACAAACGGTATGGAGTTTTTGAGCACGTAAAGTGGTTTTAATACGCTGAACTTCTTCTGGTGCCGTCATCTTGACACGAATCCAGTCAGGTTTACGCGGCACTTCAACCGTAGGTACAACTTTTACAGGAATTCTTGCGACTTTTTCTGCGCCACGAAGTTTTACACCCTGTTCAGGTTTACGGTGTTCTGACATATTTAACTTTTCCACTCGTTTATAGAGACATTGACATTGTATTATAGCGAACTTCTGCAGTTAATAGCGGAAAATAACTATTCATATAATAAATGTGGTTATTCAGAAATATAGGGTTGAGAAATACATAAATTCACCGCATATTAGCCATAATTTATTATAAAATATGGTCATTCAAGTGAGGAAGGAGCTTTCAATGCCACGTAAAAAAGAGGTCGTTAGTGGGAATTTCGTTAAATACGATGCGGTAGTTCTCGGTTCTGGACCTGCAGGTGAAGGCGCGGCAATGAAGCTTGCAAAAGCGGGTAAGCGTGTTGCAATTGTAGATGTGCGTGATCAACTGGGTGGTAACTGTGCACACGTTGGTACCATTCCAAGTAAAGCATTACGTCAAACAGTTTCTAGTATTATTCGCTATCAGCGTGATCCAATGTTTCAAAAAGTAGGTGAATGGAAACAGTTCACCATGAAACAGGTTTTGCGTAATGCACACAAAGTAATTCAACAACAGGTTGATACGCATACACGTTTTTACGATCGCAATAAAATCGGTGTATTCCACGGCCGTGCATATATTCAAGATAAAAATACAGTTTTAGTTTTTAGCCATGAAGGCATTAAAGAAACAATTATCTGTAAGCAAATCGTGATTGCTACAGGTAGTCGTCCTTATCATCCGCAAGGTTTAGACTTTGATCATCCTCGCGTATTCGATTCGGACAAAATCCTTGATCTTGATTATTCAATTCAAAAAATCATTATTTACGGCGCAGGTGTTATTGGCTGTGAATATGCCTCAATCTTTATTGGTCTAGATCATAAAGTTGACTTGATCAATACTCAGCAAAAACTATTAAGTTATCTAGATGATGAAATTGCTGATGCTTTGTCTTATCACTTACGTGAACAAGGTGTATTGATTCGTCACAATGAGCAAATGGATCATCTTGAAACGTTTGATGACCATGTTGTTTTACACTTACAAAGTGGTAAAAAGATTAAAGCCGATGCGATTCTTTGGTGTAACGGCCGTTCAGGTAACACAGAAGGCTTAGGTCTTGAAAATGTTGGCTTAGTACCAAATAACCGTGGTCAACTTTCAGTAAATGATCAATATCAAACTGAAGTTGAAAATATATATGCTGCTGGTGACGTGATTGGTTGGCCATCACTTGCTTCTGCTGCTTATGACCAAGGGCGCTGTGCTGGCGCAAACATGAGTGGTGAAGATGCGAAGCCAGTACGTGATATCCCAACAGGTATCTATACCATTCCAGAAATCTCATCAATTGGTAAAAATGAACAGGAATTAACGGAAGAGAAAATTCCGTATGAAGTAGGTCAAGCTTCTTTCCGTCATTTGGCTCGTGCACAAATCACTGGTGATACAGTGGGTGAGTTAAAAATTCTTTTCCACCGTGACACTATGGAAATTTTAGGTATTCACTGTTTTGGTAATAATGCTGCCGAAATTATCCACATTGGGCAAGCAGTTATGCACAGCCCAAACAATACCTTGAAATATTTTGTTGAAACGACGTTTAACTATCCAACAATGGCTGAAGCATATCGTGTAGCTGCACTTAATGGTATGAATCGTTTGTTTTGATTTTAAATAAGTTTTCCATAAAAAAGCCCGCAAATTTGCGGGCTTTTTTATTTTCATTAGACCATAGGTTTTTTATATTTTTATGACAATTTGCAGTATGCGTCTGGCTGTCTATATCTCTAGTGGGCACAAAATGCTTGATTGAAATATACAAATAAATCAGGAGTTTGTTTCCATAAAATGATTGAACAGGCCAGCAGAGTAATCACGAGCAAAGTCATAATTGTTTTCAAAAGTAAGGTATTATGCGTCATGAATAACAGCCTCCTCATTTACAAAGAAATGTACGATTACCCCTAATATACTCAATGCTATTGAACATAGCCAAATCGCATTGTAATTACCTGTTAAGTCATGGTTAACACCGCCAAGCCAACCGCCAAAGAAAGAACCGACTTGATGGGTGAAAAACACAATGCCGCTCAGCATTGAAAGATATTTAACACCAAACATATTTGCCACAATACCGTTGGTGAGCGGAACAGTGGAGAGCCATAAAAGGCCCATAATAATTCCAAAAGCATATACTGTATATGTGCTTAAAGGTAATAGTAAAAAAGCAATAATTGCGATGCCGCGGCTACCGTAAAGTGCCATTAATAATTTAGGTTTTGAGAATCGATCTCCTAGCCAACCCGCCCCATAAGTTCCCACAATATTAAATAGTCCTACTAGTGCCAGAAACACAGTACCTGTAGCTGCATCAAAGCCGTGATCGATTAAATAGCCCGGTAGATGAACACCTAAGAAGACCACCTGAAATCCACACACTAAAAAGCCTAAAGCTAACCACCAGAATGGCTTATGTTTTCTAGCAATATTCAGTACTTGTTTAAATGTGAGCTGAGGTTGAGTAATTGCTTTTGGTGTTTGATTGCTTGGCCCTTTTAGCATCCACGCTAGGGGAATGATAAGCGCAATTAACAACGCACTCACCATTAAAGCTGACGACCATCCTACCGTTTTAAGCAAGAGAAGAGTGGAAGGTAGCATAATAAACTGACCAAAAGAGCCTGATGCACTGGCAATACCCATTGCCATACTTCTTTTTTCTGGAGGGGCGGCTCGGCCTACTGCACTCAGTAAAACCGTAAAAGAGGTTGCTGATAAAGCTAAACCAATAATAAGACCTAAGCTTAAATTCAAAATGAGTACACTTGAACTAAAAGCCATTAAAAGTAGGCCTAGGGTATAAAGTAAGCCACCAACAACAACAACAACTTTACTGCCATATTTATCTGCAATTGCCCCGGTAAAAGGCTGAACAGCTCCCCAGATCAGATTCTGCATGGCTATCGCAAGACTAAAAACATGCTGTCCCCAGCCAAATTCATGGCTCATCGGTACAAGATAGAGACCGAAACCATGCCGTACACCGAGAGAAAGTGCCAGAATAATTGCACTGCCAATCAGCATATAGATGAGGGACTGAGAAAATTGGTTGCCAGTTTTAGTCATGATTAATGGAAAATTATAATAATGATGATTTATTGTAGAAGATATATCGAAAAATATCGATATAGACAGCACCAATATTTAAGAAGAATTAAAAAGTAAGTATGAGTTATATTCTTTTATAAAAAATAAGGGAGTAGAAAAAATTCTGATTTCTACTCCTTGTAAAAATTAAGCAGCAGAGTTACGTTCCAGTAAGGCTTGTTCAAAAAGAATTTGTTCTTTTGCTTTATGTTCTGTTGTAAAGCGAATCAAAATTACGCTACAGCCTGCAACTATAACCAGACCACCTAAAATAAACAGGCAAGTTTGAATATCAAGTAAACCCTTAAGCAAGAAACCAGCTGCGACAGCACCGACATTTCCGCCTGCACCAATAATTCCTGCGACACCACCTAATGCATTACGATCAATAAATGGTACGAGAGCATATGTCGCGCCACAAGCCATATGAGTAAACAGGGCAAAAATCGTCATAGAGATAATTGCAAGTGCAACGACATTCATTTGAGAAAAGAGAATTAAGAATAAACCTTCGCCCAAAATCATCAGTACCAGTACTTTCGTGCGGCCATCTAAACCTTTTTTGAGTGCGACTTTATCGGAAATAATACCACCAAGTGCACGAGCAAAGAGTGCAAGAAGGCCAAATATCCCCGCGGTTAAACCAGCAGTTTTTAAATCCATCTTGAACTGATCAACATAGTACATTGCTGCAACGTTATGGATAAAAATTTCAATACCGAAACATGCACCGTAAGCCACAAATAAAATCCAGACACGGTAGTTGCGAGCAGCTTGCATTAAAATAGCCACACCACCTTTTTTACCACTGCCAACTTCAATACCTTGTGCACGGACTTCTTTAAAGTTTCCTTGAGGGCAGTCTTGGGTTAATTTCCAGTAAAGAATGCCGACAATGACCATCATTAGGCCTGGTACGATTAATGCAACACGCCACCCCATAGTTTGCTCAACACCAAACATGACAATTGCGCCAAGTAACAAAGGCATTAAGGCTTGAGTTGCACCGCCACCAGCATTACCCCAACCAGCAGCAGCTGCATTTGCCGTGCCTACAACATTAGGCGCAAACATAACACTTGTATGGTATTGCGTAATAACAAAGCTTGCGCCAATTGCACCAATTAGTAAGCGGAAAAATAAAAAGGATTCATAACTGTTGGCAGCAGCAACACCAAATACAGGAATACTGCCAAGCAAGAGAAGAGCTGTATAGGTAATCCTCGGTCCATATTTATCACAAAGCGGACCGACAGCGAGTCGTACTAAAATCGTAATTGCAACGGCGGCAATATTGATATTGGCAATTTGATCTTTGGTTAAGCCGAACTCACCTTTAATCACTGGCATTAATGGTGCGCAAGCAAACCATGCGAAGAAGCACACAAAGAATGCGAGCCATGTCATATGGAAAGCGCGCATTGCAGGAGTAGAAAAGCTAAATAATTTTATTTCAGTTGCTTTTTTTGCATCTAGATTGATATTTGAAGACATACGCCGTCCCTCTGAACTGAACGAAATTTTAATTTGCATGGCAATTTATTGCCTATCTGCAGACCGATCAGAGCGGACATCGTTGGCCGTCTTGGTTTATTCATTGAATCATCGTTGACTCATCATGCTGTAAATAAAGCAAGGGTCGTGCCAAAAAATTATTTTTACTAAAAAGGAAAAATTACTTTCTAATTCTATTGGGTTAGTTTATTAAAAATAAAATTAATTAAAAAACAGAAATAAATCAGTAAATGCTCATAAGAGAGGAAGGCGGTAAATTTTTTCTATTGGCTTTATAAAAGTGCTCATTTTTTTAGCATTTTGATTTAAAAAGAAGCAAAATTTGGAAAAAAGAAAGCTATAAAAACGTGCATAAGTCTTTATAGCTTTGGGTGACACAAAAATTAGAAGCGATAACCGACACCAACATATGTAATGAGTGGGTCAATATCAATTTTGGTATTCGCTTTAATTAGCTCTTTACCTGTATTTTGGTCAGTCACATAGATTTTTGCTTCACTATTCATTTTGGAGTATGAAACTGAACCAACAGCAAACCAGTTTGGGTTGAAGTCATAAGATGCACCTAAAGTTACAATAGGGGCAAAAGTATCGGTCGCTTCTAGTTTAACGATAGGATTTGCTGATGATGTTTTGCGATCTAATGCTGCACCAGCTTTACCATCATGGATATTCTGGATCATGTGACCCGCTTGAATTAAATCGGCCTCAATACCGGGATTCATTTTTAAATCATTAAAGTATGCATACATCACGCCAGCTCCGATATAAGGACGGAACTTATTTACCCCTGATTTACCAAATTGATAATGTAATTCAACGGCTGGTAACCATGCACGAGCAGTCGCAGCCTTGCCTCCCTGAGAAAGATCAGTAATATGCAGGTCTTGTTTTAAAGGAATATCTCCACCCGCCTCGGAAATTCCATCTCCTATGATTCCTCCTATTAAAGATCCGTCTTTTAGAGGGGTCGCTTTTCCAGAAAGGGGAGCATAAATATTACCTTTTCCATTAATATCTACTTTAGGAGGAATACCACCTTTAATTTCTAAAGATAAATTGTCCGTAAAGTTGTAATTAAACATAAGACCAACAGTATCAACATCAGCAGCTTCTAAGCCAGAACCTTGTTGTTGCCATTGAGAAAGACCATTAACTTCTGCTGTACCTGCAAGTGATGAGGGAAGAGTGTCTGTAAACTTATCAAGAAGGCTAATAGTGCTATACCAGAATTTTCCTGAAGTTTTACTTTGGTCGATTGCATCTAAAACGGCTTTTGTAGATACATCTCCAACTTTAGATGTTGTACCTTCTGCAACGCTAGTATTGATATTGACAGGGTTTCCTGAGCCTTGAGGCATAGCATGGAGCCAACCAGCAGAGACAGAAAAACGTTTGAAGCCATCGCCATCTTTAAAACTAAAATATGGTGAAGCGGCATAAGTGAATGTTGGCAGAGCAAAAAAGGCAGCTGTCATACAAAATAATGACTTTTTCATCATAAAAGGACTCCATGTCCGACATTTGTTTACTGATTTTTATTGAGCCCACCATACCCTGTTTTATTGAATAGATTGTGTATTAAAAATTAATAATTGTAATTTTTTTGAAATATTTGTTTATATTTGGAAAGATTTATTAATAAAAAGTACATAATAAATAATAAAAGGCTACACAAAGTAGCCTTTTATTTAAGTTTTTTAAATTATTGGTTGAAGCGAGATAAGTCTTCTTCTGGACGAGCAGTTAAGACTTCAATGCCTGTTTGGGTAACTAAAATAGTATGTTCATATTGAGCTGAAAGTTTATGGTCTTTCGTTACGACAGTCCATTTGTCACCTAACAATTTAGTTTGCCATACGCCAGCATTTACCATAGGTTCAATTGTAAAAGTCATACCTGCTTCCAGACGCATACCTGTACCAGCTTGACCATAATGGAGTACTTGAGGTTCATCATGGAAAACAGTTCCAATACCGTGACCACAATATTCGCGTACTACACTAAAACGTTCTGATTCGACATACTTTTGGATTGCATGGCCGATATCACCTAAATATGAACCATCTCTAACAGTTGCCATCCCACGATACATCGCTTCTTGAGCAACTTTGCATAGACGGTTGGCTAAAATAGAAGTTTCACCACCAACGACATACATCATGTTGGTATCGCCGTGATAACCATCTTTAATGACAGTAACGTCAATATTAAGGATGTCACCATTTTTTAAAATTTTATTTTCAGAGGGAATACCATGACAGACAACATGGTTAACCGAAGTACAAATAGAGTGTTGAAAAGCAGGGCGCCCAGGAGCTCCACCATAGCCTACACATGCAGGAATAGCATGTTGCACATTTTCAATGTGATTACGACAAATGGTATCAAGTTCAAGTGTACTTACACCTGCCTTAATATGGGGCTTGATCATCTCTAGAACTTCAGCCGCCAGTCGTCCTGCAATGCGCATTTTTTCAATTTCATCTGGAGTTTTGATTAATCGACGTGGAGCTGTATAAGTACTGTTCATGATCTCTAAAAACTTTTGGTAATTTACAAGCGTCTATGGTATAAATAGCCGCCCATTTTATCAAATGCTTTTCGTGAATATCTTTTACGAACAATTTTGATAGATGGAGTAAAAAATCCGCACATATATCGTCACATTACTCTGGGTGCCCGTAAAAAGGTGGAGAATGCGGATATATGGAGGCCTAACCCAACTTTTAAGGTAAAGAAAATGGCAGATTACAACGTAAGCATGCGCGACCTTCTTCAAGCAGGTGCGCACTTTGGTCACCAAACTCGTTTCTGGAACCCAAAAATGCGTCAATACATTTTTGGCGCGCGCAACAAAATTCACATCATCAACCTTGAGCACACTGTTCCTGCGTTAAATGATGCTTTGAACTTCGCTAACCAATTAGCAAGCAAAAAGAACAAAGTTTTGTTCGTTGGTACAAAACGTGCTGCTTCTAACATCATCCGTGAACAAGCTCAACGCGCTGGTCAACCATATGTAGATCACCGTTGGTTAGGTGGTATGTTGACGAACTGGAAAACACTTCGCCAATCTATCAACCGTTTAAAAGATCTTCAAACTCAATCTCAAGATGGTACTTTTGCTAAGCTTACTAAACGTGAAGCTTTAGAACGTGCTCGTGAGATGGAAAAACTTGAGCGCTCTTTAGGCGGCGTTAAAAACATGGGTGGTTTACCTGACGCATTATTTGTAATCGACGTTGATCACGAAGCGATTGCAATCAAAGAAGCTAAGAACTTAGGTATTCCTGTTATCGGTATCGTTGATACAAACTCTAACCCAGACAACGTTGATTACGTTATTCCTGGTAACGACGATGCGATCCGTGCAGTAACTCTATATGCTTCAGCTATGGCTGACGCAATTCTTGCTGGTAAAGAATACGCTCAATCTCAAGCGAACGCTCAAGCAAAAGGCGATGACGCTGCGAAAGACGCTTCTGAGGCTTAATGCGTTTTGACGCAGGCTTGTCATTTTTGCGACATGTAATGGTGGCAAATTAAGCGTCGAGAGTGCAAACGGCCCAGAGTTTCTTTGGGCCGTTTTTGTTGAAAAGATTTATTTTCTACCGATTTTAGGAGATCAACATGACTGCAATTACTGCAAGCATGGTAAAAGAATTACGTGACCGTACTGGTCTTGCAATGATGGAATGCAAAAAAGCATTAACAGAAGCGAACGGTGACATCGAGCTTGCTATTGATAACCTTCGTAAATCTGGTCAAGCTAAAGCTGCTAAAAAAGCTGGTAACATTGCTGCTGACGGTGCAATCACAATCGTTCAAGAAGGCAACAAAGCAATTTTAGTTGAAGTTAACTGTCAAACTGACTTCGTTGCTAAAGACGAAAACTTCTCTAACTTCTCAAAAGCTGTTGCTACTGCTGCTTTAGCTGCTGGTGAAACTGATGCTGCTAAAATCGCTGAATTAAAATTAGCAGACGGTCAATCAGTTGAAGAAGCTCGTATTGCACTTGTTCAAAAAATCGGTGAAAACATCCAAGTTCGTCGCGCGAAAATCGTTGAAGGCGAAAACTTGGCTATCTACAAACACGGTTTAAAAATCGGTGTTGTAGTTTCTTATACTGGTGATGCTGATACTGGTAAAGGTATTGCAATGCACGTTGCTGCATTCAACCCAGTAGCTGTAAATGCTGAAGCTGTTCCTGCTGACCTTATCGCTAAAGAAAAAGAAATTGCTGAAGCGAAAGCGTTAGAATCTGGTAAGCCAGCTAACATCGTTGAGAAAATGGTAACTGGTTCAGTTGATAAATACTTGAACGAAGTTGCTCTTGATCGTCAAATGTATGTAATCGACAACGACAAGAAAGTTGCTGATGTATTAAAAGCAACTGGTACTACTGTTGCTGAATTCGTACGTTTCGAAGTTGGTGAAGGTATTGAGAAGAAAGCAGAACTTAGCTTCGCTGAAGAAGTTGCTGCTGCTCAAGCTGCTGCGAAGTAATTCGTATCACAATAAAAAAAGCCCCATTGGGGCTTTTTTTATCTCAGTTAAAATAAGGGTATACAATGACAAATAAAAAAAATCTCAGTATTGCTGGTGTGATTATTTTATTGATTGCTGCGTATTTTGGTCTAGATTTATCTGGGCATAAGCAAAGTCAATCACCATCATCAACTATACCCGCAGCTCAGCGTAATGAAACTACATTTTTAAATAATGGGGTGGACACTGTAAAAGCTGCTTACGAGCAGAGACAAAGTAATGTTCAAGTGCAGGGAAGTGGTCGAGTCAAAGCAATTTTAAGAGATGATAATGATGGGTCAAGACACCAGAAATTCATTCTGGTATTAAAAAATGGTCTTTCAATTTTGGTTGCACATAATATCGATTTGGCACCTAAAATTTCTAATCTAAATAAAGGTGACATCGTTGAGTTTTATGGCGAATATGAATACAACCCAAAAGGTGGTGTACTACATTGGACTCATCACGATCCACAAGGTCGTCATGAGGGTGGATGGCTTAAACATGACGGACATATCTATCAATAAAGCTCACGTGAACGTTTAATCAGATTATTTTCATAGAGCAATTTTGTTCTATTCAGTTTGTTAAAACGTGCTATGGTTTTTTTATTGAATAGATGAGACGTATTTATGCAGCGGGAGCAAGCCGATTATCTGCATGTGCGAGAGTTGGGCGGTTTAGAGTTATTAAAAGCACATTATCACCAAACACAATTTTCAAAGCATACTCATGAAGGGTACTGTATTGGTGTGATTGAAGAGGGAGCACAGTCTTTTTTTAGGACGGGACAGCTGCATGTAGCTCCTAAAGGCGACATTATTTTAGTAAACGCTGACGAAATTCATACCGGTTCATCTGCGGTAGAGTCAGGGTGGCGTTATCGAGCGATCTATCCAACACCTGAAATGTTAGCAGAAGTTAGCCAAGATTTTTTTGAAAATCCACATGGAGCACCATGGTTTCCTCAAGCCGTGATTCGCGACCTAGGTTTGGCTCAACAGCTTTGCTTACTTTTTGATTTATTAGAACAAAAAGATAATTTCCTACTCAAAGAAACGATGTATTTAACAACGTTAGCTTGTCTTATGAAGAGACATGGTAAATCAAATCATACTTTTTGTGAGTTACCAGAAGCATATTCAAAAATATTAAGAGTTAAAGAATTGCTCGTAGAAATGCCTGAAACAAACTTTTCTTTACAAGATTTGGCTGACATGGTCGGCTTGAGCGCTTGGCATTTCTTAAGGCAATTTAAAAAATATGTAGGTCTGCCACCTCACGCTTGGCTTGTACAAGCACGTTTACAAAAAGCAAGACAGTTATTAAAACAGGGGGACCAAATTGCCATGGTGGCACAACAATGTGGTTTTTCTGACCAAAGCCATTTTAACCGTCACTTTAAAAAAGCAATGGGCGTCACACCCACTCAATATGTAGCAAGTTTGAACATATAAATAAATTAGTTTTAAAGCAATTTTATCCAATATAAGTCGGCACTCATCAAGCATGGTATAGAGATGTTTCTTATATTGGATTTTATATATGAATATTCAGCTTAATCAGCCAGTTGGGTTTTCAAAAAATAAGCCATCCTATTTATTTTTACGTGGTGCAATGGATATTTTGCCCTTGTCAATTTCTGTTATTCCGTGGGCAATCTTAGCGGGATCTATGGCAATTCATGCAGGATTATCTTTTTATAAAGCACTAGCAATGTCTGGACTCGTCTTTGCTGGAGCTGCTCAGTTGGTTAGCTTAAGCATGGCTATGGAAGGTGCATCTGTTTTTACAATTTATTTGACTATTTTCTTTTTAACGGCTCAGCATTTTATTTATGCATTAACTTTAAGAAATGACATTTCTATTTTGACCCTACCGAAACGATTGAGTTTAGGCTTTTTATTAACAGATGAATTGTTTGCGGTGAGTGCTCCATTGGAAAAAAGAAGTTCGGAATATCTGTTGGGAGCAGGACTGTGTTTTTATTTATTTTGGGTTGCTTTTAGTTTGGTGGGAATACTGCTGGCGACAGTGATACCTGATCTTTTAAATTACCATTTGGATTTTTCGATCGTTGCTATTTTTATTGCCATGATTGTGCCGTTATGTAAAGGATTTCCGGTCATAGTTGGTGTGCTAACAACTTGTATAAGTGGGTTTTTATTTAAATTTTATCAAATTGAGGGTGCGATTTTACTTTCAGGATTAATGGGAATGTTAATTGCTGTTTTAACTGAAAAAATAGGTAAGGAGTAATAATATGTCTTGGTTTATGATTTTAGGCTTGGCAGCAATCGTCTTTTTTAATCGCTATTATTTTTTAGAACCTCAAGTAAAAATTAAACTGCCGCTTATTCTGAATAAGATGCTTAACTATTCTGCACCTTGTTTGTTAACTGCAATTTGTATTCCAGTTATTTTTTTCGATGGTAATCATTTAAGAGGCGTGATAAATAATCCTTATATTTATGCAGCAATCTTTTGTATTGTAATCGCTATGTACCTAAAAAAAGTTCTTTTAAGTGTGATAGCAAGTTTAGGGGTTTTTTATTTTATAAATTTTCTAATAAATTACTAACATGCAAAAGCTGAATCGAAAGGATTCAGCTTTAAGTTAATCTTTAAGGAAGAGCTTGTTTTTGTCTGCTTTTCCATTTAGGTAAGATTTTTGAGAGATAAGCATCCATACACCAAACTGGTCCAATTAGTAGGAATTGTAAATCTTTAAAGAACGAGGGCTTTTTGCCTTCGACTTTATGTCCGTAAAATTGTCCAACCCAAGCAATCACAAAAATAGCGATATAAAACCCGACTCCTACAGGTAGGGTATAAATGAGCCATGCCATAACAACAAGTAAAGCAGCCATTGCCACAGCAAGTACAAGATCTAAACGTGCATAAAATACTAAGGTCAACACAAGTAATAAAGCAGTAAGCAATGTGCTGAAATGTGCAATGATTCCAATAATAGAAAATAAAATGGCGGGAACGCAAAGCCAGTGAATTTGTTTATTGGTTGGATTTTGATGACTTTCGCTATATTCATCAAACCATTCAGTAATGGATTTCATTAGTAGCACACTCCTTGTTTTAACTTTGATTTATTTTTTGTGAGTATATTTTAGCCTGTTCTTGAGGATCTCGACAAGAAACTAACACTATTCAACTATAGGGAGCGTTGTATTAAAAAAACTAAGAAAGGGCAAATGAAAAAATAATGTGACTGTAGTTGAAAAGGTGGACAATTCGACCACAAGAATGGGGCGATTTTTCATAATATTTTTTCTGTGTTGCTAGATGATGAAATCATCTAAAAAAGCGTAATTTTGAGATTGATGGGAAAATTGTATGAAAAAGCTCTACTCATCTACTCTAAAAACGCCATAAATAGCCTTTATTTTGGAAAAATGGTACTAGGGTAGCGCAAATTTAAAAAAGACGCTCTAAACGCAAATTAGACGTAAAATTAACTGGTATTAAATAAACATAGTTTTTTGTTT
The DNA here is from genome assembly GCF_016809775.1 of Acinetobacter sp. C13. Classification (NCBI taxonomy): domain Bacteria; kingdom Pseudomonadati; phylum Pseudomonadota; class Gammaproteobacteria; order Moraxellales; family Moraxellaceae; genus Acinetobacter; species Acinetobacter sp. C13. Next base: position 369,898 of record NZ_JAFBJL010000002.1, read on the forward strand.
AAAAAACATTCAAATTCAGAGCTGGATAAGGGTCAAAAAAAGAGGATTTTTTAACTTTACGTTAGGAATTATTTTGATAACTTAAAATATAAAAAAGCCGCAGAAAAAATTGCGGCTTTTTACATGAACTCGAGAGGCTATAACTTATGAAGTTGGGCCATCAACACGCTCAATATTTACTTTAGCTGTACCAGCATTGGTAATACCAAGACGTTTAGCTGCACCGTATGATAGGTCAAGTACACGGTTGCCATGGAAAGGACCACGGTCATTTACTTTTACAACCACACTTTTACCATTGTCTTTATTCGTTACTCGAATGTAACAGTTCAACGGTAGGCTACGGTGAGCAGCAGTTAAAGCATTCATGTCGAATGTTTCACCACTTGCAGTTTTACGACCATGGAATTGGCGGCCATACCAAGATGCCATACCAGTTTGGCTAAACTTACGAACAGTGTTTGAAGCTACTGTGTTAAGTTTTTCAATCACTGAAGGCTCATCTTCAGGGATTTCAATTTTTGCTGCGATAGCTTGACGACGGATTTGATCGCCAGAACGTTCAGTGATTGAAAGACTGTTAATGTTAGAAAAACGAGAATTAAAGTTTTGAGTATCTTTACTCAATACACGTGCTGCTAGATTAGGACCATCTACATCACTGTTTAATGATGATGACTGCACCATTTCAGCGTGCAGTGGGGCCATACTTAAACTAGCCGTCAGTGCAAGAACGTATTTCAGCGATAACTGCATTTGTATAAACTCCTGAGAACATGTACTTTTTCTTTCAGCCATTGACTGAAATTTAAAGTGAACATGCCTTATTATTCACTTTTGCAATTGCTATATTGGGGTGGATAATATTCATCGGTTACGGAGAGTGTCTAGTCTTTAACGAGAAATCTTTACAAAAAGGGCAAAAACTTACAGTTTTAGGATAAAAAATAATCAATAATGTAACAAGTTATTAAAAATGTATGTATTGTGATCTATTTAACAAAAATATTTATTGACTTTTACATAAAGCATAAAAAAAGCTAGCCTATCGGCTAGCTACTTCGGTGCCTAATAACCATACAGCTGTAGCGTACATGCGGCTCTTGTTATAAGTCGTAATCACTTGAAAATTCGGGTAAGTTAAATAGTAAATTGGTCCATTATAGTCTTGTAATTGAATAACATTCACCATATCGAGATCATCAATTTTAACTAAAGGATTCAATGGAGAAATACCGAGTGTCTTTAATGCACCATATGGGAAAGGTTGCGTTAAATCTTTAGCAATAATACTTTCTGGATTTGACCCAGTGTAACGAGCCATAAACCCGATCGGTTGATCGCGTTGCCAACCTTGTTTTGCTAAGTAGTTTGCAATTGATCCAATAGCATCTTCTGCTGAGTTTCTTAAGTCGATATGTCCATTACCGTCATAATCCACCCCATATTTACTAATATTGCTTGGCATAAATTGTGGATAGCCAATCGCACCTGCATAGGAACCTACAATACTATTTGTTGGGTAGCCTTCTTTATAAGTCCATGCAATAAGAGCAGCTAGCTCATCACCAAAATATTCAGCACGGCGAGGGTAGCCAAAAGCAAGGGTAGCTAAAGCATCACGTGTAATAAAAGAACCTTTATTTGCGCCATAACCTGTTTCAACGCCCAAAATACCTAAAATGACAGCTTGAGATACGCCATATTGTTGTTCTGCGCGATTTAACGCATCTGCATATTGATTTTTAAAACGGACACCACGTTGAATTGTGCCTTCAACCAAGAACATAGAACGATAATCATACCAAGGTTTACTTTCACCTGGACGAGTCATAATATTTAGAATGTTTGGTAAATTTTTTGCGCCACTCATAGCTGCATCAACTTGATCGCTACTTAAACCATAAGCATTCATCGTTTTTTGTTTAAAATTTAAATAATCAGGATGTGTTGCAAAATCGTTGGCCTGAGCGAAATGACTTGTACTGATTAAGCCAGTACACAAAGCGAGCATTTTTAAAGTTTTATTTAAGTGTTGAGACAACATATCGTTTTAAAATTCCAGATTATCGATGTGTATGAATGGACATGACTAAACCAAAGGTGGCCATTAAAGTAATAATAGCTGTTCCGCCATAACTCATAAAAGGTAAAGGAACACCTACTACAGGTAAAATACCACTGACCATTCCCGCATTTACAAATACATAAACAAAAAAAGACAAACCAAAGGCGCCAGCAACTAAACGTCCATAGTTATGGAAGCTTTGTAAACCGATCTGGAATGTTCTAAAAATAATGGCAAAATAAAGAATTACTAAAATAAGTACACCGATGAGTCCAAATTCTTCGGAATATGCAGCAATAATAAAGTCAGTATGTCCTTCGGGTAAAAAGTGTAAATGTGATTGGGTACCTTCAAGGAAGCCTTTACCTGAAAAACCACCAGAACCAATTGCAGTTTTAGATTGAATAATATTCCAACCCGTACCGAGTGCGTCTGCCTCGGGGTCAAGTAAAGTTAAAACCCTTTGGCGTTGATAGTCGTGTAAAAGAAATTCCCACGCAATTGGAATTACAATTGCTGCACATGCGGCAGCTGCACCAATCATCCGCCATGATAGCCCACTTAAAAATAAGACAAATATACCGCTTGCTAATACTAAAAGTGATGTGCCTAAATCAGGTTGTTCTGCAATCAGTAAAAAGGGAATACCAATTAACATTAATGATAAAACAACTTGTGAAAAACTAGGGGGAAGAGGTTTTCGTGCTAAAAACCATGCAATCATCATCGGCATGCCGATTTTCATGAACTCACTGGGTTGGACACTTCCGAAACCTGGAATATCAATCCAGCGCTGAGCACCCATTCGGACTTCACCGAATACCATAACTGCCACAAGCGAAAATAGGCCAAACAAATAAAAGTAGGGGGAAAACGCTTGATAGACCTTAGGCGGAATTTGGGCTAGACCAAACATTACTAAAAAGCCAATACCAAAACTCATGGCTTGTTTACTGACCAATCCTACATCCTGTGCTGAAGCACTATATAGTACGGTTAAACCTAATAGCGCATTTAACAGCAAAAATAGACATAACCACGGGTCAATGTGGAGTTGTTGCCACCTTGATGGTTGCATAGCGGTGCTAAGACCATCTCGAGGAGCTTGGCGTAAAAACTTATATTGTGGGCTAGGAGACATGCGGCGTTAACTAGGTCAATCAGTGCTTGGCGCATGCTAACATAAACCTGATTAATGGCAATGTATATCAATATTTTGCAATAAAAAAACCTAGCTCTCGCTAGGTTTCCGATAGGCTATTTCTTATTAGTTAAAGAATAGACTTTCGTGATATTCAGCCATCGCTTTTAGTTCAGTGCGATTTAAGCTAGGGATGAGTTTGTCGATCGCAATATGAACTGCTTTTGTTACAGCTGCCGCACCAATATCAGCTGCTTTACGCTTGATCATGCCAAGGTCTAATGTCTTATTAAAATCAGACATAAAATGTTTAACCATAGCATCTCCAAACTGTTTATACAGTTCAGCCAATGCAGCTTTATTGATATCGTTACCCGCTTTAAGCTCAGTGAAGTTATGCTGAAGATTAGTCACTAAACTAGGATCTAGAGTTACACCTACTTTATATTGACCTTGTGGATCTTTAAATAAGCTTTTTTCAGAGAACTCTACCGACTGTTTAACAACATCGTTTGGCGCTTTGCTTAACAATTGTTTTAAAAGAACAGCGACTGTTGATTTGACATAGCCTGCGAGTTTTTCGGCAGTATCGCGCTTTTCACTTGCAGGGAAGTGCTGAACTAACTGAATTAAGACATTATCAATAATCTCTTCATTAAGTTGTAAAGCAATCTTATCGCGAAGTGGATATAAAGGCTCACTAGAATTTTTGTTTGCAATTCCAGTTTGTATATCGTTCAATAAGCCTTCAGAAGGGGTAAAACCAAAAAACGGCATGGTGTATCCTCAAATTATTCGTTTTATTGTCGTGCCAATCGAATCGGTTTTGGCATCCATGAAAGATCCGATACTCGGCAAGGGTTAATATCAAGTCCGCCGCGACGAGTATAAGTTGCATAAACCATCAGCTTTTCAGGCTGCAAATTTTGCCAAATATCCGCAAAAATCTGCTCGACACATTGTTCGTGAAAGCCGTTATGCTGACGGTACGAGATAATATAAGCTAAAACACTACGATAACAAGGTTTTTTGCCCTTAAAACGGATAAAAACTGTACCCCAATCTGGTTGTCCCGTGACTGGGCAGTTACTTCTTAAAAGATGAGAATACAGTTCAATTTCGACTTCTTCATCAGACGCATCTCGTTTTAAAAGAGTCGCATCTGGATGTTGCTCTAAACGCTCTGGATCTAAGTCATCAATACAAATGCCTTGAGGTTTAGAAATGTCTAAATCATCTACTTGAAATAACGTTAACTCAACTTTTGCACCTGCCGCAGCAGATAGATCTTTTTCAACCGTTTCAATAAATGACTGTTTAGAGTCAAACTGAGTGAAGTTAAGGCTATTGAAGTAAAGTTTTAATGACTTTGATTCAATCAAATTTGGTGAAGAAGCTGGCAGTGTAATTCTGCCAATAGCAACTTGCGGGATAGCATGAGCGTTTAACCATGAAATTTCAAAAACATGCCACCAATCTTTACCTTGCGTAATACCTTCAATATGCGAGTAGGCTTCACGAGACTGAGCACGAGCAATTGGAAATAAAACATCAGGTTGATAGTTAGTTGGATATTGAGTTTCTTTACCCAATAAAGACTGTTCGACACTCATTCACGCATTCCTGAACCACGAGCAAGTAAATAGTAAGCAATTCCGTAAAGTACAACACAGCATAATGTCACAATGATTAAAGAGAACGTAACATTCACGTCACTATGACCTAAAATGCCGAAACGGAAAGCATTAACCATGTACACAATAGGATTAATTAAAGAAAGTTTTTGCCAAAAAGGGCCAAGCGCACTAATGGCATAGAAGACACCACCTAAATAGGTTAAAGGTGTAAGGACAAAGGTGGGAATAATAGAAATATCATCAAATGATTTTGCATAAACTGCATTAATAAAACCACCTAATGAGAAAAGAACTGAGGTAATTAAGACTGTATATATAGTTACGAACCAGTTATGTATAAAAAGGTCTGTAAAGAACATACTCATTGTCGTCACAATTGCCCCGACCAATACACCACGGCAAATACCACCAATGACATAGCCCCACAAAATAATATGGAGTGGTACGGGACTCATAATCAGTTCTTCAATACTTTTTTGGAATTTTACACTAAAGAAACTTGAAGATACGTTAGCATAGCTGTTGGTAATAACAGCCATCATGATGAGGCCGGGCACAATAAACTGCATATAGCTCACGCCACCCATTTGTCCAATGCGAGATCCCACCAAATTACCGAAAATGACAAAGTATAAACTCATCGTAATCGCAGGTGGTAATAGGGTTTGTGGCCAAATACGTAGAAAACGGCGTACTTCTTTACGAACTAGAGTCCAGAGGGCAATTTGCAGTTGGTTAAAATTCATTTTGCCTCTCCTTCAAGATTTTTCTCGACCATTTTGACGAATAGCTCTTCTAGACGGTTCGATTTGTTACGCATACTACGAACACGAATGCCTTGTGACTCTAAAAGTTGGAATAAGTCATTTAATGTATGTGCCTTATCCATTGTCACTTCTAAAGTGCTGCTATCAATTAAGTTGAACTTCACACCAATAATATTTAACTGGAGTGGGGCAATTGGTTCTGCCAAATCGAAAATAAAAGATTCTTCACTCAACTGGTTTAAGAAACTTTTCATGCTGGTATCTTCTTTAATGACACCGCGGTCAATGATGGCAATTTGACGACATAACATTTCTGCTTCTTCGAGATAATGTGTAGTCAAAATAATAGAAGTACCGCTTTCGTTCATTTCGGTCAGAAAATCCCACATAGAACGGCGTAACTCAATATCTACACCTGCGGTAGGCTCATCTAAAATAAGAAGTTTAGGCTCATGCATCATGGCACGTGCAATCATGAGGCGGCGTTTCATACCACCAGATAACATGCGTGCTTGTATATTACGCTTTTCCCATAGGCCTAGTTTTTCTAAATAATGTTCAGCGCGTTTTTCTGCAATCTTTTTATGTATGCCGTAATAGCCAGCTTGGGTGACTAAAATATCGAATGCTTTTTCAAACTGTCCAAAGTTAAATTCTTGAGGGACGACACCAAGTTGTTGTTTTGCCAAGGATGGATGAGTGTCGAGATTATGTCCAAAAATCTCAACTGTTCCTTCGGTTTTTTTCGTGAGGGAACTGATAATACCAATGGTTGTTGATTTGCCGGCACCATTTGGGCCTAACAACGCATAAAATTCACCTTCAGGCACAGTGAGGTTAATACCTTTTAACGCCTGAAAACCATTACGATATGTTTTGGACAAATCTCTTAAAACCAAAGCATCAGTCATGAAATTCTCACATTATGAAAGAGGGGTATATTTTGAGCGATAATGATTAATAAACCAAGTAAAATAGTCGGAATTTTATAAAATTGAGATAAGTTTATGAAGTTATTATATATAAACTGGTGCGCCCGGCGGGGATCGAACCCACGACCCCAGGCTTCGGAAACCTGTACTCTATCCAACTGAGCTACGAGCGCACATGTGTGGGCCACATCATAGGAAAAAAACACCAATAGGTAAAGCACGAAATAGGTAACAAGTGAGTTTAATGCTTAATTAAACAGCAGCTTGTTGCTTTTTTAGATGCGTTGTTGAATAAGTTGAATTGAATAATTAATAGAATGAAGCGTATATGCTAGTTCATGAGGCGGAATACGCGACTCCTGTAAGCTGGTAATCCATTGCATTTGGCACATTTTAAGCTCTTGAAGCGTTTTTATTTGTTCTATTTTTTGAATAAGCGGTTTTGCCATAAGCCCACAATATTGACTCAAGCTTTGCTTCATCAAATGTTGTATTTCTTCAAAAGAGAGTGTTTGAACTGGAACTGGTGGCTGGGTAATTTCAGTATGTGAAAGTTGAAAAGATGATGATTGAGTAACCTGAATTTCACTAACTGTATCATCACTTTTATTATCATCTATAGTGCTTTTTTGATGAGCTTCTATTGTAGTTACAGGTGATTGTGGGAAAGATATTTGTTCATTTAATTCTGAAGAATTTTCGCTAGAAGAAGCAATAAGTTTTAAGTCGATGAGCTGTTGAATAAGCTCTGGAGATGCAATACGTTTTTTAAATTCACTATTTAAATTTTGAAAATCTTCGTGATCTATTAATAGTAGTAAACGTCTTTGTTTTGCATTTAAACTAATGTTACGTTGTTGAAGCGCGACTCTTCCCAAATTGGTTCGATAAAAACCAGCCATCATTTTTCCCCAAATAAAAAAATCAGACTGTTCAATTTTCTCAGTTGAACAGTACTGTTTTTAATAAAATATAAATGGGGTTAACCATAAAACTCAAAAATGACAATATGATGAAGAATTGATGAATATCATCTATTTAAGACTTTAAAATGCGCCTTCTAATGCTTTACGTAAATACACATCCAGTTCATCTTGGCGTAATAACCATTGAATATAGTCTTTAGGAAGTTCAGCAATTGCTGTGCCTTTATGCTTACCAAAATTAATAGTCGTAGGGATGCGTGCTTCTTCAGAAACTCGGTAAAGCTCTTCAATGTCCTGAATATTTAAATGATAGACAATATGCATCAAAATATTAGCGGTCAAAATAATATCCGCATCGGCTCGGTGCGCGCCTTTGAGCAATTCTCGAGCTTTACTGCTGCCTTGAGAAATCATATAGATGAGTGCTGAAATATTATGTGCTTCTGCTTCAGGCCAAGTTTTGCGTGCTAAAGCTAGTGTACAAATCGGTTTGATATGAGAAACATCCACACCACAACGAGCAATCGCAGCAATATCGTAATCAATATTGTGACCAATAATATAAGTTGTAGTTTCTGGCAATTTAAAGTTTCTATAGTGGGGTTGGTTTTCTAAATCTGATTCTAATATATGGTGTACTGCCATAGCCGCGAAAGAGATAGGTGCACCAACCTGATAAAGTTGATCAAACAATTTGCTCTTATCTAAAGTCAGCTTACCCTCGTTAATTTCAATTGGGGCATACGCAATTTCAATAGGCAAACCATTTAGCGTATGTGTTTCTGTATCTAAAATAATGGTTTGCATAACTGGCCCTTTAAACAATCACGAGTAATCAAGAATGTTAACAGTTGGCTACCCACTTTAAAACATTTTCTAAGGACAGAATTAGATTAAAGTAGGCTACTAGATATTTGGTTGGAAAACAGTTTTATTGATATCTAATGCCACTGTCGTAGGCACTAAAATTAATAGTTATGTGACGAGTAACTGGGACCATGGCACGGTGATGAGCAGTAATGTAGATAATATTGTTGGAAATGTTCAGACCTTACTATCAGCTCAATAGAGTCATTGATATTTAAAAACTTTTTAATATTGTTATAAGCTAAAATTAACGATGAAGACATTTAAAATATAAGCTTTAGACGAGCTTTTTATTTGATTTATAAACAATGGCTCATTTTTTATAAAACTTGAGCCATTTTTATTTAAAACTGAGCTAACTTCATTCTGTTTAATTATAAAGTTCATGCTACAATATGCCGCAATCTTAGCACGGCTTAAAAGCCCTAATTTATAGGACCCCCGCTAATGTTTGCCAATATTTCCATTTCTGAATTTGATCCAGAATTAGCTCAAGCAATTGCTTCTGAAGGTGAGCGTCAAGAAGCACATATCGAGTTAATTGCATCTGAAAACTATTGCTCTCCTGCTGTGATGGAAGCGCAAGGATCAAAACTTACGAACAAATATGCAGAAGGTTATCCAGGCAAACGCTATTATGGCGGTTGCGAGTATGTGGATATTATCGAGCAAATGGCGATTGATCGTGCTAAAGAACTTTTTGGTGCAGATTACGCAAACGTTCAACCACACGCTGGTTCACAAGCTAACTCTGCTGTTTATTTAGCGCTTCTTAACCCAGGTGATACTGTTTTAGGTATGAGCTTGGCTCACGGTGGTCACTTGACTCACGGTGCAAAAGTAAGCTTCTCTGGTAAAACTTATAATGCAGTTCAATACGGTCTAAACGCTGAAACTGGCGAGATCGATTACGAAGAAGTTGAACGTTTAGCATTAGAGCACAAGCCACGTATGATCGTTGCTGGTTTCTCTGCTTATAGCCGTGTTGTAGATTGGCAACGTTTCCGCGACATCGCGGACAAAGTTGGTGCTTACCTTTTTGTTGATATGGCTCATGTTGCAGGTCTTGTTGCTGCTGGCGTATATCCAAACCCAGTTCAAATTGCTGACGTAACAACAACGACGACTCATAAAACACTTCGTGGTCCACGTTCTGGTTTAATCCTTGCGAAAGCGAATGAAGAAATTGAGAAAAAACTTCAATCAGCTGTATTCCCTGGTAACCAAGGTGGTCCATTAATGCATGCGATTGCTGCTAAAGCAATCTGCTTCAAAGAAGCTATGTCTGATGACTTCAAAGCTTACCAACAACAAGTTGTGAAAAATGCTCAAGCTATGGCTGAAGTATTCATCGCTCGTGGTTATGATGTTGTTTCTGGCGGTACAGACAACCACTTATTCTTGTTATCTTTAATCAAACAAGACGTAACTGGTAAAGATGCAGATGCTTGGTTAGGTGCTGCTCACATTACTGTGAACAAAAACTCAGTTCCAAATGATCCACGTTCTCCATTCGTGACTTCTGGTATCCGTATCGGTACTCCAGCAGTAACAACTCGTGGTTTTGGTGAAGCGGAAGTTCGTGAACTTGCTGGTTGGATCGCTGACGTGATTGACAGCAAAGGTGACGAAAAAGTTATTGCTGAAGTAAAAGCGAAAGTTGAAGCGCTTTGTGCAAAATTCCCTGTATACGCACAATAAGTTGTAAATATAAAAAAAGCGCCATATGGCGCTTTTTTATATCACGTTAATTAGTTGAAACAGCCTGCCATCCACCCCCTAATGCGCGGATTAAATCTACACTAGCCATCATTCTACTGCCGTTTAGCTGTGCAGAAAGTTGCTCTTGTTGCAAAATAGTCCGATCTGAGTCAATCACATCAAGATAGCTAATCGCACCTTCTCGATAACGTAAATGAGACAATTGATTTGCATGACGAGAAGAAGAGAGTGCTTGGCTTTGAGCCTGAATTTGCTGATCAAGAATTCTTTGATCTGATAAACCATTTTCAACTTCGCGAAATGCATTCAATACAGTTTGGCGATAGTTTGCAACGCTTTCTTCATAGGCAGCTCGTGCTTGAGCAATTCCAGCCTTACGTTGCCCGCCGTCAAATAATGGCAAAGACAAAATAGTACCTGCCACAGGACCAAGCAAGAATGTACGGCCCGACCATTTACCCAACTCACCTAAACTTGATGATTCATAACCGAGGGCACCTGTTAGGTCCAGTTTTGGGAAGAAAGCAGCACGTGCAATTCCAATACGCGCATTATCTGCTGCCATAGCACGCTCGGCAGCCGCAATGTCAGGTCGTCTTTCAAGTAAAGCCGAAGGTAAACCTGCTGGAAGACGAATACTGTTTGCAGTTGAAGGTTGAACTGCCAAGCTAAACTCAGCTGGTGTTTTGCCTAATAATACTGCAAGTGCATGCTCTGCATTAGCTCTGTTACGAGCAATATTTAATGCGTTCGTTTGTGCTGTAGCTAGTTCAGTCTGTGCGCGAGAAACATCTAATTCACTGACTAAACCATTTCTAAAACGTGTTTGAACTAAGTCGCGTGTCTCGCCAAGTAACTTAATAGTACGATTATAAATTGCTTGTTCAGCATCAAGCTGACGAATGAGAAAGTAGCCTTGGGCAACATCTGCTTGTAAAGCTAAAAGCGCCGATTGATATAGAGCTTCTTGTTGCTGTACATCAGCTGTTGCTGCATTGACACTACTGGCGATACGCCCAAATAAATCGAGTTCATATGAAACATTCGCTTGAGCACGCCATAAGGTCTGTGCAGACGTATGAGCATTGTCATCTAGACCCAATGAAGCGGGAGAAGGTTTTTGCCGAGTTGGACCAAAGCCAGCACTAATACTTGGCAAGCGTTCAGCTTGTGCTGCTGAACGTAATGCGCGGGAAGCTTGAATATTAGCAGCTGCGGCTTTTAGACTTTGGTTGCCGGCAATCGCTTGTTGTTCTAGCTCATTTAATTGAACATCATTAAAAACACGCCACCATTCACCTCGAACCTGCTGATCGGCAGGTTGGGCAATTTTCCAGTTATTATCCTCGAGTTTAGGGTCAGACTCTTTAAATTTAACGGGAACTATGACCTTTGCAGGTTGATATTCCGGAGCCAAAGAGCAGCCTGCAAGCAGCAGGCTTCCCATGAGTGAGGACAATAATAAGCTTTGTTTTGCTGTAGCCATCAAATGTCCTCCTTAATGATCATGTGGGGTAGATAATGGCGCTTCATGAACTGCTGCCGAATGTAATTTATGTTTGCTGTTCAGTGTACGAATCAGGACATAAAAGGCAGGGGTCAGGAACAAACCAAACAGCGTTACACCAATCATGCCGAAGAACACTGCAATACCCATGGCATGACGCATTTCAGAACCTGCACCAGTTGAAGTAACCAGTGGTACAACACCCATAATGAATGCAATAGAAGTCATTAAAATTGGGCGTAAACGTAGACGACTTGCTTCAACAGCAGCTTTAAAGGCAGTTGCACCTTGCATTTCAAGTTCTCGTGCAAACTCAACAATTAAGATGGCATTTTTACAGGCCAGCCCGACCAGTACCATCAAACCGATTTGGGTAAAGATGTTGTTATCTCCACCTGTCAGCCAGACACCTGTCAGAGCCGCCAAGATTCCCATTGGTACAATTAAAATTACAGCTAAAGGTAAAGTTAGACTTTCATATTGAGCAGCTAAAACTAAGAACACCAGTAAGACACTAATTGGGAATACCCAGAGTCCTGCATTACCAGCCAAGATTTTTTGGTAAGTTAAATCTGTCCATTCAAACTTGATACCACGTGGTAGAGTTTGAGCAGCAATACGTTCAACCGCCGCTTCTGCTTGGCTAGATGAATAACCTGATGCAGGGCCGCCGTTAATATCTGCTGAGGTATAGCCGTTATAACGAACGACCATTTCAGGACCATAGGTTTGAGTTACATTTACCAATGAAGATAACGGCACCATTTGTCCGGCACTGTTTCGGGTTTTAAGCTGCAAAATATCTTCAGGGTTAGCACGGAAAGGAGCATCTGCTTGTGCTCTAACCTGATAAACACGTCCAAAGCGGTTAAAGTCGTTAACGTACTGAGAGCCTAAATAAATCTGCATGGTGTTGAAAACATCTGTCACGGCAACACCTTGTTGCTTGGCTTTCACACGGTCCAGATCTACATTTAGTTGAGGTACGTTAATTTGATAACTTGAGAACATTGGACCAAGTTCAGGGGCTGCTTGTGCTGCTTTCATAAAGTTTTGTGCAGCATCATTCAAGGCTGAATAGCCTAAGGCACCTCGGTCTTCAAGTTGTAGTTTAAAGCCGCCCATGGTCCCTAAACCCATCACTGGTGGTGGTGGGAAAACTGCAATATATGCATCTTGAATAGCTGAATATTTCTGGTTAAGAGCACCAGCAATTGCATTTGCAGATAAGTCTTTAGCCTTACGTTCGTCGAATGGCTTTAAAGTCACAAAGACAATACCTGCGCTAGAGCTATTAGTGAAACCATTAATTGAGAGGCCAGGGAAGGCAACGGCACTTTCTACACCAGGCTGTTTAAGTGCAGTGTCACTCATTTTACGAATCACCGCTTCAGTACGATCTAATGAAGCGCCATTTGGTAGTTGAGCAAAGCTAATCAAGTATTGCTTGTCTTGAGCGGGCACGAAGCCACCTGGAACAATATAAGAAATTCCAACGGTTAAGCCTAACAGTGCTGCATAGACACCCATTGCTGATGCTTTATGGGAAATGACACGACTTACGCCTTTACCATAGTTGTCTGACGCACGTGTAAATACACGGTTAAACAATGCAAAGAAACGTCCGAATACACGGTTCATAATGCGTGTTAATGCATCAGGTTTAGCATCATGTCCTTTTAGTAACATGGCTGCCAAAGCAGGAGATAGGGTAAGGGAGTTAAATGCCGAAATGACCGTTGAAATGGCAATCGTCATGGCAAATTGTTTATAAAACTGCCCTGTTAAGCCTGTCATAAAGGCAAGAGGTACGAATACTGCAACGAGCGTTAAGGCAATCGCAATAATCGGTCCGCTCACTTCTCTCATGGCGCGATAAGTTGCATCTCTTGGGCTTAAACCTGCTTCAATATTCCTCTCGACATTTTCGACGACCACAATGGCATCATCGACCACAATGCCGATGGCAAGTACCATCCCGAACAGTGATAGCGCATTGATTGAGTAACCAAAAGCGAGCATGAGCGCGAATGTACCAATAATTGAAACCGGTACAGCAAGTAATGGAATGATTGAGGCACGCCATGTTTGCAAGAATAAAATAACAACCACAACAACTAGTGCAATTGCTTCAAGTAAGGTGTGAACTACTGCTTTAATACTGGCACGTACGAATTGAGTCGGGTCATAAACAATGTCGTATTTAATTGAAGATGGGAAATCTTTTGAAAGCTCCTTCATCGTGCTACGCACTTGATCGGAAACTTGTAAAGCATTAGCACCCGGAGCTTGGAAAATTGGAATCGCGACTGCTTGTTTATTATCGAGTAATGAACGTAAGCCATATTGTGAAGCTGCGAGTTCAACACGAGCAACATCACCCAATCGGGTAACCGCGCCGTCGGGTGCAGTTTTTAAAATGATATCTGCGAATTCTTGCTCAGTCGTTAAGCGGCCTTGAGCATTGACTGAAAGCTGTAAAGGTGAATTACTTGGTGATGCACCGATTGTACCCGCTGCAACCTGAATGTTTTGTTCACGGATTGCATTCACAATTTCGGTCGCGGTGAGGTTGCGCTGTGCTACTTTTTGCGGGTCGAGCCACACGCGCATCGCGTAGTCACCAGAACCAAATAATCCGACTTCACCTACACCTTGTAAGCGAGCCAAACGGTCTTTTACGTTCAATACTGCATAGTTACGTAAGTAGGTCATGTCATAGCGACTATCTGGTGAGGTCAGATGCACTACCATGGTTAAAGTCGGTGAGCTTTTTAAGGTAGTAACACCTAAACGCTGTACGTCTTCAGGTAAACGAGGCATGGCCTGAGACACACGGTTTTGAACCAGTTGTTGCGCTTTGTCTGGGTCGATACCAAGCTTAAAGTTCACTGTAATGGTTAAATTACCATCGCTGTTTGCTTGAGATTGCATATACAGCATGTCTTCGACGCCGTTGATTGATTCTTCAAGCGGAGAGGCAACGGTTTCAGCAATCACTTTAGGGTTTGCACCCGGATATTGAGCACGTACCACCACAGATGGCGGAACAACTTCAGGGTATTCAGAAATCGGTAATTGGAATACCGAAAGCAGACCGGCGAGTAAAATCAGTACTGATAACACACCAGCAAAGATCGGCCGATCAATAAAAAATTTAGAAATATTCATATGTGATTAACCTTTTGCCGGAGTTGATGTTTTATCTGTTGGCTGAGGTTGAGGAGGAGTACTGCTAGCAGTGATTTGTGCATTTGGCATCGGAACGAGGTGTGGCGTAACAGGGTCACCCGGACGAATTCGCTGTAAACCGTTCACCACAATACGATCACCCGCTTGTAGTCCGCTATTCACGATTTGCAAACCATCTTGTTGTGCACCAAGTTTTACTTCACGGTAGGCTGTCTGATTTTTAGCATCAACTACTACGACAAAGCGTTTATCTTGATCGACCCCAACTGCGGTTGGGCTAATCAGAATTGCTGAACGAGGCTGACCACCGCCTAAACGGATTCGTGCATATAAGCCCGGTAATAAAACACCGTTTGGGTTGTCAAAAGTCGCGCGAACACGAATCGTACCCGAGGTTGCATCTAGGTTATTGTCAATTGAGTTGATCGTACCTTCGCGAGAGAAACCAGTTTCATTGGCAAGTCCCATATAAACAGGAACTTGTGCTGAGTTGCGCTGATTACTGATATATTTCAGATAAGTTTGTTCATCAACATCGAAAGATGCATAGAGGCGGGAGACAGATACTAAACTTGTTAAGACTTGTGCACCGTTACCCGCAGAGACTACATTGCCGACTGTTACTTCGGCACGGGAAATTCGACCACTAACAGGTGCTGTAATACGGGTGTACTCAAGATTTAAACGGGCAGATTGAACGGCTGCTCTAGCGGCTTGTAGGTTGGCACTGGCTGAACGTGCATCATTTTGAGCTAAATCCAGTTCTTGACGTGAGACAGCATTACTTTGAATTAAACGTTGAATACGAGAAAGATTAGAACCCGTATAAGTGACCTGTGCTTCAGCTGAAGCGAGTTGAGCTTGAGCACGATTCAGTTCTGCCTCGAAAGGCCGTGGATCAATTGTAAAAAGTAAATCGCCTTTTTTTACGAGACTGCCATCTTTGAAGTGTACGGCAATAAGTTTGCCGGAAACTTGGGGGCGAATATCGACTTGATCAATTGCTTCTAAGCGACCGGAATATTCTTGCCAGTCTGTAATTGTTTTGCTGATAACATTAGAAATATCAACAGTTGCAGCTTGTTGGGCAGAGGTCGGTGCAGCTTTTGCATCGGCATTTTCATGTAAAAACATAAAACTGCCTCCTGTTGCTAAGAGGGCAACAAAGATGGCAGACAGTGCGAACTGTTTGCGGGAAAATGACATGAGGTGCTCCTAGTTATTTGGATACCTGTTTTCAGACTTTTAGTTTTGGTCCGTATGGGAGAAACAGGGTTTATGGGATGGACGGAGCATAAAAGTTTGTCAATCACGAATAAATATATTAAATTCGATAACACTATTCGTATTTTTATAACAATTGGTGCATTTGATTAAAAAATGCATTGATTGATAGGAGTGTGCGTGTGGATCTATTTCATGCCATGAAAGTATTTAACAAAGTTGTCGAAACAAATAGTTTCAGTTTAGCGGCTGACAGTTTAGGCCTACCGCGTGCTTCAGTGACTACAACCATTCAGGCTTTAGAGAAACATTTACAGGTTCGATTGCTTAATCGAACAACCCGCAAACTTAGTTTGACACCGGATGGTGCGGTTTATTATGAGCGTACTTCGCGAATTTTAGCGGATGTTTCTGATATTGAATCTTCCTTTCATGATGCAGAGCGGGGACCAAGAGGTCAGCTTCGTATTGATGTGCCTGTATCGATTGGACGTTTGATTTTAATTCCAAGGCTGCGCGATTTCCATGCACGCTATCCTGATATTGATTTAGTAATTGGCCTTAACGACCGACCTGTAGATTTGGTGGGAGAGGCCGTCGATTGTGCAATTCGGGTCGGTGAATTAAAAGATTCAAGCTTAATTGCGCGTCGTATTGGAACTTTCCAGTGTGCAACAGCTGCTTCGCCGATTTATTTAGAAAAATATGGCGAGCCCACTTCAATTGAAGATTTACAGAAAAATCATAAAGCGATTCACTTCTTTTCAAGCCGTACCGGACGCAACTTTGATTGGGACTTTGTGGTTGATGATTTAATTAAAAGTGTGTCAGTACTTGGACGTGTTTCTGTAAATGACGGTGATGCTTATATCGACTTAGCTTTGCAGGGTTTCGGTATAATTCAAGGCCCACGTTATATGCTCACCAACCATTTAGAATCGGGTTTGTTAAAAGAGGTATTGCCTCAGTGGACGCCGGCGCCAATGCCGATTTCAGCAGTTTATCTTCAAAATCGTCATTTATCGCTTAAAGTAAAAGTGTTTGTAGATTGGGTCGCCGAATTGTTTGCAGGTTGTCCATTGCTGAGTGGTTGCTCAATGTCCTTAGATCAAAAATGTGAATTTGCCTGTGATAAAGAAACTGGTCATGAATATACCATTCGTACTTTGGTCGAGCAGCATAATATTGCTGAAGCTTACACACTCAAAAACTAACTTAAAATTTGAGTGATTTTTCAACATTTAATCAGTTAATACAATCCATTGTTTAGACATCTTCATAAATCCTTAATTTACTGGTATAGAAATTGCAATTATTTCGGCAGAAGAGTAATTTAGAAATTGCTCAAGTTTTTATCACCTTATTAGGATTTTAAGGAGAAGCTTCAAGATGGCAAGCTTTATGAAAAAAATGTTCGTTTCAACAACCTTAGTTTTGGCTGCTGTTGCAACGAATGTTCAAGCAAAGGATTGGAAGGTGATTCGTTTTGGTACTGAGTCGTCTTATGCGCCGTTTGAATATAAAACACCAGATGGCAAGTTAACTGGTTTTGATGTGGATTTAGGTAATGCAATTTGTGCAAAACTAAAAGCCAAATGTGTTTGGGTTGAAAACTCTTTTGATGGGATGATTCCAGCCCTTAAAGCGAAAAAATTTGATGGCATTCTTTCATCAATGACAGTCACTGATGAGCGTGCAAAACAAATTGCATTTAGTAGCAAAATCTACAATACACCAACCCGTATGGTTGCAAAAAAAGGCTCACCTTTATTGCCTACCGCTGCCTCTTTGAAAGGTAAACGTGTCGGTGTACAACAGGGCACAATTCAAGAAACTTATGCTAAAACCTATTGGGCGCCAAAAGGTGTAACGGTTGTACCTTATCCAGTCCAAGATTTGATTTATCAAGACATGATGTCAGGTCGTCTGGATGCGACTTTACAAGATGCAATTATGGTTGACGGTGCTTTCTTAAAACAAGCAAAAGGCAAAAACTTCAGTTTTGCTGGTGGCAATGTGGTTGATGCAAAAACACTAGGTGTAGGTGCAGCTATTGGTTTACGCAAAGAAGATGCGGATTTAAAAGCCAATATTAATAAAGCGCTCGCTGCAATCATTGCAGATGGTACATACAAAAAACTCGAGAAAAAATATTTCTCCTTTAGCATTTACTAATGATGTGAAAAATGTCGGCTTAGTGCCGACATTTTTAAATCTATTCTCATCTCATCAATATTAGATATTGTTTTTAAGGAGAAGATGAGTCATGTTTTTTTCTGGCTTTGGGCCACTCCTGCTCAGCGGGACATGGATGACCATACAGCTTGCGTTGTTGTCACTTTTACTTTCTGTGATTATTGGCTTAATTGGTGCGAGCTCAAAACTCTCAAGTATTAAAATTTTACGTTATATAGCAACAGCTTACACTACGCTCATTCGAAGTGTGCCTGATTTGGTCATTATGCTGCTGTTATTTTATAGCTTGCAGTTGGGGCTTAACCAAATTACTGAAGCACTGCAAATGGACCAAATTGATATCAACCCATTTGTGGCGGGTGTGATTACTTTAGCGTTCATTTATGGTGCATATTTTACCGAGACCTTTCGTGGTGCATTTCAATCGGTTCCAAAAGGCCAAATTGAGGCAGCAATGGCTTATGGTATGTCGCCTTGGCAGGTTTTTCACCGAGTGTTATTCCCTCAAATGATGCGTTTTGCGCTGCCTGGTATTGGTAATAACTGGCAAGTTTTAATTAAGGCGACAGCACTAGTTTCTATTATTGGCCTGACTGACATTGTAAAAATTACGCAAGATGCAGGTAGAAATACCATGCAACTGTTCTTTTTTAGCATCGTGGCTGCTGCCATTTATTTAGCGATTACCACCGTGTCGAATCTGATTTTAATGTGGCTTGAACGTCGTTATTCTGCTGGTGTAAGGAAGGGACAATTATGATTGAAATCCTTCAACAATATTGGCAGGCATACCTTTGGACTGATGGTTTGCAAATGACCGGTGTCGCGATGACTGCTTGGTTATTGGTGCTTTCTATTGGTATTGGTTTTGTTCTCGCTGTGCCCTTGTCACTTGCACGAGTATCAGAAAATCTTTGGTTACGTGGCCCAGTTTGGTTATATACCTATGTTTTCCGTGGCACACCATTGTATATCCAACTGTTAATTATTTATTCAGGTATTTACAGCTTTGATTATATTCATGAACACCAGACTCTTGATGCTTTTTTTCGAGAGGGCATAAATTGCACCATTTTGGCATTCGCGCTCAATACTGGTGCATATACAACTGAAATCTTCGCTGGGGCGATTCGTTCTATTCCCCATGGCGAGATTGAAGCTGCACAAGCTTTCGGTATGTCAAAATGGAAACGGTACACTCGCATTATCATTCCATCGATGTTACGCCGTGCTTTACCGTTTTACGGCAATGAAGTCATTTTAATGTTGCACGCGACAACCATTGCATTTACAGCAACTGTTCCTGACATTTTAAAAATTGCGCGTGATGTGAATGCGGCAACCTATGACACCTTCAATGCTTTTGGAATTGCCGCGGCGTTATATGCAGTGTTGGCTTTTATTTTGATTGGGCTATTTCGTAAGCTTGAAAAACGTTGGTTGGCATTTTTAAAGCCATCGAATCATTAGGAGACATAAATGGAACAAGTTGCAAAACTAGTGATTCGCGATTTACATAAGAAATTCGGCGATCATGAAGTGCTTAAAGGAATATCACTTGATGCAAATGCTGGTGATGTAATTAGTATCATTGGTTCATCGGGTTCAGGTAAAAGTACTTTACTCCGCTGCATTAACTTTTTGGAACAACCGAGCAATGGCACGATTAAGCTCAATGGTGAAAAGCTACGCACAGTCTTTGATAAGAAAGGCAATTTAAAAGTAGTTGAACCAAAGCAACTACAAAAAATGCGTACACAGCTCATGATGGTATTTCAGCATTTTAATTTGTGGTCTCACATGACAGTGCTGGAAAATGTCATTGAAGGGCCGATTCACGTACTTGGGGTAAAACGTGCAGAAGCAGAAGAGCGTGCACGGAAATATCTACGCAAAGTTGGATTACCTGAAAGTGTTGAAAGTAAATATCCGGCATTTTTATCTGGTGGTCAGCAGCAACGTGTAGCGATTGCTCGTGCTTTGGCTATGGAACCAGAAGTTATGTTGTTTGACGAACCAACCAGCGCGCTTGATCCAGAGCTGGTGGGTGAAGTACTAAAAGTAATGCAGGGCTTGGCTGAAGAAGGACGTACCATGATTGTGGTCACACATGAAATGGGCTTCGCGCGTCATGTATCTAATCAAGTGATTTTCTTGCATCAAGGGAAAATTGAGGAACAGGGTCATCCTGATGAAGTACTCAATAACCCGAAAAGTGAACGTCTAAAACAATTTTTGACGGGCAGTTTGAAATAAGCTGTTCATACCGAGTAAGGTGAAATTTTTTATAAAAAGAGTTTCATCGTACTCGGTTTCTTTTTATTTATATTTTATAAATGGGTATTTTTAGAAAACACATTAATAATCACAATACCTGCAATCATTAAAGTAAGACCAATACAGGCCGCCAAGTCTAAATGTTGTTTGTAAAATATCCAGCCAATTGCAGAAATTAAAATAATACCCGCACCCGACCAAATGGCATATGCAATTCCGATCGGAATCGTTTTTAGTGTAAGGGACAATAAATAAAAAGCGATCGCATAGCCCACAACTGTAATAATGGATGGAATAGGAACAGTAAAACCTTGAGATGCTTTTAAAGCTGAAGTTGCAATGACTTCACAAGCAATCGCAATTGCTAAATAAAGATAAGACATGGGGAGCTGCGCCAGAATGATTTTTGATCAATCTACATGAAATGTTGAAATGGTTTGGCAGTTTTAACGATTGTTTAATTTTTTTGGTACAAAATGACCATTAAATCAAACTGAACTGATAAATTGATTTTATCACTAGCAAAGTGTTCTCAGCTATTTTATTCATTTATTTAATCATTGATCTGTATAGTCATAAAAAGAGGATCAGCAATCTTAGCCTGATCCTCGATAGACTTTTAAGAGATAGATTCGCCGAGTATATTTAAATCCTTAAATTTCTCTAGCAGTTGCTCTTTATTTTCAATATGTGCAGAGTCTGGTTTTATGCAATCGATTGGACAAACCGCCTTACATGTGGGGGCATCATAAAAGCCTACACATTCTGTACAACGAAGTGGATCAATTTCATAAACTTTGTTGCCTTCAAAAATAGCTGTATTGGGGCATTCCGGTAAGCACATATCACAATTGATACAGTCATTTGTAATCAAAAGTGCCATGTTTAACTCGCTGAATAAGCTAATGTTGAGGCAGTAATGTTTTCCTTAGCATGCGGCAAATTGCGTATGAGTAGGGCATAACTAACATCAACATCTTGTGAAAGTGGAATCTCAACAAAATGCCCCGAACCTTTAGCATCGGTAATTGGGTTATCTTTTAAATCGCGCATTTCGGTTAAATTAAAGGTGATATTACCTTGAGGCGTCATCAGCTCAAGTGAGTCGCCCACCACAAAACGGTTTTTAACTTCAATGCGAATATAATCGCCTTGACGTTCTAAAACCTCTCCACAAAATTGTTGGTAGTCGAAATGCGATGAACCATCAGCATAGTTTTGATATTCGCTATGCACATGACGTCTCAAAAAGCCTTCGGTATAACCACGGTTTGCCAAACCTTCGAGTTGGTTGATTAAGCTTGGGTCAAATGGTTTGCCTGCTAAAGCATCATCAATAGCTTTTCGATAAATTTGGGCGGTACGGGCACAGTAAAAATAGGATTTAGTACGGCCTTCAATTTTTAGTGAGGCAATCCCCATTTTGGTTAAACGATCTACATGTTGTACCGCACGTAAATCTTTAGAGTTCATAAAATAGGTGCCGTGTTCATCTTCTTCGGCAGCAAACATTTCTTCATCATTGCGTTGTACCAGCAGCGTTTGAGCCGAGGTTGTTTCTAATTGTGCTGATGAGCAGCAAGGCTTTTCTGACTCATTGAGCTGAGTAACTGGAATCACATCACCGTTTGCATCTTCTTGGGCTTCATACAACTTATAGTCCCAACGACAAGCATTGGTACAAGCACCTTGGTTGGCATCACGTTTATTCATATATCCAGAAAGTAAGCAGCGGCCTGAGTAGGCCATGCATAGAGCACCATGTACAAAAACTTCAAGTTCAATATCGGGTACGTGTTGCTGGATTTCTTCTATTTCTTCTAAAGACAACTCACGCGATAAAATGACGCGGCTTAAACCATAATCTTTCCAAAACTTAACAGTGGCCCAGTTAATGGCGTTGGCTTGAACAGATAGATGAATTTGCACATCAGGAAAATGCTCACGCACCATCATAATTAAGCCCGGGTCAGACATAATGAGTGCATCTGGTTGCATCGCTACAATCGGTTCAAGATCACGAATAAAGTTTTTTAATTTGCTGTTATGCGGTTGAATGTTCACCACAACATAAAACTTTTTGCCCAAAGCGTGGGCTTCATCAATTCCGATTTTTAGGTTGTCATGATCAAAAGCATTATTACGAACACGTAAACTGTAACGTGGTTGGCCGGCATATACAGCATCTGCACCATAGGCAAATGCATAGCGCATGTTTTTAAGTGAACCTGCGGGAGAGAGGAGCTCAGTTTTCATAAAATAAAAGGCATAAAAAATATATGGTTTTATTTTATTAACTCCGGATTTGGGATTCAACCTACTGAATTAGTAGGGATTTGATCATTATCCTTTTGTACGGGCAGCATATTTTTTGCTAGCTCTCCTAAGCGCATCAAAGCATTTAACATTTTGGGGTTTAACTCAAAACAAGCTGCAATACGTAAACAATGACTAAATCGTTTATCAGCCGAACACAAAATTCCCGGCATACATAAGATTTTTTCGTCCATTGCTTGGTGAAACAGTTCTAGGGTGTCAATTGATTCGGGGAGCTCTAACCATAAAATAAATCCCGCTTGTGGACGACTCACACGGGTACCGAGTGGGAAATAGCGGTAAATATAAGATTTGATGGTGTCAATTTGTTGTTGATAGCGTTTTTTGAGTTGACGTAAATGTAGATCATATCCGCCATTCTCTAAGAAAAGTCCTAAAGTTTCTGTGAGTAAAGCTGGCTCAGCAACAGTGGTTGTAAATTTAAGCTGCTGCACAATATTACGGAAACGTCCAGCTTCTAACCAACCAATCCGATAATCAGGTGCTACAGTTTTGGTATAGCTGCCACACACCAAAACCCATCCATTTTGGTCAAATGCCTTAATATTGGGTAGGAGAGGCTCGGTGAGTTGCAATTCGGCATACATCGCATCTTCAATGACAGGAACTTGAAACTGATTAGCTAACTCTGCCAAGCGACGACGGTTACTTTCAGGCATGCTAAAACCGAGAGGATTGTGTCCTGTCGGAATGGTTAAAATGGCTTGTACACTTTGAGATTTTAAGAGTTCTTCAAGTGCATCAAGGCACATACCTGTATGTGGCGAGGTCGGTACTTCTACAATTTTTCGACCTAAATTATGAAGGAGTGGGTACAGGTTGTGAAATGTAGGAATCTCAAGCGCTACACTGTCGCCCGCTTGAGTTGTTGCCATAATCGCGAGACTCAAAGCCTCCATCGTGCCATGAGTGAGCACAATATCATCTGCTGAAAGAAACATACCTAACTGTAAGCTTCGCCTAGCAATTTGAGTACGTAAACGTATAGAACCGGGCGGCAAGGTATAGCTTTTAAAAATATCTGGCTGTGTCCGTAAAACTTGAGCAGTTAAGCGTTTTAAGCGTTCAATTGGATAAAAATTTTCCCCAGAAGGGCAAGCTAGGGCCAAATTGACATAGTCGGGGTCCATTTGTTTTTTAACAATTTGTGCGAGAAAACAGCTAATTCCTGAAAGAGATACTTTTTCTTCACTGACATAACGCTCTTCGAGTTCTAATAAGTTTGAAGGGGCATGACAAACATAGTAGCCAGACTGTGGACGAACTGAAATTAAACCTTGATCTTCAAGCTGGCGATAAGCTTCTTTTACGGTATTAATACTAACCTGATAATGCTGGGCACAATCTCGAATTGATGGCAACCGAGAACCAATAGGCTGCCTGCCATTTTGAATTTGCAGGGTGAGGTCATCACTCACTTTTTTATATTTGTACATGTCAATTCATTAAAAAGCCAAAGCAATGGATACACTTTATAGTGATCTCTTAATTATCTCAAATATTGTTAGTTTTATAGATTTATCCATTTAATCTGAATCTATTTTTAACAACTGTGTCTATTATTTTTAATATTAACTGATACTGTGACCATTAAAAATAAATCAGTAAGATCAAGAAATGGTGAGGACTTAATAGCCATAATTTTTTAATTACAAAATCAGTAGGAGTGGGTCTATGTCTGTTGTTGCATTTAAACAAGTTGATGTTTTTACTTCACAAGCATTTAAAGGAAATCCTGTTGCGGTCATTATGGACGCCAGCACCTTAACGTCTGAGCAGATGCAAGCCATTGCGAACTGGACCAATCTTTCTGAAACCACATTTGTACTCCCTGCGACCGATTCACAAGCTGACTATCAGGTTCGAATCTTTACTCCGCAAAGTGAGTTGCCATTTGCAGGCCATCCTACAATTGGTACTGCCTATGCTTTACTTGAGGCGGGTCTAATTAAAGCGAAAGAAGGTAAGCTGGTACAGCAGTGCGGTGCTGGTTTGGTGACTCTGACCGTGAGTGAATCAAGTCATATTTCATTTGAACTACCTAAGCCTAAAATTACCCCACTAGATGCTATGCATACTGAGAAATTAGCAGAAATTTTAAAATGTGAAATTAATACTCAATGGAACGCTGCATTGGTTGATGTAGGGGCGCGCTGGATTGTATTGCAAGCTGTTAATGCTGAGGCTGTTCTAGATAGCCAACCAGACTTTGCCGCTTTAAAAGAACATGATTTAGAAATGAAAGTTACGGGTGCGACAGTTTTTGGTTTTCATGAAAATAATGATGAACAAAAACACATAGAAGTTCGTTCATTTGCCCCTTCATGTGGAATAAATGAAGATCCGGTTTGTGGTAGTGGTAATGGTAGCGTAGCTTCATTTATTCGTTATTATGGGATTCTTCCTGCACAAAATGATGTCGTAGTTTCTTCACAAGGTGGGGCGGTAGGTCGAGATGGACAACTTCAACTTGAATTGTATCAAGATAAAATTTTAGTGGGTGGAACCGCTGTCACCTGTATCGATGGCACAATTAAATTGTAAAACAGACATAAAAAACCGAGGACTTTGCCTCGGTTTTTTTATGTCTAGAAAAAATTATTTTTCTACGAACGCACGTTCAATGACGTAGTCGCCCATTTCACCCATACGAGGTGATTCAACTAAACCGTGTTGGTCAAGTAATGCAGCCACGTCTTTTAGGAATGCAGGGCTACCGCAAAGCATTGCACGGTCAGTTTCACGGTTGAAGCGTGGTAAACCGATTTTTTCAAATAAAGCGCCAGTTTCAATTGCAGTTGTTACACGGCCTTGAGTGTGGAAAGGTTCACGAGTAACAGTAGGGTAGTAAACAAGTTTGTCTTTAATACCTAACTCTTCAAAGAATTCATGGTTTGGTAATTCGTTCAAGATAAGGTCTTGATAAGCTAATTCAGAAATATAGCGTGTACCGTGAACAACGATGACTTTTTCAAAGCGTTCGTAAGTTTCTGGATCACGAATAATTGATAAGAATGGAGCAAGACCAGTACCAGAAGATAAAAGGTATAAGTTTTTACCTGGTAAAAGGTCATCATGAACCAAAGTACCTGTTGGTTTTTTAGAAACTAAGATTTCATCACCAACTTGTACTTTTTGCAAAATCGAAGTTAAAGGACCGTCTTGTACTTTAATTGAGAAGAATTCTAACTCTTCTTCGTAGTTTGCACTTGCAATCGAATACGCACGCATTAACGGTTTGCCATTCACTTCAAGTCCGATCATTACGAACTGACCATTTTTAAAACGTAAGCTGGTATCGCGTGTAGTTTTAAAACTGAAAAGAGTGTCATTCCAGTGGTGAACATGAGTAATGCGTTCAACGTTAAAAGCAGCCATTAAAGGTCTCGATCACGATTAAAAGAAAACAGATTGCTATTCTAATCTAATTTCATTCCCGATAAACTGAATATATTTAATTGTGTTTATAAGAAAAAGTGATGATCAATTCTGTCACCTTCCCCATCATTGGCCACATGTGTTCTCCCTATCGTGAAAAATTTGGTATTCCACGCCAGCCCAATTTGGTCAATATTGAGTCTTATATTGATATGGTAGAACCATATAACGACTTGTTAGCATTTGAGGGAATTGAGCAATTTAGTCATCTCTGGTTAGTTTGGCAGTTTCATGACAATAAAAATCAAGGCTGTGCAGATAAGTTCCGCCCACAGGTTCGTCCGCCACGTTTAGGTGGTAATGAAAAAATTGGAGTATTTGCTACACGAAGTATGTATAGACCTTCTCCAATTGGGCTTTCAGTCGTAAAACTTAATAAAGTGGAAAAGGTGGGCAAGTCTGTCCGTGTCTATGTCACTGGAAGTGATTTATTAAATGGCACCCCAATTTTAGATATCAAACCCTATATTCAATATTCTGATGCAATTGCGGAGGCTCAAAGTGGTTATGCGCATGCAGAACCTGAACGAAAGGCAGTCATTTGGACTGAAGCTGCGTTAACAGCACAAAAATATTTTCTTCAAAATAAAGAAATAGATTCGCAGTACATTGATGAGCTTGAGCAAGTGTTAGCTTTAGATCCTCGGCCTGCCTATCAAGAAGATGCTGAACGAATCTATAAAATGAAATTTTCAGACTTTGATATTCATTTTAAGGTTGATCAATTTGTAGTTACCGTCATCGATGTGGTGAAGACTTCTTCGCTTGCACAATAGAAATTTTTAAAACCAATGGATATTGAGCCAAAGCAAAGTAATCAATATTCCCATGTGAATGAGTTGGGCGGGAACGAAAGCAAGGGCATAGTGTAGCCCGCCCGAAATTGCAGAATTCACACTTTTAGCAAGTGCATGAACTGCAAAGCCTCCTAAAAAGGCAATTAATAAGGATGTCATATGTGCGCTATCAGGTTCACCTTGCACAATGACCGCTGCTATAGCTGCATGTATTTCAAATAATGAAGCAAGTAACGTCCCCGCGATTAATCCCGCATCGCCTAAAGATATACTTAAACCATAAACACCAGCCTGAATAAGGGTAAGTGTACCTGCAATAATAATAGCCTCTTTTAAGCTGAACATTCTTGAGTCAAGCTCGGGCGAAGCTGTACTAGGCTCGGCTTTACGTAATAAAATAAAGGCCCATACTGCTAAAACTATTAAGGCAATAAGTGTAGGAAATATAATTAGCTTGAACCAAGCAAAGCTAATACCGATCACAATAATTAAGGTCTGAATCAGTGTTGAAACGCAAGACATCAATGCAGCACCTGCATTGGTCTTTGCATTTGCTCGACCAGAACGAACTTCTAAACCTAAACTGGCAATGGTCGCCGTACTTGAAACAAAACCAGAGGCTAAGGAAGAAAGTAATAAAGCATTTTTAGAGGAGAGTAATCGCTTTGCAATATGAGCGAGTGCTTGCACAAATAAAATTAAAGTCAGTAATTTTAAAATCACATGTGGATTTAGAACGGGCCCCCAAAAAGGCTTATTAGGTACTAAAGGCAAAGCAATTAACAGTAAGGCAAGAAGAAAAATACCATCACGCAATTCCGATTCGGTAATCCACTGACTGGCAATGCCATGCATAGACTGCTTAGCTATTAAGATGGTTGTCATGATCACAGCTAGGCCAGCAGCGAGCGAAATATTCCAAATACAAAGTGCGCCAATGAAGTAAGTCATAATAAAGGCGAGTTCGGTAGTTACGCCCGGGTCATTTGGCTGATTTTTGAGTGAAACAATACTAATAGCACCAATAAGTAAGCCACCTACAATTCCAATTTCAGTACCAAATAAAAAACAGACCGCTCCTAATAATGCACTAATGGCAAAAGATCGAAATCCCGCAAAAGTTTTGTATTCATGTTTCAGTTTACTTCGTTCTCGTTCTAAGCCAATTAACAAGCCGCAACCAAGCGCTGCCGCAATGACTGTAATGAATTCTTCAAATGATGCTGTTTGTAATGACATTGTCATTGGAAGTTCCATATTACTTCCTCTTTGGCTTATTGTTATAAGTAGATTTGAATCAATTTAAAAAAATTATGTATTCACGTTCAGTTTATGCTTTTTATTATAGTGAGCATAGTGTCTTTTTTAGACAAAACTAGGTAGAAAATATTTTTATAAATATGACCTGTAACACAAAAAAATATTAAGTTGAGAATTGGTTTAATTAACTGAAGTTGAAGGATATTTAAATCTAAAACATCTCTGCTATATTATAAAAATATATTGGGGACAATGCATGAATGCACAAGTAGAAATAGATACGTATTGGTGTCTAGAACAACTATTACAAGAAGGTCGTATTACAGACCGAGACAAATTATTGGTACAGTCAAGTCACCGCCAAAAAGACCAGTTAAAGTGGCATCCATTACAGTGGATCGCACATTTTAATTTAAAAGATCAGCAACACACACATGCCCATTTGAGCTTAAACCGCTTGTGTTTATGGTTTGCAGATCGGGTTCAGCTACCTTTATTTGTAATAGATCCTTTAAAGGCAGATGTCAGCGCTTTAACGCAGGTCATGTCACAAGAGTTTGCGATTCGCAATCATATTTTAGCTGTTGAAATTCATGCTGACCGAATCGTGATAGGAACAGATCAGCCCTTTCAAACAGATTGGCTCAATAATCTCGAACGAAGTCTAGCACCTAAAAAAATTGAACGGGTACTGCTTAATCCCGAACAGTTACAGCGTTATTTGCGAGAATATTATCAGGTAAGTCGCGCGGTAAACTCGGCTCAAAAAGATGCGGCTCATGACCGCGACACTAAAAATGTTGAAGCACTTTTGCAGCTTGGCGATAGTCAAAACCCAGATGCGAATGATCAGCATATTGTGAAATTGGTCGACTGGATTTTACAGTTTGCATTTGAGCAGAGTGCCAGTGACATTCACATGGAGCCGCGCAAAGATAACGGTAAAGTCAGGTTCCGTATTGATGGCGTTTTACACACCATTTATAACATGCCTTCAAATACACTGACCGCCGTGATTTCTCGAATTAAAATTTTAGGGCGTTTGAATGTAGCGGAAAAGCGTAAACCACAAGATGGTCGCTTAAAAACACGTACACCAAAAGGGCAAGAAACCGAATTACGTTTATCAACCTTACCAACAGCATTTGGTGAAAAACTGGTTATGCGTATTTTCGATCCTGATGTGTTGGTGCGTTCTTTTCAGCAGTTGGGTTTTGATCAGTCATTGCTGCAACAATGGCAGCGTATTACACAAAATAGTCACGGTATTATTTTAGTCACGGGTCCCACAGGCTCCGGTAAAACGACCACGCTATATTCTTCTTTAAAGCAACTTGCAACTGATCAAGTCAATGTCTGTACTATTGAAGACCCGATTGAAATGCTAGAGCCTAGTTTTAACCAAATGCAGGTCAATAACGCAATTGAATTGGGTTTTGCAGACGGTGTACGTGCACTGATGCGACAAGACCCCGACATTATTATGATTGGGGAAATTCGTGATCAAGATACAGCGAATATGGCCATTCAGGCAGCATTAACAGGTCATTTGGTACTATCAACTTTACATACCAATGACGCACCGTCTAGTTTGACCCGTTTGCATGATTTAGGTGTACAGCCATTTCTGACAGCCGCAACCATTTTAGGTGTGCTCGCACAGCGTTTAGTACGGCAGCTTTGCCCCCACTGTAAGCAAAAAACTCACATTAATGAGGATGAATGGCAACACCTAACCTTTGACTACATTATGGAAATGCCTGAAACAGTTTATCAGGCAGTAGGCTGTGAAGAATGTCGTCATACAGGCTATAAAGGGCGAGTCGGTATTTACGAATTTATGCCAGTCAGTCTTGAGCTTAAACACCTTATTAGTAGTCATGGGGTATTAAATGATTTAAGAACTCAAACTAAAAAAGAAGGTATAGAACCTTTAAGAATTGCAGGAGCCCGTAAAGTGATTGAAGGACTTACGACATTAGAAGAGGTCTTGAGGGTTGTACCATTAAATTAAGTTTTTCTTAAGATTCACCTCATTTATGGTTGATTTAATTGCTTTATCCCAAGAGGGAACCATAAACAGAGGGTAATAATATGAATATGCTTAAAGTAATGTTGATGACTGCTGGTATGACTGCTGCTGGCGTAGTTGTGGCGAATACACCAGTGAATCAAGCTGCAATTGCTCCGGCAACTGTCACCACAGTAAAACAGGCATTAACCTCAAAAGATAATACACCGATCAAATTACATGGTCAGGTTGTAAAATCTTTAGGTGATGAAAAATATCAATTCCGTGACAAGACAGGTAACATTACAATTGATGTAGATGATGAACTTTGGCAAGGTCGCCCTATTTCAGCCAATACAAATGTGACTTTAATTGGTGAAGTAGACATTGACTATAAACCTTTAAAACGCGTAGAAATTGATGTGGACCAAGTTCAGTTCTAATGAATAAGGTCTGTAGATCTACTACTTTTAGCCGCATTTAAATCATGCGGCTTTGCTTTTTTTACAAAGGCTTGGCAAGATCAAATCAGGATATAACAGGAAAAATAGATGAGAATTTTGCTTGCAGAAGATGATCGCTCTCAAGCTGAAAGCATTCAATCATGGTTAGAGTTAGACGGTTATCAGGTAGATTGGGTCGAAAGAGGTGATTATGCACTTACGGCAATCGAACAGCATGATTATGACTGTATTTTACTTGATCGGGGGCTGCCTCAACTGGCTGGTGAAAAGGTTTTAACAACGATCCGCCATAAACAAAAAAATGTTCCTGTTATTTTTATTACTGCACGTGACAGCATTCATGATCGGGTAGAGGGGCTAGATTTAGGTGCAAATGATTATTTGGTTAAGCCTTTTAGTTTAGAAGAATTATCGGCTCGCATCCGCGCTCAATTACGCAAACAAACTTTGAGTCAGCAATCGGTTTTAACATGGGGTGACCTACAACTTGATACACAAGCGAAAGTTGTATTAAGCGCTGGCAAGTCTATCGATTTAACGGCAAAAGAATTCCAAATATTGCGTAAGCTTATGGTGCATCCCGAGCATATTATTACCCGTGATCAATTAGAAGAAGCCCTTTATGCATGGGGCGAGGAAATTGAAAGTAACGCGATCGAAGTATTTATTTATCAACTTCGAAAAAAAATCGGAAGCAGCAGTATTAAAACCATACGGGGGCTAGGCTACCGTATGGGAGATTTAAAATGAAATCGAATCGCTCATCTTTGCAGTCGCAACTGGTTAAAACTACGATGTGGAGTAGTATCGTGGTGGGATTACTGGCTTTAAGCTTACTCACCATATTTTCTATCTATCACAACATGTCAGTGCAAGATGAAATTATGGATGAAATTTCAGATACTTTGCTGGTTTCAGATCTTTCTGAACACTCCATGAAACAGTTTGATGAGTTGAGTGATGAATTTGATATTCAATATGAGTTATTAAACACAGGCCAAGTACTTACCCATTCTCATAGCTATCAGCATGAACTTTTTGAGCAAGGTAACTTATCAGAAGGTTTTTCGTATTTTTGGTTTGATGGCCAATTATGGCGTAGTCTGGCTGCACAACAAGAAGACTCTCAGCTACAAGTTGAAGTTTTTCAACCAATGAGTACACGTGTTGAAGAGGTACTTAAAGCACTTGCTGGATATAGCGGCCTTATGGTGTTGTTCTGGCTACTGCAATGGGTCATTGTAAGTTGGCGTACCGAGCATCAATTGGCTGCACTCAATTTACTTTCTAGACGAATTGCTCAAAAAACTGCATCAAATTTAGAACCGATTCAAGAGCCAGATGTCATTACAGAAATTCAACCTGTTATAGATGCTTTAAATCAATTGCTTGCAAGACTGCAAAGAGCTCTCGTTGCTGAACAGCGTTTTACTGCGGATGCTTCGCATGAGCTACGTTCTCCGTTATCTGCCATACAAATGCGTCTTCAGGTTTTACAGCGTAAATACCAACATCTTCCTGAACTTCATCAAGATTTTGAACGCATACAAGAAGACGTTTCTAGAAGTACAAAAATACTTGAGAATTTACTTCTTCTGGCCCGCTTAGAACCTAATGAAGCTGAACAGCCCGAACTTCCTAAGACAGTTATCGATTTAAATTACTTACTGGCTAGAGTGATTGAAACTGTAGATTTAGATGCGAAAGCTAAACAGATGTTGATAGAGACCAATACTTTATCGACAGAAACTAAAACATATGCGAATGAAGAATTACTGTTTATTGCTTTTAGAAATTTATTTGATAACGCCATTCGTTATAGCCCGACACTAGGCTCTATTCATGTTGAGATTAGTCAGCATGAACAGCAAATTAAGGTGTCTATTGAAGACACGGGAAATGGAGTAGATGATGAAGTGCTATTACGGTTAGGGCAGCGTTTTTTTCGGGTGCTTGGTACTCAGCAGCAAGGTTCTGGGTTAGGAATTTCAATTACTCGAAAAATTATTGAATTGCATAATGGCAAGTTACGTTTTATGCATGCTGAACAAGGTGGTCTGAGGGCAGAGATTATTCTTCCTTCATAAAAAATAGCATGGTTACCCATGCTATCCATTTTTTGTTTTCCCACGAATATTATTGAAACGCGAGTATGTTTTTTATTTAGTTAAAATTAGGCGATTGTTGCGAGTGAGGCGTAAACGATATTCCTCGCCAGCATGCATAATGCGAATTTCACGGCCTAATGCAAAGAGGTTATTAGAATGTAACATTGGTAAGGCGTGAGCTGTGTCATTGTTACGGGTAAATAAGCTAAAAGGTGCGTTCATTTGTTGTGCTCCGTGGTATGTTCTTGAACGATTTAAATGATAATCATTATCGAATAGATCTGTCAATGAGATTTTTAAGATTTTATAAAATGATAAAATTTGCTTACACTTGAGAAAAGTTTTAGAGAGTAAAAAGATGCCCAAACCAATAGTCGATGTCGCTATAGCAATCTTGATCCATCGTGGAAAAATATTAGTTGGATGGCGCGAAGAGCAGCAACATCAAGGTGGAAAGCATGAGTTCCCTGGTGGAAAGGTTGAACAAGGTGAAACACCAGAAGAAGCCTGCCGCCGTGAGATTTATGAAGAGGTGGGTATTGGTTTAAAAGATTGGTATCAGTTTGATTATATTCACCATGAATATGATGACATTATCGTCAACCTTCATTTGTTCCATAGTTATGTACCTGATGAGTTATTAAATCTTATTCACCAGCCATGGGCATGGTACACACGTGATCAGCTACTTCATTTAAACTTCCCTAAAGCCAATAAAAACATCATAAAACGACTCTATTGGCCTCATCTCATCAAAATTAGCAATACGCTTTCAACGGTAGAAAGTAATGATGCTTTATTGTATTGGCGTATCGAAGAATTTGAGCCGCAGTATATAGAGCGATTAACTGCTTTAGATGAAGGGCAACGATCAAATTTAATTGTAAATGTAGATATTTGGCAGCAATTAAGCCCTGATTTACAAAAACAGATTAAAACCGTTCATTTAAAACAATCTCAACTCATGAATTTGCATAAAGGCGATTTAACAGTGGGCGTACGTTATATTGCTGCTTGTCATGATGCCGTTTCTTTAAAGCAAGCTCAGCAGATTGGTTGCGATGCTGTTTTTATTAGTCCTGTAAAACCAACAAAGACTCATCCAGATGCTGTTGTATTAGGTTGGGAACGTTTTAGTGATCTCGCTCAAAATAGCCAGATTCCAGTTTTTGCATTAGGAGGCGTACATCCTGATGATTTAGCCACTGCACAGCAGCATGGTGCATATGGCTTAGCAGGTATTCGTAATTTCTAATAAGAAAATAAAAAAGCATTAAAAGCTAGAGGGCTTTTAATGCTTGTTGTGCTTCTTCAACAGTTTTTTGATTGTTGCGTTGTTGCCCAGCTTTTAAGATGACTAACCATAGCTGCTTTTTCATTGGCTGACTTTGGGCAAAACTCAAACCACGTCTTGCTAAAGACTCAGCATTAGAATATTGCTGTTTATGATTTGCCGTAAGCGCAAGAAATAAATAAGTCTCAGCCGCTTGTGGTGCTAAACGCTGTGCTTGAAGTGCGTAGCGCTCTGCCTCTGACCATTGCTGGTTTTTATAAGCCTGCTGTGTTTTTTGCATTAAAACTTTAAATGCAGGTAACTGGCTGCCATCATCCGTAAAATGTTGAGGCTTTTTCTGTTGAGGAACAATCACCTGTAAATTTTTACGTTGAATTTCTGGGTGATCATAAGGTGTAATTTTTACACCTGATGGAGTTTCCGTTTTTTTGACTGGAGGAGTAGGTGTTTTCTCTTTGGAGTCAGAATGATCGGGCAGAGTTGTACAGCCGACCATAAGAACAGCACCAATATAAAAAACACCTTTCTTCAACATATCCTAATTTCCTGTTAACGCTTAGTTGTTATAACTACCACTTGAAATTACCCGTGAGTTGTTTGACAGATCTTGTTCCATCTGGTTTTCACTTTCACGAATATAACTGTCGGTATTATCATCCTGAGTGTCAGGAATTGTGTTATCACTTTGTGGCGTATATGTTGGATCAACTTGATAATAAGGTGCTCCACATGGCGTAGCACGGTGCGGAACCGTATGCGTTAGCATCGGAATATACATAGCACCATCACAAGCTTGAGCAGATAAATCACCCGTTGCACGGTCAATCCACTGCCACTGTACAGTGTCTGGTTGGCGTAGGTTTACAGGCGTTTGACGTAATTGTTTCATCACATTAATCCATACTGGCAATGCACCAGATGAACCTGTTAATCCAGTCACTTTGTTGTCATCTAAACCTAACCACACTACAGCAACGTGGTTACCTGAGTAACCCGCAAACCATGAGTCACGTGTATCGTTAGTCGTACCTGATTTACCCGCCAATTTTAAAGCTGGAGACAAGCTGTTATAAGCTGCGCGACCAGTACCCGAAGACATGACCTGTTGTAGACCATAATTCATGATATAACCAACAGATGGATCAATGGTTTGTTGAACATTCAGGCCATAACGGTCAAGCAGGCGACCATTGGCATCTACGACAGATCGAATCGCACGAGTCGGATATTTAAAGCCACCTGTAGCAAAGTTCTCATAAATTCCAAGAACCTCCATTGGTGACATATTGACTGCCCCAAGGAAAATAGAAGGGTAGGCAGGAATGGTCGATTCAACACCAAACTTTCTTAAGTTGTTGGTAAATGTTGATAAACCAAACTCTTGACCCAAGCGCACAGCAGAAAGGTTATATGAATTTGCCAAAGCTTCACTCAGGCTGACTACACCATGTCCGCCACCACTGTAGTTTTTAGGTGTCCAACTTTTGCCACCATCTACAGGGACACTAATCGGTGCATCTTCAATTTGGGTTGCCCAGTTGTAACGCCCAGATTCAATAGCACTTAAATAAATCACAGGTTTTAATAAAGAACCAACTTGGCGTTTTGCATCCACAGCACGGTTAAAACCAGTAAAGTCTTGTGTAGAACCAACAGCAGCAACGAGCTCGCCGTTTTCTGGATGTGCAATGAGCACCGCACCCTGTAAGTTTTTCAAACGGGCTGGGTTGCTGTTTGCTAAGCGGTCTACTGAAGCTTTAAACGCATTTTGAACTTGAGTTTGAGTAATTGGGTCTAAAGTCGTAAAAATACGTAAGCCCTGATTAGTTAAATCACTTTCTTGATATTCTGTGCGTAATTGACGACGCACGATATCTAAAAAGTCAGGGAATTTTGCAGGACCTAAACTTGGTTTGCTTAGCACATTTAAAGGACGTGCAATTTCATCTTCGTATTCTGCTTGAGTTAAATAACCCATTACACGCATGTTATTTAACACGGTATCGCGGCGTTTTTTTGCACCTTCAGGATTTTTCCAAGGATTATATAAAGAAGGGCCTTGCACTAAACCAACTAAATAAGCTTGTTGTGCAACGCTAAGCTCACGTAAAGGTAAACCAAAATAAAATTGAGAAGCCAAACCATAGCCATTAATTGAGTAGCTACCATTTTGGCCTAGATTCACTTCATTTAAGTAGGCTTCTAAAATTTCATCTTTGCTGTAATGCAGCTCAATGAGTAAAGCCATTAATGCTTCATTAACTTTACGTTTTAATGTGCGTTCAGGTGTGAGATAGAAGTTTTTAACCAATTGCTGAGTCAGGGTTGAACCACCTTGACGTTTACCACCTGTGATATTACTCACTAATGCACGGGCAGTACCACGAATTGAAATACCGTGATGATGATAGAAATTACGGTCTTCTGTTGAAATTAAAGCTTCAATAAGTGGTTTAGGGACATTATTCAGTTTAATGAGAACACGGTCTTCATTATGTTGAGGGTAGATCCCCCCAATCAGAAGTGGCTCTAGTCGCGCAACACCCGTTGAAGAAGGTTTTGTACTTCGAACTTCAGCAACTTGGTCATTTGCAAAACTTAACTCTAGTACTTGTTCGGGTTCAACACTGTCGCCGTAATCAAAACCACGCGTGTGGATATACATATTGCTACCCTGAGCAACATAGGTTCCAGACTTGTCATAATTACTTGAAGTTTTGTAACCCAAGAGTTTTAATTCTTGAGTGAAATTTGCTTGGGTAATAGGTGCGTTATTATAAATTTCCAAAGGACGTGCAAACACTTTGGCGGGAATATCCCACCGTTGTCCTTCAAATTTTTCACGGATAATATTATCTAAACGAATCAGATAGATACTAAGAGCAATAAAAGCACCAATGACCAAAATGGAAAAGATTAGTGCAAAGAAACCGATACCACGTTCAAACTTCATAAAAATGAGATAAAACCCTAACAATGCCTGTAATGATGCGATAGCTTGTCATCAATTTGCAATGATAAAACTGTGAATAATTGGAAAACTTAGATTGAATTTTACAGCATCTTGTTGTTATGTTTTTTTAAATTAATCAGGTTAATGTTATTATAGCCAAGTATCGCAGCGGAGCTTACTCATTCGTGCAAATTTCACATAAGTCCTTCAGAAACGTCGGGTTAATCGGTCGACCAGATAAATCATCAGTAGTAGAAACACTATGTTTAATTCATGATCATTTGTTGAACCTAGGCTTAAACCCCATTTTTGATCAGGAAACTGCTGAATTAGTGCCTTATGATCATGCACAAATTGTAAGTCGTCATTTATTGGGTGAAGTTGCTGATTTAGTCATAGTTGTTGGAGGTGACGGTTCTTTACTCCACGCTGCTAGAGCTTTAGTTCGCTACAATACGCCTGTTATTGGTATCAACCGTGGGCGGTTGGGTTTTTTAACTGATATCAAACCTTCAGAAGCCATTTTCAAACTTGACCAAGTACTTCAAGGGCATTTCCAGCTTGACCGTCGTTTCTTACTTGAAATGGAAGTAAGAACAAATGGTGAAGTCATTTATGACGCCATTGCCTTAAATGATGTAGTTTTGCACTCGGGTAAATCAGTACACATGATTGACTTCGAACTTAATATTGATGGTCAATATGTTTACCGCCAACATAGTGATGGTTTAATTGTTTCGACTCCAACCGGATCAACGGCTTATGCATTGTCAGGTGGTGGTCCAATTTTACATCCAAGTATGGATGCTATTGCATTAGTTCCAATGCATCCCCATACATTGTCATCACGTCCCATTGTAGTCGGTGGTCAAAGCGAAATTAAAATCGTTATTCGCGAAAATCGGGTATTACCAATGGTGAGTGCAGATGGACAACATAGTGTCTCGCTCAATGTTGGAGACAGTTTACACATCCGTAAACACCCATTTAAACTAAGTTTATTGCATCCACCAGGTTATGATTTCTATATGGCCTGCCGTACCAAACTTGGTTGGAACCAAGATTTTGAATCTTTTCAAAGAGATGAATCATGAATATTGAACAAATGCTATCTGTTTTAAACCCTGAAATTGTAGAGCGTTTAAAAACAGCAGTAGAAATTGGTAAATGGCCAAACGGCGTTGTTTTAACTAAAGAGCAGCGTGAAACTTGTATGCAAGCTGTAATCGCTTGGGAGTTGAAGAACTTACCAGAAGATCAGCGTAGTGGGTATATTGACCGTGGTACCAAAGAAGAAGGTGAAGAGTGTGATGATGATCATCACAAGCATGAACCAGAGTTTAAACCGATTCGTTTTGTTTAAAACTTATAAGACAGAAAAATTATTTTTGGTTATTCCATACAGCCTTATATAGCATGTTTTTCATAAGTTATAGCATATAGGTATTTATTACTTTTGAAGGATCAAAAGTAACCAAAAATCCTCTGTATCACTGACGATACTTCCTGTATCGCAGTGATACGGTCGACATTCATGTCGACCTTCACGATAGCATTTGTTAACTACGAATTAAGATTGCTTAAATTTCGTGTATCCCATAACACTTTTGCTTTTTGCATCGCTTCTTCAAAACTAGCAACAACGCCCATCGTATATAGCGCGATTCCGATGGTTTCTGTTACGGCTATTTCTCCATATTCATGGTGCTGTTGACCAAGCCATACTGCTTTAAACGTTGCTAAATCTAATTCTTCTTCAATTGGGCTTCGTTCAGGTGTGAGCTTTGGCAACTCATGTTCATAGAGCTCACCATTTTTAATACCGCAAATGAGTGTTTTAGCATCTGGGTTTCGTTCAAATTCACCACCTTCGCCTTTAATAACGGCACTATTTTGATAGCCTAAGCGTAATGCGCTATGTTGGTGAGAAGTTCTGTAAGCAGGGTGGAATATTGCTTGTAAGGTAGCCTTAGCGTTAAAAGGATTAATTAAACGGGCCAAAGTATGAATAGGTGAACGCAATCCCATGACATTTCTTAGAGATATCAATTCGCTTAAAACTGGTGAAATCACGTCTAGTGGTAAGTAAGCAAAATTTTGCTCTGCTAATTGTGTACGAACTTCTTGTTCAGAATGGCAAATTTGATAACCAAGATATTCTAAGACTTGCTCTGTATAAACACGGTTAAGCGTATGACCTGACGCACCATGCATAACAATTTTATGGCCATGCTGGGCAAGTGTAAGAGCGGCTAACAAAAACCATGGATAGTGTTTTCGCTTACCTGCATAAGATGACCAATCTAAATCAACATCTAAAGGTTCAAAATGAAGCTGATCTTTAGTCGCTTGCACAAACCCTGCAAGTTCATCAATCGATTCTTCTTTAACCCGAAGTAGCATTAAAAATGCACCTAGCTGCACATCTAACACTTCACCTTTTAAAATCATGGTAAATGCTTGATAGGCTTCTTCATAACTTAAAGAGCGAGATCCAGTTTTCCCCTTACCTAAAATACGGACATATTGAGCAAAGGGATGTTCAGCATCTTTATAGATATTGCGTTTAGTATTCATCGTAGTTCAAAACAATAAAAATGATGGGATGTAGGCAGCTCAAAATGAAATGTCCACAAGTATTTAATCAATATGACATAAAAAGCTGCTGAAAAAATATCAAAAGTGTTTCTTATACTAAAGTCTTAAGGCTACCTGAGTGTTTTTTATGCGTATTAGCTAAAAAATTAATCGAATCGTTATTTAATTCGAGTACACTTTCCCGTGCTTTTTTGAGCACTCATATCATAATTTTATGTGATTCTCCTATATCTTCAGCTTTTTATTGAAAAAGTAAGAGGTTATTTCGAGCTACTCAAAGTGGTTAGAAACTTCAGGTATTCTCCTGTTTTAGAAAACATTGATTTTGTTTTCATTGAGGTAGTAGGAAGGTTTTTTGTTCACAAAAAACCATTTCCCTTTTGCGGTGTTAATGTGAAAGGTTAGGGCTGTGTATTCGTAAAGAATAGACGTTTCATTTTGGTATTTCCAACGGACTTGGAAATATAGATTGAAGTAAAGTTATGGCTAAAAAACCGATTTATAAATCACTTTATTTTCAGGTGATTATTGCGATTATTGCGGGTATCTTGGTAGGACATTTTTCCCCAAGCTCAACGCAAATTGTCAATGGTGTCGAACAGCATATTCCGGGGTTAGGTGAAAAACTCAAGCCATTAGGTGATGCCTTTATTCGTTTGATCAAGATGATCATTGCTCCAGTTATTTTCTGTACCGTGGTAAGCGGTATTGCTGGCATGGAAAGCATGAAGTCAGTCGGAAAAACTGGCGGCGTTGCGTTGTTATACTTTGAAATCGTTTCAACAATTGCACTTCTAATTGGCCTTGTTGTAATTAACATTGCTAAACCGGGTGTAGGGATGAATGTTGACCCTACCACTCTCGATACTTCGGGCATTCAAAAATACGTCAGTTCTGGTGAGTCACAATCTACCATTGATTTCTTAATGCACATCATCCCTGATACGGTGGTTGGTGCGTTTGCAAATGGTGAAATCTTACAAGTCCTTCTTTTTGCAATTCTCTTTGGTTTTGCTTTACATAAGTTAGGTGATGCGGGACGTCCAGTTTTAAAATTTATTGATCAAGTTGCACATGTGTTCTTTAACATTGTGAATATGGTCATGAAATTAGCTCCGATTGGTGCATTCGGTGCAATGGCATTTACTATCGGTAAATATGGCGTTGGTTCACTCGTACAATTAGGGCAGCTCATTATCTGCTTCTATATTACGTGCTTACTCTTTATCTTCTTAATTTTGGGTACAATCAGCCGTATTAGTGGATTCAGTATCCTTAAGATGATTCGCCTGATTCGTGAAGAGTTATTAATTGTACTTGGTACATCTTCTTCTGAATCTGTTTTGCCTCGCATGTTACGTAAACTTGAAATTGCAGGTTGTGAAAAATCTGTAGTTGGTTTAGTTATCCCAACAGGTTATTCATTTAACCTTGATGGTACGTCAATTTATTTGACTATGGCTGCAATCTTTATTGCTCAGGCAACAAACACACAGCTTGATATTCAACATCAGATTACTTTGTTGTTGGTACTCTTAATTTCATCTAAGGGGGCTGCGGGTGTAACAGGCTCTGGCTTTATTGTTATGGCTGCAACTTTATCTGCTGTAGGACATATTCCAGTGGCAGGTCTGGCATTGATTTTAGGTATTGACCGTTTCATGTCAGAAGCCCGTGCATTAACTAACCTTGTCGGTAACTCATTAGCAACGATTGTTGTTGCAAAATGGGTCGGTGCTTTAGATAAAGATAAGCTAAATGATGCTTTAAACAATCCAGATGAAGTCGACAGAAAAATGATGGAGCAAAAAACTCCTCAAGTCGCTGAAGGTTTAGATTAATTCAAATAAACCGATATAAAAAAGGAAGCTTTGGCTTCCTTTTTTATTGGCTGACTGAAAAGTACAGTTTTAATGAGCAGCTATGTCATGACAGTAGCTTAAAAAATGATTAGCATGCACAACAATCAGATTAGATAAAACAATAAAGCTGAAGGAAAATATTATGTTGGCATACGATGCAGATTTAGAATTATTCCGTGATAATTTTAAACGTTTTATGAATGAGCATATTGCTCCACATTATGACCAATGGGAACGCGAAGGAATCATGCCACGTTCTGTCTGGAATCAACTGGGCGAAAATGGCTTTTTATGTGTGGATGTTCCAGAAGAATACGGTGGTTATGGTGTGCCAACCTATTATTCATTAATGTTGGTTGAAGAATCGGCACGCGCTGGTTTTTGTGCATTATCAACAGCGATTTCTTGCCACTCTGAAATTGCTGCACCATATATTTTACACATTGGCACAGAAGAGCAAAAACAATATTGGTTGCCGAAAATGGTAACAGGTGAAGTAGTTGGTGCAATTGGTATGACTGAACCTGGAGCGGGTTCGGATTTACAATCAATGCGTACTAGCGCCATTTTGCAAGATGACCATTATTTATTAAATGGCTCAAAAACCTTTATTTCAAATGGACAACATGCTGATCTTGTGGTGCTTGCAGTAAAAACTGATCCTCAAGCGCGTGCAAAAGGCGTGTCATTATTATTGGCAGATACGCATCTAGAAGGCTTTAAAAAAGGCACAAATTTAGACAAAATCGGTCTGCATTCTCAAGACACATCTGAGCTATTTTTTGACAATGTTAAAGTTCCTAAAAACCAGTTACTCGGTCAAGCTGGACAAGGCTTTGCTTATTTAATGCAAGAGTTACCGCGAGAACGTACAGCTATTGCATCTACCGCAATTGGCGCTATTCGTGGTGCAATTGATTTGGCAACTGCTTATGTAAAAGAGCGTCATGCATTTGGTCAACCTATTTCACAGTTCCAAAATACTCGTTTTGTTTTAGCACAAGCAAAAATTGATGAGCTTGCTACAGCTGCTTTCTATGAGAGAAATGTTGCTCTATATCAAGAAGGCAAGCTAGATGTTGAAACAGCAGCCGCACTCAAAAGTTTTAGTACGGATATGCAAATGAAAGTCGCAGACAACTTGCTGCAACTTTTTGGTGGCTATGGTTATATGACTGAATATCCAATTTCACGTTTCTTTGTAGATGCACGTATTCAACGTATTTACGGTGGTACAAATGAAATTATGAAAGAAATCGTAGCGCGTGGATTAATTGGCAAAGCTTAATTAGGCAGAGAAAAAACAGCCTGTTCTAAAATGGGCTGTTTTGTTTTTAACTATTTGGTCTTCTGTTGAATGACAGGATAGTCTTGTTGTTTCGGTAATTGCTGTAATGCATGATTCATCTTTCTTAAAAACTCATCTGCTTCATCTTGATGGAATGAATCTTCGGTGTATTTACTACGTTCTTGAAAGACGACACCACAACCCGTTATTTTCATATTTTCAGGATTAAATGACCAATCATTTGGATTCTTTAAGTTAATGTTTAAATCACTTTCACAGCTTTTCCATAAACGTAAAAACTCATTTGATAATTCTGCTTTAAATCCTCGTGCTGGATAGACCGAGAAGCCTTTCATTTCGGGATTAGAAAACTGTATAAACATATCTACTGGCATACCGCCCCAAATGATTGCTATATCTGGTGGTAAATAGATGCCTGATAAATTTTTCTCTTTTAAAGCATGTGTTTGCTCATATTTCTGCCTAAAATGTTGTGACTGATATGTCAGCTTGGTTTGAGGTGGGATTGGAATGCCACGAACTTGATTACCGACAGTCGTCATATAGTACGGAGAATTATCCCTACCATTGCAACCTGCAATTATTGGACAACCGCCACAAGCCGTTAAACTAAAAGTTGTAAAACCCAATAGGCTTAAAACAATAATTTTATTCATTCTATTTTACTGTTGTTATGACATATTGGGTCAGTATAACCAATCTATACA
The DNA here is from genome assembly GCF_016809775.1 of Acinetobacter sp. C13. Taxonomy (NCBI): domain Bacteria; kingdom Pseudomonadati; phylum Pseudomonadota; class Gammaproteobacteria; order Moraxellales; family Moraxellaceae; genus Acinetobacter; species Acinetobacter sp. C13. The sequence continues at coordinate 413,492 of NZ_JAFBJL010000002.1, forward strand.
TTAAGAGGAGTATCTTTAAGAACAACGAAATAATCATCTTTAAATGTAATTATGTTTTTACTTGGCTGGTTGCTGCAATGGCCCATCAAATAAAGATTTACAGCTTTCTAAATTTTGACATGAAGCAAACATAAGCGCTTTAGGTAAGCTCGCATACAAATTTGTAATGTGTTGTTCAGCAGGGTTATAAAAATGCCAATAACTAAATTGGTTTGAACGTTTATTTTCTAAGGCTTTAAAGAAATCTGTTTCGTTAAATTTATTATCAAGTTGAGTACGAGGGCCGCCTTGCTCATGTGTACCGACTGTGGTCATGAGTAAAGGGGAATGATTTGGTTTCTGACTTTGCCAATGATTTAACTGCTGAAATAACATGCCTTGGTCAAACCAGAGGGAAGGGCTTGCAGCAAAGTAACGCTGAAATGCATCTGGCTTTTGAAAAAAATGATAAAGCACAAATAAACCTCCAAAAGAATGTCCATAAAGACTTTGTTGTTGGCTATTAATCGGAAATTGTTTTGCAATTGTAGGCTTGAGTTCGCTATTTAAAAAAGCAATAAACTGATCAGCACCGCCATATTTATATTTACCTTGTGCTTGAAATTCAGCAGAAGGTTTTGGAGTGTAATCATAAGCACGCTTTTGCACATCAAAGGTTTTTTGCTGAGGGTAGCCAACCGCTACGATCATGAGTGGATCTAGTCCTAATTTGGTAGAACCTGCGCCAATCGACTGAGCAATATTGGCAGCACTTGGAAATGTAGCATTTCCATCTAATATATAAAGTACTGGATAGCCATGTTGGGGCGGAGCGACAGGTGGTTTATAAATTTGAATAAGATAATCATGGCCTGTATTTTTAGATTTAATTTGAAATTGTGCCTGATTATTTTGAAAAACGATTTTTGGTTGATTTTGTATAGGCGTTTGGGCGAAGGTAGAACAGCTTATTAAAGTACTCAATAAAAAACTAGTAGATAAAAGGAAAAATGATCTTTGCATAATGGACGATAATAAAATTTATTATACAAATGATAAATGAAAATCATTATCAAATAAAGTAATCAAGAAATGGAAGAAAAAAGGTTAATGAAAAAAGCTCTTACAGCTATATTGCCTAACAAATCAAAGCAGACTATTGTTATACTCTCGTTTAAAAGATGATTTTACTGAGGCTGCATTCTAATGATCAACGATGATCAAAACAAAACGACTTCTCTTAGTTTAGAACAAATTCGTGAAGATATTGATAGTGTAGATCAACAGATTCAAGAATTATTAAATCGCCGCGCAAGCCTTGCTGAAGCTGTTGCTAAAGCTAAATTTGCTTCTGAAGAGAATCCTTTGTTTTATCGTCCTGAACGTGAAGCACAAGTTTTACGCAAAGTCATGGAGCGCAACCAAGGTCCTTTGTCTGATGTCACCATGGCGCGTTTGTTCCGTGAAATTATGTCTGCTTGCCTTGCTTTAGAAGCTCCGCAAAGTATTGCATTTTTAGGACCGGAAGGGACTTTTACTCAATCTGCCGTGCTTAAACACTTTGGTAAAGATGCAGTTGTTCGTCCATTACCAACAATTGATGAAGTGTTCCGTGAAGTAGAAGCAGGTAGTGCACATTACGGCGTAGTGCCAGTTGAAAACTCATCTGAAGGTATTGTGAACCATACTTTAGATTGTTTTAAAACATCGAATTTAAATGTGATTGGTGAAGTTGAATTACGTATTCATCATCAATTCCTTGTCTCTGAAAATACACGTAAAGACAGTATTAAACAGATTTATGCACACCAACAGACTTTAGCTCAATGTCGTCAATGGTTAGACGCGCATTATCCGGGTGTTGAACGTGTTGCTTTAAACTCAAATGCAGAAGCTGCACGTCGTATTCGCAACGAATGGCATTCAGCAGCGATTGCATCAGATATTGCAGCAGGTATGTATAACCTTGAAATTTTACATAGCAATATTGAAGATAATCCGGAAAATACCACTCGTTTCTTAGTCATTGGCCGTGAAAAAATTCCACAAAGTGGTAATGACAAAACTTCATTATTAATTTCAGCGCATGACCGCGCTGGTGCTTTATTAGAAATTTTAGCGCCGTTTGCAAAACATAATATTAGCTTAACGAGTATTGAGACTCGTCCAGCATTACCTGAAAAATGGGCCTATGTATTCTTTATTGATTTAGAAGGCCATATCGATCAAGAAAATGTTGCAGCAGCAATTAATGATATTCGTCCAATGGTAAAAGAGCTTCGTATTTTAGGTTCTTATCCTGCTGCTGTTCTCTAATTACTCATGTTGGAATAATGACATGCATCAAGATGGTCATGTCATTATGCTTAAAAACAAATTGCTCAAAGGTTTAAATCACTTTGAGCAAAAGCAAAGTTGAAGTTATGTCACAACCCCTATTTAAAAAAGTTGCATTTATTGGTTTAGGACTCATCGGGTCGAGTTTGGCACGGGTTATTGTTGCTGAAAAGTTGGCGACAACTATTGTGGCTTCTACACGCTCACAGAAAACTTTAGAAGATGCAAAATCACTTGGCTTAATACAAGAAGGATTTTCTGATCCTGTAGAGGCTGTGAAAGGGGCAGATTTAGTTGTTTTAGCCTTGCCAGTACGTGCGACACAAAAAGTGCTTGAACTAATTAAACCTTATTTGACAGAAACTACGATTGTAACTGATGTAGGAAGTACAAAAGGTAATGTCGTCGATGCAGCAAAAGCTGTATTTGGTGAAGATTTACCAGCAGGTTTTGTGCCGGGACATCCTATTGCTGGTAGTGAGCATACGGGCGTTCATGCAGGTAAGGTCGATTTATTTGCAAATCACAAAGTTATTTTAACGCCGTTACCCACAAGTGCAGAATGGGCAGTTGATAAACTGATTCAACTTTGGTCTGCTGCTAAAGCTGAAGTCATTTGTATGGACGTTGCCAAGCATGATGAAGTTTTAGCACATACAAGTCATTTACCGCACTTGATGGCATTTAATTTGGTTGAGCAACTTGCGAATCGTGAAGATAATCTTGATATTTTCCGCTATGCAGCAGGTGGCTTTCGTGACTTTTCACGGATTGCAGCTAGTGATCCACAAATGTGGCATGACATTTTCTTTGCCAATAAAACAGCGATATTAGATGCTGTAGATGGCTTCGAAAAGCAACTTACAGTACTTAGACAGTTGATTGAAAGCGAAGACTCTCATGCATTAATGGGTTTACTCGGTCATGCTCAGGCAGCACGTCAGCATTTCAATCATATGTTAGCCAAAAAACCTTTAATGGAGAAAAATAAGGTGACACAGCAATTCAGTATCTTACCGGGAAATAAGGCTTTTAAAGGTAAATTTACCGTACCGGGTGACAAATCTGTGTCACATCGCTCTATTATGTTTGGTGCTATTGCCGAAGGCACGACTCATGTCACTGGCTTCCTTGAAGGTGAAGATGCTTTAGCAACTTTACAAGCTTTCCGTGATATGGGTGTAAGCATTGAAGGCCCTAAAAATGGTGAAGTGACCATTCATGGCGTGGGCATGCATGGTTTAAAAGCACCAGCGAGTGCCTTGTATATGGGTAACTCTGGAACGAGCATGCGTTTGCTTTCAGGTATGTTATCAGCACAAAAATTTGATTCAGTGATGACAGGTGATGCATCACTTTCTAAACGTCCAATGGAGCGTATTGCTAAACCATTGCGTTTAATGGGTGCGCAAATCCAGACAACAGGTGAGAAAGGTACACCACCTGTAAGCATTACGGGTAGCCAGCAATTAAAGGGCATTCAATACGACTTGCCAATGGCATCTGCTCAGGTGAAGTCGGGTATTTTACTTGCGGGCCTATGGGCTGAAGGTGAAACTTCGGTAACTGAGCCAGAACCAACTCGTGACCATACAGAGCGCATGCTTCGTGCATTTGGTTATGATGTTAAAACCGAAGGCAACAAAATTTCTCTTGTTGGTGGTGGAAAATTAGTGGGTACTGACATTCAAGTACCATCAGATATTTCATCAGCTGCTTTCTTTATGGTGGGTGCCGCAATTACTGAGGGTTCTGATGTTATTCTGGAAGCTGTAGGTATTAACCCAACACGTACTGGCGTAATTGAAATTTTAAAACAGATGGGTGCTGACCTGACTGTTGAAAATGAACGTATTGCCGGTGGCGAACCGATTGCTGATATTCATATTAAAGGTTCACGCACACTTAAAGGCATTCATATGCCGGAAGACCAAGTTCCTTTAGCAATTGATGAATTCCCAGCTTTATTTATTGCAGCAGCTTGTGCCGAAGGCCAAACAGTATTAACTGGTGCGGCAGAACTTCGTGTGAAAGAGTCTGACCGTATTCAGGTTATGGCTGATGGCTTAAAAATCATGGGTATTGACTGTACGCCAACTGATGATGGCATCATTATCGAAGGTAAAGGCAAATCTGGCGATTGGTCACCAATCTTTGCTGGCGGCGAAATTGAATCACATCATGACCACCGTATTGCTATGAGTTTTAGTATGGCAGGTCTTCGTAATTCTGGTCCGATTACAATTCATGGTACTGAAACTGTGGCGACAAGCTTCCCGACTTTCACTGAGTTGGCGAATCGTGCAGGCTTAACAATCGAAGTTAGCCAATAACTTTTGACCTGACACATTTTATAATTGCTAACACAATAGCAACGGCAGCAGCGGGCTAAAGGCTTGGCTGCTGTTTATTTATTGCTTATGCTAAGTGCAGATAATGATAATAGTGTTAGGACAAAGGATGAAAAAATTACAATTTATTGCCAGTTGCCCACAACATGGGGTGCTTGATCATCCACCAAATGAATGCCATATCACTCAAGAATATGTAGCGGCTTTACTATTTAAGCAATTGGGGCATTACGGTTTTGATGCGCAGCACATTGTGCATGAACATGAAAAGGTAGAAGTGAGTATTGATAATCATCTTTTACCTTTGTCTATTACTTGTCAAAAAACAGACCATGATGGACACCTGATGTGTGAAATTTCTGCCAATCCAGATGAAGAACAAGACTGGTTTGAGAAAATTGAAACACAAAGCATTATTCGCCAGCTTGCACAGGCCGTTGAAAATAGTTTGAAAGCTGATCATAGCTTTTCAGCATTTGAATGGAAAAACTAAGCGCACGGCTGTTAAGAGTTATTCATGAAGTACGGCTTTTTAGAAAAGTCGTACAATCTCTTTAGATTAAATATAAAAATACAAAATCTTTCCCGAAATCCCTACCTATCTTTAATGCATTGTGTATATTGAAATTATTAAGATATTTACATAATTAGAGTGTGGTTTTCATGACACAAGTTGATATTGCAGCGTTATCTCCTCAAGTGGTTTGGCAGCATTTTCAAACACTTTGCACTATTCCTCGTCCATCGAAGCATGAACAGCAACTTCGTGAGTTTTTACAAAACTGGGCTGAAAGTCGGAATTTAGAAACTTACGTAGATAAAGTGGGGAATTTGATTATTCGTAAGAATGCGACTCTGGGTAAAGAACATGTATCTGGCGTTATTCTGCAAGGCCATCTAGATATGGTCACTCAAGCCAATACTGGCACAGTACATGACTTCTTTAAAGACCCGATCCAGCCAGTCCTCGAAGATGGCTGGTTAATTGCTAAAGATACTACTTTAGGTGCTGATAATGGCATTGGGGTAGCATTAGCTTTGGCAGTTTTAGACTCAAATGATATTGCTCATGGGCCAATTGAAGTTCTTCTAACAGTTGATGAAGAAGCAGGGATGAGTGGTGCGCGACTTTTACAGGCAGGTGTACTAAAAGGGAAGTGGCTATTTAATATTGATACAGAAGAGTGGGGCGAGTTGTATCTCGGATGTGCTGGTAGTATTGATGTTGAAGTTGAGCAACCGCTTAATTATGAACCAATTCCTGAAAATTTGAATATTGTTAATATTCAGGTGGCTGGTCTTAAAGGTGGCCACTCTGGCGTAGATATCCATTTAGGACGTGGTAATGCCAACGTTATTCTGGCCCGTTTTTTAAATCAGCATTTAGCGAAGCTTGGTGGACGACTTGTTGAGTTTATAGGTGGTACAGCTCGTAATGCTTTACCTCGCGAAGCTGTAGCAACCATTGCCATTTCATCTAACCAATTGCCTGAATTAGAAAAATTACTCGCTGAATATCAAACAGCATGGAAAAAACAGCTACAAGGTATTGATGACAATCTGCAATTAACTATTCAGCCTAATAGTGCTGAAGTGATCGAAGTGATTGCTCAACAACAGCAAAATGAATGGTTGCAAGCTTTAGCAATAAGTCCTTATGGCGTTGCAAGTATGAGTCAGGTTCTATCAGATGTAGTTGAGACTTCAAATAATATTGGAGTGGTGAGACTAAATAGAGAAGGCGGAAAAGCTGTCTTAATGGTTCGTTCAATGGTGAATCAAGAAGCTCAAGACTTTGCAGAAAAAATTCAAAAACATTTCAGTCAATTTAATATCGGCTCTACACTTACGCCGTTAGTTTCAGGTTGGACACCAAATCCAGATTCGGCTGCTCTAAAGTGCTTACAACAAGCCTATCAAAATGCATTTAATATTGAGCCAAATCTTAAAGTGATTCATGCAGGCTTGGAGTGTGGGATTATTGCTGAACATTACCCACATTTACAGATGGTTTCGTTTGGGCCTGATATTCAAGGTGCACATGCACCAGGTGAACGAGTTAAAGTTGATACTGTAGAGAAATGCTGGAAGCTATTGGTAACTGCTTTAGCATCTGTAGAGTAGTTTTTACAAATAAGAAGCTCAATTGTGAGCTTCTTAAACTTTAACTTTTACATGAAAATGATGTGGATTTAACTCGACAAACTCGATTTCACAATCAATAAATTTTTCAATCATGGCTGCTTGTGTACGAGTGTGTTCGCTAATACATTGTGCGGTGAACTCACCACCTTGACCTAAAGCTAAAGGTAGAAGCAATTGATCTGCCAAATACTCATCTACAACAGCCTGCGAAGATAAATATAGATTTACATCTTTTGCTAAATGATCAGCTATTTGCTCTGCACTTTTGCGCATCTCACCTAAAGCTGTAAACAGTTGAGTGTGATATTGATGAGCAACTTTCACATAGACTGTATTGCCTTGGCTAATTCCATTTAAATGAAATTGCTGCTGAGAGCTTAAGTTTAGTTTTTTACTTAATGTGGTTAATTCACGTTGTGCTATCTGTGCTTCTTCTGAAAGATTTAATACAGCTGCAAAGGCCTCATTACTTTGCAAAGTACCGCGATCTAATAAATTTAGCTTGTTTCGATGTTGCCATGGTTGAACGGTAACCTGAATTTCACCTGCACCAATTGGAAAGAAGCCGGCTTTACTTAATTTAAAATCTACGTTAATTCCAATTTGAGCTAGAGCAGGTAAAAAGCAGTGTTCAATAAAATCTGCTGTTGGTGCAAGTGGGTTATGTGTACCCCCTGAAATGGTGAGTTCGGTAGCTTCATTTTGTAATAACAAAACAGGTAGAAGCGTTTGTAAAACCAGTGTTGTACTACCCGCTGAACCGATTTGAAATTGATATTTACCACTTTGAACATGCTGAGGTGCGAAATATAAACGTTGGCTATGTAATTCAGCACCCTCTACATAAGCTTGGCTAATTTGTTGAGATGCTTGTACACAAACCAAATGTTGACGCATTAACCCTGGTTTTTTACGTCCTGCACGTATATTAATTAATTCAAACGGTTGGCTTGTAATCATTGAAAGGGCAAGGGCAGTTCTTAAAATCTGTCCACCACCTTCACCTTGTGAACCATCAATTTGGATGGTTTTGGGCATATTTGCCAAAACTGTCTTCACTTCTATTTTCCTTATTTTCTAATTAAATGAACATACTGCCAGTACATGGTAATGCGAAGTAATGTGTGACTTTGTTTTCGACAAAGGTTTACTAGGTGCATAGTGCTGAGCCTGATAAGTGAATATCGATGCACGGCTCACATGCTGCCATAGCCGCCTGAATTATTTTCAATCCCTCAGATCGGAGTAATGCAGGATCTTGTACTCGCCCAGTATGCCCAAACTTTGATTGTGAAAATAATTTCACAAAATCTATTGTTTAATTGATTAGATCAATTTGCCAGTTAGCAGCCTGAATTTTAACGTTTAAGTCACGGAGTTTCGCACTGATATCATCCGCCTGCTTTTGTAAGCTATAAACAGGAATGACTTTCTTCCACTTAATTTCACGTGAGCTATAACGATCAGGTTCTCGATGTGTATTGGCAATCGCATCTATTAAAATCTTATGCTGTTCAGCATAACTACCGCGCAAGCTTAATAGGGACAACAATACTTTGCCATCTTCCAGTTTTGCTTGTGCATTGGTCAAATGAATACGACAAATCAATTGATTGCTTTCCTGAGTTAAAGCGAATACTTGTTTGATGAGCTCATTTGGATCTTCACTAGGTTCATCACCTTCTTGTACCAATACATTGGCATTAATTCGTTGTTTTAACGAAGCGAGCTTTTTTTGTTGATCGCTTCGAAGTAAAAGTGCTTCTGCGAGTTTCATTATTCATTCACCAATTTAGGAATATTTTTTTGTTCAGATTTAATCACATCTAATCCAATTAAATCTTCTAATTGTTTTTGGCGTTCATATCGAGCTATGTACCACTCTTTTAATAGCATTTCGATTAAACCAATCAGCATTTGGGCTTCATTTGGTTCAACATCAATAATAAAATTAATGTCTTTTTCCATGTGAGCACCAATGTTTCCAATTTTTCTGACAGCATCAATTGCTTGCCAAATAATAGGGTCGATTCGATCTTTAATAGCCTTTATTTCTTCATTTAAGGTATTTTTAGATACACCCCAATAATCTCGAATCATGCCTTGTAAGCATCTTCTTGATAAAGTTGCAGATGCCTTTGGACTGAGATCACGAATTAAACATGCTTCGTTATAATCATCTAAAACGGCTTTGGGAATATAATCAGAAAATGTTTTAGCTGATGAATTTGGCTTTAAGTTCCATGAAATAATAGTTTTTCCTAGGGTTGGAATATTATAATTTCCTGACAAAGGAGCAAGCCTTGCGGTGATTTTTGACTCTTTACACAATAGATTTGGGCAAGTAATTGACTCTATTTCAATTCCAACCAAACCATATTTATTATTATTGTTAAACTTATTTAAGAATCTAGAAATATTTGAATCTGTAATTGTCGCATTTTGGTTGCAGTAAGGGCATGTCCATGAAAAGGCCATTTGATTTCTCCTAAAATTTATAAAGTTATGATCTAAAATTAATATTTTAGATCATAATATGTTCAACCTTTAACACATACCACTTGTCTTAATGTATATACCACTTCAACCAAATCGCTTTGAGCTTTCATTACATCTTCAATTGGTTTATATGCCGATGGAATTTCATCAATAACAGCAGCATCTTTACGGCATTCCACACCTTCAGTTTGTGCAATCTGATCTTCAACAGTAAAGCGTCGTTTGGCTTCAGTACGGCTCATAACACGGCCTGCACCATGCGAACATGAGCAGAAAGCCTCCTGATTTCCAAGCCCCCGAACAATAAATGATTTCGCACCCATTGAACCTGGAATAATTCCATATTCACCTAAGCGCGCACGGACCGCACCTTTACGGGTGACCATCACTTCTTCACCGTAGTGTTCTTCCTTTTCCACATAGTTATGGTGACAGTTCACTGCTTCCAAATGTGCTTGAAAAGGCTTTGGTACAATCGTAGCCAAGGCTTTAATTGCAGATTGCATCATGATTTCTCGGTTCTTCATCGCAAAGCGTTGAGCCCAACCTACCGCAAACCAGTAATCATCAAAATGTTCAGTTCCTTCCACTAGGTATGCTAAATCTTTATTTGGCAAATTAATGAAATGTTTCTGCATGTCTTTACGTGCAAGTTCAATAAAATGATTACCGATAGCATTTCCTACACCACGAGAACCTGAGTGCAACATAATCCAGACATGATCATGCTCATCTAAACAGATTTCTACAAAGTGGTTTCCAGTACCTAAAGTTCCCAAATGTTTGCGGTTGTTGGTGTTTTTTAAACGTGGGTGTTTTGCGCAAATATATTCAAAATCTGCAACCAGATCAGCCCAAGCTTGATCTACCATTTCTGGTGGAGTTTCCCATGAACCACGATCACGTCCGCGCTTAGTCATTCCATGGGGAATTAATCGTTCAAGTTCACTACGTAGAGCATGTAAGTTATCTGGTAAATCTGAAGCAGTTAAGCTTGTACGGGTTGCCATCATTCCACAACCAATATCTACACCCACAGCAGCAGGAATAATTGCCCCTTTAGTTGGAATTACGCTACCAATAGTTGCTCCTAAACCGAAGTGTACATCTGGCATAACAGCCATCCATTTATAAATAAAAGGCATTTGAGCTGTTTGTAATAATTGTTGTTTTGAGTTGTCATCAACAAGCACGCCTTTAGTCCACATTTTGACTGGCATACTTTTTTCATTTTGCAGAACTTCATAAGAACGTTGTTGCTGCTTTTGTTCAAACTGAGCTTGTTGGTTAATTTCTTCAATGACAGACATTTTCTTTTCCTTTCAAAGCCTGCCTGCCAAGCGTTTGCAGGCAGGTGTTATTCACAATATCCCAATGATGTTGTGTGCTTTGTACTATTGCACTGAGTGTGCCAAATTTTGAGGAGAATACTTGAGGTAGATAGTAAGTTATTAAAAATAATAAATAAAAATAATTTTATCTTCTGTCGGATAAATTTTATTGGCGGTTTTTAATATTAAAAATATATCTAAAAATATATTTAAATATCTTTTTGGATATATGTGTTTAATTGGGCTTCCCGTTTTTATCGACTTTTAAAAGCTGTCCAGCTTCATTTAAAGTAAATTCATCAAAATCATTTGCTAAATAAAAATGACCTTTATAAAACTGGCGAACTTCTTCGGTAATAGCTTGCTGCCCAGCTCTATCTTGATGTCGGGGGCTAAAGTGCGTCAGAATTAAATTACTTAAAGATTGCTGTTCTGCAAATTCAGCCACCATTTTTGCTGAGCTATGCATTGGACCTTTGCCGACTTTATCTAAGACCGTTTGCAAGTAAGTCGATTCGTGAATAAGGAGTTGAGCATCTTTGCAAGCATCAACTAATAGTTCTGGTTGGTCATTATCACCACCTATAATTGCATGAACTTGGTGATTTTGAATTTTGATAAAGTCTTGAGCTTTTAAAGTTTTTCCGTCAAATTTAACATCGTAGCCTCGTTTTAAATGGCCCCACATGTCGCCTTGAGGTATGCCAAGCTGAGTTAGAGCTTGGGTATCTAACTTCTTCTGAATAGATTTGATATAAATGCTAAAAGCAAAACTTGGAACACGATGGCTTAGAGGGTGTGCTTGCACAATGAATTCGTCAGTGATCTGTTGTGGCTGTGTTGCTTCATTTACATCAATAAATTGAAGGGAATAAGGCAAATGTAAGTCTGTAAGCTGGGCAGTGATTTCAAACCATTGCTGAATTTCTTTCGGTGCAATCACGATTAAGGGCTTGCTACGGGCATTCATGCCTGCACTTGCCAATAAACCAACTAGACCATAACAATGATCGCCGTGAACGTGTGTAATACAAATGGCAACTAGATTTTGTAGTGAAAGTTTAGCTTGTTGAACGCGGTGCTGTGTCCCTTCGCCGGCATCAATTAAAATCCAGTCCTTATTTTTGGTGTTACGAACTGCTAATCCTGAAACATTACGTGTCAGGGTAGGTACACCCGAAGATGTGCCTAAAAAAGTAAAATGAAGCATATTCTTGGAATTTTTTGGTCAAATGCGTATTGTATATTATAGACAGTTATAAAATTTTATAGAAATTATGGCGGATGCAAAGAAAACAGTCGTTATTGGCTTTGTCGGTTCTACACTTGATCAGGGGAGAAAGCCAGATCGATGGCAACGTTGGCGTCCTACGATTAGCTTGTTAATGCATGAAGATTTGCTTGTAGATGAATTGGTACTTTTACATGATCGACAACATCATAATTTAGTTAAATCTATAGCAGCAGATGCTAAAGAAATCTCTCCCCAAACTGAGGTTTCTGGACATAAGGTGAGTATTAGAGACCCTTGGGATTTTGCTGAAGTTTATGGTGCACTTTATGATTTTGTAAAAACCTATCCGTTTGATGTTGAAAAAAATAACTATTTACTGCATATCACAACGGGAACGCATGTTGCTCAAATTTGTTGGTATTTATTGGTAGATGCACATTATTTACCAGCTCAACTTATCCAAAGTTCACCTAATCAGCAAAAGACCTCAGAAGGTGAATATAGAATTATTGATCTGGATTTGTCTCGATACGATGTTTTAAAACAGCGATTCGATGATGAACAAAAACAAAATTGGCAACAACTTAAAGCAAATATTTCTACTCATAATAAAGCGTTTAATCAGCTTATTGAGGAAGTTGAATTAGTTGCAACCCGCTCTAGTGCACCTATTTTGATTATGGGGGCAACAGGGGTTGGTAAGTCTCATTTAGCAAAACAAATTTTTCAGTTAAAGAAAGATAAATTTCAATTAAGCGGTCGTTTTATTGATGTTAACTGTGCAACCTTGCGTGGTGATAGTGCCATGTCAACTTTATTTGGTCATATAAAAGGTGCATTTACAGGGGCAGCAGCTTCTCGTGCTGGTTTATTAAAAAGTGCTGACCAAGGCATTTTATTTTTAGATGAAATTGGTGAATTAGGACTTGATGAACAAGCTATGCTGCTAAAAGCGCTAGAAGACAAAAGTTTTTTTCCTGTTGGAAGTGATAAGGAAATTCAGGCCGATTTTCAGCTAATAGCAGGTACTAACCGTGATTTACGCAATGAGGTTCAAGCTGGTCGTTTTCGTGAAGATTTATGGGCTCGTTTGAATACGTGGACGTTCTTCTTACCAAATTTAAAAGACCGTGTAGAAGATATTGCACCCAATATTGATTTTGAGCTACAGCGTTTTGCTGCAATTCATCAAAGACAATTACGTTTTCAACGTGATGCATTAGAAACATATTTAAAGTTTGCTAAATCGGCAGATGCATCATGGCAAGGAAATTTTAGAGATTTAGCAGCGAGCGTAACTCGTTTGGTAACTTTATCGCAAGGTGAGTTAATTCGCCGTGAAGCTGTAGAAAAAGAAATTCAACGTCTAAAGCAGCTTTGGCTTATTCAGGATGAATCTTACAATGATAAAAATACAGATATTTTATTGAACTATTTAAGTCCTGAGCAGCTAGAACAAATAGATGAATTTGATCAGATTCAATTACGAGGTGTGCTCAAAATCTGCGAAAATTCAAAATCCATGGCAGAGGCGGGAAGACAACTCTTTTCAGTATCTCGTCAACAGCGTAATACAACGAACGATAGTGACCGAGTGAAAAAATATTTGGCACGTTTTGGGTTAAGCTGGAATAATTTTCAATAATGACACGGCTTATAAAATGATGGGCATACTCTCAAGTTATGCCCATCAAATTACCGTTTATTTCATGATAATAAAACGTGTAATGATTTGGCGAAGCTGCTTTAAATAGCCTGTAAAGAAGTGGTTAGCACCCGGCAGAATCGTAATTGGATGCTTCTGCGGTTTTGCCCACGCAATTGCATCTGAAAGTAAAGTAATGTCATCTTGCTCACCATGAATGAGTAGAATATCACCTTGAATTTCAGGAGTTTTATAGTGACGTAAACCTACTACAGTAGCTGTTGGTAAACCACATAAAATTAACTGTACAGGTCGTAATTCAGGTGCAAGCTGTGCAAAGCATTTTGCTAAAACATGTGAGCCAAAGCTAAAACCGCCTGCATAAAATGGTAGGCCTTCATGAAGCTTACGAACATGTTCAATGACAGCTAAGATATCTTCAGTTTCACCATGGCCTTCATCATGAATGCCTTCACTGCCACCTAGGCCGCGGAAACTTGGGCGGTAAACAATGCAACCATATTCATTAAAGATTTGGGTTAAAAGGGCAGGGACTTTATGTTGAGGGGTTCCACCTTGCAATGGGTGCGGATGACAAACAACCGCAAAGCCTTTGATTTCACCTTCAGGGCGGTCAACGAAAAGTTCAATTTTACCTACTGGACCCTGGATGAAAGTTTGCTCAGACATATAAGAACCGCTAAATAACAATACGTAGTGCTATTTTACCGATAGTCGTCATTGAAAACACGAGTTAGCATTAAAAAATATCTACTGTTATAGTTGGTATTAAGAATAATTTTTTCAGGTTGTCTATGCTTGCTTTAATTTCTCCTGCAAAAACTTTAGATTATGAAACAGCGTTACCCACAGATGAGTTTACTGAGCCTCGCTTGTTAGAAAACTCAGCACAATTAATTGATGTTTGTCGCAAACTTTCTGCTTCGGAAATTGCGAGTTTAATGAGTGTCAGTGAAAAAATTGCCACACTAAATGCAGATCGATTTAGAGATTGGAATCCCGAATTTAATTTCTCAAATGCTCGCCAAGCAATCTATGCATTTAAAGGGGATGTTTACACCGGTTTAGATGCTTATCATTTAAAAGACAAAGATATTGATTTTGCACAGCAGCATTTGCGTATGCTTTCTGGTTTATATGGTTTATTGCGTCCTTTAGATTTAATGATGCCTTATCGTCTTGAGATGGGCACTAAATTAAAAAATACGCGTGGTCATAATTTGTATGAATTCTGGGGTGATATCATCACTAACCAAATTAATGAAGACTTGGCGACAATTAAATCTGAATTGGTGGTAAATCTAGCTTCAGATGAATATTACAAGTCTGTCAATGAAAAGAAAATTAAGGCTGAAATTGTAAAGCCTGTTTTCCTTGACCAGAAAAATGGCAAATATAAAGTCATTAGTTTCTATGCGAAAAAAGCACGCGGTTTAATGGCTCGTTTTATGATTGAAAACCAATTAAATAAAGCTGAAGACATCAAAGCGTTTAATACCGAGGGTTATTACTTTGATGCTGATAACTCATCGGCAAAAGAGTTGGTGTTTAAACGTGATGAGCAATAATCTTAAGCGTGGTTAATTGATGATGCAGCTTTATTTATCAAAACTAAAGCATGTTTGGTTTGAGCTGCATCAGCATTATGATTTTTCTGAACCGCAGAAAATCTATGATGAACTTATTGCGGCTTATAGTGAAAAGCAGCGAGCCTACCATACCATCCAACATTTATATGAATGTTTGAGTTTAATGGAGGCGGTTCAATACGAATTAAATGATCCGTATGCTGTTGCATTGGCTCTCTGGTTTCATGATGCGGTCTATGATCCAGAAGCTAAAGACAATGAACTTAAGAGTGCTGAGTTATTTGAACAATTGATGGCACAAGATTTATCGTTCGATACTCTAGAGAAAATAAAGCGTTGGATACTTGCGACTCAAAAGCATGCATTAACCGATGAAATAGATTTGCAATTTTTGTTGGATATTGATTTAGCTATTTTGGCAGCAACGCCTGAACGTTTTATCCAGTATGAACAGCAAATTCAGCGGGAGTATTCTTGGGTTGATCCAGAAGTATATTCAATTAAGAGAAAACAAGTTTTAATACATTTTTATCAGTCTGAGCCACTTTACCAAACTGTATATTTCCAAAAGAATTTTGAGTTAAACACCAAGGATAATTTAAGACGAATATTGGAATAGCCTAAGCATATTAGAATAAAGCGATATATTTTTAAAACGTAAAATGGTTATATGACGGGAGAGGAATCACTGGAAAAAGCAGTGATTCCTTGGAAATAAATTATTTAAAGAAATAACCTGTTTCTGGCGAGCTTGCATTTGCCATGCGTTTACGTGGCATACGACCTGCTAAAAATGCTTCACGTCCTGCTTCAACAGCTTTTTTCATTGCGGAAGCCATCAAAATAGGGTTTTGAGCAGCTGCAATTGCTGTATTCATCAATACACCATCACAACCAAGTTCCATCGCAATAGCAGCATCACTTGCTGTACCAACGCCTGCATCGACTAAAACTGGAACTTTCGCATTTTCTTTAATAATTGAAATGGTATGTGGATTTAAAATACCTAAACCTGAACCAATTAGACTACCTAAAGGCATAATCGCAACACAGCCCATACTTTCAAGTTCTTGAGCAATGATTGGGTCGTCAGAGGTATAGACCATAATCTCAAAACCGTCATCAATCAAAGTGCGCGCGGCTTTTAAAGTCTCGGTTACATTTGGATATAAGGTTTTTTCATCACCCAATACTTCAAGTTTTACTAGGTTATGACCATCGAGTAACTCACGCGCTAGCATACACGTGCGTACTGCGCTGTCAGCATCAAAACAACCTGCGGTATTTGGCAAAATTGTATATTTTTCTGGTGGAATGACAGACAGTAAATTCGGTTGATCTGGATTTTGTCCAATATTCACACGGCGGATTGCGACAGTTACGATTTCTGCACCACTGGCTTGAATAGCTAAATCCGTTTCATTTAAGTCTTTATATTTGCCAGTTCCGACCAATAAGCGAGATTGAAAAGAACGTGAACCAATAATGAGAGGGGTGTCTTGCATGGATAACTCCGACTTAGCCGCCGCCAACAGCGTGAATAATTTCGATACGGTCATGTTGAGCAATAGAAATTTGCTCTAATTTGCTTTTAGAAACGATTTGCTGATTGTGCTCAACAGCAAAACGTTTTCCTTCAAGTGCCAACTCCTGAATGAGTTGCAACAGGTTTTGGCTAGGCGTGTCCGTTAATTCGCCATTTAAATAAATTTGCATGATCACATTCCGATTATTTTGCGTATTTGAAAGCATTCCAAGCCAAGACTAGCCATCCCGCAATCATTAAGGCTCCACCGATTGGCGTAATTGCGCCTAATATTCGTGGTAAACCTAGCGCCATGATATAAAGCGAACCACAAAAGAATAGAATACCAATTTGGATAAGCAAGAAAGATAACTTGATTGGGAAATGAGGAAGAACCTTACTTAAAATACCAAGGGCTAGTAGGCCAAGCGCATGATAAAAAAAGTAGTCGGTTGCAGTTTGCCACCAAGCAAGTTGCTCAGGACCCGCGTGAGCTTTAAGACCATGTGCTCCAAAAGCACCCAACATGACTGCAAAAGCAAGATTAAGGGCTGAAATGGCGATCCACATAACAAAAAACGCAACTGAATAATGAAAGGCAACGTTAACATAGATTGGGTTGGCTAAACATAGCCAGATAAAACAAAAGGGCGATTCGCCCTTTTATTTTTAAATTTATTTTAGCTTGCTGACATGGCAGTTTTGATTTTTTCCATCGCATTCTTTTCAAGCTGACGAATACGTTCTGCTGAAACATTATATTCAGCTGCTAACTCGTGAAGAGTAGATTTGTCATCATCTAACCAGCGGCGTTGTAAAATATTACGCGAACGGTCATCTAACTGGTCCATTGCATCATGCAAGGCTGAAGTACTTTGCTCTTCCCAGTCTTCGTTTTCGACTAAACGGGCAGGGTCATAGCGGTTATCTTCAAGATACAATGCAGGTGCTGTATGTGGTGTATCGTCATCGTCGTCGCCTTGTGCTTCAAAAGCAGCATCATAAGCAGTTAAACGACCTTCCATTTCCAGAACTTGTTCTGGAGTTACATTTAAGTCATTTGCAATCGATTGAGCTTCTTCGAGCGTTAATTTTTTACTCGATTTTTTTAAACTACGTAAATTGAAAAATAATTTACGCTGAGCTTTTGTCGTTGCAATTTTGACGATACGCCAGTTGCGAATAACGTATTCATGAATTTCTGCCTTAATCCAGTGGACGGCAAAAGATACTAGACGCACGCCCATATTTGGGTCGAAACGTTTCACGGCTTTCATTAAGCCTAAATTACCTTCTTGAATAAGGTCGCCTTGTGGTAGGCCATAACCTGCATAGCTGCGCGCAATATGAACGACAAAACGTAAATGCGACATTACCAGCATTTTTGCGGCATCAAGATCTTGGTCATAATAATAACGTTCAGCAAGTTCTTTTTCTTGCTCGGCCGTTAAAATAGGAATCTGATTGACAGTACTGATATATGCACCAAGGTTTACACCGGGCGCAGACAATGACAGGGGCATCAATTGATTGCTGCTGTCACTCATGAGTTCTCCTTATAGGATCGAATGGGATAACCAATAAATTCATCTTAATTTGAATCAGCTTCATAATTAAGGAAAATTGGGTAGAGAAATGTAAAATTTTATGCAATTTCTAATCTTTTAGTTTAGCAAAGAATTATTGAGTTTCAATTAAATAGTGAAATTCTCTTTCTGATATGTGTGTAGTTTGACACGTAAAATGATGTAAACCACAGTAACGAGTTACATCAATTTCACTATGAGGATCTGAAGATTTTAATAAAAATTGTTGTTTGCCTGACGCTTTTTTAAGTTCACGCTTTAACATTAACAATGGCATTGGGCATGGCTGCCCAAGGGCATTAATTTCAATGGGTGCTGTATTAGAAGAAGTATTGCTCATTCATCATCAAAACAACTAAAAAAAATATTCTAACAAATTTTTAGTAATTGCAGCATATTTTATGGAAGAAGATCTGGCTAATTTCTATAAAAAATATTGTAATAAGCTGTTTAAAAAAAGAACTAAAAATAGGGGAAATAATTGAAAAAAATTCTATTAATTGTCATAAACCCATGTTAAGCTCGAACCGTTTTAGGATTTACCACACAATCAAATTGATTTAATAACCCTATAACAAATGGATGTAACCGGAAATTGTTGATAGTTTTACAGAATGATTACAAGCTTTAAGATTATAAATATTTTAAAACCTTGTTTGCTCTGCTGTTTGCAACACCGGAAGGTCCTTTTTTC
The DNA here is from genome assembly GCF_016809775.1 of Acinetobacter sp. C13. NCBI lineage: Bacteria > Pseudomonadati > Pseudomonadota > Gammaproteobacteria > Moraxellales > Moraxellaceae > Acinetobacter > Acinetobacter sp. C13. Next base: position 432,428 of record NZ_JAFBJL010000002.1, read on the forward strand.
AACATCTGAGGATTGACTTATGACAGCTCGTGAACAAGGCGTAGTAAAGTGGTTTAATGACACTAAAGGCTTTGGTTTTATTCAACGTAACGGCGGTGACGACGTATTCGTTCATTTCCGTGCAATCGTAGGTGACGGTCACCGTTCTCTACGTGATGGTCAACGCGTAGAATTTAGCGTTGTACAAGGTCAAAAAGGTTTTCAAGCTGAAAACGTTCAGCCTTTAGACTAAGACTAATTCATCTTTTGATGAATCATGGACGCTCCAATTTTTGAATTGGGGCGTTTTTGTTTATAATGATCTTCTCATTCGAGAGATTGTTTGTTAGAGCACGTATTTATGACATCTGGTTTTGAAACCTTGAATTTACATCCGCAACTTAAAAAGGCGATTGATGCTTTAGGGTTTACTCAAATGACCCCAATTCAGCAAAAGGTTTTAAAATATACATTAGCCGGGCATGATGCAATTGGGCGAGCACAGACAGGAACTGGTAAGACAGCAGCCTTTCTGATTAGTGTAATTAATGATTTACTCAATAATCCGGTTCAAGAGCAGCGTTTCCGTGGTGAGCCACGTGCCTTAATTTTGGCCCCTACTCGTGAATTGGCACTGCAGATTGAAAGTGATGCAAAGCTACTCACAAAATTTTCAGATTTGCACCTTGTAACATTATTAGGGGGTGTGGATTTTGATAAGCAAAAGAAACAGCTAGATGCTAATTTTATCGATATCATGGTGGCTACACCTGGGCGTCTAATTGATTTTGTAGAACAGAAAGAAGTTTGGCTAGATCAAATTGAATTTTTAGTTATTGATGAAGCCGACCGTTTATTGGACATGGGATTTATTCCTTCGGTAAAACGTATTGTCCGTTATTCTCCTCGTAAGGAACAGCGTCAAACGCTCATGTTCTCAGCGACATTTAGTTATGATGTTCTTAATTTGGCAAGACAATGGTTGTTTGAACCAATCACTGTTGAAATTGAGCCTGAGCAAAAAACGAATAATGATGTTGAGCAACGTGTTTATGTTGTGGCTAAACAAGATAAATATCGTTTATTACAAGATATTTTGCGTGAAGAACCGATCGATAAAGTGATGATTTTTGCTAATCGACGTGATCAGGTGCGCCGTCTTTATGATCATTTAAAGAAAGATGGATACAGAGTAGGTATGCTTTCAGGTGAAATTGCTCAAGATAAACGTTTAAAAATGTTAGAGCAATTTAAGCAAGGTAAACATAATATTATGATTGCGACAGATGTTGCTGGTCGTGGTATTCATGTGGATGGCGTGTCGCATGTCATCAACTTTACATTGCCTGAACAGTCTGATGATTATGTGCACCGTATTGGTCGTACAGGTCGTGCTGGCTCACAGGGGGTAAGTATTAGTTTCTTATCTGAAGATGATGCCTTTTATTTACCTGAAATTGAAAAAGCAATTGGTAAAAAATTACCACTGACCAGATTAGATGGTTATTGCTAATAAAAAAAATCCCAATCATTTGATTGGGATTTTTTTTGATTAATTAATTTTACAATAGAATGTAAGCGTTGTTTGGTAGTCATCATCTTTTGCTAAAGATGCATTTTTACCAGTTAATGTACCAATAACACCTGCTGCTGCTTCAACCATTTGACCAGTTTTTTCGCTTACAACATCTTTTAACACACCGTTATATGTTGTTTTTTCATCTACAACGACTGGCGTAGTGTTTTTTGAGCAAGTTTTTTGAGCTGCAGTAATCGCATTATTTTTCGCGATTAAATTGGTTTTACCAATACCTGTAACTTCAAACTGATTATTTTCTTTTTGAACTGCTAAAGTATTTTTAGGAGTAGTTGCGCAAGCACCAAGTAATAAAACAACACCGCTCATTGCGCTCGCTAAAATTATTTTTTTCATAATGCACCTAAAGTTAATCGCTAAAAGATATTGATATTTGAACACAAGTTTTCTATTTGATTTTGAAGACGTTGTATGAGTTTTGATGTTTTGTATTAAAAAATGTCAAAGTGAGAGTTCGCTAATTTTATAAGCTAGATTCAATGGTGGATTAACGGTAGATTATGCTAATCTATTTTGAATTTTTGAGTTAGATCAATATTAATGACGGATTCAGCAATACAAATAATTCACCAAAATATTCATCAGCGTCAGTCTATTGGCCAATTAGTTGAGCCAGCTCCAAGTACAGAGCAATTGGAGTTAGCTTTCCAAGCAGCTTTGACTGCTCCAGATCATCATCGACTTAAGCCAACGCGTTTTGTGGTTGTTTCAGGCGAACAACGTGGTGCTTTTGGTGAAGTTTTAGCAAAGGCTCTAGCAGATTTAGGTGAAACTGATCCCGCTCAACTCGAACGTGTTAAACAACATCCTTTTCGTGCTCCGCTACTCATTTTAGCGCTTACACAACTACAAGATCATCCGAAAGTACCGCATTTCGAACAAATCTTAAGTACGGGTGCCGCAGTACAAAATCTTTTATTATCTCTACAAGCTCAAGGTTTTTCGACCATGTGGCGTAGTGGTGCAGTTGTCGAATCAAATTGGTTAAAACAGCATTTAGGTCTGCAACCTCGTGATTTAATTTCAGGTATTATTTACGTCGGCACAGCAGCTAAAGTAATTGCACCGCGTGCAGATATTGAAAGTAAAGAATTCGTAAAAGTTTGGCAGGCTTAAACGTCTGTAGAAGTAAGAAATAGGATAATAAAAGATGGCTGAATTTAAGTTTACAGATTTGGTAGAACCAGTTGCGGTTGATAAAAAAACCGCTTTACGTATTACTGTTCTGGGGGGGGGTAGCTTCGGAACGGCTATGGCAAATTTAGCTGCACGTAATGGTTGCGATACCATGATCTGGATTCGTGATGCCGAAACAGCTGAGGAAATTAATAAAACCCACATTAATAAACGTTATTTGCCAGATTTTATTTTAGAGTCATCATTACGCGCTGTATCTGATCTTGAGCAAGCCGTGTGTGATCGAGATATTATTTTGGTCGCAATTCCGAGTCACTCATTCCGTGATGTCTTAAAACAAATTGCCCCTTATATTACCGCACAGGCGGTTGTGTCTTTAACCAAAGGTGTTGAAGCTAAAACTTTCAGCTTCATGAGCGATATCATTCGTGAAGAATTACCTGAAGTTCCTTATGGTGTGCTATCAGGTCCAAACCTTGCAAAAGAAATTATGGCTGGTATGCCATCTGGCACTGTTATTGCCAGTGACTCCGAATTAGTTCGTTATGCTGTGCAACATGCCCTGCATAGTGCTTTATTCCGTGTTTTTGGTAGTGATGATGTGCACGGTGTGGAGTTGGGTGGTGCACTTAAAAATATTTATGCGGTTGCAATGGGCATTGGTGCCGCTTACAAAATTGGTGAAAACACCAAGAGTATGATTTTAACTCGTGCTTTGGCCGAGATGAGCCGCTTTGCAGTAAAACAAGGTGCAAATCCGCTTACATTCTTGGGATTGTCAGGTGTTGGTGATTTATTCGCGACTTGTAACAGCCCTTTAAGCCGTAATTATCAAATTGGTTATGCTTTGGGTTCAGGTAAAACACTTGATCAGGCAAGTAAAGAGTTAGGGCAGACAGCAGAAGGCATCAATACAATTGTTCAGGTGCGTGGTAAAGCAGAAGAACTAGACGTATATATGCCAATTACCAATGCTTTATATGAAGTTATCTTTGAGGGAGCACCTCCTTTAAATATTGCATTATCTCTTATGAAAAACGGACACCGTAGTGATGTTGAATTTGTTTTGCCTCATCACGAAGTCTGAAGAAGAAATGTCATAAATTGTGGTTATAATGCAAGAATTATTAACAAGGAAAATTTATGCAACTGACATTGGTTCGCCATGGGGAAGCCGCTCCACCTGTAAATGGTAACGATACTAAACGTCCTCTTACTGCTCGTGGACATGCTCAAGCTGAACAGACAGCAACATTTTTAAAAGATATTGTTAAGCCTGATATTTTTGTAGTCAGTCCTTTACTACGTGCTCAAGAGACACTGGCTCATATTCAAGCTTATTTTAAAGATGTGCCGGTATTATTATGCGATAAAATTAAGCCAGATGATAATGCTAAAGAAGCAATTGAGTGGTTGTCACAGATTCCTTATGAGTCAATTGTAGTCGTGTGTCATATGAATGTAGTAGGGCATATTGCTGAGCTACTGACTCATGAAAACTTTAATCCATTTGCACTGGCTGAAGCTCGAATTTATGATCAGGCTGTGATTGCAACTGGCTTATCAACACAAAAAAATAGTTTTATACCCACAATATAATTAAAAAGGTTATTTAGCCCATTATGCTGTATTTATGGATGCCTGAAACCAATGGAATATGGCATTGGTCTAACGGAGAAAACTGGTTGCAGGCTGAAAGCCTTGACCAATTAATACAAGACCTACAATTACATCAAGGAAAAGAGGCTGTCGTCTTTTTTCCTAGTCGTCATGCTCAGGTATTCCAGCAACAAATAGCAAAGTCTCATTACAAACAACTAGGGGCAGATGGTGTTAAATATTTGCTTGAAGAGTTTGTGACTTTACCGATTGATCATATGAAAGTGGTTCATCATTTTCATGCTGATCAATTGACAATATTGGGCGTTGCAAAAACCACTGTGGAAACATGGCAACATGCAATGAATTTGTTGCCAATCAAGCTTGTTGCTTTGTTGCCAGACTTTTTGATTTTGCCGGAACCACAAGAACACCAAGTTATCCTTTGTAATATTGACCAAAAATTACTGGCGCGTGAAAGTAAATGGGTGGGTAATTCACTAGATGATTTGGGATTATTTTTGGAATTCCAGCCAGTTGAAACAAACTATCAATATAGTGGATTAACGACAGAACAATTAGAAAGCTTAGAAGCAGCTTCTAGTGTTGAGCAACGTTCAGAGTTTTTTTATCAATTTCAGGGTTTAGATAAACCTAAACAGCATCCTTTTAATATTTTACCGAAAGCCAAAGGACAAGAGCAAACTGTCTCAGGTTACTGGAAAGCATGTGCTGTTATTCTTTTAGCAATCATTGTGGTTCAGTTTAGCTATGATTTGTTGCGTTGGGTAAAATTAAGAAATGTAGCGAATCAAACAGCTGAACAGACGATAGAGCAATATAAATATTGGTTTGGTCCTTCTAGTCGCGTAAATGAACAAAATATAAAAAGCCAATTTGAAAGTCATTTAAGAATGAGTAAACAAGGCGATACACAAGCACTTTCTTTATTGAGCCGTGTTGGACCTATTTTGATGCAAAGACAAATTTTAGCTCAGCAATTAAATTATGATGCTTCTACACTAACCATGGCCTTGAAAGCAAAATCGGGAGATGATTTGCAAGCTTTAACACAGCAGCTTAATCAGCAAGGATTTAAGGCGGAGTTAGGTAATGTTCAAGCCGATGGTGGTGGGGCAATTGGGGTGGTGAAAATACAATAATGAAAATGTTAGCTCAATTGCAGAACCGCTTTGATCAGTGGATCGAACAAGTTAATCAATATTTAGACCGTTTGACTGTCCGTGAACGTATTATGGTGGTCTTTACTACAATTTTTGTTGTAGTAGCTATTATTGGAGCTTCACTTTGGAAAATGCATTCCTTAGCAGAACAACAGCAACAGCGTTTAAATGATTTAAAAGATTTGATGGTGTGGATGCAAAGTAATGCAGTCACTATGAAACCTGCGAGTGAACTTGAGTTAGGGCAAGCAGAGAAAATACAACGTGTAGCTCAACAACAAGGTTTAACTGTTACTTCTCAACAAAATGGCGAGCAGTTACAAATTATTGTTACTCATCAGAATTATGCAATTTTAGCGAACTTTTTAACCCAACTGGCACAAATGGGCTTAAGTATTGAAAAAATGGAAATGGTTTCAAGCGAAGGACAGATTAAATTAACAGCGACGGTTCAATAACATATTAAAATATGCTGGTCTTAAGCATGGTGTTTTGTGCTCCCTGTGCCTATAATATGCCTACCTAAAATCAGTAGATTGTGATTGGTATGTTATATTCACTTGCTCGCCCAATGTTGTTTAGTTTAGCACCAGAGCGTGCCCATGAATTAACATTATCTATGCTTGATAAAGCACATAAGTTCGGCCTACTACGTCAGAGCGTAGAAGCGAAACCAACAACTTGTATGGGAATTGAATTTCCAAATCCGGTAGGGTTGGCGGCTGGTCTTGATAAAAATGGTGCACACATCGATGCTTTAGCTGGGTTAGGGTTCGGTTTTATTGAAATTGGAACAATTACACCGCGTCCTCAATCGGGTAATCCGCAGCCACGCTTATTCCGAATTCCAGAAGCTCAAGCCATTATTAACCGTATGGGGTTTAATAATGATGGTGTTGATAAGCTGATTGAAAATGTCAAAGCTTCAAAGTTTAAAGGAATTTTAGGCATCAATATTGGTAAGAATGCTGATACGCCTGTAGAAAAAGCTGTTGATGACTACTTGATTTGCCTTGAGAAAGTGTATAACTATGCTTCTTATATTACCGTTAATATTTCATCTCCAAATACTAAGAACTTAAGAAGTTTACAAAGTGGCGATGCATTAACTGAATTGTTGCAAACCTTAAAAGAAAGACAACTTGAGCTAGCTGAACAAAATAACCACTATGTTCCTTTGGTTTTAAAAGTTGCACCTGATTTAACAGCTGAAGATGTTGAGTTTATTGCAGCTCAATTAGTGCAGTTTAAAATTGATGGCTTGATCGTTACTAATACGACCTTATCAAGAGAAGGTGTAGAAAATCTTCCTTATGGTAATGAGTCGGGTGGTTTATCTGGTGCACCTGTTTTTGAAAAAAGTACAGAATGCTTACGTTTGTTTGCTCAAACATTGAAAGGACAAATCCCATTAATTGGTGTGGGCGGAATTTTGTCGGGTGAACAAGCAGCAGTCAAACAGCAAGCTGGAGCAACATTAGTTCAAATCTATAGCGGGCTGATTTATACCGGTCCTGTTCTAGTGAAACAATGTGTTGCAGCCATGACTTAAGTGAATATGAACACAATTGATATCATTATTCTGATACTTTTGCTCATTGGGGGGCTAAACGGTTTGCGACAAGGATTTATTAAAGCCTTTGCGAACTTGGTAGGATGGGTCATTGCATTAATTATGGGTGCAAAATATGCTGTCCTTCTTGCGCCGTCTATGTCGGGTTTAAGTCATGATCCAGTTGTTCAAAAAATTGCAGCTTTTGCATTTATAGCGCTTTTGATCATTGTTTTAACATGGATCGTCTCTGCATTTTTAAATGGCCTCTTGAAAAGTCTGAAATTGGGGCCATTAAATCGTTTAGCAGGTGGTGCTTTTGGTTCTTTAAAGGGTTTGCTGGTAGTGCTGATTACAATGCAGGGCGTAGGGCCTTGGGTTGAAAGCTCACCACACTGGAAGCAGTCCAAATTTATACAGTTTTTATTGCCTTATGCACCTCTAGCTACAGAGTTGTCTAAAGATGCAGCAAGTGAGGCATTTCATCAAATAACATCTGGAGGCAGTGCCTCAGGCGCTCCTTCAAAACCAATGGACGAATCGGATGATTTAGAAAACCGATCCGACCATTCGACAAAGAATCCTTTTTATTAATTCCTAGCTTGTCTGCGAGGTTGCTATGTGTGGAGTTGTTGGTATAGCCGGTAAATCGCCAGTGAACCAAATGTTGTTTGATGCTTTAACGATGTTGCAACATCGTGGGCAAGATGCAGCTGGAATAGTAACCTGCCATGAAGGCCGTCTTTTCCTTCGTAAGGATAACGGTATGGTGCGTGATGTTTTTCATACTCGTCATATGAGAGCATTACTTGGTAATTATGGTATTGGCCATGTACGTTACCCAACTGCTGGTTCTGCGAGCAGTGCTGAAGCACAACCATTTTATGTAAACTCACCTTACGGTATTACACTTGCACATAATGGTAATTTGACCAATGCAGAAGAAATTCATGATGACCTGTTTAAAACAGATTTACGTCATATGAATACTGATTCTGACTCAGAAGTTCTTTTAAACGTGTTCGCGCATGAATTACAGAAGAAAGGCACTTTAAATCCTACAGCTGACGATATTTTTCACACGGTTTCTCGTGTGCATGAGCGTTGTCAGGGTGCGTATGGTGTCGTGGCGATGATCACTGGTCATGGTTTGGTAGGTTTCCGTGATCCAAATGGTATCCGTCCACTCATTTATGGGTCACGTGTGACTGAACAGGGTGAGATGGAATACATCATTGCTTCTGAATCGGTTGCTATTACAGCTCTTGGTTTTAAAATTGAGCGTGATATTGAACCAGGTGAAGCAATTTTCATCGATGCAAATGGTCAGTTATTCTCTAAACAGTGTGCTGCTAATCCTAAATATCGCCCATGTATTTTTGAGTACGTTTATTTTGCTCGTCCTGATGCCATTATTGATGGAATTTCGGTTTACAAAGCACGTTTAAAAATGGGTGAAAAGCTTGCTCATAAAATTTTACGTGACTGGGGTGAGGACCATGATATTGATGTGGTTATCCCAATTCCTGATACGAGCCGTACTTCAGCTTTAGAACTTGCAAATATTCTAGGTGTAAAGTTCCGTGAAGGTTTTATGAAAAACCGTTATATCGGTCGTACCTTTATTATGCCGGGTCAACAGCAACGTAAAAAATCTGTACGTCAGAAATTAAACCCTGTTGAGTTAGAATTCAAAGGTAAGAACGTTCTATTGGTGGATGACTCTATTGTACGTGGTACAACGTGTAATGAGATTATTCAGATGGCACGTGATTCTGGTGCAAAAAAAGTATACTTTGCGTCAGCAGCACCAAAAGTGATGTATCCAAACGTTTATGGTATTGATATGCCTGCTAAAGCTGAGCTTATTGCTTCAGAACGCAGTGTGGAAGAGATCCAAGAAATTATTGGTGCTGATCGTTTGATTTTCCAAGAATTGGAAGACTTGAAAAATGCTGTACGTACCAGCAAAGTGCCTGACTTAACTGAGTTCGATTGCTCAGTATTTGATGGAATCTATGTAACAGGTGATATTGATGGTAACTATCTAAATAATTTAGAGCAGAAGCGTAATGACTCTGCGAAAAAGAAAAAAGATGGTTATATTGATGTCAATGTCGATGCTGCTTCTGTAGATTTAACAGGCATTAAAGAAGAATAGAAATAGCCGAAAAAAGCGGGTGTTTCCCGCTTTTTTCTTTTATGATGAAACCTAACAATGTAATTGGGAATATTTACATTGAAAGAAGTAAGCCACTATCTCATCGAAAATAAAAATATGGCATGGTCCATCACTATGTGTTTGGTTGCTGTGTTGCTTACTATTTTTATCTTAAATTTAATTTTAGGTTTACTCGTACATTTTTTTGATTATAGTCAACCAATTTGGTGGCACACTTTAAGTCCTTACTTCATTGCGCTATTACTTTTTATTATGGTTTGGTCGGTAGTGACCGAACTTTATATTCTGCGTAAAGGTGGACACTCTTTAGCAAAACAACTTAAAGCACGTCGTTTGGTGAAAGAGGAAAGTACTCCTGAAGAACTTGCGGCATTAAAAATTACAGAACACTTAGCGCAAACTTTTTCACTTAAAGTTCCAACCGTATATGTGCTACCTGATGAAGTTGGTGTAAATGCACTTACGGCAGGTTTTCATCCCAAAGATATCGTAATTATTCTGACATGGGGTGCTTTACAGAATCTGGATAAGCTTGAGTTATATGGTTTATTGGGCCATGAGTTTAATCAGATTTTATCAGGTGAGGCTGTTGAGAATACAAAATTAAAGATTTTATATAGTGGTTTAACAACTTTTAGTCAGTGGGGTAGTAAATTAGCCAAACAAGGTTTTAAGCGCTATAGCCCGGGCTATAAACATAAATTTGAAACAGTTTTTGTTGCGGTAGGTGGGGTCATTTGGTTGGCTGGAAGCCTCGGTGTACTGATTACTCGTTTTATTAAATATTTGACTTTGAGTGGGCGTACCTTTCGTAATGACCAAAAAACAGTACGACTATTAAAAAATAATGCAAATACCCAAACCTTGTTGCGTATTTATGTTCACCATTCTGGTTCGCAAATTCATAGTGCTTATTCTGAGTCGATCGCGCATATGTGTTTTGCTAACTCCCTCAGCCCACAAAGCTGGATGAATATTCACCCGAGTATTCGTGAACGTATTTATGAGTTAAATCCCACTTTGCTACAAGATTTACAATTAGAAAATTTAAAGAAACTTCGTAACCGTCCGTTGTTTAGCTTATTTCATTTCTTGGAAGAATCTGAGAAAGAAATCTATATTCCGTGGTCATCTCCACAGCCTCTACCTTTATTAAGGCTTTCACCAATTAGTTTTGCATTAAATGATGCCATTAAGCCCCTGAGTAGTGATGTACGTCGAAATAAAAAGCGTCCAGAATTAATTCAACGAGCACTACAAACTGCTACGGGTTCACGTGAAGTGATGGTCGCTATTTTGATGATTCGCCAATATCGGGAGTTCATTCCAAAAGATGCACCTGTGAGTCATGCCATTATCGATGCATTATTGAATTTGGATGGGCGTATCCATATTCAGATATTTCATGATGCTTGTAAAAATATTGGACATATACCCGCAAGTATTGCGCGGCAATTTCTTACTAAGCTAGCACTTATTATCCAAGAAGATGGTGAAATTGGGTTGTTAGATGCACTTTTACTGGAGCGGGTTAAACATGAGTTGAACTTAATGCCGTTACATTTACCGACTGCATTTGAAGAAGTGAAACCTCAAATTGTTCGTTTAATTGATGCTTTACTTCATGTTCAACAAATTAATAGCCCTAATCAGTTGGAAGTACGTGAGCGCATTTTACGTTCGTTACTCAATCCAGATGAAATGTATATCTATGATGAAATTTCAGATGAGCCATTAGATCTGGCTGAAATTTTAAATGATATTGCTGGTTTATTATTACGTGATCGTCTAAGTATTCTAGCTATTGCAGAGATGTGCTTGTGGAGCGACCGTATTATTACGCAAGATGAACTGGATGTGCTTGAATTGCTTTATTGGCGTTTTGGCTTTGAGACAGAAGAAATTGTGGATCAAATGCAAAAGAGAAATAGTGTGATGATTATTTAAAAGACATATACGATTATAAAAACATCTGAATGAAATAAAACACTGAAAAAAAAACTGAAGCCCGTTAGAATGTAGATAGAGTAGAGGTATTGATTTACAGATGATTGGGCAGCAAAGAAATATATTGGCAACTTTGGGAATTGATGTATGGATTCCTAAGACACAGGTTTGCCAAAAAAATAATGCTCAAAGCCTCTGGCGAGATCAAGCTGCTCCAGAAGGTGAGCCAATTATATTGCCTTCTAAGAGCAATCCAGTTGTTGAGCAGCCGACAAAACCACAAGTCAACGAAATTCCAAAAGTTGAACCTGAAATTGCGGTACCTCTTCCAGTAGAAGTTCCGCCTGTTGTTTCGCCTCGTGCTGAAGTACAAACTCCAGTGGTTACGATTGCTTCATTTGAGTTGCAGGCTTTTGCGCTTGAAAAGTGTGTTATTTTTTTAGATGTTACTAATTTAAGTGAAGAAGAAAAGCAGCTTTGGAATAACATTCAAAAAGCAAAAATAGGGCAATATGCTGAACTAAAATGGCCGTTCCCTTTAGCTAACTATCAAGACCAACGTGGTGCAGGTTCATATATTCAAGGATTTTTAGATGCTGTCGCAGCAGACAAGAAAATCTTGTGTCTTGGTGAATGTTCTTATATTCAACATGCCAATATTATTCATTTGGCGAGTTTAAAAGAGATGTTGGAGAAACCACTCCTTAAAAAAAGGTTATGGCAATTAATGCAAGATAACAACGAGTAGTAGGGATTTACATGAAAAAAGTTGTAGTTTTTAGCCAAATTGATGAAGAAATTTTGTCTCGATTACAACAGGATTATCATGTTGTGGTTCTTAATCCAAAACTGGGTGATATTAATGAGCAAATACGCCAACAAGTTGTAGATGCTGATGGAATGATTGGTGCTGGTCGACTTCTTAATGAAAGTAATCTTGCACCTGCTCAAAAACTCAAAATTATTTCATCTGTAACAGTTGGCTATGACAATTATGATGTGGCTTATCTAAACCAAAGAAAAATCTGGTTATCAAATACACCTCATGTTTTAACTGAAACAACGGCTGATCTTGCTTTTACATTATTACTAAGCGCTGCTAGAAAAGTTCCTTTTCTTGATCATTGGACTAAACAAGGTGAATGGAAAAGAACTGTTGGGCCTCAACAGTTTGGTTTAGATGTTTTTGGAAAGACGCTAGGAATTATTGGGCTTGGTAATATTGGTGCTGCAATTGCACGCCGTGGTTTTTATGGATTTAACATGAATATTGTTTACCATAACCGCCGTGAAAAGCCTGAATTGGCAGAGCCTTTAAAAGCACAATATCTTGGTTTAGATGAGTTATTGCAACAGTCTGATTTTGTAGTAACCGCAGTTGATTTAAATAATGAATCGAAAGCCTTGATGGGTAAAGCTCAATTTGAGCTTATGCAAAAGCACGCTATTTTTATAAATATTGCGCGTGGTTCAGTGGTTGACGAGCATGCATTGATTGAGGCCTTACAAAGCGGTGAAATCTTCGGGGCTGGTTTAGATGTATATGAAAAAGAACCTTTACAAGATTCAGAGCTTTTTAAACTGCCAAATGTTGTTACTTTGCCTCACGTAGGATCTGCGACTGCAGAGACCCGTAAAAAAATGGCAAATCTTGCTTATAAAAATCTGGTTGAAGCTTTAGAGGATAAAACTCCTAGATATTTGGTAAACCCAAACTTTGCATAAATGATTAATAACACTTCATTGCAAAACTAAGCGATCTCGAGTGATATATTAAAAGTCTATTGATTGAACATAATTTTTTATGTTTTATATCAGTAGACTTTTTTGATGGTTTAATTTTACTAGAGAAAAACTTTTGAGATTTTTGCCAATTATTTTAAGTACGGCTTTTATAACAAATGCTTCGTACGCACAGCCTTTCGATCCTCAGCCTTCTGCAAATCAAGTAGAAATTCCAAATATTGGAAGTGGGATTGGTTTGCTTGATCAACAAAAAGAAAAATTTATTGGCGAAAAAGTTTTTCGTGAAGTTCACAAACAAATGCCTGTTATTCAAGATGTCTGGCTAGAAGATCAATTTTTTCAGGTATTTTCGAGTATTTTAAGTGAAACACAGCTTGGGCAGCCGATTGGTCTAGTCGTGATTAAAGACCCACAAATTAATGCTTTTGCTGTTCCAGGTGGCTTATTTGCGCTCAATACGGGGCTGATTGCCTCAGCACGAAATATTGATGAAATTGCTGGTGTTATGGCGCATGAAATTGCGCATGTATCGCAAAGACATTTTAGTCGCTCTGAAGAAGCCTTTAAAGGTCAAACATTGCTAAGTCTAGCAGGACTTTTAGCGGGGGTGGCTATAGCTGCGCAGGGTGGTGGCGATGCGGGTGCAGCAGTGATGCTTGGTACCCAAGCTGCACTCATGGATAAGCAATTAACATATAGTCGAAATCAAGAGCGTGAAGCAGACCGTATTGGTATGCAATATATGTATGCGGCGGGTTATAACCCTCAAAGTATGGCTGATTATTTTGAAACAATGCATAGAGCTACAAGTCGAGTAAGTTTTTTACCGGATTTCTGGCTGACTCATCCATTGACGACTGAGCGTATGAGTGAAGCTAGGCTCCGTGCAAACCAGCTGCCTAGAGTTAAAAATCGTATATATGATGCAGATTTTGAGATTTTAAAATGGTACACCATGGTGGTTGCTAATCAAGCAACTGAAAACCAACTACAAAGTTTAGCGTCCCAAAAAAATATTGCTGGTTTGATTGCTTTAGCAGCATTTTACACAAGACAAGGTGATTATGTACAAGCGCAGTCTACTCTAGATCAAGCGAAATCTAGTGGAAAGCCTCTTGTAACATTATTGCAGACAGATATTTATCTTGGCCAAAACAAGTTAGATCAAGCTTATACTACAATTGCTTCTATGCAGATGACGATGCCTGAAAATAAAGCTTTTAGTTATAAGTTGGCTGAGGTGCTGCTGCGCCAAGGTAAGTTTGCGCAAGTTCAAACCTTGGTTCAAAGATTTATTAATAAGAATCCAAGAGATATACAAGGTTGGCAATTTTTACAGCAAGCTGCGAATTTGGATAAGAATGGACCTTTAAGAGCTGTTAATGTTCTACGCTATCGGGCTGAAGCAGAATATTGGTCGGGTAGTGAGGAAAATGCAATTAAATCAATGTTGCATGCCCAGCGATTAGCAAAAAATAATCAAGCAATGTCGGCAAGAATAGACAGTCGTTTGAAACAAATGCAAGATGAGCGAAGAATGAAGATTTAAGAGTTATATCTTACTTAATTTGCGGATGAGCAAATATATACAAACTAAAGAAGCTTGATTGGAAGAAATATAAAATTTAAGAAAGGGGGGAATTAAGCTAACTTAGCTTTAATTTTTGCTGAAACTTGAGCAGGATCGGCACGCCCGGCTATGATCGGACGTAGAGAATTCATCACCTTACCCATATCTTTCATGCTAGTTGCTTCTTGAGCAGCAATCGTTTGCTCAATGAGAGAATCAAGCTCTTCCTCAGTCATAGCTTCTGGTAGAAACTGAGAGATAATCTCAGCTTCGGCTTGTTCTTTACTAGCTAAATCATTACGACCAGCACCTTCAAAGGCTTTGATCGATTCTTTACGTTGTTTAATTTGCTTTTCAATGACCGCAAGAACCTGAGCGTCGTCAAGCTCTTTGCGCTCATCGACTTCGATTTGCTTAATTGCCGCTTGTAGACTACGCAAAACCGTCACTGTTGCCATATCTTTGGCACGCATAGAAGTTTTTAATGCATCAGTAATTTGGTTTTTTAAAGTAGTCATAATTCAGCAGTCAATCACAAATTAATTAGTAAAGGCGAGTAGTACGTACAGATTCGCGAGCCAATTTCTTTTGGTAGCGTTTAACTGCTGCAGCTTTTTTGCGCTTACGTTCTTGAGTTGGTTTTTCGTAGAATTCGCGTTTACGAACGTCAGCTAAAACACCAGCTTTTTCGCATGAACGTTTGAAACGACGGATAGCTACGTCAACTGGTTCGCCTTCTTTCAACTTAACTTGTGGCATGTAAAATCCTCTAGATTATGGATAAGATCAGGCACACTATTGCGCCGGATCACAAGTGAAGGTCAGTATTTTACTCATTTACAACTCATATCACAAGTCTATAATAGCGATTGCAATATTTTGACTCATATAAAAGGCAGTTTTGATGATTGTTTTAGGCTTGGAAACTTCTTGTGATGAAACAGGGTTGGCACTTTATGATAGCGAACTCGGCTTACGGGGACAGGTTCTTTATAGCCAGATTAAACTTCATGCCGAATATGGTGGAGTAGTACCTGAACTTGCTTCTCGTGACCATGTTCGTAAATTAATTCCTTTAATGAATCAATTGCTTGAGCAAAGTGGTGTAACAAAACAAGAGATTGATGCGGTTGCTTATACGCGTGGTCCTGGCTTAATGGGAGCATTAATGACAGGTGCATTGTTTGGCCGAACTTTAGCTTTTTCTTTAAATAAGCCTGCAATTGGTGTTCACCATATGGAAGGTCATATGTTGGCCCCATTACTTTCAAGTCAACCACCTGAATTTCCATTTGTAGCATTGTTAGTTTCGGGTGGACATACACAATTGATGGCAGCCCACGCTATTGGTCAATATGAACTATTGGGTGAGTCTATTGATGATGCTGCGGGCGAAGCTTTTGATAAAGTTGCAAAAATGATGAGCTTGCCATATCCGGGTGGGCCAAATATCGCAAAACTTGCATTGTCTGGTGATTCATTAGCTTTTGAGTTTCCAAGACCTATGCTTCATCAAGGCTTAGATTTTTCTTTTAGTGGTTTAAAAACAGCAGTTTCTGTTCAATTGAAAAAATTGAATGGTGAAAATCGTGACGCTGACATCGCTGCTTCATTCCAAGAAGCAATTGTAGATACCTTGGTAAAAAAATCAGTAAAAGCTTTAAAGCAAACTGGACTTAAACGTTTAGTGATTGCAGGGGGAGTTAGCGCAAACTTAAGACTACGCGAGCAATTAGAAACTTCTTTGGCGAAAATTAAAGCACAGGTTTATTATGCAGAGCCTGCTTTATGTACTGATAATGGGGCAATGATTGCTTTTGCTGGTTATCAACGTTTAAAAGCAGGTCAGCATGATGATCTAGCGGTAACGACCACGCCGCGCTGGCCGATGACTGAACTCACTATTCCTGAGTAAAATTATTCATCTTCAAAAGCCTGTTGGTTTTCGATATCAATATATTCGATATAACCACGGCCTTGAACTTCATTACCAAAATAATGACCAGTAAATATATAGCTACTTGCATAACCTCGCCCATGACCATAGCGGAATGGGCAGTCAATTTCTGCCTGAATGTTTAAAATGATTTGCTTTGCCTCATTTCTAGCGATCCAAGAAAAATATTTTGGAAGTCGCATTTTTTGCCCACTAGGTGAAACAAAGTCATCAACTTGATGCGAAATAATATCAAAGCTTACATCTGTATAAATTTCAGCTGACTGGTCCAGATGTCTAATATGCAGGGTATATGCAGCTGTTTGTCCTGCAATATCGGCTTTGGTAAGAAGAAGTTGAGTGGTTTCATTTAAATTGATGATTTGATAAGTGAAAAAATCAAGTGGCAGTTTATATGCATCAGGAATAAGTTTGTTTGTGATGGAGTGAGGACCAACTGCTCGAGCATATTCGTAAGTACAAAGTCCTTGGGTTTCAATGCGTTCTGCTTGATAGTTTAAAAAACCTTTAAACTTTGCCAATAAACTAAAGTGATCATAGATTGGTGTTTTTATAAACCATGAAACATGTGAAGTGATATCGATATCAAAGTCGAAATTAAATCCATCATAATGTCCATTAATGTGAATTTGAGGGAATTTCCCTTGAATTGAAATTTCTTGACCTAGTTCTATTAAGGTCCCATCTTTATTAATCTTTGTATCTTCGGGAATGATATAGGCCTTCAGTAAAGCTTGTTCCAGAGCAGCTGTGCTTGAAAAGAATGTAGCTGTTTTCCTAGGATTTCCAGTGATGATGTCATCATGGTCAAATGCAAGTGCACCTGGTGTACCGATTAAAATCATAATATTTAAGTAACGATGCGGTTCTGGTAAAAGTGGGAAAAAGATACCGTAATGTGTCCAGCTATAATATTTTTCGTCAATTCGTGGACGGATGATATGGACTTGAGTAAAAGGAAGAGTTGAATATTTTTTTGCTTGGTCTAAAACGCTTTGTGCAAGTAATAAACTTTTACCGAGCGCTTTGCTTGTTGTAGAAATTTTTGGCAATTGCTTTTTCATATATAAACCTAAAGAAGGGCTATCTTTGTTTTAGGTTATGAAAAACAACTGCCAAAGCTAAGCGGTTTATAGGCCAAAGCTAAGGCTTTGCGGGACATTTTATTTAATTGTTAGACAAATCTTTTAATGCGTTTAAACCAATCCAATGCTTAGAAAACTGATAAGCCGCTCGACCAGAGCGCTGACCACGCATCTGACACCAACGTAAACTTTCAGCACGAACTTCATCATTGAAAGGCATGTTTGCTTTATCAAGATAATGCTCAACGATTTCTAAATATAGGTTCTGATCCATTGGATAAAAAGATAGCCATAGACCAAAACGATCCGACAAAGAGATCTTTTCTTCTATCGCTTCTTGTGGATGTAGTTCAGTATATTGGGGAACATCGACCTTAGTTACAGGTGTATTTTCATGCATGAATTCTGGTAACAGGTGGCGACGGTTACTGGTTGCATAAATAATAAAATTACTTGAACCTGACTGTAATGAACCATCTAATACACTTTTTAGACTACGGTAATTTTCATCTTCGGCATTAAAAGCCAAGTCATCACAGTAGACGATATATTTTTCAGGTCGATTTTGAATGAGTTTTTGAATTTTAGGTAAGTCTGATAAATCATCACGTTCAATTTCAATTAAACGTAATCCTTGAGGAGCATACTCAGTTAATAAAGCACGAACAATAGATGATTTTCCTGTACCACGTGAGCCGGTTAACAGCACATCATTTGCTGGTAGGCCATTTAAAAATTGCAAAGTATTTTGAATAATTTTTTCTTTTTGACGCTCAATGCCTTTTAAGTCATCAAGATAAATATTTTTTGGCGTATAGATGGCATTAAGTTGCTGATTTTCCCATCTAAAAGCAGGTGCAGTAAAATCTGTTTCTTGTCGAGGCTCAGGCAAGACTTGCTGTAACTGATTTAATACAAGTGATAATGTTTGAACTAAATTGTCCGGTAAATCAATGGTAGCCATGGTAAGTCAATCATGTTAAACAGTGTTTGATAGGATACTAACACCGAAATTAACAGGCTGACAAAAAACTTATTGCCTATACACTTTATCGGTTTTGCAATTGATTGAAATGTTCAGACCGAGCATAGTGTTGTGATGTCTATTCAGTAAAATCATCTGTGAAGATGAGGACGAAATATGTTTGAAAAAATACGAAGTGATATGAATCCACATCAGGCTTACCGTATCAAAAAATTACAACGTCAATTAGACATGGCTGAATCTTATGAAGAATGGAAGTCTTTTGCATTAAAACTAGATGAAGAAACAGGTGTGCAAGAGTGGAAATTTGATAATAGTTCACCTTATTTCGATGCCGAGCTCATTTCTTATCGATACACTTTGCTCAAAAGATATCGTCAGCAACATCGCACATTAGACCTCATTTATTTACTTAAAGAAGGTCTAACTTACGATATTGCAAATATTGGTCATCCAATGCTTTTTGCCGCAACACATGTCGGTACAAAAAAGTTAATTGAAGACTATATTGAAGAAGTTAGCCAAAGCTTGGCTTACATTGCTTCAAGTGAATGCATTACGTTTCAAAGAAAAGAAAAAATAGAGTTTTTTGAAAACTGTGAAAAGGCGTATGGACAACCTGCACTTATGTTTTCGGGCGGGGCGACTTTAGGACTTTTTCATACGGGAGTATGTAAGGCTTTAATTGAACAAGACTTAATGCCTAAAGTGCTCTCTGGCTCAAGTGCAGGGGCAATTATGACAGGTATGCTTGGAACCTCTGCCAGTGAAGATATCCAAAACTTATTAAATGGTGAGCAATTTTTTAGTGATGCTTTTCATTTTAGGAAATTCCGTGAACTCATTAAAGGCAATGGTGGAATTGCCGATGTTCAGTATTTGAAAAAATTCCTCATTGAGAACTTAGGTGATCTTACTTTTGAAGAGGCTTTCAAAAAATCTGGTTTAAACATTAATGTGGCAGTGGCGCCATATGATGCAACAGAAAACCCAAGAATTATGAACGCCATTATGACACCGAATGTTTTGGTTTGGAGTGCTGTATTGGCTTCATGTGCCGTGCCAATTTTATTCCCGCCGGTACGTTTAACCAGTAAACGTTATGACGGTGAACATACACCTTATATGGCAAATACAAAGTGGGTGGATGGAAGTGTACGAAGCGATTTCCCGCAAGAAAGAATGGCGCGGCTTTATAATTTAAACTATACGATTGCGAGTCAGGTTAACCCACATATTGTTCCATTTATGCAAAATGATGCGGATCGCTTCCGTAAAGACGTTTTAAGTTGGCCTGAAAGAATTCTAAGACGCCAAGGTAAAGTGCTATCAATGGGCATTATGGACTTTACGCGTCAACGACTTGGTTCTATATCCCCAGTTAGAAGATTGTTGGATCATGGCTATGGCGTAATGGGACAGCGTTATTATGGTGATGTAAATATCATTGCTAAATATAGCCTAAGTCACTATACCTATACTTTGCAAAACCCGCGTCCGCATCTGTTTAAGCGTTTGCAAAGAGAAGGGGAACGTGCAACTTGGCCAAAAATTTCTTCAATTGAGACCCATGCTCGTATTGGTAAGACAATTCAGCATTGTTTAGAAGTTTTGCGCTTTGAAGAAAAGAAACAACAGCCTGAGTCTTATTATGCTGAAGCATGATTTTGCTTCGCATATAGAAAACTTAACATGTGTAACAAAGCCAACAAGTGCAGCATTAGGACGGTGTTTATGGACATGTACCATAGATACCAAGAATTACTGGTTAAAATATCATTTGCCTGAAACCCATGCTCAAAATGAGCAAGATTTCATGCATGAGCAACTATTTTATAAAGAAATTCACCTTAAAAAACCTGCATGGCTTTTACCTTATAAATTGATTGAGGTCAGTTTAATTCCTCAGCTAGGCCATTCTTTGGGTAAGGTTTTAATTTTACCTGATAGTGATGTGTGGTTCGGTTCATTGACTCATGAAAGTGATTTAACTGATGTATATCGTAAGATTTGGTTCGCAATAAATAAGCTTGCAGAACTTCATGAACTTGGCTGGATTCATGGAGACGTTAAGGCAGAGCATTTTAGAAAGTTTCAGCAAAAGCCTTATTTAATTGATTTTGAGAAAACGAGACCGATTTCAAGTTGCGATACAGTCATGGATGCAACACCTCGTTATATGGCTCCTGAGCTATTTAGAGGAGGGTATAAGGGAATACAAAGCGATTTATATGCATTTGGCATCGTTCTATATGAATGGTTAACACAAACTCGCTTAGAAGCTGGTAGTTATCGTGATTGGGCAGTCTTGCACTGTCAAAAATTAAACATTCAATTACCCACGCAGTTTTTGATTTTTTATCCCTTACTTGCAGGTTTATTACAAAAACAACAGCAAAATCGGTTTTCAAATGCTGATGAAGCAATAAATTGCTTAAAAGAGATTCAAATTGATAAAAATCATTGATCTAGTATCTGTATACAATTTACACGGTTAGTTTTTTTTAGAAAAAAAACACTTGTCACTGTCAGATCTTATCGCTAATATACACAGCCATCGGGGGCGTGGCGAAATTGGTAGACGCACTGGATTTAGGTTCCAGCGCCGCAAGGTGTAAGAGTTCGAGTCTCTTCGCCCCCACCACTTTAAGCTAATAACTTAAAGTTTGATGTAGATGTTAAGTCATCTAGATCTTGGAAGAGGATTGGTGTAATGGTAGCATGACGGTCTCCAAAACCGTTCGTCAAGGTTCGAGTCCTTGATCCTCTGCCACATTTATTTTAAATAAATGTCCCAGATGGGGGCGTGGCGAAATTGGTAGACGCACTGGATTTAGGTTCCAGCGCCGCAAGGTGTAAGAGTTCGAGTCTCTTCGCCCCCACCATTGAAAAAAGCAAGACGATGATCTTGCTTTTTTTATGATTAAATCTTGAGTGTTTAATCATGAATATAGAGGATTGGTGTAATGGTAGCATGACGGTCTCCAAAACCGTTCGTCAAGGTTCGAGTCCTTGATCCTCTGCCATCAAATAAAATAAGGCTCCTATTCGGGAGTTTTTTATTATCTATATTTTTAAAAATAACTTTTCATCCGTGCTCAAGCAATTTTCTAAATAGACATTTTTATATCTGTTGCTTTCCAATGCTTTTATCACATCATAGATTGTTTTTTAATTAAGCAATGTACTGAATTTCTTAATCTTTTTTTAAGCTATTGTTTTATATTTATTTAACTTAAGTTTTGGAAATTATTTATATAAAAGCCTTGAATACAATTTTATTTCATGTATGATGCTGTTAACTAGAAAAAAGACTTGTTAGTAAATCTTCTTTTAAGTATCGTAGTTTTAGTCATAATCCTTCGTTTTTTAAGATATTAAGCTCAATTTGTTATTCTTTTTTCAAAGTTATGATAGGGTCATTATTTAATGATTCTAAAATATTAGAAATCAGTAGGATATATCATGTCTAATACAGTAAGTGGTACAGTAAAGTGGTTTAACGAAACTAAAGGTTTCGGTTTCATTCAACAAGACAACGGTCCAGATGTGTTTGCTCACTTCAAAGAAATCACAGGTTCTGGTTTCAAAACTTTGCATGAAGGTCAACGCGTAACATTTACCGTTACTCAAGGGCAAAAAGGCCCAAATGCTGTAAATATTATTCCACAATAATATAACAGCAAGTAAAAAAAGCACTTTTTAGTGCTTTTTTTTATTTTAGCTTTTAAAGAAATTTATTGTTCTTTTAGAGCATTAAAAGCCCTCAATAGGAGGGCTTTTTATTTTCTTGTGAATATAAATCATTAGTTATTAAGCTCTTATAGTTAATAATCGAACGTATTTTTAAAATAAACTTTAGAATATGAGTGAAATATAAATTATTAGTAATAGAGATATGCTAGATTAAAAAATCTTTAAATAAAGAAATTTTATATTTCACGGAATTGCTAATGAACGTTCGCCTGTGTTATGCCAGTCAACGAAACGAAAAAAATGAAGATTTGTTGCAAGATTTACGTGATATTTTGACAGAAGCACGAGATTTCAATGATTTGAATCAGATCTGTGGGGTGCTCTATTATGCCGATAATGCTTTCTTTCAATGCTTGGAAGGTGAGCGAGAAGTGGTTGAACGATTATTTGAAAAAATTACAAATGATGAAAGACACCACAATGTTAAATGGTTGTGTACATATTCCATTGAACAAAACTCGTTTCAACGATGGTCAATGAAATATGTACAACGTAATACAAATATCGAATCTTTCTTTCTAAAAATGGGAGAAAGTACTTTTAATCCTATTCGTCTCGATGAGCAAAATTTAAAAGCTTTCATCAATGAATTGGTTATTGCTGAGCAAACCAAAGTTAATACAGTTAAAAAGGTGGGTATGGTGAATCGTGGGGTGAAACCGTTTTAGCTATTTGGCTATCACGCCAATATGGATGGTCTTGAGTTTAGGTAATATTTTAGTCATGACTAAATATACAATAACTGAACTTGCGAGCATCCATATCACTTCTAAGCTTTGACTAATGACAAACATAGCCCAATAAAAAAAGCTAAATAGGGCGAGACAGAGTCCACTACCTTTAAAATACCAAGTAATAAATATTCCAAACAGTGCAGAAGAGAGAAGAAGATTAATCGTCTCGTTTATTCCTATGTAATTAAAGAAAATAATCAGTAAGCATAAAGCTAACATTGATAGTAAATATACAAATATATTTTTTGCAATAAACATTTTCTATACCCTATCTGATGATTAAAAAAGTATCTTTCCTCTGTTTCCAGAGGAAAGATAGTACATATTAATTTTTGAGATTCTTTTTCTATTATTAAGAGTTTTTATATTAATAAAGATGACTTTATCATTTTCTCCAGATCTCTTTATTAATATTCAGCTTTCTATTTAATAGTAAAGAGTGCTTATATGTACTGAAATTAATTATAAGAAAAACAATCAGTTGAGTTGTAAGCTTTGGCTTACATAATTGTGAGATATTGCCTACATTTGTATAAATAATGATCAAATTTTACAAAATTAAATTTATAAAAATAATTGTTTAACAGTAACTTAAGTAAATATATTGTTTAGATGAGCTTTACATAAATAACAAAAAGTAACATCAACTTTAAGAGGTACTTTTCTTAAAATTTATAAATATTAATAAGAAAAAATTGATCTATTTAAAAAATTTTAACATTTGATAAAATATTGTTTTATTAAGTTGTATTTCTAATAAATAAAATTTATGTGTTGAAGGATTTTAATGTGATTAATAGTGAGGAAATTATATTTATATTTTTGAGTTATCTAGTAATGAGCTGCTTTTGAATTATGAGAAAAAACTACTGTAATATAAATGAAACTAGAATATCAGACTTATAAAATTTGAATTATGGCCAGCATAGAACTGACTACACTGGCTTTACTGCTTTTGAATTAATTATTCTGAACGAGTAGCTAACCAAGTACTCACTTCGGGCCAGACCGTAGTGGGTGCTTGACTACCAGAAACTACGCCCATATGACCACCGGGTACCACCTTAAATGTTTTGTCTTGGCTACTAATTAAATCCATGAGTGGTTTAACAGCATCAGCTGTGACAATAATATCTGTGTTGCCACCAACAGCTAACACAGAGCATTTAATGTCTTTTAGATAGGCGGTAAGTTCACCAAATTTAACTACACCTTTAGATAATTCATTATCAATCCAGAAACGGAGAATAATGTCGCGCATGACACCGCCCGGATAGGCCAGCATATTATCGATAAATGAGCTTGAGGTTGCATGATCGACAATAAACTCTCGGTTATCTAGATTTTTAAAAAGTTCCCAATATGTTTTCAAATTTCCAATCGGATCCGTTAATTTAAAGCCAAGCGTGTTTTGCCAGCCATGAATATGAAATGCTTCACTTGGTACATGATGGCGAATACGAAACGGCGTATGTTTGCGAACCCATTCGGCAGGTTTGGTAAGACTACCGTATAGTTTCCCCATATAACCTGCTTTATGTGTGTCGATAGGGGAAGCGAGAATAATTAGATTTTTAATATCTTTATCTTTAAACAATGCGGTATAGCAGAGCGAAAGTGCGCCGCCTAAACTCCAACCATGTAAAGAAAGTTGTTGCTGACCGCTGTGTAGGCGAACTTGCTTTAACATCTCTGGCATGAAAACTTTAATATAGGTCCCGAAGTTGTATTTTGCTTGGTGTCGGGTTGGTACGCCCCAGTCAATTAAGTAAACATCAAACCCTTGGGCTAAAAAGAAACGTACAAAACTACGAGTAGGGAACAAATCGTAAATGAGCATGTTCACTGCTAGTGGTGGAACAATAACTAAAGGTACGCGGTGTTTAGGAGTAGAGGTATCAGTTTCATTTTTATAATGGCGTAAGGTAATGATTTCATGCTTATGAATCACATCAAAAGGTGTTTTTCCTGACAAAGCTATTTGAGGGCCTCTGAAAAAGAGATCTGATGCATTGATCAGCATGTGAGGTATTTTTTGACCAGCACGTGTCTGAAGAGATTTTTTAATAGATTGAAGCTGTGGAACGTTCTGACGAACTTTAAGCAATAAACTCATTGAATATAAAACCTATAAAGATGTTGCCCAGAACAGTAAAGAGCTGGTCTTTGAAGGATATTAAAGTGAATGATGGAGAAGTTCAGTGACCCAAAAGACAGGATTTTTCTTTAAATGTATCAAGTAGAGCTTAGCTTAGCCCAACATACTCTTACTTAAAAAATCGGTAATAAGATTGAGGCAACCAGATGTCTTGATTTCATCGCTTGAGCATTTAAATGTTTAAAAAATTAATTATCAAAGCAATATAGAAATTTAAGAGAGGATACATCATGATTTTTTACTAAATACTCAAAATAATACATTGATTTATATTGGTATTATTAAATAAAGATGGTTTTTGTAAAGTTTGTTTGTGTTTTTTTTAAATAATAAAAAATAAAATATAATTATTTTACAATCCATTAGGAATGTAATCAGAAAGTAGTATATATGGAATTTGTTTTTAATGGTTTTTATACACTAATTTCGGCGGTTATCGTCTTATTGTTGGGCCGCTTTCTTGTTAATCGTATTGATTTTTTAAAACGTTATAATATCCCTGAACCTGTAGCGGGTGGTTTGGTTGCTGCTGTAGTTTCTTTACTTGTCCACACATTGTGGGGGTATAGCATTGTTTTTAGTAGCGAATTACAAACCAGTTTTATGCTCGTGTTCTTTGCTTCAATTGGGTTGAGTGCCAATTTTATGAAGCTTAAAGAAGGTGGTACTGCTTTAATCATCTTCTTAATTTGTGTAGCCTCATTTATTGTTGTGCAAAATGCTGTTGGTATGAGCCTTGCGACTTTATTGGGCCTTGACCCACTTATTGGTTTGATTGCTGGTTCAATTACCTTAACAGGTGGTCATGGTACAGCTGGCGCATGGGGTGAAATTTTAGAAAGTCAGCATGGTATTCAGGGTGCTTTAGCATTAGGTATGGCGAGCGCGACCTTTGGCTTGATTATTGGTGGTGTGATTGGTGGGCCTTTAGCGAAATTGCTTATCAATCGTTACAGCCTTGCTCAACCAAAAACCAATGCTGAAATTCAAAATCGCGACACACATCTTGAACAAAATTCAGATGACCTTGCTCCGTTTGAAAACCCGCATCAAGTCCGTTTAATTACTGCCGATAATGCAATTACTACACTGGGTATGTTTGCAGCATGTTTAGCGTTTGCTGAATTTATGACTGGCTTTAGTAAGGGAACGTGGTTTGAGTTACCAACTTTCGTTTGGGCACTCGGTGGCGGTGTAATCTTAAGAAACATTTTAGAAAGCGTGTTGAAAATTGATATTTTCGACCGTGCGATTGATGTATTTGGTAACGCGTCTTTGTCGCTTTATTTAGCAATGGCATTGCTTTCATTAAAGCTTTGGCAACTTGCCGACTTAGCTGGTCCGCTTGTAGTTATTTTAGGTGCGCAAACCATTACGATGGCTTTATATGCGGCATTTGTGACGTTCCGCGTCATGGGCAAAAACTACGATGCAGCAGTATTGGCAGCAGGTCATTGTGGTTTTGGTATGGGTGCAACACCAACAGCCGTGGCAAATATGCAAGCCATTACTAATATGTATGGTCCATCGCATAAGGCTTTCTTAATCGTTCCGCTTTGTGGTGCATTCTTTGTCGACTTAATTAATGCGACAGTCATTCAGCTCATGTTGAAATTTATTGCCTAATATAAAAAAAGCCCGTTAGGGCTTTTTTTATGGGTGTTTGTCCATGAATATTTGATTCTTATTTATAGGCTCAATTTTTATTTTCGGATCATTAAACCATTTTATTTTTAGGATGCTTTTTCTCAAAACTAATAATCGCCCTTAAACCTCGTTTCACATAGAATAAATGCAGATAAATAAAATGAGAAATGTATGAGCTCAGAAGCACATTCAATTAGCTTGGTTGCCCCCGTGGTTTTATTGGCGGCTGCTGTCATTGCGGTTCCTATTTTTAAACGTATTGGTTTAGGTTCAGTATTAGGTTATTTAATTGCGGGTCTAATTATTGGCCCATTTGGTTTTGCTTTTTTTCAAGATTCTACAGCAATTTTGCATATTGCCGAGTTGGGAATCGTGATGTACCTCTTTGTGATTGGTTTGGAAATGCAGCCGTCACATTTGTGGAGTCTTAGACGCGAGATTTTTGGCCTTGGTACGCTACAGATTATTATTTGCGCGCTGGCTTTAACTGGTGTCGGGCTTTTATTTGGTTTTACGTGGCAAGTTGCTTTTATTGGTGCTGCAGGGTTTGTATTAACCTCGACTGCAATTGTGATGCAGCTCTTGGGTGATCGGGGTGATCTGACTCAACCCCGAGGACAAAAAATTGTAGCCATCTTACTTTTTGAAGATTTACTCATTGTGCCATTGCTGGCTATTGTTGCTTTTATGGCACCGAATCATGTGGTCGAAAGCACATCGGTACGTCTAGAAAATATAGGGATTGGTTTGCTCGCAATTGCAGGGCTTATTGCGGCAGGATATTGGTTACTAAACCCATTATTTAGACTGTTGGCCGCTGCCAAGGCCCGAGAGGTCATGACGGCTGCGGCTTTACTGGTTGTGTTGGGTGCGGCGTTACTCATGCAAGTCAGTGGTTTGACTATGGCGATGGGTGCTTTTTTGGCGGGCGTGCTTTTATCTGAATCGACCTTTAGACATCAAATTGAAGCGGATATTGAACCATTCCGAGGAATATTGCTGGGCCTGTTTTTCCTTGGGGTCGGTATGTCATTGGACTTATCGGTAGTTGCTCAAAACTGGCAACTGATTGTGAGTGGCGTAATTGCCCTGATGCTTGCCAAAGCGCTCATGATTTATATAGTCGCTCGAATAACGAAAAGCTCTCATACTGAAGCGTTAGACCGCGCTTTACTTATGGCTCAAGGTGGAGAGTTTGCCTTTGTACTTTTCTCGGCTGCGCTAAGTGCACAAGTTATTGATAATACTATTAAATCTAACTTAACCGCCATTGTTGTGCTTTCAATGGTGTTGACTCCAATTGTCGGTATTATTTTCAAACGTTTTACTCAAGCAAAAACGAAGGTTTCATTAGAAAATATCAATATTGCCGACGGGCTAAGTGGTAGTGTTTTAATGATCGGTTTTGGGCGCTTTGGACAGGTTACTAGTCAATTGTTGTTAGCAAGAGGTGTCGATGTCACCATTATTGATAATAATACCGACATGATTCGAAACGCCGAAAAGTTTGGTTTTAAAATTTATTATGGCGATGGTTGCCATCTAGATATACTGCATGCGTCTGGCGCTGCAACAGCACAAGCGATTGTGGTGTGTGTAGATAGCAAGGAAACGACCAATAGAATTGTAGAACTCGTGACCCATGAATTTCCTTTGGCAAAATTATTAGTCCGTTCATATGACCGTGAGCATTCACTGCATTTAGTTAAACAAAAAGTGGACTTTATGATTCGTGAAACGTTTGAATCTGCAATTAAGTTTGGAGGTGTGATTTTGCAAGAACTTGGTGTGGATGAAGATGAGGTAGAAAGAATTACAGAGGAAATTCGAGATTTGGATAATGAGCGTTTTGAAACTGAAATCGCTGCAGATGACGTCAATGCGGGAGCAGGTATGCAATATACACATACTCATCATCCAAGACCTACAGCACCGTTGATTCGACCAAAACAAGAAGGGCGGATTTTAAATAAAGAAGATACTTCAGATAATGAAAGTCTCAATTAGTATAAAAATATCTGTAAAAGTTCTGTTTAGAAGAGCTTTTACGGAATGACTATAAATGCTCTCAAGCTGTACATTTCACTGGGGTGTTATATAAATAAAATCGCAAATAGAAGAGGTGAAGAACTTTTTATTTTGAACTCTTAAAAACTTACTCAAGCTCTAATTGGTCATCATCTTTTGTAATTTTAATTTTTAACTTTTTATATTTTCGCTTATTGGGATCTAGGGCTGAGTTCATCACTTCATCTGCAAAAGGCGGGCACTGCATCAATTTTGCATAAGCCCTGTAGCCGATGCGTATACGAGTAGGCGGGCAATCGGTTCTTTTTGAGTAGTATTCAATGAGTGAGTTCAGTTCTTGTAATAAAGTTTGCTGTTCCATCATACATACTTAACAATTAGATAACTCAAGCATAATAGATTTAAACCTTGCGCTGTGTACGTGTTTATAATACATACCTCTTTAAATTGTGATGCAGTTCTCTAAAAATTATCTTTTATGTATCAAGTATGTTTTAAGCCAGATTGCGGTGTTTTTTTAATTGAAATGTCATAAAGAAAGGCTAATTTAGACTCATAACAAAAATGATGAAGATTGTTGCGAACAATAAAATCAAAAGCAATTTTCACAGACGTGGTCGTGAGGTAATTAGGGCTAATTCGAAAGAGTTGGCTTTTTTGTTTTAGTGCATTTGCTTAGATCAAGATGTCCTTTATTAACATTCAATTGCAAATTATCAAGTTCTAATATGGAACTTAATTTTTTAAGTAGATAAAAATAAAGGATCTTAAAAATGTTAATCTCAAGCGATAGATTACCAAAGAGTTTTAAAGACAAAGCCAATCAAAAGGTTGCCAAACTTTCAGGCTCATTGTTGGGAGCTGTTACACCAGAACGACAAGCAACATTGCCAAAAGAGTTTGAACTCAGTCCTCATACGCTTTATAAGCGCTTTGGTAGTACACATTACGGGGTCATGATTCCTGACTTACCTGAACCATTTCGATATTTATCTTGGGCTTCGGTATTAGGTTATGTTGGATTTACGATTACAGATACCAACTATCAAATGTCTAAAGATGGAAAAGGGGATACAGCTTCTTTGGTACATGGAACAGCATTATCGACAACGCCTGAGGCCTACAGAACATTTTCAATCAAAAATGATATCAAGTTTAACCAAACCCCTTTTGGGATTAATTTTGACAATCAGAGTGTCATGCATGAGGATGGTGATGGATTTATATTAATTACTAAAAGAGAAGATTTAGAACTAGAACTTCATTTAAAGCCTACCAAAGCTATTTCATGGTTTGCCTATAGTGCTTTTTATAAACATTTTAGTGTCTTGATGCATTATGACGGCTATATTAAACAAAAAGGCAATAGTGAGAGTATTAAAGGGCTTTGTACGCTTGAGTCTTGGAAAGCTGTAGCGACCTCAATGCTCAAAAACAAATGGTTAGTTGAGAATATTCAACTTCCTGTAAAAGTCTTTAGCTATCAAGTTATTAATATTGACCATGAACAGCAGTTATTACTGGCTTTTATTTGCTATGAAGACCAACCCATTTTGACTTCTGTTTACTATCGTCATATTGATGGAACATCAATTCAATACAACGGAGATATACTTTTTGAAGTAACCAGTCTTCAAGAAGAACCACAGATTACACCTGATGGTTTTCCAATGAATTTACCAAATACTTTTCGCTGGGCTGCTTATCACAATAATCAAAAGGTTCTAGATATTTCAGCACAAGTAGACACTCCATATTGTTTTGGATTGGCTGCTGGTTTCGTTTCTTCATATACATGGCAAGGCGAATTCTATGATCAGCCATTAGTAGGAAGGGGCTATCTGGAATATATTGACCGAAGATAAAATCGTTTAAAACTTAGTTGTTTATCTACAGCTTCAAGCGAACTAGAAAATATCTGTTTTATAAACTCAATTTAACAATAGATTTTAATTATTTATCCTTACTTTTTAATGATCTATTTTAAAACAGATGTCATTTTGTGTGCTTGACTGAAATAGGGTTGGGCACTATCCTTTGCCTGCTGGCCTACATTGCCAGTCGGTTTTAGCAGACCGTCTACAAAAGGCGCACAACAATGCTGTTTTGGTTTTTGTGCGTTCTCTTAAGTCACGCCTTTATGGTGAGGCTAGGAGGGACACCTTCGGGTGTGCTGGTTTCCTTTTGTACCAGTCTGCTAACCCTTCTAGTCTTGCCACCATTATTTAGCAGTAATTGGTAAGACTCTTCTAAATCAAAAGGAGTCCGCCGTTATGCGTACTATTTCTTCTCTCTCGTTGGCAACCTTTGCCAAATTCTTTCTATCCATACCGCTTAAACAGTCTTTAAAACGATTTAACCGACTTTAGGTTTCTATACCTTAAGAATCGTTACGACTAAAACATAGCAACAATAAACCAGAGATAGGTGAGCACACCATTATTGTGCGGTTTTTGCATGCCTGTATTTAGCACTCATTTTAAGAGTGACGGCATTTCTATCTCTTTTATATACAACAAAAAATTATTTTAAGCAGTAAACATGAAAAATTTAGAAGTTTCATTTAGAGCGACGCGAGCGCTTAACACAGCAGCAGATTTATTTAAACAATACGGCTTCAACAAGGTCGGGGTGGACCGGATTGTTAGTGAGACTAAAATTTCTAAAGCCACTTTTTACAACTACTTTCACTCCAAAGAAAGATTAATTGAAATGTGTTTGTTGGTTCAAAAAGAGCACTTAAAAGAAAAAGTGAGAGCGGTAAGTGAATCTCGTCAATATCCAGATTTGGCTCTTACGCTTAGACAAATCTACCTTTTACATGCGGACTTAAAGGGGGCGTATTACCTGTTGTTTAAAGCGATTTTTGAAATTAAACAGCTTTATCCAAACGCTTATCAAACCGCAATTCGCTATAGGCGATGGCTTAAAAATGAAATTTTCTGGGTTCTGCGAGAATCTAAAAAAAGGGCTACGTATGAAGAGTCAGATATTTTTGTATTTATGATTGATGGTGCGATTTTTGGACTTTTAGGTTCAAGCCAAAATGAAGAACCTGATCAGTTGCTAGATTACTTTTTAAAGGTAAATGCTTAAATTGAACCTTTTACATTCAAAAACTGAAATAGCAAATTAAAGAACAGAAAGAAAAAAGTGAGGCTGCTAGAGCCTCACTGTATATAGGTGTTTATTTGCCTTTTTTAGTTTTTAAATACTCTGCATAAGCTTCATCTGCAAAACGTCTTAGAGAATCACCAATTGCGGCATATTGGTATTCATTCAGGTTAGCTAAAGATGCACGAGCAGAAGGGTGCTGCACACCGAAGCCAGAACCCGGCAATAAAACCACACCTGTTTCATCTGCTACTCTAAATAATAGCTCGGTCGGATTTTTATTTTTCATAACCCAATCTGCAAACTCATCTCCATAGAGAGTCCGTGATGTGTTTTCAAGGTTGACTAGGGTGTAGTAGTCCACAGCATTTGGATCTGTTGGAACCTCGACACCAAGCTGTCTATAAAGTGCTGCATCGCGTTCACGAACAACAGATTTAACTGCTTTTTTATAGCTTTGGCGTGAGTCCATCATATTAAATAGTGCAAATAAAACCATTTGAACTTGTTGTGGGGTAGACAGACCAGCGGTATGGTTCAAAGCAACATTTCGGCTATCGGCAACTAAACGGTCAATAAACTTAATGCTTGCTGGGTCGGTAGTTAAAGATGAATAGCGCTCTTCAAGCTCTTTCTTCTCTTTTTTCGATAAGTTCGCAATTTGTTTATCAAGCACATTGTTATTTGAAAGTGCAATGACACCGAGTCGCCAACCAGTCGCACCAAAGTATTTAGAGAACGAATAAACCAAAATTGTATTGTCAGGACAGATTGCAAAAAGTGATTTGAAGTTATCTGCAAACGTACCGTAAACGTCATCGGTCAAAATGATCAGATCAGGGCGTTTTTTGACGATATCGGCCAAAATCGCAAGTCCTTCATCACTCATTTTCACCGATGGTGGGTTACTTGGATTGACTAAAAAGAATGCTTTAATAGACGGATCTTCTAACTTTCTAAGCTCCGACTCTGGATATTGCCAACCGAGTTTAGGGTCGGCTTCAATCAATACTTCTTCAAGCTGGTAGTCATTGAGTTTTGGAATCTCAAGATATGGTGTAAAAATAGGGCTACCAATGGCAATACGGTCGCCATTTTTGATAATTTTATTTTCTTTTAATGAGTTAAAAATATAGGCCATTGCGGCTGTTCCGCCTTCGACCGCAAACAAATCTAAGTCTCTTTTTTGCATGCCTTGTACGCCCATTTCTCTTAAGACGTACTCTTTAATAATTGTTTCACTCACTCGAAGCATTCGGTCTGGCACTGGATAGTTACAGCCTAAAATCCCTTCAACCATTTCAAGTAAAAAAAGATCTGGGTCTAAGCCTAACTGGTCGCGCACATAAGACACGGCTTTGCCTAAAAAGACCACACCTGGTTTGTCACGGTTTTCCAAAATGAAGTTATCAAAACGTGACTGGAGTCCAACGGGGCGCGGGAAGCCACCTAAACCTTCCGGCATATAGGAAAATGAAAATTCGGATTCGGTCGCAGAAAACAAACCCAGTTGAAAGAATGCTCTACGTGGGATGGTAGCAAGAAAGTTTGGATTACCACGCCCAGCATTTAGCATCATTCGGTCAGTTCTGCTTTGAGCTAATTCTATTAAATTATCTTTTAGTTCAAATGGGCTGAGTTTTGCGTATTTAGAATAATCGACTTTCCCCATGGGACGTCTCCTTAATTATAGTGAGATGAATAAAATTTCTAATTCAATGTATAAAATCAGGCCAAGCCTACGATCAGTGGTCCGAGTAAGGTTAAGAACACATTTGCTAGGGCATAGGTAATTGCAAATGGAACGGTCGGAATCGAGTTTCCTGCTTTGTCTAAAATTGCACCAAATGCAGGGTTTGCACTGCGTGAACCAGATAGTGCACCTGCCATTACTGCAACGTTGTCATAACGCAGAACATAACGAGCAAAGAGCATGGAAAGTAGGAGAGGAACCAGTGTTACCACAACTCCAATCATAAAGAGTGAAAGACCACTTTCTTTAATGGTTTGAATTGCTTGTAAACCTGATTGTAAGCCGACGGCAGCAACGAAGCCTGCAAGACCCAAATCTTTAAGAAGCTGTGAAGCCGCTAAAGGCATATTGCCATGCACTTGATTTCGACTTCGAATCCAACCAAACAGAAGACCTGATAGTAAAGCACCGCCACCAGCACCAAGAGTTAATGGCACATCACCCAAACGAATCACAAAAAGACCAATCACTAAGCCAACCACAAGGCCTGCACCATGGAAAATCCAGTCCGTTTTTAAACTTTCAGGTAGGGCTTTACCTGCTTCTTTCACCAAGCGGTCGAGGTCGCTTTTTGTTCCGTATACTGTGACTACATCACCTTGTCGTAAAACAGTATCGTCACTTAAAGGTTGTGGCTCATCCTTACGTTTAATCGCAAGTACATAAATACCGTGCTTTAAATACGCAGGTGTATTGGCCTTGATGTCTCCTAAAGTACGGTTGAGATATTTGGAATTTCTTAGGATGACATCGCTGGTATCCATAATCATTTCCATACCTTGCGATGACTGTAATTCGCTACCGATTTGCTCGGCAACTGAAACTACATTGGCACGGCGACCAACCAGTAGAATGACATCGTCTGTTTGTAAAGTTAGCTCGGGTGCGACATCAATAAACTGATCTTTACGTTTTAACCGTTCAATCGTAATACTCGGCTCTTTTGCTTCAATTTCCGCAATAGTTTGCCCATTGGCTTGTTTAACTTTATAAATACGGCCAACAATTTCGGGCATTGCCAGTTCTTGGCCTGGGGCTAATTCAAAAGCACCTTTCAGTCGTTCACTTTGAGCTTTTAAAGCATCGTCGTGAATTTCTTTACCCATAAATTTAGGCAAGATATTCACACAGACAATAATTGCTCCCAATGAACCGAAAATATAAGTGACCGCATAGCCAATCGCGACATTTGCTTGAAGTCTTTGAATTTCTGCGAGTGGGAGATCGAGTCTAGAAATTGCATCTCCCGCAGTCCCAATAATCGCTGATTGAGTCATGCCGCCCGCAGCGAGACCCGCAGCCAAGCCTTTATCGAGATGAAAAATTTTAGCCATCACTAAAACAGTGACTAAACCACACACTGCCATGAATACTGCTAATAAAATTTCTTTTATGGACTGTGGACCCAGTGATTTAAAAAACTGAGGGCCACTTTCAAAGCCTACTGCGTAAATGAAGAGAGCAAATAAAATTGCTTTAACGCCGTTATCGACAGGTACGCCAATAAGGCTTAAAACAACTGCGACGAGTAAGGAGCCTGCGACTCCACCAAATTGAAATTTTCCAAATTGGAATTGTCCAATCCAGAAGCCGATTGCGAGTGATAAGAACAATAATATTTCGGGGCTGTGCTTTAAAACACCTTGTAACCATTCAATCATTTTGATCTCACTTTTATTATTAGCTCTATCTTTAATATATAAATTTATTTATTTTTCATTTTTAAAATACAGTATGAAAATTACTTAAGCAAACCTTCAAGTTTAGTGGTTTTCTTAAGTTTAATTATAAAAAATAATATGCTTAAAATACGTGTGAACTAAGGTCTGGTGGTAATTCTGAGTATTTAAATCAACTATTAATTTTTTAATGAAAGGTAAAATTTATTTACAATAATATAAAGAATATTTTATGAGATTAAAGCGTCTTGCTTATATCTAATCTTGAAAATAAATTTTTAATATATTGATATTTAAATAATTAATTTTTAATTGCTAGACTAGTCTTAATTTCTATATAAATTAAAAAATAATCTACTTAAAATTGGTTTTTTGATAATTGTGTCGCATAAATTAATTTTTAATATATTTAAATTAATCTTCATAATTACATTTATTTTAAAGAAAAATATAAGATTTGAAATTAGCGTTATTAAATGGAGTGTATATTTGAATGTAAAAGTGATTAATTTTTTGGTTTTATGTTCTAATTAAAATTATCATATTAAAAAGAGAGGGTTAAGAATTTAGAAACTTTAGAGTTATTCTATGAGCGCTCATATTTTTAAGTAAATCTCTGTCCGCCTCTATAACCAATACGCTATTCTTTCGTACTGGTTTCCCAATGACTCACATGCCGTACTGTTCAGAAATGCTAAATTTTTGATGGTTTCGTGCTGTCGCATGCCGATCTAAGATATGTTGGTCATAAAACTGTGTTATCTCAGCTTAAGCCTTTGACTTTTAGGTTCTATTTTAATTTGACCACAGAATTTGTACAGATTATTCAGGAGTTTCAATAATATATTGAAGAGTACATGGTAATTTTCATCTCAAAATTTATGATGACTTGGATAGTTTTTCGATTGATTTATATTTTAATTTACCTTAGTAATAAAAAGAGTTTTGTGTGACACAGTTAAAACTATAAATCTCAGAGTATAACTATGAAGCTTAAAGAATTAGCAGGTTGTGAGGAATGCGATACTGTCTATCGTAGAACCCCGCTTGCTTATGGAAAAAGAGCTTATTGCTTATGCTGCGGTGCTGAACTCTATCGGCACACCAAACCTTTTTCGACACTGTTGGCATTAATCTTAACGGCGTTGATCGTATTTATTATTGCCAATAGCTTTCCTATTGTAAAAATTGAATTGCAGGGCAACATCTCTGAAACCACTTTACTTGGTGCGGTCTGGGTAATGTTTCATTATGATCGGGCTTTTGTTGGCATTCTTATTTTAATCACCACTTTTATTGTGCCACTTTCCTATCTTTTATTACTTTCCTATGTGTTGGGCACAGTAAGCGTATTGAAGAAAAGACCCACATTTTTAGTATTTGCCTTACGTACACTTTATTTTATGAGAGTGTGGGGAATGGTTGAGGTCTTCTTAATTGGAATCTTGGTTACGCTTGTGAAGTTAATAGGAATGGTGTTGGTGATTCCCGAGATTGCGTTATGGGCATTTGCGATTTTAAGTGTATTGTTGGTTTATATTACTTCCATAAAGGTGAGTGATATATGGAACGAAATTGATAGGTCACTGCCATGAAAACGATAAAAAATGTGACCCAAACACAAAGCTCGCAGCAAGGGGCAATGCTTAAGCAATACCCAAGAGCCAAAGATCTCTCATTAATTGTGTGTCACTGCTGTGGGGTTGTAAATTCTGCTCAAAATGAAAAGAGACAACTCAACCAAAGCCATCAGGTTTTACGTTGTACTCGTTGTAATAGTGTTCTGCATTCACGTAAGCCAGCGAGTTTAAATCGAACTTTTGCCTTAGTGGTGGCTGCGACCATTCTCTATATTCCCGCCAATGTACTTCCAATGACGGTGACTGACTCACTGTTGGGTAGCCAGCAAGATACCATCATGAGTGGAGTCATTTACTTTTGGCAAAGTGGAGACTATCTGGTTTCAGTGGTCATTTTTATGGCCAGTATTTTTATTCCCATGCTAAAGCTACTGATTTTGTATTTTTTATTGGTGGCGGTATATCTTCAACAATCTTCAGCTTGGAAGTTTTTACCTGAGCAATGCGTTAAATTATATCGAGTTGTCGAGTTTATTGGCCGTTGGTCAATGATTGATGTATTTGTGGTGGCACTCTTAACAGCGCTCATTCAGATTCAGTCGCTTGCTACGATTTTAGCAGGGCCGGGTTCGATTGCTTTTGGTGCAGTTGTAGTGTTAACCATGTTTGCATCGTTAAGTTTTGACCCACGGCTTATTTGGGATAACTTCTACGCATCTCAAAATAAAAATAAGCCTTCTTCTTTTGCCTCAAACAAAACCAAGATTATTCAGGCAGAACATCCGCCGTTGAATAATGATTCTATTAATCCCAGTCAATAAAAGAACAATGAGTATGTCTGAAAATGAAATAACCCCTGGTAACTCAGATCGTCGTGATCCGGATGTTGAACTGGATAGCATGAATGATTTGCCAGAACCCCAAGAAAAGAAAAGTCGGTGGAAGCCTCTTTTAATTTGGCTCATTCCATTGATTGCTCTTTTAATCGCGCTTTCATTAGCGATAAAAGCGCTCTTGTCTCACGGCCCTACTATTGACGTATCTTTTAGGACGGCTGAGGGATTGGTCGCGGGTAAAACAACGGTCCGTTATAAACAGGTGGATATTGGTGTAGTACGTCAGATTGATCTTTCAGAAGACCGTTCACACGTGATTGCCAGAATTGATTTGCGTAAAGATGCGAGTAACTTTGCCGCAAAAGATTCACGCTTTTGGGTCGTGCGACCACGTATTGGGACGAGTGGGGTTTCAGGAATAGACACATTATTGTCAGGTTCATATATTGAAGTGGATGGTGGTAAGTCGGAAGAGAAAAAGCTTGAATTTACAGGCTTAGAAGTACCGCCAGTGATTACTTCCGATGTACCGGGTAAAGAATTTTTCTTAAATGCAGATGACTTGGGGTCTTTAGATGTCGGTTCTCCAATTTATTATCGTCGAATTAATGTGGGCCAAATTACAGCCTATAAATTGTCAAATGATGGTAAAACTGTAGAGCTGCAAACTTTTATCCGTGCACCGTATGACAAGTTTGTCACCACAGATGCACGTTTTTGGCAGGCGAGTGGTATCGATGTGAGTTTGAATGCTTCAGGATTTAGTTTAGATACTCAATCGCTGGCAAGTATTGTCGCAGGCGGTATTGCTTTTGGAATCCCTGAAAGCTCGCGTGCTACTACAGCGGCAAATCATAGTCGCTTTAATCTATGGGACTCGAAATCTGAGGCATTAAAAGAGCCTGACGGGCAACCTCGTGGTGTGATTATGTACTTTGATCATTCATTACGTGGACTGTCTGTTGGCGCGCCAATTGATTTCATGGGCATTGAAATTGGTAATGTTAAATCGATTAATGCAGAGTTTTATAACAACTATAAGCAGATTCGTATGCGTGTTGAGGCGGTTATTTATCCGTCACGCGTGGAGAATGGACAGGCACTCAATCCAAACAGCAATATTTTCAAAGATTTTGTTGAACATGGATGGCGTGCTCAAATGAGAACAGGCAACCTTCTCACGGGCCAAAACTATATTGCCCTAGATAAGTTCCCTAAAGCTAAGCCAGCCACATTACAAATTTTGAGTGATGACCGTGTGGTGATTCCAACTACACCAACTGAATTGAGTGGCTTACAAGCACAAGTTTCTCAGATTGCTGATAAATTAACTAAATTCCCGTTAGTTGAGATTGGGCAAGATGTACGTAAAACGCTCAACAATATGAACACAGCCATTGAGTCTACCGACAAACTGGTTAAACAGTTAGATGGAAAAGTTGCACCTGGTTTACAAGCAACCTTAGACGATGTTCGTAAAACTGTAAGATCGTCAGAGTCTATTTTGTCGAGCGATGCGCCGTTACAACAAGACGTACGTAAAGCATTGCAGCAAATGACACGTGCAGCTGCTTCATTACAGTTAATGGCAGACTATATTGAGCAACATCCTGAATCAATTATTCGTGGTAAGACACCAGAGACCGATGATGAAAAATAAAAACACTCTATCTTTTCAACATCCTAAAGCAGCCAAATGGCTGCTTGGGAGCGGCCTGTTTTTAACGGCTGTTGCCATGACGGCATGTTCGAGTTCGCCAACGCCAAATTATTATACGATGTCCCCTAAAATTACTGCGGCTACAAAATCAACTGTGCAGGTGATTGAGGTATTACCCGTCGGGATTCCAGACCGATTGGACCGTGCGCCTTTGGTACTCCAAGACAGTAGTGGTAAGTCTACGGTGTTAAACAATGAACGCTGGACATCGACCATGGGTACGCAATTACGCGATACCTTGTCGGCGGGTTTACAGCAAAAATTAGGGGCAATTGACAGTTATAGCAGCGGGTTAGCTGGAAACAATCAGCCTTTATATCGAGTTTCTACAGACTTTTCTCATTTTGATATTGTAGATAAAAGCTATATTAATATTGCGGTGTCTTGGGTAGTGAAGCGTCAAATACCGCCCACTCAATTAGAGTCAAATAATGCAAAAGTCATCACGAATGCAGGATCTCAGCTCAATTGTCGAATTGCTTTTAAGCAGCCGATTGATCAGAAAGCTAAAAAGATGGAAGGTATTGTGAATGCTTCAAGTGAAGCGATGACTCAAATCATTAATACGGTTTCTTCTTCAATTGTGGCGTTAGATTCAAACAAAAAAGTAGTGATCACGAATGGTGTTTGTTCGTAGTAAAATTTTCTAACACAAGCCTTTATCTGTTTAAAAACAGATAAAGGCTTTTTTATTTTAGTTGCCTCTGTAGGTTGAGTAACCGTAAGGGCTGAGCAGTAATGGAATATGGTAGTGGTTTACGCTGCCGTCCACTTTAAAAATCACAGGTACTTCACTAAAGAACGTTTGCTGTTTGTTCTTTTTAAACCAGTCTTCAGTTTTAAAGGTAACTTTATAAACGCCTTGCTCAAGTTTCTTATTTTCTGGATAGAGTGCAGTAATACGACCATTTGAATCGGTCACTTGCTGGTTGAGTTTTACCCACTGATTATTGGTGTTTTTTTCTAAAACGACTTCAACCTGAGAAGAGGGTAAACCCGTTTCTAAATTTAACACATGCACACTTAGTGGATTAGTTTGTGCAAATGTAGTTGAAGCTATAAATAATGAAGATAAAGCAATAAATGATTTAGTCATAATGAACTCCTTATGAATGAAAAACGATTTCAATGGCTTTGCTTGCGCATTGATTGTCATTCTGTGCGCCGCCAGCACCCGCAACTCCAATAGCACCGATCACTTGGTTCTCAAAACGGACAGGTACGCCACCGCCTAACAAAAGTAAATTTGCTACGGTAGTTAAATTTTTTGCATCGGGGTTTTGGTTACTGTTTTGGCTTAAAACTAAGGTCGATGTTTTGGTAGATAACGCGGTATAGGCTTTTTTCTCGGCAGCCATTAAGTTATGCGGGC
Organism: Acinetobacter sp. C13; assembly: GCF_016809775.1. NCBI lineage: Bacteria > Pseudomonadati > Pseudomonadota > Gammaproteobacteria > Moraxellales > Moraxellaceae > Acinetobacter > Acinetobacter sp. C13. The sequence continues at coordinate 473,325 of NZ_JAFBJL010000002.1, forward strand.
CCACCAACTCATGCCGTTCGGCAGTTAATGGATTACCACCGCGATCTACAACAACAACCGCAATGTTTTGATTTAATTTTTTGCATGCCTCTTTTGCACTGTCGGCTAGCAGGTGGGCAGTTTGAAGATCTAACGAATAAACTTGATTCAAAGCAGGGGGCTGTGCAAAAGTACTATTACCGAATAGCACGGCTGCTAACATCAGCCAGTTCAATTTTTTCATGATGATTGCCTCTATGTCGCTTTGAAAATCTTAAACAAATTGCTTAATTTCAAGCATGACAATCACATTACAAAGTTGTCATCTTTCAAATGAGTCTCTACAAAATGCGTATCCTTATTATTGAAGACGAGATCAAGATCGCCACTTATTTGGTCAAAGGATTAAAAGAGTCTGGATATCAAGCGGAGTGTGTTCACTTAGGGCTGCAAGGTTTGGAAATGCTAAAGAGAGATCAATATGACTTGCTTATTCTTGATGTCATGCTGCCAGACATAGACGGCTGGAGCGTATTACAAGTCCTACGCCAGTTTTCAAAAATTCCGGTGATTTTTTTAACGGCGAAAGATCAGGTGATGGATAGAGTGAAAGGTTTGGAGTTGGGAGCAGATGATTACTTGGCTAAACCTTTTTCCTATATTGAACTGTTGGCACGCATTAAAAGTCTGTTAAGACGACAGCAATATCTGCAAGAAAATGAGTTGTCTATTAGTGATCTAAAAATGGATGTGGTCGGCCATAAAGTATGGCGTAACGGAAACTTAATTGAACTGAGTAAAACCGAATTTAATTTGTTGCGTTATTTATTGCTCAACAAAGAGCAAATTGTGACACGCAGACAAATTGGTTCCGAAGTTTGGAATATTAACTTTGACACTGATACAAACTTTATTGATGTCGCTGTACGCCGTTTACGAAGCAAAATTGATGAGGGATATGAATTAAAACTTATTCATACCATACGTGGCTTGGGCTATAAAATTTCGGTTAGTTTATGAACTTTAAATTTGTGCGTTCTCTTGAAGTCCGTATTACATTACTGGTCACGCTCTGTTCTGCCTTAATTTTATGTTCAGTCGGCTTTATGACCTATTTGGGTATTAACCAGATTTTATTAAAGCAGCAAGATAAAGCTTTAGCAGACAGAATTAACCGTTTGGAAATTTTGCTGCAAGATAGCGAAAATGTAGAGCAAATCATTGCGCGGCCTAAGCTGTATCAAAACATGCTTGGCAATCAAGACAACTTGTTTCTACTTATTCATAAAGACAAAACTTTAATTAATATCAATCCGCTTCACATTCAACTACCTGAACTTGCACAGCGCGACAGTCTTCAATTTCAAGATTTATCTAACAACCCCTATCCAACGCGCATTGCTTGGAAATCCATAAAAATTAATAACGAACCTTATCTGCTCATTGCAGGTAAACAATGGTCGGAACGCATTAATATTCTTTTACCTTTTCAAGAAAGTCTCTTGATGTATGTGGTCGGGGGCGTGTTTGCGATCTTTGTGCTTTGCATTTTAGTGTGTCATTTAGGTTTAAAGTCGCTACAACAGCTTCGCAAGCAAACTCATTCTATTAACGTAAATCAGCTACAGAAACGGTTAAACCTTCCAAATTCACCTTTAGAAGTTGATCTGCTTTCAAAAGATATAAACCACATGCTTGAGCGTATTGAAAAGGGCTATACGCAGCTCAACCGTTTTTCTGAAGATATCGCACATGAGTTCCGCACACCTTTAAATAATCTGATTGGGCAAACCGAGATTGCCTTAACTGGCGAACGTTCGGTTGAGCAATATGAAGATTTGCTGGTGTCTCATTTAGACGATTACCACAGATTAAAACGCATGATTGATAGCATGCTTTTCTTGGCAAGAGCCGATCAGAAAATGGTGTTTGTAAACAAACAAGAAATAAATATCCAAGATGTTATAGATGGGCTATGCCAGATTTTTGAATATCAGGCCGAGGAACAAGACTGTCATTTTAGTTTTAACTTAGAAGCTCAAACGTTATTTGCAGATCCTGAGCTTTTTCAAAGAGCCGTTTATAACCTGATTTTAAATGCGTTGGTTCACGGTGGTGACAAGCGAACTATTTATATCGCAACAAAACATAAAATGATTGAACATAGGCAATGGGTGAGTCTGACTGTGGTAACGGGTGCTATTTCAATTGCTGAACATCAACTTGAGCATCTTTTTGAACGATTCTACCAATGCCATTCAAGTCGAAGTGATGAGAATCAAACAGGTGGATTAGGCTTATCGATTGTTGCTTCAATTATGGATCTACATGATGGCCGCTATCGAGTTTATAACACGGTCGAGGGTGTGTGCTTTGAACTTGATTTTCCAGTTGCAGATGCTCTAAAGAAATACAATTAAATGCTTATTAATGTTGCTTAATTTTTAAAATTCACACTTTGTTCACAGCCCTCTGATGTATGTTTAAACGTATGAAATAAACAGAAGAGGGCGATCATGAAATTATTATTTAAATCACTTATCATTAGCAGCAGCCTTGCAGCGGTGAGCTTAATGCTTCCTTTGAGCACCTTTGCAGACACCAATACTAAACCCGTCGCTGTTGATTTTATCGATATTAATAAATACGCAGGTAAGTGGTATGAAATTGCGCATTTACCTATGTTTTTTCAGCGTAATTGTGTAGCCAATACAACTGCAAACTATTCTATTAACGCGGATAAAACTGTTGGTGTTTTAAATAGTTGTACGAATAAAAATGGAGAAACGATCTCATCTGAAGGCGTTGCTTATTCGCAAAATGAAGGCAACAGTAAATTGAAGGTAAGCTTTTTACCTTCTGGCCTTAGATGGATTCCTTTTACAAAAGGTGATTACTGGGTTTTAAGAGTTGACCCAAATTATCAGGTTGCTTTAGTCGGTGGCCCAAGCCATAAATATTTATGGATTCTTTCTCGTAGCCCTCAACTTGATGAGGCGACATATCTGTCTTATCTGCAAACCGCAAAAAGCTATGGCTACGACGTTTCTAAACTCGTTAAGACAACACAGTCTAAATAGTGAAATGCTGGTTGCGTAGATGCTTATATTGATCTCGTAACCGAGTGAACTTCACATAAAATTCATTGCGCATTTTCTAAATTAGAACCAAAAGAAATGCTTTAGATCAGGAAGAATCAATGTCTAAATTTTTTCTGCGCTGGATCGATAGCTGGTCAGATTCAGAAAATGCGCAAGTGGGTGCTTCTAGCGAATATGTCATTGAAAAGAAAATTCAATGGTTAAGAATTATTCCTTTTATTTTATTACATATCGCTTGTTTAGCAGTGTTTTGGGTGGGCGTATCTTGGTTCGCGGTTGTTTTCATGCTGGGTTTTTATTTTCTTCGCATGTTTGCAATTACTGCTTTTTTCCACCGCTATCTTTCGCATAAAACTTTTCAGACATCACGTCTTGTTCAATTCATTTTTGTACTGATCGGGACCATGAGTGCGCAGCGCGGACCTCTATGGTGGGCAGCCCATCACCGTTATCACCATCACTTTACCGACACCGATCAGGACCCGCATTCAGCGAAAGCAGGTTTTTGGTATTCGCATGTAGGCTGGTTTTTAAATGAGCAGAATTTTGCTACTCGAAAAAAAGTCATTAAAGACTGGTTGAAATATCCTGAGCTGATTTGGCTAGACCGATTTAGTTTGCCTATTGTGATTTTGACGGCCTTAGCAATTTATGGCCTAGGTTCTTGGCTTGCGCAACATTTTCCTGAGTTGGGCACCAATGGCTTACAACTTTTAGTGTGGGGATTTGTGATTTCCACTGTTCTATTAACACATGCAACCTTGTGTATTAATTCACTCGCTCATCGTTATGGCTCACGTGAGTTTAATACCCCAGATGATAGCCGTAATAACTTCCTACTTTCTTTAATTACATTGGGTGAAGGATGGCACAACAACCATCACTTTTACGCAGGCAGTGTGCGACAAGGTTTTTATTGGTGGCAGATTGATATCACCTTTTATGTGCTCAAACTGATGTCTTTATTTGGTTTGGTGTGGGGGCTAAAGCCCGTACCAGACAAGGTTTATCAATATAAAAAGATTAAAGACTTATCGATAGAGAAAATTGAAAACGGTGAAGTGTTATGAAAATTGCCATTATTGGTTCAGGTATATCTGGACTTTACGCAGCTTGGAGATTGTCAGAACAACATCAAGTCACTGTGTATGAAAAAAATAACTATTTTGGCGGTCATACTGACACTCACGAGCTAGAGATAGAAGGCACTAAAGTCGCGGTAGATAGTGGTTTTATTGTGTTTAACGACTATAACTATCCGTTATTTACTGACATGCTTAAAAAATTAGGCGTAGAAACTCAAAGCAGCGATATGAGTTTTTCGGTGAATAATCTGGTCAGTGGACTTCAATATAACCCTTCAAAAAAATGGTCGCTCTTTGCCCGTCCACAGAACTTTTTAAACCGAAAATTTCTGCAAATGCTCTCAGATTTGCTGCGTTTCTATGATGATAATAAATATATAGATGTGGCGGATATTGATCCTAATTTATCGATTGAAGAGTATTTGGACCTTCACAAATATAGTCATGAGTTCCGTTATGAGCATCTTTATCCGATGTGCGGTGCCTTATGGTCGGCACCCGTTGAGCAGGTAGGACAAATTCCATATCGATTTGTGGTGAGCTTTTTTCAACATCACCGCATGTTACAGTTAAAAGACCGCCCACAATGGCAAACAGTTAAAGATGGTTCGGCAAGCTATATTCGTGCTATTCAAAATAAATGCCGATCCATTGAATGGAAATTTGCAGAAGTAAAAGCTGTGAGTCGTTCACCAGAAACTGTGTTGATCGAAACCGTTGAAGGGCAAACCCAATATGACTGGGTGATTTTTGCAAGCCACGCTGACGATAGCCTAAGTTTAATTAAAGATGCGTCAGAACTTGAACAAGAAATATTAAGCCAATTTGGTTATCAAGATAATCGAATGGTCGTCCATCGTGATCTTTCAATTATGCCTAAAAGCCGTTTGCAGTGGGCAAGCTGGCATGTACATGTAACACCAAAATCTCAAGTTCAAAACGATGAGTCCGACATACATTATGGTTTTACCTACTGGATGAATAATTTGCAGAATTTATCCTGCGCTACGCAAATTTTTTCTACTTTAAATCCGAATATGAAAATCAAAGCCGAAGACATCTTGGTTGAGCGGCAATACCGGCATCCCGTATTTGATGCAAAAGCGATTCAAGCTCAATCTCGTTGGCACGAAATTAATGGGCAAAATCGTACTTCATTTTGTGGAGCATATTGGGGCTGGGGCTTTCATGAAGACGGCTCCCGCAGTGCAGCACGTGTTGTTGAGCAACTCTTAGCGTTATAAGAATAAATAAGGAGCTTTCAAATGTTATTAAATAAACTTGCTATCGCTCCTGCGCTTATTCGTCATCGGCGTTATAACCCTAAACCGCATGAGTTTACATCGACCTTAAATTATTTATGGTTCGATCCAGATCAATTAGTTGATATCACAAAAGATTGTTCACTCTGGTCGACGGATCATTGGAATGTATTAAAGCTATCTAAAAATGATTTTTTAAACATGTATCACGGTTCTATAAGGGATAGAGTAGAGAAAGCGATACTGCAAAATAATCACTTACATCTTCGGCCAGACTGGCAAATTCGAGTCTTGGCTTTGCCTCGTTGTTTAGGTTTTCGGTTTAATTCGGTCGTATTTTATTTTGTTTTAAATAAAGCCGGAAAACCGTTATTTATTCTTAGTGAAATCACCAACACCCCGTGGAATGAACGAAAAGTCTATACACATGACTGTATAAAACAACAAAGTCAGGTGGGTGATTATCAGAGTTTTGATTTTAACTTTGAAAAATCATTTCATGTTTCGCCGTTCATGCCCATGCAGTTGACTTACCGTTGGCGATTTAGTTTTTCAGATCAGCAGAATGTCATTCACATGCAGCTTTTTGAAGAGCAAAAACAAGTCTTTGATGCCACTATGCGCTTTGAGCTTGTGCCCATCACATTTCCTTCACAGCAATATCGATATGCTCTTATAAACAGCCTAGCGCCTTTTAAAATGTTGTTTTCAATATATTTAGAGGCATTTAAGTTGTGGCGAAAAAAAGTTCCATTTTATCGTCATCCTAAAAAGATCAAGGTAGATAAGACATGATAAAAACATTTCTTTATGGTGAAGATGACTCACTACCGTTACTGCTCAAGAGTCTTCTCAAACTACGTCATGGACAGATCACTTTTCAGGGCACGTGGAATGGGACGGTCGGTGAAGTTTCAGACTTACATGCTGTGATTGAAGTTCACAATCCTTTATTGATGGATCTTATTTTAAAAAATGGTGTTTTGGGAGCAGCAGAAGGCTACATTCGTGGTGACTGGAGCAGCGAGCACCTTGTCGAGTTGATTCAGATCTTGGCACGTAACCGAGCTGTATTGGACCAAATCAACCAGAATGTTATTGCTCAAGCGAGCCAGTTTTTTCTTAAAGCTTGGTATCAAAATCGAAAGAATTCTATAAGTGGTAGCCGTAAAAATATTGCCGAGCACTACGACTTAAGCAACGACTTTTTTAAATTATTTTTAGATCCGTCTTTAATGTATTCGAGCGCAGTTTTTGAAAATGAAAGCATGACCCTCGAAGAAGCATCTGATTTAAAAAAAGAGATCATTTGTAAAAAGTTAGATTTAAAACCGCTAGATCATTTGGTTGAAATTGGAAGTGGGTGGGGTGGTTTTGCCATTTATGCAGCTCAACATTATGGCTGTAGAGTAACCACCATTACCATTTCACAAGCTCAATATGATGAAGCCGTTACTCGTGTAAATGAAGCTGGCTTGGCACATCGAATTGATGTGCAACTTAAAGACTACCGTTTGCTCGAAGGTAAGTTCGATAAGCTGGTTTCAATTGAAATGGTTGAGGCAGTTGGTGCGCAATATTTATCGACATACTTTGATCAATGTAAAGCACTATTAAAACCGAAAGGTTTGGCATTTATTCAAGCCATTACTATTGAAGATTTCCGATATAAAAAAGCATTAAATACAGTTGATTATATTAAGCGCTATATTTTCCCCGGTAGCTTCATTCCTAGTGTAAGTGTATTGACACAAACTGCTTCTGAAAGTGGTTTAAGGTTAAAGCATTTAAATGATATTGGTTTAAGTTATGCGCACACACTTCATCACTGGCGAGCGCGGTTTTTAGCAGCGCGGGAACAAGTATTGGCTCTAGGTTTTGATGAAAACTTCATTCGCATGTGGGATTTTTATTTATGTTATTGCGAAGGTGGTTTTAAAGAAGGCGTGATAAGCAATGTTCACTTGTTGTTTGAAAGTACCAGTTACTAACTCAAACAGCTCAAGTAAGGAGACTGCTCATGTTTTGGAATTTACTGATTCTAGATTTAATGATCATGTTGCTGAGCTGGTTACTTGCCACTCTAAATGGCCGAGCTGGAATTGTAGATGCTGCATGGAGTTTCTGTCTGGCAGTAAACATTATCGTGTCTTCTTTACTCATTTCAGTTGCCCCAGTTGAAGTGCGTCTTTTTATCGGTATTTTTAGCGGCTTATGGTTTTTAAGATTATTTTGGCATCTGTTAAGACGTTATCAATCTGAACAAAAAGAAGATGGCCGTTACGCGAGCATGCGTAAAGCGATGGGTAAGTTTCAGCATATTGGCTTTTTATTCTTTTTTATCTTTCAAACACTTTTAGTGCTTTTGTTCTTTTTGCCGATGTGGGCGCTACTCAATGTAGAGGCAACTGAATGGAATAGTGGATATAAAGTCGCTTTAGTGATTGCTGCTGTCATCATGGCAATTGCTTTCATTGGAGAACAACTCGCTGATCAGCAATTATACCGATTTAAATTAAATCCAGATCATCATGGCAAAACGATGGATCAGGGTTTATGGCGTTATTCACGTCACCCCAATTATTTTTTTGAATGGTTACATTGGTTTGCCTACCCAATTATTGGTTTAGCAGCAGGCCAATATGTATTGTGGATTTATCCGTTACTGATGTGGCTATTTTTATATTACGTCACGGGTATTCCATTTAGTGAAAAACAAGCAATTAAAAGTCGCGGTCAAAATTATCTTGATTATCAACAAAAAACATCAATGTTTATTCCGCGAAAACCCAAAAAATAGGTGCGCATATGGATTTTATTGTTCATCAGTCTTTGAAAATTGTTGAAAGTGGTGTGATTCCAGATCATGCAATTCGAGCTGCAATTCGTGCTTTAAGTAAAAAGCGCTTAATCCAAGAAGGCCGTTATGACCCTGAACAAGGGGCGCATCGCTACATGGATGTGCTTAATATGCTGAAGAAGAGCGAAATCGCGGTTGAAACGGATAAGGCAAACGAGCAGCACTATGAATTGCCGACCGAGTTTTTTCAGGCGGTGCTTGGAAAAAGACTTAAATATAGTGCGTGCTATTTCCCGACTAAAACCACAACTTTAGATCAGGCAGAAGAGCTGGCTCTTCAGCTTTATTGTGAAAGAGCACAACTTAAAAACGGTCAACACATTTTAGAGTTAGGCTGTGGTTGGGGTTCTTTAACTTTGTGGATGGCAGAAAACTATCCACGCTCACAGATTACGGCTGTTTCAAATTCTGCTACTCAGAAAAAGCATATTCTTCGGCAAGCAGAGTTGAGGGGTTTAACCAATGTTGAAGTGCTTACCTGTGATGTGAATATACTTGAATTAGACCAAGACAAGTTTGATCGTGTTGTATCGGTCGAAATGTTTGAACACGTTCGTAATTACCAACGTCTTTTTGAAAAAATTCAGGGCTGGTTAAAAGCAGACGGCTTACTTTGGTGTCATATTTTTTGCCATCGCTTTTTACATTATCCTTTTGAAGTGAAATCAGATTATGATTGGATGTCCAAGTATTTCTTTACTGGCGGTTTAATGCCTTCGACTTCGACTTTTTTGCATTTTCAAGAGCATTTAGAGTTGGCTCAACAGTGGCAGTGGTCGGGTGAGCATTATATGAGAACGGCAAATGCTTGGCTTGATAACATGGATAATCAAGAAGTCGAACTGAAGCCACTGTTTAAAAAAATCTATGGAAAAGATGCCAATATTTGGTGGCAACGCTGGCGTATTTTCTTCATGGCTTGTGCTGAGTTATTTGGTTTTGAGCAAGGTCAAGAATGGGTCATTGGTCACTTTTTATTTAAAAAGCGATCATAGTAATTTCTATAGCCTATCCCGGTGATAAAGATATGATAAAAAATCGACATGATGGCAAAGCGAGTCATCCATTAGCCCAAATGTTCAATCGATATTACTGGTTGCAGATTGGTCTGATTGCATTATCGATCGTGGTCGGGTTGGCTTGTAGTGCTTGGGTGATTAAGGGCTCTTTACTTAAAACCGCTTTAGAACAGGAAATGGAGCATTACTGGTTACGCATAGAACGTAATCCAAATGCTGATTTACCAGATACTAAAAATTTATATGGATATCGGTGGAATACACAAGTCGCGCCTCAACCTTTTCGGGGCATGCATTTAGAGAGTGGCGTGCACCGAGTATTCGTTGATGGTAAAGAACGAATGACCGTCTATGGTGAGCGTAATGGTCAGCATGTTCTGTTGGTATTTGGCGAAAGCAATGTTAATAAGCTGATCTGGTTATTTGGTCTTGCTCCCCTCATGTTCAGCTTATCTGTTTTATATAGCTTTTTGTGGTGGTCAAACCGAAGAGCAAGACGCTATTTTTCCCCGATTACGCGCTTAGCGAATGCTTTAGAAAATATTGATTGGGCACATCAAGATACTCAGGCATCTCCTTTTAGAGATATTAATACCAATGGCAACATGGAAGCCGAATATCTCAAACAAGCTTTAGAAAAATATCATCAGGTTTTAAGTGATTTTATCCGACGCGAAAGAGAATTTACTGGAGATGTGAGTCATGAGTTACGCACTCCACTCACCATTTTGAAAGGTAATGTTCAACTGTGTCAGGCGAAATATGGAGAGGATAAATCCTTAGTCCGTCTTCACAGTACCATTGAAGATATGCAGTTGCTCGTTGATACCTTACTGGCGATTGCTCGGAATACGGTAAAAAGCTTGCCGTCTGAGAAAAATTTATTATCGAAAACGGTAAAGGATCTTGTTGAAAGTTTAGAAGCGATGAGTGCGGGTAAAGGGATACAGATTAATATTCAACCTGATGTTTCTGAACAGCCGCGTTGGTTATATCCTTCGATGACTCAAATGGTTTTAGGTAATATTTTACGTAATGCGCTGAACTATTCTCAAGGCTCACAAATCGACATTATTCAACAAAAAAACAGCCTGATTATTGCAGATAACGGAATTGGAATTTCTTTACCTAACGATGTAAAGGTGCAAGAGCTCAGCGATTCACAACTTTCCTTAAAGGCTAAAGGCCATGGCATTGGTTTGCAATTGGTACAAAAGCTTTGCAAACAACTAGGATGGAGAGTGGAGCTGTTTGATCGACAATATTATTTAACCACTCATCCTGAACTCGATTTGGAGCCAACCACAGGCTTAATTGTTGTGGTCTATTTAAGTTAAGTCGCGGAATCTTCCAAAGCAATTTTTAAACCGACACCTGCCACTGTATGTAATAGCTTTGGGTCAAAAGGTTTATCAACTATTTTTCTTAAGTTATAAATATGACTGCGTAACGCATCACTTTCAGGCTCTTCATCACCCCATAATTCCATCATCAGTTCTTGCTTGGTTACCACTTTTGGAGACTGGCGCATCAAAATTTTTAATAGTTTAAATTGAATAGGGGGTAACTCGATATTATTTCCGGCACGAACCACGGTTTGAGTTGCGCTATCAAGAATTAAGTCGTGAATTTGAATTTTATGGTGAGTAACTTCGCCAGCTGCTCTTTTGATTAATGCACGAATCCGCATTACTAGTTCATTAAAATCAAAAGGTTTTACCAAATAATCATCTGTGCCAGCAGTAAAACCTTTAAGTTTGTCATCTAAAGTATCTCTTGCTGTGAGCATAAGAACGGGAATATCAACGCCTTGTTCGGTACGTAGCCAGTTACATAGGTCATAACCCGAGCCATCGGGCAAATTTATATCGAGCAACAAAAGATGATAATGCTGAGATTTGAGAAAAGTCCGTGCAGCATCTAAGTTACGTGCATGATCGACGATATAACCATGCACTTCAAGAAATTCGCAGACTGTTGCTGCAAGTTCAAAATGGTCCTCAACCATGAGGATAAAGTGATTACCCATGAGATTTTATTAAGCCATTAATTTAATAGTTGTTGTTTTAATTTAGCATTAAACGGTTCACTACCAAACCAGATTTTAAAATATTGATTTGCATTCGGATTGTTCAAAGAGCCGAGCAGCTTCTGGTTTAATTTTAATTCTAGTTTTTGATTTTCATGTTGATAGTAGAGACTATAGAGATCTCCACTCTTAATTGGCCTATATAGTTCATTAATATGATTAAGCGGGGATTTCGCATCAAAGCCGCTAACATTTTTCTTCAAAAAGTGGGTTGCTGCGCGTTTAAATGCCCACTCGGGAATATCGCGGTTATAGCTAAAGTCCATTTTGATGCTTTGGCTCTGCCAATTTTTTAGGCAATCTTCAGCAAAGTAACTGACATTTCCCACTTTCTTGCCCGTCACCATTAAAGGAGCTGAACTGCATTTTTTTAGTTCAGCCGCATTCGCTTGAGATATGATTAAGATTCCCAGAAATATCAAGATTCGACTTTTTTGAATGGCAATACCCATTTATATACTCCTCCAAATATTGGTAAAGAACGGTAGAGGCCATTCGCTGGATCCCAATAATCTTGCTGGAAAATAATTTTTTGTTGGTCATTAATCTTAATTTGACTAATTCCATAAGAAGCCATGGTTTTTGAACGACCTAGCATTTTAAAGTCATAGGACATGTACCAATGGATATAGGCTGTATCTTGGTGATGAGTTGCACTAATGAGTTTTACAGTGACATTACTCACTCGGGCATTCATGCCTTCAAAATGCTTAATGAGATCTTTCTTTTGAGAGAACTGTGAGAGTGTATCGTTGATATAGAGCTGATCAGCGTAAAGATTGCTGGCATTATTTACAAAAGAAGGGGTGCCGAGCGTATTAAATGCAGCGACAAAACGATTGCCGACATCTAGCGCCTGTTGGTCATCTAATTCTACACCAGTAATTTTTTGTTCAGCTTTGCCATAGTCACCTGAGTAGCTAGGCACACTTTTACACGCCGTTAAACCTACCAAAGTAATCAACCCTAGGGCTGTAGTTATAATTTTCATGTCGATATCCAAGCCAACTTTATAAGATTAAATTAAAGAGCTGGTCGTGAATTTTGCGTGAATTCTTATGTTTTATGGTTTGGGTTTAATAGTGGTTTTCTTGAAACCAATAGATCTTCATTCACTTAAAGTTTTTTAAGGTAGTACGTTATTTTTATCGAAGAAATGACAGGTCTTTTTTGAAAAAGATAACATCCATATTCATGTAACTAGATGAATTTGTTTTTTCAAAACCAAGTTTATTTAATAGGTTGTGGGCAGGTAAATTATCTTTTTCTGAAAAAGCGATAACATGTTTAAAGTTTCGACTTTGCATGTCTTCTAGTAACTTAAGTGAAGCTTCAACAATATAACCTTTATTTCGCTCAGTTTTAATAAGTCTAAAACCTAGTTCAGCTTCTGCTTTGCCATCAACCTCACAAGTTTCAAAACCACAATAACCAATAATTTTATGGGTATCTTTTAAAACGATAGCCATTTTGCCAAAATTATAATTTTTATAATGCTCCAAAATTTCTAAAAATCGATCAGTTGCTGCTTCAGTCGATAAGGCACCCTGAGGTGAAAAGGCCATAAAATCTTTGTCTTTCAAAAACTCGACCATAATGGATAAGTTTTCTTCAAGAAATGGCCGTAGAATTAAACGTTCTGTTTCTAACATAGAGTTCTTATTAAATAGTTTAAAAAATTATAGCTTATAAGATGAATAATAATTCAATAAAGAAAGCAATTTTATTCTAGCTGGGCTTTACTCATAAGAGATATAGATAAGTTTTGAATAGATAGAAGAGTTAAATAATGAAAACAATCGGTTTATTAGGCGGAATGAGTTGGGAATCGACAGCGCTTTATTATCAGAAAATTAATAAAATGGTTCATCATAAATTAGGAAAATTGCACTCAGCTAAGGTCATTATTAATAGTGTTGATTTTGAAGAAATAGCAGCCTTGCAAGCGAAGGGTTTATGGCAAGAAGCTGGCACATATTTAGCTGAGCAAGCACAAAATTTAGAAAAAGCAGGGGCAGATTGTATTTTGGTGTGTACTAACACCATGCATAAAGTTGCTGCACAGATTGAAGATTCAATTACGGTTCCTTTCTTACACATTGCTGATGCAACTGCAAAAGAAATTTTGAGTCAAAACATTGGTAAAGTTGCATTGTTAGGGACTGCTTTTACAATGGAGCAAGATTTTTATAAAGCTCGATTACAAGATCATGGAATTGATGTTGTTATTCCAAATGAAGAAGATCGAAAGACAGTCCATCGCATTATTTATGAAGAACTTTGTTTAGGTGTGATTAACCCCGATTCTCAGCAAAAGTATATTGCTATTGTAGAGAGGCTTATAGCTGAAGGTGCCCAAGGAATTATCTTAGGTTGTACCGAAATTTGTATGTTAATTGGTGAGCTTAAATTCTCGGTTCCTTTATTTGATACGACCACCATTCATGCAAAAGAGGCGGTGAGTTTTGCTTTAACTTAAGAAGATAAATTAGAAACAATAAATTGTTAGAAATTAATTTTAAAGATGGAGGATAACTTTGAAATTTAGATCAAAAATTGATTGGTGGCTTTTACTCATATTTATTGTTGTCACTGGCAATATCCTTATGAAAATTTATGAAGCAAATCATCATTATTCTTTAGCTTCAAATTTTCAGCACCTCTTCATTTATAGTTTAGTCATTTTGGTTATTTGGCTTCCGGTCTTTAACACGTATTACGTAGTAGAAAACAACACATTAATCATTAAGAGCTTGGTATTTCGATGGAAAATTAATATCAATGATATTACTCAAATAGAACCTACCCATAATCCACTTTCTTCTCCAGCATTATCGCTAGATCGACTTAAAATTTATTATATGAAAGATGGAAGAATGGCTACAGTAATGATCTCACCAAAAGATAAAAAGGGTTTCTTAAATATGCTACGCAATAATCCTAACGCCAAGTATTAATATGTAGTTGATAAATAGAGTCTTTTAAATATCTAGAAAACACTAGTTATGTATTAAAATTTTGAAAATATAGACGGTAATCCTTAGTTTGGTTAAATAAATAAACTATAAGTCTCTCTTCTAAAGCATTAATCTGTGCTTATTGCGAAAAAATAAGAAATGGAGATAAAAGATGCTTACACGTTTTTTAATGCCAATTTTAGGCACTACAGTTGTAGTTCTTGTTGCAGGGTGTGCTTCATCCTCTCAATATCCAATTACTGATAGTTATGGGCCAGAACCAAAACTTCCTGAACCAAAAACAAGCTTATTACCGACCGTTAATATAGCCCCAGCAGAAGGTTGGCCAAATGGCGCTATGCCAACTCCAGCAGAAGGTTTAAAGGTCAAAGCCTTCGCCAAAGGACTTGAACACCCGCGTTGGCTTTATGTATTACCAAATGGCGATGTATTGGTTGCTGAAACAGATGCTCCGCCTAAACCAGAAGACAGTAAAGGTATTAAAGGTAAAATCATGACTTTTGTGATGAGGCGTGCAGGCTCATCTCATCCAAGTGCAAACCGTATTAGCTTACTTCGTGACACCAATGGAGACGGCGTTGCCGATCAGAAAACGGTATTTCTTCAAAACTTAAATTCTCCATTTGGTATGGCATTGGTCGGTAATAACTTGTATATCGCCAATACGGATGCTCTCGTGCGTTTCCCTTACCAAGAGGGTGAAACTCAAATTACGGCCAGTGGAACCAAAGTGTTGGACTTACCGGGCGGTCCTTTAAATCACCATTGGACCAAGAATGTCATAGCTAACGCGGCAGGTACAAAGCTCTACATTACCGTTGGTTCTAACAGTAACGTTGCTGAAAATGGTTTAGATCAAGAAAAAGGTCGAGCACAAATTACAGAGTTTGATATTGCAAGTGGTCAGTCTCGCCCATTTGCAACAGGACTGCGTAATCCTAATGGTATGGCTTGGCAACCTCAAAGCGGTAAACTCTGGACGGTTGTTAATGAACGCGATGAAATTGGGAGTGACCTAGTACCCGATTATATGACGTCGGTTCAAGACGGTGCTTTTTATGGTTGGCCTTACAGCTATTATGGTCAACATGTAGATGTGCGAGTAAAACCGCAAAATCCAGCAATGGTTGCTCGTGCAATTAAACCCGACTATGCACTAGGCAACCATACGGCTTCTTTAGGCCTTGCATTTTATGCAGCCGAACTGATACCACAATTTAGAGGTGGGGCATTGATCGGTCAACATGGTTCTTGGAACCGGAAGCCTCACAGTGGTTATAAAGTCATTTTTGTACCATTTCGAAGTGGTCAGCCCTCTGGTCCACCGCAAGATATTTTGACTGGATTCCTCAGCGACCAAGGTAAAGCGTATGGCCGTCCTGTAGGTGTAGCAATTGATTTCTCAGGTGCCGTGTTAGTTGCAGATGATGTGGGCAATACGATTTGGCGCGTTTCGCCAGTTGCAGAGACGACTTATGAGACTCCATATAAAAAATAAATGGTCTAAATCTCATTTCATGACTTCATTATTTTTATTTTATTTCAACGGTATGAGATAAATAAATATTTTAAAATAACTGACTAATTTGCCCGAGATTTGGTGAATTAGTTAGTTTCCTTTATCTATCTATTTTAGTCTGAATTAAATCTGGTTCTTTTTACAATTTATTATTAAATTTTGATAGCATTCGCGTTATACACAATAAGAACTGTATATGAATTATGACCGATCAATTAAGAGCAAAATTTGAGAATTTAGAACTTAACGCAGGTTTAGGGAAAATTAGCGCCTTTATTTCCATGTCACTCAGCTTACTTTGCTTATTTGGTGCATTATGTTTTTTATTTCCCAGTGTATTAACTACCCCAGAACTCCGTCCTATTTACGCAAAACACTATCATCTTTTTTATTATGGCCTCATCACAGGCATTATTGTTAGTGCAGGTTTTGGAGCTTTTAGTGCCATTATCCGTCAAAACCGATATGGATTTTACGGGCTGTGTTTTTCACTTGTAGCAGCAGTTTTGGGCTGTGGTGTAATTGAAGCACCCGTTTTGCCAAGTGTACCGTTTTATGCAGGTATCGATTATTTTGTACTGACCTTATTCATTTTAGCGTTCATTTTTATTCCGCTTGAAGGCTTTTTTGCTAAAAATCCTGAACAAAAAATATTAAGAGTAGGGTGGGTGACCGATATGAAATATTTCATGGTCAGCCATATTGGAATCCAATTATTCAGTTTTTTAACAGTTATGCCAATTCAATATTGGATTACACATCTACCTGATAATCCAATTGTACCTTATGTACAAGCTCAGCCGATCTGGCTGCAATTTATTGAGTTGCTCATCGTGGTCGACTTTACGGTGTATTGGTTACATCGTGCCATGCATGAGGTTAATTTCTTATGGCGCTTTCACGCGATTCATCATTCAACTGAATATATGGATTGGTTAGCTTCTTCTCGTTTGCATGTCATTGAAGTGCTCATGACTCGCTTTATTGCGACTTTACCGATTTTCCTGTTAGGTTTTCATACTTCAGCTGTTTTTGCTTATTTAATCTTTATTTCGTTTCACGCTATTTTTATTCATTCCAATGTGCGTTTTCGTTTTCCATATTTGCGCTGGATTATCGCTACACCAGAATTCCACCATTGGCATCACTCTTCAGAAAAACCTGCGATTGATAAAAATTACGCAGCTTTTATTCCTCTATATGATGTCATCTTCAAAAGTGTATATATGCCAAATCATCTGGCAAGCGTGTATGGCACGGTGGGTTATAAAATTCCAAATAGTTTTATAAAACAATTTACATGGCCATTTAAAAAATATGTAAAGCGATTTTTAAAACCTTGGCGTGACCAATGAAATAAAAAATAGCCTCTATAGAGGCTATTTTTTTTAGGCTTATTTATTTTTAAAGTTTTTAAAAATCAGGAGAAGCGCGACAAACGATAGTAGAATAATAAAACAAATATAACTATTTGCTGTACTCATCAGCCCAATTTTCCCAACAAAATAACCAGCTAAAATTGCAGGAATACTAAATGCCAAGTAACTTTCAACAAAAAATGCAGCCATAAGACCTGCACGTTCTTCTGGTAAAGCTAGAGGCATTACTGTGCGGATTGCGCCCATAAAAGCTGTACCAAAACCAACTCCAGTAATAATAGAACCGAGAAATAAAACTACTGCACTTATAAGATTAATTGCTAAAAATAAAATGGTAGAACCAATAGCAATTGAAAGAGTACCTGTTAATAAAATACGATAATTTGTCGACTTTCTAAGCGTCAATATACCTGCCGCACCAGAAAGGGCGAGCGCCATAAACATAATACCGTTTAGCCATGCAGATGAAGTATGGAAAATTTTTGCCAGTAAAGAGGGCATAAGTGATAGGAAGAAACCACTGACCATCCAAAGAGCAATATTAATCGGACTAATACTAAATAAAGCACTTTTTGTTTGTGGGGGAATAGCCATATTGGGTTTTAAAGAGGCAAGTGCACCTGATCTTTTTTGGGCTGTTTCAGGGGTAAAAAAACTTAAAATGAGTTCACAAATAAGAAGAAGACATAAAAATTCAAAAACAAGCTGTAACGGTTGGGCAGAGAATTGCAAAATAGAACAAGTTAGAAATATACCAACAGCCATTCCGACCATTGGTGCGATACTATTAATAAGCGAACCCTGAAGCTTACTAAAATCTAAAATTGCTGCGCCTATAGCCGAGACAGCAAGCCCTGTTGCGATTCCTTGTAAGCCCCGTGCAATAAATAACATCGAAACATCTGAAGCAAATAAGAAAAAGCTCATCGAAATAATTTGCAGAAAAATGGCTGCAATAATGACAGGACGACGTCCAATATAGTCAGACAAAGAACCAATAATCAGTAATGAACCCAGCAGAGTAAAAGCATAAGTTGCAAAAATTAAAGTCAAAGTGACAGGTGAAAATTGCCAAAGCTGTTGATATAGACGATAAAGTGGAGTCGGTGCACTAGACGCCGCCATAAAGGTCATGAGCGTGATTGTATTGAGTGTCAATGCACTTGCACTATCTAACTGAAAAACTGATCCAGACCGTTTTGAACTTGAATTGTTCATATAAGATGAATAACATAAAAGCGAATATTTAGCTTTTATACATTATTTTCACACTAAAGCAAATCCTTAGCTTTAGTGTATTTTGTATATAGATATAAATATTTATAAATTTTTTGATCCCTTTACAGAGTTTATAAATGGCAAAAGTTGTTACTGGCTTACGTCCTGGTGGTCGTAGTGAAAGAATTCAAACTGCGGTGCATCAAGCGGTAAAAGAGCTTCAAAAAACCTTAGAGCAGAGCCAAATTACCATACCTATGATCGCTCATGAGGCAGGAGTAACACCTTCGACAATTTACCGCCGTTGGGGCGATATTAATCAGCTATTTTCAGATGTAGCCCTAAATGAACTTAAACCTGATATGGAACCAAAAGATTTAGGTTCATTTCAGCTAGATATCACTGCATGGATTGAACAATATTTTGAGGAGTATTCTTCTGAAGTTGGTCAAACATTATTGCGTGATGTGCTATATACAGCCGACTCTTCAAATGCAAGAAAATGTGAAACCTTAATTATTCAACAACTTGATATTATTCAAGCCAGAGCTAAATCGCGTAATGAACCCACTATAAATAATGAAGAAATTATCGAAGCTGTTATTGCCCCTATGCTATTTCGCATCTTATTCACTGAACGTACCTTAAGCTTAGATTACGTCCACATTTTATTGGAACGGTTATTTAACGCTCCCTAATTTGAATTAATTTATTAAAGCCTATTAGTGAGATTTTTTTAACAAGAACGAGACACTTTATCTTGTTAAAAAATTATATATCAATTTTTCTTATTATTTTTAAATTAAATTTTCATAATTTATAATTTACATGTTTTTTATAAAATCATTTATTTAATAAATGTTGTGCTGGTATAAGACAATTAAACTTCTACAGCCATTTTTGTGCATGTTTTTACTTAAAATATTAAGATTAAATAATGCTTTATAGCGAATTTTGGTTGTTTTTTTATTTTTTAAAACTAGAAAATTAAAATCATTTTATATAATTTATTGCATGATTATTGAATTTGACATTTTTTAAATTTATAACACAGGCCGTTTTTTATTCTTTACAATGGCTTTTCCTTGATAAAGCAGCTTGTGGTGCACGCTTTATATTTTATTTTTTTATCCCCATCGAAAAGGTATTTAGATAATGGATTTCAATACCCTTGACCAAGAAACAGTACAGAAAAAACAGAAGTTTCACTAAATTTTGTATGTACAGGTCATCTTTGCAATTATTTTGGGCATTTTAATTGGTCATTTTTACCCAGAACTTGGCGAAAGTTTAAAACCGCTTGGTGATGCATTCATCAAGATCGTTAAAATGATTATTGCTCCCGTCATCTTTTTAACCGTTGTTACAGGCATTGCCAGTATGACAAACATGAGCCGAGTTGGCCGTGTAACTGGTAAAGCTATGCTTTATTTTCTGACCTTCTCAAGCTTGGCGCTTGTGGTTGGTATGATTGTGGCAAATATTATCCAACCAGGTAAAGGTCTTAATATTGACCCTGCTACCTTAGTCAACGATAAAGTAAATACTTACGTTGAAAAGGCGCATGCAACAAATATTACTGACTTCTTCATGAATATTATCCCGCAAACTCTAGTTAGCCCTCTGGCAGGTGGCGAGATTTTGCAGGTTCTGTTTGTGGCGGTGTTATTTGGTATTTCTTTGGCTGCATTGGGTGACCGTGCACGTCCAATTACCGACTTCTTAAATAACTTAACAGCTCCAGTTTTTTACCTTGTTGGTATGTTAATGAAGCTTGCTCCAATCGGTGCTTTTGGTGCAATGGCTTTTACCATCGGTGCGTATGGAATCGAGTCAATTGGTAATTTATTACTATTAATTATGACGTTCTATATTACAGCGGTATTGTTTGTCATAGTGATTTTAGGAGCCGTAGCCCGTTACAATGGCTTCTCAATTATTCATTTAATCCGTTATATCAAAGATGAACTTTGGTTAGTTTTAGGAACAAGTTCTTCTGAAGCAGCTTTACCATCTTTAATGGATAAAATGCAAAAAGCAGGTTGTGAAAAATCGGTGGTAGGTTTGGTGATTCCGACAGGTTATTCATTTAACCTCGATGGTACAAATATCTACATGACTATGGCGGCTCTGTTTATTGCGCAAGCGTGTAATGTTGACTTATCAATTAGTGAACAAATTGCATTGCTTCTTGTGGCAATGGTAAGTTCTAAAGGTGCAGCAGGGGTGACTGGTGCAGGCTTTATTACTCTGGCTGCAACTCTATCGGTTGTACCGGCGGTTCCTGTAGCAGGTATGGCTTTAATTCTTGGTATTGACCGTTTTATGTCAGAGTGCCGTGCATTAACAAATTTAGTTGGTAATGCTTGCGCAACAATTGTTGTAGCACGATGGGATAAAGCTTTAGATAAAGATCTTTTAGATAAAGCTTTAAAGCACCCTAAAGCAGAATAATCTTATAAAAAATCTGTAGCTGAGGGCAATTTGGGAGAGTAGCCCCGCTACAGATTTTTTGTTTAATGTCTAACAATATATTTTAATTAAACCATTCTAAAGTTCTGCAATATTACTTATCTTTCAAAAAGACAATACTGTAAATCGAGTCGTAAAAATTATGCTTTTAAGTGATCCTCAAACTCTTCACCTAATTGCATCGCTAATGAATTACCTGCTAAATCACAGGTCACTAAACCATATTCTTTTTTAAAACTAAAAGTAAAACCTTTTCCATCAGCAAGATTTTTAACTGAATACCCTAACTTTTCTAACCAAATACGAAACGCAATCAAATTTTTAGCTTTAACAACCTTTTTCACGTGAGAACTCCTTCTATCCGTGGCATTACATCTTATTTATTAATAGGGTTTTAATTAGATTTTTTAAAGGGGGAAAACTTTGTTTTATTTTGCAACTTGTAAAAAAAGTAAGATAGAGAAAGAACAGTTTTCATTTTTATAAAAATATGGAGGTGTTATGTAACTAAAAAATAAAAACTTTTTATTTAGTGGATTGTTTGTTGGCGTGTTTTTAAGAAAATATAAATTTGAGGGAATTTTTAAAAATATAAATAAATACGAAGATACTAAATGTAAAAAATAATTACGATCAACGTGCACTATGCAAAAAGATACAGTTTTTAAAATGAAACTGTATCTCTTAAAAGGAGAGGCTTTAACTTTAAAAGTTATCTTTAAGTGCACGTAAATGAGCAAAGTCTTCAGCACTTTCTGCACGAAGAAAAGGATTGGTGGCTAATTCTAGTTCAATCGTACTCGGAAGGGTGATTGATCCTTGTTTACGTAGCTCACGAACTTCTTCAGCTCGTTCAGATAAGGCGTGGTTATGCGGCTCTACCGTTAAGGCAAATTCGGCATTTGAAAGCGTGTATTCATGCGTACAATAAACTTTGGTTTGTGTTGGTAGCGCTGCTAAACGACTAAGTGAGTGATACATTTGTTCAGCCGTACCTTCAAATAATCGTCCACATCCCATTGCAAACAAAGTGTCACCGCAGAATACAGCTTCTAACTCTTCAATAAAATACACAATGTGCCCTAAGGTGTGACCTGGGGTCGCGATAATCTCTACTTTTAAATCATTAAATTTTAAATGATCGTCATGTTGTAAGGGGTGAGTAATTCCCGGAATTTTTGAGAGCTCATCACGTGGACCATAGACAGTAATATTTTGGCCAGCCGTTAAATCCGCTACACCACCGATATGGTCTTTATGCCAATGAGTGAGCCAGATTTGTTTTAAAGTGAGTTGATAATTTTGACAAAATTGAGTCACAAGATCAGCTTCTGTTGGATCAACTGCAACAGCCTCTTGGGTTTCAGTATCTTCTAAAATCCAGATATAGTTTTGGAGGGCATTCTGTACATCAATAAAATGAATTCTATAACGCATTGTTTTATCCTAAAACCAAATCCAAAGAATAAGTAATCACTGTTTTTGATAATAACAGAAAATGGTATTAAGCCACTCACTCAACCTTTTTATGAAAATGATGTATGTAAAACAAAAAAGCCCCCATTTAGGGAGCTTTTTATATGAGTAATTTAACGGATCTTAGAGAGCCAGTTACCTAGTGTCTGTACAATCTGTACTAAGAGCAATAGAACAATTACTGTTAAAATTACAACGCTTGTATCAAAACGTTGGTAACCATAAGAGATTGCTAAGTCACCAATACCACCTGCGCCCACTGCACCAGCCATTGCTGTTGCACCAATCAAACTGATTGTGGCTGTTGTGAGGTTTAGAATGAGTGAACTGCGTGCTTCTGGCAAAATAAAGCGGTAAATAATTTGCCAAGGTGTAGCACCCATCGCCTGAGCAGATTCAATAATTCCTTCATTTACTTCGAGTAGGGAAGTTTCAATCAGACGTCCCATATATGGACCAACGTAAATTGTTAAAGGAACGATCGCTGCCCATGTACCAATTGAAGTGCCTACCAATAACTTGGTAAGAGGAATCACTGCAATAAGTAAAATAATAAATGGGAGAGAGCGTAACGCATTTACAATCGGGTTGAGTAAATGATAGACGAATCTATTTGGCAAAATACCTTCTGGGCGAGTTACAAGCAGGATAACCCCTTGAATGAAACCCCAAATACCACCAAATAACAGCGCAAAAAACACCATGTGAAATGTTTCTTGTAGAGCTGTTACAAACTGGTCAATTGAAAGCGAACTGTGCCAGAAAGGTTGAGTAAGTTCAGTTAACCACTGTACGATTAAATCTCTCATACTTGATCTCCTGATTGAACTACACTCACTTCATTTTTCTCTAAAAACTCGATAGCCTGCTTAATCAACTGTGGCTCACCTAGAAGCTGTACAAACATTTGACCAATGACAGTACCGTTAATTTCAGTCATGTTAGCGAATAAGATATTTAAACTAATATCAAATTGTTTAATCAGTGACTGAATTACAGGTTCTTGGGCAGAACGGCCCAAAAACTGTAAACAGTAGATGCTATGGTGATGCTGATTTTCGAGTTGATTTAAAATATTCACAGGCAACTGTTGATGTAACACAGTTTGAATAAAGTTTTTAGTCGTCGGATGTTGAGGATTACTAAAGATATCAATCGTTGAACCTTGTTCAATGACTTTACCTGCTTCCATCACAGCTACATGATCACAAACAGTTTCAATGACATCCATTTCATGGGTCACCATAACGATTGTGATTTTTTGCTCTTGATTGATTTTCTTGAGTAACTCTAAAACAGATTTGGTTGTTTGCGGGTCTAGGGCAGAGGTTGCTTCATCACACAAAAGAATTTTTGGATGATTTGCCAAAGCACGAGCAATACCGACACGTTGCTTTTGGCCGCCAGAAAGTTCATCAGGATAAGCATCTTTTTTATGCTTAAGATCAATGAACTCCAATAACTCATTTAAGCGCTTTTCACGTTCTGCTTTATTGTAATTCAGCAGACGCATTGGCATTTCGATATTTTCAGCAACCGTTTTGGTTTGTAGCAAATTGAAGTGCTGAAAAATCATACCAATATTTGCACGTTCCTGACGTAATGAACGCGCATCCAAAGCAGTGAAGTCCTTTTGATTAATGATAACCTGACCTTCATTTGGTCGTTCAAGTAAGTTAATCAGGCGGATTAAAGTACTTTTACCTGCACCACTATAGCCAATAATACCAAAAATACTCCCTTCAGGAATTTCCAAATTAATTTGGTCCAGAGCTCGTATGGTTTGGCCTTTAAGCTGATAGTGCTTTGAAATGTTTTTAAATTGAATCATGTCGTCAAAAACTATGCTGAAAAGAAAAAACAGGCAAAGAGTTTTTGCCTGTTTCGCGTTGCAGCTATTATATTACTATTTAGCTTCTGAGAGATAGCTGATTGGTTTGTCTACGTCAACTTTTGTTCCACCAAAGTGTTCTTCAATGTATTTTTTAACAGCTGCATTGTGGTAAAGCTTACCAACTTTTTGCAAGACAGGATCATTTTTACGTGATTCAGTAGTTGCTAGAACGTTGACACTAATTTTTGAGATTTGATCAATAGGTTCATAGAACATAGAATCTTTGAGTACGTTTAAACCTCCCTCGAGTGCTATGGTATTATTTAATACAACTGCATCAAATTCATTTTTAAGACGTAATGCAGTTTCCATTTTGATTGGTTTGATGTTGATCTTTTTAGGATTTTCGATAACATCAATTGGACTGCCCTGAATAGGATTAAAGTCAGCTTTAAGCTTGATTAAGCCAGCAGTTTGTAACAAGAGTAGCGCACGAGATTCGCTGGCAGCATCATCCGGGATTGAAATAATTGCACCTTCAGGAAGTTCTTCAATTTTTTTGTATTTACTTGAATAAATCCCCATTGGCTCAATATAAGTGGTAGAAACCGCTGCAATCTTATCCGGGTTTGAATTATTATATGCAGTAAGATAAGAATAAGCTTGGAATGCGTTCAAATCTACTTCTTTATTTGCAATTGCTGTATTCATTGAAACGGAGTCTGAGAAGTTTTTTACTTCTAACTTTAGTCCAGCAGCTTGGGTTTCAGGTAAAGATGCGATATAACGCCAAATGTCAGCATCCGAACCTGTAGAGGCAATTACTACATTTTGTACTTTGGAACTATCATTGTTTTGTTCGGCTTGTTGAGCATTTTCTTGTTTGCTACATGCTGTCAATAATACTACTGACATGCTTAAAAAAAGGCTGATCAGCTTTTTCATTTAAAAAAGTCCTGATTAAGATATAGAACAATAACGATTGATCTATATCAATATGAAAAGAGAGGAGTTGGAATTACAACTAGTCTAAACTCTGTGATCTTTTTCTGGGGTTCCATAATTTGCTTGCATTTTGGCTATAACAGAGGGTAATTGTTTAATAAACAAAAACTGTTTCCCCAAACAGTTCATCCCCAACAGTAGCCAAACGAGCATTCATAAATTTAGAATATTAAAAAACTCTCTACAGGCATAATTTGTAGAGCAAGTCTTTATGGAAATTATTAAAACAGCAGTGTCTGATGACAGTTACAACTATGTACTAATGATAGCAATAAAAATGTAGTTGATATAGAGGGCTTTTTTCTATTTGTTGATATCTTAATAAATCTTATAAAAAATTTATATTATTTTCTTATGCTGGGGTACAAAATAAAAAAAAGCTTCCTAAGTAGGAAGCTTTTTTTATTAACTTTTATTCAGCTTTTTCACGAGCAATTGCGCGATAGCCAATGTCACTACGATATTGCATACCTGTAAAGGTCACTTGTCCGCATACTTCAAGTGCATTAATTTGTGCTTCAAGCACGCTGTCGCCTAGCGCAGTTACACAAAGAACTCGACCACCAGAAGTTACGATGTGACCATCTTCACGAGTTGCAGTACCTGCATGGAAAATTTTAGTATCTTCAGGTGATTGTCCGATACCAGAAATTACATCGCCTTTGCGTACGCTATCAGGATAGCCTTCAGCTGCAAGTACGAT
This sequence comes from Acinetobacter sp. C13, assembly GCF_016809775.1. Lineage (NCBI taxonomy): Bacteria > Pseudomonadati > Pseudomonadota > Gammaproteobacteria > Moraxellales > Moraxellaceae > Acinetobacter > Acinetobacter sp. C13. Next base: position 499,304 of record NZ_JAFBJL010000002.1, read on the forward strand.
ACCGATTGACTTACGCTCGTCCCATTCAGCTTCTTTTGGTAAATTGCCAGCAATACCAGCTTCTACCAATTCAACAAGAGATGACTTTAAGCGCATCATGATTGGCTGAGTTTCAGGATCACCGAAACGACAGTTGAACTCGATCACACGTGGTTGACCTTGTTCATCAATCATTAAGCCAGCATATAAGAAACCAGTGTAGACATGTCCGTCAGCAGCCATACCTTCAACAGTCGGACGCATGATTTCAGTCATAACACGTTCGAAAATTTCAGAAGTTACCACCGGAGCAGGAGAGTAAGCACCCATACCGCCAGTATTAGGACCTTGATCGCCTTCAAAAATACGCTTGTGATCTTGTGAAGTTGCCATTGGTAAAATGTTTTTACCATCAATCATACAAATGAAAGAAGCTTCTTCACCTGCAAGGAACTGTTCAATTACAACACGTGAACCAGCATCACCGAATTTGTTGCCTGCAAGCATGTCATCAATTGCTGCAAAAGCTTCTTCGTTGGTCATTGCAACGATTACACCTTTACCAGCAGCAAGACCGTCTGCCTTAATTACAATTGGTGCACCATTTTTTTCAACATAAGCTTTAGCTGCATCAATTTCCGTAAATACTTCGTAAAAAGCAGTTGGGATGTTATGACGCTTTAAAAAATGTTTAGCAAATGCCTTTGAGCCTTCAAGCTGCGCAGCATATTGAGTTGGTCCCCAAATTTTTAGACCTGCTTCGCGAGCAGCATCTACCACACCATTCACTAAAGGTGCTTCTGGACCAACAATAATAAGTTCAACATTATTTTCTTTAGCAAAAGCGATAATTGCAGGGTTGTCTAAAATATCAAGCTGAACATTAACGCATTTGTCTTCAGTTGCAGTTCCCGCATTTCCCGGTGCAACGAAAACTTGAGTAACTTTGGTATCTTGCGCGATTTTCCATGCCAAAGCATGTTCACGACCACCACTACCTAAAACTAAAATATTCATTTTTAATTTGTTCCTTAACTTTAATCCTTTTCATCCCCCTCTATTCCTCAAGGTGGAGTTTAGCTCCATTATTGTGGAAAACCCTCCTGAATGAAAGGAGGGTTAGGGAGGACTAAATTTAAATTAGTGGCGGAAATGGCGCATACCAGTGAACACCATTGCAATACCAGCTTCGTCTGCTGCAGCGATTACTTCTTCATCACGCATAGAACCACCTGGTTGAATGATGCATTTAATGCCAGCTTTAGCAGCATTATCAATACCGTCACGGAACGGGAAGAATGCATCAGATGCCATTACAGCACCTTCAACAACCAAACCAGCATGTTCAGCTTTAATGGCAGCAATACGAGCTGAGTTAACGCGACTCATTTGACCTGCACCTACACCAATAGTTTGGCGGTTTTTAGCATAAACAATTGCGTTTGATTTTACATATTTCGCAACTTTCCAAGCAAAGATGAGGTCATCAATTTCTTGTTCAGTTGGCGCACGCTTAGTAACTACTTTAAGATCATCTTTAGTGATCATGCCCAAGTCTTGATCTTGAACAAGTAAGCCACCATTTACGCGTTTATAGTCAAGTTGCGGTGCACGTGCATCAATAGCAGGTAACTCGCCACATACTAAAACACGTACATTTTTCTTAGCGCCAGTTATTTCAAGTACGCCATCAGCAATACTTGGAGCAATAATCACTTCAACGAATTGACGCTCTACAATTGCTTGAGCAGTTGCAACATCTAATTCACGGTTGAATGCAATAATACCGCCAAAAGCAGATTCTGGATCAGTTGCATAAGCTAAATCATAAGCAGCTTTAATGCCGTCTAAAGAAACCGCAACACCACAAGGGTTAGCATGTTTCACGATGACACAAGCAGGTTTTGCGAATGATTTAACACATTCAAGTGCAGCATCTGTATCTGCAATGTTGTTATAAGACAATTCTTTGCCTTGTAACTGTTTTGCAGTAGAAACTGATGCTTCTTTTGCATTAGCTTCGACATAGAAAGCAGCCGATTGATGTGGGTTTTCACCGTAACGTAAATCTTGTGCTTTGTTCAATTGAGTATTGAATGTACGAGGGAATAAATCAGCTTCGCCTTCGGTCTTACCAACGCGAGCGCCTAAGTAAGAAGCGATCATGCCATCGTATTGAGCTGTATGTTCAAATGCTTTAACTGCTAAATCAAAACGTGTTTCATAAGAAAGTGAACCAGCAGTTTTTAATTCATTAATTACAGTGTCGTAATCAGAAGCATTAACTACAATACCTACTGAAGCATGGTTTTTAGCAGCCGCACGAACCATTGTAGGACCACCGATGTCGATATTTTCGATTGCATCAGGAAGAGTACAGTCAGGTTTTGCAACAGTTGCAGCAAATGGGTAAAGGTTTACAACAACAAGATCAATCGGATCGATGTTGTGTTCTTCCATAACTGCTTCATCTAAACCGCGACGAGCAAGAATACCGCCATGAATTTTTGGATGTAATGTCTTAACACGACCATCCATCATTTCAGGGAAGCCAGTATGTTCAGATACTTCTACAACCGCGATATTATTATCTTTAAGCAACTTATATGTGCCGCCTGTAGATAATAGTTCTACCCCTAGAGCTGCAAGGTTTTGAGCAAATTCGACAATTCCTGTCTTATCAGATACAGAAATCAAAGCACGTTTAATAGTCATGATGTTTAATTCAACAATTTCAAGTCTACGGATTAAAACCAATAAGCATAAAAAAATGCCCACGACGTCGTGAGCATTTTATCATTTATTCACTCATTAAACCGTGAGCTTTTAACTTTTTACGTAAAGTGCCACGGTTGAGTCCAAGAATTTCTGCAGCACGCGTTTGATTACCACGTGTATATTCAAGAACTACAGATAAAAGAGGTTTCTCCATTTCTGCTAGCACCATGTCATATACCTGAGATGGTTGCTCACCTTGCAATTGTGCAAAATAATGGCGAACTGCGCGATCCACGTGGATGCGAAGAGCAACATCAGATTGTGCAGTAAAAATAGGAGATTTGCTATTCATGCGAGTTAATCCGAAAATCAAATACTAGCTTGGGTAAAGTAGTATATAAATGTGGTCTAAAAATACGGAGTCCTGTTTTAGATCCTAAAACAGTGACTCTAAAACATAAGAACAATTAGCTTGCCATATTTCTTCGTATTGAATAAAAAATAAGCGTAACAATAATTAAATATTTGTTACAGCCCCCTCAAAAACAAAAAAAGTTAGGCTATGCGCTTAAAGTAGAAAAGCACACATGCTTAACAGTATTTTTTTTGGATTGAGAGCGAGGAGTATATGAGTCAAAGCTTTCGTGGCGCGTATCATACCATTGTCTAGGAAAAAGTGAGCAAATTAACTGCATTTTTTTTTATTTTTTTTTCACTTTTTTTACATTTTAGGGGTGGACAATTTCTAATCGATAATTTACTAGCCTTTTTTTGCTTTTGTTTAGCTCAAATTCGAATCGGAAAGGGGTATTTGATGGAATACGTTGAATACCCCTTAAGTTTTCAACTAGATATTGTTGAGGAGTTAATATGATTTCCTCTGTTTTGTCTGGCTCTGTTGCAAAAATCAACTTTAGATTAGGAAGCTCAATACTTTTATCATTCTGATTGAGCAATATGCCTGAGAACTGGGTATGGTTTGCGTCGATTTTGCGGACTTTTAACTTTTCTATATAGATAAGTTGATAAAGTTCTGCTGATTTGTTGCAGTGTAGTATTTGGCAAACGTAATTAAAAGCATGGCTAACGGTTGGGCTTGCATGCATGAGCTTAGGGTTAAACCAGAGAATTTGAAAAGTAAAAACTAAAATTAAAATAAGGTTGGCAGAGCTCCAGAGCGTATAGTAAAGCCAACTATGCTTTTTATTGTTGTCTTGTTCTTGTGGGGATGCCTGCTCAGCTAAATTAAGGTTTGGTAGAGCATTAATAGGTTCGTTGTGAAAGTAATTTAAGTTGTTGAGGTAAGTTAAAAGATCAATATTAGAGTTTTCTACTTTTTGGTCAAAGATATCTAATACGTGAGAATGCGTCATATATCTTGTCTGCATTGAACCGTTGGCTAACGTCGTTGAGTTGACCATAACTGGCTGTTCAATATTGATTAGATGGGTTAAGGCATTAAAGCTTGAATTACATTTAGGGCAACAAACCATACCCTGAGCAACAGTCAATTGAGTAAGAGATACTTTATAAACTGTTAAACACTTAGGGCAGCGGGTTTGTTTTTCATTCATGAGTTAAAAATCTCAATTTATTGTTTTACGTTTTCCTGAAATGCGACACCAGTTTTCTTCGCGCTTTTCGACATCTAATATATCAAAAAATTCAGAATAAACACGTGAAACATCAGCAACTTGCTCTTCAATCACACCAGCAAGTGCGAACTCGCCCTCAGATTTGATTAAATTTGCAAATTCAGGCGCAAGCATCATTAAAGGTCCTGCTAAAATGTTTGCAACTAAAACATCGGCTTGTTTAGGTTTGAATTCTTGATCAAACTCTTCAGGAAGACCTACATATAGTCGATCTAATACACCATTGAGCTCTGCATTTTGTTTTGTTGCTAAAACAGCCTGAGGATCAATATCGGTAGCGTATACTTTTTTAGCGCCTAATAATAAAGCTGCTACGCCTAAAATGCCTGAACCACAGCCATAATCAATCACGATTTTATCTTTAACGTCAGTTTTACCCAGCCATTGTAAGCATAGGAAAGTACTTGCGTGATTACCTGTACCAAATGCAAGACCTGGATCTAACTTAATGTTAGTTGCGTCTGCTTCTGGTGGCTCTAGCCATTCAGGCACGATCCAGAACTTTTCCCCAATCTGAATTGGCTCATAGTAATCCATCCATGCGCGTTCCCACACTTGATCTTCAAGTTCTTCATGACGCATAGGGACATCTGGAAGTTGAGCTTTTAAAAAAGCTTCTAAAGTGTCGACATCAATAGGGTCTTGTTCGTCTTGTTGATAGATGCCTGTCACAATAACTTTGTTCCATAAAGGTGTTTCACCCGGTAATGGTTCAAGTAAAGCCTGATCTTCAGCATCATCCAGCGTTACGCTTACCGCACCTAGAGACATTAAAAGTGTTTCTGTGAACTCAACTTGTTCTTGATCAACGGTAATGTGTATTTGTAACCACTTCACGAAAAGGACCTAAAAATTTTATTTAAAGGCGTATTGTAGCGGACTAGACCATTTTAAAAAAGAAAGCGGCCCATCTTTAATGGACCGTCTTTGAAAATACTGATGAGATATAGCGGAAAATAAATGACTTCTTCTATACCTATGTTAAAACAGATTAAGGAGCAGGGGCCTTAAATTGTAACTTGCCATTTTCGTTTGGTTGGCAAGTACCGTTAAAGGTTACACCGTTGTGATTGTAAGAAACCCATTCACCTTGCTGTTTTTTTGAACAGACTCGAATTTGTTTTTGCGTTTCGGCTTTGCTCGTGTCAGCAGCATGGGTAAAAGTTACGCCTGAAAAACAAATTAGAGATGCAGTTAAGATTTTTAACATGGTCGTTTTCATTTTGTATTCCTTCTCGTTGCGTTAATTTTAAAGTCATAGAAGTGCTGTACATTTTTTATTCTAAGATGAATTAATTTTAAAAACATTCACTTTGTATTGAATTCATGAAACAAAATGTCAAATCATGTGGCATAGCGTAAATTATGTGAAGACAATTTTGTAATTATGTACATCAATAAGCAGATAATTTTGCTATAATGTTCCGTCTTTTTTTTCTGGTGTTTTTGTACTCATGCACTATCCTAAAGTTTATGATGTTATCGTTATCGGTGGCGGTCACGCAGGTACGGAAGCGGCCCTTGCTGCTGCGCGTATGGGACGACAGACTTTGCTTTTGACCCATAACATTGAGACTTTGGGCCAAATGAGTTGTAACCCAGCAATTGGTGGTATTGGTAAGTCTCACCTAGTCCGTGAAATTGATGCACTTGGCGGTGCAATGGCCTTGGCTGCCGATAAAGGTGGTATTCAGTTCCGTATTTTAAATTCGCGTAAAGGTGCAGCTGTGCGTGCAACACGTGCTCAAGCTGATCGTGTTCGTTACAAAGCTGCCATTCGTGATACTTTGGAAAATCAAGTAAATCTTGATATTTTCCAGCAAGCAGCGGATGACCTGATTGTTGAAGGCGATACCGTTAAAGGCGTTGTTACCCAAATGGGTATTCGCTTTGATGCTAAAACTGTTGTGTTGACTACAGGTACATTCTTGGGTGGTGTCATCCACGTTGGTTTAGAAAAATCAAGCGGTGGTCGTGCGGGGGATCCTCCTTCTATTGCACTTGCTCAACGTTTACGTGAATTAAAATTACCAGTGGGACGTTTAAAAACTGGTACTCCGCCACGTATTGATGCACGTTCAGTTGATTTTTCAGTCATGATTCCGCAGCCAGGTGATTTCCCATCTCCAGTGATGTCATTCATGGGTGATGCTTCTATGCACCCTGAACAAGTAAACTGTTATATCACTCATACAAATGAAAAAACACACGACATTATTCGTGGTGGTTTAGACCGTTCACCAATGTACACTGGTGTTATTGAAGGTGTAGGTCCGCGTTACTGCCCATCAATCGAAGATAAGATTCATCGTTTCGCTGATAAAGACTCACATCAAGTATTCTTGGAGCCAGAAGGTCTAGATACACACGAGCTTTATCCAAACGGTATTTCAACTTCTTTACCATTTGATGTTCAGTTCGAGCTTGTACGTTCAATTCGTGGTATGGAAAATGCTCATATCTTACGTCCGGGCTATGCAATTGAATATGACTATTTCAACCCGCAAGCTTTGAAATTTACCCTCGAAACTAAAGCGATTAATGGCTTGTATTTCGCTGGTCAAATTAATGGTACAACAGGTTACGAAGAAGCTGGTGCCCAAGGTTTACTTGCAGGTTTAAATGCTGCGCGTCGTGCGTGGGAGCAAGAAGAATGGACGCCTAAACGTGACCAAGCTTATATGGGTGTGTTGGTTGATGACCTCATCACGTTAGGTACTAAAGAACCGTACCGTATGTTTACCTCACGTGCTGAATATCGTTTGATGTTACGTGAAGATAATGCGGATCAGCGCTTAACTTCTATCGGTCGTGAACTTGGTTTGGTTGATGATGTACGTTGGGCTGCTTATTGCGAAAAAATGGAAGCGGTTGAGCGTGAAACCTCTCGTTTACAACATTTATGGGCAGCACCAAATAACCCTATGGGTAAAAAATTCGTTGAAATGACGGGTGCTGATTTGAGTAAGGAATGTAGTGCGATTGATTTGCTTAAGCGCCCTAATATCACCTTCGGTCAAATTGCTGAACTTACTGGTTCTGAAGTTTCAGAACAAGTGGGTGAGCAAATTGAAATTGCTGTGAAATATGAAGGTTACATTAACCGTCAGCATGAAGATGTTGCTCAATTAAAGCGTCTTGAAGAAACTAAAATTCCTGCCGACTTTGACTATGATGTCGTGTCTGGATTGTCACGTGAAATCACGCAGAAGTTAAAAACAGTTCTTCCAGAAACTTTAGCTCAAGCAAGCCGTATTCCTGGTGTTACACCAGCAGCAGTTCAGCTTGTAATGATCACAATTCGTAAGAATAATATGATTAAGAAAACAGCTTAATCATTTAAATGTACAAAAAGCCCAGTTAAGACTGGGCTTTTTTATTTTCTGTTCAAAAAATATATGGAAACTTCCTAAGGAAGAAAAGAGATTTCGCTTCCTTTTTTTCTTATTTCACATATTTTAAGTCGCCAGTTATATTGAATTCACGTTCAAACAAGAGGGCTTTAATCATGACAATGAAATCAATTCGCTACAATGGATATGAAATGGCATGCCAATGCTCATGTTCAAAATAGCGCAAAAGAAAGGGCAGATCAGTTTTGATGGGGGAGAACACATTGATCTGAAAACAGTAAAAAATAAGAACAATATAAAATTAAGAAAATTATAATTCAAAATCTAAAGAGAACCTTATGGTTCTCTTTTTTATATCTATTTATTCTCAGTTTCAATTTCTCGCACAGCATTATGTACTTGTACTGGTTCAATATGCAGTAATTTCTTACCAAAACTACGTAACCACCATACTAGTTGAGATGTAAAAGGTACAGTCGCTGAAACTTCTACAATATTTTCTTCAAGCGGAGTAATCGTTTGGTCTTTACTTAACTGACTTTCATAAAAGGTTTTCGCAGTTTGCTCTGTCATGGTTAAGGTGAGCTGAATTGATTCAGTTGGTTGGTTATAGTCCACTCTAAAGCCTAAAGCCCCTGAATCAATATAATGATCAATATCAAAATTAACTGGATGCAGTGCTCGGCTGTCTAATACTTTTGCTGATTTAAAACGGTGCAGAGCAAATGTTTGCACTTCAGTTTTGTCATGTCGTGTGCAAATTAAATAAATGACTGCACCTTTTTGTACCAAAGCCAAAGGATTTAAAACATAAGTTCTGTCTTCACCCTGATTGACCCTTGCCCGATAAACACATTCTATTTGCTTGTCTTGGAGTAAGCCTTCATAAATTGCTTGTTGAGCATTTCGGTCAACTACAGGCGGAATTAACGGTTGGCTTGCTGGAACAATACGTACACGGTTAATCCACTGTCTCACATTATTTTGTGTAGAAAGGCTACGTTTGGCCAAATCGAACCATGGTCCCATCTCATCAAGCAGGCTCGGAGGAAGGAGGTGTTTAAGGTGCTCCTCAACCATCATAAAGGTTACCGCTTGAGAACTTGTCATGTGAGGTAAGCTTTGAATAGGTGCATCTGATTGCCACCGCCAGCCTTGAGGTACGGCTTTATTGCTCTCTATCGGAAAACGCTGAGCAATTTGATTTAAGTCACGCTGAATAGTCCTTAAACTAATATCAATACCTTCACGCTCAAGCATTTCTTGCAATTCTCGAGTCCCGATCCATTTGCCGGTCGGTAAGCGAGACAAGATCTGCCATTGGCGATATAAACTATTCGAAGTTTCTTTTTCTATTACAGACATAAGCGTAATGCATCTATAGCCAATTGCTTTGGTGTCAACACAATAAAAAAACTTTACAGATTTAGCAAGTTTGTCAGATTCAGTTTATAGCCCATTGGGCAAACGATGATAAGATTTAGAAGAAAGTTATAACAATGATGCCGTACAAGTATTACAGATATATAAGTGGCACTGAAATTGCTTATTTAAAAATGAAATATAGATAAATGATAAGACGAGGTGGTTATGTCAGAACAAGAGCATGAATTACATCTAGATAATGATTTTTTTATACAAGAGCAGACAACAACAGCACTCATTAACCCAACCTCTTTTTTAGAACATATTTCTGTGCAAACCAATCTCTTTGAGCAACTAAAATCACAGTTCTTTAATGAGATGCTTGATGATGTAACGTCAAATGGTGCAGCTTCTAAAAAAATTGAACAATGGTTAAGCATTCGTACTTTAGATGAGTTAAAGGAGTTAAATACCCAAGCAAAACAGCATTTTCTTTATCATGGGATTACTTTTAATGTTTATGGCGATAAAGAAGGAACAGAGCGCACTATTCCTTTTGATTTAATTCCAAGAGTAATCGAGAAAAAACAATGGGAAAAAATTGCCTCAGGCTGTGCACAGCGTGTTAAAGCATTAAATTATTTCCTGGATGATATTTATCATGGACAGCATATTTTAAAAGAACAAATCATTCCTGAAGAACAAATTATGGGAAATGACGCTTTCCAGCCCCATATGCTTAAACATTCTTTAAAAGGAAAAATTTATTCACAAATTAGTGGGATCGATATTATCCGTGATGGTGAAGGGGAGTTTTTTGTATTAGAAGATAATTTGAGAACACCTTCTGGGGTGTCTTATATGATTGAGAGCCGAAATATTAGCCAGAAATTAATGCCTGAGCTATGTACAGCCAATAATTTACAGGGGATTGAGCATTATCCAAAACTTTTAAAAGAAATATTGCAAGAAAATTCTTCTGCAGATCAACCCTTTATTGTGGTGCTAACACCAGGGCGTTTTAACAGTGCTTATTATGAGCACGCTTTTCTAGCGCGTGAAATGGATGTGCCATTAGTTACAAATCGGGATTTATTTGTAGAAAATGATCAAGTATTTGTCAAAACTATTCGTGGGCGTCAAAAAGTAGACGTAATTTACCGCCGTTTAGATGATGACTTTCTAGATCCTTTAGCATTTCGACCAGACAGTGCTTTAGGTGTAGCAGGTCTTATGTCTGCTTATTTACAAAAAAATGTTGTGATTGCAAATGCACCTGGAACGGGTGTGGCTGATGATAAATCTATCTATCCTTATGCAGATCAAATGATTCAATATTATTTAGATGAAACACCAATTCTAAAAAATGTACCCACTTATCAGTGCCGTAAAGAAGAACACTTAGATTATGTACTCTCTAATCTTGATCAATTAGTCGTTAAGGAAGCACAAGGTTCGGGCGGATACGGCATGTTGATTGGACCTAAAGCAAGCTCATGCGAAATTGATGACTTTAGAAAAAAATTGATTGCGATGCCACATATGTATATTGCGCAGCCTACCTTAGCTTTATCTGTCGCTCCAACTTTAACGACAGGCGGGGTGGCTGAGCGTCATATTGATTTGCGTCCATTTGTATTGAGCTCACCTTATCGTACAGAGATTGTGCCTGGAGGCTTAACACGTGTGGCCATGCAAGCGGGTTCTTTAGTTGTAAATTCGTCTCAAGGTGGCGGTATAAAAGATACATGGGTTGTTGAAACATTACATTCCTGATTGTGGGTTAAAGAGGAACTTTATGGTTTTACTCAATTCGAGTGCGCATCAAATATATTGGTTGGGTCGATATTTGATGCGAGTTAAATTTGCAGCCTCTCATTTACCCTTTACAGAAGATGAGAAAGCAACAAGATTTGCAGCAGCATTTGGTTTGGTCATAGAAAATGCTGAATTACTAAATCACTATATGTTAGACAAGAAGCAAACATTTTCATTACTGAACCAGCTCATTATTGCTAAAGATAATATTCAGGAACTAAGAGGTATTTTGTCATCACATGCTTATGCAGAATTAAATAATGTGATTAATACGCTTCAAGCTCAACCTGATGCATTGAGTAAAGCAGTCGAACAATGCACGCAAATACTAGAAGTGGAACATGAAGATGTTCGTTTATTTTTGCATTTAGGCCAAAAAATAGAGCAATTTGATATAGAACTGCGTTTTGGAGAAGATTTATCCGTTCTCATATCAGAGCTAGATATTGTGGTGCAACAGCTCGCTAATTTGAATTGGGAAAATATAAATGAAAATTGGCAAGCACTAAAGCAGCAACTTACGTGGGACGCTTACTATAATTTTACACAGCAGTTGGAAAATATGTTTGAGGGCTGATTATGAAATTGATGGTTAATCATCAAACGCATTATAGCTATACTGAAACTGCTCGGAACAGCATTCAGTATATTAAAATGATGCCTCAAACATCGCCTCACCAACATGTTATGAATTGGGCAATTAGCGTGCCGGGTGATAAAACAATAAAGAGAGATATATTTAACAATGTATGGATGACGGCTAGTCAGCGTTATCCATATCAACATCTTACATTTATGGCCCAAGGAATTGTTGAGCTTCGAAATGTAGAACTAGGTTGTGTAGATCTCTCTACACCTACAAATTTGTTTTTGCAGATGACAGGTGCAACTCGATGTGATTCGGAAATGTTGGACTTTGCCAAACATATTGTAGTGGTTAAGGATCGACAGCATATTGCGTTATTAAGCGAATATATCTTGCAAAAAATACTTTATCAGCCTGAAAGTACTTCGGTTCAGACAACTGCGATCGAAGCATTTCATGCTGGTCAAGGTGTATGCCAAGATCATGCTCACATTTTAATTGCGATGTGTCGTGCGCTACAATTACCTGCACGTTATGTCTCTGGTTATCTATTTGATCAAAACTATCCGCACCTTGCCAGTCACGCTTGGGCGGAGGTATTTTTAGAAAATCAGTGGTATTGTTTTGATGTAAGCAATCAGTTGTTTACACCCAAACATCATATCTACCTTGCAGTAGGACGTGACTATCTCGATGTGGCACCTATTCGTGGCGTAAGAGAGCAAGGTGGAGTTGAGAACATGATGTCTGTGGTTCAAGTGTTGGCATGTTGAATGTAAAGAGAATGAAATGACCTATTGTTGTGCGCTAAGATTGGAACAAGGTTTAGTGTTTATTAGTGACACAAGAACCAATGCAGGAGTTGACCATATTTCTGTGTTCCGAAAACTGCATACTTTCGGCGTTACCGGAGAACGTTTTATTGCCTTGCAAACTGCAGGTAACTTAGCAACCACGCAAGCTGTTATAGGTCATTTACAAAATGCCCTGACTTTGCAGCAAGAGCCTAATTTATATAGTGTTAATACGATGTTTGAGGTGGCTGAACTAATTGGTAAAACCTTAAAAACTGTTTTAGAGGATATTAGTTCGGATACCCAAGAACAAATGAATTATGCCTGTAGTATTTTGGTGGGTGGGCAGATTAAGGGTGGTGACATGCAACTTTATAATGTTTATCCACAAGGCAATTTCATTTGCGCAACTACAGATACACCTTATTTTCAAATAGGTGAGAGTAAATATGGGAAGCCTATTCTGGATCGAGCTTTATATTATGCAATGCCACTAGACGATGCATTACGTTGTAGCCTGATTTCTTTTGATTCGACTTTGCGTTCAAATGTTTCTGTTGGCTTACCACTTGATGCATTGGTCTACATTAAAGATAGCTTTGTTATTCCCATGGGAAAACGAATTACCGAAGATGATCCTTATTTCTCACAGATTAGTAAACAATGGTCAGATACTCTTCGTCGGGGATTACAGGAAATGCCAAAGCCTACAGATGATTACTGGCGATAAACTTTGAATGTTTAAATAAAAAAATCCAAGCATGCTTGGATTTTTTTTATATTTTATTATTTAAGTGCTTTTACGAGTGGGGCGATTACTTAAGCGACAGAGTAATTCATATCCTATCGTTCCGTTTGCATCCGCAACATCATCAACTAAGCGATGTGGACCCCAGAGTTCAACTGGAGTGCCTAATTTTACTTGCTTGCCTGTCACGTCAATTGCAATCATATCCATGCTCACGCGCCCTACAACCGCACAGAGTTGTTTATCGATAGCGACATAGTTTTGTTTAATATAAGCTCGTGGATAACCATCACCGTAACCTATAGAAACAATTGCAATATCCATTGCTTGCGTGGCACAGAAAGTAGAGCCATAACCGACATGTTCATTAGTTTGAATATGGTTGAGTGCAATTACTTCTGCTGAAAAAGTCATCACTGGTTTTAAGTCAAGATCATGGACTGTTTGATCTGCAAAAGGCGAGGCGCCGTAAAGCATGATACCCGGACGAACATAATCAAAATGTAACTCTGGCCATTTATAAATAGCAGCAGAATTACAGCAAGAAGCTAACACTGGATCACAAGCTTGTTTAACTTGTAGAAATTGTTGTTTTTGTTGCTCGTTAAGTGGATGGTCTACATCTGCATTTGCGAAATGCATCGCAAGTACACAAGTAAATCCTTCAGATTTTAAAGTCTTAATAACTTCAATAATTTCTGGATTTTTAAAACCTAACCGGTTCATCCCACTATTAAGTTTAACCCAGACTTTTAAGCCTTGGCTGATGTATGCTTGTTTGTGTTTAATCAACCATTCAAACTGTTGTTGATGGTGAATGACACATTCAAATTTTTGTTTAATCGCAATTGGCATTTCATTTTCAGAAAATACCCCTTCAATTAAAGTAACAGGTTGTTGAAATCCGAGTTCACGGATTTCCAGACCTTCTTGTAGGCAGGCGACACCAAAGGCATCTGATGCATTTAAGGCTGCTAAACAGTCTTTGATTCCATGTCCATAAGCATTGGCTTTTACCATACTTACAATTTTTGAATTTGTTGCAAGTTGTTTGACACGGTTTAAGTTATATTGAATTGCATTGCGGTCAATATAAACTGTTGCTTGGCGCACCCTCATTTACTCCTTTGGGCTAGAGATAGAGCTTATTCTTCATCATCATATTGGCTGTAATACTCAGGAGAGAGATTACTAAATCGAGTATATTGACCTTCAAAAGCAAGACGAACTGAACCAATTGGACCGTTACGCTGCTTACCAATAATAATCTCTGCAGTGCCGGCTTCTTTTGACTCTTTGTTATAAACCTCATCACGGTAAATAAACATAATTAAGTCGGCATCCTGCTCGATCGCTCCGGATTCACGTAAGTCGGACATTACAGGGCGTTTATTTGGACGGTTTTCCAGACTTCGGTTAAGCTGGGAAAGTGCAATAACAGGACATTGCATCTCTTTCGCTAATGCTTTTAAGCTACGTGAAATTTCCGAGATCTCGCCTACACGGTTATCACCCATGCCTGGGACTTTCATGAGCTGCAAGTAATCGACCATGATACAACCGATTTTACCATCATGCATTTTGGCAACACGACGAGCACGGGCACGAAGTTCAGTTGGAGGTAGGGCTGATGAGTCATCAATATACAAATGCATTTGCTGAAGCTGCAAAATTGTACCAGTCACTTTGGTCCATTCATCTGCATCGAGGTTACCAGAGCGTAAATGTCCTTGATGGACTTTACCCATTGCGGAAATAAGACGCATCGCAATCGAGTCTGCTGGCATCTCCATTGAAAAGACCAGAGCAGGTAACTTGTTATATTGCAAAACACTCTCAACCAGATTCATGGCAAAAGTAGTTTTACCCATCGATGGACGTGCAGCAACAATAATTAAGTCACCAGGTTGCATACCAGATGTTTTGTTATCAAGTTCTAAGAAGCCAGTCGTTAAACCTGTAATATTGCCATCTAATTTTGAAAGCTCATCAAGCTTACTAATTACGTCTGCGGTAACAGAACTAATAGATTTAGGACCAGCATCTTTTTTATTGTTATTGTGCTGTTCTGCTAATGAGAAAATACTTGTTTCAGCTAAGTCTAAAATTTCACTAACACCGCGGCCTTTCGTGTCATAAGCATTTTGTAAAATTTCAGTACTAACTTTAATCATACTACGAAGTGTAGAAAACTCTTTAATTTTAGTAGCATAAGTTTCTAAGTTATAGAAACTTGAAGGTGAGTCAGCCATAAGCTGCATTAAGTATTCTTCGCCACCGATAGCATCAAGTAAATTTTGTTTTAAGAGCCAGTCACTTACTAAGACAGCATCATAGGGTGAGTTTTCTTGTGCTAATTTCTCGATTGCACGAAAAATATATTTATGGCGAGTCGCGTAAAAATCATTTTCTTTGAGTACATCGTTAACTTGTTCGAAAGATTCGGCAACTGTCATCAGGGCTGCTAGAACAGCTTGTTCAATAGCTAAATTGTGTGGGGGAGTGCGAAACTCTTTAAGTTGGCCTGATTCACTCGTTTTATTTTCTGTTGGAGATGAAAGCGCTAAAGAAGTGGCATTCGCCTGAGACATAATTAGACCTGATGATAAAGAAAGGTGTACACAAAGAGGCTGTAAAGCCGAGAACTATCTTAAAACAAAATTAAATAAACTACCTAATTAAAAAACCAATTAAACTGAAGAACTGATCAGGAATTAATATATCTTATTTTAAAATTTGAAACATAAAAAAAGAGCATGCAAAAGCATGCTCTTTTTTTGATGAGAAATTACTCAGATACGATAGTAACGAGAACTTCTGCAACAACATCATGGTGCAATTGGATTGCGATGTTGAATTCACCAGTGTGACGAAGCGCGCCATTTGGTAAACGAACTTCTGCACGGTCAACTGTAAGACCAGCATTCGTTAATGCGTCAGCGATGTCACGAGTACCGATAGAACCGAAGAGTTTACCTTCGTCACCAGCTTTAGCAGTGATAACGATGTTAACTTCATTCAATTGTTCAGCACGTGCTTGAGCAGCAGCTAAAACTTCAGCTTCTTGCTTCTCAAGTTCAGCACGACGAGCTTCAAAAGCAGCAGTGTTAGCTTCAGTAGCTGCAACTGCTTTACCTTGAGGGATAAGGAAGTTACGGCCGTAACCAGCTTTAACTGATACTTTATCGCCTAATTTACCAAGGTTCTTAATGCGTTGTAATAAGATAACGTCCACAGATCACCTCACTTATGGTTGTCAGTGTACGGAATCAAAGACAAATAGCGAGCTTGTTTGATAGCAAGTGCTAATTGACGTTGATAACGAGCTTTAGTACCAGTGATACGGCTAGGAACAATCTTGCCGTTTTCAGTGATGTACTGTTTTAAAGTGTCGATATCTTTGTAGTCGATGTACGCAACAT
The DNA here is from genome assembly GCF_016809775.1 of Acinetobacter sp. C13. Lineage (NCBI taxonomy): Bacteria > Pseudomonadati > Pseudomonadota > Gammaproteobacteria > Moraxellales > Moraxellaceae > Acinetobacter > Acinetobacter sp. C13. The sequence continues at coordinate 515,742 of NZ_JAFBJL010000002.1, forward strand.
TCTCAGCTGTAAAGCGGCAGAACTTGCGACGACGGTAAAAACGTGCCATTGATGTTCTCCTTATTCAGCTTCTTGAGCAACTTGCTGTGCTTCTTCGCGTTGAGCTTTACGCGCACGCTTTTCTTCAGCACTCTTAGCAAGCAATGACTCTTCAGTGATTGCGTGTTCACGACGGATGATAAGGTTACGAATGATCGCGTCGTTATAACGGAATAATTCTTCTAACTCATCAAGCGTAGTTTGACCACATTCAACATTCATAAGAATGTAGTGCGCTTTGTGAATTTTGTTAATTGGGTAAGCCAATTGGCGACGGCCCCAATCTTCTAAACGGTGAATTTGACCTTCAGCTTCTTTGATCTGAGAGATATAGCGTTCAACCATACCTACAACTTGATCGCTTTGGTCTGGGTGTACCAAAAGTACGATTTCGTAATGACGCATTGTCAGCTCCTTACGGTTTAAACAGCCCCTAATAAAAAATTAGAAGCAAGGAGTCATAACTTAATAAGTTATGTCGCAAAATTTGCGAAGGCTGAATTATAGGTAAAAGTTCGACTAAAAACAAATCTTTTGATCAGAAAAGTAAAACTTCTTTACTATAAAGAGGAAATCCTCTCTTGTTTAAAAGAGAGGAAGATTTGGAGCAGGGGATTGATAGGTAAAGCTAAAGCTCAAACTTAACAGGGTAATTAATATGACCGAGTACAGGAAAAAACGTTTAGCCCACAATTGATCATTTTCGGCTTTAAATCCAATAACTGATAAATATAACCAATATGCAGTCAAAGCATTAAAAGTAATTAAAAAGAATACATTGGTATAGCCAAAACAATATAACCCATTCAAAACAGCTGCAAATAATAGGATATAGATTACACATTCAATTTTCGTACGATAAATAGAACGTGCTACAGGCAAAATTGGAATTCCCGCATTTTTGTAATCATCAAAACGATAAATTGCAATTGCCCAAGAGTGAGGCATTTGCCATAAAGCGTATGCTAAAAACAAAAGCAAGGCTGCCACATCAAATTGATGAGTTACTGCTGTATAACCAATAACAGGAGGGCTCGCTCCGGAGATACTACCAATGACGGTTTGATGGATTGAAGTACGTTTGGTCCACAAGCTATAAAAACCGACATAGACAATAAAACCAATCATTGCAAACAAAAATGCATAACCATTTACACCGAACCACAAAATGCTAAAACCAATTACTCCAAGCACTAATGCATATATCAGCGCAACAGTAGGAGAGATTGTTTTTTTAACAAGTGCACGGTTTTGAGTGCGCTGCATCTTTGTATCAATATCTTGATCTATAACATTATTAACCACACAACCAGAAGCCACAACTAAAGTTGTTCCAAGTAGGGTGAGAAGTAATAATAAGATGTCTATAGAGCCTTGGGCGGCTAAGAAAAAGCCGCCCAAGGTGGTAATGAAATTACCGAAGAGAATTCCTGGTTTAGTCAGGAATAGATATTTTCTCAACATGACAATCAGTTTAGATCATCATATTGTAGTGAAGGTAATTCATAATCCACACAGAACCGATTAAAAGTACGGCGATACATAGGATTGTGTAGATGAATGCAATCATATTCCAACGTTGTTCAGATGATGTATTCATGTGTAAGAAGTACACAAGTTGTACAAGAACCTGAGCAACCGCAGTGATTGCAATCACTGTAACTAAAAGACCACGACTGAAACCACCCGCCATCACCATCCCGAAAGGGATGATGGTGAGGATAACAGAAAGGATAAATCCAACAGTGTATTGCTTAAAGTTACCGTGTGACGCACCAGCAGCATTATGCTCATGACTACTCATTAGAGAACTCCCAGTAAGTAAACGACGCTGAATACACAGATCCAAACGATGTCAAGGAAGTGCCAGAACAAGCTTAAGCAAGCAAGACGACGTGTATTCGGTAAAGTCAAACCTTTAGTTTTGATTTGATACATTAATACTAGCATCCACACTAAACCAGAAGTTACGTGGATACCGTGTGTACCAACCAAAGTAAAGAACGATGATAAGAATGCACTGTGAGTTGGACCATGACCTTCTTCTACAAGGTGATGGAATTCATAGAGTTCCATACCGATGAAGGTCGCACCAAAAAGGAATGTAATAAATAACCAAGTAATAACTTGATTTACATTCTTTTTATAAGATGCAAGTACAGCAAAACCGAAAGTTACCGATGAAATCAATAAGGCAAATGTTTCAGTTAACACGTAGCCTAATGATTCATGGAATAGGTCGTATGCACTTGGAGTCCCTGCTGGAACATGACTGCTTAATACAGCGAACGCAATGAAGAGTGATCCGAAAAGAATCAAGTCACTCATCAAGTATGTCCAGAAACCAAAAACCGTTAAATCAGTATCATCATGTTCATGATGACCATCATGGCCGTGGTTGTCGTGATGAAGTACTTCAGCCATTTCCTTAGTCCTTCTTCAAGTGTTTTTCAAGTAAAGCATAGCGTTCGTTTTCAATACGCTCAACTTCAGCAGCAGGAACGTAGTAGTCAACATTCTTAGTGAATGAACTTACGATCAAGCTAACAACAGCTGCAACGAATGAAACAACAACGAGCCACCAAATATGCCAGATGAGTGCAAAGCCAAGAAGAGTAATGAACATTGCAATGACAAAACCAGCAGCACGATCAGTCGGCATGTGGATGTCTTCATATTTAGTGTTACGTGCGTATGCTACACCATTTTCTTTGTCAGTCCAGAAACGGTCGATACCGCTTGCATCTGGTTCATGCGCAAAGTTATAGAACGGAGCAGGGGAAGAGGTCGCCCATTCAAGCGTACGAGCATCCCATGGATCGCCAGTAAGGTCCATGTTGTCTTTACGTTGTAAGAAACCAACGATGATTTGCATTAAGAAACATGCAATACCAATCGCAACAAGAACAGCACCAAATAATGCAATCGCAAGGTACGGATCCCATTCAGGGTTGTCATATGTATTCAAACGACGAGTCATACCCATGAAACCAAGGATATAAAGTGGCATGAATGCAAAATAGAAACCGAAGAACCAGAACCAGAACGCAGCTTTACCCCATGCTTCGTTGAGCTTCCAACCAAACATTTTTGGCCAGTAGTAAATGATGCCGGCAAACATACCAAACACCACACCACCGATAATTACGTTATGGAAGTGAGCGATCAAGAATAATGAGTTGTGTACCAAGAAGTCCGCAGGTGGAACAGCCATAAGTACACCAGTTAAACCACCGATACCGAATGTTACAAGGAAGCCAAGCGTCCATAACATTGGAGTGGTAAAGGTGATGCGACCTTTATACATGGTGAATAACCAAGAGAAGATTTTCACACCAGTAGGAATCGCAATAACCATGGTCATGATACCGAAGAACGCGTTAACGTTCGCACCAGCACCCATGGTGAAGAAGTGGTGAAGCCATACAACAAACGCAAGAACAGTAATCGCGATAGTTGCATACACCATAGACTTGTAACCGAACAACGCTTTACGAGAGAAGGTTGCAACGATTTCTGAGTATAGACCAAATGCTGGTAATACCAAGATGTATACTTCAGGGTGACCCCATGTCCAGATCAAGTTCACATAAAGCATTGGGCTACCGCCAAGCTCATTTGTGAAGAAATGGAAGCCGAAGTAACGGTCAAGAGTAAGCATTGCAAGAGTACCTGTTAATACAGGGAATGATGCAATGATTAATACAGCCGTACAAAGTGAAGTCCACGTGAAAATAGGCATATCCATTAATTTCATGCCAGGTGCACGCATTTTGATGATGGTAACGAAGAAGTTAACACCAGATAAAAGCGTACCTAGACCAGAAACCTGAAGTGCCCAGATATAGTAGTCAACACCTACACCAGGAGAATATTGAATGCCAGATAGAGGAGGGTAAGCCATCCAACCAGTCGCAGCAAATTCACCTAACACAAGTGAAAGCATCATCAAACCAGCAGCACCAGCGAATAACCAGAAGCTTAAAGAGTTCAATAATGGGAAAGCAACGTCGCGAGCACCAATCTGTAAAGGTACAGAGATGTTCATCATACCTACAACGAGACCCATTGCTACGAAGAAGATCATGATTACACCGTGTGCGGTGAAGATCTGGTCATAGTGGTCAGGATGTAGATAACCTTCGCCGCCGCCTTTAGCGAGGAAAAGTTGTAAACGCATCATGATCGCATCGGCGAAACCACGCAGAAGCATGACAACAGATACGATGATATACATGATACCAATCTTTTTATGGTCTACCGTAATAAACCACTCATTCCACAAATATCCCCATTTTTTGAAATAGGTGATACCGCCAAGCACTGCAATTGCACCAATTGCCATAAGGACCATGGTGACAAGTACGATTGGCTCTGTCGGGATAGAGTCCCAACCCAGTTTACCAAAAATCATATCCATGTCTTATTCCCCTTGAGCAGCGTGTTCAGCTGCAGCATGAGTGTCAGCTGTTGCGTGTTCAGCAGAGTGGTCAACACCATGATAGTTACTCATATAGTGGTTGATAATTGTTTCAAACAATTTAGGCTCAACAGTAGAGTAATAAGTCACAGGGTGTGGCTTAGTCGGGAACGGTTTCATAGCTTCAGCTTCAGCAACTGCTTTTTCATCACCAGCAGCTTTAGCACGATTTACTAAATGCTCGATCTGATGCTTAGAACGGTTACCATCACGTAAGGTTGCCAATTCAGCTTGGTCAAGCGTAGTTTTTTGAACTGCTTCTGGGTTAATGGTTGAACCATTACCTGCTTTAACCGCTGCTACCCATTCGTTGAATTGTTGCTCTGTAACACTATGCGCCTTGAAACGCATTTGAGAGAAACCGTAACCTGAGTAGTTAGAAGAGAAACCACGATATACACCAGTTTCATTTGCTAACAAATGAAGGTGAGTTTGCATACCTGCCATTGCATAAATCTGGCCGCCTAACTGTGGAATGAAGAATGAGTTCATTGTAAAGTTAGAAGTGATTTTAAAGCTTAACGGAGTTTTTTCAGGGAAACGTACTTCGTTAACTGTTGCAATGTTTTGTTCAGGATAAATAAAGATCCACTTAAACTGTTCAGCAATAACTTGAATAGTTAAAGGTGCTTTATCTGATTCTAAAGGACGGTATGGGTCATACTTGTGGGAACCCCACCAAGTTAACCAAGCTAAAATACCAATAATAATGACAGGGATACCCCATACTACAACTTCAATTGCAGTTGAGTGTGCCCATGTAGGTTTATAGTCTGCATCTTTATTTGACGCGCGATATTTCCAACCAAACCATAATGCCATGATGATTGAAGGAATCACCACAAGTAACATTAAATAGATCGCAGTCATCATAAGGTCACTTTGACCTTGACCAACTGGACCTTTAGAGTTTAGAAGTACCATATCACCACCACACCCAGTCAAAAGTGCGGCAAGCGTTGATAAAGACAATACAGCTAAAATCGTTTGTCTCATTTTACAACCTCGGTGAAGAGTCCCATTCCCTAATTAAATATGGGATAGCGATTAAAGTGTCGCATGATTGAGAACGCTAATCCTTAAATTTAGACTTCTCAATTATATGACACCGCTACGTTGTAGGGCATTATGCCTCATATCGACAAACTAAGCTATACATAAAGTAGGCTGAAATAATTGTTTTAAAACCCGATTTTTTTTGTAGGGTATCTAATTTCAATAGAGCTTTTATTTAAATATCAACTCACTATAGAAAAAAGGAGGCAGGGTGCCTCCTCTTTTTTTAGACATTAAATGAATGAGTCATTCACTATCATTTGATCACTTTTGTTCTTGCAATTTTGTCATGTAAAGCTTGTCGCTTTTGTCCTAATGCAAAAGCATAGTCAATAATTGTACTGATCGGCATAAACAGTAAGTTTAATATGATAAAAACAATACTTCTTAATAAGAAGATGCGAGTTAAATTAACCTTGCTATTGTCCTCAGCATCTACAATTTTAATTCCAACGATTTTCTTACCTATACTCTGACCAAACTTTGTTAAAAGAACGGCTTGAATTGCAAGCATAATTACGACGTAAAGAAGCATTGAATGCCAAGCTTCGATTGGAATTAAAGTAAAAAGTTGTTGTTGCAATTCTGCAGCTTTAGTCGATGCGACTTCGGCAGATTGCATCTGTTTTTGCAGCTCGAATAATTGCTTATATTGAGCTTCATTAAAGAAAAAAGAAGGAATTGCAGCGATTGGTAACCAAAGCAATAAATCAATAATTTTTGCTAAAGCCCGAGCTGGAATAGACGCAAGTTCATGAACTTTAGGTTCTACACGAATTTGACGAATAGTTTCATTAGTTGATGTATTCGTATTTATTGTAGGTACAGAATAACCGATAGGTTGATATACAAGTTTACCTTGGGTTAATTCTCCTAAAGCTTTCCATTCTGTCATGCCTTCATGCCAAGCTAAATCAGTTAACAAAATTTGTTGGCTAGCCAACATTTGATTTACTTGTTCTAAAGTATAAGGCCCAGCTTGTTGATTATTACGTGCCAAGTAAATTTGCATAAATAAAAATTCTCTATTCTAAAGATGAAAAAAGACCCACGGATGGGCCTTTTTTTATAACATATTAGATTTGCTTGATTTTTTCTTCAGCAAGGAAGAACCATGTATCTAAAACTGAGTCTGGGTTAAGAGAGACAGATTCAATACCTTGTTCCATTAACCATTTTGCAAGATCTGGATGGTCTGAAGGACCTTGACCACAGATACCTACATATTTACCTGCTTTACGGCAGGCATGGATTGCCATTGAAAGAAGTGCTTTAACAGCTGCATCACGTTCATCAAATAAGTGTGAAACAATACCTGAGTCACGGTCAAGACCTAACGTTAACTGTGTTAAGTCATTAGAACCAATAGAGAAACCATCGAAGTGCTCTAAGAATTGTTCAGCTAACAGGGCGTTAGTTGGTAATTCACACATCATGATTACTTTTAAGCCATTCTCGCCACGTTTCAAGCCATTTTGTGCAAGTAATTCAATAACGCGTTTCGCTTCAGATACTGTACGTACAAAAGGAATCATGATTTGAATATTGGTGAGACCCATTTCATCACGAACTTTCTTAAGTGCGCGGCATTCTAATTCGAAACAATCACGGAAGTTATCAGATACATAACGACTTGCACCACGGAAACCGAGCATTGGATTTTCTTCTTCAGGCTCGTATAACTTACCACCAATTAAGTTTGCATATTCGTTTGACTTGAAGTCAGACATACGAACGATAACTGGCTTGTCACCAAATGCAGCAGCAAGAGTCGCAATACCTTCAACCAATTTTTCAACATAGAAATCTACAGGTGATGCATAACCCGCTGTACGAGTTAAAACCGCAGCACGAGTTTCACGAGGTAGGCTATCAATATTGAGTAGAGCTTTAGGGTGCACACCGATCATACGGTTAATGATGAACTCAAGACGAGCAAGGCCAATACCTTCGTTTGGAATTTGAGCAAAGTCAAATGCACGGTCAGGGTTACCTACGTTCATCATAATTTTGAACGAAAGCTTAGGCATAGATTCAATTGAGTTGCGTTGAACTTCGAAATCTAATGCACCTTCGTAAATGAAACCTGTATCACCTTCAGCACAAGAAACAGTTACTTCCTGGCCATCAGTTAATACTTCTGTTGCGTTACCACAGCCTACAATCGCTGGTACGCCAAGTTCACGTGCAATAATTGCTGCGTGACATGTACGACCACCACGGTTAGTGATAATTGCAGCAGCACGTTTCATTACCGGTTCCCAATCAGGATCGGTCATATCAGATACAAGAACGTCGCCTTCTTGAACTTTGTCCATTTCTTTAATTGAGTTAACAATACGGACTTTACCAGAACCAATACGTTGACCAATTGAACGACCTTCACAAAGAACAGTACCTCTTTGTTTAAGAAGGTAGCGTTCCATAGTACCTACATTTTGGCGGCTTTTTACAGTTTCAGGACGAGCTTGAACAATATAAATTTGACCATCATCACCGTCTTTTGCCCATTCGATATCCATTGGCGCACCGTAATGCTGCTCAATGATAAGTGCTTGTTTAGCTAACTCTTGTAATTCATGGTCATTTAAAGCGAATTGTTGACGATCTTGTTTTTCAACATCAACAACAACAACAGATTTACCAGCAGAACCTTCCTCACCATAAATCATTTTTTGGTGTTTAGAACCAAGGTTACGACGTAAAACAGAATGTCTTCCTGCATTTAATAATGGTTTAGATAGGTAAAACTCATCTGGGTTAACGGCACCTTGTACAACCATTTCACCTAAACCGTAAGATGCAGTAATAAATACAACATCACGGAAACCAGATTCTGTATCAAGTGTAAACATTACACCCGCAGCACCAGTTTCAGAACGAACCATACGCTGAACACCTGCAGAAAGTGCAACGATGTCATGATCAAAACCTTGGTGCACACGGTAAGAAATTGCACGGTCATTATATAAAGAAGCAAACACTTCTTTAATCGCAATAAGTACGTTATCAATACCGCGAATATTCAAGAAAGTTTCTTGTTGACCCGCGAAAGAAGCATCTGGTAAATCTTCAGCAGTTGCAGATGAGCGAACGGCAACCGCGATATCAGGGTTGCCGTTAGAAAGTGCTGTAAAAGCGGCGCGAATTTCTTGTTCTAAGGTTGCAGTGAGTGGAGTCTCTACAATCCATTGACGAATTTTTGCACCTGTTTCTGCAAGAGCATTTACGTCATCGACGTTGAGTTGAGCAAGTTCTGCTTGAATTCGAGCGTTAAGACCACTTTGGTCTAAGAACTCACGATAGGCAGCAGCAGTAGTTGCAAAGCCACCAGGTACCGATACACCAGCATTTGATAAATGGCTGATCATTTCACCCAAAGATGAGTTTTTCCCACCTACGAGTTCGACATCGTGTTTCCCTAATTTTTCTAGACCGATTACGCGCGCTTCCAAAGTTTTCACTCCACTTTTGCAGTATTAATGTCTATCTTGGCATGAAATTATAAAAATAAAGTGCTTAGTTGAGAATTATACTAAGCGACAGTCATGTAAGATCAGTTTACTATAAAGATTATATAGCACTAAGACAAATGTTTAAGGAGAATTTTAATGTCAGAAAGTAAACAATTTAAGCGGAGTGTTTTTTTTATTTCTGATGGAACTGCAATTACTGCCGAGACTCTTGGACATTCGTTATTAGCACAATTTCCCAATGTAGATTTTGATATTCACATCATGCCGTATATTACAACTGAAGAGGCGGCAATGGATGTGGTGGTTGAGATTAATCGATGCCAAACCAAAGACGGTTGCCTACCTTTAGTATTTGATACTTTAGTCGATCCGCATGTGCGAGAGATTATTAATACGGCTAAAGCGGTTAATCTGGATGTGTTTGAAGGTTTAATTAGTAAACTTGAACAAGAACTTGGAACGCCACCAACAACATTGGTCGGGCAGACTCATGCTGTAACCGATTCTGAATATTATAAAGCCCGTATCGATGCTGTTCATTTTGCGCTTGATAATGATGATGGGGCACGTACTCGTCATTACGATAAAGCGGATTTAATCTTAATTGGAGTTTCCCGTTCGGGTAAAACACCGACTTCTATTTACTTATCTCTTCAATTCGGTATTCGCGTTGCAAACTATCCATTAACTGAAGAAGATTTAGATGATAACCGTTTACCAGCAGTATTAAGAGCTCATCGTAGCAAGTTATTTGGTTTGATGATTGATGCTGAGCGTTTGGTCGCAATTCGTAGTGAACGTAAAGCGAATAGCCGTTATGCAAGTTTTAGCCAATGCCAAATGGAGCTAAGAGCAATTGAAGGGATTTATATTTCAGAAGGCATTAAATATTTAAACGTGACCGAAATGTCGATTGAAGAGATTTCAACTCGTATTTTACAAATGACGGGATTAAAACGTCGTATTGGTTAATTTAATCAAATGTTTATTTTAACCATTCAATTTATATATCTAATAATGAGTAAATTGAGTGGTTATAAATAGCACAGAAAAGTTTTAAATATAAAACAAAAAGTTATTAAAAGGTTTTTATTAGTTATCAGGCTGTTGAGTTTTTACAAGTCTATTGTGAAATAAAATAACAATATTGAAAAGAAATGTATAAATTTGAAATTGGGCAAAAACTCTAATTATTTAATTTTGCTAACTATTTAGAAAAGCTATGTAAAAAAATATTTAATAATTAAAAATGTTAAATAAGTCACACTATTTTTGCTTTGTGTGATTGATTTTTTATTTTAATTATAATTTCCCACCTCGATATGGGACTATCCGATTATCAAAATGCTAAAAAAATGTGTTTTTTCATTGGTATATATCTTGCCTCTTAATTTATATGCGGCTCAAGTAGATGAATTGCGAGAGCAAGCTATTCACACTTACAAAACTGGGCAAACTCAACAAGCAATATTGCAATTAGAACAATTGCTAAATAAGTACCCGCATGACCAAAAATTACTAGCTGATTATTTAGTTGTCATGTCAAGTGAAAAAAGAGATTTATTAACCTTTTCTCAGCATTTAGCAAATGTTAATTATGTGAATTTTCCAGAATATGGGCAGCTACCATTAATTCGTAATTTTCGTGATTTTAAACACTTTAAAGATGCAATTGATTGGTCGAATAAATTTAATATTCAAAAGACATCTGATGGGCAGATTTTATTAGCGGTTCTATATGCTGAGGCTAAAGACCCTGTAAATGCTAAGGTGCATTTATCTGGTATTAAGAGTAAAAATCTTACAGCTGATCAATTTGTTCAAATTGCTTATGCATATCGACTCATTAATTCACCTGTAGATGCTTTATCTGCAATTGAGCAAGCTTATCAACAACAACCAAAATCTTTTGCGGTTTTGCAAGAATATAGTTACGACTTGGCGGCTGTAGGCGCTTATAAAAAAGCTCAGCAGTTGCTGCTTGCCAGCGATAAAAATACGCAAACAGAATCGTTACAACACTGGTTAAAAGTCAGCGAGTTTTCTCAACGTGTAAATAACGCAATTACTCGCTATAAATATTTGAATCGGGAAGGCATGTCGGACAGTGAAGGCTTTGCCGAACTTGATGCTGTGTTGAAACAAGGTGAGCAAATACAGCCTTTGATTCAACCGTCAGACCCTAATTATTTAAGATTTCATTATGACTATTTATATGCTTTGGACTTTCGTGGGCGTAGCCGTACGGTATTAGATGAATTTACTAAATTAAATGTACCGTTAGAAAAACTACCGGCTTATGTTCGTCATGCGATTGCTGATAGTTATTTAGCTGAAAGACAACCGCAGCAGGCTGAACTCGCTTTTAAAACCTTGCTTGCTGAAAAAAACTATTCAGATATGACGGTATATACTGGACTGTATTACTCATATATTGAACAAGAAAAATATAAACAAGCTGAACAACTTTTAAGTGATGTTGATCGGTTAATTCCTACATATAAATATAGTCAAGCGAAAGGGGTGGATAAATCGAGCCACCCTGATCGTGATGATTATATTGCTTTACAAGGTATGCATTTAGCTTATGCAAATCATTTGGATCAATCAGAAAAACACTTCCAGAAACAAGTAGATCTTGCACCTGCCAACGAAGGTTTAATTAATAATTTGGCTCGTGTTGAGCGTTGGAGAGATAAACCTTTACAGTCCAAACAAACAATTGCACGTTTAAATGGCTTAACACCAGTTGCCAAAGATACTCGAATTAACCAGATGCAAAATGCTCAGACTTTAGGGGATATTCCTGAGTGGCGCAAAAGTACAGAAAGTCTTTTGCAATATTATCCTGAAGATAGCGGTGTAGTTAAAAGTCGAAAAGAGTTGGATGATCGTGATAGAGCAACCATCTCGCACTCAACGACTTGGGGCCAGAGTAAAGCAGAAAATAGCGATTCTGTGAGTGGGCAAAATGGCTTAAAAGATCGAGAAATGGAAACTCGTGTTAATAGCCCTTGGATTAAAGATAATTATCGTCTATTTGCTTGGCATCAAGATCGTTACGGTGAATACCGTTTTGGTGATGTGCATGACCAACGTTACGGTGTTGGTGCTGAGTGGCAAGCAAACCGTAAGGCATTGTCGGCAATTTTGTCGCAAAGTACAGATGGTGGCCAAGCAGGTGTTCGTCTTGATTGGTCGCAATGGTTAAACGACCACTGGCAATATCAATTGCAATATGACAGTCAGACTAATATTCCATTACAAGCAATTGATGCTGGTGAGGATGGACAAGCTTACCGTGCTGCTTTGACATGGCAAAAAGATGAGTCACGCCAAATTGGAGCGAGCTATGGCTTAACCGATATAAGTGACGGTAATAAACAACAAGAATTTTCTACTTTTTGGCGTGAGCGATTATTTGATGCGCCTCACCATATTACTTACGGAACCGTTCGTGGATTTTATGGCAGCAATAGCCAAGATCAGACTGCTTACTTTAGCCCAAGCAATCATTACAGTGCCGAGTTGAATTTAAGCCATGACTGGGTCACTTGGCGAGAGTACGAACGCTCATTTAAACAACATTTTGAAGCTGGAGTAGGGCTATATAAACAAGCAGATTACTCAGCTCGACCAACATACTCTTTGCAATATCAACATCAATGGCAGCTCTCACGGACTTGGCAACTTAATTATGGAATTGGTTGGCAATACCATCCATACGATGGTCATGATGAACAACATACCTACGGTATTTTCGGATTTGAAGGGCGTTTTTAATGAATAATATGATGTCAAAAATGTTGAGCTGTGTGTTTGCCTCAACGTTATTACCCGTACAATTTGCCTATGCCCGCATTGAAACTGAACTACCAAAAAACCATACGGTTTCTTTAACTTTTCATGATGTGCGAGATGATGTGCTCAAGGAAGGTGACCGCGATGTTTATGCGATTCAGACCAATAATCTGGCACAGTTTCTCGATTGGCTTAGTCAGTCGGATTGGAAACCGATTCGTCTAAAAGACATTGAAGAGGCACGTAAGCAAGGTAAAGAATTACCTCATAACTCTATTCTACTGACCTTTGATGATGGTGCTTTAAGTAGTTATAGCCGAGTATTTCCTTTGCTGAAGCAATATCAGATTCCAGCAGTTTTTGCTCTTCCAACAAGTTGGTTAAATGGTAATACAAAAGCGGGTTATGAAGCCTATGGTCAAGGTAACTTGGTGAACTGGGCTCAAGTTCGTGAAATGCAAGCATCTGGGTTAGCCGAGTTTGCAAGCCATAGCGATGATTTACATCATGGGGTATTAGCCAATCCTCAAGGCAATGAGCAACCTGCTGCTACTTCTTATTCTTATTTAAAATCGCAATCACGTTATGAAACCGATGCGGAATATCAACAACGTATTTTGCAGGATTTAAAAAAATCTTATGCAGTTTTGAAAAAAGAAGTAGGGGTTAATCCTAAAGCAATTATTTGGCCTTATGGCGCCGTGAATGAACAGTTAGAGAAGCTAGCACAACAGGCAGGTTTCCAGTTTTCATTCAGTTTGGGACGTGATGGTATGAATCGCGTGAGTGACTCAACTTTTAAGCGTAGCTTAGTCATTAATAACCCTACAGCCGAACAACTGACAGAAGGCATGTTAAATATTCTGAACTTTGAAGAGTCAGATTTATTTAAGCAGCCACGTCATTTTGTGAGTATGGATTTAAAGCAGTTAGCAGCGCAGCACAATACTCAAACTGATGAAAAACTTGGGCAGTTGTTATCAAAACTGTATAGCTTAAAAAACAACGCTTTAATCTTAAAGCCTTTAGAAGACAAAGATGGAGATGGGCAATATGATGTTGCTTATTTCCCTACAAATAAAATGTCTGTTCAACAAGATATTTTAAATCGTAGTTTATGGCAGGCTCAAACTCGTGCAGGCCAATCTGTAATATTAGAATTGCCTGCTTATCCGCAAAAAGATAAACCATTTTTAGCTGTAGATTTGGCTAAAGATATTGCACGTTTCAATAGTAATTTAAGCGGTGTTCAGCTTAATGCAGGATCATCTTTAAATTGCGCAATGCAAAAAATAACCGTGCAAGAAAGCAGTTGCATTGAACAATCAAAACAGCTCGAACAACTGACCCAATTGACTAAAAAAGTGGTCAAACCTTATTTAAATATGAGTAATCAGGCGCAGTTTAGTTTATTGCTTACACCTGATTTAGATCATGTGGAAAATCTACCTGAGCTTATAAAAACGCTTTTATTACAACATGATTTAGTCAATTTGAAGTTCGATGTAATTGGTAAGAAAAAGCAATTTAATGAGTTGCTAATGCTTTTAAATACACTTGATGATAATGATAAGCAACGAATAATGCTGACTTTAGAATTACCAGAAAACTCGCAAAAAACTGCTTGGGAAGAAGTACAGCAAGGACTTTTTTCGATTCAGCGAATAGGAATCCAGAAATTTGGTATCGATGGCTATGATTTTGAAAAATCAAAAGATGTTCATCAATATTTATATAATCCGCTTAGTCTGAATGCTAGCCCTGTGATGTATCAGCCTTTTGCTGAATTGGTAGAGGGGAAAAAGTAATGAGGGTATTACTCGATATTCTGTTTGCTTTTGCCTTTTTATATCCCTTACTGATGGCTTGGACATGGATGGTAGGGGGACTTTGGTTTTTCTTTAAAAGAGAATACCGCGAACAAGCGCTTCCTGAACCTACAGGTGAAGGATGCAGTATCATCATTCCGTGTTTTAACGAAGAAGCGCAAGTACGCCAAACAATTCGTTATGCGCTACAAACCAAATATCCGAATTTTGAAGTGATCGCCGTCAATGATGGAAGTAGTGACAGGACCGCCGAAATTCTCGATGAATTGTCAGCGCAAGATTCACGACTTCGGGTTGTGCACTTAGCAGAGAATCAGGGTAAGGCCGTAGCTTTAAGATCGGGAGTACTGGTTAGTAAATACGAATATCTTGTTTGTATCGATGGAGATGCGTTGTTGCATCCG
Source organism: Acinetobacter sp. C13 (assembly GCF_016809775.1). Taxonomy (NCBI): domain Bacteria; kingdom Pseudomonadati; phylum Pseudomonadota; class Gammaproteobacteria; order Moraxellales; family Moraxellaceae; genus Acinetobacter; species Acinetobacter sp. C13. The sequence continues at coordinate 530,827 of NZ_JAFBJL010000002.1, forward strand.
CATGCGGTACTTTGGTTAATGCAACCATTTATTAACTTCCCGCGAATTGGTGCTGTAACTGGTAATCCACGAATCTTAAACCGATCTAGTATTTTAGGAAAATTACAAGTTGGTGAGTTTTCTTCGATTATTGGTTTGATCAAACGTGCACAACGTACATATGGTCGTATTTTTACCGTATCTGGTGTGATTGCAGCATTTCGTAAAACTGCACTCGTTCGAGTCGGGTTTTGGTCTGACGATAAAATTACCGAAGATATTGATATTTCATGGAAGTTACAACTCGACCATTGGGATATTCAGTATATTCCACAAGCGCTTTGTTATATCTATATGCCTGAGACATTTAAAGGTCTATGGAAACAGCGTCTTCGCTGGGCGCAAGGTGGAGTAGAGGTTCTTATAGAATATATTCCACAAATGTTCAAACTGCGTGTTCGCAGAATGTGGCCGGTCATGATTGAGGCGCTAGTCAGTATTATCTGGTCTTATGTGATGATCATGATCTTCACGTTATTTTTTGTGGGATTGTTTATTGAGTTGCCTCAGCAATGGCAGATCAAAACGCTTATGCCACAGTGGTACGGTGTAATACTCGGCGGAACATGTTTGATCCAGTTTTTAGTGAGTTTGTGGATTGATCATCGTTATGACCGAGGGCGTTTTTTTAGAAATTACTTTTGGGTGATTTGGTACCCGTTATTTTTCTGGCTACTGACTTTGTTCACGAGTGTCGTTGCGGTACCAAAAACTTTATTTAACACAAAAAAACGTGCCCGTTGGGTAAGTCCAGATCGAGGCTTCCGTGGAGATAACCCATGAAACTTGAGGAAAATAAGGATATAGAGACTTTAGATATCCCTGAATATATTGATCAGCCGGAATATGTCAAAAATAAAACAGCAAACTATACATTACAAACCATTGGCTGGATTTGTTTAATGTGGTTGCTTTTCCCGTTGGTTTCACTATTTTTATGGGTTTTTGAAGGTCACTTAATTTATGATTACGTCTGGGTAGACCACTTATCAGAAGTTAAGACCTTATTACATTTAGCATTAATGATCGGAATTAGCGCGCTTATTTTAATTTTATGGGCAAGTTATAACTGGATTAGGTTTAGTGGTGAGGACCGACGTGCTAAGGCACCTAATAGTTCTGTAGAATTATTAGCGGCCCAATTTTCAGTTACTTCCGACATGCTAAATGATTTGCAAGAAAAACAGCGCATCATTTTGCATTACGATGATCATGGTAATTTGCAAAAATATGAGTAAATAAAAAAGCATGGCCTAAAACCATGCTTTTTTTTACTTTTATGGCATTGCTCTGATAATAATATCAACGGGTTGTTCTATACCATCCATGCTGTGAATAGATCTATTGGTAATTTTAACAATTGGCCATGTTTGCAATTTACAGTTGGGTTTTTGAAGTGCTGCATAATAACTGTCGGACTTAAAAAATACTTTTTTGGTGGTTGCAGTATTGGGAGTCAAAAGACGCTTAAGCCATGGTTCGTTTACTTGAGTTTCTAGAAACCGCAATGCCAGAATGCTCTTAACACGATTGTTAAATAACCTGCGGTTTTTGATAATAAGTGGGTGAGTAATTAACTTATGTGTACCCATCTGACTATGGGGCAAAATAAAATGAGGAGTGATTTGGAAGACAGTCACAAATTTTGCTTGCTGACAGATTTTTTCAAGATGAGTCACGCTATCTTGATTTGTACCAATAATCGCGACAGATGAATGTGAAAAGTCAAACTCTTTAATTGATGTTGATGAAATCACTTGACCAGTAAAATCTTCGAAATCTTGAGAGATATTCTGAAAAATTACTGATTTTGAAGTGTTATTTTTAATATTAATACTCATTTTCCAAAAGTCCTTTTGGTTTTTTAAATCATGATGTTTTTATCGTTTTAATATAAATAACCAAGCAGGAAGTTGGGGTAAAGTCTTTTCAGATAGATGGTCATCCCATACTCAAAATCAATTCAAGTATGGGAGCTTAAAGTAGAGTTTAATGTTCTGTTTTTACATTCATGAGTTGTGTAAAGCTTTCTAAACGTTTAGCTGTATCGTATACATCGCATGTAAAAATAAATTCATCAACATCGTATGTCGCTAATAACTTTTGTAAGCCAGAGCGAACCGTATCTACAGAACCAATTTGCGCCATTGCATAGAAGTTTTCGACAGAAAGTTGTTCTGCTGTATTCCATAATCCCTGCATTGATTCAACAGGTGGTTTCAGCTTTAAGCTTTCTCCACGAATTAAACCTAATACGCGTTGGTAAGCACTTGTTGCTAGAAACTGTGCTTCCTCATCTGTATCTGCTACAACAACAGGTACACCCATTGAAACATATGGCTTATCTAGATACTCAGAAGGTTCAAAGTTCTCCCGATAAAGTTGAATCGCTTGACCTAACATACGTGGTGCAAAATGTGATGCAAATGAGTAGGGAAGTCCAAGTTTTGCGGCGAGTTGTGCACTAAATAGGCTAGATCCAAGTAACCAAACAGGAACATGGGTGCTTTGCCCTGGTGTTGCAATAATTTTTTGTCCTGCTTGAGGTACATCGAAATATTTTAAGATTTCGACAACATCTCGAGGAAACTGATCTTCTGTTTCTTGATGGCCACGACGTAAAGCTCGCATGGTGAGTTGATCTGTACCGGGAGCACGGCCTAAACCAAGTTCAATACGATTTGGATAGAGTGTAGCAAGCGTCCCGAACTGTTCTGCGACAACTAAAGGGGCATGGTTAGGAAGCATAATTCCGCCTGAACCTAAGCGAATATGCTGTGTATGTGCTGCAATAAAACCGAGTAAGACAGCGGTAGCTGAACTTGCGATACCATCCATGTTGTGATGTTCAGCAAGCCAGAAACGTTCATAACCTAGTTTTTCTGCATGTTGTGCCAATTCTAATGCGTGACGTAATGAGAATTCGATGGTTTTATCATTACGAATAGGAGCAAGTTCCAAAATAGAGAACTTGGTATCTTGAAGTGATCGCATGCGATATTCTCGAATAAGGGTATATCGAAATAATACGATATATAGGGTGCGATGTATATCGTTTTTTTTCGATATTAAATTTTATCTATTAATAAAAAAGCACCCGAAGGTGCTCTTTTGATTCATATATGAATTAGCGGTTTTTGTACCAACCACGGTGTAAGCCATTGTCATGGCGACGGCTACCACCTTTATAATAACGACGGTCACCATCGTAATATCTGCGGTCGTCACGATCGTAACGATCACGGTCATAACGGTCATCGTAGTTACGATCTTCAGCAACTTTACGACCTAATGCAGAACCACCAGCTGCACCTACTGCTGCACCGATGTATCCACCGTTAGTACCGCCCATATTTTTACCGACTGTATAACCAGCTCCACCACCTAAAGCACCACCAATTGCAGCTTCTGTACGATTACGACGATCACTTGCTGCAGCTGCACCACCAGCACCACCTAAAGCAGCACCGATTGTTGCACCTGAGGTACCACCAATACTTTTACCAATTGCAGTACCCACTACACTACCTAAAGCAGAGGTTGCAGCAACACGTGTACCATTGTCAGCATGTGCAACTGTTACCATAGAAGATGTTGCAATTAATGCACTAGCCAACCAAATATTCATTTTCATCGTAGAACTCCATGTCCTTTTTACTGGAAGGACAGTTATCTTTATCTTGGGGTAAATGTAATAAAAAATTTCGTGATAATTATGGAGAACCCCAAGGGTGATACAAGTGTTTTGTGTCTGTTTGTAGTGTTTGTATTAATTTGTGGATAAATCATGAGCATACGAAATATGAGTGTATAACTTCATCACAATAAAAAAGCACCCGAAGGTGCTTAAAATTGCTTCATCAGCTTAATTAGTGATGACGACGGTGTTTTTTCTTCCAGTGCTTAGAAGATCTGTCTGCATCACGGTCTTTAGAGATTTTATTACCCAAAGCAGAACCACCCGCAGCACCTAAAGCAGCGCCTACATAACCACCATTTGTACCGCCCATGCTTTTACCAACCGTATAACCAGCACCACCACCTAAAGCACCGCCAATCGCAGATTCAGTACGGTTACGACGATCGCTTGCAACAGCTGCACCACCAGCACCACCTAAAGCAGCACCAATTGTTGCGCCAGATGTACCGCCCATGCTTTTACCAATTGCAGTACCTGCTACGCTACCTAAAGCAGAAGCGGCTGCTACATGTGTTGTATTGTCAGCATGTGCCACAGTAACCATTGAAGTTGCGAGAACAGCGCTACATAACCAAGCATTTAATTTCATTTTTGACTCCGTGTCCCTAGTTGCAGGACCCTATATCTTTTGTTACGGCAAATGTAACAAAACACTTCTCCCCAAATATGGAGAACCATCTTTTGATTATTGCAGTTTAGTGTCTGGTTTGTATGTTTTCTATTAAAATAGAATATTTAATACTCATATAGATAAATTTAGCTTTATTTAGTTTTGACGGGGTTACTCACGATCAGAACATAGAAAATTTATTAAAGCTCTTGTCGCAGACGACATATGTTTATGCTGTGCGTACAGTAAAGAAAAGGGCCGTGTGTGACCTGCATAACCCTCAAGTAGGGGCTGCAATTTTCCTTGCCGGATCTTTTCATTAACAATAAAGCTATAACTCTGACATATTCCTAATCCACTTTCAGCAAGAGAAACTACTCCCAAAATATCTTCTTTTACTAAAATCCGATTTGATGGTATCCATTGAATTTCATTATCACCATTTTTAAAAAACCATGGAGTAACCTTACCCGTGCTCGGTAATTCAAAGGCAATACATTGGTGATTATTTAATTCTTGCAAGGTTTGAGGAACACCCATACGTTTTAAATATTCGGGTGAAGCAACAAGTTGAAGAGGGGCAAGCTCCAAAGGTCTGGCAATGAGAGTGCTATTAGGAAGCTGACCTTGACGAATAGCTAAATCAAATCCTTCCGCAATTAAATCGACATTTCGATTAGAAATACTGACTTCAATTTGAATATCTGGATATTGCAAAAGAAATTTTTGTAGTAATTCTGGAAGGCGATAGTGTCCGTAGGTGGTGGGTACACTTAATTTAATTTTGCCGGAAATTTGCAGTTGCTTACCTTGAATAGTACGCTCTGCATGGTCAATTAACTGAAATGCATGTTGCATCTTTTCATAATAAAGTTGACCAGCTTCAGTCAGGCTCAAATGACGAGTTGTTCTTCTAAAAAACTGAATGCCAAGTTTTTTCTCTAGCCGCGTAATTGTTCTACTAATGACTGAAGGAGTTGTTGCTAAATAAATTGCAGCTGCACTAATAGAAAGCTTCTCAGCGACAATTAAAAACACTTCAATATCGGCAAGATGGTCAAATTGACGTGACATTTAGTCCTCAAACGCAAAAAAGATTTGCAAAGGTAGTTGTTTATCTACCTGATTGGCAAAAATAGAATATATCCATCCAAAATATAAATCCAGCAAATGGTTGGAATGAAGGTCGAATGATGAAATCTCTAAATAAAATAATGCTTGCAGTAGTTGCCGTTTCAGCAGCATTCAGTGCAAATGCTGCTCATGTGTTGGTTGTATTGTCTGATGAGGCGCATTTAGAGCTAAAAAAAGGTCATATTTTTAAAACAGGCTTTTACTTAAATGAGTTGATGCAACCTACAAAAATGCTTTTAGATGCAGGTCATACAGTAACTTTCGCTACACCAAAAGGAAAAGCTCCAACCTTAGATGAATCATCAAATAATGCGATGTATTTTAACCAAGATGAAAAAGCATTAAAGCAATATGCAAATTTATTACATGATTTAAAATTAACATCTGCTCAAGATTCTCCAGTTGTGAGCCTATCTCGTATTGAGCAAATTGGTGCGGGTCAGTTTGATGCTATTTATATTCCAGGTGGGCATGCACCTATGCAAGATCTATTAAAAGATAAACAACTTGGAAAAGTACTTACAGCTTTCCATAAAGCTGGTAAACCTACTGCGTTGGTCTGTCACGGTCCTATTGCGTTGATGTCTACTTTACCTAATGCCTTGGAAGTAGTTGGTCAACTAGAACAAGGTAAAACAGTCAAAACTGGCGAATGGATTTATAAAAATTATCGAATGACGGTGATTAGTAATCAGGAAGAAGAGCAGGCTAAAGCTTTATTAAAAGGTGGAGAAATGAAGTTTTATCCACAAACGGCTTTACAGTCACTTGGCGGTAAGTATCAAAGTAATACCACTGCATGGACTCCAAATGTGGTGGTGGACCGTGAACTTATTACAGGACAAAATCCAGCGTCGGCTGTTTTGGTGGGCAAAACCTTATTAGAAAAATTAAAATAAGTAGGCTGGCAAGAGGTTTTTTAAACAAAGCCTCTATTGTCATATAGAGGGAAAATATAACTTATTATTTTCTACAGAACAGCCAAATTATAGGCAAGTAATAAATCTTATTCGAAATCATTATATTTATACGCCTCTACTTATTGGGAAAGTTGATGAATTGGCTGATTATATATGTCATTTAAGCAGCATAATCTGTAAACTATGCGCTATTTTTACGATTTTGCTTATCTTCTATACTTACATAGCGTTCGATAAGCTTTTTGGACTTTTGAGATATTTCCTCTTATGAAAGCGTCACTCCGTTTACGACTTGATCAACTCTGTGATCGACATGAAGAACTTACTGCATTGCTTGCAGATGCTGAAGTGATCTCCGATAACAAACGTTTCCGTAAATTGTCTCGTGAACATAGTGATTTATCTGAAATTACCGAAGTTTGGGGCAAATACCGTCAAGCAGAAGAAGACATTGAAACTGCTGAAATGATGAAGTCGGACCCAGACTTTAAAGATATGGCAGAAGAAGAAATTCAAGCCAATAAAACATTGCTTGAAGAATTAGAAAGCCAGCTCAACATTTTGATGATTCCAAAAGATCCGAATGATTCTAATGCGGCTTATTTAGAAATCCGTGCTGGAACAGGTGGTGATGAAGCTGCGATTTTCTCTGGTGATTTGTTCCGTATGTACAGCAAATATGCCGAGACACAAGGCTGGCGTATTGAAGTCCTTTCTGAAAATGAAGGCGAGCATGGTGGCTTTAAAGAAGTTATTTGCCGTGTAGATGGTGATGGTGTGTATGGTCGCTTGAAGTTTGAAAGTGGTGCTCACCGTGTACAACGTGTGCCAGCAACTGAATCACAAGGTCGTGTGCATACATCAGCTTGTACAGTTGCGATCTTGCCTGAAATTGATGTTGATACTAACGTTGAAATTAATCCTGCAGATTTACGTATTGATACTTACCGTGCATCAGGTGCGGGTGGTCAGCACATTAACAAAACCGATTCAGCGGTGCGTATTACTCACATTCCAACTGGTACAGTCGTTGAGTGCCAAGAAGAACGTTCACAGCATAAAAACAAAGCTAAGGCGATGGCATTGTTAGTATCGCGTTTAGAAAATGCTAAACGTGCGGCAGCAGATGCCGCGACTTCTGAAATGCGCCGTGATTTGGTCGGTTCTGGTGACCGTTCTGAACGTATCCGTACTTATAACTACCCACAAGGGCGTATGACGGACCATCGTATTAACCTAACTTTATATAAGTTAGATGCCATTATGGAAGGTGATTTGACTGAATTGCTCGATAGCTTACATCGTGAATATCAGGCAGATCAGCTTGCGATGCTTGCACAGGAAAATGGCGGCTAATGAATATTGCTCAAGCGCTTGCAATTCGTGGTGAGCCTGACAGTTATGAACGGCAAGAAAATGCTTGGTTACTTGAGCATTTTCTAAAAATCAATTCGCTTGAATTAAAGTTTAGACTTGAGCAAGAGTTAACTGCCCAACAAGAGCAAGATTACTTGGCTGGTCTTGAACGTATCCAAAATGGTGAGCCTTTAGCTTATGTGACGGGTTCACAACCATTTTGGACACTCGATTTAAAAGTAACATCTGATACTTTAGTACCACGTCCGGATACTGAGGTTCTAGTTGAAACCGTTTTAAATCTAAATTTGCCAAATACTGCAAATATTGTTGATTTGGGAACGGGAACAGGTGCAATTGCGCTTGCATTAGCAAGTGAACGTCCAGATTGGCAAGTCACGGCAACTGATATTTATGCGCCTACTTTAGAAGTCGCAAAAGAAAATGCACAAGTTCATAATTTGCAACGTGTGAAATTTGCCTGCGGCGCTTGGTTTGACGCACTTGAACCGCAAAAGTTTGATTTAATTGTTTCTAATCCGCCGTATATCGACCCTGACGATGAACACATGCAAGCTTTGGCTACAGAACCACGCCGTGCATTGGTTGCAGATCATCAGGGACTGGCTGATATTGAAATTATTATTGCTCAAGGCAAAAACTGGTTAAAACCGCAAGGCTGGATTGCACTAGAGCATGGTTATGATCAGGGACAAGCTGTTCGAGATATTTTCACAGAACATGGTTTTAGCCAAATTAAAACTATTCAAGACTATGGCCAAAATGATCGAGTCACTTTAGCATGCTGGATTTAAAATTACTTTTGTAGTGTATCTCGCCAACGTAATAACCAGTTTTCGATAAGTTTCATTAAGGTATCGGTTACTTTACCCAATAGCGCCAATAAAATAATTGCAATGATAACAATATCTGGTCGAGACGTTTCTCGGCCATCACTGAGTAAATAGCCAATCCCTTGAGTGGCCGCAATCAGTTCAGCTGCAATCATAAACATCCAAGACAAACTTAAGCTGTTACGTAAACCCGTTAAAATACCCGGAGAGGCTGCCGGTAAAATAATAGATATAATCCGCTGAAAAGCATTAAGCCGATAAACTTTTCCAACTTCAATGAGCTTTTTATCTACATTATGAATTGCTGCAACTGTATTGGTATAGGTTGGAAAAAATGCTCCGATTGCAATCAATGTAATTTTAGAACCTTCATCAATTCCTAACCAAAGTAATAACAGGGGAATCCAAGCAAGACTTGGAATTGATTTAATTGCTGAAAAAGTTGGTTCTAAATAAGCTTCTGCTTCTTTACTTAATCCAACCCAAATCGCAAAAATTAAACCTAAACCGCTTCCTATAATAAAGCCCAACAGAACACGCCATGTACTAATATAAATATGGGCAAACAGGTCGCTATGAGCTAAATCTAAAAAAGATTGCCATAAACTAGACGGTGCAGGGAGTAGATAAGCATCGATATAGCCATTTCTGACTAAAAACTCACAAGCCGTTAAAAAGATAAGTGGAATGAGTAGCGCTTTAAACCACCGTGTAAATTTGTGGTTTAGATGCTTTTTCTCAGATTTTAAAGCCTGCTGAGCTAAGAATTGATTTAGCTCAGCTTTGTTAAGTGAATCACTCATATACTATTTCACGACTTTTTGAGCAAAACGTGTGTCTAATAACTGATCGACCACTTGATTGACATTGGTGCCTTTTCTGACCAAGTCTTCTTCTGTCAAAATTTTCCCAGAACGTTTTAGTGCTTGTGCTTGAGTTGCTGATGGAATGCTTTGATCGAAGTTGGTTCGGCTCAGTTGTAGTTTAGCCACAGGTAGAGGAAGTTTTGATTCTTGAGCTAAAAGTGCTGCCACTTTATCTGGATTGGCTTTTGCCCATTTTCGGGCTTGTTCGTAGGCTTTAATAACGGCTTCTACCGCTTCAGGGCTTTGCTTTGCAAAATCTTCTTTAACGCTCAGTACGCTATAGCTATTAAATCCAACATTACGATAAAGCAATTTTGCACCCGATTGAATTTGAGCTGAAGCCATTAATGGATCAAGTCCAGCCCAAGCATCTACTTGGCCACGCTCTAATGCAGTTTTTCCATCTGGGTGTTGTAGATGAACCAGTTGTACATCACGTTTACTCAAACCGACTGTATCTAGTGCTTGTAGTGTAAATAAGAAAGGATCGGTTCCTTTGGTAGCTGCAATTTTTTTACCTTTTAAATCTTTTAGGCTTTTAATTGGTGAATTTTTTGCGACAACAAGCGCGGTCCATTCCGGTTGGCTTTGTACATAAACCGTTTTAATTGGACTACCATTCGCTCGACTTAATACAGCAGCTAATCCAGCGGTAGAAGCAAAATCGATGCTGTTACTGTTGAGATATTCTAATGAGCGGTTACTACCTTGACTAAAAACCCATTTAATTTGGGTATTTGGCAGTGCTTTTTCGAGAAGTTTTTGATCTTTAACGATTAAACTGGTTGGTGCATAGTAAGCATAATCAAGTTTAAGTGTAGTCGGAATTGCTGCAAAAGCAGATGAAGCAAATACAAACCCCAATGTTGATGCCAACAAAGTCTTTGGTAGAGAAAATTTTGATTTTAAAGACATGATAAAAATAAAACCGAAATGAAATAGGAGATCATCCTTTCACGTGTTTAGAGGCTTATGAACTTAGTTATTTTGATTTATAAATCAGTTTGAAAGATAAAAGTTTGAATAAAATGATAAATCACTGTTTTTATGACTATTATCAAATTTTAAATAATGCATTTATCTGAAATATTGAATTTAAAATACATAAATATCATAAGCTTAAACTCTAACGCCTTAAGCTTCATTCGATGTATATGTTATTGCTTGTGTCCAGTTAAATTATCTCGATATGCACCTGGGCTGACGCCAGTCCATTTTTTAAAAGCACGGTGAAAGGCACTTGGGTCATGGAAGCTTAAATCTTCACTAATATCTTGAATTGAGTCATTCGTTTTGCTTAAGCGTTCAACAGCAATATCACAGCGGATTTCATTTTTAATTTGTTGATAGCTTACACCTTCATGTTTCAGTCGACGTTGAACGGTGGCTTCTGAAATATTGAGTTGCTGAGCTACATCTTTGAGTTCGGGCCATTGTGCAGGGTGGAGTTTCAATAAATGGCGACGAATAAGTACACTTAAGGCATTTTCATTTTTAAAGCGAACTAAAAGATTTTGCGGAGTTTGCTCTAAAAAATCATAAAGCGCTTTTTTATCTTTCTTAATTTTAATATCTAAATAGTGGGCATCGAACTCAACTCGATTTATCTCAGCATTAAATTGAATATCTTCACCAAAACGAACGAAATAGTCCTGAATATCTTGAGGTTTAGGACAACGTACCATAATAGTATTTAAACCAATTCGCTGGTCTACCAACCAACACATAAGTCCGTGCACTAATATTAAAAAGGTTGCGTAGGTAAACATGCGTTTAGGCTGTTCACGATCATGAATCACTAAATAAGCTTTGTCTTGCTCTCGAATGAGTTCTCCATGCATGTCATCTAGAACAAAGTTAAAAAACTTCAAAATATCGTAGAGTGCTTTTTCTAAAGTTTCAGCCGTACTGACGAGTTTAGTCAGTAATTTATAGCTTCCACGACGCATGGGATGGCTATCCATCCCAAAAAACTCATCGTTCATGGCATTGGCAAGCTCTATCCACAATTGGGCATAGGTTGTAACAGGCACACGTGCCTTTGGCGACATCAGTAATTCAGCGGGGATGCCTGCTTTATTTAGAATTATTTGTGTATTTAGGCCTTTGGCATAAGCCGCACTCAGTGCTTCATGTACTAGTGCAATCGAAATTGTGCCTTTACTTAAAGAAGATTGGACAACCATGTCAAAGACTCATATTTTCTTCATATATTTCAAGTGAAATACTGCATATTTAAAATTTGGATTGATCAAAAGCTGCAAACATTTTGAGGCTTTTTGAAATTGTATCGGAAAACAACAACTTTTACTCTCACTACTAAGTTTAAAGAACATTTCTATAGGACATTACACAATGAAAATTCAAGGGAAACATTTCGTAATTACAGGTGGTGGGTCTGGTTTGGGTGCTGCAACAGCTGAGTATTTAGTCCAGCAAGGTGCTTCAGTCACATTAGTAGACATGAATACAGAAGCAGGCGAGCAACAAGCAAAACAGTTGGGGCCAAAAGCTGACTTTGTAAAACTTGATGTGACCGATGAAGCTGCTGCTGAACAGTTCTTTAAAGATGTGTTGACAAAACATGGTCATTTGCATGGTTTGGTGAACTGTGCCGGTATTGGCCCTTCTGCGAAAGTGGTTGGCCGTGAGGGCGTTCATGACTTGGGATTATTTGCAAAGACTTTAAATATTAATGTTACAGGTACATTTAACATGCTGCGTTTTGCAGCAGATGCAATGAGTAAAAATACGGTTGAAGCAAGTGAAGAAGACCGTGGCGTCATTGTTAACACTGCTTCTGTTGCCGCATTTGATGGTCAAATTGGTCAGGCTGCGTATTCAGCATCTAAAGGCGCTATTGTTGCGATGACATTGCCAATTGCTCGTGAGCTTGCGCGACATGCTATTCGTATTATGACCATTGCCCCAGGAATTATGGAAACCCCAATGCTTAAGGGTATGCCACAAAATGTACAAGATGCTTTGGGGCAAATGGTGCCGTATCCATCGCGTTTAGGAAAGCCAGAAGAATTTGCTCGTTTGGTGGCACATATTGCTGAAAACTCTTACTTAAATGGTGAAGTTATCCGTTTAGATGGTGCAATTCGCATGGCAGCAAAATAATAAAATAAGGATGTTGAAATGATTCTAAATGCTGAACAAAGCATGGTTCAGGAGATGATGCGTAACTATGCGCAAAATCAGTTAAAACCAACAGCCGCACATCGCGATAAAACCTATGAATTTCCTGCTCAGGAATTAAAAGATTTAGGTGCACTAGGTGCTATGGGGATGACCGTGCCCGATGAATGGGGTGGTGCGGGAATGGACTATGTATCTTTGGTACTCGCAATTGAGGAAATTGCCGCAGGCGATGGTGCTATTTCGACTATCGTCAGTGTACAAAATTCCTTGATTTGCGGTATTACACTGGCATACGGTTCAGAGCAGCAAAAACAAACATATTTACCAAAATTTGCCTCTGGCGAATGGCTAGGATGCTTTTGTTTAACTGAACCACATGTCGGTTCAGATGCAAGCGCGATTTTATGTAAAGCTGAACGCGATGGCGACCATTGGGTGCTCAATGGCGTCAAACAATTTATCACTAGTGGTAAAAATGCCCAAGTGGCTTTGGTGTTTGCGGTCACAGATAAACAAGCTGGTAAAAAAGGGATTTCGTGCTTTCTTGTACCTACCAATACACAAGGTTACTTGGTCACTCGTATTGAAGATAAAATGGGCCAACATGCTTCAGATACAGCCACTATTACTTTTGAGGACTGCCGAATTCCTTTAGAAAATTTGGTGGGGCAAGAGGGTGAAGGTTATAAAATTGCATTATCTAATTTGGCAGCTGGACGTATTGGTATTGCAGCTCAATCGGTAGGTATGGCAAGAGCGGCTTTTGATGCAGCGGTGCAATATGCAAATGAGCGTAAAGCCTTTGGAGTCGAATTAGTTCAGCATCAGGCGGTTGGTTTCCGTTTAGCCGATATGGCGACCCAGATCGAAGCTGCGCATCAGTTGGTTTTGCATGCTGCAACTTTAAAAGATGCTGGGCTGCCTTGTTTAAAAGAAGCCTCAATGGCAAAGCTATTTGCGTCTACTATGGCTGAGCGAGTATGTTCGGATGCAATCCAGATTCATGGTGGTTATGGCTACGTGAGTGATTTCCCTGTAGAGAGAATTTATCGTGATGTTCGTGTAAGCCAGATTTATGAAGGTGCTTCTGATATTCAACGCTTGGTGATTGCTCGTGAAGTGGCTCAAGTTTAAGTATTAGATTTTAAAAAATGTCGTTGACTGCAAAAAACCGCAATTGTTATGCGGTTTTTTGCAATTAAATGAAACTCACTTTTTAATGATTAAATTTGAGCTTTGACTTCTTCACCAATCAAATAAAAAGTTCCACCTGCAATATAGTGCAGGCTGCGAAGTTCTTTTGGTGCATCTTGAAAATGCCAGTGCCCATCTCTAAAAACGCGGCTATCTGCCCATGCACCTACAACAGAACCAATAAATAAATCATGAGCTGACTGATTATGGGGTTCTGGAATAAGTTTACACACAAGCCATGCAATGCAACCTGATACAAGCGGGCTATGAAGACCTTCTTGATAAAATAGTTCAACACCACAATGCTCAAGTTTTTCTGGATCATCTAGCTTACTAATGGTTCCAAGTTGATGAGTCAGATCGAGCTGTGCATAGCAGGGAACTTGTAGTGTGAAATAGCCACTTTGCTCAACCAGCTGTCGTGTTTTAGTGCTTTTGTCGAGAACAACGGAGACTTTGGCTGGCTTGAATTCTAATGCACATGCCCAAGCAGCAGCCATTACATTGCGGTCGTCACCATGTTGCGCAGAAACAAGCACAGTTGGGCCATGATTTAATAAACGATAAGCTTTTTCTAACTCTACAGGTGCAATATATGATTGGGTCATATTTAGCCTAAGTAATAAAGAAAATAGATATTTCTATTGTTGCAGAAAGCTTGATAGATGCAATGTTGGCAAATAAGCTTTATTAGAATAAAAAAGTTGTTTCTATTTTATAGCTTTCATAATAACGAACTTAGTCATAAAATCATTTCGCTTCTAAGTGAAAGGATTAACGCGTGACCGAGCTTCAAGATATCGATTTTGTAGAGTTAAGTGATGAAGAAATGCATCTCTATAGCCGTCAGATTTTACTTGATGGATGGGATATTGAAGCTCAGGAAAAACTCAAACTTGCTAATGTACTGATTGTCGGTGCTGGCGGAATAGGATGTAGTAGTGCAGAGCTACTAGCGCGAGCAGGGGTTGGGAAAATTACACTGATTGATGCGGATACGATCGAGATAAGTAACTTACAACGTCAGATCGCATTTGGTCATGAAGATGTTGGTCGCTATAAAGCAGAAATTCTAGCTAAACGGTTACAGAAAATTAACCCTTATATCTGTGTTGAATACTATAACGAACGTTTAGACGAACATAACATTGATAGACTGGTTGAACACCAAGATGTGGTTTTAGATGGCTGTGATAATTTTACAACTCGCTATTTGGTAAACGCAGCTTGTAAGAAACATCAAGTCGCATTAATTAGCGCTTCAGCAATTGGTTTTCAGGCGCAAATGTTCATGGTTGAAGGAGATTCAGCTTGTTATGAATGTCTTTTTCCGAAAGAACAACATAGTAATGAAGGGCTGCGCTGTGCAGAGTCAGGGGTACTTGCAACTACTCCTGTAATGATAGCGTCATTACAAGCACATCACACTTTGCTATATTTAGGTTTAAATCGTACACCTTTAAAGCAGAAACTATTATTGTGGGATGGTTTAAATATGACACAACGTATTGTTAGTTTTGATAAAGATGTAAATTGCCCACTTTGTCAGGCAAGCTAATCAGTAAATTAAACAAAATTTGCTACACTCAACCTGAATGATTTGGTTTTGAAGAAATATGAAAAAAAATATTTTGTTTGATGGGCTACGTTCAGTCGCCCGCATTGGTGAAACAGCAGTGGTTGCGGCCAAAGCTGGAATTAAATACGCAACTGAAAAACCAAGTAATGCCAAACTCATGCGAGAGACTTTTGAGTCACTTGGTTCAACTTATATTAAGCTTGGTCAGTTTATTGCGAGTACGCCATCGCTTTTCCCACGTGAATATGTAGAAGAATTTCAAGGTTGTTTAGACCAAACACCAACACTACCATTTAGTTATATTCAAGGTGTGCTTGCATCTGAATTTGAAGGGCGCGATTTAAGCCAGATTTTTAGCTATATCGATGAAAAGCCATTAGCTTCTGCATCAATTGCTCAGGTTCACGCAGCTAAACTTACGACAGGTGAAGATGTTGTTATTAAAGTACAAAAGCCTGGTGTTGAAACCATTTTATATACAGACTTAAGTGTAGTGCATTGGGCTGCCAAGTTGCTTGAACGTGCAGTACCAAAAATCAAATTCGCAGCTCTTTCTGAAATTGTAGATGAAATTAAAAGCCGTATGGTCCGTGAAGTCGATTTCATTGAAGAAGCACAAAACCTAGATGATTTTGTGGAATATCTTAATATTTCACAAAATAAAGCAGCGACAGCACCTAAAGTTTATCATCAGTTTTCTACACGCCGTGTCTTAACTATGCAGCGTTTATACGGTGTGTCTTTGACAGACTTTAGTGTTGTAAAACAATATGCTAAAGATCCATCGCAAGTACTGATTACTGCCATGAATACATGGTTTGGTAGTCTCATGCTATGTAAAAGTTTCCATGCTGACTTACATGCTGGGAACTTAATGTTGCTTGAAGATGGGCGTATTGGTTTTATCGATTTTGGTATCGTGGGTCAGTTAAAACCTGAAGTTTGGACAGCATGTATTGAGTTTATGGATGCCTTACAAAAAACTGATTATCAGGCAATGGCTGAAAATATGCTGAAAATGGGTATGACCCATAACAAAATTGACGTTCAGGTGTTGGCTCAAGATCTAGAGCGTTTGTTTAATGGCGTATTAATGGCCGATCCGCAACAGATATTGTCTTCAAATCCAGCCGATTTAAATGACATTATGATGGATATGGTAGGGGTTGGTGAGCGCCACGGTATTAAATTCCCACGTGATTTTGCCTTATTATTTAAGCAAATGCTTTATTTCGATCGTTTTATGCGCGTACTCGCACCATATACTGATATTTATGCAGACCAGCGTTTGAAAATGGTTCAAAATATGGAACCTGCTTCGTTATTAAAGCACTAAGGTCAGTTTAAATTTATGGATGCCATTATTATTGAAGGCTTGAAAGTTGAGACAGTGATTGGCTGTTTCAACTGGGAAAGACAAATCATTCAACCTTTAATGTTGGATTTAACCATCCATAATGATTTGAGCCGCGCAGCAGAGTCTGACAAGCTTGAGGACACTCTCAACTATGCGCAGATTTGTGAGTTATCGGCTCAAACCATTCAACAAGCCAAACCTGAATTAATCGAGCATGCAGCACATCTGGTTTTACAATGTTTGTTTGAAACCTTTCCATCAATTGAAAAAATTACCATAACCATCCGTAAGCCAGCCATCATTGCAGAAGCAAATGCTGTAGGAATTCGTCTTGAACGCACCAGAAACAATTTTTGCGCTCGCCCTAGCGAGTAATTTAGACGCAGATCAGCACTTTACTTTTGCTTATACGCAATTGGCAACATTGGGGAAAGTGCAGTTTTCATCTGTTTATCAAATTCCATGCCGAGATGGTATTGGCGATGATTATTGGAATTCGGCATGTCTATTAAAAAGCAATTTATCGTGTGAACAAATTGAATCTTTTCTAAAGAAACTTGAGTCAGATTCGGGGCGTGTTCGTCCGTCGCATCATATTTCTTTAGATGTAGATTTGATTGCATGGGGAAGTGATCTGGACCATATGCAATTTAATTCTAAAAAGCTACCTTTGGCACTCGATGTAAAAATTCCTTTATATGAACTTTGGCATTGTGAAACCTTAAAGGCTGATAGCATGATTTATCCAGTCGTTAATTTTAAAGTTTAATACCCTTCAAACTAAATTTTACGCAAACTTTACGCGGGCTTTGACTTCCTCAATAGAGAATTTACGGGCATTTTATCGATACTGAAATTCACTAAATTAGTGTTATTTCAGGACAATAAAGATGCTTATAAATTCTCAAATGCGCATCTTGCATCAGTCTGGCATTGTCTTATGCGGACTTAAAACAAATGATATTTCTCCATCTCTCCTTATTTCCAGTTTGGCAAATCAAGCCAAGGGGTATAGAGGAGAATAGCCATGTTAGAACTTATACTTGTTTTATTTATTGCTATTTTTCTAGCATGGTGCCTCAGTAAATATCTATCCAAAGTGATGGCAAATCAGCCGATGTGGGGTGATGGATTATTTCGTTGGATTGAAAATCCTGTATACCGCTTATTAGGTGTATCTCCACAACAACAAATGAACTGGAAACAATATTCTCTAGCATTTGTTGTTAGCTGTGTTGTTCTAGCTGTGGCCGTTTTTGCTATTTTTATGACGCAAGCATGGCTACCATTAAACCCGAACCATGCACCAAATATGAGTTGGGATTTAGCGCTACACACTGTTATTTCATTTTTAACAAACACCAACCAACAGCATTATTCTGGTCAGGCTCAGTTATCTTATTTGTCGCAAATGACAGGTATTGTAGGTTTGCAAGTCATTACTCCAATGATGGGGCTGGCTTTGGTTGTTGCGACATTAAGAGCTTTCTTTTATCAGCGTCCAAGCCATATTGCGGCTGATGTTGCCGAGCAGCCAGATCAAATTTTAATTGGTAACTATTGGGCAGATGTAATTCGTCCTACAGTCCGCTTTTTGCTTCCAGTCTGTTTTGTCTGGTCATTGTTGCTTAACAGCCAAGGTGTGCCTGCAACTTTCCAAGGTGGGCCAGAAGTACAGCTTATTGATAAAGCCAATAGTGTTGAAACTCAAAAAATTCCTTTAGGACCAGTTGCGCCAATGGTGGCGATTAAGCAATTAGGTAGTAACGGTGGTGGTTGGTACGGTCCAAATAGTTCTGTGCCTTTAGAAAATCCAACACCATTTTCTAATTTACTAGAAATGATTGCGATCTTACTTATTCCAATCACAGTCATTTTTATGGTCGGGCATTTTACTCAGCGTAAAAAGTTTGCTTACTTTGTCTTTGGCAGCATGCTTTTCATGTCAATTATTTCAGGTGCAGCGGCTGTCTGGTCTGAGAGTATGTCATCGACAGCATCTCAATTTGCCGTAATGGAAGGTAAAGAACAACGATTTGGACCAGCAGCATCAGCAGTTTGGGCAGCGCTTACTACACAGGTAAATAACGGCTCGGTCAATATGATGCATGATTCTTCTGCACCGCTTACCGGTTTAGTCGAACTCATTAACATGCTGATTAATGCCATTTGGGGTGGTGTGGGCTGTGGTCTGCAACAGTTTATGATTTATCTGTTACTCGCAGTATTTATTGCAGGTTTAATGACAGGTCGTACCCCTGAATTGTTTGGGCGCAAGATTGAAGCGGCAGAAATTAAGTTGCTCGCGATTATTATCTTGATTCAACCTTTAGTCATTCTTGCATTTACCGCATTAAGCCTCAGCGTTCCAGGCATATCTGGAATTAGTAATCCGGGACCACATGGTATTAGCCAAGTGTTCTATGAATATGTCTCTGCATTTGCCAACAATGGTTCAGGTTTTGAAGGTCTTGGAGACAACACTGTATGGTGGAATGTCACTTGTAGTATTGCTCTTCTTTTAGGACGTTTTCCAACCTTAATTTTGCCATTAATGATTGCAACACATTTAGCAGCAAAAAGAAAAGCACCCGAAACAGCAGGTAGTCTTCAGGTTGAAACTCCAACCTTTGCTTTAACGCTGATTACGATTGTTGTGTTGCTTACCTTATTACAATTTATGCCAGTTCTTGTCCTTGGGCCTATTGCCGATCAACTTTTGTTGGTTAAAGGCTAAGGAGGCGAGTGAAAATGAATACACAAACTCATGTAAATAGCCATAAACAAACCATGGCAGTGCCAAATTTTGAAGTTTGGAAAAATGCATTTGTGAAACTGCTACCGCAGCATGCAATTAAAAACCCTGTGATGGCAATTGTATGGCTTGGAACAGTGGTTGCTGCAATTAGTACAGTCTTGGGTTACACCACGCTGTTATTTGGTTTCGCAGTTACAGCAATTCTGTTTATTACCATTTTATTTGCTAACTATGCTGAAGCAGTTGCAGAGGCCAGAGGTCGTGGACAGGCATCTTCATTACGTGCAGCAAGAGAAAATTTAACAGCTCGAAGACTCAACTCTTTGACAGACCGTCAAGCGACTCAAGTTGCAGCGACTGAACTTCATTTAAATGATTTTATTGAAGTACATGCAGGTGAGCTTGTTCCAGCCGACGGTGAGATTGTAGAAGGCTTTGCCACTATTAATGAATCAGCTGTTACAGGTGAGTCAGCGCCTGTGTTACGTGAAGCTGGAACAGACCGTTCAGGTGTTATTGGAGGAACCAAAGTTCTGACAGATCGTATTGTTGTGCAAGTGACTGCTGAATCTGGTCAAAGTTTCTTAGACCGTATGATTGCTTTGGTCGAAGGCTCAAATCGCCAGAAAACTCCGAATGAGATTGCGCTTGGCTTCTTGTTAATGGTAATGACAATCACGTTTTTAATTGTCGTGATTAGCTTGCCATTTATTGCCAAGTATTTGCATATTGAACTTGATCCAGTTGTGCTCGTGGCGTTATTGGTCTGCTTGATTCCTACAACCATTGGTGGCTTGTTACCTGCGATTGGTATTGCGGGGATGAATCGTGCACTCAAAGCCAATGTTTTGGCAAAATCAGGTAAAGCGGTAGAAGTTGCGGGCGACATTGATGTGCTTTTACTCGATAAAACAGGAACCATTACTTATGGTGACCGTCAAGCGACTTCATTTTATCCCTTAACTTCGGTAACCGAGTCAGAGTTGAGAGCTGCTGCTTGGGTAAGTTCACTTGCCGACCCAACACCAGAAGGGAAATCAATTGTTAAGTTAGCAAAAGAGCAAGGTCTAAAACAGCAAGAACCTGAGCAAGCTGAATTTATCTCTTTTAGTGCTTCGACTCGAATTTCCGGTGTGAATTTACCTAATGGTGACCAAATTCGTAAAGGTGCTTTAGATGCGATCTTGAAGTTTGTAGATGAAGATTATTCTCAAGATTTAGAATTAAAAGCGCGTGTTGAACAAGTCGCCAAAAAAGGAGCAACACCTTTAGTCGTCGCTAATCAACATCATGTGTTGGGTGTGATTGAACTCTCAGATGTGATTAAACATGGCATTAAAGAACGTTTTGCTCGTTTAAGAGAAATGGGCATCAAAACCGTTATGGTTACAGGTGATAACCCATTAACTGCGGCTGCGATTGCTGCTGAAGCTGGTGTAGATGACTATATTGCCGAAGCAAAACCAGAAGACAAATTGGCTTGTATTCGCACCGAACAACAACAAGGTCGTTTAGTTGCGATGGTCGGTGACGGAACCAATGACGCGCCGGCATTAGCACAAGCTGATATTGGTCTAGCCATGAACTCGGGTACACAAGCCGCGAAAGAAGCGGGCAACATGGTTGATTTAGACTCTGACCCAACCAAACTTCTTGCTGTGGTTGAGATTGGGAAACAGCAGCTGATTACCCGTGGTGCTTTAACAACATTTTCGTTAGCAAACGACGTGTCTAAATACTTTGCCATTTTGCCTGCATTGTTCGCTGCTGCGATTCCACAAATGCAAGTATTGAATGTAATGCACTTGGCAAGTCCAAACAGCGCGATTTTATCTGCATTAATTTTTAACGCGATTATTATTCCGCTATTAATTCCAATCGCACTCCGAGGCGTCAAATTTAAACCTTCAACGGCAACTCAGTTATTACGTCGAAATATGTTGATTTATGGTGTGGGCGGTGTGGTTCTGCCATTCCTTGCCATTAAAGCAATTGATGTAGTGATTGTTCAATTATTTGGTTTGTAATCTGGAGTTTGAAATGAAAACTTATGTACAAAATTCAGAAGCAAATTTGGGTCAGACCTTAAGAGCATCTTTGGGATTATTAATTTTTACCTTAGTTGGCTGTGGCGCTGCTTATAGTGCTATCGCTACAGGTGCTGGGCAGGTGTTATTTAATAATCAAGCGAATGGTAGTTTGGTTGAAATAGACCATAAAGTTCTAGGGTCAAAATTAGTCGCTCAGCCATTTGTTGGAGAGGCTTATTTTCATCCGCGACCTTCAGCAGTCGCTTATGACCCGATGGCGATGGCAGGTACAAACTTAGCGCGTACTAATCCTGAACTACAGCAACAAATTGATGCTCAGATTCTTGCGGTGAAAAAACAAGATCACACGGGCAATACACCTATACCAAGTGATTTGGTGACTAAATCTGGTAGTGGTATTGATCCGCATATTAGTCCTGAATCTGCTCAGTTACAGGTTGCTCGAGTGGCTCAAGCTCGTCATTTAGACCCTAAGATTGTGGAAGAGCTTTTGCAAAAGCATATTGAACCGATGCAGTTTGGTGTATTAGGGCAAGCTCGTGTTAATGTATTACAGCTCAATATTGCTTTAGATCAATTACAATCTACACATTAACTTAAAAATAAAGTTGTTAGTTTACCGGATGGCATCAAGTGCAAAGCAATCGCGAAAATCAGGCTGAGGCCTTATTAAATCATGTCAACAGATATCAAGCCGGTCGACTAACGGTTTTTCTTGGTGCGGCACCTGGTGTAGGAAAAACTTATGCCATGCTTGCCCGCGCCAAAGAATTATTTCAACAGGGCACAGATGTTGTTGTTGGTATTGTTGAAACCCATGGAAGAATCGAAACTCTAAAAATTTTGGAAGGGTTGCCTCAGATTGCTAGAAAAGAAATGCAATATC
Source organism: Acinetobacter sp. C13 (assembly GCF_016809775.1). NCBI lineage: Bacteria > Pseudomonadati > Pseudomonadota > Gammaproteobacteria > Moraxellales > Moraxellaceae > Acinetobacter > Acinetobacter sp. C13. The sequence goes on from NZ_JAFBJL010000002.1 coordinate 553,278, forward strand.
AGGGGCATATTTTAGAAGAAATGGACTTGGATGCTATTTTACTTAGGCATCCGCAAATCGTTTTGGTTGATGAATTGGCTCATCGCAACGTCCCAAATAGTCGTCATGAACGACGGTGGCAAGATGTTAATGAGTTGCTAGACGCTGGTATTGATGTATTTACCACTATAAATATTCAACATTTAGAAAGCCTGAATGATGTGGTCTACCAAATTACGGGCATTCGAGTAAATGAAACGGTACCAGATCGGGTATTTGATCGTATTCGAGACATCCGCTTAATTGATTTACCCGTCAGTGAGCTCATTGAAAGGCTCCACCAAGGAAAAGTCTATGTGCCAGAGCAAGCAAATCTGGCATTACAAGGCTTTTTTAGCATTTCAAATTTAACGGCATTACGTGAACTGGCAATGCAATGCGTTGCTGAGCATGTCGATTCAGACTTAAAAGAGAGTTATGCCTCAAAGGGTTTGAAATCTATATCGTTGCAAAATGAATTGATGATTGCGATAGATGGGCAAGGCTCTTCTGAGTATTTAGTACGGGCAGGCTGCCGTTTAGCAGAACGTAATGGTGCTACATGGACGGTAGTAAATGTTGCTAAAAGTCTGGACTTTGGTCAGAGTTCAGCAAATTCATATAAAAAAGAATATATCGAGATCGATCGTGCGTTTGAATTAGCTCGGCAACTCGGTGGTCGAACCGAAGTTTTATATGGGCCGCGAGTTGCATCAGTGTTAATGGATGCCGCGATTGACCGAGGAGTCTCGAATTTAGTCATTGGCAAAAGTATTTCGCCTTGGTGGTTAAAGTTATTTAAGAAAAATTTAGCTCAGCAATTATTAAATCAAGAAAACTCGATTGCTTTAACCATTTTGCACCCAGAACAGGGTACTAAAAAGATCAATCAGATTGAAAAACCATCATTTTTATCATTAAAAGAAAGTATTTTTGTTTTAGCTGTTACATGTGCCAGCATTTTTATAGCTCACTTTGCCGAAGTTCTATTCGGTATTGAAGACTTCTCTGTCATTTTCATTATTTCAGTTTTAATTGTAGCGACGAAAACTAGAATGCTCGCTGCTGTAGTCGCAGCTTTAATCTGTTTCTTGGCCTATAATTTTTTCTTTATTGCACCACGTTTTACCTTACAAATTTCAGCACACCAAGGCGTGGTCACTGTTGTTGCTTTTTTTGCGGCAGCTTTAATTGCTGGACGGTTGGCCTCTCAATTACGTCAGCAGGTTTTATCCTTAAAAGCTGCAAATGCTTACACTATGGTAATGCAAGACTTAGCACGTAAACTTTCTAGTGCAGTAAATCTTGAAGAAGTTATGCAAACAGGACGAATGACTTTAGAAACCCAACTTCAAACTAAGGTGTGGATTTCTATTCAAGATAGAGTCATTTCATCTGATATAGAGTTAAACGATAAAGAAAAAGTCGCGGCAGATTGGTGCTTAAAACATCAACAACCGTGCGGACGTTTTACCGATACTCTGAGTCAGTCAAACTGGTGGTTTTTACCACTTTTAGAACAAAAAAATAGCCTAGGTATTGTAGGAATTTACTTTAATGATGAAGTGGTTTCCTTAAATTTTGAGCAAAAGAAATTGACAGAAAGTGTAATTGAGTACATTGCACAGGCTGTACTTCGAACCCAATTGGTCAATGAACTTGAACAAGCAAAAGTAACCAGTGAAACAGAGCGCTTACGTTCTGCTTTATTATCTTCGGTATCGCATGATTTGCGCTCGCCACTCGCTTCTATTATTGGGGCAGCAGACACACTTGCGAATTTTAAAGCTGATATGTCCGAACAAGACCAGCAAGATTTACTTGAAACAATTCATTTAGAAGGTGAGCGCTTAGACCGTTATATTCAAAACTTGCTTGATATGACACGCTTAGGTCACGAAGGTCTAACTTTAAAAAGAGACTGGATTGGTGTAGATGAATTAATTGGTTCGGCAACCCGCCGTTTAAAGCGATATAAACCAGATACGCAAGTGGTAATTCAGTTACCTGAGCAACAGATTAGTTTGTATGTCCACCCAGCACTGGTAGAACAAGCTATTTTTAATGTTTTAGAAAATGCTGCAAACTTTTCACCTCCCGATGAGCCAGTCATGATTCGTGCTCAACTTTTGTCAGAAGATGAAGTAAAAATTGAAATTGAAGATAGAGGTGCGGGAATCCCTGAAGACGAAAGACACCGCATTTTCGATATGTTTTATACTATGGAGCGTGGAGACCGTGGAAAATTCGGTACAGGTTTAGGGCTAACAATTGTAAAAGCGATTATTGGTGCTCATATGGGTACAATAGAAGCATTTTCATGGCGCCAAAATAAAGGTACTTTAATTCAAATCAAATTACCCATTCATCCAGTAAAAGAATAAGTTGTAAATTCATGATAAGTTCAGAAACATCACCTGTAGAAACACGTATTGTGATTATTGATGATGAGCCTCAAATCCGTAAATTTTTAGACATTGCTTTAAGAACTCAAAAATACAAAACCACGCTCTGTGAAACGGGTTACAAAGGCCTAGAGGCATTGGCAACCCAAGGGGCTGATTTGGTTATTTTAGACTTAGGTTTACCCGATTTAGACGGAAAAGAAGTGCTTCAAGAATTACGTAGCTGGTCGAATGTTCCCGTTATTGTGTTATCTGTACGTGCTGATGAATATGAAAAAGTTGCCTTGCTAGACGCAGGTGCAAATGACTACATGACCAAACCTTTTAGTGTGCAAGAGCTTTTGGCGCGCATACGTGTCATTTTAAGAAATCAACCGATTCAGCAAGAAGCCCATGTATATGACGATGGTTATCTCAAGGTTGATGTCATGCAACGATTAGTTTGGATCGAGCAACAGCCAATTACTTTAACTCGAAAAGAGTTTCAACTTTTGACGTTATTAATGCGCTATCAAGGGCAGCTTTTAACACAGCCTCAGCTTTTAAAAGAGCTATGGGGACCCACCCATCAGGAAGATACTCACTATTTACGTATTTTAGTGGGCAAGTTACGTAGTAAGTTGGGAGATAACGCGATTCAGCCACGCTATATTGCTACTGAACCAGGTGTTGGGTTACGTTTTTTAGCTAAACAGAAAAATCACTAATTAGATATAAAAAAACCTTAGGGTATTTCTCCCTAAGGGTTTGCAAAGTGGTTTATAGTTTTTTTGCTTTTTTTATTTATATATCCCAATGTTGTTCTGCTTCAGTCATTTGACTATAAATGTTTTGATATTCAGCCTGTTTAACCGTGTACCAATGTTCTACAAAGTCTGCCCCTAAATACCCTTTTAAAATAAGACTTCCTTTAAATATTTTTAAGGCTTCTGGCTGATTGTTGGCTAACAAAATGTGCTCGTCTAGAAATTTTAAAAGATGTGCAGGTTTTGGCAGCGGTAATTTATGAGATAAGCCATAAGATACGCCCGCTAAAATAGTCGCTGTAACTAGATAGGGGTTACAGTCAGCTCCAGCAACACGATATTCTAAGCGTTGATTTTGTACATCTGAGCATGGAATTCGGATTGCAACATTTCGGTTGTTAGTATCCCAATTGGCTTCTAATGGCACGTGATGACCAATTTTAAAACGTCTATAAGAATTAATATTAGGCGCTAAAATCGCCATAGATGCAGGCATTAACTCAATTAGGCCACTAATCGCGCTCAATAATTTGGCTGAAAGCTGATCTTTTTCTACTTCTGAACTAAATATATTTTCATGGTATTGATTAAGCATACTCATATGAAAATGCATACCACTACCAGCTTTTGCCAAGTTCGGTTTCGCCATGAAACAAGCAGTTAAGTCATGTTTTCTTGCGACTTGCTTTACAATTCTTTTTAAAGCATTAATTTGATCGCAGAGTTTTAAAATGTCATGACTGTGTTGAAGATTTAATTCGTATTGTCCAGGGGATGATTCCGCAACAATAGCGGTAATTTCAATTGATTGTAGTAAGGCTGCTTTTTCAACTTCATCTAGGACTTGTTGGTAGTTATTTGGTGCATCTATATCAAAACATTGGTTTTCTGAACATGTCTCAGATTGTTGTTGAGGTGAGAGAAGGTAAAACTCTAGCTCGGCAGCCATGACAGGGAAATAATGATTCGTATGTAACTGATTTAATAATTTTTTTAATATATTACGTGGTTCATAGCGACAGTCTGAACCATCTTCTTCGTGCATTGATAGGTAAAGCTGAGCATTTAATTCTGGGGATAAGGCACTTGGTTGCAAGCTGCCTAAAATGGGCAGGCAAAGTCTATCTGGTTCACCAATATATTTTCCCAGGCCTGTTTCTTCAATTACTTTTCCATCCAGACTCATGGCATAAACAGAAAGAGGAAAATAACATCCATTAGATAGATTTTTCAAACTCTTAACATCAATACGTTTGCCACGAATATGCCCGTTTAAGTCATGTAGACAAATATCAATGTGCTGAGTGTGAGGATATAAACTTAAATATTCATCAACTTCTTTTAAAAAAAGATCTGATTGGAAAGTACCAGATTGTGTCTGAGAAATAAAATTATCTGATATTTTAAATGCCTTAAAGTGAGGATCTTTTAAGTTTAAATTTGGGTAAATAAGTGTACTCATTATAAAAAACCTTGGTGGTTAATTAGCTAAAATCCTACCTTAGCCTTTGAAGGAAATCGCGTAAAAAAAGAGTAAAGATGGTTGAACAATATTTTATGAGTAATTTGATTTTTTATATTTATAATCAATATATTGAGTCTCATGTTTATAATCAATTTTTAAAGTAAAATTAGCGTATAAGAGCAGTCAGCGCATTATAAAATTTTACTGATTTCTCTTTTTTAAAATTAAACAAAGCTAAAAATTTAAGCGTCTCATTTGGTGAGAGGGATAAACTGATTTAAACTTAAGACTTATCCAGTGAATCACTTATTTTTGAAGTCTTGAATAGAGCAGGATCTTTTAGGGTGTTTACTGGAATTTTATTTTTTGCGTTTTTTAAATTTTATTTTTGAGTTTTCTTAATATGAAAAATATCGGTTTAGCCATTTTAGCAATCAGCCTTTCAGGTTGTGCTGCAATGAGCGTAGAAGAATGTAAGACTGCGAATTGGTCATTAGTGGGTGAGAAAGATGGTTCAAAGGGGTCTTCGCCACGTTTAGATCAATATTACAAAGCGTGTGGAAAAGCCAATATTGTTCCAGATCAAAAGTCATATGAACGTGGGTATAAAGAGGGCTTAGGGTATTATTGCCAGCCATCAAATATTTTTTATAATGCTTTAGAGGGTAACGGCAATATTAATGTATGCCCAGTTGAGCAGCGTAATCGTTTAAGACCTTATTATCGAGCAGCCTCAGATTACTACAATGCAAAAGCTGAATATGATCGTTATGACGAGAAGTTTAAGCAATATTCTGATAATGCTTACAACGAAAAATTAAAGCCAGAAGAGCGTGAGCGTTATCGTAAGCTTTTAAGAGAATTACAAATTGATCGTGACCGTATTAACAGAAACTATTGGAATTCAATTCGAGATATCGAACGTTTCAAATATGATCACGGCTTAAAATAATATTTAAAACAGGATTGATCCGAATGAGATCAATCCTTTGGTTTTTAAAGATAATAACTCGTTTTTGTCATTAATTTTGAAATAGCAGTCATCGTAATTTTTACTGCATATGGTAATTCAACACCGCCTGCTTCAAGTGCAGTATGACGGTGATGCAATTCATCTTCATTCATTTGCTCTAAAATTTTACGAGAGCGTTCATCTTGAGCAGGTAACTGGTTTAAATGATCTTGCAAATGCAGACTAACCTGACGCTCAGTTTCAGCAACAAAACCTAAGCTATATTTATCACCTGCAATACCAGCAAGGGCACCCATGCCATATGACAACCCGTACCAGATTGGGTTTAACAAACTTGTATGACTGTTTAATTCTTTTAAACGGTCTTCGCACCAAGCTAAATGATCTTGTTCTTCAATCGCTGCTTGTTGCATTTCTTGGCGTACATTTGGCAATTTCGCCGTTAATGCTTGCCCATGGTAAAGTGCTTGAGCACATACTTCACCACTGTGGTTAACACGCATTAAACCTGCGACATGGCGAGCATCTTCTACACCAAGTTTTGTTTCTACTGTTTCAGCTGGATTTTGACGCTGTGCTGCTGTTGCACCCGGAACAAGACTACGCAATGCCTGATCAAATGAGTTAATAAGTTGATCAATTCCAGTATAGTGGCGCATAAATTAGTCCTCTAAAGAAAGGTGGGCTGTGGCAAGCATTGGTTTTAGTCTAGCGAGAAGCCAGATACTAAAGATTGCACTAAGTACAGCTGTAATAATAAATAGTATTTTAATATCAATTTTTAAAACACTTAAGATTAAGATTGAAAAAATTGCAGAAGAAACCATAAAAACGGCATTTAAGATGTTATTCGCTGCAACAACTCGTGCACGATGTGAACGTGGTGAATAAGCCTGCATCATGGCATATAGGGGAACAATATAAAAACCGCCACTAATCCCCAATAAAGTCACAGCAATCATGACATGGTAGTAAACCCAGCCTTGGGTGAAAACGTCTTTTAAGGTAAGTAATGCTCCGGTTCTTTCTGGTACAAAAGCTAAACTGGCAGCAAGGTAGAGCGCAAAAACAGTAAGGCCAATTGCACCAATCGGCACCATTTTAATATTAATTTCTGAACCACCAATTTTACGGCAAAGAAGAGAACCCACACCAATACCGACTGAAAAGAAAGTCAGTAACAGGCTAACGACATTTTCTGATGCATGAAGGTTTTGCTGGGTAAGCTGCGGAATTTGAGTTAAATAAGTCGCGCCATAAAACCAGTACCATGAGTTGCCTAGCAAAATTGTGAATACTAACGGTAAGCTTTTGGCATATTTAATGGTTTGAAAGCTGGTACGGATGAAATTCCAGTCAATCTTTAAGTCAGGTGCAGCAACTTTTTGCGGCAAAATGAAGCGACTAAATAAATAGCCTATGCAAGCAATAGCCACTACGGTGATACTAATCCACAATAAATTACCATCTGATGAGGCAATTACGGCGCCACCTAAGATCATCCCGAACAAGATCGCCATGGATGTGCCGGATTGAAATAGCGCATTACCAGACATTAACTCGTTCGGTTTTAAGATTTCAGGCAAAATTGCGTATTTAATCGGGCCGAAGAACGTCGAATGTGTACCCATCAAAAATAAAGCAAAAAGAAGTAGCCATAAGTTTCCTAACAGGAAACCTGCAGTACCGATGAGCATAATGATGATTTCTAAAATTTTAATACCACGGACGAGTTGAGATCGTTCGTATTTGTCGGCGATTTGTCCAGCTGTGGCTGAAAAAAAGAAATATGGCAGAATAAACAAGAGGGCTGCCAAATTATTAAGAGTACTTACGGGAGCAGATTGTTGCTGAATCCATCCATAAGTAATCACCAATAATAAAGCTTGCTTAAAAACGTTATCATTTAATGCGCCAAAAAACTGGGTAAAAAACATCGGTACAAACCGACGTGAGGTCATCAGGTGCTCATCTTGTTTCATCATGTGCAAACTTCATTGTGTTTTATAAAAAAATGTGACCGAGTGTTAATTTGCATCGAAAACCATGTATGATATTTTTAACGCTTGATTAAATGAAAAATCAATGGTTTTGAGTGAGTTTTACACTCACATTGGTGCGTTTTATTAAAAAATAAGTCTAGAGTTTTCTATGCCTTCTAAAATTAAGTTTAAACAGTCAACTCTCTCACATTCTATGCATTTAATTTTAAAAATGCAGGGCATTCCTAAACTTATTTGTAGCAGCTTGTTGTTAAGCGTTTGCGTAACGCCAAGTTTTGCTCAAACTTTTGTTGAGAATAGTTCATCAACAACTTTAAACCAGACAGTATCTGATGAGTCAACTGAACAATCAGCTCAGGTTAACGAGCAATATACTGCTCCAGTTACAGATATCGCTACACTTGTAACCCAAGCTCAGCAGCAACAAGATAGCTTGGCTATATTGCAACAACAAGAACAATTTCCAAATCAAATTGATGAATTTAAGCCAATTACTCTTGATAATCTTGAAGATTTACCCGATATGCCTGTTGATCAAAACATGGCAAATGAAATTTATAGGGTAGCGGAAGAAGCGAAGAATGAAGCACAGAACTTTCAAAATGGGACTCAGAAACTCCCTGAAGTTACTGTAAGCGATGCAACTCAATCTGAATTAAATCAAATTAATCAGGCGCCAGTAAATATCGATCAGCTTATGCAAGAGATTAAGTCTGATAGTAAGATTGTAGTGGAAGCCAATGAGACTGGAAAAACACTACCTGAATTGACACCAGAGGCCGAAGAACCACCTGAGCAAGCTGGTTTCTTTAAACGTATTTTAAATAAAGTACGTCCGCCGCGTGCAATTCCGATGGAACAAGTACCGCGTATTAGCGCAGAGGTAGAAGGCGCTTCAGATGTGTTAGCTAAAAATATTAAAGGTAAGCTTTCAACATTTACTCAAGAATCTTTTGAAGACTTTAATGCTGCTTTACCTCAGCTTAGAACATTAAGTAATCAGGCTGCTCAAGCTGTTGGTTACTATAATGCTGAGTTCCGATTTGAAAAATTAAGTCCGAGTCGTGTTCGTGTCAGAGTGACACCAAATGAACCAGTACGAATTAATGAGCAAAATATTGAGTTTACAGGTCCAGGCGAAAAGCAGCCGCAATTTCAGGTTATTCGCTTAGTTCCTGATCAAGATGTTGGTGATATCTTTAATCACGGTTTATATGAAACCACTAAAACCCGTATTGTCGATGCAGCATCTGATAACGGTTATTTTGATGCTTATTGGCGATTGCATGATGTAAAAGTAAGTCAGCCAGAAAATAAGGCCGATATTAATTTACGCTACGAGACAGGTGAGCGTTATAAATTAGATAAGGTCGAGTTTCGTATGAGCGATCCTTCGAAACCTTTGCCATTAAATCAAAATATCTTAGAAAGTATGGCGCCTTGGAAAGAAGGTGATGACTATGCTTTCTGGCGTGTAAACGTGCTCGCGAATAACTTAACCAACTCGCGTTATTTTAATTACACCTTGGTTGATAGCATTAAACCAGATCCAATTGAAAAGCCACTTGAGCTACCACCAGATTTACAAGCTTTGGTGGATGAGCAAAATATTGATGTTGATGAGTCTAATTTACTTTCACCAGAACAAAGACAACTTGCAAAAGCTCGTCAATTAGCGACATCCAATAAAGAAGTTACGCAAAACGTAGTCGATGAAAAACAGTTTGCCGGAACACAAAATGCGAAACAGGCAGAGCCTCAAACTGCGATGTTGCAAAGCGCCGCAGCTCAGCATGATGAACAGGAAACTGAACAGGATCGTTTACAAGCTCAAGCACGTGAAACAAAAAGAATTCCAGTTATTGTGACTTTAAATGCTGACAAGCTAAATAGTTTGGAAACTGGTATTGGTTATGGAACCGATACGGGGGCGCGTTTACGTAGTCAATATCGCCGTTCTATCGTAAATAAATATGGTCATTCTTTTGATGCCAACTTAGAAGTCTCTGAAATTCGTCAATCGATTGATGGTCGATATAGTATTCCCTATAAACATCCGTTAAATGACTATTTTAATATCGTTGGCGGTTATGAGCGTGAAACACGGGATGATATCGGTCCGGATGTAAGCCTATTAACCGAATCTGCTGTTGTGGGCGGGGAGCGCGTAATCAAACGTCCATTAGGAAATTGGCAACACACTATTGGTGTTCGTTATCGTTTAGACCGTTTGACCCAAAAAGGTAATGTTGATATTTCTGAATTACCAGATGCTTTTAAAACAGCTGCATCTGAGCAAGAAGCATTATTGTTTAGTTATGAAACATCTAAAACTTCAAGTAATACACGTTTAAACCCAACAAAAGCTTTTAAACAAACTTATAAATTAGAATTAGGCAGCGAGAGTTTACTGTCTGATGCCAATATGGCAATTGCGAGTGCAGGCTGGAGATTTATTTATTCTCTAGGTAAAAATGATGATCACCAATTTGTTGGAAGATCTGACCTTAGTTATATTTTTACAGATGACTTTGACAAAGTTCCATACAATCTTAGATTCTTTACGGGTGGTGACCAAACGATTCGTGGATTTGACTATAAAAGTCTTTCTCCAGAAGTAGATGGATATAAAATTGGGGGCCAAGCTTTAGCTGTAGGTTCTTTAGAATATAACTATCAGTTCAAAGATGGATGGCGAGCAGCTGTTTTCTCTGACTTTGGTAATGCTTACGATAAAGATTTCAGTAATCCAGCAGCTTATAGTGTTGGGGTCGGAATTCGCTGGAAGTCTCCAATTGGGCCAATCCGTTTAGATGTCGCTTCGGGTATTTCAGATGAGAACCATCCGATTCGTTTACATTTCTTTATAGGCCCACAACTTTAAAAATAAAATTTTATTAGGTTTATTTTATGGCGGAAGTAGAACAGCAGCCCACTTCGGCACCAAGCTCTCCTAAGAAGAAGCGTCGCATTTTGCGTAGCTTCTTGCTGACGATATTGATCATATTGTTATTATTGGCTTCTTCGTTAGTCATCATGATGTCAACGGATCGCGGAAGCCGTTTTTTATTAGATCGGGTTTTAGAAGCTCAGAAAATAATTAAATATGAATACGAAGGCGGGAACTTATTGCGAGGCATTATTCTCAAAAATGTGTTGGTGCAATTAAAAGACGTTGATGTTTCATTAGATCGAGCTGATGTAGGCTTAGGATGGCGTTCTTTATTATTAGAAAAAGAAGTGCATTTAAGCCATGCAGATGTACGCAACTTACGTATTATTAATAAAACTCCGCCCTCTGGTAAACCGTTTGAATTTAAACCAATCAAGTTACCCTTTGTTTTACGCGTAGATGAAGGTGATGTTGATCATTTAGAAATTAAGTTGGCAACCTCAGATGTAAGTTTTCATGACGTTCATTTGCAGGATGCACTTTGGTCAGAGACCAAACTGGAATTTGAAAAATCTAGTATGGATATGGGCTATCTTTCGGTCCATAACGCAACAGGTAAAATGGATTTTAGTGGTAAATATCCATTAGATGCCACAGCAGATTTAAGAATCCCATCTTTAAAAAGTCTAAATATTCAAAATATTAAAGTTGCTGCTCGGGGAAGTTTAGATACTATAAAAGCTGGAGTTGCAACAACCACTCCCGATCTATTAACAGGTTGGGTAATATTGCATCCTGTTCGTGATGAAGTTCCGATGCAAGGTGAATTATTACTAAAAAACTACCACTTACCTTTATTACAAGAACAAAAACTTTTTGCAAAAAATGGTGTGATCAAGTTTCAAGGTGATATTAAACAGCTTAATTTGGCACTTGATACAGATTTGAAGGGTGAGAATTTACCTGAAGGTCAGTACAACGCTTTAATGAATACTGATTTAGTTCATCAGCTTAATATTACCGATTTTAATGGCCAAGTTATGAAAGGTGCCGTTAATCTTAAAGGTCTGGTGAATTGGAAAGATCATGTGACTTGGGACATCAAAGGTCGTTTAGATCGCATTAATCCTAAAGACAAAGCGATTCCTCAGGTGGTTCAAGACTTTTTACCGCCAAGTTTAGATGCTGCTATTGCTTCAACTGGTTCTTTGGAAAAAGGCACAGAAGTATTTGCTAACGTTGATTTTGACCGTTATGAGTCTTGGAAACTCAAGCTTAATCAGGCGCCTGAAAAAAATAATAAACCTCAACCAATGCTCATGAATGTGGCGTGGGCGAATATAGACCGTGCAATGCCTTATATTGGATGGTTAAGTAGTGATAATGGTCAAGTCGATTTAACATTACGTGACGGTCAACAAGATATTAAGGTTGCTACAAAAGTATATCAGCATGAAAAAACTCTATTGCCAGCAGGACAATATCTAGCCAACCTGAATGTTAAAGATAATATCTTAAATGTGCCTAATTTTAGTTTTGCTGCTGAAAAAGGTAGCTTAACAGGTCAGGCTAAAGTTTTATTACCTACTGAAAAACGTCAGCTGGCTTGGAATGCTTTATTAAATGCAAAAGATTTTAATCCGCAAAGTATTCATGCAGCAGCGCCAGTCAATCTATTAAACGGTTCGATTAAGGCAAATGGTTTCGCTAAACCAAACCAGCAAATTATTCAGTTTGAGAAAATTGATTTAACTGGTCGATTGGCTCAAGCAGGTCAAGAAACTGTAAGTTTAGGTGGAAAAAGTACAGCAGCATTATTATTTCATGATGTTAAAGCTGGTGGCGGCTTTAAAGGCTTTGCGGTTAATTATGACGGGTCTTTAAAAGCCTTAAAACAAGCAAATGGTTTGTTGAAGTTTTCTATAGCGGGCACGCCAGATTTTATTCGAATTAGCCAGTTACAACATGATGGGGTGGCTGGAAAAATCTATGCTACTGGTTCTGTCAATTTAAAAGACCGCATTGCATGGGATATTAATAGTTCATTAGTACGCTTTAAGCCTCAATATTTTGCCTCAACTGTTAAAGGTGAAATTTCAGGAAACCTGAAAACTCAAGGGGTTTGGTCTGATCACTTGAAGCGAATTAATATTCAGCAATTGAATCTTGCAGGCTTTTTAAATAATAAACCTGTTCGGGGTAAGGGTAATCTATCTCTATTGATGGATTCCAATCAAAATGGCTTTTTACCTCAGCAATTTGAAGCGAACAACTTATTTTTAGTGTATGGACAGAACCAGCTACAAGCTACTGGCAATGCACAAAATCTAAAAATTAAGCTGAATGCGCCAGCACTCTACGAGTTATATCCAGGACTGCGCGGACGAGCTTATGGTGATTTGAATGTTCAATCACAACCACGTTTAAAAGCAACAGCGAATATTGCCGTAGATAATTTTGCTTTTAATACACTTGTAAGTGTGAAGAGATTGAGTATTCAGGGTGAGCTTCCAACATCGGAAACAACACCGACTCAATTAACCGCAAAATTAAATAATCTACGTAGCGGAAATAGAGAAATCCAGTCTGCTGAAGTGAATTTGACAGGAACAAGAAAAGCACATTTATTGAAAGTACTTGGCAATAATAGTGTTTCCAAGTTCTATGTTCAGTTGGCAGGTGGATTTAATCAAAAGAATGATTGGTTAGGTCAAATCCAGAAAGGAAGTTTTGATTCACGACGAATTCGTCTGGCACAAAATCAAAATGCTCCAGTAATTTTTTCTTCGGCGAAATCTGAGCTATATGTGGGCCAACATTGCTGGCAAAGTACCAATAGTCAGCTCTGTTTTGATCAGCCTGTCCGAGTGAGTAAAGCACGAGGTAATATTTCTTTTGTAACTCAGAACATGGATTTAAGCGACTTCGCGGCATTTATGCCAGAAGGCTTAGCGATGACTGGACAATTAAATGGTTACGCTAAGGCATCGTGGGTAAATGGCGGTAATCCAAAACTTGATGCGCGTTTAATTACGCGTAAAGGTGAAATCGGTTTAGCTGCTGAAGATCCACAAGATCCTGCAACGACTTTGGCTTATGATGAGTTAGGGGTAATTGCAAAAAGTGTATCAGAGGGTCTGTTATTCCGTGTTGATGTGAAAACACCAGATATTGGTACGGGCTACGCGAACGTTATTATCAACCCATTCCAGTCTTCAATGCCAATGCATGGTGAAGTGGCCTTTAATGATGTTCAATTAAAAGTCTTGAAACCATTTATTCAAGATGTTCGCTCAATGAGTGGAACGTTAGCCTTGGCTGGTAAAGTCAACGGTACATTAACTCAACCTCAGTTTACTGGTGAAATGCGTCTGAAAAATGGTGCGATTAGCATGATTTCTTTGCCAGTAAATCTAACCAATGTGCAGGTATATTCATCAATTCGTCAGGATATGGCAACAATTGATGGAGCATTTAATAGTGGGCAAGGTGTAGGCTTGCTTAAAGGTAGTTTTGAGTGGAAAGATGCGCCACGCCTTCAATTAAATCTGAAAGGTGATAATTTACTGGTCCGTCAAGCGCCATTAATTACAGCAATTGCCAACCCGAATCTGACACTTGATATGTATCCTTTTGATAAGCGTTTAAGCTTAAAAGGATCTGTAGATGTTCCTCGTGCACGTATTTCAATGCCAGAAACAACTGCTCCAATTATTAATACTTCATCAGATGTTCGCATCGTGCGCCAAGGTCAAGATCCACTTGCAATTTTACGGGCCGCTAAACCTTGGGATATTCGAGCTGATATTTCTGTTAATATTGGAAAACAAGTGATCTTCCAAGGCTTTAACAGTAATATTCCGTTAGTTGGTCGTCTAAACTTAAGCCAACGTGGCTATGAGACCGCAATGAGAGCTAACGGAGCGATTGGTGTTAGCCAAAAAGTGAAAATTGAAGCTTATGGACAAAGTCTAGACTTGAACCGAGCAATTGCCCGTTTTAATGGACCATTGGCTAACCCGACTTTAGATATCGATGCGAATAAAAATGTTCAGGGAAGCATGGTTGGCGTACGTGTTACAGGTACTGCGACATCGCCAAACATTCAGGTTTATAACGATGCAGGTTTATCTGAGCAAGAAGCATTGAATGCGCTTGTGACTGGTCGTATTAATGAAGGTTCGAGTGGCTTGAGTAATGCAGAAGGTTTTAAATCTGATGTAAACAACACCATCGCAGCTGCAGGTATTAGTATGGGCTTAGGTGGTACACGTGCTTTAACTAACCAGATTGGACGTACGTTTGGTTTGAGCGGTTTAGCTTTAGATGCACAAGGTACAGGTGATGATACGCAAGTGAGTTTAACGGGTTATATCACACCAGATCTGTTTATTCGCTATGGTGTTGGGGTGTTTACTCCTGTAAACAAACTCACTTTACGTTATCAAATGAATCGACGTTTATATTTAGAAGCAAGTCAATCTCTAGAAAGAGCAATCGATCTTTTCTACAACTGGCGCTTTTAGTTAGTTGAAACTAATAATGAATGAATTAAGAGCTCACTATTGTGGGCTTTTAATTTAATAACGTCTTCATAACATTTAAAAAAGTTTAGTATTTATGATTTAAAGTATCGCTTCTCTTAAGAGTAAAGAAGCCTTGGATAGGTATTGATTAAAGAAAATTCACTTGAAAATTGCTGTTTTATAAATTAGTTTTCAGAAACATTAAATGAAATTAGATTGATATACCTTGTTGATAAATGCAAATAAGGTGGGTTTTTTCAAGGATATAGTAGTGAATATAGATACTTATGTTGAAATTAAAAATGGCAAGGAAAACGATATCAACGTTAAATATCGTGGCCTAATTCAAAAATTAACAGCAACATTGTCATTGACGCTCTTGTCATTTGGATGGTGCTCCACCGTAAATGCTGCACAACAACAAATTGCTTTAGTAGGAACATGGACATCAATTCCTAATGCACCGCTTGCGCAAAAACCAAAACAAGCCAGTGAAGGTTTGTACCAGCTTCAAGTGAATAAGGATGGAACTTTAACTCCTGTTAAAGTGTTGAAAATGAAAAGTCCTTCTTGGATTGTGAAATCGAAAGATGGCCGTTTTGCTTATACCACAAATGAAGAAAACGAAGGTGCGGTGACTGCATTATCTATTCAAAACGGAAAGGTGGAAGTGTTGAACACAGTAGATAGTCATGGTGGACATCCAACACATGCAACAATCAGTTTAGATGGTAAATTCCTGTTTGTGTCGAACTATTCAGCGTTCGATAAAGGGCGAGGTGGTGTGGCTGTTTTACCAATTTTGTCAAACGGTCATTTAGGTGAAAAAGTACAAAATATTGTTTTTGAGGAAGGTTCTGGTCACGTCAAGGGCCGCCAAGAAAGTGGACATGCTCATTCCACAACTTTTAGTCCAGATGGTAAGTATTTATATGCCAGCGATCTTGGTAATGACAAAGTCTATGCATTCCGTTATAACCCGAACAAGGCTCAGCCACTCGAAGCGGACACCAACCGCGATGTGACTTTTACTCATGGTTCTGGCCCGCGCCATATGGTTTTTTCACCAAATGGAAAACATGCATATGTTACCGCAGAAATGCGAAGTGAGATTGTGACATTTAACGTGCAGGATGGCCATTTGAAAAAAGTGGCTGAGCTAAAACTGATCCATGAGGACAAAACACCTGAATTTAAGAGTGCGAGTGGAATTATCCTTAGCCCAAATGGTAAATATGTGATTGCTGCCAATCGAGGTGCAGACAACAAACTTTTAGTATTTAAAATCCAACAAAATGGATTGCTAGGTAAGCCAGTTGTTTATAAAGCGAATGGTATTGAACCACGTGCTTTCTCATTCGATGCATCTGGTAAATATCTATATGTAACCAATGTTTATAGTAATAATATAAGTTTATTCCGTTTTGATGAAAAAAATGGGACCTTAAAACCAGCTGGTGATGCAGCAAAAATATCAACACCTACGGATATCAAATTCTTTAATTAATCCAAATCATGAAACTGGCATTTCTAATGCTTAATATAAAAGACCGAGATTTTGTTATCTCGGTCTTTTATAGCAGTTTTGGCAAAAATGATGATTTTCCGTATGATATAGACAGCAATAATTAGTGTAGTGAAATGATGAAAAAGATTTTATTGATTGCAATGAGTTTGCTCTTTGTTGGTTGTTCAGAAAAGAAACCATTAACACCAGAAGAGCAGTGGCATGGCTTTTGTACTAGCGTAGGAAATGCTGCAAGAAGTATTGTTTTTGATCGTCAGCAAGCAATTGAAAAAACACAGGCAGTTGAGCATGCAAATAAAATTGAAGATGAGATAACTAAAAAATTCATTCTTAATATTATTGAAAAAGTTTATGCGATTCCAAAAGAAGAACTGACAAAAGATCCTCAAGCAATTCAAGAAAAAGTTAGAAAGCAAATGACGGATGAATGTTTGGCAACACCTCATGACAAAATGCCAAAATATAAATCGTTCTAATTGCGGTTGCGATTATTGAATTTTCATCTAGCAGAAGCTCTTTTTGTTCAAAAAAAGCTCAATTTAGCCCAATATGCTCATTATTTAGACACAGGTATTTAGATACAAAATAATGGGCATCACGGAGAAACACCCCGCGCTCATTAACTTTTACCTTGAACTCTAGTAAACTTTTGTAGTCCATATTACTTGTGAAGCTTTTAAGAAAGCTGGAATTTGCAAGTAATTTTTCAAAAAAAGAGGAATGAACACCGTGCTAGAAGCTTACCGCCAACACGTTGAAGAACGTGCCGCACTCGGAGTCCCACCGAAGCCACTTGATGACGCTCAAACAGCTCAGCTTGTTGAACTATTAAAAAATCCACCAGCAGGCGAAGAAGCGTTCTTGGTAGATTTGCTTGAAAACCGTGTTCCTGCAGGTGTTGACCAAGCAGCTTACGTAAAGGCAGCATTCTTGGCAGCGATTGCAAAAGGCGAAGCAACTTCACCACTCGTTTCTAAAGAACGTGCAGTTTACTTACTTGGCACTATGCTGGGTGGTTATAACGTAGCACCACTTGTTGAACTTCTTGATAATGCCGAACTTGCAGGTTTAGCTGCTGAAGCATTAAAGAAAACACTTCTTGTATTTGATGCATTCCATGACGTAGCAGATAAAGCAAAAGCTGGTAATGAAGCTGCTAAAGCTGTTTTACAATCTTGGGCTGAAGCAGAATGGTTCACTAGCCGTCCTGACGTTCCAGAAGAAATCAAAATCACTGTGTTCAAAGTAACTGGTGAAACAAACACTGATGACTTGTCTCCAGCTCAAGATGCTTGGAGCCGTCCAGACATTCCATTACACGCAAATGCAATGTTGAAAAACGAGCGTGATGGTATCAACCCTGAAAAACCAGGTGAAGTTGGTCCATTAAGCCAAATTAAAGAACTTATCGCGAAAGGCAATCAAGTTGCTTACGTAGGTGACGTTGTTGGTACAGGTTCAAGCCGTAAATCTGCAACTAACTCTGTTCTTTGGTTCTTTGGTGATGAACTTCCACACATTCCAAACAAAAAAGACGGTGGTGTGTGCTTAGGTTCTAAGATTGCTCCAATTTTCTTCAATACTATGGAAGATGCAGGTGCATTACCTGTAGAAATCGACGTTGCTAACATGAACATGGGCGACGAAGTAGTATTGAAAATTGACCATGCTGCTGCAAAAGTAACTGCTTTTAAAGATGGTGTACAAATCTCTGAAGCAGATCTTAAAACTCCAGTACTTTTAGACGAAGTACGTGCTGGTGGTCGTATTAACTTGATCATTGGCCGTGGTTTAACTGCTAAAGCACGTGAAGAATTAGGTCTTGCACCTTCTACATTATTCCGTACTCCAGTACAACCTGCTGACACTGGCAAAGGTTTCACTCAAGCTCAAAAAATGGTTGGCCGCGCATGTGGTTTACCAGAAGGCCAAGGTATCCGTCCAGGAACTTACTGTGAACCTAAAATGACTACAGTTGGTTCTCAAGATACGACAGGTCCAATGACTCGTGACGAGTTAAAAGACTTAGCGTGCTTGGGCTTCTCATCTGACTTAGTGATGCAGTCTTTCTGTCACACTGCTGCGTATCCAAAACCAGTTGATGTAACAACTCACCATACATTACCTGACTTCATCATGAACCGTGGTGGTGTATCTTTACGTCCAGGTGACGGTATTATCCACTCTTGGTTAAACCGTATGTTACTTCCAGATACAGTAGGTACTGGTGGTGACTCACATACTCGTTTCCCAATCGGTATTTCATTCCCAGCGGGTTCTGGTCTTGTTGCATTCGCAGCAGCAACTGGTGTTATGCCACTTGATATGCCTGAATCTGTACTTGTTAAGTTCAAAGGTAAAATGCAACCTGGTATCACTTTACGTGACCTTGTACATGCAATTCCTTACTACGCAATTCAAGCGGGTGATTTAACTGTAGAGAAGAAAGGTAAGAAAAACATCTTCTCTGGTCGTATCCTCGAGATCGATTTATCAGAAATGGAAAATGACTTGACTGTTGAGCAAGCATTCGAACTTTCTGATGCTTCTGCTGAACGTTCAGCTGCAGGCTGTTCAATCACACTTTCTGAAGAGAAAGTTGCTGAATACCTACGTTCTAACATCACTATGTTGAAGTGGATGATCGCAGAAGGTTATGGCGATGCACGCACACTTGCTCGTCGTGCTGAAAACATGCAGAAGTGGTTAGATAACCCAAGCTTGTTAAAAGCTGATGCTGATGCTGAATACTTAAAAGTTTACGAAATCGATCTAGCTGACATCAAAGAACCAATTCTTTGCTGCCCGAACGATCCAGATGACGCGAAACTTCTTTCTGACGTTCAAGGCGACAAGATTGATGAAGTATTCATCGGTTCTTGTATGACTAACATCGGTCACTTCCGTGCAGCTGGTCAGTTACTTGACAAAGTACCTGGTGGTTCATTGTCTACTCGTTTATGGTTGGCTCCACCAACTCGTATGGACGAGCACCAATTAATGGAAGAAGGCTTGTATAACATCTATGGCCGTGCTGGTGCACGTACAGAGATGCCGGGCTGTTCATTATGTATGGGTAACCAAGCACGTGTAGCGCCGAACACAACTTGTGTATCGACTTCTACTCGTAACTTCCCGAACCGTTTAGGTCAAGGTGCAAACGTTTACTTAGCGTCTGCTGAGCTTGCATCTGTAGCTGCGGTTCTTGGTAAATTACCAAGCCCAGAAGAATATCAACAGTACGCGTCGCAAATCGACAGCGCTTCTGCTGACATCTACAAATACTTAAACTTCGACAAGATGAGCGAATATACTAAAGAAGCTGATCAAGTTGATACTAAGAAAATCCAAGCTGCTCAATTGACTTAATACGTCGATTTAGTACAAAAAAGGAGCTGATTATTCAGCTCCTTTTTATTTTAAATGAGACTTTGTACATTATTAGACTTAGAAAATAATAAATAGATCAAATTTTATTTAATGAAAATGTAAAAATAAATATTACTCTAGATATTAAATTGATTTTTGTTTTAAAATATTTCAACGAACTTGAAAATAATTAAAAAAAATATGAGTATTTTATATAGGGAACTTAAGAATGCTAAAGACAATTGTTGAATTTAAATTTGATGATTATCAATTATATGATCAAAAAACTTATGCTGATGAAGGTGGTATTTTAGTTCAAAAAACTGAAGATATTGCACAATATATTTTTAGTATATTAAAGAATAGATATCATTTAAATGTAGAGTTATATAGTGAAAGCTGGGGGTGGGAAATTGAGATTCCCTTGGCTGAAATAACAATGTATCTCGGAATTAGTGTTTATGAAGAATATAGTAATGGATTCGCAATTTTTATTTCTCCAAATACTCCGATTTTAAGAAAGTTTCTATTTAGAAAAATTGATATTACTCATCATATTATGGCGCTGCAAAATTATATAAATATTATCTTAAAATCGCACCCAGGCATCTACGATGTGATGTGGTGGGAAGAGAATGAATTTCGATGTGTAGGCACGAATTGATGAAAAAATTTAAGGCTTAAATATTGGGGTAAGTAAAACAAAAATTATTAAAGACTATATTGGTGAATAGAGGCGATGAGCTTACTATATCTACAATATTAAGTGGTCAGATCAATATGCATAATTCAGCTTGGAAGGGATTACGTAAGTTTTTTTATAATAATCTTCACAACCATGACTATGAAACGACGGTAAGTAAATGCATTAACTATTTTTTAGTTATTTTAATTATTGGTAACGTTGCTGCTGTTTTATTGGAAACAGTAAATGATTTGTACTCAAATTATCGTATTTGGTTTGACCACTTTGAGAATGTTTCAATCGCAATTTTTAGTATTGAGTATTTATTAAGGTTATGGAGTGTTGCAGATCGAGATACGACACAATCCGCATGGAAAACCCGCTTGAACTGGGTGAAAAGCGGGGAAGCAATTATTGATTTGATGGCAATTTTACCTGCCTATCTCAATTTCTTTGTACGAATTGATCTTCGTATGCTTCGGATTTTACGTTTACTTCGTTTATTAAAATTAACACGTTATTTTATCTCGTTACAGATATTGTTATGCGTGATTAAACGTGAGAAGGGCTCTTTTCAAGCAGTTATCTTTATTTTAATTATCATGATTATTATGACTGCTTCTGGAATTTATGTGGTTGAAAACAAAGCTCAGCCAGAAGCTTTTAGTTCAATACCTAAATCTATGTGGTGGGCAGTGGTTACCTTAACTACAGTGGGGTATGGCGATGTCACTCCTGTAACTAGCCTAGGAAAGTTATTAGGGGCGCTTATTACTATTTTAGGTGTGGGTATTGCAGCATTGCCTGCTGGTATTTTGGCGTCTGGACTTGCCAATGAGCTTAATCAACGGAATCAGAGACTAGAGCAAGAGTTTCGTGAGCTACTTCAAGCACGAGGTATTGATATTTTACATGATGAAATTGAAATAGAGCGGGTTCGTCAAAAAGTAGGATTGCCAAAAGAGCAAGCGCATAACCTGATTATTCAAATTATGCGTGAAAAAGTATTAGAGGAAGAAGAGTCTGTCCGAGAGAAAAAATGTTATTGCCCGCACTGTGGTGGAAAGCTAACTGATTAGAAGTAATAAGTTAGCCTTTTCTTTAATTAAGCTTTTTTGTTAGCTTTTTCTACTGCAAATGCGATAAGTAAAATAATCAGACCGCCAAGGCTTAAAACAAAACCTACCCAGATTGGAGCGATCCAACCCATTTGGTGGCTGAGTACCCAGCCCCCTAAAAATGCACCTAATGCATTGGCCATATTAAATGCAGAGTGGTTGAGTGAGGCAGCTAAAGTTTGGGCGTCACCTGCGACATCCATTAGACGAGTCTGTAATGCTCCACCTAACCCCATTACCGTGAGACCAATTAAGAATAAAGATGCGATGGCACTATAGATATTACTCATTAAAAAACTAGCGACAACAAAAGCGATAGCTGAGCTAATTAATACACCCACTATAGTTTTGTTGAGGTTCCTATCTGCAAGCCATCCTGCCGCTAAACCACCAATAACCATACCTATACCCCAGATAGCTAAAGCGATAGGAACGATTTGGATATTAACTTCTGTGTATTCGGTCAAAATTGGAGAGACATAGCTATAAACAGAAAACATGCCTCCAAAACCGATAGCACCTACCGCTAGTGTTAACCACATATTGATATTTTTAAGGCCAGCTAATTCAGTTTTTATACTGGCACTAGCTTGAACTGGGATATTGGGTACAAAGAAGCCAACAGCAATTAAAGTGACGAAAGCAATAGTTGCTGAAAACTCAAAACCTGCTCTCCAACCAAAGTTTTGGCCTAACCAAGTTGCTAGAGGAACGCCAATTACTGTTGCCACTGTAAGGCCCATCATCATTTGGGCAACTGCAGAAGCTCTTCTTGACGGACCCGCTAGTTCAGCTGCAACTAACGCACCGACTCCAAAATATGCTCCGTGGGGTAGACCTGCAATGAAACGTGAGACTAAAACAGTTTCAGGTGTATGAGCTAAAGCAGTACAGGCATTCACAACACCATAAAATAGCATTAAGCCGAGCAATAAAGTTTTCCTAGGTACTTTAGCTCCAAGAATAGCGATGATAGGAGCACCAATAACCACACCCAATGCGTAGGCACTAATAAAGTGGCCAGCTTCAGGTACTGTAAT
The DNA here is from genome assembly GCF_016809775.1 of Acinetobacter sp. C13. NCBI lineage: Bacteria > Pseudomonadati > Pseudomonadota > Gammaproteobacteria > Moraxellales > Moraxellaceae > Acinetobacter > Acinetobacter sp. C13. The sequence goes on from NZ_JAFBJL010000002.1 coordinate 576,047, forward strand.
ATTTAAATTATTTGCAATTTCCTGAATTAGTCCCATTGCGACGAATTCAGTGGTTCCAATACAAAAACCACCTACAGCGAGTGAGAAAATTGCTAAAAAGAGAGAGTAATGTCGAGGTGTGGAAAGAGGAGATTGCGAGGACGCCATAATAAGTTAAGGGAAGATACAAAAAGAGAAGTATAAGGGAAAAGAGAACAGAATAATAAAAAACTAAAATATTGAGAAAAAGATTACGTATTTCTTTTTAAAGTAAAATTAAATCCATTAATGATAATAAGAATTATTTTTATTTATGTATACTGTATCCGCTTATATTTTGTCTGAAATTTTTAACTTTTTATACAACAGGATTTTTTAATAATGAATAGATTTTTAATGACGTCACTTGCATTGATATGTACAACAGGCTTTGCTCACGAACCTTATGTAGCTCCTGTAGCTTATAAAACAGAACAAACCCAAGTGCTGGTAATTGCTGGTTATGCTGAAGAAGCGTTAAATAGTGAATATGCTTTAAAAGACGCGAAACTTACTGTAATCACCCCTAAAAATGAGTTTAAAACTGTCAACTCAGAAGCTCTGCATAAGTCTGCAACTCTTTTTGATGTAGAATTACCTGAAGAAGGCACATATATTGTTCAAACTCAGGCGAGTTACCCTTTAAAATATGTATATGATCAAAAAGCATGGCATTTATTTTTTGATATGCCAGCTGATAAAGCTCCACCGAAAGCAGAACGTGAATATTTGATTCCGACTGACCTTAAAACAAAAACAATTAAAACAGAGCAAGTAACACGAGAGTGGACATTACAAAGTTATCTTTCTAAGGGAAAAGTTTCAGATATCCAGCTCCCGAATACACCGATTAAAGTTAGTTTCTCTGTACATCCTAACCAGATTAAAGCTGCTCAACCTGTAAAATTAACCATAACTGAAAAAGGACAACCTTTAGCTTATGCTGAAGTGAATTTAAGAGAAAAGGGTGCAACTGACAAGCAAGCGCAGCAGTTTAAGGCAGAAAGCAACGGTCAAGTTGAGCTTACGTTTCCAAAAGCTGGAGAGTATTTAGTAGAAGTAACAGCTCCTCTAAATTTGAAATTAAAACCTAAAGATCAGAGCTATACGATTATTAGCTTAAATGTTTTAGCACAATAGTTTTTAGTATTTAAAAAATAGGCCTTTATTAGGCCTATTTTTAGTTTTAATCTTCTCACTCATTAAAAAATTTAATTTCTCTTAGATCCTGAAGAAACAAAAATTCATCGCCAATAAAAATAGTGAAATAAAATTCATGTTGAGACAAACTAACTAATTTTATGTTAAAGTGAATAAAATTCATTAATAAAGATTTATCGAAAGTTTTATGGAAAAGCAAATATGAGCTTTTTCTATTTATAGATAAATCTGTTTTTTAGGCATGGGCCCATGTTAGAAATACGCCACCTTAAAACTTTAGTTGCTTTACGTGAGCATGGTTCATTAGTTTCAGCAGCTAATGACCTTTGTTTAACGCCATCTGCTATTTCCCATCAATTAAAAGAATTAGATCATTGGTACGGGGTGGAAGTAGTTAATCGTCGAAGTAGACCTGTTAGTTTTTCTAATGTTGGACAGCGCTTATTAAAATTGGCTGATGATGTTTTACCACAAATCCAGATTACACATAGTGATATCACACGCATTGTGCATGGACAGACAGGTAGAATTATTTTTTCATCGGAATGCCATAGTTGTTTTGATTGGTTAATGCCTTTATTAAATCAGTATCGCCAGCAATATCCAGATGTAGATTTAGACTTTGCATCAGGTTTTGAAGCCAATCCGCATGAACTCTTACAAAATGCAGAATTTGATTTACTGATTACAGCTGATCCAATTGCATTAAAAGGAATTGAGTATTTTCCGATTTTTGAATATGAGTCACGGTTAGTCTTATCAAATACTCACCCTTTGGTGCGGGCTGAAAATATTACAGTTCAAGAGTTGGCCGAAGAAGTTTTAATTACTTATCCGGTTGATAAGCACCGTTTAGATATTATGTCTAAACTTTTCATCCCCGCGAATATTCAGCCTAAACAAATACGGACAACAGATTTAACTCAAATGCTTATTCAACTCGTTGCAAGTGGACGAGGTATTGCTGCTTTACCTGATTGGGTAGTCAATGAATATGAACAAAAGGGATGGGTTACTAGTCGTCGTTTAGATTGTGTTTCTCCTACAGGTTTAAGACGAACTTTATATGCAGGCTACCGAACTGAAGAAAAAGAGAAAAGTTATTTTGAAGGCTTTTTAAAGCAGTTGGAAAAGTTCTCTTTAAAACGAAACGCCTATTATTCTGGCTAAAAAATAATTTAGCCTAAGTCTTAAAAAGGTGCTTTATTGCACCTTTTTCATGTTGATTTTTTATTTGCCAATAAATAAAGAGAGTAAGCCTGCTGCAATTAGAGGACCGACTGGTACACCACGGAGTAAGGCGACGCCAGCAACTGTACCAATGAGTAAACCTGCAACTACGTCAGGTTGGCTCGACATTAGTTTTACGCCGCGACCACCTAGCCAGGCGACTAATAGGCCAATTGCGATAGCCATAAGCGACTTAACGCTAATAAAGGATTTTAAAATACTCTCTCCACTGAGTTTCCCACTGGCAATTGGAGTGAGTACGCCAATGGTTAAAATAAGAATTCCTAAATTAAGACCATGAGCTTGAATATAAGGGAAAAACTCATTTAATGGTGTGATTTTAACGACAATCAATACACCTGCTGCAATAGTTACAGCTGCATTTTGACTTAATAAGCCGCAGACAAGCAGAACGAGTAGAACAACTAAATTAACATCAAATTGGGCAAGCATGGCGAGCGGAGGGCATTATAAATAAATGGAATTGTATAATATTTAAGAGTTGGAATGTGAAAGCTTTAAAAGATACAGCTGATTTCATCTCTTCTTAATTAAAAATTGAGTGTATATCTCTCAATGATAAGGAATTTTAATTTTTAGTTACGCTTGGACACAATGTTATATAAATTAACAAGTTAAACATTATAGTGTTTAAAAATTATGATATAAAAATAATCATTACTCATGAGTACGGGATATTTTTATGGACATTATAGATATCAAGATCAAAGATCAGTTTGATAAGATTCATGATGCAAAAGCACAACTAAAGAAAAATTTAGTGGAACATGAAAATGAATCTTTAAAACTAAGCCAACGAATTGAGCATATTATTGTTGATAATGAAATTATTTTGCCTACTACCGAATTATTATTTGAAAGCGAACAGAACGAAAATATTTATCGAGTCGTTGAAGAGTAAGGGTGCGAACTAGTTCAATTAGATGAAAACAGTAGCGAGTAGTGTTTATTAAAAAATGGAAACTACGTTAAAATAACAACTTAGTTCTAATGAGAAAACTTCATGCTGCTGGAAAAAATTTTACAATCACAAGGGTTTGGTTCTCGTAAATATTGTCAGCAGTTAATAAAAAATGGATCTGTAAGTATTGATGGAGAGGTTGTAAGTGACCTTAAAAAGCAATTCTCTCCAGAAAATTTAGAATTTTCTCTTTTTGGGGAAACTTATCAATATCGAGAAAAAGTTTATCTTGCGCTAAAAAAACCGAAAGGTTTTGAATGTTCACATCAACCTCACCATCATCAAAGCGTATTTAGCCTTTTACCAGAAAACATGATTCAACGTGGTGTGCAAGCCATTGGCCGTCTAGATCAAGATACAACAGGCTTACTTTTACTTACTGATGACGGTAAATATCTTCAAGCTTTAACCCATCCTCGTAAACATGTTCCAAAGGTTTATCATGTTACGACCATAGATCCGGTTACACCTGAGCAAATTGAAATGCTGAGCCAAGGTGTGAGCCTACATCAAGAAAAAGGCGTTTTCGCTGCAACGGATGTAGCGATATTAGAAACGCATCAACTAACCATGACGATTCATCAAGGTGTTTATCATCAAGTAAAAAGAATGATTGCAGCTGTGGGAAATAAAGTAGAAGCATTACATCGCCATCAAGTCGGGCAATTGGTTTTACCTGAACTTGAAGATGGTGAATGGGTTTATTTATCTGAACAACAAAAACAGCTTGCTCAAAATATCATTTGAGAAAACAATGGAAGGTTTGGAACTCGCTATCTCGAATAAATCCCATTTGTTCATATAAGCGATGAGATTCATGATTGTTGCTTTGAGTTTCCAAACTAATCCGCAAAGCATTCTCTTGCTTTGCAAATAAGATTGCTGTATCGATTAGCTGTTTAGCAGAACCTTGACGACGAAAAACAGGCGTAACATAGACATCATCTAAGATATAGTAAGTTGAACACGCAACTGAAGAAAAACCTAAATAGAGTAAAATAAAACCCGTAATTTTATCGTCTTTAATATGAATGAAGAACACACTTTCTCTATTCTCAAAACGTTGTTTTAGGAAGTGAAGTGATTCATTAAAATTAGAAGAGGCCCCATAAAATTGGCGATATTCATCAAATAAAACGGCGAGTTGCTCTAAATCTTCAAAAGTCGCTCGTCTAACGATCATTTGGCACTCCTTGTAACTTATCATTATGTTTTTACAAAGAGAGCATAACGAAAAAAAGAGCTTTTTGACGTTAAAACTTGTTTATAAATGCAACAGTGTTAAGTTTTGTCGCTTTCACCAAGAAGGGCATTAAGTTCTTCAAATAAATCTTCATGGTCATCATCTTCAGCTAAAGTTGATGAGTTTTGGTTTAATGAAGATGCTTTTGCTTTTCTCAGCTTTAATAATTGTTCCATATTAATATTCTGATTTTCAATCGCAAAAGGAATAGATTTAGTTAATACGACCTGTTTAAAAAAAAGTCGTACTGCTTGGGCAGGGGTAATTCCCAGTTGTTTAAAAACAGCAAAGGCCTGCTTTTTTTCTTGGGAGTCAAGTCGAACCTGATAAACTTCTGTTTTTCGCATGAATAACAAAACCAAATGATTTTAATTTTTAGGAATTTATTTTAAACCATCGCAATGTAATTTCAATGCTTTTTGGCATAAAAAATAATCTTTTTGTCATTACGGTTACATTACAATGTCAATTCAAACTCGGAATTAAAAGACATTCCCTCTTTTGTGAGGGGGTCTGTAAATGAAATATGCTTAGCCAGAAGCTGTAATGGTTCCGAGAAGTCATCCTCAGCTTTGTGCTGAACTACTGGATAAAATGGATCATTTTTAATAGGAATTTCTAAGTAATTAAGATGCACTCGAAGTTGGTGCTGTTTGCCCGTTGTAGGAGTTAAGCGATATTTTGCCCAAATCTGGTTGTGCTCAATAAGCTCAATATCAGTCTGGGTATTGGCTTTCACATTTTCTATAACCTGCATCGTGTAAAAAGGATGCCCTTTATCTAAATGCAAATATAATGTTTGAGGAAAATTTAAATCTTTTTTATAAGGTGCAATAGCGTGATAAATTTTATTGACTCGGCGCTCTGCAAATAATTGTTGATAAATACCACGCGATTCAACACGTTTGCAAAATAGAACAACACCCGCGGTTTCGCGGTCTAAGCGATGAATAGGTGTTAAAAATTCATTGCCTGTTTGTTTTTTTAGCCGCACTAAAAGCGTTTCTTGAACATATTGTCCAGTGGGGCTAATTGTTAAAAAATGTGGTTTATCGACCACCAGTAAATCATCATTCTCAAATAAAATCCGATGTTCAAATGGAACGTGGACTTCATAAGCAAGAAATCGATAATAAAAAATATGCGTATTACCTTGGTATGGACTATCTAATGTTAGTTTTTGTCCATTTGCCCCATAAATAAGCCCGTCCTGAAATCTTTGTTTCCACTCATCTGTTCTAATATGTGCAAAGTGACCACATAGATACTCATAAATAGTTTGAGCATCTGTTTGCATAGGAAGATAGACTTGACTCGCACTTACTCCATCAATCATGGGTGGCAGAAATTCGTTTGGACTAGACATAAGAAAGTGTGAATATTTAAGAAAATTGATATAAAAAAAGCCAACTTCTAGGGCTTAAGTAGGCTTTTAAGGCAGGGCAATGTTATCATATCGATTATTTTGAATCATGTTATGTGTGCTATGTCGTATTCATTGAAATTGGTCTTAAATCATGAAGAAGATACTGAGCGTTTAGCTCAAGCTTTGGCGCAGCATGTTCAGTCGGGTGTAATTTATTTAATTGGGGACTTGGGCGCGGGTAAAACCACACTTACGCGCTATTTCTTACAGGCTTTGGGCCACAAAGGCTCTGTTAAAAGTCCAACTTATACGCTTGTTGAGCCGTATAAAATTAATGATAAAGAAATTTTTCATTTTGACTTATATCGTTTGAATGACCCCTACGAACTTGAATTAATGGGAATCCGTGACTATTTAGATATCACTGATGCATTATTTTTATTTGAATGGCCTTCTAAAGGTGGTGATGAAATTCCACAAGCGGATATCATCATTGACATTCAAAAGTCAGATGATGAGTTGACTCGTTTAGTAACGTTAACTTTACCAACAGAAAATTTATACCAGACTTTGCAGGAACAGCTTCATGACTGATGAAAAGCTAACACAACGTCGTATTCATACATTAGACGCAGCGTTAGCGAACCAGATTGCAGCAGGTGAGGTGATTGAGCGTCCTTCTTCTGTGGTCAAAGAATTATTAGAAAACTCAATTGATGCAGGTGCAACTGAGCTGATTGTACGGATTGCTCAAGGTGGTTCGACTTTAATCGAAATCATTGATAATGGGCATGGTATTCATCCGGATGATTTAGCCCTTGCTGTCATGCGTCATGCCACAAGTAAGATTAAAACTGCTGAAGATTTACATGCGATTGTGAGTTTGGGGTTCCGTGGTGAAGCCCTAGCTTCGATTGCTGCGGTTTCAAGATTGACTTTGACCAGTAGCCAAGATGAAAGTGGTATTGGTCATCAAGTTGAAGTAAACGGTACAGCATTTGATCATCAAGAAGTACAAGCTGTTGCTGCTCAAAAGGGAACCCATATACGTGTTCAGGACTTATTTTTTAATGTTCCTGCACGCCGTAAATTCTTAAAAAAACCAACCACTGAATTTGGGCATATCGAAGAGATTGTTCGCCGTTTGGCTCTAACGCATTTCGATATACGTTTTGTGCTTGAGCATAATGATAATATAAGAATTAATTTACCTATAGCGGATAGCGGAGAGCTACGTTTTCAGCGAGTTCAGCAATTATTAGGCTCGCAATTTGTACAAAATGCATATTGGATTGATGCTGAAAGTATTAGTATGCGTTTATCAGGTTGGCTTGGTCATCCTTCAGATGCACGTGCACAGGCTGATATGCAATATGTCTATGTAAATGGTCGTATTGTCAAAGATAAAACGATTTCGCATGCGCTACGCATGGCCTATGATGGTATTTTACATGGTCATCAACATTCATCTTATTTACTTTTTTTAGAAGTCGATCCTGAAAATATTGATGTCAATGTTCATCCGACTAAACATGAGATTCGATTTTTAAATCAAAGAGAAGTGCATGAGTTTGTAAGGCATTATGCAAAAGAAACTCTCGCACAATTTCAGACAGCGAGTGCTGATCTAGCTCAAGCGATGAAAGCAGATGAAAGCTCAGATTATTCAGTGCAGCCGCACCCCAAATATCAAGAACAATTTTCATTGCATCGCGCAAATGAAACTTTAAATTCAGACAGTGAAGCACGAACTCAGCATGCACCGACAGAATTATTAACCGATTTTAACGCTAGTCGTCCGCAAGCTGTTCACTATGCAGATCAAACACCAAAATATAATGGTTCTGCTCAATTAAATAATGCTTTAAAAACTTATTTAGCCCCACTTCGCGACCAACCTACTAGTTTTTCGGTAAATGAGGATGTTGAGCCAGTTGCTAAAGTAGATGAATTTCCGTTAGGTATCGCAATTGCTCAACTGCATGGAATTTATATTTTAGCGCAGAATACCGAAGGGCTTATTATTGTTGATATGCATGCGGCACATGAACGTATTTTATTACAGCAAATGAAAAACGCTTGGGATAAACCTGAATTTTGGACATCTCAGCAATTGCTTATACCTAAGGTGATTTCCATTAGCCGTATGCAAGCTGTTAGGGTCGAAGAGTTAAAACCTCAGCTCGAGCGCTTAGGTTTGGAAATTGATTTATATGGTGATGAGCAAGTTATTGTTCGCGGTGTGCCTGCCATATTACAAAAAGCTGATTTTGAAAATCTTATTCCAGAGCTTTTAAATGATTTAGATCCAAATGATGAAGCACAAGGATTACTTCAAAAAAGAGATGAGTTGTTAGCTGGAATGGCATGTCATGGAGCAGTACGTGCACATCGACAACTCAGTCTTTCAGAAATGAATGCTTTACTTCGTCAAATGGAACAAACCGAATTTGCGAGCCAATGTAACCATGGGCGGCCAACTTGGCGTGCATTTCCATTATCTCAATTAGATAAATTATTTGCTCGAGGAGAGTAGTTTTACATGTCAAATCAATTGCCCGTCATCAATTTAATGGGACCAACTGCGAGCGGAAAAACCGCTTTGGCATGTGAATTATACGAGCGTGGAAATTTTGAGCTAATTTCTGTTGATTCCGCTCTTGTCTATAAAGATATGGATATTGGTACGGCTAAACCAACTCGTGAAGAGCAAGAACTCTATCCTCATCATCTTATTGATATTATTACTCCTCTGGAAGTCTATTCAGCTGCTCAGTTTGTTGAAGATGCATGTAAATTGATTGATGAAATGCATTTACGTGGCAAAACTCCTATTTTAGTAGGAGGGACAATGTTATATTTCAAGGCATTGTTAGAAGGATTATCTGGTAATCTACCAAGTGCTGATGCTCAAGTTCGGGCAGCCATTGAAGAAAAAGCTTTAAATGAAGGATGGCAAGCAGTTTATGATGAGTTGGTTTCTGTAGACCCTGCTGCCGCTATAAAGTTTAATGTAACTGATAAGCAACGAATTATTCGGGCTCTGGAAGTTTATAAAATTACGGGTGAACCAATCACTAAATTGCAGGCAGAACAACCAAAAAACGTACCATATCGATACATATTTCATAACTACGCTTTACTTCCAGATCGGGTAGAATTACATCAACGCATTGAGCAAAGATTAAGCAAAATGTGGGATATCGGTTTTTTGAGTGAAGTTGAAGCTCTAATTGAAAAATACGATTTAGATGAAAATTTACCCTCAATGCGTTCGGTGGGTTATCGACAAGCACTAGAATTTCTATTAAAAAGTGACTTAAGTCTCAAAAGTAAACGTGAAATGGAGGATAAAGCTTTATTTGCAACACGACAACTTGCCAAACGTCAATATACGTGGTTACGTTCTTTGCAAGAAATACACGATTTTAAAACTTACTTGACGATAAAGCAGGCGAAAGAAGACTTGCGAAACTCTTATGGATAAAGCAAAATTTGCACACTGTCTTTTTATAATTTTTAGTTGAAAAATAAAGATAGTTTTTTTGCGCTGATTTAAAAATTTTTTTTGGAGTTAAAAATGTCTAAAGGTCAAACTTTACAAGATCCGTTCTTAAATTCTCTCCGTAAAGAACGTATCCCTGTTTCTATTTTCCTTGTGAACGGTATTAAATTACAGGGTCATATTGAATCTTTTGACCAATATGTTGTTCTATTAAAAAATACTGTAAGTCAAATGGTTTACAAGCACGCGATTTCAACTGTTGTTCCAGCACGTAATCCACGTCCAGCAGGCGCACAAGGTACAGGCTTCCCAGCACAAGGCGGCACTCAAGGCGGTTTTGGTGGTCAAGGTAGCGGCTTTGGCGGCGCTCAAGGTGGCTTCGGTGGCGCTCAAGGCGGCTTCGGTGGCGCTCAAGGTGGCTTCGGTGGTCAAGGTGGTTTCGGTGGTCAAGGCGGTGGCTTTGGTGGTCAAGGCGGTGGCTTTGGTGGTCAAGGTGGCTTCGGCGGCCAAGGCGGCTTCGGCGGTCATCAAGGTGGTTTTGACAACGATTCTAAATTTGAAGATGGTCAAGACGACGAAAATAATCGTTAATTGAAATCTAAAAAAGAAGCCAGTCAGATAATGACTGGTTTTTTTATGTGTATTTAAAAGTTAATCCAAAGCATTTAAACGGTCATGGATAGCGATTTGGCCATGATAACTAATATATTTAAATAGATAGGGCTTTAATTAATGATATTAATATTAGCTGCTGCTTTGAGCAGTGTCTTGGTATCTATCCTATTAAAAAATTTAAAGAAAAAAGGTTATCAGCCATTACAGATGATTGCATGGAACTATGCAAGCGCAAGTCTTCTTTGTTTTTGGTGGTTTCAGCCTGATATTCAACATGTTTCAATACAACATACGCCTTGGTGGTTAATCTTTGCTTTAGGAATAATTTTACCTAGTATTTTTTTATGTCTTGCTAAATCATTAGAGTATGCAGGAATTGTGAGAACCGAACTTGCACAGCGTCTTTCAGTTGTTCTTTCTTTACTTGCGGCATATTTCTTTTTTCATGAACAATTTAATACCTTAAAACTGTGGGGTGTAGGCCTAGGGATTTCTGCGGTCTTACTCGTATTATTTGGGCAAATCAATTCTTCAGCAAATCACCAATCTCGAAAAGCGATCTTTGCTCTTTTAAGTGTATGGTGTGGTTATGCAGCAGTAGATATTCTCTTGAAATATACAAGTAGTTTAGGTCTGCAGTTTGCACTCACTTTAAATCTTATTTTTATTACTGCTTTTATATTGTCGATTTCATATTTATTGCTACAGAAGACTCAAAAGTGGCAGTTTAAAAGTACGATAGCTGGGTTAATATTAGGAATACTCAATTTTTCAAATATTGCTTTATATGTAAAAGCTCATATTCTTTTAAAAGATTCTCCTGCAATTGTTTTTGCGAGCATGAATATTCTTGTTGTGTTATTGGGAATTTTAAGCGGAGTGATTTTATATAAAGAAAAATTAAAATGGCCTACCATTTTGGGGATTCTTTTAGGAATAAGTGGAGTAGTTTGTTTAGCTAGCGCAATGGTTTGATAGTTCAAGAGAATAGAATCTCTTGAACTATAGAGATTTTTATAAATATGTGAAAATCACTTCATCTGGCAGACGTGATTTAGGAAGCTTAGCATTAAAGTCATTTTCACTACGATAGCCTAGAGAAACAATCACAGAGCTTCGTAAGCCTTTTTCAGTTAACCCGAGCTCAGTATTTAGAACTTTTTCATCAAAGCCACCCATTGGAGTCGCATCAATGCCTTCTAAGCCAGCAGCAAAGAGTAGCTGTCCTAAAGCAATGAATGTTTGATTTTCCATCCACCCGAATAAATTCTTCTGTTCATTTCGGTAGAACTCGACGTAGCCATGGCGAGTATCTTTTTGGCCTAATTTTGCTTTTTCATCTTTAAAACGGCCACTTAAATCATCTTGCTCAAGTAGTTGATTTAAGTACTCAGATGTAATATCCGTTTTTGTACAGAATACAAGTGTATGTGATGACTCTAGCACTTTAGGAGCATTGTAAGCATACTTTCCTGTTAATGCTTTTGCGATTCGTTCTTTAGCTGCAAGATTGTCTGCAACTACAAAGTGCCAAGGCTGAATATTTACTGAAGAAGGGGTAAAACGTAAAATTTCTAATAATTTATTAATTTTTTCTTGAGGAATTTTCTTTTCAGAATCATATGCTTTTGTTGTATAGCGGCTTTTAACAGAATTCAATAAGTCCATAGGTGTGCTCCATATCAATCTTATGGCAATTGAGAGAATTTAATCTTTGCCATCATACGCTATTTTATTCAAAAACATTTCGTATGTAGTTTGATAAAGAAATATAATGTTTATATAAAGTTTTAATAATCTATTGAAAATGATTGATTTAATGCCAACAGATGCAAAGAGTAAGCTGCGAGAATTTAGAATCGTGAAAGCCTTTATCATTTTTGCATTTGTTTTGAGTCTTTTGATTTTATACATTGAGTATCATACTCATGCATATATAAGCTGGAAATTTGTATTTATTGCCAGTCTTTGTGCGATTTACGATTTTGATTTAAATAACAAAATTAAAGAATTGAAAGTTCAAATAAAAAGTGACTAATTTTTAGTTAATAATTCCAGATAATCAATTCAAGCTGTGGTGTATCTGAAGATGGATCAATTTCCAAAATATAAGCTTGATCTTCATGCCAATCGCCAAGAACAATTCGTTGTTTAGCTTGTACTTGGTGAATTGCAGGGCGATGGGTATGTCCATGAATCAGTATATCTACATCTTCTAAAGCAGAAATAACAGCTTGTTCATTTACATCCATAATTTCATAGCTTTTTTGCTGTTTATCTGCGGAGCTTCTTTTTCGAAAGCCATTAACTAGTTTGCTGCGAAAACTCAGGGGTGTACGGCGTAAAAAAGCCACTAAAAGTGGATTTCGAATAATTTTTCTAAATCTTTGATAGGAAATGTCATCTGTACATAGTGCATCACCGTGTTCTAGGCGGTACTGATGTCCAGCAATATTAAGATAATAAATGTCAGGTAGTAATACACCGTTAAATTTATTGAGGAAAATCTGATTTAAAGCAAAATCACGGTTACCTACTTGGAAGTAAACCCGATTTCCTTTTTTGTTAAAGTCTTTTAATGCCTCAATAATTTCATCGAGCCATGGTGCTGAGTAATCATCGCCAATCCAAGCGTTAAACCAGTCACCTAAAATATAAAGCTGTGTTTGTTTATTTTGATAATGCACCAATAAATCTAAAAACCCTCGAACAAGTCGAGGGTGTTCAGGTGACAAGTGTAAATCAGAGATAAACAGATAAGTCACAGCTTATTCCTAAAATTATTCAGAAATAATTTTAGCAGATTCGATTACAACGTTTTCTAAAGGAACGTCAGCGTGGTAACCACGGTTGCCAGTGCGAACGCCTTTGATCGCTTCAACAACATCCATACCTTCAACAACTTTACCAAATACAGCATAACCCCAACCTTGAGCAGTTTTAGAGGTATGGTTTAAGAAAGAGTTGTTTTTTACGTTAATGAAGAACTGTGCAGAAGCAGAGTGAGGTGCTTGAGTACGTGCCATAGCAATCGTACCAACATCATTGCTTAAACCGTTGTCAGCTTCGTTTTCGATAGAATCACGAGTTGCTTTTTCTTTGAAGTTTTCATCCATCCCGCCACCTTGGATCATGAAACCATCAATGACACGGTGGAAAATAACGCCGTCATAAAAACCGTCACGTACATATTCTAAAAAGTTTGCTACTGTTTTTGGTGCTTTTTCAGTATTTAGTTCAAGAACAATACGACCTTTATTGGTGTTTAATTCGACTTGAGGAAAACTCATTACATTAATCTCCTAAACATGGGCTTATGACCATGGGTTTTTGGTTGAGAGAAGCATAAGCAAACTGTAAACTACAAGGCAAGTAAAAAACGTTAAAATCTTTGTGAAAAATGAAGATAGCGTTTAAATTTTTCGAAATTTATCTACAAAGAAGTGATTGATACACTATGAAGCCTAATGATGTTGTCTCGAGCCTGCCTAATAACCCGACACCGAATACTCATGCCTCTGTCGATTCTGCGCAGCAAGAACAACAGGCTGGCTTAGATTTTGTTCGCCAAGTCATTACTGATGATTTGGCTACGGGACGTGCAAAGCAGATCGTAACGCGTTTTCCACCAGAACCAAATGGTTATTTACATATTGGCCATGTAAAAGCGATTTGCTTGAACTTTGGTGTGGCTGAAGAGTTTGATGGTTTGTGTAATTTGCGTTTTGACGATACAAACCCTGATGCTGAAGAACAAGAGTATGTTGACGGTATTGCGAATGATGTGAAATGGCTTGGTTTTAACTGGAATGGTGAACCACGCTATGCATCAGGTTATTTTGATCAATTATATGCATGGGCAGTTCAACTTATTGAACAAGGCGATGCATATGTAGATTTACAATCTCCAGAAGAAATTAAGTTAAACCGCGGTAGCTTTGTTGAGCCAGGTAAAAACTCTCCATACCGTGATGCATCTATTGAAGAGAATCTTGCTCGCTTTGAAAAAATGCGTAGCGGTGAGTTTAAAGAGGGTGAAGCGGTTTTACGTGCCAAGATTGATATGGCAAGTACAAATGTACATATGCGTGATCCGATTTTATATCGCGTATTGCATTCAGAGCATCACCAAACTGGCGATAAATGGAAAATCTATCCAATGTATGACTATGCTCATCCATTGTCTGATGCGATTGAAGGGATTACCCATTCGCTTTGTACATTAGAGTTCCAAGATCACCGTCCGTTTTATGACTGGATTGTAGAAAAAGTAAAATCTAAAGCTGTTCCGCATCAGTACGAATCTTCACGTTTAAACGTGGACTACACCATTACGTCAAAACGTAAATTACGTAAATTGGTGGAAGGTGCGTATGTAAATGGTTGGGATGACCCGCGTATGCCAACCGTAGTCGGTATGCGCCGTCGTGGTTTTACTCCTGAAGGCTTACGTGATTTTTGTAAGCGTGTAGGCGTGTCAAAAACTGACGGTATTGTTGATGTTGCAATGCTTGAGTTCTGTATTCGTCAATCTTTAGAAAATACTGCTGCGCGTGGTATGGCTGTTTTAAGTCCACTTAAAGTGACTTTAACTAATTTACCTGAAGATATGGATCTTACGCATGCTCGCCATCCTAATGTTGATATGGGTGATCGTGTGATTCCTTTAACCAAGGAAATCTATATTGATCGTAAAGATTTTGAAGAAGTACCGCCAAAAGGCTTTAAACGTTTAATTCCTGACGGTGAAGTGCGTTTACGCCATGCTTACGTGATTAAATGTGATGAAGTTATTAAAGATGCAAATGGTGAAGTGATTGAATTGAAATGTTCAATTGACCCTGAAACTCTAGGAAAGAATCCGGAAGGCCGTAAAGTTAAAGGCGTGATTCACTGGGTATCTGCAACTAAAGGGATTCCTGCTGAAGTACGTATTTATGATCGTTTGTTTACTGAAGCCGCACCTGATGCAGATGATGACTTCTTGGCAAATCTTAATCCTGAATCATTAAAAGTGGTACAAGCTGTTATTGAGCCAGCTTTAGCACAAGCGAATCCTGAAGATCGTTTCCAATTTGAGCGTGAAGGCTATTTTGTCGCTGATCAATATGATCATTCACCAGAGAAACCGGTTTTCAACCGTATTCTGGATTTGAAAGATAGCTTCAAGCCTGAGAAAAAGTAAGACGCGTAAAATGTTTTTGAGCAAATAGCAGATATAAAAAAGCCCAACTGAGTTGGGCTTTTTTATATCTATTTTCTTACATATATTATGTTTTATGGTGCTTTGGCAAATAAGCTAAGCCGGATTAACCACGTAGAAATAAAGAACAATGATTATAAGAAGAATAGATGCTAGCAATAAATAAGTGTTCACTGTATTAAAGCTTTTAATAAATTTCAGGATTTCCATAATGATTTAACTATTTATATTTGTGAATAAAAGTATAGTAAAACAGTAGACTTTGTTGAATATAAAATGTGCCAAAAAATAGGTTTTTACCCTATCTTTTGGTTAATAAAAAAGCAGTTGGCTCTATTGAGATATATAGATTAATTATTAGATTGAAGATAATTTTATTTATTAACCGCTATATCCAATTCGTTTAAGAAATTTTTGAATAACATCAAAAGCAGCATGTTCAAGTGCTTGAGCATATTGTAAGTTTTCTTCGCGAAGTTTTGGAATAGAAATATTGGCATTTCGAAGTTCACATGTATGGCCAATTAACCATTTCTCAAAATTTTCTTCTGTTGTTTCAATATGAAACTGCAACGCGAGAATATTATTTCCAACTTCAAATGCTTGATTGGTATAAATCTCTGAACTAGCTAATAACACCGCGTTTTCAGGGAGGTCGAAAGTGTCACCATGCCAATGTAGAACATGGACATTATTAAGCAAAGCAGATAATACCTGATTAGGACGTAAACTTAAGCTCAATGGACCCCAGCCAATTTCTTTTTGATGTCCTGCATATACTTTTGCGCCAAGTGCATGAGCAATAAGCTGTGCGCCTAGGCAAATACCAAGTGTAGGCTTGTCAGCTGCTAAACGTTGTTTGAGTAAAGCGATTTCATCTTTTAAGAATGGATAATCGTCAGTTTCATAAACTCCGATTGGACCGCCTAAAATAATAGTTAAACCTTCATGTGAAAAAGCAGGGGTTAAATCATCAACACCTGCTTCAAAATAACGAACGCGAAATCCGAGTTGATAAAAGACATCTTCTAATGAACCTAAGTCTTCGAAAGCAAGATGCTGAATGGCATAAATAGTTTTAGGGAAGGCGTTTGTTGTGTTCATACAAATGATTCATAGAAGATCAATAGGTGGAGTATAGCGATAAATATAAAGAAGAAAATATCTGTATAAATCGTCAATACCTGAAAATTGATATTTTTCGTTAAAATGAGGTTGTTATGCAAAGGATTATCTATTTATGAATAAATCCCTAAACATATTCTACTGTTTAAAATAATAGCTTTTGAGTTCCCTCAAGACCTATATCTGAAAGTTGATGTTCATCTTTCAAATTAACTCCTGAAAAGCCAAGCTGTTTTGATTTTTTCATTAATGCCATTAAACGTTGTACTGCAACTGGAATACTTAAACCTGCTGAGCGAACATTAGAAATACAATTACGTTTGGCATCGAGGCAGCCTGAATATGCATTCCATGTGTAGTAAATTCCCATACTATCAGGAGAGCTTAAACCAGGGCGCTCACCGATTAGCATCACTAGCATGGGTGCCTTAAAGATCTCAGCAACTTCATCACCTAAAGCAACCCGACTGCCTGTTGCTAGTGTAATCGGTGCAAGGCTCCATTTTTCTTGCTGAATTTGTTCACTTAGCGCTGTAATGAGTGGAATAGCATTCGCTTCAATCGCTCTCGCGGAGAGACCGTCACCGACCACAATACAAACATCATACTGTTGCGGATTTTCTGCATACTTCTTAATTAAGGCTTCTTTTGATTGATCTGAAAGCTGACGTCCTAAATCTGGACGTTTAAGATAAATTTCTTTATTAGGTGCATTACTTTGTACATGAAGACTTTGCAGCTGCCGTTGTGTTAATTGCTCCGAGAGGTAGGAAACATCCATCTCTTGATAAACCGCATCTTTTGCTTGCGCATGCGACAACTGGAACTCAAGTAAGGCACGTGTTGGGATGCTACAACCAGCACGTCCTAATGCAATGCGGGCATCAGTAAATTGTTTAAGTTTTTCCCACTGATCTTGATGGGTAGAAGATGGATATTGAATATCACGATTAAGTTTCATAACGTTCTCCCTAGTTCATGAGCAGACGAGAGAATTGGTCGGGCATGTGATCTGCCCAACATATTTGGGAGTTTTGTTGTTTAAAAATACCTTGCTGTTCAAGCCATGCTGAAAACTCAGGAGCGGGTTTTAAACCGAGGAGTTGTCTTAAATAGAGGGCATCATGGAATGAAGTCGTTTGATAGTTGAGCATGACATCGTCTGAACCCGGAATCCCCATAATAAAGTTAATACCCGCGGCGCCAAATAGAGTAAGAAGAACATCCATATCATTTTGGTCGGCATCGGCATGGTTGGTATAACAAATGTCGCAGCCCATTGGCACGCCAAGCAACTTACCGGAGAAGTGATCTTCTAGTCCCGCACGTATAATTTGTTTACCGTTAAAAAGGTATTCAGGACCAATAAAGCCAACGACTGTATTCACTAAAAGCGGATTGTATTTACGAGCTACTGCATAAGCACGCGTTTCTAATGTTTGCTGGTCAACGCCGTGATGTGCATTGCTGGATAACGCACTGCCTTGACCCGTTTCAAAGTACATGACGTTTTGTCCAATGGTTCCGCGCTTGAGTGCAAGTGTGGCTTCATATCCTTCTTGTAGTAAATCGAGCGATATTCCAAAGCCTTCGTTAGCCAGTTGTGTACCAGCGATTGATTGGAACATTAAATCAATTGGCACATTTTTTTCAGCAAGTTGAATGCCTGAGCTGATATGTGTGAGAACACAAGATTGTGTTGGAATCTGATATTCCTGAATGACATGATCAAGCAGTTTCAGTAGCTCTGACAAATTATGTAGGTTATCCGTCGCTGGATTGATACCAATCACGGCATCACCATTGCCATACATCAAACCATCTAAAATACTTGCAGAAATACCAAGCACATCATCGGTAGGGTGGTTCGGTTGTAAACGGGTAGAAAGATGGCCTTTTAAACCAATCGTGTTACGAAATTGAGTGACTACCTCACATTTACTGGCAACATAAATCAAATCTTGATTGCGCATAATTTTGCTGACAGCAGCTACCATTTCTGGAGTTAAACCTGACGCTAAGGCTTTTAGGCTTTGTGCAGTGGCTTCTTCACCAAGTAACCAATTTCGAAAATCACCTACTGTAAAGTGTGAAATAGGGGCAAAGGCTGCCAGATCATGTTCATCAATAATTAGTCTTGTAATTTCATCAGTTTCGTAATCGACCACAACCTCATTCAAAAAAGTTTTAAGTGGTACATCGGCCAAAGTCATTTGTGCCGCAACATGTTCGGTTGCGTCTCTGGCCGCTACACCTGCTAATTCATCTCCTGAACGTAAGGGCGTTGCTTTTGCCATCAAGGTCTTCAAGTCAGCAAAGTGATACTGTTGATTGGCGACAATATTGCGATAACTCATAGTTGAATCCTTTTTTATAGTTCTTGTTCCGCGGCTTTAATATTTGCAAACTCTTCTTCTGGTGTACCTTTAACTAAATGATAACGGCTATAGAGTAAAAAGTAAGCAATAAATACGACATAAATAGCGGCAGCAATAAACCAAACTTTCGGATTAACAACAAAGCCTGCAACCACAGCAGCGACTGCTAGAACTAAGGCAATACTTGAAGTAACGATTCCTCCAGGAGTTTTATAAGGACGAGGCATGTCGGGTTTAGATAGGCGTAGTTTGATGTGGGATAAAAGAATCAACACATAAGAAATAGTTGCACCAAAAACCGCGATTAAAATCAGTGAATCACCTTCTTTGCTAAGTGAAAGCAAGAACCCAATAATGCCCGGAATAATAATTGCGAGATAAGGGGCTTTATTTTTATTGGTTAAAGAGAGTGAAGTAGGTAAGTAACCAGCACGAGAGAGTGCAAAAATTTGACGCGAATAGGCATAGATAATTGAAAAGAAACTCGCGATTAAACCTGCTAAACCAACAAAGTTAACAAAAGTCGCAAGCCAAGTATTGGTGCCATACACTTTAACCAGAGCATCGACGAGGGGAGCACCAGAGTTTTGTAAAGTACTTGCACCCGCTGCACCTGCACCTAAGAATAAAATGAGCATAGCAAAGGCCGTTAAGATGAGCATTGCTCCGATTAAACCGCGTGGCAGGGATTTGGCTGGATCTTTTGCTTCTTCGGCTGCTAATGGCACACCTTCAACTGCAAGGAAAAACCAGATTGCAAAGGGAACTGCAGCCCAAATACCCAAATAGCCATGAGGTAAAAAAAGACTTGCACCAACACCTGTACCAACTGGGATATCAAACAAATTTTGTGCATTAAAGTGTGGAATCATTGCGACGATAAACACAATAAGGGCAATAGCAGCGACAAGGGTAATTGCGAACATAATTTTTAAGGCTTCGCCAGCACCTTTGAGATGTATGCCCATAAAAATGGCATAGCAGACGAGGTAAATCATCCAACCATTAATACCAAATAGAGATTCACAATAACCGCCAATAAATACGGCAATAGCAGCAGGTGCAATTGCGTATTCAATTAGAATAGCTGTTCCTGTTAAATAGCCCCCAAAAGGACCAAAGGCAGCACGTGCAAAACTATAACCGCCGCCTGCTGTCGGCATCATGGTGGACATTTCTGACATGGAAAGACACAGACACAAGTACATAAGCGCAGCAAGGGCAGTGGCAATAAACATACCACCCCAACCGCCTTGAGCAATACCGAAGTTCCAACCGGCAAAATCACCAGATATCACATAAGCCACGCCTAAACCAATCAGGAGTAACCAACCAACGGTACCTTGTTTAAGTTGACGCTGAGCAAAATATTCTGCTGACGAGACTTCTGTCTTTGAGGAAATAACGGAAGCTGTTTCTGGTTGATTCATACAATACTCCTGCGAGTGGATTTGTATGAATTAATGCAAAAGCAATGCCTAAATGAAGCACCTCAGGGAGTAGATGAAACTTTTTTGTTCTAAATGATAAAAATTCAATCTTAACAATCGGGAATAAAGAAGCCAGTAATCTAAATTACTGGCTTCTTATATAATTAGGTATCTTATTTCTTCGTAGTGTTGATAGCTTGGTATCAACTTGGTGCGAAACTTAGAAGAAGCCCATTGGTTTAGTTGAATAACTCACCAACAAGTTTTTAGTTTGTTGATAGTGATCTAGCATCATCTTATGGTTTTCACGGCCAATACCAGACTTCTTGTAACCACCAAATGCAGCATGTGCAGGGTAGATATTATAGCAGTTTGTCCAGATACGGCCCGCTTCAATAGCACGACCAGCACGGTAAGAAATATGTGCTGAACGTGACCAAACGCCAGCACCTAAACCATACATGGTATCATTGGCAATTTTGATTGCATCGTCAAAGTCTTTGAACGTTGTCACAGCAAGTACAGGTCCAAAAATTTCCTCTTGGAAAACTTGCATGCCATTGTGACCTTTAAAAATAGTCGGATCGACATAGTAACCATCGCCTACTTCTTTACGGCCGCTACCCCCAAGTAAGAGTTCTGCACCTTCTTCACGACCCGTGTTAATACAACGTAAGATTTTCTCTTGCTGTTGTAGAGATGCTTGAGCACCAATCATCGTTTCTGTATCAAGAGGATGGCCAGTTTTAATACGTTTTACACGTTCGACAGCCATCTCTAAGAACTGATCAGCAATGCTTTCTTGTACTAAAGCACGAGAAGGGCAAGTACATACTTCACCTTGGTTTAAGGCAAACATGGCAAAACCTTCAAGCGTTTTTTCTAAGAAATCATCTTCTTTATCCATGATATCTTCAAAGAAAAGGTTTGGTGACTTACCGCCAAGTTCTAAGGTAACTGGAATAATATTTTCGGTCGCATATTGCATCACCATTTGTCCAGTTTGAGTTGATCCTGTGAACGCGATTTTTGCAATACGTGGATTTGTTGCTAAAGGACGGCCGACTTCTGAACCGAAACCATTCACAATATTGAGGACACCTGGTGGTAAAATATCTTGAATGAGTTCAGCGACCAACAAAATACCCACTGGCGTTTGTTCAGCTGGCTTAATTACCACACAGTTACCTGCTGCTAAAGCAGGTGCAAGTTTCCATGCTGCCATCAAAATCGGGAAGTTCCACGGAATGATTTGACCAACGACACCTAGTGGTTCATGGAAATGGTAAGCAATAGTATCTTCATCAATTTCAGAGATGCCGCCTTCTTGAGCACGAATACATCCAGCGAAATAACGGAAATGGTCGATCGCGAGCGGAAGGTCAGCTGCTAAAGTTTCACGGACTGCTTTACCATTATCCCAAGTTTCGGCAACAGCAAGCATTTCAAGATTTGCCTCTAAACGATCAGCAATTTTTAAAAGTATATTTGAGCGTACTGTTGGTGATGCTTTATTCCATGTTGCTTTCGCCTTGTGTGCTGCATCTAGAGCGAGCTCAATATCTTCGGCACTAGAGCGTGGAATACGTGTGAAAGCTTTTCCGTCAACAGGAGATACATTGTCAAAATATGCACCTTTTATAGGTGCCACCCATTCACCGCCAATAAAATTTTCATATTGTGATTTAAATTGAACTTTTGAGCCTGGTTGATTTGGATCGATATAGCGCATATAAATATTCCTTTGCTTTTTAGGACTAAAGACTAACAAGAACCCTGTCAGTAGGTACTTTCGTACTTTGTATAATTAGGATATAAAGAAGAAGGTTGGAGAAAGGTTGGAATAGAAATGTGGATATATAAGGAATTTACAAATGTTCACAAAAAAGGATTTATTGCAGCAACGGACGTTGATTGATCAACTGCGCACGCAAAATAGTCTCTCTCCTCAGAACGCTGCCAAACTCGGCCAAAGTATTGCAAGCTCGTGGGAACGATCGGCTTCTGCCGCAATTCCTAAGGAGCGTTTTGCCGCTCCATTAGTCGAGAAAAAAACTGCTTCACAAAATGCTTTAGATATGGCTTTAAGCCAATGTGCCGACGACTTACGTCATATTGCAGAACAATCTTCAATGGTAATTGCTGTCGGTGATATTGGCAGTACGATTATCTGGACGGCACCAAGTGCTCAAATGCAAAGTGCTGCTGAGCGTGTACATTTTGTACAAGGTGGTCAGTGGCGTGAAGAATTTGTTGGCACCAATGCCTTGGCTTTATCTTTAAAAACTCAACAATCAAGTTGTGTTTTTTCTAATGAACATTACATGGAGTCGATTCATGATTGGGTGTGTTATGCCGCGCCGATTATCGACCCATATTCAAAACAGACGTTAGGCGTCGTTGATCTATCAACCACGTGGAAGAACCATAATAGTTTAGGGATATTGGCTGCTGAACGTTGTGCATCCATTATTCAGTCTGCTTTGCTAGAGCAGCAGCGTCAACATTTACATATCCGGGCATTTTCAACGCCGCAAGTTAAATTTAACGGCAAGAGTCTATTATTAACGCCGCGTCAAATTGAAATTTTAACCATATTGGCGCTATGTCCGCATGGTTTAACTTTAGAGCATCTTTATCAGGCGCTCTATGGCGAACGTAAAGTCAGCATGGGCACACTTAAAGCTGAAATGTCTCAACTACGAGATATTCTGGGAGGTTTACTTGGTTCACGCCCGTATCGGTTACTTGTACACGTTGAAGCTGATTTCTTACAAGCTGAACAAGCGCTCGATGCAGGATATGCAGCCTCAGCTTTGCAGCTTTACACAGGTGTATTTCTGGCAAAAACTGAAAGTCCGTTTTTATGTGCATGGCGCGACTGCCTTGAGTCGCGCTTGAGCGATGCAATTTTTAAAACCCAAGAAACAGATTTACTGTTAAAGCATCTAGCGCATTTCCCTGAAGCAATTGATGCGGTAGAACGCCTTATGGAGCTCTTACCAAGTGAACATCCTGCGCATCAACTGCTGGTGAAATACCTTGACTCACCTAAGCTTAGTTAAGTAATTTTTTGATCCAGCCACTGGAACAATTGTTGATAGACTTGTTCTCGTACTGGCTGGGCCGAAAGGACTAAGTCATGCAATCCATTGTGAATAGAGACTACAGAGACATCACCTTTAATTTTTTTACCATGTTTCTCAATGTCTTTAACATCTAAAATCACGTCACTTTGAGTTGCATCTGGACCCCATTTGCGCGGGTTTTTAGTTTGATGCGAATGCATAATCATTGCGGTAATGTTTAGTTTAACCCCGCGATGAATCTCTTTTTGTGCCGTATGAATCGCATGTACAAAGCTGAGTTGAACTGTAGGGGCAGAGGTTGGTTTCCAGTCAAGGTTAAACTCCCATTCACCTTTGAGCTGCTTGTGAAGACTGGTGGTATACCATTTGTTGAGTTGGCTTGGGAATTTAACTTTTGGTAGATATTTTCCTACTCGACTGAGCATTGGAATACCAAATTTCTTTTCGATTAGACTTAAATTAAAGTCGTAAAACGGACTATTTGCCCATAGCGCTTTAATAAGAGGATGATCTGGATGATGGGCAGCATAAAGTGTTGCTGTCAAACCACCAGTTGAATGACCTGCGAGTAAAACCTGAGTGTGTTGCTCTTCACCAATAATCTCTAATGCTTGAGTAATTTCGGCATCGTATTCATTTAAATCAAGCACATTATAGAAAATTTGATGAGGTAGCTTTGAGCGGCCATATTTTCTTAAATCAAGTGCATAGAAGTCATAACCATGAGCATTAAATTGCTCAGCCATTTCGGTTTGAAAGAAATAATCTAAAAAACCATGAATATACAGCACGGCTTTTTGAGTCGGTTGAGCGGCCTTTTTACGGACTAAGGTGGCTACAACTTTTCCTTCATAATCATCCGGAAAGTTGAGTGTGCGTTGTTCATAACCCGTACCTAAAATATCTGGAACATAAGTTTGATTAGCTAAAGATGTATTCATTTTTATCGAGCTATTGTAATTAAGACATGCAGAGTATCCTTCAATGAAATGGGCGAATTGTCAATTAGGTTTAGAGAGGGTTGGAGTTTAGGTTCTAAAAAAAGGGAATACCGCTGGAGCTAAGTATTCCCCAAAAAAGTAAGTCAACGGTCGGAGGGATTTGACTTACTAGAGGGATATGCCATTACATCAGTATTAAAGTGCTGCTTTGAAAATCTCCACAACTTGTGCATGATTTGCTTTACGAGGGTTGGTGAGCATACATGCATCTTTTTGAGCATTATCTGCCATCACCGCAAGGTCTTCAGTTTTCACACCAAGCTCGGTTAAGCCAGATGGAATACCAATTGATGAAGACAGTTTGCGAATGGCATCAATTGCGGCATAGGCAGCTTCTGTTACGGTGAGTCCGTGAGTATTTACACCCATTAACTCCGCGATTTTTGCGTAGCGATCTGGGCAAGCAATTAAGTTAAATTCACAAACATGTGGTAACAAGATTGCATTACATACGCCGTGAGGTAGGTTGTAGAAACCGCCTAACTGGTGCGCCATTGCGTGAACATAACCTAAAGATGCGTTGTTAAATGCCATGCCAGCCAAATATTGTGCATAGCTCATCGCATCACGCGCTTCGATGTTTTCACCATTTGCGACAGCAGGTTGTAACCACTGGCTAATCATCGTAATCGCTTTTTCTGCACACGCATCAGTAATTGGGTTTGCCGCTGTAGAAACATATGCTTCAACTGCATGGGTTAATGCATCCATACCTGTTGCAGCGGTTAAACCAGCCGGTTTTGCAATCATGAGTTTCGGATCATCGATCGCGATAAGTGGAGTACAACGCCAGTCAACAATCGCCATTTTTACGTGAGTATCTGTATTGGTAATAATACAGAAACGAGTCATTTCAGATGCCGTACCAGCTGTGGTGTTCACTGCAATCAATGGCGTCATCGGGACTTTACTTTTATCAATACCTTCGTAGTCGCGAATATGACCACCACCAGCAGTGACTAACCCAATCCCTTTTGCACAGTCGTGAGATGAACCGCCACCTAAAGACACAATAAAGTCACAGCCATTGTCGTTATAGGCATTTACGCCATTATGAACATTAATATCGGTTGGGTTAGGTTCTGCGCCTGGGAATATATGGCTTGCAACGCCTGCTTCAGTTAAATAGTTTGCGATAAGATCTGCAACACCAAATTTAAATAAGCCTTCATCGGTCACAATTAATGCTTTTTTTGCGCCGAGGTTTTGTGCCTTTGTACCAATTTCTTTAGCACATCCTGGTCCAAAGAGTGATACGCATGGAATATAAAAACCGTTTGTTTGATCTGCAATATTTTTAAAAGCCATGGAGTGATTCCTTCTTCCATAAATCCATTGTTTGTTATTACAGGTGAGCCTCACCATGGCCTTAGTATTGTGATGTGAAGTTTATTTTCCTACCTACCAAAAACCTACCAAATATTATTTTGTTTTTAATTATTGATTTATATGTGCTTTTTAGAAAGTTTGGCACATTCATTTAATTTTTTCGGGAAAATCGTTAAGCTATGGGCTGTTGAAGATGTACATATGAGATTATGAAACAGGAAACTGCGCTTAAACTGCTTAAAGCAGGTGAAAATGTCTTTTTAACCGGTTCGGCTGGTGCAGGGAAAACCTATACACTCAATCAGTACATCCAATACCTAAAAGCACGTAAAGTGCCTGTAGCTATTACGGCGTCTACAGGTATTGCGGCAACGCATATGAACGGTATGACCATTCATACATGGGCTGGCATTGGCATTAAAGATCTGTTAACTGACGACGATCTAAAACGCATGAAAGAGCGTAAATATCTCAAGGAACACCTTGAAAATGCGCAAGTTCTTGTGATTGATGAAATCTCAATGCTACATGCGAAACAGCTTAATCTGGTCAATCAAGTTCTAAAATATTTTAAAGAAAGCGATGAAGCATTCGGTGGTATTCAAGTCATTGTGGCTGGAGATTTCTTCCAGTTACCGCCTGTAGGTCGTAATGGTGAAGCCAACCGTGATAAGTTCTGCTTTATGTCAGATGCATGGGTCGAAGCTAAATTCCGCGTATGCTATTTAACAGAACAGCACCGTCAAGACGATGAAATTCTGAACCAGATTTTAAACGCGATTCGTGCGCAAAATATTCAACCAGATCATTTACAAGCACTGCGTCAATCACGCTCGCATGATATTGGTGACACCTTTACTCGTCTTTATACGCATAATATGGATGTCGACAACATCAATTATCAGCACTTAAATGAAATTGATAATGAAGGGCATCAATTCAATGCTGTTTTAGATGGTAATGAAAAGTTATTAGAAACTTTAAAATCTTCAGTGCGTGCGCCAGAAGAACTCACACTTAAAAAACATGCCAAAGTCATGTTTGTAAAAAATAACTTTGATATGGGTTATATCAATGGAAGCTTGGGTGAAGTCATCGGCTTTGAAGAAGATGATGAAAATGGCTTACTGCCCAAAGTAAAATTGACCGATGGAACAACATTGTTGGTTGCTCCTGAAACGTGGTCCGTTGAAAATGAAGCAGGCAAAGTGATTGCAAGTTTTCAGCAAATTCCGCTTCGTTTAGCGTGGGCGATTACTATTCATAAAAGCCAAGGGATGACTTTAGAAGCGGCTGAAATTAACCTCATGAACACCTTTGAAAAAGGGCAGGGTTATGTTGCATTGTCGCGCCTAAAATCTTTAACTGGTCTAAAATTATTAGGGATTAACGAGCAAGCTTTAGAGTTAGATAGTTTAGCTGTAAAAGCGGATCGTCGTTTTCAAGAGCTTTCAAAAGAAGCCGAAGATAACTTTGCAGATGTAGATTTAACGGCTCAGCATAAAGCGTTTATTCGTCACTGTGGCGGCACCTTAAATGAAACCGAGATTTCTCGTAATGAGAAGAAACTCGCAAAAGGTGGCAAGCAAAATTACGCTACGGCAACGCTAGATGAGACACGTGCGTTGTTTGAAGAAGGCTATGAGATTGAAGACATCGCGCATGAACGTGGTTTAACCCCAGCGACGATTATTAATCACTTGGCTCGACTGCATAAAGAGCAAAAGCTGGATATTTCAGTTGCCCATCCGGGTGAAGAGGTGGTCGAAGAAATTCGTAAAATTTATAAGAAGCTGAAAAAGCGTCAAAATCCAGATCATTTTTCTGATGATGGTTCGATCAGACTAAGACCAATTGTTGAAGCAACCAGTCCTCGAATGGGATATGATCAGGTCCGATTAGCTTTATTATTTATTGAATAAAGTTTAATTCGCTTAATGACTTATTATATAAATTGAGGTGGCTATGCCGCACGTTGTAGTTGATTATTCAGAAAATTTAACTGGATTAAACGCAAAACAATTACTTGAAGAAATTAATACCACACTGATTGAAACAGAGCTATTTAGTCCAGAAGACATTAAAAGCCGCGCGCGTAAAGATGATGTTTTCTTGATTGGTTTGGGACTGGAACAGGCTTATATTCATGCAAAGGTCTATATTTTGTCTGGAAGAACTGACGAACAAAAACAGCTAATGGGTGAACAGCTATTAACGGCACTCAGCAATAAAAATTATTTACAACAAGAGTTTAATAAAGAAATTCAATTGTGCGTTGAGCTTATCGATATGCCAAGAGAAGATTACTTTAAGCAAGTTGTATAATTCTAAAAAAGCGCAATTTCAATCAAGAATAGAGATCAGCACTATGTAAAAGTAGTCCGATCTTATTACAGATATCTACTTACTTTTAAAGTGATTCTAGCGTGATACAGGCATAATCTAGGTTATGCCTGTATCTCTAAAAGCCTAATATCTGCATATTGTTCGATCAAGTTGTCATCTAGCATATGGATATAATCCATAAAGATGGTACTAAAACTTCCCATAGTTTGCGCTTGATTTGCAGCAAGTTTACCCGCAATCGCAAAATGAACATGAGCTGAAAGAGCAGCAATCGTTGGCGTCGTCACAGCGCTATATGCTGCGATTAACGCACCTAAAGCGCAGCCTGTTGCTGTGATTTTGGGCTGTAAAGGGCTTCCGCCGTTTACTTGAATCACAGCATCTAATTCTTTAGATAAAATATAATCTGACTCACCTGAAATAGCGATACAGTCCGCATGTGCTAATAGTGCATAGGCTTGTTGATAGGCTTGATCACTACTTAGGGTACTATCGACACCTTTAGATTGAACTTGGTTGCCTGCAAGCGTACTGATTTCTGAAGCATTACCACGAATAACGCTTGGCTTGAACTGTAAAAGCTCGTCTGTCATTTGACTACGCCAAGCTAAAATTGGTCCATAGCCGACTGGATCAAGTACCCACGGAATGTTATGAAGCTGTGCTGCCTTGGCAGAGATTTGCATGGCTTGCATTTGCTCTGAAGTAGGTGTGCCCAAATTAATGCTTAAAGCCGATGAAATTTTGGTAAAACTTTCTGCTTCATAAGGATTATCAATCATGGCAGGTGAAGCACCAGAAGCAAGTAAGACATTGGCTGTATAGTTGGCTGCAACGCTATTGGTAATGCATTGCACAAGAGGCGTTTTTGCCTGCATGTTTTGCCAAGCGTCAATTACCTGCTCAATCAAAGTCGATGCTGATGTCATGTTACTATCCTTATTAAGCCAAAGTGATTGTAGATTTAGTGAGTAAAATAATGATCTTGATGCTTACATCTTTGGCAAATCAAAGAAACATAATCTGCCGCATCATAATCAACACTTAAATCATTTGAACCACAATGCATACAGCGTTTAACTGAATAAAAGTTTAATCGAGGTTCAATTTTCCGCCATGCTTTCCAGACAGGTTGTACAAAGATCTGTTCGTCGTAGCCTAAGAAGCGATTAAGTAAAATATAACTCATTTTACTGTAGGGAATATTGTGAGGGCGAGGCAACATTGAGGTTTCCCACTTTTCAGCTAAGGCTCTCTCACGATATTGCTCTAAGGTTTTCTTTAACAAATTGGTGTTAATAAATTTTTCATTACGCGGCTGTAGAGCTTTTTGTTTATAAAGGTACTCAAGCGCGGTTTGAATTAAATAATAAATTTGACCAATTGCCAATGAATCCATTAAACGATAGCAAAAAGTTTGGAAATTAGAGCTTCCTGCAATTTGAATGCCCCAAGTGCGGCAATAGAACTGCATAAACTGAATAATCTCTTGGTAGAGAACCTGAAAAAGTACGTCTTTTACTTCATCGGCACTACGAAACGGAATACCAAGACTTAAATTTTCATAAAACCAGTAGCGTAATTGCTGGGCAACACTAAATAAACTTGGGTCACTATAACCATCCAAGCGAATGTTTAAATAAAAGCACTGAGGTTCATCAGCTTGATCTTGGGCGTTTAAAATTCCATCTTTATGGAGTTGCTTAATCAGATAGTTTTGAAAAATCCAGTTTGGTGTAATGGACTGATATTTAATCTGATCCCAGTGAATGTATTCGTCATGTGCAAGATCATCACGAGCATAGTCATCAAGTAGGCTGAGTAAAAAAAGTTTATGTAAAAAACTGAGCTGTTCCAGACTACGTTGTGGTTGCTCTTTTGACTTGAATTGGCGTTGTTCTTGTAGGCGTGTTTGCTGTAAAAGCTTTTTCCGTTGTTTTGTGCATGTTTCACAATGACAAGTCATTTTCGTATCTTTAAATATACGGTGCTGACAATGACTGCATTCATGAAACTGAATGTCTTGTTCAAATTGCTCGGCATCTACCCAGTACATTGAAGCTTGGCAGAGAGGACAATGGCTACTTTCATCTAGCTGTTTCTGTAGAATTTGTAAGGCCATTTCGCTCCGAATGCATAAATTAGTCAGGATAGAGCTATTATACACAGCCGCATTGCCGATAGCTGAGATTGTCTTTTTGTTTGGTGCAAAAATAGAAAACCTAAAATCTTTATTATGATTTTAGGTTTTCATAAGGGGTTAAAATTTAAAATTAAACAGGGCACGGCAAGCTCTCATCATTCTGTCCAAGCTTTTTGGCATTGATAAGTGCCTGCACTTTTTTACTTGGTAGTTTTACTTTACCTAAAGCATCATAAGTATTGACGATAGAAGTCACCTCCTGAGCTGTAATAGAAATACCTTCCGCAGATAAAAATACTGCGATCACATGGTGATCGAGTCCTGCTGCGTCTAGATCATGAATCGCTTTAATATTTTCTAAACGATGAAAATGTGCTTTTAATTCCATACTGACACCTCTTGTTCTGATTGAAATATTTATATTGGTGCATTAATAAAGGCAAGAACCATGCCCAAAATGTAAGCTGACTCTAAAAAATGTTAAAAGCTGAAGTTGTTTTATTTTTATTGTATAGATTGATTATATAAGCAACGATTATCGTAAATTTGGTCTAATCTGTGCTAATAAAAGACGATTCTAATTTGAAATGTATAAATGAAGTCCCATTAATTTTATAAAGGTAAACAAACACGGTATGTATGAATGTGTATGATCAAGTTCATAAAATTCGTACTACGGTTTCCGAAAAGTATATAAGGAATAAAGATGAATATTGCGGCGCAGCCTCCAGTTCAGGCAGATCAAACAGTTTATTTAAAAGATTATCAAAAACCTTCATTCTTGGTTGAATCTATTAATCTTGATATTCAAGTATATGACGATAAAACAATTGTTGATTCAACATTAGTCATGAAGCGTCAAACTGCTGGAGACTTGGTGTTATTGGGCCGTGATCTTGAATTGCAATCTATTCAGCTCAATGGTCAAGATCTTACTCCTGCACAATATTCACTCGATAGTGAACAACTGGTGATCACTGATGCACCAGATGAAGCCATTTTACAAACTCAAGTGATTATTCATCCTGAAACCAACACTCAGCTTGAAGGTTTATATAAAGCAGATGAGTTGTTTGTAACCCAGAATGAACCTGAAGGCTTCCGCAAAATCACGTTCTATCCAGACCGTCCAGATGTACTTTCAGTCTTTACGACACGTGTAGAAGCCGACAAAAAATATCCAGTGTTACTTGCCAATGGTAATTTGCTTGAAACAGGTGAGGTAGGTGAAAACCGTCACTTTGCGATCTGGCAAGACCCGACTAAAAAACCAAGCTACTTGTTTGCTTGTGTTATTGGTGATTTAGCTGTTCTTAAAGATCGTTATACGACGTCTGAAGGGCGCGATGTTGCTTTAGAAATCTATGCAATCGAGAAAGACATTCCAAAATGCCATATCGCAATGGAAGCATTAAAGCATTCAATGCGTTGGGATGAAGAACACTACGGCCGTGCTTATGACCTCGACAACTATATGATTGTTGCTGTTAGTCAGTTCAACATGGGTGCCATGGAAAATAAAGGTTTAAACATCTTTAATACCTCATGCGTGCTTGCCGATGAAGAGTACACAACTGACGCAGCGATTATGCGAGTACAGTCTGTGATTGCGCATGAATATTTCCATAACTGGACCGGGAACCGTATTACTTGCCGTGACTGGTTCCAGCTGTGCTTAAAAGAAGGTTTAACGGTTTTCCGTGACCAGTCTTTCTCTGAAGATTTACAATCTGCTGCAGTTCAACGTATTGATGATGTCGCTGTACTTAAATCGCATCAATTCCCGGAAGATGCTGGTCCATTGTCGCATCCACCGCGTCCAGATCACTTTGTAGAAATTAATAACTTCTATACAGCGACAGTCTATGAAAAAGGTGCGGAAATTAACCGCATGATGTCGACCTTACTCGGTAAAGAAAAATACCGTCAAGGAACCGATGAATATTTCCGCCGTCATGATGGACAAGCCGTAACAGTAGAAGACTGGGTTGCTGCATTATCTGCGGGTTCAGGTGTTGATTTATCTGCATTCTTAACTTGGTATAACCAACCAGGTACGCCAAAGCTTGAAGCAAAAGGTGAGTACCATGCAATAGCACAAACTTACCGTTTAAGCTTTAAACAAAGCCTAAAAGCGCATCCTAAATATCCGAATTTAAAAGCTGTTCCAATTCCTGTTGCTTTAGCGCTTTTTAACGCTAAAACAGGGGAGCAATATACATTGCACAGTGAAAGCCTATTCGTAAATGATGTTAAAGATGGCGTGTATTTGTTTGACCAAGATGAGGCAACCATTGAATTTACAGGGGTAACTGAGCAACCTGTTGTTTCCCTACTACGTAATTTCTCTGCACCTGTAAATCTGGTATTTGATTACAGTGATGAAGAATTAGCATTCTTAATTCAACATGAAACAAACGGTTTCAACCAGTGGCAAGCAACACAAATGTTACTTGAACGTATTTTGCTAGAAGACCATTCTGCAGATGCTTACATTCAAGCTATTCAAAGCACATTGCCTGAGTTGGTTGGCCGCGACCCGCTGTTAGCATCACGTTTGTTTGATGTTCCAAGTGAAGGTTATTTAGGTAGTCGTATTGATCAGAACTATGCACCAGCCGATATTCATGTAAAACGTGAAGCTTTACTAAATCGTTTAGCACAAGAGTTGGGTTCGTTTTGGAAAGATACCTACCTTACACTTGACCCTGACTTGCAAAAAGAATTCTCTTTAGCCATGGGTGTACGCGCATTAAAAAATATCATGCTGATGATGATGGCTCGTCAGGGTGATCAAAGTGCATTTGAATTAGCACATGTTCAATACCAAAACACAGGCAATATGTCTGAGCGTTTAGGTGCGCTACGTGTATTGGTTTGGCAAAACGCACCTCAAGCTCAAGAGGCACTTGCTGATTTCTATGACCGCTTTAAAGATGAAGCTTTATCTTTAGACCAGTGGTTTATGATTCAGGCTGCAAACCCAAATGCCACAACAGAAACAATCGAGTACTTAACTCAACATCCCGACTATGATTTAACAACTCCAAACCGTATTCGTGCGGTAAGTGGCGGGTTATCAAATAATCCTGAAAATACTTGGGGCTTTGGTGTCGCTCACTTTATTAACCTTGCAGAATATCTTGACGAGAAAAACCCGATTTTAGGTTCACGTCTGTTACAGGTGTTATCTCGCTGGTATACGCTTGCAGAGCCTCAGCGCACTCAAGTACAACAAGCTTTAAAAGCATTGCAGCCTAAAGTGAAATCGAAAAATGTTTCTGAAACCTTAAATAGCATGCTGAGCGTTTAATTATTTAAACTTACTAAATAAAGGTCTCTAAAGAGGCCTTTATTTTTTTATATCTCATAGCTCTTCAAGATTTAAAATAAATAAAACTATCCTTGTTATAGTTCATGTGTAGATCAAGTTTTATCATTTTATTTTTATATAAATTATAATCTTGAATACTTTGTTGGAGATAAACTTTTAAGTAATAATATAAAATTACCATTAAAAGTATAGTCAGGAAATAACTAAGTACTTATGTAAATAGAATTTAATTTCATAAAGTTTGATAATTTTTTGACATATTTATTTAAATTTAAATAAATAAATTTTTTTTAAATTTTATTAAAGTTATTTAAATCAAAAACTTAAATTTTGTAATTATTGTTTTTTTGTATCCGTAAGATAGGTTTAGGTAAATTTGTTTTATTGATTAGAAATTAAAATAATAACGTGAACATGCATTTTATTTATTTTTATGTATTATGTTGGAAAGTAGGATAAAAAAATAAGCTTTAAAAGAGCAGTCAAATAAAAATGATTGTAAGAATAAGGGTTAAATTTTTTATATCTATTAATTCGATAATTTAGTTTAAAAGGTTTTGGCCATGAAAAAGACTTTTATTTATTTATCAGCAGTTGTTGCAGGAGTATTTTCTCTCAATGCAGCAAATGCAGCTACAGCAACAGGTACATTAACTGTTCGAGCAACAGTAACCAATAGTTGTGTATTGAATACCTCTGCAACCGGTACAACAACAAATGCAGTTTTAGACTTTGGTACTTTAAGTTCGCTGGCTGGCAATGTTGATGCAGATACCACAACGACTGGTGGTACCTCAATTAAAGTCCTTTGTAATAATACTGTGCCATGGACTTTGTCATTTGATGGTGGTCAGAATGTTTTATCAACCCAACGTCGTATGATCGGTGGGGCGACTAGCAATGAATATATTCCTTACAACCTTT
Organism: Acinetobacter sp. C13; assembly: GCF_016809775.1. Taxonomy (NCBI): domain Bacteria; kingdom Pseudomonadati; phylum Pseudomonadota; class Gammaproteobacteria; order Moraxellales; family Moraxellaceae; genus Acinetobacter; species Acinetobacter sp. C13. The sequence goes on from NZ_JAFBJL010000002.1 coordinate 610,469, forward strand.
TCTCTGACACAGGACGTGCCACAGCAATTGGTATTGCAACGACTGCCTACAGTGGAACCGGAACGGGTAATGTTCAAACTGTAAATGTGTATGGTCGTATTCCTGCAGGAACAACTTTACCAAGTGCAGGTAGCTATGTTGACAGTGTGACTGTCACGGTAACTTATTAATTTGCATAAATTAGAATTACGTTAGCCCTTTTGAAAGGGCTAATACATTAAAAAAGTTATATTTGAGCAAATCATGAAAAAAAATATTTTTATTATTACGGGATTATTCTTATCTTTATCTAGCTCTATTAACGCCGCAACAATCCGTCTTTCACCTGTAAATGTAGAAATATTAAGTAATCAAAATGCTGCTTCAATTAGTTTATATAACCAGTCAAATGAAAGTGCTGATTTGCAGGTGCGTGTATTTGAATGGAGACAAAATGCTGGTCAAGATCAGTTAATCCCTACGGATGAGATTGTAGTTAGTCCACCATTTTTAAAACTACAACCTAATGACTCTTATAACTTACGTGTAGTTAGAATTAACCCAGAACCTATTTCTGGTGAAAAAACCTATCGTATTATTATTGATGAGTTACCCAAACCAATTGATAGCCGTAAAGCAGCTCAGGGAGTAAATGTATTACTTCGCTCATCATTACCTGTATTTGTAGTAAATAAAGATGCGATTACCAAACTGAGTTGGAAAATTGATGTTAACCAGAACACACCTTCTTTAAATATTAGCAATATAGGTAACCGACATGCGTTGTTAAATAGTCTAATGCTTGTTGATACAACTGCCAATAAAAGTTATCCCATTAAAGTAAATACTGTGAATGGTTATATTCTTGCGGAGAAGTCGAAAAGTTACTCGATTAGTAACTTTACCTATCAACCAAATCATAAATACAGCGTATCTCTAACAGTTAATGGTAAGAAAACCACACTTTAAGAGGCTTATATGAAATACATTATAGGTGTCTTATGTGTTGCGTATTTTCCTACGTATTCTTTTGCCGAACAGTTACTAGATTATACGAATACTGCAGTTCCGAGTGTTCCTAAATCTGTTGGTAACGATAATAAATATAAACACGTAGGAACGAATGAGCAGGAGCAAGATCTTAATTTCATTCATCTATTTTTAAATATTTCGATTAACTCAAATGCTTCTGAAGATTTGGTTGCTGTAAAGCAATCTAAGGATGGAAAACTATATATTCGTTCTAGTGCCTTAAAAACTTTAAGACTAAAAATGGATGAACATATCCCAGATAACCAGTGGGTATGTATCAACGATCTAAACGGAATCCAGTTTAAATATCTCGAGAATGAGCAGTCTTTAAACCTAAAAGTTCCGTCGAACATGTTAACGGGTTACTCAGTCGACTTAAGTGGCCAGCAGGTCACTAACCCACATTTGCTAAAGATGAAACCCTTAAACGCGGCTATTTTGAACTACAGCCTCTATCATACTATAACCAATGATGAGAATGTTTTCTCAGGTACGGCAGAAGGGATCTTTAACAGCGCAATCGGTAACTTTTCATCAGGGGTTTTATATAACGGTAGTAATGAAACTAGCTATAGCCATGAAAAGTGGGTGCGACTGGAAACTAAGTGGCAATATGTCGACCCTGAAAAGATCAGGATATATACCCTAGGCGACTTTATTTCTAATAGCCCAGACTGGGGAAGCAGTGTCCGTCTTGCCGGTTTCCAGTGGTCGAGTGCTTATAGCCAACGCGGTGATATTGTCACCTCGGCGCTACCACAATTTTCCGGCTCGGCAGCATTGCCTTCAACCCTAGATTTATACGTCAACCAGCAAAAGATTTATTCAGGGTTAGTGCCATCTGGTCCCTTTGATATTAAACAGCTCCCATTTATTTCAGGAAACGAAGTCACCCTTGTGACTACCGATGCAACGGGACAGCAGAGCATTACCAAAAAGCCGTACTATTTTTCATCCAAGATTCTGGCAAAAGGCATAAATGAGTTTTCAGTAGATGTTGGGGTGCCACGCTACAACTATGGACTCTATTCAAACGATTATGATGATGCCACCTTTGCCTCAGGTGCGATCCGATACGGTTACAGTAACTCTCTGACCTTAAGCGGTGGTGCAGAAGCTTCAACAGATGGTCTGTCGAACCTAGGCACAGGATTTGCCAAAAATATTTTGGGTATTGGCGTGATCAATGCCGACATTGCAGCGAGCCAATATAAAGATGAAAACGGTTATTCTGCCTTGCTGGGTTTAGAAGGTCGCATCAGTAAGAACATTTCATTTAACACCAGTTACCGCAAAGTATTTGATAACTATTTTGACCTAGCCCGTGTGTCTCAAGTTAGATATTTAAAAGATAACCAGATTAATCCCGAGTCACAGAACTACCTGAACTACAGTGCACTGGCCGATGAGATTTTTAGGGCAGGGATTAATTATAACTTTTATGCAGGCTATGGGGTTTATCTGGGCTATAACCAGATCAAATATAGTGACAACTCCTATAAATTACTGTCTACCAATTTAAGTGGAAGTCTGGACAAGAACTGGGGTTTTTATGCATCAGCGTATAAAGATTATGAAAACCATAAGGACTATGGAGTTTACTTTGCGCTGCGATATACACCGTCAAGTAAAGTGAATGCGATCACGAGTGTATCTAGTGACAGCGGTAGCCTACGGTATCGTCAAGAAATATTCGGTTTGTCAGAACCCCAAATTGGTTCATTTGGCTGGGGTGGTTATGTTGAGCGCGATCAGGATGCAAATGAAAACAATGCCTCGATTTATGCCTCTTACCGTGCCCGTGCTGCTTACCTGACGGGACGCTATAACCGATTTGGGGATAATGATCAGGTTGCAGTTTCGGCGACGGGTTCATTGGTTGCTGCGGCGGGACGTATCTTTGCGGCCAATGAAATTGGAGATGGCTACGCAGTTGTAACTAATGCCGGACCACAAAGTCAAATTATAAATGGCGGGGTCAATTTGGGAGAAACTGACAAGTCTGGAAGATTTCTGATTCCTAGTCTCATGCCATATCAAGTGAACCATGTTTATTTAGATCCATCGTATCTTCCTCTGAATTGGAATGTTAAATCTACAGATCAAAAAACAGTGGTGGGTTACCGTCAAGGAACTTTGGTTGACTTCGGTGCTCATCAGGTCATTTCTGGATTAGTGAAACTGGTTGATGAAAATAATTCACCGTTGATGCCGGGTTATACCGTTCGAATTAATGGTCAGCAAGATGGGATGGTTGGGTATGACGGTGAAGTATTTATTCCAAACCTGTTAAAACAAAACAAACTTGAAGTCGATCTTCTAGATCATGGTTCATGCCAAGTTGACTTCACCTATAACAGTAATCAGTACACAAGTAAAAAATTGGGACCTTATGTATGTCATTAAATATTATGAATAAGGCTCAAATAGAGAGCTATAAGTTTTTTCCATTGTTTTTAAAGTATTTTGTAGGCATTTGCTTATTTTATCTTGTTTATGCATTTTTTAGTCCGGCACATGCAGCTTGTACGGTAAGTGGAACCACAAATAACACTTTTATCTACACAGCAGCAAATATTAATAGTGATGCAACCGTAAACCTTTCAGGAACAATTACTTGCACGAATGGAGGAATAATACCTCAGATATCTCCATTTATGTGTATGAAGACAGTATTTACAGGAGCAACCACTGCGAATAATAGTGTAACTTTACCATATACGGTCACTGCAACTGTAGGTGGGGCAGGTTCCTCTACCACCAACCAAACCTCCAATGTTTGGTATGGTCCAGTGGTAACACTTGCTTCAAATAATATTCTTAATTACTCGGTAAATGTAAAAGTACCCGCACGTACAGGATCGCTCATTGCCTACCCTCAAGGGACCTATACAGCTACGGTTCAACTATTTTGGGATATGGATCTTCTAGCGGTGTTATGTTTAGGTGATCTACTCAGCTGGGACTCTGGAAGTGTAACTTTAACAGCAAACTTTGTGGTCCCAAGTCTGTGCCAATTAAACTCAACCTCAACTGTAGATTTTGGCAATATTAATGATATTGCTACGACTAAGCGTGATTACACAGCGCAAGGGGCAGTGAATACAACCTGTAATTTTGGAACGCCATACAGTATTTATTTAGGGGACGGCAATAACCGTATAGCTGGGGGTTTTAGGCGTATGATCAATAGTAATAATGAATTTATTCCCTATCAGCTATATAAAGATTCTAACTATAGTACGGTATGGGATGCCACGGGAGGCGTAACCAATGTTGGGGGAACAGGGGGAGTCTCAAAAACAGGTACAGGAAGCGCTCAAACGACTACTGTGTATGGAAAGATTCCGCAAGGCACTGCCATCGCAAGTAGACCTGGCGTCTATTCTGATAGTGTTGTCGTTACGGTGACTTATTAATTTTTCAAATTTATATGTGGAGCTCTTTTTATAGCAGAGCTCCCTATAGTTCAAAGTATATTGCTTAAAAATTGTTAAGATATAGATAATAAAAATCAAATAATTCTTAGCTTTCGGAACTTGTTCGTCATCAAAAACAGTTTGACTTAAAAAAGCTTTCTGTATATTTATTGATTAGTTCTAAAAAAGAACTAGATAAAAGGCAATTAAAAATAAAGGTGAATAAATGTCGAATATTATTTTGCATCAATGGGAAATTTCCCCATTCTGTCAAAAAATTTCAAGGGTTTTGAAATTTAAAGGAATTCCATTTGACACAGTTAACTATAACGGCATTCTTGGAGCGAAAGTTCCTCTACTAAGTAAGGTGGGCAAAGTACCTGTCATTGACCATAACGGTCAGAGGATTCAAGACAGCACTCGGATTGCACGCTATCTAGATGAAGCCTTTCCAGACACACCTCGGCTTTACCCTGAAGATCCAAATCAAAAAGCTCTTGCTGAACTTTGGGAAGATTGGGCGGATGAATCTCTTTATTTTTATGAAGTATATTTAAGAGTAAATGACTCAGAAGCTTTAGAAGAAGCGATTCGCATTAGTAGTATTGGTCGTCCAGCTTATGAAAAGCCCATGGTAAAAGGTTTTATTTTAGCCGAGTTAAAAACGCAGCTATTCTTTCAAGGCTTAGGACGTATGAAAGCTGAAAATGTTGAAAAAGAATTTATACGACATCTCGACCGTATTGAGCAGGTTTTATCACAAAGTGAATGGTTAGTTGGAAACAGGCAAACCATTGCAGACATTGCTGTAGTTGCTCAACTCGGTGAAGTGATCCGCACCAGTAAAAAATTTAGTGAAGAAATTTTGAATCGTCCGTTTATTGCATTATGGTATAAAAAACAAACAGGGTGAAATGTCTATGACATCAGCAACACTAGATAAAAAACAAGATTGTGCGGTTGTTATTGGCGTCGGGGCATCACAAGGTATTGGTGCAGCGGTGTGTCGTCTTTTCGCCAAAGAAGGCTTAAAAGTCTATGTTGCTGGACGTACTTTCCAGAAAATTGAAGCAGTGGCTGCCCAAATCCATTCCAATGGTGGAGATGCTGTAGCGTTTCGTTTAGATGCAGAAGATATACACCAAGTACAAGCCCTATTTGACACCATTACAAGTCAAAATGAACGCATTACTGCTGTAATTCATAATGTGGGAGGGAATATTCCTTCCATCTTTTTACGCAGTCCATTGTCGTTTTTTACTCGAATGTGGCAATCCACTTTTCTATCGGCCTATTTAGTTTCTCAAAGCTGTCTAAAAATCTTTAAAGATCAAAATCACGGTACGCTTATTTTTACAGGTGCGAGTGCGTCTCTACGCGGCAAACCTTTTTTCGCAGCTTTTACAATGGGAAAATCTGCCTTAAGAGCTTATGCCTTAAATCTAGCCCAAATCTATAAATCACAAGGCATCCATATTGCTCATGTGATTATTGATGGCATGGTCGATGGCGATAGAGTGAATAAAGCATTATTTGGTCTGGGGCGGTTAGCTCGTCTTACGCGTGGCACTGGCGGACTTAATATTGATGCAATTGCAGAAAATTATTGGATGCTTTACCAACAAACACCTCAGCTCTGGACACATGAGTTGGATTTACGCCCTTATCAAGAAAAATTTTGAGAGACTAAAATGCTAAAAAAAATATTTCAAAAATTTCAAAAAAAGCAGGGCTGTGTTGTAGTGGCTGGTCATGACCTTCAACTGATTGAGCGTGATTTTGTAATTCTAGATAAAAACGCACATTTTCCATTACATCTTTATCAAGTTGTGCATGATTCAACCGCGCAAAAGATGAAAATACATTCTATAAATGATGGCGTGACAGCAGTACATTTAAATTTAGTGAATGCAGATCACTTAAAATGCTTATTGCGTTATATTTCAAAACACGGGCATACCATTGAACTCTGTGTATTTCAGTCGAGTTTTTCATCTTCGCCCAATATTGAAGCTTTATCTTTAGAAGAGATTGAACACAGTTGGCAGACCACAGGTTTAAGTGCAGTAAGTGTCGCTCAAGCTGTGATTAAACCTATGCTTAAACAACAGCGGGGCACAGTTATTTTTCTTGGCGCACCCTCTAATCACTCGACCCATTACGATGTGTTAAGCCAAAGCATGTTTGCAAGCATCCGTGCTTTAGCACAGTCATTAGCCAGAGAGTTTCAACCTAAAGGCATTCATGTTAGTTATTGCATGATTGAAAAATGGGAAGGGCAAAACCAGCACTTTACCTCATCTCTCAAGCAAGTATGCCAACACATCTATCAGCAACCTGATTCTGCATGGAGCCAAGAACTTAGCCTATCTTGAAGTTTTACTTTTACATATTGTTAAAATACAGTACTGATCTGAAATGATCATAGAACAATAATTTCGGTAGGTTTTTAAATGGTGAATATAAAGAGTTTTCAGCGAACGGTTCAAGTAGTGTCGACCTTGGCAGCTTTTATGTGTTTTTCTTCACTCGCGCAAGCTTCACAATACACTCAAACTGCTCGTTTAGTTAACGAACGCTTATCTTATATGAAGGATGTTGCAGGTTATAAAGCAGAGCAGCATTTACCTATTGAAGATTTAACTCAAGAAAAGAAAGTTCTGGATCAATCACTTTCTGAAGCCGAATCTTTTGGTTTAAATAGCGAAACAGTAAAGCCATTTATTGTGACGCAAATGAATGTTGCCAAGGCCATTCAGTATCGCTATCGCGCAGATTGGTTATCGAGTCCAGAAAGCAATTGGAAGCCACAAGATTTAGCAGAAGTACGTTTAAAAATTAGTTCTCTAAATACTGAACTTTTAAAAAATATTGCCGTTGAACTTAAGAAAAATCATAACAAAGCACCTCATGGCTGTAGCTATATGTGGCCTGTTCAGCATCCACAACTTAAAGAAGCCGACAAAAAAGCTTTATGTGTGGCACTAAATAAAATTAAGTTAAAAGACTGAAAACAATAATTATAACCGTAAAAGTTACCGCTACAGTTGAAGATGCCTACATGTTTTTGTTTGTGATTGATGGGGCAATGATTCAGCTTTTAAGTGCAAATAAGATCGATGAAAGAGATAAATTATTAGAATATTTTATGTCGACGCTCGCTTAGATTGGTTAGTACTCTAAGGTTTAATTCTTATAAAAAAGCCCTCCGAGGAGGGCTTCAAATTTATTTAAAGTTAGGTTGATTTAAGATTTTGTAGACCTTTTCTTTATATACATCATTAGAAATTACACCTTTATCTCGCTGTTGTTTTAGCGATTTAAACTGTTGGCCACGAATTTCTCTTTGAATACCCACATTATCATGATGTCTAATGTAGTAAAGACTACGCTCATGATCGCTCATATTCACTGTTTCATCAGTAAACGAAGAAGGCTTTGTTTCATTTTCTTGATATTGTTTTGCAATTTCAAAAAAATCTACGTTTTGAGAATGAGGAGAATTAAATGAATTTTGTTGTTCAGTCAGCTGATGGTTCTGAGTGTTAGCATTTACTTCAAGCATACTTTTATGCTGATTAAATCTAGGGCGGTTATATTCTTGTTTGGTTTGAAATGTGTTTGTTTCAGCAAAAGTGGAAGAAGAAAAAAGCCCAATATTTAAAGATAAAAAAGTTAATAAAAATCTATTCATTTCTTTGGGAGTCCAATTGAAATTGAGTAAATCACTGTATTGTAACATTAAAATTTGATTTTTGAAGGTTTGACTTCAAGTATGCTTGATCAACTGGTAAATAATAAGATCTGTAGCGGAGCGTAAAAGGCAATTTAAAAAGGCTCTTTACACTCATTTTTTTAAGATCGTTTTGAATATTCTTCTTTCAATTTATCCAGAAAAATAAAGAGGTTTTGATTCATTTTTTGATAGTCATGCTTCCGTAATTCTTCACGAGTATTTACAAATTTATAATTATGAGCATCATTTAACTCGATTTCTGAATGTTGAATCAGCAACTCAACTACTTCTGAAGTTAATTCCATATGACATTGTAGGCCATAAACTAATTTGGAATATTCAATAATCTGTCTTGGGCACCCTGCACTAAAAGCAATAATTTTTGCGTTAGGAGTTAAGCCTGGCATATCGTTATGCCAATGGCCAACTTCGGTCATTTTTCCTAAGTGAGAAAACTTAGAATGTGTTATTCCATATTCTGTAAGCATAATTGGAAACTTACCAATTTCTCGCTCAGGGCTGTGTTCAAACTTGGCACCTAAAGCTTCACCGATCAATTGAGATCCTAGGCATACCCCAATAACCACTTTATTTGCTTCAATCGCTTTTTTAATGATTGCTTGTTCTGCTATTGAATTAAAGTGAGGGCACATATCTAATGTAGTATCAGGACTTTGTGGACCACCCATTACAATAAGAAAGTCAATATCTTCAACAGAAGTTGGCAAAACTTCATTTAAATACACTCTTGAATAGGTAATTTTGAAGTTATTCATTTTGCCCCAAATTTCATATACGCCAGGCGCTTCAAAATCTTCATGAACAATAAAATGTAGCCACATAACAATCCTTAAAATCTAAACGTTAATAGGTAGATCATTGGTTAAAAATCAAGGAAATCTTAAAAGTAGAATAGAGTCTTTAATACATCCAGTTTTGAAAACTTATATGGGCCAGCTTTATTTGTTTTTATAGAAGTTGAAATTAGTTATTTCTTTTTAAAATACATTCGATATATTTATTGTTAAGTTAAACTAAATTATTCTGGTGTGACAATAGCAGTTCAATTTGTTAAATTGTGTAGCTTTTATCAAAGTGGACAAAATTTATGAAGACATTTTTAGTTATATCTTTATTGGGTTTTGGGCTGATTGGTTGTGCTTCATCTCCATATAATTCTCAAGAAAATTATTTGAATAAACCTCCAATAGTTCCAGAGAATAAAGCTTTTAATAGTTTTAAAACACCTGAACACGGGATTTTTACTGATCGAGATGTCTATAATATAAATATATCAGAAAATTCAAATCTAAATTTTCGTTATGAAGTTCCTTTTTAATGAAAATAAAATATTAACTAAAAAAAGGGAAGAGCAAAGGTGGCCTCACACCTTTGCTAACTCATAATAATTAATGATTAATACAACCTTTTGGGTGGTTTTTTAAACTCTAAACTGTTAAATTTTAGTTATTGAAAATAAGGTATTTTAAATGAAAAACTTCACTATTGTTGCTTCTTTATTTTTGTTAGTTGGGTGTGCTACAGGGCACAAACAAGTCACTCCTGCGCCAGTGGCAGATAATAAAATTATTTCAGAGGCTGAAAAATATAAAAAACAATATCAAAAGAAAATTTATAAAACATGGGATATTCCCAAGTCTTCTACAGGTATGAGTGCAAGTGTTAAAGTCTTTTTAACGGAGACTGGCGAAATTGAGCAAATTATCTTTTTAGATAAAGAAGAGCAAAAATTTAAAACAAGTATTGAAAAAGCTATCTGGCGTTCAAGTCCATTTGTTTTACCATCTAATCCGGAAGTAAGAAAACAAGCAAGAAAATTCAATATTAAATTTCAGGTAAAATAAAATAAGATCTTACTAAACATGAGGAGCGGATTTAAAGGATTTTCATTTATTTATATTAAATTCGCCCCTTTGTTGTAAATATCTTTAATACTATTTACTTTAAAATTTTGAGGTTACAGAAATATTAAATATACTAATTAATATTTTTTGATAAACAAAATATAAAAATTAATAACATTTTTATCAAAAAGTTAAAGAAATAAAACTTTAAATACATAGCGAATTAATATAAAAGAATATGTAAATCTAGAAATTTATCAAGAAAAATTATGAGTGAAGTGAAGAAATCTTTTAAAGAAAGTAAGACTACATCAGTTGTAGCATGGGTTGTGATTTTGTTTGGAATTGTCTTAGGCTTGGCTTTTATTTTGTCATACGGGCAAGTTGAAACTCGAAATGATAATTTAGATATTATCCAAGTGTGGTCTAAAGAAATGGTTACTGTTGGTCTTTTTATTATATTTAATGGACTACTTTTCGGGTATTTGTTTTTAAAAATTAGTAGTATTTTGAATCACCTTGAAAACAATAAAAATTAAAAAATATCTTAGTAAATTAATATCTTATATAAGCATGCTTCATCTTAAATGGATGGTAAGTTAGTATTGGAAGTATTGCTCATCTATAAAAATAAATTGAAAGAAAATTTTTCAAAATCTTCTTTTATTTTGGTGTTTTATGTTGCATGTTTCGCATTTTTAAATGTTTTTGATAAGTAATTTACTATTAACTTTCAAAAACCTTGTATTTCTTACATTTAGTTGATGAGTTTTACCCTATCTTACATAAAAAAATAATAGTTTAAAGAAGTATATAAATATACGCATGAGAAGATAGGAGGTTAAGATGCCAAAATATCTAGCTATAGCAGATAAGGTTTATAAAAAAATTAAAAATGACAACTTGTTTTCTGATGATGTAATAGAAAATTTAAATTGTTTGATTGGGCTTATTCGTAATGCGATAAAAGGTACTGAATTCAAATTAAAGTATAATTTTATTAATTTTGAAGACTGCTTAACCAAGCCTATCGAGCAATGCTCGGTAAAAATTGATTTTAGTCTTATGCCTAAGTTTGATAATGAAGGTGAGTTTATTTTATGGCTTGCAGGATTTATTGAAAGAATCACTGATGGAGGTAAAGCCAAATTTCCTCCTATTTCTCAGTTGGTCCCTCAAGGCTTTAGTATGGGAAATGAAAATATTCCGGTAACTACTTTACCTGTAAAAGAAGAAAATGCAGAAATGATTGTTAATTATTTTAAATCAGATGATTATATTAAAAATAATAAACTACCTTCTTAAAATATATAAAAGTAATAAGCCAATTATCTCTAACAATTTAGAGCTTAAGAGCCGCCTTTGAGGGCGGTTTTCTTTGTTATATGTATCTTAAAGTGTCTGTTACATAAATGATGATTGTTTCATGTTGAATGTATCTGTTAATTATTTGAGCATGGAATGACACAAGTGAAGTAAAGGATAAATCTCATGATAGATGAAGAAAAACCCTTAAATTTTGATGATGATGAAGAGCCTCTTGATTTTGCAGATGAAGAATTTATCGATGATAAAAAAGAGGATGAGTTGTATAACAGTATTACCAAAGATGGCTCTAGTGTCGATCCGGCAGATGATGGTGAGCGACATATTCGACCTGAAGATGGCGATCCCATAGAAGTCGAAGAATAATCTATAGCCCAATTTTATATTGGGCATTTTAATTTCTAGTGTATTTGGTTGAACAACAACAAACCCTAGATGTTATTCAAAAATTATCATTAATGACTTAAAAAACATGAAAGTTAAGCAATGAGTCTAGAGATATGAGGCTATATATTTATTAAATTCTTATTCTCAGCCAGAAGTAAAACTATGAGTAATTATATTTATAAATTTGCCAACCAAATCAAATATAACGCTGTACCACCAATTAATGACGTTTTGCTCGCTTTTAGAACATTGAAAGCAATACCAGGTGGATTAACGTTGTTGTCAAAAGTTGTTAGCCGTGTTGCTCCATATTTTCAAACAGTAAATCCAATTATTCAAAAACTAGATGCTGACGTGTGTGAAGCTTTCATCAAAAAGAATAAATCAGTCGAAAATCACATAGGAACAGTTCACGTTATCGCCATATGTAATGGATTAGAATTTGTTATGGGTGTACTAACCGAAGCATCTATTCCTCAACATTTAAGATGGCTACCTAAAAGCATGAACGTAAATTATGTCGCCAAAGCCGATTCTGATATTAAAGTCGTCGCAACAATTGATGAAGAATGGAAAGTTGGCGATATGCAAATAAAAGTAAATGCCTATAGAGCAGATGGACAGCCTGTAGTTCAAGGGTATATTACACTTTGGGTTACAGAGAAAAAGTAAGATGACAGAGGATTAGATGCAAAAAATATTGGATTATCTTTGCAAGCTTTTTACTACCAAGTCTCGGTCACGTGCCGCTATAAATAGTCCGATTGCTACCGCAACAGACAATGGCAATGAGGAAATTGGTTTTGCGGTAGATGAGATGTTTCTGAGTCAGGAATGGGTAAATCATATTTGTAATTTTGAAGGATTAAGACTCAGTGCTTATGATGATGGCGTAGGTGTCTGGAGCATTGGTTATGGCACAACCAGATACCCAAACGGTTTGAGCGTTCAAAAAGGTGACACATGTACTCTTGAGCAGGCCAAAGCATATATGCAGCATGATTTGAAAATATTTGAGCGTGCAGTCAATGGCGCTGTAAAAGTTCCTTTAAAGCAAAATCAATTCGACGCATTAGTCTCACTAAGTTATAACATCGGGGCAGGAGCCTTTAAAAAATCGACCTTATTAAAAAAATTAAATTCAGGTGATTACAAAGGGGCCGCAAACCAATTTGATGTATGGGTAAACGCAGGCGGTAAGCGTTTGGCTGGATTGGTTAGACGCCGCGCTATTGAAAAGAAATTGTTTTTAGGATCGTAGAGTCTTTTTAATTTTTATAGGCTTTTATCAGAAAAGCCGTTCCGATCTTTAATAAAATCTAGGCATAAAAAAAGCCTGATGCTACGAATCAGGCTTCAGTATTCATCGACAATAGGAGTTGATGAACAAGACCAATCTAACAGACCTGTTCAGTAAAGGCAAACCGAGGCTTGAATTGCTGAGTCAGATCAAAGTAATTTTTCCAAATTAAACACATTAAAAAAGCCCTTGCTCAAAAGCGAAGGGCTTAGTCATTCATTGATCTACCAATTAACTATATAAGGCTCATCTCATACTAAGGTCAGTATATCTGAAATTGGAGCAACTGAGAAGAAAACCTTATAAATACCTTTTTCATTCTATTTAAACTTAATTTATTTGAGCGTATAGCAAGTTACATCATTGGTAAATCAATACACAAAACTTGCACTTTGCATTTTTATGGATGTGCTATTTGTGTAGGCTCTGATTGGCTTAGGAAATAAAACAATAGCTATCTTTTAAAGGTTCAGTATAAAGTTTTGAACATATTGAAGACATCAGGAGCTAGAGGTAAGCAGGGAAGTAAATATGAATTTAATTAGATTAGAAGAACTATCATTGATGAGTAATGCGGTTTTAACACCTCAATTAAACAATTGGCCATGTATACAATCAGCAAATTTAGAAGATGCTGATTGTCAGAAGCATAGAGATAGTTTTTCCGAACAATCTGATAAAAAATTTTATAAAGAATGGCGTAAAGCACAAAAGAAAATACTGAAAAGTATTCCGAGTAATGCTGTTTTACTCAGCATTAAAGAGATGGTGTAGTTAGACACGAGACAAGTTTATAAAGATATAAATTACAAGGATAAGCTGTTAGCTAAATAACTTTACGTAGGTACACTTGTTAGTCATAACTTATTCTAGAGATATTAATAATAAGCAAATTACATAAGGTAAGACAAACAAATAGAAAATAATAAAAAGGGCAATTCTGTAGAGGTAATTTTTATGGTTAATCTTCATCAGAAATCACTTTTTGATGTTCTGACTCAACATCAAGCTTATCTATATCGAGCATCTTCAAGATCGGTCAATGAACTTCTTAATTTATTTAATTCCGAAACAGTTAACATGCTTACTAAACTAAGTAAGCTGTTAGATGAGCTAAATGAAAAGGAAAAAACTGCATTGGCGGGTGGGCTTTACTCAACAGTCCCATTAAAAGAGATACGTGCACTGATTTCTCAGTGGTTTAATACCACTAACGATAAGCTCATTGAAACTTTTACCATCTCTGCTGTGGCATTGGCTGTCTATGAAGCCAAATATATGTCAAAAGTTTTTGGTGGCAAACATAAAGAATTAAAAGGTGAACAGCTCTATAAAGCTGCTAAACGTGTTCCTTTAGCAGGTGGAGCATTGGTGGATGAGTTACTTTCTACAATTGCAGAGGTCGCCCGTCAAAGAGTGGAGTATGCAATTCGGGATGGCCTCAATACTGGAGCGACGAATCAACAAATTATTCAAAGGATTCTAGGGACTAAACGCCTTAAATATGAAGATGGACTACTAAATAGCTCTAAGATTGATATTGAGCGAACTGTGCGTACGATTCGAAGTCATATATCCAATCAGGCTTATTTAAACAGCTATAAACAGTTAAAGTTTGAATATGTTAGATTTGTAAGTGTGCTTGATGGTAGAACCTCAAAAGTATGTGCAGCCCTTGATAGTAGTGTGTGGAATATCAATGATCCTACAAAAAAAGTTCCGCCTTTGCATCCTCATTGCCGCAGTATTTTAGTTCCAACTCATGAAGATGGTCAGCTAGTCGGCAGCCGAGCCTTCATTATGGATGAGAGAAAATTTAGGGATATTCCTAAAAATGAACGTGAACAATTAATTGGCCAATTAGATGCAAATATGTCATTTAAAGAGTTTTTTAAACTAACAGATGATTTTTTTCAAAAAGAGTGGTTAGGGCCTAAAAGATATCAACTATATAAAGAAGGGCAATTCGACTTTGATAAGTTTTTTGACCCAGAAGGACGGTTATATACACTTGAGGAGCTTAAAGAACTTGATGAGCGAGCTTTTAAAGTATTGGGATTGTGAGAGAGTAGAAGTATTAGAAATAGGATTTTATCTTGAACAACTTTTTTAGTTTTAACTAAATACACACACTTAAACAATTAGTTGAAAAAAGTTTCAATAATCTAGCCAGATAGCATGTTAAGTTTTTCTCAATCATAAAAATTTAGAAAGGATCAAAACATGAAATTTTCCTACCAAGATCTTGCTGGAAATAATATTGAAGTGGAATGCGAAAGTTATATTCATATTCCATCAGGAGCAGCTGGAAAATCTACAGAAGCTGGCAATTATCATATTACTGAAAATTTCAGCTTCTATAAAAAAACTCAAGCTGATTCTGTGCCTATCTATCGATTTGCTATTGATCGTAATTCTAATGTTTTTAATAGCGATGAACTGCCAGCATTAGCTCAAATTGGTAAAGACTGGAAAAATTTAGACTAGTCTTTAACTCAGCATAAAGCCCTCAGTCGAGGGTTTTTAATGTACCTTAAATGAGTTATTTCTTTTTAAATACAAGCGTTAAGCCTATTAAAATTGCAATCATTCCTATTAAGCCTGCAAGCGGCAACTTGTTTTTTAAAATTAAAAAATCTAGAAGTGCAGTAACAACAGGGACTAAATAAAATAGGCTTGTTACATTTACAAGATTGCCCTGATTTAGAAGACGGTAAAGTAAAAGTTGAGCAACCACAGAAATTAAAATTCCAAGGAATAAGACCGAAATAATGAGTTGTGAATTCCACGTTATTTCAAAATGTTCAAATGGAACTATAAATAAACAAACTACAAGGCTAACTACATATTGGAGCGGTAAAACATCTGTAGGGGCTTGTTGAATGTTTTTTTGCATGATGGCACCAAAAGTTATACAGATCAGTGCTGCTAAGGCAAAGAATATGCCGATTGGAGCGATAAAAGACATAGTTAAGCTTTTCCACACTAAAAGTATGAGTCCGGCTAAAGCAATCAATAGACCTAATAATCTCTCTTTTTGTAAATTCTTTTCTAAAAGACAAAGCGTCAAGATCGGCTGTATTCCCATGATTGTGGCCATTAAACCAGGGGTGACTCCGTGAGCCATGGCTTTAAAATAACAAATTGAATAACCTGCAATAATCAGGAGTCCAGTTAATAAAACTTGCTTTCGAGTTCCATGCTTAGGTAAAAGTCTTTTTCTAAAAATAGCAATTAACAATAGAACAAACAAAGCTGTGGCAAAGCGCAGAATTAATAATGCTATAGGTGAGGCACTGTCGAGTCCCCATCGAGTAAAAATCGCAGCACTTCCCCAAAGTAAAACGAAAGTGGATGTCGCACTTTGTGACGCAAGCATCTGTTTATTTAGGCGCATAAAACCTCCTCCTAGTGCGTAATACCTAAGAAATACGAAGTGATAAAATTGTTAGTAAGGACAGTGATTAACGAGTTATTCAGTTGTTAATCAATTTACTGTTAGCGACGTTAAAAATAAATTGTTTTAACTTCTTATAAGCTCAGTATGAAAGAGACAATAAATAAAGAAAAGCGCATAATTCTTTTATATACTATTTGAAAATCGAATAGATAAATTCTAATGACTTTAAAAAATTTACAGATTGATTGGCTAAAGTGTTTTGTCACCGTAGTAGATACAGGCTCTTTATCAAACGCAGCACCTGAGTTATATCGGTCACAGTCAGCTGTTAGCATGCAACTAAAAAAACTTGAAGAAGCTCTACATTGCCAACTTTTAATACGAACGCACCGACAAATTGAATTAACGTCTCAAGGACAGCTGCTTTTAGGTTATGCGCGCCGTATTCTCGACTTACATGCAGAAGCCCAAATGGCATTTCACGGAGATGAGCTGAAGGGGCGTATACGCCTTGGGGTGCCCGATGATTATGCTGCAAAATATTTAACGCCCGTACTGAAGCGTTTTGCTCCACGTTATGGAGGTGTTGAAATTGAATTAATTTGTGAGCAGTCTACTTCGTTAATACCACGCGTAGAAAGTGGAGATATAGACCTCGCATTAATTTCGAGAGATAACGCTCGTCAAGGAACACTTTTATTTCATGAACCAATGGTGTGGGTAGGCTCTCCACAGTTTGAACTCTGGCGAGAAGATCCACTCCCAATTGCAGTTTATGAAAGTACAAGTCAAGCCAAAAAGAGTGCTATTAATTCTTTGGCCTTACAGGGACGCCGTTATCGGGTGGTATACAACAGTTCAAGTTTAGCTGGTCAAATTGCAGCGGTGGAAAGTGGTTTAGCAATTGCCGTGTTCACACAGTGTAGTGCACCTGAGCATTTAACTATTTTAAGTGCTGATCATGGCTTAGGACCTTTAGAACCTATGGAGGTCGCTGTTTATCGGAGTCGGGCATCTTTGGAGTCTAAAGCTGTAGATCACTTATATGACTTACTCCTCAAAACGCTCAGGCATTCAGTTAATATTTAATTTAAGTTTATGTTAGGTGCTCGGCTTTGAACTTGTTGAGTTAAATTTAAATGAGCGCTTAAAGTCAAAACTAAATAGCTTTACATTTTTGCGCTAAATCTACAAAAAAGCCTAGAAACCTATGCTGATCGTAAAACTAATAAAAAGTATTTATTAACTCATCAATCTAAACAATTCATGAGGTGAAACATGACAAAAATTATAGCGACCTTGGGTTTAGCCGCCTTTATTTCTTTGAGTGTGAGTGCTTGCCAAGGTGAAAACGACACAAAACAGCAAGATAAAACCACAACTCCTCATTCAATGGATAAAGATTCATAATCTAGTTGAATGCTCAAAGCCCATCGTAAGATGGGTTTTTTTTATATCTTTTTATTTTTGTCTTAAAGCGTGATTTGTAACACAAAATATTTATTTTTAATGGTGCTGTTCAAAATATGTTGACTAATACACTTGGTTTTAAATATATTTAAATTAGAAACTCATTATTTTAAATAGAACTCTATATTTAAAATAAATTGGTTCAAATATCCTCAGATCAGAAATTTAACCTTTAAGTTTGATTATAAAAATATTAACTAATCAAGGAGGTAAGTATGGACGCTAAATTTCATTCTGAAAATGAATATGGTTTTATTTTAAATATATTGAACAACTATGTTGTTATAAAGAAGACATTAAAAGATGATCATTATCCTTATGATTCATTTGGTTATCTTCTTGCTCTTTATCAACCACTAAAAGTCTATATTCCTCAGCTTCCACATCCAAAAATTTATATTGAGGTTGGTGGAATTTCTTATGACAGAATGATTGTTATGCAAACCGAGGATGAGACAGAAGCCATAAATATTTTATTGAATTTAGGACAACTTGTTGCTTAACAATGAAGTGATATTTTAATGCTGAGTTTAATTTACTTAAGAAAAAGCTTTCTTAAGTAAATTCACGAAAAAATAAAGGCCATAAAATAGTTGTTGGAAAAGAGAACTTAAAGAAATTTTTTAATGTTACTATTTATTCTCATTAAACAAAGAACTTAATAAGATACAAAAAGCCACAAAAGCTAAATCTATAACTTTAAAAGAATTTGTTTATATAACTAAGAATGTTAAAAAGTAGGTAATCGTCATGAAAAAAATACTTTTAACAGCATTGGCTGGATTTGCTTTATTAGGAAGTAGTGCTGTGATGGCTAAACCAGATGCTGCTTTATTAAAAGAAGCAACAAAAAATGTAGCCACAGTGTCCAAAGTAAAAACTTTGGCTGATGAATCTGGAGTAACTTTAACTGGTACGATCGTAAAGCATATTGCTGGGGATCATTTTGAGTTAAAAGATGCTACGGGTTCAATCATAATTGACATTGATGATGACTTATGGAAACCTCTTGAACTAAAAGCAGGGGATAAAGTACGTGTCGTTGGTGAGGTAGATAAGCATAGAGTTAAGCCTACCGATATTGAAGTTTTCCAAATTGAGCGTGTTAAATAAAAGCTAATATTTTAAGTAAATATTGTTCAAAACCAATGAAAAAGAAAACTCCTATTTTTAGGAGTTTTCTTTTGAAGATAGTAAGTTTTTATTATTGCGTTGCATTAAAAGCCTCATGGTATTTGACATTAGCTTTTGGAATATTGCCCGAGAAAGTTAGAGCCTGAAAATATTCACTTGGTACATCAGGCAAAATTAGCTCAGGATAATTTTTAAAACCAAATCGGCTGTAATAATTTGGATCACCTAATAAAACACATCCTTGAGTGCCAAGTTGTTTTAATTTTTCTAGTGATTTATTGATGAGAAGAGAGCCAACACCGCATCCTTGTTTATTTGGATGAACTGAGATAGGACCTAAACCATACCAACCTATTTCGCCTGAGCTAATCTCAACCGGAGAAATAGCAATATGTCCAATAATAGACTCATCTTCAATTGCAACTAGAGAAATAGTAAGTTGTCCGTGATCTCTTAGACTATTAACAATAAAATGCTCGGTATGACTTGTGTGCTCAGCATTTTGAAAAGCTGCTTTTGTCAATTCTTCAATGGCTTCAATATCTTCGGCTTGCTCATCACGAATAATAATATTCATTAAAAATTCTTCCAGACTTATAGATTATTCATATACTTTAACTTTTAAATAATTATTGAAAAGAAAGATAATTTAGATTTCTAAGATACTTTATTTGTTACTGGTTATAAAAAGCAACTACTACTCATCAAACTCATACATAAAGTAAAATTTTATAAAAATCATTTTTAATATAATCATTGTAAAAATAATTTCGAGGGTCAATAAATTGAGAAAAATCATTAAAACATTATTACTATCTACGCTTATTTCAGCTACTTCATTCACTATCTATGCCAAAAATACTGAGCAAAAAGTTAATTTTTTACAAAGTTCACCACATACCACTTTAACTGGAAAATTTCAGGGCTACGACGATGTAAGATATAGAATTTATGCAAAAAAAGGCCAAATATTAAAATTTGATATCAATAGTCTGGGGAATTTAGCCTACATTAATATTTTTGCACCTGGTAAAAAACCAGGTAAAGATAATGCATTATTGATTGGCTCAACCATAGGTTTTAAAGGAGAGCTTACTTTACCAACCGATGGTGATTATATTATTCAGGTTTATCAAATGCGTAATAGTGCTCGTAAAAATAAAACTGTCAAATATAATCTAGATCTCGAATTATTAAATAACGTAAAAAAATAATAACTGATGGAATTTACTAGCTCTCAAATGAGAACTAGTAAATTTGAAACTTAGTATATTACTAACGATTACGTTAAGGAAAATGACTCATGAATGCCCGAGCTTTCAACAAACAGTTGATCGTGTGAAACGAGCAATACCGCACCTTCATAACTCTGAATTGCATGAGCGAGTAACTCCCTAGATTCAATATCTAAGTGATTTTCGGGTTCATCTAATAACAGAAGTTCAGGTGTAGGTTTTATCTGACTAAGGGCCAATAAAGCTACTTTTAATTTTTCACCACCACTTAACTGAGATAATAGTTGGGTACCTTTATCCCCACGAATTCGAAGTTGACCTAGCAAATTTCTCCATTCGAGTTCTGAAAGTTCATCATTCATGTGAGATAAATTTTCAATAACAGTGATTTCATCACACAAAAAGCTAAAGTTCTGGTCGAGATAGAAACACTCTACAGATAAGTGAATGCTGTCACAGGGTTGATTGTTTTGTGCATGAATTGCCTTAAGTAAAGTTGATTTTCCAATACCATTTTGTCCTGTTATGTGAATTTTTTCAGCTGCTTGTACAGCTAGGTCGATGGGTTTTTGAGTACCATGTTTCAGTTTCAACTTTTTAATCCGCAGAATTTCACCAGATTTCTTATGAAAAGACGGGAAGACAAAATGTTGAGGTTTAACGGTTTCGAGAAGCAATTTCTTATCTTTTAAATCATTTTGACTGTTCGAAATCTGACGTTGGTGTTGAGACTGTATAGCAGCAATGCTTTGGCCTGCTTGTTCCTTTTTAAAGTCGAGCAAAATCTTGGCTTGAGAATTTGATTCTCTTAATTTATTTCCAGCACGCTCACGTTTTTGAGCTTTCATTAATACATCATGTTGCTTTTGCTTCATGTGTTTAACTTCACGTTGGTTCTGTTGAATAGATTGCTCTAGAGCTGCAATATTGGTTTGATACTGCCCATAAAATTTTTCATAGTTTCCGGTGGTGTGATGTAGACCATGTTCATTTAAATGATAAATATGGTCGACTTCATTTAATAAATTCCGATCATGGCTAATGATAAGACTACCTGCCGGGTGTTTTTTTAAATGATCGATTAACCATTGTCTAGATTCCTGATCTAGATGATTACTAGGCTCATCAAGTAATAGATAGTGGTCTGATTTTAAAAATAAACAGCTTAAAGCCAACTTGGTTTTTTGGCCTTCACTTAAATTTTTAACTGGGAAATCTAAATCTGTTGGTAGACCAGCAGATTCTAAGAGGTTGTTCCATAAAGTGGGCAGGTCCCATTTACCTTCCAATAAATCATAATCATCGAAGTCGGCATTACCTTGTTCAACTCTTTTAAAAGCATCGTAAATATCTAAGATATCTAAGGCTTCAGCAATCGTCAGTGCTGTCAAACGATGCAATTGAGGTAAATACGCATGTTTTACATGCCAGGATATTTGCCCTGATGTAACAACTGAATCTAATGCAAGCGTCTCATTTAAAAATTGCATAAGCAAAGATTTGCCTTGGCCATTACGACCAATTAGGGCAGATACCTGATTCGATTCAAGACTAAAATTTAGATGCTTAAACATTACCTTTGAAGGGAACTCTAAGGTAAGTTGCGATATTACACATGCCTGCTGAGTCATAAAAAAAACCTCATAAATACAGGATGTACAAAATAGGAGAATGATAATTTTTAATAGAGACGGTAAATCACAAAAATAGTCTATTTTGCACATCAAAAAAAGAAAAAATTGATGAGAAAAAAGACTTACTTCATTGGCGTGACTCACGAAATTGATGGAATAGTGAACTATTCTATAGGGTTTTTTAGTGGGTGTAAAATTTCTATAAGTTATTTTATTAAAAAACCCAATCATAGGATTGGGTTTTTATCTTTCAAGAATTTTACTCTTTTACGACTAAAACTTGAATCTTGGTGCTATTTAAAACATCTTGAGCAAAGCTACCCAAAATTAGTTTTTGGAAACCTTTACGACCATGCGAACCAATCACAATCAAATCAGAACCTAAGTCTTCTACGGCTTTCAAAATACCATCTGAAGAAATTTCACCTTGGATGATTTGAGTCTCTGCATCAATGCCTTCTTCAGCACATAAAGCTTTAACTTTTGCGAGAGTTTTTTCTGCATTAGCACGTGCTTCAACAAAATAATCTTTTACAACAGGTGAGATGTAATAAAAATCTACGCCACTAAAAGGATCTACCGCAACCAAACTAATGGCGGTCAATTTACTACCAAATGCTTTTGCAATGTGAGCTGCTTGTCGAGCTGCTGCTAAAGAAATCTCAGAACCATCTACTGGTACAATAATATGTTGGTAATTCATGATGTTATTCCTCTTATTTACAGTTGTTATATGTATGAAGCTTTTATCAATTAAAGATTAACATATTTCATTCTGTGGAGACATCTATTCAATTAAAAGTAATTGAAATTAAACAAATTATATATAAATCAAATATTTGAATTGATTGCTTTGCTGATTTTGAACTGATAAGTATGCTGTAGACCAATAATTGTTAATATTTACATGAAAATTACAAAAAATTACGGTTCATATTTCTGTCATAAAGAAGCCGTATAACAAAATAGTAAATTAAAGGGGGGCTAAGAAAGATGGCAGATTTAACAGCAAAGAAAGTCAATAAACTCATTGAAGAGTTTAGTCAAACAGGTAAAGAACCTCAAAAGTTAATCATTGGCTACAAAACTTATGCAAGACTGATGACTGAAGATAAATTTGTAGAAAAAGTTGTTCCTTCACTAGAAGACTCAAAAGAACGCTTATATAAAAACTTAAAAATTAAACTTGTGACTGAAAAACATTATTTTGAAATTAAATAAAACTTATGTGAACTTCATCACTCTCTATTAAACTAAATTAACATTAAATAAGTTTAATAACATTATTAATGTATGATGATACAAATTAATAGTGTAACCAACATTTGAAAACAGCAATCGTTTATAAACTCGATAGAATAAATTGCTTTTATTTTAAGTAGTGGAATAAATTGAAATGCCAACAATCAGTGTAATTATTTTTTATATTTTAGCTATATTAGGCGGTATAACAATTGTTTATGGATTAATCAGTTTAAGTGTTTTTTTAATTACAATCGGATTGGCTCTATTATTTGCAGCACTTTTATTAAAAAAAGAATTTAAAATAGATATTTTATTTTGGCAATAAATATAATATTTATTTGTAATTTAATTTATTTATAAACGTATTTCGATATAACTGACATAAAAAAATGTCAGTTTTTAAAAGATTAAATTAAATTTTTGTAGAGATATGTGGTTAATAATGTTTTTTGATCAAAATAATTACAATAAAATATAAAAGTAAGAAATTTAAAATTTATTTAAGTATTTAAAAATAAAAAAGTTTCAATTAGGATAAAAGTAAAGTAGTAAGACCATTTTAGCTATTAAACAATAACAAAGTGAGGTAGGCATGACTTATAAGTATGAGTATGCAGGGTTCTGGTTAAGATTTGGCGCAATGATTATTGATAGTCTTATTCTTTGTTTAGCGATTATTCCAGCCGCATGGATTTTTTATCGGGGAGATTACGACTTAGTATTTGCTACAGGCTTAAGTAGTCAGCCACAAAATTATTGGTTCGACTTAATTGTGAACTACGCATTTCCTTTTTTATATTCAATCTTATGTTGGTTGTATTTTGCAGGTACACCCGGCAAACGTTTGATGCGCTTAAAAGTTTTAGATGAAAAAACAGGTAATAAGCTCACAGTCATGCAAAGTATTATTCGATATATTGGCTATATTCCATCAATTTTAGTATTTGGTATTGGTCTTTTTTGGGTGGCATTTGACGCTAAAAAACAAGGCTGGCACGACAAAATGGCAAAATCAGTCGTAGTAAGAGAGTTATAAGAAACCATACTAAAAAGCGTTCATAGCATTGAAAGTAGAGAGCTATGAACGCTTTTTTTATTCGCTTTTTTTGGCTTTAAATTTGAGAACAACAAATACAATAATTCCGACAACCAATCCCCAAAATGCTGAGCCGATCCCGAAGAATTGAATACCCGAAGCACTACATAAAAAGGTAAATAATGCAGCTTCACGTTCTTCAATTTGAGCAAAAGCAATCGCAATGTTGTGGCTGATCGTACCAAGTAATGCAATACCCGCTAAAGCTACAATAAAAATATGAGGGAAAGACATTAATAAACTTGTAAGTGTTGTGGCAAACAAACCCATTAAGATGTAGAAAAACCCACAGCTTATACCTGCAATATAACGTTTGCTTGGGTCAGGATGAACTTGGTCATCTAAGCTTACAGCGGCACTAATCGCAGCAATATTGACGCTATAACAGCCAAACGGTGCAAGCACAACTTGGGTTAAACCTGTCCAGCCAATGAGTTGATTCACGTGTGGTTTGTAGCCATAACTTTTGATCATGGCAATACCCGGTAAATATTGAGAAGCCATACTAATCACAAACAGTGGCAGTGCTAAACCCAAAAGTGCTGACCAGCTAAAGTCAGGACTAATCCAAACAGGTTTTGCTAAAGACCACTGAACTGTAGGCATATGAAATTCTAAAAAGACAGGGCATAGGGCAATACCTGCAATTACGGTAAATACAATGCTATAACGCGGCCATAATCTTTTTGTAATGACATAAATGCTAAGTAAGGACAAAACAAATGCCCAATCATTTTGTAAACTTCCGAAAAGTGAAATACCAAATTTGAGTAGAACGCCTGCAAGCATGGCACTTGTTAAACTTTGAGGAATGTATGACAGTGCTTTTTGAAAAATACCTGAAAAGCCTAAAATAGTTGTTAATAAACCACCAACTAAAAAAGCACCAATCGCTTCATTTAAACTATATCCACTACCTGTTGCCATAATTAAAGCAAGACCTGCGGTTGACCACGCCGTCGCTACAGGATATTTAAATTTCCAAGAAAGAATGAGTCCTGATAAGCCAATACCCAAACCCAAAGCCCAAAACCATGAAGTGATTTGTGCAGGTGAAGCACCTAAAGCTTGAGCCGCCTGAATTACTAAAACGGCCGAAACACTAATACCAATGAGAAAGGTAATAAAACCAGCAAATACTGCTGGAATTGAAAAATCTTGAAGAATTTTTTGCATGATACGTGTTCTAAATCCAAGAAAAATTAATAGGCTTCTGCCATTGCTTCCAGTTGGGGTGAATTTAACAATTTTTTTTAAGAAGGTGCTTTCTATTTTTAGGTTAAATAATAAATAATATTTTAAAATTATAAAATAATGCTATTATTTATTTCATAAATAACAATGAATCAAGAATATTATTCTATGGAAGAGAAAGCCGAAAATTTAACACCATTAGAACTGAAAATTATGCGCGCCTTACAAGAAAATGGGCGTTTAAGTAATTCTGAATTGGCAAAACTTGTAGGTATTAGTACATCATCTTGTTGGAATCATACTCAGCGTCTTTTTAAGATTGGAGCAATCTTGGATGTCCGTGCTCGGATCAATCCCAATACGGTTCAACGTGGTACTGTGGTGTTAGTTGGAGTGGTTTTGGACCGTTCAACCCCTGACAGCTTTCAAGCATTTGAACAAGCATCGGGTGATTTGGAAAATGTTTTAGAGTGTTATCTGGTGGCGGGAGAAGTCGATTATTTTCTAAAAATTCGTGTTAAAGATTTAGCTGCGTTTAACCGATTTCATAGTGAAAAGATTATTGCCTTACCCGGAGTAAGACAAGTCAGAACTTTTTTTGTACTTAGTGAAGTTAAAACAGATGGCATGCTGGACTTTTAGCAGTTCATGATGTTTTAACTTTCCAATGCAAAAGCTTATTAGAGTAAAAATAATTAAATCGTTGAGGTTGCTAGTTTTAAACCAAATCCAAAAAATAGAATTCCTACTAAAAAGATACCGCTTGCTGCAATTTTATGGTTCTCTTTAAAAAATGCCGAGAGTTTAATTCCAGAGAAGATTAATGCAGTTAAATAACTAAAGCTAATGATCTGTAAAATAATTGCTAAAATTAAAAAGCTCAGAGCAGGATAAGCATAATCTGGTTCAACAAATTGAACAAAGAAAGAGAGGAAAAATAAAATCGCTTTAGGGTTGAGTAAACTAATACTGAGTGCTGTTTTATAAGGATGAACTTTATCTAAAGCAGGTAAATCAGCCATTTCTGGTTGAGTTTGATTACGTTGTTTCCAGCGTTGAATACTGCCTTGCAACAGTTTAAAACCTAAATAAGATAAATAAAGTGCACCTGTTAATTTAAGAATGACAAATACCCATGGGAATGCCTTAAGAAGAGACGCAGCTCCGAGTACTGTACATAGCATTAAAATAAGGTCACCGGTGAAAATACCGAATGCACCCATATATCCGGTTTTAATACCATAGCGCGAAGCGATTGACATCACATAAAGAGAATTGGGCCCCGGCAATAACACAATTAGGAATGTACCAATAATATATGTTGTTAAATCTGTTATGCCGAACACGAGAAACCCAATAAAAAACCGATTTTTATCATGATAACAAAAATCGGCAATTTTGTATGAAAAGTGCAGTTTTTTAAGATTTTATTTCCGCATCAATTCCAAAAGACTGACGTAACAAAAGGCTTAATTGGTCACGTGCTTTAATGAATCCATCAACACCGCCTTGTAGAAGCTGGAATGCCATTAAGTCATGGTTAAGTTCATCTTTAAAACTTTGCTCATCTTGAGCTGGTCTAACAATCGCTTCTGCTTGTTTTGCTTGAGATGCATCAAGTGCTGCATCGACTGTACGGTTATCTTGTTCAAGCTGGGTAAGTAAGCTTGGTGAGATGGTTAGCAAATCACATCCAGCTAGACCAAGCACTTGATCTATACTACGGAAGCTCGCACCCATCACTTGAGTTGGAATATTTTGCTGCTTGTAGTAAGTGTAGATTTTCTTAACTGAAACTACGCCTGGGTCTTTTTCGATTGGGTAAGCGTCTACACCTTCAGCTTTTTTGTACCAGTCTAAGATACGGCCTACGAATGGTGAGATTAAAGTCACTTTTGCATCTGCACACGCTTGGGCTTGATGCAAACCGAAAAGGAGAGTGAGGTTACAAGCAATTCCTTCAGCTTCGAGCACTTTGGCAGCTTGAATACCTTCCCAAGTCGACGCGATTTTAATCAGAATGCGAGACTGATCAATACCATAACCTTTGTAAAGTTCACATAATTCATGGGCTTTTTGAATGGTTGCGTCAGTGTCATATGAAAGAGCAGCATCAACTTCCGTTGAAACACGGCCTTCAATCAGTTTTAAAATTTCTACACCAAATTTTACGGTTAAAATATCAATGGTTCTTTCGATTAACTCATCGTTGCTATAGCCTTCTTCTTTGGCTTGATAATAAGCATCTTCAATGAGCTCTTTACTTTCTGGTTGTTCTGCTGCTGCCGTAATCAATGAAGGATTAGTCGTTGCGTCTAATGGACGGAATTTACGAATTGCATCAAGGTCACTACTGTCGGCAACTACGGTCGTTAATGTTTTTAATTGGTCAAGTGCTGTATGAGTCATTGATATTCAACATCTTCGGTAATAAATCTTATCTTTTCTTTATAGCACAAAGTCTATTCATGCTGTCGATATATCAATTGTTATATTTCAAAGAAAAACGTTTAGGTTCTGCATCTAATTTGAAATATTTTTAAGGTAGTGGTTGCATTCGTTGCTTACGGATATGTTCAATCAAAAATCTAGCAGCGGCACCGAGTTCACTTTCTCGACTCCATACCAAGTCGACATAATATTCAAATCGGGGGGTGAAATCTAATAAATCCAATACCTTAAGTTTATTTTTTAATTCAGGATTTTCTTTAAACATTTCTTGAGGAAGTACACCCCAACCCAAATTGCGCAAGATCATTAAACAAGCAGAGTGGTGGTTGTCGGTGCGCCAATAGTGTTTTGAAAATAATAATTCTGGTTTTAAAGTCTCATCTCGGCTTGCAACTACTATTTGTCGTGTAGTGAGAATCTGCTCATAAGAAACCTGATTTTGGCTTGCGAGAGGATGGCTATTTGAAATAACTGGAATTAAAGCCTCACGTTTAAGCTCTACAAATTGTTCTCTGTTATCTAGATGCTCACGTTCAAACATCAGTGCAAGTTGTGCAGACCCATCTAATAACATTTGCAGAGCATCTTCTTGTGGAGCAGACACAATATTAATTTGTAGGTCAGGGAAACGACTCTCTAAAAGACAAATATAGTCGGTCCAATTGGTATGTAAAAGTTCAGACACAATCACAATAGTTAAATTAGCTTCTAACCCTGTACTTAAGGCGTGAGCATGCTGTTTCCATTGATTCATCTCAATCAAAAGCTGAGAGGTCTTTTCATATAAAACCCGTGCTTCGTCAGTAGGGATAGGTTCGCGGCCTTTGCGGTCGAATAGAGTTAAGTCCAGATCAATTTCTAAGTTGGCAATAGACATGCTGACAGCCGAAGGAACTTTGCCAAGTTTACGTGCTGCTGCTGAAAAGGATCCTGTTTCAATCACGGCCTGAAACATGAGTAGTTGTTCTTGATTAATATTCATCTGTCAAAAAAACTGAAAGAACCTGATTGGATTAATCAATATTATAAAAATAAAATACACATTATCCAAGTAATTATTGAGTATTTAAAAATGTTGATTTCCAAGAGAAGACTCATTCATGCAATCAGTTATGAAGGAATTTTATTGGTCATCATTGCGATTGCATTAAGTTTTATTTTTGATATGCCGATGGAAGTAACAGGAACACTCGGTGTGTTTATGGCAGTGGTTTCAGTTTTCTGGAACATGATTTTTAACCACTATTTTGAAAAAGTAGAGCATAAATATAATTGGGAAAGAACGATCCCTGTACGGATTTTACATGCGATTGGTTTTGAAGGTGGGTTGTTGCTTGCAACAGTACCGATGATTGCCTATATGCTCCAGATGAGTGTCATTGATGCATTTATTTTAGACATTGGCTTAACTTTATGTATTTTGGTTTATACCTTTATTTTCCAGTGGTGCTATGACCATATTGAAGATAAATTTTTCCCAGATGCAAAAGCTGCATCACTTCATTAAGCCAATATACTGAAATGAAAATAAGCACCCAAATGGGTGCTTATTTTATTAGGTCGATAAATAGAAATTATTTTTCTACAATCGCAACCACACCTTCACCACCTGCTGTACAGATAGAGATTAATGCACGGCCTGAACCTTTTTCATTAATCAATTTAGCAGCAGTTGCTAAGATACGACCACCAGTTGCAGCAAATGGATGGCCTGCACCTAAAGATGAACCATTTACGTTTAGTTTAGAGCGGTCAATTGAACCCAAAGGTGCGTCTAAACCAAGACGTTCTTTACAGAATTTTTCATCTTCCCAAGCTTTCAAAGTAGATAACACTTGAGATGCGAATGCTTCATGAATTTCGTAGAAATCGAAATCTTGAAGTTTAAGGTTAGCACGCTTAAGCATACGAGGTACTGCATAAGCAGGAGCCATTAACAAACCTTCTTTAGGGCCGCTCTTACCAATAAAGTCAACAGCTGCTGTTTCAGAGAAAGAGAGATAAGCTAAAACTTCATGCCCGTTTTCTTTTGCCCATTCTTCAGAAGCAAGCAATACCACAGAAGCACCGTCAGTTAACGGAGTTGAGTTACCTGCTGTCATTGTTGCAGTTTCGCCTTTACCGAAAACTGGTTTTAATTTAGCAAGTTTTTCAACTGTACTATCAGGACGTAAGTTGTTGTCACGGTTAAGACCTAAGAATGGAGTCATTAAGTCATCAAAGAAACCACGCTCATAAGCAGCAGCAAGTTTTTGATGGCTGCTTGCAGCTAGCTCGTCTTGTGCTTCGCGAGTGATACCCCATTCTAAAGCAGTGATTGCTTGGTGCTCACCCATTGAAAGGCCAGTACGTGGTTCACCGTTGCTTGGTGCATCAAGAAGCTTTTTAAAATCAATTTTTGTTAAAGCTTTAAGGCGGTCTTTACCTGTTTTAGCTACATTGAGCTCAAGTAAAACTTTACGTAAACCATCACCCACAGCGATAGGAGCGTCAGAAGTTGTATCTACGCCACCTGCAATACCTACATCGATTTGACCAAGCGCAATTTTGTTTGCAACTACAAACGCTGCTTGTAAACCTGTACCACAAGCAATTTGAATGTCATAAGCAGGAGTTTCAGGAGCAAGATCTGTGCTCAATACAACTTCGCGAGTCATATTAAAGTCACGGCTGTGTTTTAAAACAGCACCAGCAACGACTTCACCAATACGCTTACCTTGTAAGTTAAAGCGCTCAACCAAACCATTCAATGCTGCTGTCAGCATGTCAGAATTTGACGCTTTGAAATAAGCAGTATTTGAACGTGCAAATGGAATACGGTTGCCACCAATAATTGCAACGCGGCGAACAGTGTTTTGGCTCATGGTTTTATCCTGTTGAACAGAAGTTTTGGTTTTTGTTGCTTTTGGTGCTGCAGCTACATTTGAAGATGTAGACGAGGTTTCTGAAGCAGCGCTCTTGGTACGAGGGCTACGTGCAGGTGCAGTCGTTGAACGAGTACGTGTCGTTTTTGATGTATTAGTTGCTGCTTTAGGAGTAGTGCTGTTACGCTTAGCCGTGTTAGAAGCCGACTTTGATGTATTTGACACTTTTTCCTGAGCAGAATTCTCGACTGCTGGATTTTCTTGAGTTGTTTTGCTCATAAGGCTTTTCCAAGCATAATAACGATATTCTTGTAAGCTACCTTAACACAATTCAAATAGACCTGTATTGACTAGAATGACATTGTAGATAGCATTCAGGTCAAGACATCCAAAGATGAAGTCAAGTATGATTTGGAGTAACTCTAATGAACGACTGCTTTCATATTGTTTCTATCCATCTCATAACATAATGAAGCCTGTCGTAGAAAATTCATTTCTTTGAGAGATAATAATCATGACTGATCAATACCAAGCATTTACACAATCTCCTATTGGTAAATTCGTTGTTAAAAATCTGGGTTTACCATCGCCAGTTGTATTAGAGCGTTTTGAAAGTGCTCAGCCAGTAGTGAATGGTGCAGTATTGGTTGGCGCAGCGCCGTCAAGTGTATTGTCTGGTGCGATTGCACAAGTACTTAGCAATGTTCATGCAGATAGCTATGTAGGCAATAACGTTGCTTTGCAACAAGAAGCTGCAAAAGTTGGTTTAAATTTACGTCCGTTCAATGCAGGCGACAAAGAATCAAAATTCAAAGCAGTTGTATTTGATGCATCTGGTATTCAAAACTCAGAACAGTTAAATGAACTTTATAAATTCTTTAACCCGATTGCACGTCAAGTTGCGACTTCTGGTCGAGTGATTGTGATTGGTACAACTCCTGAAACTGCGAAAACTGTAAAACAAGCGATTGCTCAGCGTGCACTTGAAGGCTTTATCAAATCTGTAGGTAAAGAATTTAAAAAGGGTATTACCGCTCAAGTTGTTTATGTAGATGAAGGTGCTGCTGCAAATCTTGAATCAACATTACGTTTCTTACTTTCACCACGTTCAGCTTATGTATCTGGTCAAGTGATTCGTGTATCTAAAGCAGATGTAGTTGATGTTGATTGGGCAAAACCACTTGCTGGAAAAACTGCGTTAGTAACTGGTGCAAGCCGTGGTATTGGTGAGGCGATTGCACATGTGTTGGCGCGTGACGGCGCGCATGTTATTTGTTTAGACGTACCACAACAACAAGCTGACCTTGACCGTGTAGCAGCTGACATTGGCGGTTCTACATTGGCAATTGACATTACAGCTGCTGATGCGGGCGAAAAAATTAAAGCTGCTGCGGCAAAACAAGGCGGTTTAGATATTATCGTTCATAACGCAGGTATTACACGTGACAAAACTTTGGCAAACATGAAGCCAGAGCTTTGGGATTTGGTAATTAATATTAACTTGTCTGCTGCTGAACGCGTAAATGACTACTTGTTAGAAAACGATGGTCTAAATGCAAATGGCCGTATTGTTTGTGTATCATCAATTAGCGGTATTGCTGGTAACCTTGGTCAAACCAACTATGCTGCATCAAAAGCTGGTGTAATTGGTCTAGTTAAATTTACTGCGCCTATCTTAAAAAATGGTATTACCATTAACGCAGTAGCACCTGGCTTTATCGAAACTCAAATGACTGCTGCGATTCCATTTGCAATTCGTGAAGCTGGTCGCCGTATGAACTCAATGCAACAAGGTGGTTTACCTGTTGATGTAGCAGAAACGATTGCATGGTTTGCATCAACTGCTTCTACAGGCGTAAACGGCAACGTTGTACGAGTGTGTGGTCAAAGCTTGTTGGGCGCTTAAGCACTTTTAGCTAAATAGGGGTGCTTGTGCATCCCTTTTTTATTCAAGAATCTATAAATTATAAAAGGTTAGGTATGAATACTCGTCATTTTAGCCAGCTACCAAAAGCGGCATTGGCTTATCCAAAAGTAGTGCAAGGTTTAATTTTTAAAAAGCCGAAAGGTCCAAAAATATTACCGCAAGTTGAATATGTGGTAGATACTTTAGAAATTGATCAGAACCACCTCAAAGCTTATAACGAAGTATGTGGCTTTCAAAATAATGGCTTTGTACCAGCAATTTATTTGGCTGTGCTTTCTCAAAGTTTGCAAATGCACATGATGACGGCAGAAGCCTTTCCATTTCCAATTTTAGGTTTAGTTCATATCCGTAACCAGATTAAACAGACCAGACCAATTGCTGTGACTGAAAAATTAACTTTGTCATGTAAATTTGGGGAACTAAAACCGCATGATAAAGGTGTTCAGTTCGACTTTATTACCACGGCAAAAGTTGGCAATGAAGTGGTGATGGAAGGCTTAACGACTTATTTATCTCGCCAAAAAGTCGAGAAAAGAGTAGGTGAGAAAGCCAAAGAAGAACAAGCACCAGCTTATGTTCCAAAGGCAGAGTGGAATATTTTAGAAAACACAGGTCGCCGTTATGCGAAAGTGTCTGGTGATTTTAACTTAATTCACATTCATGCCATTACTGCAAAAGCATTTGGCTTTAAGCAAGCCATTGCACATGGTATGTGGAGCAAAGCTAAAGCATTAGCAAACCTTGAATTACCAAATGCTTATGAAGCAGATGTATGGTTTAAGCTGCCAATGTTCTTACCGTCAAAAGTTGAGTTTTTAACTGCCAATGTAGATAAAAAGACTGATTTCTTGATTCGTAATGCCAAATCACAAAAACCGCATGTTGCAGGAACAGTAAAAGCATTATAAAAATATCAGCAGCCTGAACAGAGGTTTGGGCTGCTTTTGAGCAAAATAACAAAAAATGCAAGGAACTTCATGTGATTAAAGAAATTTTACTGGCCGATACCCATAACTATCACGGTATTTTAGATGAACATTTTATTGATTTAGCTCACCAGTTTAGCCGTCTTCAAGATGCTAGAACAGGACAAGGTGGAGCTGCTTTAGCGGTTTATTTTAGAGGTCAGAAAGTTGTAGATATCTACACGGGTCTAAAATCACAAACCGAAGCTTGGCAACCTGACACATTGGCAGTTTGTTATTCTACAGGTAAGGGCATACTTGCAACTTTAGCGCATATTTTAGTAAGTGAAGGTTTTTTAGAATACAACAAACCGATTGCGACTTATTGGCCTGAGTTTGCTCAAAATGGAAAAGAGCAAATGACATTGCGTCATGTGCTAAGCCATCAAAGTGGCATGTTTGATGTGCGAAATATCATCGAAAGTGCGCGAGAAATGCTCGACTGGTCACACATGTTAGATGTGGTCGCGGCGACTAAGCCAAGATTCCTTGCAGGAGAGGGTAATGCTTATCAAGCTTTAACATTTGGTTGGCTTGTCGGTGGTGTACTTGAAAAAGCAACTGGTCAATCTTTAGATCAGCTCATGCAAAAATATCTTGTTGAACCGTTGCAGTTAGACGGCGCTTATTTTGGGACGCCTGCAAATGAGTTGGATCGTGTAGCACGTTTAATTATTCAACCAAAACCAGAAAAACCAGCATCTACTCAAGTTGAAAAACCTAAAAAGCCACAGACGCGCAAGAGTTCACTCTCTGAAAAAATGATTACTTGGACTGGACAAGACCCTCAAGACTTTCAAGATGCCATGATTCCAAAAGGAATGAAACATCTTAGTTTCTTTAGTGACGAGGGGTTGCAAGCAGTCATTCCAGCAGCAAACGGCACATTTACTGCAAATAGTCTTGCTAAAATTTATGCGATGTTGGCAAATCACGGTGAATGGGACGGACAGCAACTCATTCGTCCAGAAGTATTTAAAGAACTCAGTACCATTCAAAGTTATGCACGTGATCGTGTCATGCCAATACCGATGAATTGGCGTTTAGGATATCACCGCATTATTACCATGGGTAAACGCGCTAAAAATGGGTTTGGGCATATTGGTTACAATGGTTCAGGTGCATGGTGTGACCCTGAGCGTGAACTCAGCTTTGCTTATACTCATAACTTCCAGATTGGTTCAATCACAGGTGATTATCGTTTGTGGGGACTGACTCAAGAAGCCTTACGTTGCACCGACCAAATTTTAAAAGGTCGTAAAGGCTGGTTCTAATTTTAGTATTTTAAAGCTGGCATCCTAATCAATGCCAGCTTCTATATTTATAATAATTCTAGGCGAATAATCGCTTCGGTATGGCGCTTGAAGTCTTCCTCAGCTAAACCTTGTAAACCAAGTTTATAAATACCTTCTAAGCCGCAAACAAAGGCAATGAGTCGCCATGCAATGTCTGTTGAGTTAGATATGTTGTTAAATTCGCCTTTTTTTTGGCCACACTCAATCGCTTGCACAATTGTTTCATGCCAACTTTGCATGGCAAGGTTATAAGCCTTTTGTATTTCTGCATCTTGTTCAATTAAGAGTTCAGCTTCATTCCATAAACGTAAGTAGGGCTGAAGTCTGTCGATATTTTCTGCACCTAATAAGATGAACAGTCTTTGAAATTGGCTGGTTGTTTGAAGAGTTTGTTCAATTTCATCGAGCTGTTCCATCAGCTTTAAAAAAGCTTCAGCTTTTAAATGAGATGCCGAAGAAAAGTGGTGGTGAACTTGTCCGGTAGAGGTTTGTGCTTCTGTTGCGATTCTACGTACCGTCATGGCAGTAAAACCTTCAGCCAAAGCAACTTGCATGGCAGCTTGCAGAATCATTTCTCTGCGTTGATCGCGATTAAGATAGGCCATGTTTTTTCACCTGACTGAATTCGACACAAATTACATTAAAACTAAAAGTTGGACAAGTGTCCAATTGTGTATATAATAACCATGATTTGAACACATGTCCAAGTTTTGGATATTGAAGAGCGTTATGCAAAAAAAATGGTTAATCCTGACAATTATCGTCCTTATTTATTTACCAGTTACGATTGATGCAACGGTGATGCATGTTGCAACACCATCTTTAAGTGCAGCATTGAATTTAACTGCCAATCAGCTTTTATGGATCATCGATATTTATTCATTGATTATGGCGGGTTTGATTTTGCCAATGGGCGCACTCGGTGATCGTATCGGCTTTAAAAAATTATTATTTATTGGAACCGCAGTTTTTGGTGTGGGTTCGTTAGCTGCAGCTTTTTCTCCAACTGCCTATGCCTTAATTGCTTCTCGTGCTGTCTTAGGGCTAGGGGCAGCTATGCTTATTCCAGCCACTTTATCCGGCATTCGTAATGCCTTTACCGAAGAAAAGCAGAGAAATTTTGCACTGGGTCTTTGGTCTACAGTGGGTGGTGGCGGAGCAGCTTTTGGTCCATTAGTGGGTGGGTTTGTGTTGGAACACTTCCATTGGGGAGCTGTATTCCTTATCAATATCCCGATTATTTTGGTGGTTCTAGTTATGATTGCGATCATCATCCCTAAACAACAAGAGAAGACTGATCAGCCAATTAATTTAGGGCAAGCTTTAATTTTGGTCGTAGCCATTTTAAGCCTGATCTATTCAATCAAATCGGCTATGTACAGCTTTTCGGTACTTACAGTCGTGATGTTTGTAATTGGTATAAGTACTTTAATCCACTTCATTCGAAGCCAAAAAAGAGCTACGACGCCAATGATTGATCTGGAATTGTTTAAACATCCAGTGATTTCTACCAGCATTGTCATGGCTGTTGTTTCTATGATTGCTTTGGTTGGTTTTGAATTACTCTTGTCTCAAGAGTTGCAGTTTGTACATGGTTTTTCTCCATTACAGGCAGCCATGTTTATTATTCCATTCATGATCGCGATTAGTTTAGGTGGTCCATTAGCTGGAATTTGCTTGAATAAGTGGGGACTTAGACTTGTATCTACTGTTGGTATTTTAATAAGTGGATTTAGCCTATGGGGGCTTGCCCAGCTTAACTTTTCGACCGACCACTTTTTAGCATGGACGTGTATGGTCTTTTTAGGCTTTAGCATTGAGATTGCCTTACTAGCTTCAACTGCTGCGATTATGTCATCTGTACCTCCGCAAAAGGCGAGTGCAGCAGGTGCCATTGAAGGGATGGCTTACGAGCTTGGGGCTGGTTTGGGCGTTGCTATATTTGGGTTAATGTTATCTTGGTTTTATAGTCGTTCAATTATTTTGCCAGAACAGCTCCCAACGGACTTAATTGAAAAAGCGAGTATCTCGATTGGAGAAACCATGCAATTAGCGTCTAACCTTGAAAATCCTTTGGGAGGACAATTAATTGCAGTTGCGCAGCAAGCTTTTAGCTATGCGCATAGTTGGGTGCTTACAATCTCCGCCATTTGTTTCTTTCTTTTAACTGTATTTGTCTGGTTTAGCTTTCCAAAGAAAGTAAATTAAGAAATTCAAAATAGAGGATAAAAAGAGAGATGATCTTTCTTTTTATCCTTAAATATTTTTTTTAATATTTTCTACATATTAAAAATTGGTTATTTAATTCTCATAAATAAACTATTCTTTAAAAAGGTTCATATTTTTATTTCAAAATGATTTAGTGTTCATGTAATTGAAATTTAATAAAAAATTAATTGTTGTGAAATTGACTGTGTAAAAATGGTTTGCTAACCTGCTATTCGAAAAATCTAAAAACAAATAAAAGAGGCTGCTGTGAATTTTAAATTAAAAACATCACTCATTATTGGAGCAATTGTTGCGTCTTCACTTGTATATGCCGCAACTGTACTTTCACCAAATCAGAATAATAATAGTGGATCAATTCCATCCGGTTATTCAGATTTAGAATTTAATCTAGCAAATGGAAATTGGGTCAAAAACCTTACTTTACCCACAAGCGCTAATAATTTGGACAAAATTACAATTCGTTCTAGTGCTGCCTATAGTAGTTATTTAGATACTTCTAATACCAATATTCCGTTAGAGGTTTTAAAGATAAATAGTGGTGATGTTTACCAATTCATCTTTAATAGTAGTCAAAATAAATGGATCGCTCAGTTAGCGACAGTGAGTCCTACTAATGGTGCGACCTATGAAGTCGTTCCATTAACAATTGCATCAATGCAAAAAGTACTTATTCAAAATGACAAATGGGCACAAACCATAGCATTACCGAGTGATGTCCGTGATGGAACAACCGTACAAGTTATTTCTACAGCAAGTACAAGTTCGGACATTGATAAAACAAACTTACTATTCCCAAGCAGTTTTATATTAAAAAATGGATCTGAATATTGGTTTAAATATTATTCTGCTTTAGGAAAATGGGTTCCAGAATATATAAAACCTCAGAAGCTAAATGTTCAGCAAATCGGAACGTCATTAGCGACAGTTAATAGTCCACTTACAGAAATTTCATTTGGAGATGGAAACTGGGTTTCCAATTTCACTTTGCCGAGCACTGCAAGTGATCGAGATAGAATTGTTATCAAGTCTACAGCGACTTGGTCTGCAAAAATTAATAATACAAATATTAATAGCCAAGCGACCCTAACGCTTAAAACAGGCGATCAATATGAGTTTATGTATGTAAGCGACAAAGGATATTGGCAACTGATCTCTTCACCTACAAAGGTGATTGATTCAGCCGCAACAATCCCTGCAACTTTACCGAATATGACTCAGCCTACTTTAAAGGTAAAACTTTCTACCTCAAATTGGCAGCCAACCTTACAACTACCTGCTAAAGCTCAAGTCGGCGATAAAGTTGTTATTGTGTCTAATGCATCGGCAGACACCTTGATTAATGCCGCTAATGGCTTGTCTACTGCAATTAAAAATGGTGAAAATCGCCGTTTTATTTATACCGCTCAAGGCTGGACAGTAGATAGTTATACAATTGATATGTTGTTGGTTTCTAGCCCAGAAGTAAACTCAATTTTAGGAGAGAGCGCTGCTAAACTTAGAATGATTGAAGGCGTAAATTTAACGAATTTAACTGCTGAAAACTCGAATGCACGCTTTTACTTAAGAAATGTGGGCTATTTAACTTATAAAATCCCTGCTACCACTTTAAAAGAAGCAATCTCGACTGGACGAGATGACACCACGGTACAAAATGAGCGTAAACGTGTATTGGCAGACGGTGTTTATTATCAAGGTAATGAACCGGGTGATGGCGGTTGTGGTTGGGCTTGGATTAATGCTTCTGCATATAACATGATTGGCGCAAATGATATTGCAGGTTGTTCTTTCGCGGCCATGCGTCATGAAGTCGGGCACAATCTTGGTCTGTACCATAATGGTTCAACTAATATTGGCTCAGGTTTTGCCCATCCGTTAGGAAGTACTGCAATGGGTGGCAATAATATTAATTTCTATTCGAGTCCATATCTATACAACCCGAAATATGGTGTACGTTTAGGTGTAGAAGGAAAAATTGATGCGGTTAGTGTGATTAACCTGAATGCGCAGAAAATTTCTCTGTATAACTAATCTCTATTTTTAGCTGTAAATAATGAAGAAAAATAAATTGTTAATAGGAACTGCTATCGCTTGTGTGGCGTTAGCAGTTTTAATCTGGTTTGCCTTTTCACAGCAGAGCTCTTCTGCTTTAACGTCGTCTTCAGAAAATGGGCAAGGGACTGGGCAAAAACTGGCAGATAATCAGAATGAATTTGCTCGTCAAAATATACTGAATTTGAGTCCGTCCGAAAAAGAAAGATTGTCTCAGCAACAGATTATTTTTAATGAAATAGAAAAGGATCAACTGCCTTCTAATGTTAATTTTCCACTAATTAAAAATGCAGAAGGTATGGTCATTAAATATGATCCAAATGTGATTGAACTTAAAAAAGTGGGCGACACTGTTAAGTTCCAAATGTTGCAATATGGCATTAATCGCACGGGTAAAATTGTAGAGATCGAACCTGTTGACCAAGATATTGTTCGATGGACTGGGAAATTTGATCAGGGCGATCCGAATCAGAATTTCTTTACCATTACTCAAAGTCAAAAAGACCATTATACAATCATGCAAATTTTTACCGAGAAGGGAAATTATTCGGCTGAAATTAAGGATGGTGTGGGGCTCGTGCAAACGATGGATGAGGGTGTTACAGATCAGGAGTTACACCATGATCATCCTTAGACAAATAAACGGTTCTGGTAGAGAAAAGAAGCCAGTTCGCAGTTTATCTGTACGGATATGAGCTTTATGCGTTCACACTCTTTTAAAAACAAAGTATGCTTATGCCTGTAACAAGGAGCATACATGTATCAAGTACTTGCTAGAAAATACCGTCCACGTAATTTCAATGAGTTAGTGGGGCAAAACCACGTTTCTCGTGCATTAAGCAGTGCATTGGAACGCGGTCGTCTTCACCATGCTTATTTATTTACAGGAACCCGTGGTGTAGGTAAAACTACAATCGCACGTATTTTAGCCAAGTGTTTGAACTGTGAAACGGGTGTAACTTCTACACCATGTGAAGTCTGTGCAACCTGTAAAGCGGTAAATGAAGGCCGTTTTATTGACCTAATTGAAATCGATGCTGCTTCAAGAACCAAAGTAGAAGATACGCGTGAACTTTTAGACAACGTTCCTTATGCGCCAACGCAAGGACGTTTTAAGGTTTACCTGATTGACGAAGTACATATGCTATCGACGCATTCTTTTAATGCGTTATTAAAAACACTAGAAGAACCACCAGAACACGTTAAGTTTCTATTTGCTACGACTGACCCACAAAAGCTACCGATTACAGTCATTTCACGTTGTTTGCAATTTACTTTACGACCTTTGGCTGTCGATGAAATTACCAAGCATCTTGGCGCTATTCTTGAAAAAGAACAGATTATTGCTGACCAAGATGCAATTTGGCAAATTGCTGAATCTGCTCAAGGTTCACTGCGTGATGCATTATCTTTAACTGACCAAGCCATTGCTTATGGTCAAGGTTCTGTACATCATCAGGATGTTAAAGAAATGCTTGGTCTAATCGACCGTACGATCATTTATGATTTGATTTTGGCGATTCATCAAAATCAACGTGAGAAAGTTAGTCAGCTTTTATTGCAATTTAGACATCAAGCGCTAGATGTTTCACTTGTGCTTGATCAGCTCATTTCGACATTGCATGAATTGGCAATTTTACAATATCTACCTGATTTGAGTTTGAAATATAGCGATGAAATCAATCGCAAAATCATGCAATTGTCTAAGCTGATTTCTGCTCAAGATTTACAGCTTTATTACCAAATCGCATGTAAAGGTCGTTCAGACTTACAGCTTGCTGTAACGCAAGAGCAAGGTTTTGAAATGTGCGTTTTACGCTTATTGGCATTCCGTCCTTTAGCACCAAATGAAATTGTGGTGTCAGAGCCTGTTCAACAAAATGGACAAACACTAGTGGGTTTGAGTCAACAAGTTCAGCAAACAGCTCAGGAGATTACTCCGGTAAATACGGTTCAGCCTGTTGAAGTTATTAACCAACCTGCTATGGTTGAACCTGAACCTGAACCTGAACCTGAACCTGAACCTGAACCTGAACCTGAACCTGAACCTGAACCTGAACCTGAACCTGAACCTGAACCTGAACCTCAGTCTAATCAGGATTTAATGGTATTTGACCCAAATCATCATGAGCTGATTGGGCTTGATTCAGCAGTTGTTCAAGAGACTGTTAGTGTTAGTGTTCTTGAAGAAGATTTCATTCCGGTACCAGAACAAAAGTTAGTACAAGTTCAGGCAGAAACACAAACTAAAAATATTGAACCTGAACCAGCTTTCACTGCTGAACCTCAAGGTTTGTTTGAGACATCTAGCGCTAAATTTTCCCTTGGTCAAGATGTGCCTATAACTCCTGATTTGTCTTCTGAACCTGTTATTGAACAACAGTCATTTGTACAAGCCGAAGTAATGGTTCAAACAGAAATAGTTGCCGTTGTAAAAGAGCCTAGTGCAACTGATCACGGTCAGTTGATGCCTCAAGATATCTTGAAGCTTTCTCCTCAAGTTTTGGAAGGTGAGTGGACACTCGAAAAGTGGGAATATTGGTTTAGAAATAGTCAGCTTTCTCCAGCCGTTCAAGAACTTGCTCAACATGGTGTGATGACTGGTGAAATTGGTGGCAATACTATTTTCCATATTCCTCAAGAATATGAAAATATGCTGACCCAATTACAACAAGGCCTTATTGATGCATTAAATGAGCAATGGCCGAATACTCAGTTTACAGTTGAATATGGTGCTTTGAATACATCTACTCCCTACACTATTCAAAGTGCACGTAAAGAAAAAGCCTTTCACCGAGCAGCTGAGCTATTACAGCAACAGCCAGTTATTAAGAGTCTCATAGAAACTTTTGATGGCGAACTACAAAATATTCAATTAAAGCCTTAAATTCATCTGATTTTTGATCTGGTGCAGAATATGAAAATAATAGAGTTTTCATATTCTTCATTGGATTGAAATATTTGGGTCATGTCACTGTCATTGTACTTTTCTATGTTAGCCATTTTAGATTTTAAATGGACTATATATCGTCATGAAAAGGCAATGCATTGGAATAAATTGTTTTAAATATTCATATTTTTTATTAATCGGCGCGATTCTGCTGAGTGGTTGTAACGACTCTGCAAATGATAGTTCAAATACACCAGAAACAGGTAAAAAGCCTGTAATGCGCTGTGCTCCATAAACTTAAATAATAAAAAGAACCTGATCATGATTACACGTCGTAAATTTTTAAATTACTCTTTAAATATGGGTTTTGGTGCTGCGGCATTGGCAACTTTCCCATCTAGTATTCAAAAAGCTTTAGCAATTCCTGCAAATAATAAAACTGGAACCATTCAGGATGTCGAGCACGTTATTATTTTAATGCAGGAAAACCGATCTTTTGACCATTACTTCGGAACATTAAAAGGCGTCCGAGGGTTTGCCGATCGTTTTACGATTCCTTTGCCAAGTGGCCGCCGTGTTTGGGAGCAGCTTAGAAGTAATGGGCAAGTTTTAACGCCTTTTCATTTAGATGGTACAGCCAATAATGCGCAGCGTGCAGATGGTACGCCACATACGTGGAATGACAGTCAGCTGGCTTGGGATAATGGGCGTATGGCGAATTGGCCAGCTCATAAAACTGATATCTCAATGGGTTATTTTAAAGAAAAAGAAATTCCATATCAGTTTGCGCTTGCAAATGCTTTTACGATTTGTGATGCCTACCATTGCTCTATGCACACTGGAACAGATGCAAACCGTTCTTATCATTTAACGGGTACAAATGGTGCAACACCGACCAAGCGTTCATTTGTAAACAACGAGTGGGATTGGATTGATGGTAACCCAGCGACGGCAGACCGTGGTTATACATGGAAAACTTATGCCGAACGCTTAGAAGAAGCAGGGGTAAGTTGGATTTGTTATCAAAATATGCCAGATGAATGGGGCGATAATATGTTGGGTGCATTTCGATCGTTTAGAAAGGCCAACATTGCTTCTGGTTATCCGGTTGCAAGTGGCGGCGAACCGAATAAACCGTATGCTGATACGGGTCAAAAACTACCGTATAAAGCCTATGATGCTGCAACTGATAATGCCAAAAATCCATTATATAAGGGCATTGCAAATACGCTACCGGGTAATAAACCAGAAGAATATCTTGATGCTTTTAAACGCGACATTCGTGAAGGGAAGTTACCTCAAGTCTCTTGGATTAATGCGCCATCGATTTATTGCGAACATCCAGACCCTTCAAGCCCAGTTCAAGGAGCTTGGTTTATTCAAGAAATTATTGATGCATTAACTGCTGTACCAGAGGTGTGGAGTAAAACTGCGCTACTTATCAACTTTGATGAAAATGATGGTTACTTTGACCATATGCCATCGCCATCAGCGCCATCTCGACTTAAAAATGGTCAGTATGCTGGCAAATCGACATTAAGTAGTGCCGATATGCAGGACGAATACTTTGACCATGTCGCGCCTGAAGGAAGTCATTCACAGCCTACACCGGATGGACGAGTTTATGGACCAGGCCCTCGTGTTCCGTTATATGTGATTTCCCCATGGAGTCGTGGTGGTTGGGTGAACTCACAAGTGTTTGACCATACCTCTGTGCT
Source organism: Acinetobacter sp. C13 (assembly GCF_016809775.1). NCBI lineage: Bacteria > Pseudomonadati > Pseudomonadota > Gammaproteobacteria > Moraxellales > Moraxellaceae > Acinetobacter > Acinetobacter sp. C13. The sequence goes on from NZ_JAFBJL010000002.1 coordinate 654,309, forward strand.
CATGTTCTTAGAAAAACGTTTTGGTGTAAAAGAGCCGAATATCAGTGCGTATCGCCGTGCAGTGTGTGGTGATTTGACCAGTGCATTTAACTTTAAAACACCAAATGCAGATGTTTTACCGCAGCTGAATGGTAAACAAACACGTGTGCAAGCAGATGAGTTAAGAGAAAATCAAGAAGCTTTACCAGCTGTGCCTGTACCCACGGATACGAAGTTACCGATTCAGCAAAGTGGTATACGTCTTTCACGTGCGTTACCTTACGAGCTACACACCAGCGCACGCTGTAGTACTGATGGCAAAGTGCAATTGATTTTCTCTAATACGGGTACGCAAGCAGCGGTTTTCCATGTTTATGACAAGCTCAATTTAGACCGTATTCCAAAGCGTTATATTGTCGAGCCGAATAAGACTCTAGATGATGTATGGGACGCTTTAAAAGATAATTTAGGTCGTTATGACCTATGGGTACTTGGTCCAAATGGCTATCATCGTCATTTCAAAGGGGATACTCAACGTATTGTTGATAGTGGCGTTAAACCTGAAATTCGAGTGTGCTATGACATTGCCAATGGCGATGTATACGTTGAACTCATGAATGATGGTACTAAGGATGCAATATTGACGGTAAAACCTTGTGCATATCGACAAGATACGCCGTTACAACTTACCGTAAAAGCGGGACAGGTTGTTAAGCAGCATTGGGCTTTGGCCGATGTAGGGCATTGGTATGATTTTGAAATTACCAGTCAAAGTGATCCATATTATTACCGACGTTTTGCTGGTCGAGTCGAAACGGGTGAAGATTCCTTTAGTGATCCTGCAATGATGTAAGCTAAGACGAGGCAAAAAGAGCTGTGTATTTTCTTTTTGCCTCATTTTTTATAATAAGAAATTCTCTAAAACCTCACGAACTGTCTCGGAAATTGGCACAGTCTTACGCGTTTCGCGATCAACAAAAACATGCACAAAATGTCCTTGAGCTGAGGCTTGATCTTGACCTTGTTTAAAGATTGCTAACTCATAGCGTAGAGAAGTCGTGCCGATTTTGCCAATCGCAACACCTACTTGAATAATCTCAGGAAATGATAACTCTTGAAAAAAACTACACGCTGAATCGACCACTAACCCAATTGCTTTTGCTTCATGAATATCAAAACCTGTTTTTTGAATCAATAAAGCATTGGCTGCTGTATCAAAATAACTATAGTAAGTCACATTATTTACATGACCATAGATGTCGTTATCTGCCCAACGCGTTTGAATGTCTAAAAAGAACTTAAATTGATCACGGTTTTTTAAAACTGGTTTAGTCATTAATGAATCGCCTGATAAATTGCCAAAGCAGCGGCTTCTGTCATGTCACGTGGGTTATTTTGTAGTAAGCGGGTTTGCAACATGGCATCTTGAGCAAGTCGAGGTAAACTGGACTCATCAATACCCAAATCACTAAGTCTTAAAGTCAAACCACTACGGTCTAAGTGGTTCTGCATATGGTCAATAAACAGATCACACAAGCCATCAGTGCTGCCATTGCTGTATGGATCGAGCCATTGCATAAGCTCTGCATAGTATTTTTTTGCATTGGGCGCATTAAATTTTAATACTTCAACCAACACTAAGGCGTTGGTATGCCCATGCGACAAATGAAAATGACCGCCCAATGGGTAAGCTAAAGCATGCACCGCAGCAACGGGCGAGTTTGCAAAGGCTTGACCCGCGAGCATTGAACCGAACAGCATGTTTTGACGTGCTTCTAAATCATTCCCATCTTTAAGAACTTTCGGTAAGTTATGGTTTAACAACTTCAAAGCATGCTTGGCTAAAATATCCGTATAAATATTTTTTTTATGTTTAGAGGTATATGCCTCAATAGCATGTACCATCGCATCAATACCTGTTGCAGCGGTAATATGTGCTGGAAGGTTTTGAGTAAAAGTAGCATCAAGAATCGCAGTGTCGGCGTAGAGTACTGGAGAGACAATCCCCATCTTTGTCGTCTCACCTGTAGTGACAATTGAGATTGGCGTTACTTCTGAGCCTGTACCGGCTGTAGTAGGAATTAAAATAAGGGGTAGGCGAGCTGTGGTGACTTGGTTTACGCCGTACATCTCTTGCAAACTTTGAGTCTGGTTAGGGTGGGCGAGTAAAGCAATAACTTTTGCAACATCTAGAGAACTACCACCACCAAAACCAATAATGACATCAACATTTTGCTGTTTAGCGTAATTGGCTGCATCTAGTACTACTTGTTCAGGTGGATCAGCTTGCACATCAGCATAGATGACATATTCAATGTTGAGGTTATCTAAAATTTGCAGGATGGGATGGTGTAATTGATTTTTAACCATGCCTGCATCGGTGACTAGCAATAACTTACGGTAAGCATTTGACGACAAAACATTCTGTAATTCTTGTATAGAGCCTAAGCCAGAGATGATATTTGGAACAGTTTGAAATTGAAAATGGCTCATATACATTATTTCCTTATTTTTGAACATTATTGTTGAATGGTTCTATAAGATTCAATCTTCAAATAAGTTAGCATAAGAAACTTTAAAATAAAGTAGTTCTGACGTGACTGACTTTTCTTAAGCCTTGTGCCACCTATAGATAAATACTTTTTTGCAATGTAGGCCCCGAAATATAGGTGAGTATTACCAAAATATTTAAACTCTCGTCGAAAAGGGGGCTTTTTGTTATTTATAGGGTTCTGTAGATTTTCTGGCAAGCTTCTAATTTATATAATGCCTTAACAATTTATAATTTTATCGGTTCTAAAAAGTGAAAATTTCTAAAACTTTTCTTAGTATTATGGGATGTACGTGTTTGATGCTTAGCTCGGCAGCAATCGCGAAAACCAGCTCTAGTGTATATTCGCCTACAAAAGGTGTAATTTGTGACAAATATATTTGTGCTGACAAAAAAGGTGTTTCTAAAAAGCTTACAGCTAAATATTTAGGCACTTATAAAGCGAATAAAGCCTTCTCTCAAGGTGATTTTGATACTTCAGCGTTTACGCTCTCAAACGGTGTGTTCTGTGATACTAAAACAAAACTATGCCATGTCGATCGATACTTTGAGAATGGGCATCGCAGTAAAATTGATAGAACTATGACAGGTAAGCTTTTCAAAAATAAATGATTTTTCTATTGCAGAAATGAGGTAAATATCTCTGATAGATGAGTCTATCAAAGTAAAATTAAATCGCAAAAGACCCCGCTAATTATCGACTAATGGCGGGGTTTTTTATTATTAAGTATTTCTGTAATATCAATTTAATAGTATAGGTTGAAAAAATACTAAATGATCAGGGGCAATAATTAATAAGGGAGGGTTTAGTTTTCGGTAGGATCTTTTCTGATTGGGAAGGGAAAAAGGATCTTTTTATTATTAAGAAAAAACATAATTTTTAGGTGGAATTTAAATAGTGATGTACACAATTAGATATGTTCATCGGAACAACACTTACTATATTGCTTCGAACAATGAAGGAAATTTTATTATTCTTGAGTCACTTGATTCAGAGTTTCGTATGGGCCATCAAATTTCATATGATGGTGAAAAAGTATTTAACCTGACACTAAATGATGAAACAGATGCAGTCATTAAACTGGAGAGTAACGAAAAAGGAGCCTATGAGTACTTACATTCAGTTAAGTAAATAAGCTTTGTTTCTTGAGAAAAAACTATGGTATGTTTATTTGCGCTTTAATGATGAGCAAGTTTAATTCATGAACTGTTTACTAAAGAAAATCAATACAACCACCACGACCTACAGAAAAGGCTGCGTGTGATTTTTTATTAGAGCGACTTAATAAGATAACCAAACCCAGCCAATAATGGCTGGGTTTATTTTTCTCTGCACATTATTGGTTTTTTACAGAGAAAGATTATGGATAAAAGTCATAACTCAAAATCAGCTTTACTCGTTATTGATATGCAAAATGGCCTATTCAAAGGAGAGCTAAAGCCGTATAACCATCAAAGTGTACTTTCAAATATTCGTGAGCTTATTGAGTATCAGCGCTTAAATGAGAGACCAGTTATTTTTATCCGTCACGTTGGAGCAAAAGGTACTCCATTAGATCCAGATGGTTCTAATACGCAATTGATAGCAGAATTATCTTTTAATCCAGATATAGATACTGTCATTGAGAAAATATACCCTAGTAGTTTCAAGGGCACTGTTCTAAAAGATTGGTTAGAAAAACTTGATGTTGATCAAATCATAGTTACTGGCATGAAAACTGAATATTGTATCGACTCTACTATTAGAGCCGCTTCAGAAGTAGGATATAAAGTAACTTTAATCTCAGATGCACATACTACATTTGATTCTATGCATTTAAGTGCTCAGCGTATAATTGATCACCACAACCAAATTTTTAACAATGCTTTTGCTAAGGTAATAACTACAGAAGAGTTTATAGATGAGTTTTAATTTAGAAACAAAACAGTAAAGCCAAGTGCTTGTTTTGGAGAGGCTGTGTAGCCTTAGAAGGGCGCGGTACAGGAGGCTTTGTTAAATACTGTTATTGGAAGGGCTTTTTTATTCTTAAGTATTTCTGTAAGATCCTTCCGTTGCTTTAAACAACAATAAACCTTAATGATCAGCGCAAAAGTCATAAGGGGAAAGCCTACTTGAAAAAGTAGGCTTTTTTTATTTCTTTATAAAAACATACTGAGGACTTTATGATCATGGTAGCTGAGTTATAAAAATTTATTTTTTGCTATGAATGAGCTTAAGTTCCAAATTCTTAAAATCTATAACTTGATTAGAAGAATCAACAAGTTTTAATTTAAGTTCATCATCAGTACTCTTATTAAAAACTTTCACCACATCTTTACCAGCTTCAATGAAATTACCGCCAGATTCAAGCATGGCGAGTAAAACAATATTTAGACTTTTGCCTTTTTTAGTGAGCAAGTATTCTTTACGTTCCCGTACTCCAACTTCTTTATAAATTGATAATTCAAATATTTCTAATTGGATGAGATGCTTTAGACGATTAGATAAAATTTGCTTTGATATGCCTGTATTTTCTAAAAAATCATTAAATTTTGTTACCCCATAGAAGGCTTCTCTTAACAAGAGAATCGTCCATCTGTCGTTCAATATTTCTGTAATTTTGAAGATCCCACATACATCTACTGGAAATTTATGATCTGGAATAATTTGATTTGACATCAGTGGGAGCTCCAATTAGTATGAGTCTATAATTTAGACCTAGCATTAATTCAGGTAGCATTATGCCATTTATAAATATACAAACTATAGAAGGTTTATTAGATAAAGATAGTAAGGCTGAGGTTTTCAAGCGAATAACAGATTTATTTGTAGAAATAGAAGGAAAGGGAAATCCTGCTTTTCGAGAACATGTTTGGATCAGAATTGATGAGCATCCTCCTGAGCATTGGCAATTAGGCAGCTTAAGACCAACAAAGGAAATGATTGAATTAATCACTGCATCCAAGTGATGTTTGTAAAGCCCTATAAATTAGGGCTTTATTTTTATTTAATTACTACAAAAAATACAAGATTAGCTAATTTATCGCCTGATTTATCAACTTTTAATCTATTGATAAACATTATTTTCCTTTTCAACCCAAGTGAGTTTTGACAAAATGCAACAAGTCACAATGGTCAATTCGGTTCTTATAAACTTATAGTCTGTTAAGATTGTGCATGACCCTGTTTATTTTTATGTAATTCAAATGTTTGGAAGTAATTTCTAATGGAAACACAATATAAGGTGTTATGTGTCTGTTTAGGAAATATTTGCCGTTCTCCCACGGCTGAGGTGGTTTTCAGACATTATTGTGACGCACATCAACTCAATGTGGTTGTCGATTCAGCTGGAACGAGTAATTATCATCCAAATAAATCGCCTGATCAACGTAGTCAGTTGCATGCCAAGAAAAGGGGCTATGACTTATCATCTTTACGTGCAAGACAACTTTCAACCCAAGACTTTTTAGAGTTTGATTTGATTTTGGCAATGGATCATCAAAATTTTGAAGATATTCATGATGTGTTGCAAAGAGCCGTTTCTCAATTTGGCGCACACCAAATTCGTGCAAAAGTAGCTTTAATGAGTGAGCATGATCCTGAATACCCACAACAAGCGTTGCCTGATCCTTATTATGGCGGTGCTGATGGTTTTGAACGTGTACTCAATCAATGTGAGTCCAGTAGTTTGGCTTGGGTTAATATTTTAAAAAAACAATTGAATGTTTAAGAATAGGTTTTCAACACAATGCAAATTCAGAATCAAGTACAGCTTAAGCCATTCAATACTTTAAGTTTAGATGCAACTGTTTCTCACTATACTAAAGTTGGCAATATTCAAGATATTGAAGCAGCTTTAGAGTTTGCTGAGCAGCATCAGTTAAATGTACTTGTATTATCGGGCGGTAGTAATATGTTATTACCGCAGCAGATCAATGCTTTAGTGATTCATCTTGATATTCAGGGAATTGAAGTTTTATCAAAAGATGGTGATTTTGTGCGGGTTAAAGTAGGCGCAGGCCAAGTCTGGCATGATTTTGTTTTATACAGCACTGAACAGAACTGGTTTGGTTTGCAAAATTTAGCCCTTATTCCAGGATTAGTCGGTGCTTCACCCGTACAAAACATTGGTGCATATGGGGTAGAGGTAGGTGAGTTTATTGAGTCAGTACAAGTGTATGACCGTAAATTGAAGCAAACTCAGACAATTTTAGCGGCCGACTGCCATTTCGCCTACCGCCATAGTATTTTTAAAGATGATCCAAACCGTTACATTATCACGCATGTTACTTTTAAATTGCTTAAACAGCCGCATTTGAAACTTAACTACGGCGACTTGAAACAAGCAGTTGGAGACAATCAGACTGCCGAAAATTTACAAAATCAGGTCATCCATATTCGTCAAAGTAAACTTCCTGATCCAAAAGAGTATCCAAATGTCGGGAGTTTCTTTAAAAATCCGATTGTTAAACCTCAAGAGTTTGAACGCTTAGTCACACAATTCTCAACAATTCCACATTATCCTCAAGCTAACGGAAACGTTAAAATTGCAGCAGGATGGTTAATTGATCAGGCGGGTTGGAAAGGGAAGCAACTCGATATGGTAGGGATGTTCCATAAACAGGCATTAGTTCTGGTGAATTATGCCAATGCATCTCTAGCTGATGTAAGGAAAACTTATCAGGCTGTACAACATGATGTTGATCAGCTTTTCCATATTATGTTAGAACCAGAACCTGTGCTTTATAACAGTTTAGGTTTAATTGAAAATCATACGGAATAGTTTTATGCCAAAAGTACACTTAATGGTACGTTTAGTACAAGTAGTCACCGTGCTATTTGTACTATTAGGCTGTTTCGTGGTTTTTTTATATTCGCCATTTTATTCAAAACTTATTGTAGCTGGGCTTAACTATTTTGTACCTGTTGATGTTAATCAAGTCGCTGCTGAGAGCCAAAGACAGGCTGCATTAAGTGAGCATGATAATTTAGAGCCGGGTTCAAATTTATGGATCGCTCGTCAGGCCTATTTAAAACTGACAGAGCAAACGTTACGTGAAAAAAGAACATCTGATCTGACCTATATTCAAGAGAATTATAAAGCCTTGCAGCAAATTATTCTTTTAGAAGAAAAGGAACAGGATTCAGAAGAACAAGCAGCATCTGTAACGGTTCCTTTAGTCGCTAAAAACTCAGAAATTGATGCCGCAGATGAGGCGAGTAGTCCTGTTGACGAAGCACTTTTTATTAATAGTTCTGAAAATAAAGCGCTTACTGAGCAATATACAGAGTTTTTAGCAAGAAAACCTGTGGTACCAGAGCATCAAAAAGCTGTCAGTGAACCTGAACAAAAAGTCGAGTATGTGCGTAAAAATCCATTACCCGTACAACCTAAAAAGTTATCAGAACCTTATGCAATTGTTGTGTTGGGTGGCGGATTAACCTTAGATAAAAATGGTAAGGATATTGTTGTTAATGGCTATACGCGTTTGCGATTAGAAAAAACTTTAGAAGTTGAAAAACAAAATCATCTGCCTATTGTGCTTAGCGGTGTAGAAGCACCTTATATGCAAGCTTGGTTAAAAGAGCGCGGTGTTGATGCAAAGCTATTAGAAAAGCGTAGTATGAATACCTGTGAAAATACCCGTTTTAGCTCTTTATTGCTTCAGAAAAAAGGCGGGGCACCGACAGTCATGTTGGTTACAGATGAATATCATATGCCGCGTACACGCCGACTTTTTGCTTTAAATGGTATAGAAACTATTCCTGTTGTGGCTCCAATGCCAACTCCACTGACACGCTGGCAACCAAGTGTGCAAAATTACGATCATAGCCGCCGTGCAAATTATGAATTACTTGCGACAATTCGTGACATGTTGTTTGGCTCAAGTGATTGTCGAGAGGTTCCTTAATGTCAGATATTCCATTTCTCAATCCTGCCGTATTAAAACAATTAGATTTACCGGTTCCTAATCGTGATCTTACGCCGCAGGTTTTGAGTCCACTTAATTTAAACACATTAGAAGAACCTTCTCGTGATTTGCTGGCCTATCGCAAATTGTATGGTTTACATTTACTTGAATGTGACCATTGGCAAGGCTATGTTCAAATGCCGTTATTTCGTTTGCATGTGCAAGTTTTCAAACCTAAAGTAGAAAAAATACAAGGTACGGTTTGTCTATTGCATGGTTATCTTGAGCATAGTGGTATTTACCAGCCAATCATTCGTGAAATTCTTGAGCAGGGCTTTAGTATCATTACTTATGATTTGCCGGGGCATGGATTAAGTGATGGCTCACCAGCCAGCATTAAAAACTTTGATCATTACCAGCAAGTTTTGATGGCTGTTTATCAATATGTGAAACATGCAGATCAGTTACCTAAACCATGGGTCGGTATTGGTCAAAGTACGGGTGGAGCAATTTGGATGCATCACTTATTAGAATATGCTGAAAAACGCCAAGATCCGATTGTAGATCGAGTACTTTTACTTTCTCCGCTAATTCGCCCCGCAAAAACCGCATGGTGGCATAACCCCGTTGGATTAGGCATTATTCGCCGTATTAAACGTCAAGTGCCAAGGCATTTTAGACGTAATAATCATAATCCTGAATTTTTGCGTTTTATTCGTTTAAAGGATCCTTTGCAACCCCGAATGATGGGCATGGACTGGATTTTAGCAATGTCAAAATGGATGCAGGAAATGGAAGAGCGACCTGCTTGCCGTATCCCAGTCTGGCTTGCACAAGGTGCTCTCGATCAGACTGTTGATTGGCGATACAACATTGAATTTATTCGTCGTAAATTTAGACTCCAAACGTTGTTAATGCTTGAAGAAGGCTCTCATCAATTAATTAATGAACGTGCAGATATACGTGCGGCATTAACAGGATTGATTCCAGCCTTTTTGCATGCAAAGCCAAAACATTTTTATTATTAGAAAAATAATGCATCTATCCAAAATTCTAGATAGATGCATTATTTAATCTTTGTAGTTTATTTTGAATTTTGATAAAGCTGCATAAAGTTTTTATAAACCGAAGACTGCTTTTGTGGACTATACATATTGCGCTCGATTGTTCCTTTATCTGTTTTGATTAAAACATTCACATTTTGAGCATTTTTAAATTCTTGTAGGAATTGACTTGGAATAACAAAGTAAGTGGTTGAATGTTTAGGTACTAATCGGCTCACATTTGTCTTTTCAGTGGCTTGAGCTGGTTCGTAATTGAATCGTTTGCCATCAATATCAAAAGTCAAAGCGTTAATATCATAAAAGTTATAACTACTACTTAAATGAACATCTACTCGAAGCTGATTTTTTTGATTTTCATTCCATTTAACCAATAAACTTGGGCATAGTTCAGTTGGTAAGCAGTTTAGCTGACCAGCTGTCTTTACCTCTTTAGGAGCTGGTGTACTAACCTGTGTGGTGCTACAAGCTGCAGTAAGTAGACATGAACCCAATAAGAGTAGAGATTTCTTCATCGTATAAATTCCAAGATCGTATGTTTAATATTATTTATGTTAAGAGTAATAAATTTTGACATAAATTAACGCGTAGTTGGACCTAAAAATACAAATGGTTTTGTAGTTTTAAAGAAAGAGGTGGCATCACCTGCATAGATATGGCTTTGATCAGGCCCTAAATCAAGTCTACGTGTTTTGCCATCTTTAAAGTTAATCTTTTTTAAGTCAACCCAAAATACATTGGGTGAGAGAGCGGATTCAAAAAAGTAGAGCATTTGTTTGTGGTCGGCAACAGTTCGCCAACGAGTCGAGGAAATATTAGGTTCTTCTTGAGTATTTAAGCCATAGGGAACAGATGCATTGCGAATCACACTAAATACAGAAGCTTGTGCTTGTTTTGTATTATCATTTTTAGGAATAGCATTAATGTAAAACGATGCACGTGCAAAGCGATCAGATGCTCTGTTCGTACCGGGAAGCATAATCGTTCCGCCAATTTGCTTCCAATATTCAACAAGTGCAAGTTGTTTATCGAAAGTAGGTGAATTGGTCATGACCTGATAGCTTCGGCTATGGTGAATCACTTGTTTTCCACCAATATATTCAATAATTGCGCTATCACCTGTTTTATCAGAAATAGATAAATGTAAGGTGGTGAGCCGTGTTTCACCGGGAACATTGTCGGTAATAATAGTGTAGGGGTCTTTTTCTAAGGCCTTAACGGCTTCATCTACAGTTGCAAAATTATCAAGTACATATTGAGCCCATGCTGCAATACTTAATAAAGGCTTATCTGTCTTTTTTGCATCTGGGTATTCAGACTCTACTAACCATAAAATATTAGCAACCAAACCTGCTTCATTCATTCCATCTGTTGTGGAAACTTCATAACCTGTAGCAATTACACTTCCATATTTCGACGTCCATTTTATTGAGTTGGGACCAGCGCTACCGTCACGGCTAACCCCGCTTGGCATAATCCATAAGTTGGTACCTGTATCAACCTTCCAGTCCATTGAGCGAGCAGTAATAATATGTTGGTTATTACCTAAATATACGGCACGTGTACAAGCAACAGCATAGCTACTTAAGCCTACAGCGATTGCAACAAAAGAAGAGATGAATGTTTTTTTCAACATGATGAGGTACCTTCTTGTTATAAGCATTAAAAAATTTTTATTAAATAAAATTAAAATGTGTACGTTATTTATACTTTTATATTAGGTGAAAAATCTATTAAATACAAATTAAAAGGGGAGTGAAATTTAAGCAAAAATCACATATTAGTTTTAAATATGGAAGAGCATCACACTATAAAGGTGATGCTCAAATTATAAAAATTAATATAAATTAAAAATGATTGGCATCGGCCATGTTCCACATCCGATAATAAAAATTATCATCGTCATTATTAAGTTCAGATTGTAAAAGTTCACCTTCTTTCAAGAAAAAATGCAACTGAGCATAGTTCTTAATTTCACGGTCATTTACTCGTTGAGCCAAATGATGAGCTTTAATATCAGAAGGATGGCGTAAACCTGCTGCAGCAATCATTTCTGATAATGCATGCAAGGTATTTTTATGAAAATTAAATACTCGTTCTGATTTAGTCGGTACATCAATTGCTTTTTGACGATCTTTGTCTTGAGTCGCTACACCCACAGGGCATTGGTTGGTGTGGCAGCTTTGTGCCTGAATACATCCAACTGCAAACATGAAACCACGTGCTGAATTAACCCAGTCTGCACCGAGTGCAAAAGTGCTAGCGATATCAAAAGCACTAATGATTTTACCACTTGCGCCAATTTTAACTTGATCTCTTAGTCCTGCACCGACAAGAGTATTATGGACAAAGCGTAAGCCCTCTCGTAATGGGGTACCAATATTGTCACTAAACTCAATTGGTGCTGCACCAGTACCACCTTCAGAACCATCCACAACAATAAAGTCGGGAACAATTTTTGTTTCAAGCATTGCTTTAACAATACTCATGAATTGCCAAGGTTGGCCAATACACAGTTTAAAACCAACTGGCTTGCCGCCAGATAATGTTCGCAGCTTCTGTAAGAAATGCATCATTTCAATGGGGGTAGAAAAACTAGAATGCTTAGCAGGAGAAATACAATCATGATCGCGTGAAACGCCACGAATTTGGGCAATTTCTTCGGTAATTTTATGCTTAGGTAAGATACCGCCATGGCCCGGTTTTGCACCTTGTGAAAGCTTTAATTCGATCATTTTGATCTGTGGCAATTGAGATTGTTTAGCAAATTTTTGCTCGTCAAATTTTCCATCTAGGGTACGGCAACCAAAATAACCACTGGCAATTTGCCAAACAATATCTCCACCATTTTCGAGATGATAAGGGCTTAAGCTACCTTCACCAGTATCGTGATAAAACCCACCTAATTGCGCTCCTTTATTGAGTGCTCGAATTGCATTGGCACTTAAACTACCAAAGCTCATGGCAGAGATATTCATAATGGATGCACTATAGGGTTGAAGGCATTGTGCATTACCCACCTGAATGCGGAAGCTCTTTGGATCAGCTGGTGGGCAAGGGCTTATTGAGTGGACAATAAAGCGGTAATTCTCTTGATAGACATCAATAATTGAGCCAAAAGGTTTATCTGCATTTTCGTTTTTAGCACGTTGATAAACTAAGCTTCGTTGCATGCGAGAAAAAGGTAGAGCATCTTGATCCGCTTCAATAAAGTATTGACGAATTTCGGGGCGTATATCTTCAAACAAAAAACGAAAGTGTCCCATAATTGGGTAATTTCTTAAAATTGAATGTTTATTCTGTAAAACATCATAGAGGCCTAATAGGCTTAAGGCGCCTGTAACTACCCATAAACCATTAAGGAGAGTATCAGAAATAAAATAATAGATACTATGCGGGGTATATACGGTTCGAAACCATGTGATGCTGAGCGCAGTAAAAATACATAAAAACCAAAGAGAATGGCGTGAAAAGAATGTATTGAGAAATTTATGTCGGATGATTTGTGCTGGACTCGCCATATTGGAACAAATTCCTAATGTTTTACTGATACATACCTTGCCAAGAAGGAACTAAAACCACAAGTATGGAATTGTTAGCTTAAGGACGGTATAACAAAATCCAAAGATTATTGGGTTTAATTTTTCATTTAATTTTTAGAAATAGTTGAGATGGCAACACATGCTATTGTTGGCGAACACTTGTGTTTAATTACTGAAATCTTTAAAAAAATTCTAAAAGTGTGATAAAGCACTTAGATTTCTTATTCATAAAGTATTATTTTCTTATTCATTTAAAATATATAGAATAATCAGGCGCTTACTTTTTGTTCTAGTTTTTTTGACCAAATATTAAAAAAATATAAAATACTAAAAGTGATGGTAAACTTTAACTAATGAAAATTTATATTTTTTTTAGAAAAACTAATAAAAGTTGAATGAAAGTATCAAAAATTGATATAAAAGGTATGATAAACCTTAGAAAATTTTATAATTGAGAAATTCATCAGAAGTTGAATTATTAATTGATATTTAGAATGAAAGTCCTGTTAGTGATTTTGTTGTTTTTTTGTATTATGCGCCCTAAATAGAGTAAAAAAATAATGCTTTGAAAAAACAATCAGAAAAGCTAGTGATTGTGATGGGGAAGGCTAGTTTTTACATCTATTAATTTTATTGGCGTAATGTAAAAAGGTTTTTAACCATGAATAAGTCTCTCATTTGTTTATCAGCAATTGCTATGGGTTCAATGTCTATTAATGCTGCAAATGCCGCAAATGCCGCCGGTACATTAACTGTTAAAGCAACAATTGCAAATAGTTGTGTTCTCAATACTTCTGCAACTGGTACTACCTCAAATGCAATTTTAGATTTTGGTACGTTAAGTTCGCTTGCAAACAACGTAGATGCAGATACTACAACGACAGGTGGAACTGCAATTAAAGTGTTATGTAACAACACTGTGCCATGGACTCTGGCTTTTGATGGCGGTAAAAACGCGCAATCTTCTCAACGTAATATGATTGGTGGTGCTTCAAGCAACGAATATATTCCTTACAACCTTTACTCTGACACTAATCGTGCAACAGCGATCGGTATTGCAACCACTGCATATAGTGGTAATGGTACTGGTGCGCCACAAACAATTAATGTTTATGGTCGTATTCCTGCTGGTTCAACTTTACCAAGTGCGGGTAGCTATGTTGACACTGTGACTGTAACAGTGACTTATTAATTTTTAATAAGTTTAGTTGCGTCATCGCTAGCTCTTTTTAAAAGAGCTAGCTCAATTTGAGAAAAGTAGTTCTGGGCAAATCATGAAAAAAAATATCTTTGTTGTTACAAGCTTATTGTTATTTTTGCCTAGTATGCTAAATGCAGCATCAATCCGCCTTTCACCTGTTAGTGTTGAAATATTGAGTGATCAGGCTGCATCTTCCATTAGTTTATATAACCAGTCAAATGAAAGTGCTGATTTGCAGGTGCGTGTATTTGAGTGGAGACAAAATGCTGGTCAAGATCAGTTAATCCCTACGGATGAGATTGTAATTAGTCCGCCATTTTTAAAACTACAACCTAGTGACTCTTATAACTTACGTGTAGTTAGAATTAACCCAGAGCCTATTTCTGGTGAAAAAACTTATCGTATTATTATTGATGAGTTACCAAAACCAATTGATAGTCGTAAAGCTGATCAAGGCGTTAACGTACTACTACGTTCGTCATTACCTGTATTTGTCGTCAATAAAGATGCGATTACTAAACTGAATTGGTCAATACAACAAGAACAAAATAACGCTTATCTCACTATAAGTAATGTTGGTAATCGACATGCGCTTTTAAATAACTTAATACTTGTGGATACAACAGCAAATAAAAGCTATCCCATTAAAGTAAACACCGTGAATGGTTATATTCTTGCCGGGAAAGCGAGAAATTTTAATATTAGTCCTGATTTTAAATTTCAAGCAGATCATAAATATAATATTTCATTAAATATTAACGGTAAGCAAACATCTCTTTAAAGAGGCACATATGAAATATATCGTAAGTGCCTTATGTGTTATGTACTTGCCGATTCATGCCGCTGCTGAATCATTACAAGATAGTACCAATGCTGTCTTACCAAGTATTCCAGAAGTTACGAATTCTGCTCATCAGGCCTTTGGTTCTGATCAGGGATATATACAGCTATTTTTAAATATTTCTGTTAACTCAAATATTTCTAAAGATTTAATATCGGTACGGCAGGATCAAGATAGAAAACTATATATCCGTTCTCGTGATTTAAAAACTTTAAGACTAAAAATGGATGAACATATCCCAGATAACCAGTGGGTATGTATCAACGATCTAAACGGAATCCAGTTTAAATATCTCGAGAATGAGCAGTCTTTAAACCTAAAAGTTCCGTCGAACATGTTAACGGGTTACTCAGTCGACTTAAGTGGCCAGCAGGTCACTAACCCACATTTGCTAAAGATGAAACCCTTAAACGCGGCTATTTTGAACTACAGCCTCTATCATACTATAACCAATGATGAGAATGTTTTCTCAGGTACGGCAGAAGGGATCTTTAACAGCGCAATCGGTAACTTTTCATCAGGGGTTTTATATAACGGTAGTAATGAAACTAGCTATAGCCATGAAAAGTGGGTGCGACTGGAAACTAAGTGGCAATATGTCGACCCTGAAAAGATCAGGATATATACCCTAGGCGACTTTATTTCTAATAGCCCAGACTGGGGAAGCAGTGTCCGTCTTGCCGGTTTCCAGTGGTCGAGTGCTTATAGCCAACGCGGTGATATTGTCACCTCGGCGCTACCACAATTTTCCGGCTCGGCAGCATTGCCTTCAACCCTAGATTTATACGTCAACCAGCAAAAGATTTATTCAGGGTTAGTGCCATCTGGTCCCTTTGATATTAAACAGCTCCCATTTATTTCAGGAAACGAAGTCACCCTTGTGACTACCGATGCAACGGGACAGCAGAGCATTACCAAAAAGCCGTACTATTTTTCATCCAAGATTCTGGCAAAAGGCATAAATGAGTTTTCAGTAGATGTTGGGGTGCCACGCTACAACTATGGACTCTATTCAAACGATTATGATGATGCCACCTTTGCCTCAGGTGCGATCCGATACGGTTACAGTAACTCTCTGACCTTAAGCGGTGGTGCAGAAGCTTCAACAGATGGTCTGTCGAACCTAGGCACAGGATTTGCCAAAAATATTTTGGGTATTGGCGTGATCAATGCCGACATTGCAGCGAGCCAATATAAAGATGAAAACGGCTATTCTGCCTTGTTGGGTTTAGAGGGGCGCATCAGTAAGAACATTTCATTTAACACCAGTTACCGCAAAGTATTCGATAACTACTTTGACCTTGCCCGTGTGTCTCAAGTGAGATATTTAAAAGATAACCAGATGACTTCTGAACCGCAGAACTACCTGAACTACAGCGCACTGGCAGATGAGATTTTTAGGGCAGGGATTAATTATAACTTTTATGCAGGTTACGGGGTTTATCTGGGTTATAACCAGATTAAATATAGCGACAACTCCTATAAATTACTGTCTACCAGTTTAAGTGGAAGTCTGGACAAGAACTGGGGTTTTTATGCATCAGCGTATAAAGATTATGAAAACCACAAGGACTATGGAGTTTACTTTGCGCTGCGATATACACCGTCCAGTAAAGTGAATGCGATCACGAGTGTTTCTAGTGATAGTGGTAAAGCAACCTATAGACAAGAAATCAATGGATTTACTGATCCACAAATTGGTTCGTTTGGCTGGGGCGGTTATGTTGAACGTGATCAGGATGCGCAGGAGAATAATGCTTCAATTTATGCCTCTTACCGTGCCCGAGCAGCTTACCTGACAGGACGCTATAACCGATTTGGAGATAACGATCAGGTCGCACTTTCAGCAACAGGTTCACTGGTTGCGGCAGCGGGACGCATCTTTGCGGCCAATGAAATTGGAGACGGCTATGCGGTTGTCACTAATGCAGGGCCGCAAAGCCAAATTCTAAATGGTGGTGTTAATTTAGGTGCGACCGATAAGTCTGGCCGATTCTTAATTGCGAATTTAAGACCCTACATGTCTCATCATATCTACCTAGACCCATCATATTTACCTTTAGAGTGGGAAGTTAGCTCTACGAATCAGACAGCGTTTGTAGGTTACCGCCAAGGAACCTTGGTTGACTTCGGTGCTCATCAGGTTATTTCAGGGTTAGTGAAACTGGTTGATCAAAACAACTCACCGTTAATGCCGGGTTATGCCGTTCAAATTAATAGTCAGCAAGATGGAATAATTGGTTACGACGGCGAAGTATTTATTCCAAACCTATTGAAGCAAAACAAACTTGAAGTTGATCTTCTGGATCATGGTTCATGCCAAGTTGTTTTTGCGTATGAAAATAAGCAATACAGTGCTAAAAAATTGGGGCCTTATGTATGTCGATAAATATTGCTAGCTTTAACCAACCGACAACATTTAGAGCACTTTCATTTATCCTGAAATATTTTTTGGGAACGGGTTTGCTATGCCTGATCTTTACATTTTTTAATTCCGCCCATGCAGATTGCACAGCTACAGCGCCAAATTCTGGCACATATACATACACTGCTGCAACAATTAACAATGATGCAGTACTGACATACACTGGGACAATACGTTGTTATGGAGCACGTTCAACACCAGAAATTTCAGGTTATATGTGTATGAAAACCGTTTTTACTGGAACCACGAGTAGTAATAATAATGTTTCATTACCCTATACGGTAACTGCAAGTGTAGGTGGGGCTGGCTCTTCTACGCCTAATCAAAATTCGAATGTCTGGTATGGGCCTGTGAAAACCGTCTCTTCAAAGAATGTTATAAGTTACTCAGTAAATATAAAAGTACCAGCTCGTACGGGTTCGCTCATGGCATATCCTAAAGGAACCTATACGGGTACGGTTCAGCTATTTTGGGACATGCAAGCAAGCTCTAGCACTGTGTGTGAGGGGGATAGTGGTGGAGGTTGGGACTCGGGTAATACCACCATAACTGCTAATTATGTTGTGCCAAGTTTGTGTCAAATAGATTCAACATCAAATGTCGATTTTGGAAATATTAATGATATTGGTAAGACTACTCGTGATTATACAGCTCAAGGAGTGGTGAATACGACCTGTAATAATGGACTGCCATATAGTATTTATTTGGGGGATGGAAATAACCGTATTGCCGGTGGCTTTAGGCAAATGGCAAATGGTAGTGGTCAGTACATTCAGTATCAGTTATATCAGAACTCGAATTATATTACGGTATGGGATACTACTGGTGGTGTAAGCGCAGTTGGAGGTTCTGGAGGTGTTTCTAAAACAGGTTCGGGCAGTTCTCAGGGTACAAATGTCTATGGAAAAATTCCGCAAGGTACTACTATTGCAACAGCTCCGGGTAATTACTCAGATACGATCGTTGTTACAGTAACTTATTAAGAATTTTTTGATTCTAAGATTGGATATTTTGCCAATGTTTTGATTGGCGGAGATGAATAATAATTAGTTTTTAAAATTGATATTTAAGCTAGGCTCGACTTAAAGGTGTAGTTTAAAAGGGGCCTTACTTATAGAATTTGATGTTTAATTGTTCTAATTTAAAAGAAGCAGATAAGTTTAAAAAAGTAGGGATGATAAGTGGTTAGCGATAATGTTGTTTCAGGATGAGTAAAAACAGAAAAAGACAAATTAAAAAAATTAGAAAAAACATCTGATAAATATATACCTTGTGAATATTAAATGTATTTTTACACAAGTTAACAGATTGTACAAATTAAATTACAGTTCTCTTTTCTTTCTTTATTTTGTCTTATCAATCATTTAATGATTTGTATTGGAAAACAAAGTGTTAAAATTGAAAGGCTGAGATGCTCTGATATGTTTAATTGTATTTTATTCGGTGAATCTACGAATCGAAATTTGTGGATGCTTAGTAGTACTAAAGACAAATGGCTACATGCGTGACAGCTATCCCAAATTTTAACCTCATGAAAATACAAAGGTTTATAAATTGTTTCAACCACTTACTATCCAAACTCGACTTGGTGGATTCTACTTCTTTTACTATTCCATCGTGGGCACATTCATGCCTTATTGGAATTTATATCTTCAAGATCAGGGATTTAATTATCAAGAAATTGGTGTTTTATCATCAATTGCGATTGTAACTCGCTTTTTTGCGCCTTTAGTTTGGGGTTGGATTGCTGATAAATCTGGTAGGCGGATGTTACTTGTTCGGATAGCAACTTGGATGGAATCTTGTATATGGTTTGCTATTTTTATAGTGCCAAATACTTTTCAATCAGTTGCTTTGCTTATGCTTATTTTTAGTTTCTTTCAAAATGCGATTTTAGCTCAATTTGAGGGAGTGACTTTATTTTGGTTGGGTGATCAAAAGGCTAAACTTTACGGCAAAATTCGTAAGTGGGGATCGGTTGGGTTTATCGTTGGGGTATTCACTATTGGGGCTATTTTAGAAATAGTGCATATTTCAATGCTCCCAATTTTACTATTAATTATCGCGTCTCTAGCGTTTATTTGGTCTTTCACAATCCGCGAACCTGATAGCGCGCCTACTTCCCAAAAATATTTAGAACCTTTACTTCCTGTTCTTAAGCGCCCAACAGTAGCTGCATTTTTTACAATTGAATTTATTCTACTTTTTTCACATGCGCCTTTTTATAGTTTTTATAGTAATTTTCTGAAATCTTTGAATTTCAGTACGACTGAAATTGGATTTTTATGGGCCATGGGCGTTTTTGCTGAAATTTTTATGTTTTCAATTGCCTCAAAGATTTTTCAACGTTTTTCGTGGCGCAGTTTAGTGATAGTGTGTCTGCTAGTGACGAGCATACGTTGGATGCTAGTTGCAGTATTTTCACATTATTTTATTGGTCAACTTTTTGCGCAGTGCTTACATGCCTTTAGTTTTGGTTTATTTCACTTGATCGCAATGAGAGTTATTTTTCAAAACTTCTCTGCTGGACAGCAAGGGCGTGGACAAGCACTTTATAGTACCATGTGGGGGTTAGGTGTAGCTTTTGGTAGTGTTCTGGCTGGGCATTTCTGGAAAACTCTTTCTGGTGAATTCATCTTTATGTGTGCCAGTGTGGTTGTGCTCTTAGGTTTGTGCTTTGTAAAGTGGCTTCCGAAACAGGTCGATTCTTCAACCACCTAAGCTTGAGATAATGCAAAACAAAGAATTTATATTGAAAAATGCAAGTAAATATAAAATTGTTTGATGACTTGTTGTGACACGTTACAGTTGAAAAATATTGTTTTTATATGGTTATGGAGCAGTGATTTTGTCAAAAAATATGCTAACTTAACTTCATGCGTTTAATGATTAATAAATCTATGAAAAATATTTATATTATTGGATTATTGTGGGCTTGTTCTGGTTTGGCTGTGGCAGAAACGGCTACTCAACAGCCAGCTGAACAACCAGTTCGGACTGCAAGTAATCCTAATGCTATACGTATTGTTACGCGCCCTGAAATTATGGGATTATGGGGAATGGAAATTCCAAATAATAAGAAATGTGTGGAATACTATAACTTTCGTAGTAGTAATGATGTAGTGATCAAAAGCGGTCAGGAATGGTCTTATGGTATTTATGAATATCAACCATCTGATGACCCTAAAGAGCAGCTAGCCGCTTTAGTAATGCAAATTAAATTTGATAATAATAAAGTAGATTGTTCTGGTCAGAAGCAAGACCAAACAGGTGATGTCTCACAATATTTTGTACAATGGAAAAACGACCATACAATCAATTTCTGTTCAACAGCTAAAGGTGAGCAGTGCTTTGCGACTTTACGTCGGGTATTACCATAAAATTATAGATATAAAAAAAGCCTCTTAAAAATAAGAGGCTTTTTTTATTATGCAGTTTCAGCTTTCTTTTCTTCGACTTGCTTTAACAAGTGTTTTTCAAGGTAATGGATATCCATTGCTTGAGAGCAGAAGCTCTTATCTTGCAAAATAAGATCTTTATGTAGAGGAATATTTGTCTTAATTCCCGTAAGGATCATTTCATCTAGCGCTTGACGCATACGAGCAATTGAAGTTTCACGGTCTTTACCATGAGAAATCAATTTAGCAATCATAGAGTCATAGTAAGGTGGAATGCTGTATTCTGGGTAGATATGAGAATCTAAACGAATACCAGCACCCCCTGGCGCATAGAAACTTTCAATTTTACCTGGTGAAGGTAAGAATGTTGTAGGATCCTCTGCATTGATACGGCATTCAATTGCATGTCCTTGAACTTTGATATCTTCTTGTTGAAGCTCTAGTCCTAGGCCACCAGCAATACGTAACTGTTGTTCAATAATATCGACACCAGTAACCATTTCAGTTACAGGGTGCTCTACCTGAACACGAGTATTCATTTCAATGAAGAAGAATTCACCGTCTTCAAATAAGAATTCAAACGTACCAGCACCACGATACTGCATCAACTGACATGCATGAACACAAGCTTCTAAAATATCAGCTCGAGCTTGCTCTGGTAGGTTTGGTGCAGGTGCTTCTTCTAGTACTTTTTGATGGCGACGTTGTAATGAACAGTCGCGGTCATATAAATGAATTGCATGACCATTACCATCACCAAGAACTTGAATTTCGACATGGCGAGGTTTTTGTAAGAAGCGTTCCATGTAAACGGTATCATCACCGAACCACATTTCTGCATCGCGCTGTGCTGCTTGAACTGATTCAAGTAGTGTATCTACACGTTCAACAATACGCATACCACGACCACCACCACCAGAAGCCGCTTTAACAATAAGCGGGAAGCCGATTTCTTTCGCTTCTGCCAAGGCATTGTGGATGGTTACTGCGTGGTCGCAACCTGGTACAGTAGGTACGCCAGCTTTTTTCATGGCAACAATCGCAGAAACTTTATTCCCCATAAGGCGGATATGTTCTGGACGTGGGCCAATAAAAGTAAAGCCTGAGCTTTCTACAATTTCAGCAAACTCAGCATTTTCTGAAAGGAAACCATAACCCGGGTGGATAGCATCAGCACCGGTAATTTCTGCAGCAGTAATAATTGCCGGGATATTTAAATAGCTATCACTACTTGCGCCCGGACCAATACATACTGCTTCATCAACAAAACGTAAATGCATCAAATCCTTGTCGGCATCTGAATAGATACCAACAGTCTTGATTCCTAATGTTTTACAAGCCCGGGTAATACGTAAAGCGATTTCACCACGGTTTGCAATTAAAACTTTTTGCAACATAGACGTCCCCGGGGTAATTACGCGCGATAACGGAATAAAGGTTGACCGAATTGGATAACTTCACCATTTTTCACTAAAATTTCTTCGATCACGCCACTTTGAGTTGCTTCAATTGGGTTCATGATTTTCATTGCTTCAATAATACCCAAAGTTTCACCAGCAGATACTGTTTGACCTACTTTAACAAATGGTGCTTCACCTGGGCTTGGAGCAGCGTAGAACACGCCAACCATTGGAGAAGTTTCAACTGCTCCACGCGGTGTTTTTGCAACTGGTGCTTCTGCAACAGGAGCAGCCGGAAGTGCTACACCAGCCGCAGCAACGACAGGATTGCGACGAGTTAAAGCGATTGATTGATCACCTTCTTTAACTTCGATCGCTTGCAAGTCAGACTCAATCATTAAATCGATGAGTTTCTTAATTTTGCGGATATCCATGGGCGACTATTCCTAAACTAGTTTGGGTTAGATGGTTGAATTTTTTCAATAGCGTAATCGAGTGCAAAACGATAGCCTTTTGCACCTAAACCACAAATCACGCCAATTGCTTTATCAGATAAATAAGAATGATGCCTGAATGCCTCTCTTGCATGGACATTCGACAAATGTACTTCAATAAATGGAATGGCAACGCCAAGTAGGGCATCGCGTAGAGCAACAGATGTATGGGTGAGGGCTGCAGGGTTGATAATAATAAGTTCTACGCCTTCAGTTTGAGCCTGATGAATACGATCAACAATGGCACCTTCCCAGTTGCTTTGAAAAGTATCTAATGTGAGTGAAGCTTGTTGAGCTTGGCTAATAAGTTGTTGGTTAATATCATCTAAGGTAAGATGACCATATACTTCTGGTTCGCGTTTTCCCAGCAAATTCAAATTCGGTCCATGAATCACCAAAATGGTCGAACTCATTCAGATTGCTCCAGCTCTAAAGTTGCAAATATTCTTTGCAAGATGTCTGCAAAGTTTGCTTATTATGGCATATGTTTCTACAATTTTTTTATAATTTGTTTTCATCGTCGCAGAAAGGGTATACCAAATTCGGCTTATATATTGTAAATTTTGCGATGATTTAGCAATGTTAAAAAATGACAAAATTTCAAGTAATTTAATGGAGCTTATTTTAAACTGAATTGACAAAAACAGTTCATGTATTTTGTGTAACGGCTATAGAGTTCTCTCCAATCACTAATAGCTCATTCCATCGAGTTAGATAATTTTTTGAACGGTGACATTGTTTCATGTGCCAAGATGGATTACGGGAATGATAACCGACTTGTAAATAGTGACTGCCAAATCGGTTACGAACTGTGCTGAGCGTTTGCATTAATTGTTGTCTTTGCTGAATCAACTCAAGAGGTTGCCATAAATCATCAATGTGATGTTGACGAGGATGCAAACCACAAAATAAAACTCCAATCTTTATATATTTTTTATTTTCTTTATATAAAACATCAATTTGCTGCATGGCTGCTTTTGTTAATATGCATAAATCATCTGTTGCATAATTTAAGCCTATCGCTTGAGAAGATGCTTTTTTATAAGGTGGTTTATCTATTTTTTCATAAAGCAAGACTTGAACGCAGGCACAGAGCTGTTCTTGTTTCATTAAACGGCGATGAGCACGGTTGAGATGAAAAATAAGTGCTTGCTTAATAATTTCAATGCTGGACAAAGCTTGAGCAAAACTACGTGATGCTAAAATTCGTTTGGTGACAATTGCAGGATCGTCGAGTTGAATACAGGATTGGCCTTTTAGCTCACGAATGGTACGCGCCATAACCACAGAAAAAGCTTTTGCTAGATGATGCTCATTGGCAAAAGTTAAGTCTAAGCATGAATAAATCTCATAACTCCGTAATTGTTTGACTAATTGATAGCCAATTCCCCAGACTTCTTTGACTGAAGTGTGTTGCATGAGGTCTTCAAGAAGCAGAGGATCTAAAGTGGTGAAATTACAAATTCTATTAAAGCTTCTAATTTTTTTAGCATAGTGATTGGCTAATTTTGCTTGAGTTTTTGAATATCCGATGCCAATACAACAGGGTAAGCTTAACCATTCTTCTAAGGTTTCTACGACTTTGACACAATAAGAATGAATATCTAGAGATTGAAGGTAAGGCGTAAGGCGAATAAAACATTCATCTATAGAATAAGCTTCTAAATCATCGGGCGAGAAAAACTCACCAAGAACTGAAAAAAAGCGACGTGACATTTCAGCATACAAAGTGTAGTTGCTTGAATAGACGTGTACACCTGCTTGAAGAGCTTCTTGTTCGATTTGATACCATGGAATACCCATTTTGATACCCATATTTTTTGCTTCTTCACTACGTGATACAACACATCCGTCGTTATTAGAAAGTACTACGACTGGTAGACCAATAAGTTTGGGATTAAATAGTCGCTCACAACTCACATAACAATTATTAATGTCTACGAGCGCGTAAATTTCGCGGTGTGAGATTTCCATTATGATTTGCCCCATTAAGAATATTGGTAAAACTACATATTGATATTGTTTTCATAAACACAGTGGGAGGAAGTGTTGGATGAAAAAGTTGCATCTTGAATATGTAACAAAATCAAGTTAACAAAATTTTTAGCAGAATACTAGGGTGGTTCTGTGGGTTTAACTTAGGTTAACCATGGAAAAAATAGATAAGGATTTAATATTTTTAATAAAAAAAGGAGACCGTATTGATCTCCTTTTTGTGACACATTGAATGTCAGTTTTTGATTACCATTTATGGCTATAAGAAACTTTCAGCGTTGCACCATTTGCTACTAAATGGCTAGTGTTAGTACCAGATCTTAATAATTGGCTATAGAGAGGGTAGTACTTGCGGTTAAACATATTCTCTAAACCAATCGTCACAGTGTCTTTTTTGTTAAGCGCAAAGCTACTGATTAAATCTGCTGTTGTATAGGTTTTTACATCAGCACGACCAGTGATAGTAGCATCATTTAAACGGTAATCTTTTGAACCGAAGTAAGTCGCTTGTAGACGGTTGGTCCAAGTTTCCGTTGGGCTATAAGAAATATAACCTGTGAGTTTTAATGGTGGAATACGGAAGCCCGTCATGTCTTGTTCAGCACCATCTTGCGGTTTTTCGCGACCTTTCATCCACGTAACACTACCACCAGTTCCCCAAACATTAGCATCGTCAAGATAGTCAAAAGTTGCTTCAACACCACTAACTTTTTCTTTGGTTCTAGTAAGTGCCAGACCATTGCTGAAAGACTGCACAGCGCCTAGATCAGAAGTAGAGTGGAAGACTGCTAAGCTTGATGAAAAGTTATTGAAGTTCCCTTTCCAGCCCAACTCATAGTTATCAACTTTTACAGGTTCTAAAAATGAAGATGATAATTCATAATTTTTTTTCTTATCAGTATTATCTGCATTACGAATAATCACACCCACATCAGGTAATTGGAAACCTTGATTAAACGATGCATAAATCGAGTGCTGGTCATTTGGAGAGAAAGTCAAATTGGCATTGTATAACCATGCATCAGCTTTTACTTTCCCACCTTGATATACATAAGGGTTTGGCTTATATGATTGTGTTTTAGGATCAAATTGTGATAATGGAATAAAACTATCAATTTGGGCATAGCTATCTTCATAGCGTGTACCTGCTTCAGCCGACCATTGGTCATTAAAGCGATGTTTTAAATGTACAAAGCCACCAACACTTTGTGTGGTAAGTTCAGGTAAATAAATGAGCTTACCAGTTTTTACAAAATCTAGGCCACCAGATTGGTCATAAATATCAGGATTGAAAGTATCTAAAGGCATTTCGCTTTTTTCACGGCTAAAGTCACCCCCCCAAACTAGGGATGTATCACCTAAAAACTCAAGTGGTGTGGTAACAGTTAAACGGCTACCGAGTATGTTATTTTCTTGATAGATCTGATCTACGTTTCCACCCCGATTCGGATTTTTTCGTGCATCAAATGGTGAAAAACGTGTAAAGAAGTCGCGGTAATAAATTTGAGCATCAATCTTATTGCCAAAAAAGTCCTTATGGTTATAGGTTAAATTGTAGATTTGGTTTTCGTTTTTAGTCTGGTCTTTAAGCTTTAAGCCTTTAATGGCTTTTGCTGGTACAGTTCCAGCAGGAGCATTCTTAACGCTTGGGTCAGATGCATAATCTGAGTCTTGCTCGGCATTATAATAGTTTGCAGCAAACTGTAGGTATTGGTTGTCATCAATATGGTAACCAAGTTTACCACCTACGCTGTAAGCATCGGCATCATATAAATCGCCTTGACTTGGTTCCGGTGCAACACGGTCACCACTTGCATCGTACGGACTACCAATACGTTGGTAACCAAAGTCGAGCGCATAGTCAAAAGCGTTAAAGCTGCCTGTGAAATATTGATGAATATCGCCACTTAAAGCATTAGAACGGAAATTTGTTAAAGGTGTTTGAAGCCCAACGACTGTTTTTGCTGTAGGTTCGCCACCAGCCGCTTTCGTAGTAATTGAAATAATACCGCCAGAAGCACCGCCACCATAAATTGCGTTACTGCCTCGAATCACTTCAATGTTGGCAATGCTTTCAGGGTCAATTGCTGAAAGTCCTCTTGATGTGTCGCGTGTCAGGTTCATTGGAACGCCATCGACCAAGATGAGAGCATTACGACCACGTAAAGTTTGACCATAATCGGTAATGGTTCGGCTTGAGTCTGATAGGCCCGGTACGGCTTTTGCTAAAACAGTTGCAATACTGCCAGATGAACCATTTCTTAAAAGTTCAATTTGTTTTTCATCTAGTTTGGTGACTTGCTTGGCAGAAGTAGAAAGTTCATCTGCGCGTGAAGCGGTAATTGTAATTGTAGGAAGTGCCTCAGGCTTTTTTTCAACATCTGTTGTCTCAGAGGTTGAGGCTGCAAAGGCCGAGTTTGAGAGAAAGATGGCCCCACCAAGTGAAAGGAGTGGAATGATATTTTTTACTTCAGACTTCCTGGTAAAAAGTTTGTGACTTTTTATCTTATTTCCCATTGTCTCGCCCTGAGAGTGATTTTAAATTGAGCGAATTATAAATGAGAATCATTGTAATTAACAATATGATTAATTGCTTAAAAATAATATATTTGAAATTTATTCAATGAATTAGGGGAGTAGGTGTCTATTCCCCCAAAAAATTGAATAGTGATTAGATTTCTTTAAAAGCATTTAGGTGATTTTGATGGGCACGACGAATAATGCTACGGTCATCACCAAGCACAAAAAGCAGAACGGATTGTTGTTTCCACGCTGCAATATCCTCTGACTTTCGAGGAATAGCACAGAAATGTTTTTGACTATTTCTAATCTTAGCATACATCTCTTGAACTTTTTCTTTCACTTTTGGATGACTGGATTGCCACGGCAGTCCCATAGATTGAGAAAGGTCGGCAGCACCCTCAAGAATAATATCGATACCTTTGTTAAAAATCATAAAATAACCGTGACTTATATCACGTTTAATTAAGATAAATTCATCTAATTCAATTTTATATTGATTAGTATTTTAGGATATTTAAGGCTCAACTTTTTATTATGTTTGATTTTAATTTGCGAATAAAATTGAAATTTGCTGATAAAATGTAATTTTTTATTATTGAATATTAATAATAATAATTATCATTTGTATTTGCAATTAAATATGGATATTCTCCGTAGGTATTTATCCCTCCACAGAGTAATCCTGATGAGATCAATCACAAATAAAATTGCCTTGCAGCATTTAGTGAACTCATATTTACAAGAAACAGGTCATGGACGTTTTCTCTCTTTAACAGAACAATCTCCTCATTTGACAGAAAGAGGTAAGGGCAAAGTTTTACTGAGTATCCCTTTACATGCAATCAATGGGTTTCTTTATGCACCGATTGAGTATTTTAGTCAGGTAGGGCGGCACCGTTTTGCTGACTTGCCGTGGGTCGAGCGGGAAGGTCAATATTTGGCACTTAGTCCTGTAAATATTGCGTCAAATCTACTGGAAAATTTAATTGAACAATCCAAAGCTCAGCAGCTTGATGCATCTTCATTGCTGGAATGTTGGATTCAGAGTCACAAAGCACTGCAGCAATTTCTCAGTCATCGTGAACCAAATTTTGATCAGATTATAGCAAAACAGCAAAATTTTATTCAGAGTGAACAGGCATTGGTACTTGGCCACAGCATGCATCCTTCACCCAAAAGCCGACAGGGTTTTGTACAAGATGACTGGAAGATTTTTTCACCTGAAACACAGAATACCTTCAAAATGCAATTTCTATATGTGCACCCAGAACATATTGCTTCGGATAATGCACATAAAATTGATATTCCTACACAGTTCAAACATGATTTAGAACCATATTTCAATGCGTTCCACCGAGCAAAAATAGCTCAGTTTCCTGAATATGCCTTGTTGCCTTTACATCCATGGCAGGCACGTTATCTAAAGGATAAGGACTGGTATCAACAGCTTCTACATGAAGAGAAATTGATTGATTTTGGCGCGTTAGGCTGGGATGTCAAAGCAACAACTTCAGTGCGTACGCTGTACAGTGAGCAATCACCTTGGATGTTCAAGGCATCAATGACTGTGGCTGTGACTAATTCAGTTCGGGTCAATCTGTATAAGGAATGCCACCGTGGTTTGTTGAGTTATCAACTGTGGCATGATGATTGTCTAAGTGAATTCAGGCAGCGAAATCCGAACCTTCAGGCTTTGAGTGATCCTGCTTGGATTGCATTGAAATTTGGTGGTCAAGTGCTGGATGAAACCATCTGTATTTTGCGTGAAAATCCATTTAAGGTCAGTGATGATGTGACTTGTATTGCTTCATTGTGTCAGGATCATCCTATATTGGCAAAAAATCGTTTCAGTGAAATTTTTGCAGATATTTCAAAACAAACAGGTCAATCTCAGTCACAAGTTGCCTTGCTGTGGTTTGATCGCTTCCTGGAAATGACCATTCTACCATTGATGGAGTTGTATCATGAATATGGAATGGCTTTTGAAGCACATCAACAGAATACCTTGATTGAACTGGAACAGGGTATGCCTAAAACAGTATGGTTTAGGGATAATCAAGGATTTTACTATATCCGTGAGCTTGCCACAGAAATTTTGAAACATTATCCGACATTGGCAACAGATGGTCAGGCAGTATGCCCATTGTCACTGGTAGATGAACGTTTCCGTTATTACTTTATTGGTAATACCTTATTCGGTCTGATTAATGCCATAGGTATGACTGGCGCCGTTCAGGAGCAACAATTAATAGAAATGCTGCAATCCTACTTGTTGCAGGCCTATCAGAAATATCCTGAAAGCAATTTATTAAAGACTGTTTTACATCATGAAACTTTTCCTTATAAAGGCAATATGATGACACGTCTGTATGAGCTGGATGAGTTACAAGCTGATATTTCTCAGCAATCAATCTATGTTGATTTAAAAAATCCACTCTATGTTAGACAAGTCATTGAGGAGGCCGACTATGCTTGATTTCATAGGTGTTGGTCTGGGGCCCTTTAATCTAAGTCTTGCTGCGTTGGTGAATCAGCATGCTTCATTGAAATATTGTTTCTTTGAAAAACGGGAAAATTTTGACTGGCATGCAGGATTACAGCTGCCAGGTGCGATGTTGCAGGTCCCTTTTATGGCCGATTTGGTCAGTCTGGTTGAGCCGACAAGCCCTTATAGCTTTCTGAACTATTTAAAGGCACAGCAACGCCTCTATAAGTTTTACTTTCGTGAGAATTTGTATATTCCGCGCAAAGAATACAACCATTATTGCCAGTGGGTGGTGCAGCAGTTGCATGATCTACATTTTGGTCATCGAGTGGTGGACGTTGCTCCAATCTCTGGCGGTTTTCAGGTGATTGCTGAACAGTGTGGACGATTGTCCATTCATCAGACCCGCAAACTGGTATTAGGGGTAGGAACAGTACCGCGACTACCCAAACCATTACAAACAATTTCAGAACAAACCGCATCTTGTTTGCACTCTTCAAGCTATCTACAGCAGTGTGCCGATAATCTTTCTGGCAATGTGGTACTGATTGGCTCTGGTCAGTCTGCGGCGGAAATTTTTATTGATTTATTTGATCAGCAGATTTCATCAGAAACAGGCAAGCCCAGATTCCATTTATATTGGTTGACTCGCTCCGCAGGTTTTTCACCCATGGAAAATACACCATTGGGTCTGGAAAGCTTCAGTCCAGATTACATGCGTTATTTCTACCATTTACCAGAAGCTCTCAAGGATACTCTGCCAACTGCACAAGCCCACTTGTACAAGGGAATCAGTAGCAGAACTATTCAGGAAATCTATGAACGCCTTTATCACCGTAGTATTGGGCAAGCGGATACCTGTGTGACTATTGCTGGCAACTATCAGTTGGAGAATGCACAGTTACTTGGTCCGAATAATATTCAACTTGAGTTTTTACAGATTCAGCAACAGCAGATGTTGAAACTCAGAGCAAGTACAGTGATTGCAGCAACGGGTTATCAATATCCTGCACAGACATTTCTGAATAAGCTAAATGACAGGATTGTATTAGATACCCAGCAACGCTGGAAAATTAGTGAGCATCATCAACTGCAGTATCAAGGGGATGGTGAGATTTATGTACAAAATACCAGTCTCCAACATCATGGCGTTGGTACTCCAGATCTGGGATTGGGTGCATTCCGTTCCGCACGGATTGCCAATCAGATTTTGGAAGAAAACTATTTTGATGTAGACGGGAAACAAGGCTTTCAGGATTTTCAGCTTGATAATCAGGCCTTGACGACTGAATTCCAGATGAATAATTCCCGAACAAATACAGTCATGCCGCATCCCTGTGGGAAAACCGATGATCAGTATTTAAAAGTCATGAGCAAATAACACAGGGGACAGGAGATGGCTGAACAGCCACAATCACTGTTGCAAGCAGAAAATCCTGTATCTACAGGGTTACAACGTTGGGTGATGATCTGTGTGATGTTGGGGACTGGCACCGTCAGTATAAACAACAGTAGTTTTAACCCCGCTATTCCTCAGTTGATGCATGATTTTCAGATTAATGAAACAGCAGTTAGCTGGGTCATGGTTATTTTTCTGCTTAGTATGAGCCTGAGTCTATTGCTTACAGGTTATTTGAGTCAGAGATTTGGTAAACGTCAAGTATATCTGACTGCGCTGACAGTCTTTGGTTTGAGCTCGCTATATGGTGCTTTTGCTGGGCATTTTGAAACTGTACTGCTGGTTCGTGCCTTACAAGGCTTTTCAAGTGGATTGATGATCCCTCTGTCACTGGGAATTATATTTATGGTAACTCCGCGTGCGCAGCGGGGCAGTGCTACGGGATTATGGGGTGCCATGATCATGCTGACTTTGGCATGTGGACCCATGCTGGGTGCACTGGTTTTGGTGTGGTGGAACTGGCAGACCTTATTTTTATTGAATGTTCCCTTGGCGATCTGTGCATTAGTGATGGGGTTACGGTGGTTGCCGTCACAGCAGACTAATGTGAGATTGTTGCGTTTTGACTGGAGTGGTTTTGTCCTGCTTGCTGTGGGTATTGTAGTGTTGTTACTCAGCTTGAGTGGAATCCAACATTTGAGTGACATTCAAACGTCTGAGTTTATGCTGTTGTTCAGTATAGGCATTACGGCATGTTGTGGCTTTTTCTGGTTTAGTCGTAATAAGCCCAATGCTTTAATTGACTGGCAACTGTTTACCAGTAGTGGTTTTAACTACAGTGTGATTATTTCAGTTGTGCATACCATCGGACTGTTCATTACCTTACTCCTGATCCCGCTACTGTTACAGAATACTTTAAAACTCAGTCCAGTGTGGACAGGATTAATCCTGATGAGTAGTGCACTGACCACCAGTCTATGTAGTCAATGGGCAGGTAAATATCTCGATCAACATGGTGCACGACAATTAATCTGTTTTGGTCTTCTGTTGACTGTTGCTGCATTTGCTGGTCTGGCATTGATTCCTGGCACACATGTTATATCCCTAATGTTTTGTATGATCTTGCATGGGCTGGGATTTGGTTTGTCCTATATGCCAGCGACAACAGCTGGGTTAAATAGTCTGGAAGATCAGGAACTGGTGACTCAGGGAGCAGCTGTTAATAACTTACTGCGCCGGATCTGCGCTGCGATTGCTGTCGTGATTGCTGCACTCTATCTACAAATTCGTACACACAATATTCCATATTTACCAGAACCCGCAATTGCTCAAATTCATGCGATACGGGAACTGTTTTTGATCTGTGCAGGCGTAATGCTGTTGGCATTACCCGCGGCATGGAGGTTTCCGAGTCAAAAGCAAGCGGACGTTTTGGTCCAAAATCAATAAAGGTAAAAATAATGGGCAATTTACATCCAGCACTTTCCACGACCACACATTCTGTGAATACAAGTACTTTGGCTTGGCAGCAACCTGATCAAGCCACGATGAAAAAAGTTGAACAGCGTGTGATTAAACAATTGCTACAGGCATTGATTTATGAAGAGGTGATTCCAGCCCAGTTTGAGGATGGTGTTTTTTATATAGATGTGATCAATTCACAAAGGCAATCGGTACGTTATATAGCTGCAGGACAGCGACATCTCAGTTTTGGCCTAGTACGCATGAATGCTACAGATGTCATCCGTGAGGATCATCAGGGACAGAAAACGGTTGCACAATTGAATTTAGTCATTGATGAGGTTATCCGAAGTATTCCACAGGCAGCCCAGATTGATGGTTTTATCAGTGAGTTGAAGCGAACTTTTATTCATGATGTGCAGTCTCAGCACTGCCAGAATGAGTATGTACTACCAGCAGCACAATATAGTTATGATGTGCTGGAAACCTATCTGATGGATGGTCATCCCTATCATCCTTGCTATAAATCCCGAGTGGGTTTTAATCTGCAGGATAATCTGAAATATGGGGTGGAATATGCACAACCTATCCATCTGGTATGGATTGCAGTACATCAGTCCATATTTTCCCATAATGCATCCAGTCATTTAAATGCGGATGATTTCCTGCAGCAGCAGTTGACTGAACAGGATCAGAAAGAGTTTACAAAGGTTTTGGGTCAGCAAAAAAATGCAGATGAGTATATTTGGTTACCCGTTCATCCATGGCAATGGGAAAATACTATTGTGCATGTGTTCTTTAAGGAAATTGCTGAACAGAAGATTGTTTATCTGGGACGAGGCGAATATGCCTATATTGCTCAGCAGTCACTGAGAACACTGACCAATTTACAACATCCTGAAAAGCCTTATATCAAATTGTCCATGAGTCTGACAAATACCTCAAGTTCACGGATATTGGCGACACATACAGCAATGAATGGGCCGTTAATTACAGATTGGCTACAGGGTTTAAAAAAGAACAGTGAAATTGCCCAAAAATTGGATTTTGATATTCTTGGTGAAGTACATGCCTCAGCAGTGGATTTCACTCGTCTACCTGAATCACATGCCAAACAGGCATATGGAACTATTGCCAGTTTGTGGCGTGAAAGTGTTCAGCAGTATCTAAAATCTGGTGAAGATGCTATTCCTCTGAATGGAATTGGTCATGTCCAGAAGGATGGGAAGTTACTGATCGCACCTTGGCTGGATCAGTATGGTGTGGATGCATGGGTTGGGCAATTGCTGTCTGTGGTCATTCAGCCAATTCTATATTTACTCTTTGCTGAAGGAATTGGAACTGAATCGCATGGGCAAAATATTATTTTGGTTCATCGTAATGGCTGGCCAGTACGAATCATTTTAAAGGATTTTCATGATGGGGTCCGCTTCAGTCCTGATCATCTGACCCATCCAGAAGCTTTTCCGGTCTTGCATGCATTACCCGCAGAACATGCGAAAGCTAATCGTATGTCATTTATTCTCACGGATGACCTAAATGCAGTGCGGGATTTTAGTTGCGCTTGTCTATTCTTTGTTGCATTGAGTGATATTGCCATAA
Source organism: Acinetobacter sp. C13 (assembly GCF_016809775.1). Classification (NCBI taxonomy): domain Bacteria; kingdom Pseudomonadati; phylum Pseudomonadota; class Gammaproteobacteria; order Moraxellales; family Moraxellaceae; genus Acinetobacter; species Acinetobacter sp. C13. The sequence goes on from NZ_JAFBJL010000002.1 coordinate 688,558, forward strand.
CACTAAAACAGCACCTTGACTTTAGTGAACAGGTCTTCTGGCAAAAAGCAGCAGATATTATTCATCATTTTCAGCAGCAATATCCCGAACACCAGTCACGCTATGCTGTGTTTGATGTATTTGCAGAGAAATATTGTATTGAATCGCTAACCCGCCGCCGCTTATTCGGTGATGGTGATGTACAGATGCGTTATGTAAATAACCCTCTGTTCCATTTCCGTCAGCCTGTTTAGGGGAATAAATAAATGAATACCATGGTGTTTTCACCTGCCGTTTCAGGGCAGGAGATATTGATGGATTTGGTTAATAGTCTACTTGCTGAGCAATATATTTCAGAATCGGAGATCCTAACAAAGGATGAGGCTCAACGACTATGTAGACAAAGGTTTCAGCGTGGACTTGAAACAATTTTTGACAGTTATACAGCTGGAGAGCATTTTGCAGTTTTATTTAATTCTGCACAGACTGAGTGTTTGATTCTACCGCTGAAACAGGGTTTGAAACAGCGTTGGCAGATGTATGTTGGAGCATCAATCTGTAAGCTTAGCTTGGACGAAGCACAGGATTATCATGTTCAGAAACTAAGTGCATTGCAGCTATTTGACTTCATGCAGCAATTACACTGCTTCAACTCTGCTAATACATCAAAACTGGCAGATTTTCGTGCAGATTTAAAACAGGCAATGTTGCATGCAGAATTGTCTCAGCAACATCAATTGTCCTTCTCAGAATGGTTAACTCAGCATCCCGCAGACTTATTTATACAGCTTGAGCAGTATGCTGCTTTGCGGGATCGTCCCTATCATCCGCTGGCCAAATTAAAGGACGGTTTTAGTCCCGATGAATATCAGTATTTCAGTCCTGAATTTGCTCAGGATATGAATGTTCACTGGGTTGCAGTAAATAAAGAAAAGTTGGTCTATGGGAAGGATATTACTGAGATCAGCAGGCAGCAACCTGCACGTATTTTTCTGAATGCGGAACAGTTCCTGATATTGAAACAGGAGTGCGATGAAAAAGCGCTGGGGGATAGCTATTTAGCAATTCCCCTACATGCGTGGCAGTTCAAGCATGTGCTGTCCGACAAATTTTCTGAAGAGTTGCACCATAAGGATATTATCCCTTTAGCGTTCCAGTCTAGCGGCTGGTACGCCAGTTCGTCACTAAGAAGTCTTCTTTCAGCGACACAGCCACAGGATAGTCTAAAATTACCACTTGCAGTTAAGTCTTTGGGTTCATTGCGTTTTTTGCCGATTGTAAAAATGATCAATGGGCAAAAAAATCAGCAATTATTGCAGCTTGCTAAGCAAAAAGATGAGGTACTGAAGAGACGTCTGTGGTTATGCGATGAAAATCAATGGTGGGCATATCTTCCAGACCAACAGGATAATTTAACGCCAGATAATTTAATGCTGTTCAATGAACGGCCGATGCATCTCGCTGCACAGCGCCGTAGAATTCCTGCTGAGTTGTTACAAGCACCTTATCAGATTATTCCTATGGCTAGCTTAGGGCAACTGATGGATGGGCAGGGATGTGTATTTGATTTGATTCTCAAATGGCAGAATTTAACGATCACACCACAGCATATCTGCAATACTTTTGCTGCATTATGCCGTGATTTCTTTGAGGTGAATTTGCGCCTGTTCCGTCTTGGTTTGATGGGCGAAATTCACGGCCAAAATATTTGTATTGTACTAGAACACGGGAAATTCGCTGGTTTCATGCTCCGTGACCATGATTCTGTCCGTATTTATCAGCCGTGGATGCAGCAGCAGGGTCTGCCTGATCCGGAGTACCTGAGTCCACATGATTTTCGTATTACGCTGTATCACGACAGTGTGAAAAGTTTGATTCTCTATCTGCAAACACTCGGTATACAGGTCAATTTGGCGAGTATCTTGGAAACTGTTGCAGAGTTCTATCAGATTGACTCGGCGGATTTATGGCGCGTATTGGCTCAGCAGTTACAGCAAGCGCTGAATGATGTGCCATTTACGGATACAGCCCGCGCTGAATTAAAGCATATCCTGTTTGATAGTGAGTTGTGGCCATATAAGCAACTGATCCGTCCGCTACTTGAGCAAGATAATCGGGTAGGAAGTATGCCAAGCAGTATGGGAACTGTGCCGAATGTATTCAGGAGTGTTGTTTAATTTCATGAATAGAGAAAACTCAGGTGTGCAGTCACAGATTGCAGTATTGAATATTGAGTCTGGTTTGAAAATGACAGAATCTAATATCCCAGTACTTCGGCAGTTGCTGGCTGAACGCTTGAATATTCAATTTGATGTGCTACCTGTAGAGGATCAGCAGATACTTAGTTTTACAGATCTGCTAAATCCCTCTGCATGTCTGACAGCATTAAATGATTTTGGTTCCCGCGTGGGTGCAGTGAGTTTAACCTGCACTACATCCATGTTCATTAAATATTGGGCTGTTCCTCTGTTATTTCCATATTTTTATGCCTTGACTTCTGAGGAAATTGATTTGCCATGGGAAATATCCTGTATTTCTACAGTATTGCCTCCTGACTGGTATTGGGATAGAACACTGCATCTGATTAATCTGCCTCAATTACAGCATGGAATCAGTAGAAAACAGCAATCTTTTGAAGGATACGTGCGATTCATTCTAGATGACCTGCAAAAGTTATTTGATGTCCTCGCCCGTATAGGGAAAGTACAGAAATTTTTGTTGTGGGAAAATACTGCATTACGAATTCTGCAATTTTACGACATGATGAACAGAAAAGGGGGGAGCCAAGCTTTACTCAGCCGTATCCAGTTTCAACGGCAGTTTTTGATAGATTTACCCGCAGCTGATCTGGGTCTAAAACAGAACCCATTTTATTTACTGGATCAGAGTCGGCAACAATCGTCCACCACCTACCAACGTAAAAAATGCTGCTTTTATTTTCAGTTACCTGAAGCACAGAAAGAATATTGTGCAAGCTGTCCATTACTGAGACAGGATGAACACAGAGGTGAATACTCATGCAAGACCAGTTAAATAATTTAATCCAGAGCTATGCAGGTATTGCCAGCTCAACTATTGGTCATGTACTGGACCAAGGGCATTTACCACAGATTCATGCGATTAACCAAATTGGACATGTTGTGGGTCGAGTGCGTACGGCGACATTGCATTCAGTCAATGGTATGGCACTGCGTCAGGCTTTGCTGAACAGTCAACCAGGTGATGTACTGGTCATTGATGCACGTCAGTTGGAACATCGTGCCTGTTGGGGAGAACAGCGACATCGCGCTGCCATATTTCATCAGCTTGCCGCTGTAGTGATATTGGGTGCTGTAACGGATGTAACTGCTTTACGAAACATGAAAGTCCCCGTTTTTGCTTCATCGGTCAGTTGTCTGACTACACGTCAGCAGGGCGAGAGTGTGGTGGAGTTTAACCAGCAAATACATATGGGAGATACTTGTATTTCCTCTGGCGACTTAATGGTTGGAGATGCTGATGGTGTATTTATTTTGAGTCCAGATATTGCCCGTCATCATCTTGAAAAGTTTCAGCAAATGGAAATCCAAGAACGGCAGAAACGGGATCAGTTTTTTAGTGAACATTCAGCACAGGATTATTACCACTTTACTGCATCTGCATGAAATTGAATTGAGTAAATATTTATGATGACATTATCTTCACAGCTGTTGGATGAGTTCCATTACGAGGAAAGAGGAATAGCCTATGGATTAAGGGCTGTGCAACTCCCGCAGGATTTTCCATTATTGTATAAATGGATGCATGAACCTCATGTGATTCCCCAGTGGCAGCTAAATAAACCAGAGCTTGAACTGGCAGTTTATTTTGAAAAGATGATTTGTGATGATCATCAGCGTTTATTTATTATTACGATTGAACATACTGATGTTGGTTATCTTGAGATATATGAAGCCAAGCGCGATCGACTGGCGCTTTATTATGATGCTGATGAATCTGATCTGGGCTGGCATATTTTACTCGGTGAAAAACATGTGCTTGGGCAAGGGCATTTCAGAGCTGTCATGCGCATGATGAGTTATTTTATTTTTGAAAATACAGCTGCCAGTAAAATTGTGGGGGAACCGGATGAAAATGTAAAATCTTATGCCTATATTGCAGAAGATATCGCTTACCAAGCGCAGAAAAAAATAAAGATGTTGGAAAAAACAGCAGTTCTATATCATTGTTATCGAAATGAATTTTACTCACGCTGTGGAAGTTATCGGCAACGTAATGGGCTAAATGAATCAGAAATGAAAGTACGGTAAAATATAATAAATCAACAACTTCATTTTTTATTTCGAATAGTCAGGACCAGTTTGATATACAGCATCATTTTTCATAATCATATGCTCCTACATACCATCTTAATCCATGAGCGATTAAAGAATGAGGGGCAAGTTTTTTGGGAAAACCTAACTCAGACTGTTAAAAAAGTCGAATTTTAATATCTATATTTCTCTCTAATAGAATAAGAGAGGCTACATGAAATTGTGAAAAATTGATTGATAATTAACCGTTAAACGTGACAAATCATTAAAAAAGTCCAGACACTAGGGTTGGACTTTTTATTAAATAATAAGGCATATTACGTTAATTTTAGAAAATTTAGAACAGTCCCTCCCAGTTCTAAATTTAATAATTTATAGTATAACTTATCACAAAAGTACGACCTTCGGCTGGGATTGCTAACAATGAGTTAGCATTGGTTACTGCTGCTTGTTGAGCGAATACAGTTTTATATTGATTTCCCCATAGATTATAGACACCAAAGTCCACACGACCTTTCGCCACAGGGAAATGTGCTAATACATCCATGGTTGTATAACCTTTAATCTCTGCTGCGCTATTACTATCACTCAGTCCAGCTGATTTTAACTTTAGATCGTCTTTATAAGCTTTATCAGTTCCTTTGATCGCAAGCATTTGAGCACGTACACCATAGCCTGCCGTATTATTCCATTCGGCAAACAACGTACCTTTCATTGGTGAAACTGCAAAAGCATTTAACTCATGCCAATTATTGGCTCCATCCTTGTACTGGCCTCTTGTATAACCTAAAGTCCCACCTACCTTATAATTTTCCATGAATGGGTAACTTACTGTTGCTTCAGCCCCATAAATTCGCTGGTCGGTATCAACAACATTTACAGAACGATCCGAGTTAAATTGAACGACTTTATCAGAAGTATTATAAAAACCTGTTAGGCCCAAATTTAAACCTTTATCTTGGTTCAAGCGCCAGCCTAGTTCATAGCTATTCACAGTGATCGGAGCAATACCAGACGTAGTTAAGGTATATGCTGCAACATCACGTAATACACGTTGCACATCTGGATAACTGTATCCTTGTGAAAAGTTAGCATAGACTTGCTGAGCATCAGTGAGTTTATAGACAGCACCTAGGTTAAACAGGAATTTATCTGAATCTGTAGAGTCTGCAGCCATTAATGTATACGGCTTACGTGCAGTTAAATAGCTGTCTGTGTCCGCTTGAACATATTGGTAACGCACTCCAGCTTGAATATTAAGCTGATCTGTTACTGCATAGTCCCCTTGTATAAAGGTGCCAATATTCTGGATTTCAGTATCTGGTCCTGAGCCTTGTTTTTCTCCAGTTGGGGTATAAACTAAACCATTATTGCTTGGTGTATAGTAGTCCGCCCACTGATGATCTTTTTCCCAGTCATAGTCTAAGCCATAAGTTAGTTTTAAATCACGGTCAGCAACAATAAGATCAGACTGTAAAGTTGAACGAATACCTGCATAATCCACATTTGATTGACTTTGCTTTACACTAACACCGTCAGCTGAATATCCATAAGGTACAAAGCGTGACTTCTCCTTTCGATAATACGCTTCCACATTCAGAACTTGACCTAAGAAATCCTGATTTTGGTACTGTGTATTAAAAGCATAACGTTCAGTAAACGGCTGATTATCTAAGCTCCAACCTTTGACAGCTTTGTAAGATGGATCTGTTTTTGTGAGCAAATAAGAATAATCAGGCCCATATTCTGTATCTTGTTCATCTTTATAGTACTGAGTACCAAAACTAAGAGTCTGATTATCTGTTAAATTAAAGTTTACACGACCATTCACATCAATGGTGTCAGTATCCATAGTGCTACCCTGCCAAGGGCTTAATGAAATACGATCCCCATTACCATCAAATTGAGAACCTCGATTGGTATAGTCTATGCCAAGAAAACCGTCGACTTTATCATTTGCAAATGAAGCCGTTTGGCCAACTTGATAAGCCAGGCTGTCACTGCGGAAATTATCGGCCGATGTCACACCTAATTTTGTTTGAAAGCTAACAGGCTTAGACTTGTCAGCACGTTTGGTAATAATATTAATAATTCCGCCAGTCGCACCTGAACCATAGATACTGGTCGCACCTGAAACTACTTCAATATGATCAATCATATTTGGGCTAATACTATTCAACTGACGGGCTACATCACGTGAACCTGTTTGTGATACGCCATCAATCATCACCAGTACATTACGTCCACGCATAGTTTGACCATAATTACTACTCGTTCCACTGCTTGGTGCTAAAGATGGAACTAGTTGTGCCAAAACATCTGCAACTTTACGACCTGGACCAGCCTGTTGCGCAATTTCATCAGCAGAAATGGTCTGAACTGTTCCTGCAATTTCAGCAATGCTTTTGGGTGTACGTGTCGCTGTTATCACAATTGTCGGAAGTTTAGCTTCAGCATTTTGTGATTCAGTAGTTGTTTTAATTGAATCATCGGCATAAAGATGGGTACAAATTGCTGTTGTAAGGAAGCAAAGACTGAAGTGTGACAAGCGCATTGTTATACCCAATTAGTAAGTATTAATATTGATGCAAATAGTATTCATTATCATTACAGATGTAAATAGTAGTCATTACTATTATGGATATAAAATCTTTATTGGTTATTTAACATGGTAAGCCCCCCTAAAAATACAGGGTTATGCGATTATGGACGCCCTAGTGAATTTTCCAGCTTATAAGGGGCGAGTGGATTTTGGAATTTATAACGTGTGGAATAAAGACTATCACACGGTTTATAGCCAGCAGTCAGAAATTACCTTTTCACCAGTATCTAGTATGCGGACCTAAGGGCATACCTTTGGTTTGAGTCATACTTTTAATTATTAATTGATTTTAGCTAAAAGCTGGTGCTGAGTGTTTAAATTTCGCTTATCATCAGCTTTTTTATTATTTATATAATTCAAATTTTTTACTGATATAAGTATCGCCATGAGCGTGGTTCAAAGCTGTTTAGTTTCAGCAAACCTCAGCAACTACTGCGATTCATAAGCCAAATAATTTACAGCAACGTCAACAATACGAGATGCACATGTTAGCTATTAGTTTGAAATGTAAGAATGATTAAGAGAGGAGATTTTGATCAAGTGGCAGTTATTGATATGAAAATGTCTGAAAATGATACGCTTAGATAGATATGATCATTTCCATAAGCGCTATATTTTCAATGGATCAGTTGAGCCTAGAAAATATAGGAATGCGTGTTTCGCATTTTGTCTTATGGGTCTTTCAAGCTGTCTTTGTCATAAAAGACAGCTTTTTTTATGGCGATTTGATGAGTAGAAAAGTTATGAACGATAGCGATGTTTAGCTTGTTCATAAGCCTCAAGATTAATGCATTGAGCACCCAAGCTTGTGATTTGTGCTTGGTCGAGTTGAAGTTCATCCCATTTTTGCATTTGCTCGAGCAGCCAATAAAAGTCTTCTACTTTTGGAAGTGCACTTTCTTTTACTAAATGACGAACAATATCCTGAATCATATAGTATTTGTCGACATGTACTTCTTCTGAACAATGGAAGCGCACAATTCCAAACTCGACTAATAATTTTAAAATTGGAGCAAAATCGTCTAACTCACTCAATTCTTGTTGGGCTTTCATAATTGCCGTGGTGAGTGCAACTAGTGTTTGTGGATGCTGTTCAGCCCATTCTTGAGTTACGGCTAAAACCTTATCAGCCACACGAGGAATAATGTTTTGACTTGAGCAAATCATTTTACTTAAACCCAGAAGCTCGCCTTGAGTATTCCAAGGTTCTCCTACACAAAAACCATCAATCACATGTTTGTCTAATGCTTCAACCATATAAGGTGGCGGTAATGTTTTGAGCTGGATAGATTGAGCAAGTTCAGGGTTTGCTAAAGCGAGCCACTCTCTTAAACAATAATGGTGAATAGAATGCTTAAATACATGCGCTAAAGAAATGGAGTGACCTTGTTCAAGATAGCTTGCCACTTTTTGCGCTGTTACTTGGGCCGTATCATTTTTTTGAATTGCAAGTTGATGAGTAAGTTTTTGACTTAAGCTAATGAAAGCACGGTTTTCACTTAAAACCAGTGATGTTTGCAGTGGCGTGCCAATTTGATCTGTGCCGACAGCCGCCGCAGGTAACATTGCAGATAAGCAATGCGCTGCATCTAATAGACCAAAAGCAAGACGGTCTCGAAGACTTGCCCAAGATGCTTCTTTAACTAAAGTGACATCTAAACCGACTTCCTCAAAGAAGCCTCTTTGTTTTGCCCAAAGCAATGCAAGACAATCAAGCAAAGGAATATAGCCGAGTTGTAATTGAGTCTTTTCTAATGTGCTCATTTATTCATCCTTTAGTTGATTGTTGAGTAATTTTTGGGCATCAAGTAACCGCCGTGCCATTTCTCCAATCGTTATACGGTGACTCATGGCATTTTTTCTAAGAAGTTGGAAAGCTGTATCTTCAGGCAGCCCGTGGAGTTGCATGAGTAACACTTTGGCCTTTTCAACATCTTTACGGTCAGCCAGTTTGGTTTGAGCCTCTTTTAAATCACCTTCGAGTTTTTTGTGCTTTTTATATTGCTCAATCGAGATTTCTAAAATGGTATGTAAACGGGCAGGGTCTATGCCATCTACGATATAAGCCGTTACTCCCGCATCAATGGCTTGTTTGATGGTGTCTTTATCTGAATTTTTAGTGAACAGGACAGTCGGTAGGTCATAGCTACTCACACAACTTTCAATAATGTCACGATGAGGATGATCCATATCGAGCAAGATCACATCGGCTTGTAAATGCTCGAGACGAAAAATGTTTAAATGGTCCAAAGTAAGGCAAGCGACCACTTCAAAATCATTTTCAAGCAGACTTTTTCTTATATAGTCTGCTCGCGCATGATCATCATCAATAAGGGCTATTTTGAGTTTTGGCATAAGTTCAGAAAATCAGGCTAAGAAAATGCGCCAATTCGACGCGTTTTTTGTTATCAGGTTTTAAGCAAGATTAGTGCCATCCAAAACTAAACAAAAAATCCAGTTTAAGTGGCATTTCAGCGAGCTAAAGAATTAATGTGGTCAGTCTTGGTGCAAAAATACGATTCATTTTGTGGCAAGACATATTTTTATCTTAACCATTTAAGTGTACCGCGATGGGGCAAATAGAATAAGACATTATTTTTATAAGATAGCTGGCGAAATTATATCTATATGAAATTAAAAATAAAAAATTAATAAATTAAATTTATATAAGAATTGGCATGCAAAATGCTTACTTAATTACAGGTCGAAGACGACCATAAGTTTTAAAGACGGCCAACGATGTCCGTTCTGATCGAATTTGTGAGTGCAACTGTGCACACAAAGAATTTACGTTCAGTCGGAGTGAAGGCCATGTCTTTATTTTTATTGCATAAAAAAGTTACATCTGAATTATCTAATTTTTCAGTTCCAGCGATGCGAGCCTTCTCTATGGGGGGGCTCGCTTTTTTTATTTCTTTTTATGACTTTGCTGTGCATTGGGTGTCATTAACGAGTGGGAAAAATGGATTCCAAGCAGCTACATGCTTTGTGAGATTGATTCGCTTCTCGGTAGAACACAAGGCAAAAAAACAACGTCTATTTGAGAACGCAATAACGCAGCTTAAAAGCAACGTGATTTGAGGAGAAACACTATGAAATTGGTAATGATTGGTCATGGTATGGTGGGCCACAAATTCATCGAAGCCATTTTAGAAAAAGCAGATGATGAACTGGAAATCACGATTCTCGCGGAAGAACCTCGTATCGCCTATGACCGTGTACATTTGACAGAATATTTCTCTGGGAAATCAGCAAAAGATTTATCTTTGGCGCGTTTTGACTTTGCTGATGCTCATGGCATTGACTTACGTCTAAATACAAAAGCAACTGCAATTGATACAGCTGCACAAACAGTCACAACCAATCATGGTGATGTCATTAGCTATGACAAATTGGTGTTGGCAACTGGTTCGTATGCATTCGTTCCACCAATTCCGGGTAATGACCGTGAAAACTGCTTCGTTTACCGTACGATTGAAGACTTAGACGCGATTCGTGCAGCGAGTCTTAATGCAAAAACAGGTGTAGTGATTGGTGGTGGTTTACTTGGACTTGAGGCTGCAAAAGCTTTACGTGATTTAGATTTAGAAACACATGTTGTTGAGTTTGCGCCACGTTTAATGGCAGTTCAAATTGATGATTTGGGCGGTAAAGTTTTACGCCGTAAAATTGAAGACCTTGGTGTAAAAGTTCATACACAAAAAGCGACACAATCTATCGAATGTGGCAACAGCACTACACATGTAATGAAATTTGCAGATGGTAGCGAGCTTGAAGCAGATGTCATTTTATTCTCTGCGGGGATCCGTCCACGTGATGAACTTGCACGTAACAGTGGTCTCGCGATTGGTGAGCGTGGCGGTATTGTCATTAATGATTACTGCCAAACTTCAGATAACAATATTTATGCCATTGGTGAATGTGCGCTTTGGCAAAATAAAATTTATGGTTTGGTTGCACCGGGCTATGACATGGCACGTATTGCAGCAAAACATATTTTAGATGAAGAGTGTCATTGCTTCGCTGGTGCAGACATGAGCACCAAGTTGAAGTTGATGGGGGTGGACGTTGCTTCTGTAGGTGATGCACATGCCATGACTCCGGGTGCATTAAGCTATTTCTATGCAGATGAGCATGCACTGGTTTATAAAAAGATAGTTGTAAATGCAGATAAAACCAAATTGCTGGGTGCGGTTTTGGTGGGTGATGCCAAAGAATACAACGATCTTTTACAAATGATGTTAAACGGTCTGGCTTTACCTGAGGTTCCTGAAAGCTTGATTATGCCTGGTTTTGAACAATCAGCAGGTAAGTCTGGTGGTAGCGGTGTAGATTTACTTCCAGACAGCGCAACCATTTGTTCATGTAACAACGTATCAAAAGCAGACATCTGCCAAGCAATTAGCGATGGTTCGACCTCTTTAGGTGCATTAAAGAAATGCACCAAAGCAGCAACAGCCTGTGGTGGCTGTGCACCATTAGTGACACAAGTGTTGAAGTCAGAGTTACAACGTCAAGGTGTAACTGTAAATAACCACATTTGCGAACACTTCCCGTACTCGCGTCAAGAGTTGTATCACTTGGTTCGTGTCAATGAAATCAAAACTTTTGATGATTTGATTCATCAACATGGTCATGGTCTAGGATGCGATATATGTAAACCTGCTGCCGCAAATATTCTGGCATCTTGCTGGAACGATTTCGTACTTGAGCCAAGTCATGCAGGCTTACAAGACAGTAATGACTACTATTTGGGTAATATCCAAAAAGACGGTTCTTACTCGGTTGTACCGCGTATGGCAGGTGGTGAGGTGACTCCAGATGGTTTAATCGCGATTGGTCAAATTGCGAAGAAATATAACTTGTACACCAAAATTACTGGCGGTCAACGTGTTGACATGTTCGGGGCGCAAGTTCATGAGCTTCCATTCATTTGGGAAGAGCTGAATGCTGCGGGCTTCGAGTCTGGTCATGCTTACGGTAAATCATTGCGTACCGTGAAATCTTGTGTGGGTAGCACATGGTGCCGTTACGGGGTAGACAACTCCGTTGGTTTAGCGATTGAACTTGAAAACCGCTACAAAGGTTTACGTTCACCGCATAAATTAAAAATGGCAGTGTCTGGCTGTACTCGTGAGTGTGCGGAAGCGCAAGGTAAAGACGTGGGTATTATCGCGACCGAAAAAGGTTGGAACCTTTATGTCTGTGGTAACGGTGGTATGAAACCACGTCATGCAGAGTTACTTGCATCTGACCTTGATAAAGCAACGCTCATCCGTTACATCGACCGTTTCTATATGTTCTACATCCAAACCGCAGATCGTTTACAACGTACGAGTGTATGGCGCGACAACATGGAAGGTGGCTTAGATTACCTTAAATCTGTAGTTGTGGACGATTCACTTGGTTTGGCTGCCGAGCTTGAACGCCGCATGGAACACATCATTGGCACATATCAAGACGAATGGCGTACTGCGGTGGAAAATCCTGAAGTTCGTAAACGCTTCCAAACGTATATCAATGCAGAAGCGAGTGAACAGGCCGATCCACACATTCAATTTACAACTGAACGTGGTCAAATTCGTCCATTAACAGAAGCTGAACGTTCAGAAGACCGTATTCCAATGGTTGAAGCATAAAGGAGAGTTTCTATGAATATTGTACAAGACAAAAATATGCTTCCTGATGATCAATGGATTGATGTGTGTGCACTCGATGATTTAACCGCAAACACTGGCGCGGGTGCGCTAGTGGGTGGACAAGCGGTAGCAATTTTTCGTGTAGGACATGAAAAACGTGTTTACGTGCTGAGTAATAAAGATCCGTTTAGCCAAGCGAATGTGATGAGCCGCGGCATTATTGGAGATTTACAAGGCGAACGCGTCGTTGCATCGCCAATCTATAAACAACATTTTAGTTTGGCAACGGGCCGTTGTTTAGAAGATAAAGACCAAAAATTGGCAGTTTATCCGAGCAAAATTGTTGATGGCCGTGTTTGGGTCAATGCGGTGCCGCAAAAAACTTATATTACCAATACAGGTGTATCACAAGACAAACTTAAACTGGTGCTGATCGGGAATGGTTTGGCAGGGATGCGTTGTCTAGAAGATTTACTTGATATGGCCCCAGACCGTTATGAAGTCACGGTGATTGGTGAAGAACCTTGGGGTAACTATAACCGCATTATGTTATCTCCGGTTTTATCGGGTGAAAAAACCATTGAAGACATTATGTTGCATCCACCAAAGTGGTATGACGATAAAGGCATTAAATTTATTGCCGGTGATAAAGCCGTAAAAATTGATCGCCCACGTAAAGTGGTTTACACCGAAAAAGGCCAGACAGTTGATTATGACCGTTTAATTTTGGCGACAGGTTCGGCTCCGTTTATTCCACCAGTTCAAGGTGTCGACTTAAAAGGCGTTTTAACTTTCCGTGATATCTATGACGTTAACACTATGATTGAGTACTGCGGTTCAAAAACCAATGCAGTCGTGATTGGTGGTGGTTTACTCGGTTTAGAAGCTGCGTATGGTTTAAAACAACGCGGTATGAATGTCACAGTATTGCATTTGATGGACCGTATTATGGAACGTCAACTTGATGGTCGTGCGAGCCAGTTATTACGTCATAGCATTGAGCAAAAAGGCATTCAAATCATTACCGAAGCCAATACTGAAGCATTAATTGGTGATGAAAATGGGCATGTGAAGCAAATTCGGTTGAAAGATGGCACAGTTTTAGACGCAGACCTTGTGGTGTTTGCTGTGGGCATTCGTCCAAATATTGCTTTGGCACAAAGTGCTGGTTTACGTTGCAATCGCGGTGTATTGGTGAATGACACCATGCAAACATTTGACCCAAGTATTTACGCGGTGGGTGAGTGTATTGAACACCGTGGTCAAACTTTTGGTTTGGTTGAACCACTATGGGGTCAAGCTTTTATTTGCGCGACCCATTTGGCTGAACACGGCAGCTTAACTTTTAAAGCACCCACTGTACCGACTCAGTTAAAAGTCAGTGGTGTCGATGTATTCTCTGCTGGCAATTTTGAGCCTAAAGATGATTATGAAGACATTATCCTGAACGATGAAAAACGCCAGATTTATAAGCGTATTATCATTCAAAGCGATCGAGTAATCGGTGCAGTATTGTTTGGTGATACTGAAGATGGCATGTGGTATGCAGAGTTAATTGCAGACCAAACCCCTGTTTCTTCATTTAGAAATAAACTGCTATTTGGTCGAGATTTTGCATTAAAAAATGCAGGCTAAATAGGGAAAGGAGCAGTTATGAATAGTATTCCAAGCGTTGAAGTCGATAGCTCCGATCATGTTGCAAAAACAATCAGAACAACATGTCCATATTGCGGTGTAGGTTGTGGTGTTAGCGTAAACGTCCAACAAAAACCGCAAGGACCTCTGGTACAAGTTGAGGGGGATGCCGAGCATCCTTCCAACTTTGGACGCTTATGTATTAAAGGTAGCCGACTCGCGGATACTTTAGGGTTAGAAACACGTGTTTTACAACCAATGATGGGGCGCAAAGCTGATCGGGTAGTAACGACATGGGATGCGGCAATCAATAAAATTGCCGATAAATTCCAATCTTGTATCGATCAATATGGTCGTGACAGCATTGCATTTTATGTTTCAGGTCAGCTTTTGACTGAAGACTATTATGTGGTGAATAAGTTTGTAAAAGGCTATTTAGGCTCTGCAAATATCGATACCAACTCACGCCTTTGCATGTCATCTGCGGTGGCAGGTCACAAACGTAGTTTCGGTGAAGATATTGTGCCTGCAAGTTATGAAGATTTTGAACATGCAGACATGGTGGTTTTGGTTGGTTCCAATACCGCATGGTGCCATCCTGTGCTGTATCAGCGGATTATGCAGGCTAAAAGCCACAATCCCGATATGTTTGTTGTGGTAATTGACCCACGTTTTACCAGTACTTGTGAACAAGCGGATTTACATTTACCGATTTTGCCGGGCCAAGATGTCGCTTTATTTAATGGCCTATTCCAATATCTATATCAAAATGGTCATGCCGATCAGGCATTTGTAGAGGCTTATACCGAAGGTCTGCAAGATGTTTTGGTAAGTAGTCAGCAAGAAACGGATATTGCCTATGTTGCCAAACGCAGTGGTATTTCTTTAGACAAATTACAGCAGTTTTTTGAGAAATTTGCGCAGAATGAAAAAGTCATTACCCTATTTTCAATGGGTGTGAATCAATCAAGTCAGGGTGTAAATAAAGCCAATAGTATTATTAACTGTCATTTATTGACTGGAAAAATTGGTAAGCTCGGCGCTGCTCCATTTTCAATGACTGGTCAGCCCAACGCGATGGGTGGTCGAGAAGTGGGTGGCTTAGCCAATATGCTAGCGGCACACATGGACTTAGATAACCCATTACATCAAAAAGTAGTGCAAACCTTTTGGGATAGCCCATTTATTGCAACTCAAGCTGGTTTGAAAGCAGTTGATTTATTTAATGCGGTTGAAGCTGGAAAAATTAAAGCCATCTGGATTATGGCAACTAATCCAGTGGTGAGTTTGCCAGATGCCGATCAGGTGAAACGTGCTTTAGAGAAATGCGAATTGGTCGTTGTGTCAGATATCTGTGCCGATACGGATACTACAGCTTACGCCGATATTTTGCTTCCAGCTTTAGGTTGGGGTGAAAAAGATGGCACAGTGACGAACTCTGAGCGCCGTATTTCACGTCAACGTGCTTTCTTACCTGCACCGGGCGAAGCAAAAGCAGATTGGTGGTCTGTTAGCCAAGTCGCGAAAAAATTAGGCTTTAATGGTTTTGACTTTGCGAATGCAAGTGACATCTTCAATGAGCATGCAGCGCTATCTGCACAAGACAATGCAGACATGGATATGCGAGAAGAGAGTAATAATTTTCGTTATTTCAACTTGAAAGGTTTAATGAACCTAAGTAATGCTGAGTACGATGCTCTACAACCAGTGCAATGGCCAGTATGGGATAAAAACCAAGACGCTAAAGCCGTTCAGCAACTGTTTAGCAAGGGCCAGTTTAGTTATAAAAATGCCAAGGCAAAATTGATTCCGACTGTTGCAATTGATCCGGTACATGCAGTTTCAGAACATTATCCGCTCATTTTGAACACGGGACGTATTCGTGATCAATGGCACACCATGACGCGTACTGGTTTGTCACCAAATTTGACCAGTCACCGCGCTGAACCATTCTGTGAGATTCATCCAAGTGATGCCCTGAAATTTGGTGTACGTGATCAAGGCTTGGTAGAAGTTCGTTCGAAATGGGGCAGTTGTGTACTGCGTGTGTCCTTCTCATCGGGGGTACGTCGTGGGCAAATTTTTGCACCGATTCACTGGACTGAACAGGTTGCATCCGACGCCCGCATTGGTAAAGTCGTTAATCCAGAAGTTGATGCAATTTCAGGTGAACCTGAGTTCAAACATACGCCTGTAATCATTCAGCCGTTCTATACCACTTGGCAGGGCGTGCTCTATATTCGTGAAGGATACGATTCGCATATTCAAGAATCGCTACATCACTGTGCATGGTGGACCAAAGTCAAAATGGTGAAAACCAATCGTTATGAACTTGCAGACCGCCAAACTTTTCACGATACTCAAAAGAATCTGAAAAGCTTTTTACCATTTGCCGATGAAACCTTTGAATGGTTAAGCATAGAAGATATCTCTTCACAACTAAGCCATAGCGTTATTTTGAAAGATGGCATTGTAATTGCAAGTCTATATATTGCACCGCCAGATTTATTGCCAGACCGTGATTGGGTAGCGAGTCTCTTTAAACGAGAACGTTTGAGCGCCTTGCACCGAAAAGCTTTACTAGCGGGTATGCCAATGTCGGCTACTAATAATGATGGGCCTTTAGTGTGTAGTTGTTTTAAAGTAGGTAAGAATAAAATTATTGACGTGATAAAAACACAAAACATTACCCATGAAAAACAGGTTACTGCATGTTTAAAAGCAGGTGGGAACTGTGGTTCATGTTTACCTGAGATTCGTGGCTTGATTAAAGCTTGCCAACAAGAGGTGGAAGTGTGAATAAGGGATATCCCGTAACTGATCTGGTCATTTTGGCGGGTGGACAAGCCCGCCGTATGAATGGTTTAAATAAGCTGTTGCAGCAATTTGATGGCGATACGCAACTACTCAAAATTCATCAAAAACTAAAGTCATCTGTATCTGAAATTTGGGTAAATAGTCATCGTGATTATTCGATTTATCAAAGTATTGTGCCTGATATTAAGTGTTTTCAAGATGATGCTTCCGGTTTTTTCGGCCCACTTATGGGCATGAAAAGCGCATGGTCACATGTAAAAGCAGATTATGTTTTGTGTATTCCCTGTGATGTGACGTATATACCTACGCAAGTCGTTGCGAAATTACACAGTGCACTACGCAAAAATAAACAAGCTCAGGCAGCCTATGTTTCAATTAATGGGGATGCTTTATACCCATTTTGCTTATTAAAGCGTGAAAGCCTGCTTACGATAAGAGAGCAAATTGACAAACAACGATTAAGTTTAAAAGAGTGCTTTAAGCTTTTACATGCACAAGTCGCCGTATTTCAAAAACAAAACTTATTTTTTCATAGCATTAACTCTTTGGATGAGCTTCAACAATATAAACAAATCAATGCTTTTAAAGAGATATTTACCGCGAGTTAAACATTAGATTCTATCAATTTACAAACTAAAGTGATGTTATAAACAAATTTAAAATGATGCGTTCTTGACTATCTAATATATAAGTTCTATTTTGGAACCTGTTGTTTTAATTCTAGCTAGATGTATAAAAATAAACGGAGCCAGAAAAATGATGGACGCAGCTCAGCAAAGTAAAACAGATGTGACCGCATGTATTTTATGTTCAAGAAACTGCGGTTTGAGCGTAGAAATTAAAGATAACCAGTTTGTCAAAATTAAAGGTGATCCCGAACATGCTTTTTCTCAAGGTTACATTTGTCAAAAAGCTGCCAGATTACAGCATTACCAGCAACACGCAGACCGTTTGACCACACCTTTAAAACGCCAACCAGATGGCTCATTTCAAGAAGTGAGCTGGGATGTTGCCATACAAGAAATTGCCGATCGATTAGTACATATTAGAGATAATTTTGGCGGGACTGCTTTTGCTTCTGTTGGGGGCGGTGGTCAAGGCAATCATCTCGGTGCAGCGTATGGCCGACAGCTCTTGCTGGCCATGAAAAGTTATTATGCTTATAACTCACTTGCCCAAGAAAAAACGGGTGATTTCTGGCTCAATGGGCGTTTGTTCGGTAGTCAGGCATGCCATACCACAGAAGATGTTGAATATGCCGATTACGTTCTTTTTATTGGAACAAATCCTTTTCAGGCCCATGGCATTCCTAACGCACGAGACACGCTAAAACATATTAAGAAAGATCCGAACCGAACTATGGTGGTATTTGACCCACGTGTTACCGAAACAGCCAAACAAGCAGATATTCATGTGCAATTAAAACCTGGAACAGATGCTTTTTTAATGTCGGCCATGATTGCGATCATTATTAAAGAAAAGCTTTATGATGCAGCGTTTATTGAGCAGCATACACATGGGTTTGAAGAAGTAAAAGCTGCATTTAACCATGTCCCGATTGAAGACTATATTGCTAAAGCTGATGTACCTGTCGATTTGATTTATCAGGTTGTTCGAGATTTTTCAAACGCAAAAAGAGGCTGTGTACGTATCGATTTAGGTATTCAACATACTTTGAATACAACATTAAATGGTTATTTAGAAAAGCTTTTATACTTACTGACAGGGAACTTTGGAAAACAGGGTACCAATAATTTGCATACCATGTTTATTCCAATTTTGACCGATACGGATGAAAGAAAACCAAAATATCGACGTAGTGTTTATCATAAAATGTTCCCGATTTCCGGGTTTTTCCCACCTAATATTTTACCCGATGAAATCCTTAAAGCAGGGGAAAAGCGAATTCGTGCTGTGTTTGTAGATAGTTGTAATCCACTATTAACTTACCCTGACACACCTGCCTTTGAGGAAGCCTTTAAAGCCTTAGATTTGCTGGTGGTAGTTGATGTTGCGATGACAGAAACCGCGAGACTCGCCGACTATATTTTGCCTGCTCATACTCAGTTTGAAAAATGGGAATTTACTGGTTTTAACTTGGAATTTCCTAAGAATGGTTTTCACCTGCGTCATCCCGTATTGGCTGCTCAAGCAAACACTTTACCGGAAGCCGAAATTTATACTCGATTACTGGAAGCTATGTATGCCATTCCGAAGAATTTTCCAATTCTAGAAAAAATAGCTGCGGTCGACTCGAAAAAAACAGCCTACTTACCCTACTTGTCGGCGCTAGGACTTACCTTGGTACGCCATAAAAAATATATCCCTTTTGCTGCCTCTATTATTTATCGAACTCTTGGCAAACGACTTGGCAATTCTGCAGATTCAGTTGCTTTTTTATTGCCGCTATCTATTCAATATGCTGTTTTACATACCAAAGCAGTACGCCGCGCAGGTTATAAAGGTAGTCCGTTAACACAAGGTGTCAAACTATTTGAGCAGATATTAAAGCAACGTTCAGGTATGGTTTTATCGCAACATGAATATGACGAAGTCTGGAAACTGGTAGCTTATAAAGATAAGAAAATACGTCTTGCAATTCCCGAGATGTTAAGTGAACTCGCAAGCTTGAAAAGCCATAACGTTAATGTTGAAGAGTTTCCTTTCATCCTTTTGTCAGGTGAACGCCGTAGTTACAATGCCAACCAAATTTACCGTGACCCTGCTTGGCGAAAAGTAGATGCAGAAGGTGCACTGCGTATTCATCCTGAAGATGCAAGACACTTAAATGTAGATGCAGGAGGGCAGCTTAAATGTATCTCAGCGCATGGAGAAATTCAGGTAGCTATTGAGTTGGATGATGGGATGAGAAGAGGTGTTGTATCACTTCCACATGGCTATGGTATGCGATTTCAAAATGGAGAACCGATTGGGCCACAATTAAACTTACTTATTTCTGCTGAACATTGTGATCCATTGTCGAAAACGCCATACCATAAATATGTACCCATCCGTTTAGAAAAGTGTTAGAAATAGAATCAAGTAAAACATAGATTTTACCGTGCTAACTCGAGATTTATTTTTAAATTGTTCTCGAGACGGTGCGGTGAAAAACCTATAAAAAGTTAAATATTATGGAAGATAAGTAGAGCTGGAACAAATTTTGCATAAAAAGCAAAGCACTATTTAGGCGCAATTTTTTGTATTTGATTGTTCATAATCGGTGCTCGCAATATTTGAACTGTTCTCGATATGAGTGCAAATGATGAAACAATATCACTCTGAAACTGCGCCAAGCCTTCTGCAAGATCAATATGGGCGTATCAAGCGTAAGTTACGAATTTCTGTAACTGATCGCTGTAATTTTAAGTGTGTATATTGCATGCCTGAGCATCCAGAATGGTTAAATAAACAAGACTTGCTTAGTTTTGAAGCGCTCTTTCAATTTTGTCATTTTATGGTGCAGCAAGGTATCCAAAGTATTCGCATTACGGGTGGTGAACCATTAATGCGTCAAGGTATTGTTCATTTCATTAGAGATCTACAGTCTTTAAAAAGTTTAGGTTTAAAACGTATATCGATGACTACCAATGGTCATTACCTTGCTAAACATGCCAAGCAGCTAAAAGATGCTGGATTAGATGATTTAAACATTAGTTTAGATAGTTTAGATCCTGTTCAGTTTAAAGAGTTGACCAAGAAAAAATTGGAGCCTGTTTTAGAGGGGATACAAGCTGCAAAAGAAGTAGGATTACCTTTTAAAATTAACTGCGTGTTAATGAAAGATAGAAATGATGATCAAATCTTACCTATGGTGAAATGGTCAATTGCTCATCATATTCCTTTGCGTTTTATCGAGTTTATGCCGCTTGATGGTGATGCACTTTGGTCAAATAAAGATGTGGTAAGTGAGGCTGAAATTTTACAGGTATTGCAACCGTATTATTCGGTACAAGTCATCGAGCAGCAACATGAGCCAGCGCGTCAATATCTAATTAACGGTAGCTACCATTTAGGAATTATTTCCACAATTACGCATTCATTTTGCCACCAATGTGACCGTATACGGCTTACCGCAAAAGGCGAACTATATAACTGTTTATTTGCGCCGCAAGGCTTAAATATTAAGCCTCAGCTTCAAACGCTGGTAAGCAAACAACATACTCCAGAATACGGTGTGTATATCCAAAATTTAAAGAATTTGGTTCATCCTTATATCTGGCATAAAGCCAAAGGTTTCCATGCCTTACAACATCAACAAACTCGTAAAATCAGCATGCATATGCTTGGGGGATAAATGCAACAATCTATCCAAATTAAAGTCGAAGCATTTGGTGCAATTGAAAAATTGCTTCCTGAAAATCTTTTGCTAGTTTGTCCTAGCCATAGTCTGGTTAAAGATGTATTAGATGAAATTGTTTTATTGCATCCGGAATCTACAAAAGCCATGGAAAAATGTGCATGTGCGATTGGTGATAATGTCATAACCAGACAAACTGTCTTAAGTGAGCCATGCACTTTGGTTTTATTATCACCCGTTGCCGGAGGATGAGTCATGAAAGAGTTCGCAAGAATACAAGAGCAGGCTTTAAGCTCGGATACTTTTGATCCGATTCAATCTTTTCCGGAATGTGGCGGTATCGATATTTTTATGGGTACGGTTCGTAATCACCACGAAGGTAAAGCGGTAAAGGCGCTGAAATATACATCGTATAAACCGCTTGCAGAAAAAATGATACGTGAAATTGAACTAGAAATTGAGAAAAAGTATCAGGTATCTTATGTGCGAGTGGTTCATCGAATTGGATATCTGGATGTCGGTGAAACAGCCATTATTGCAATTGCGTATGCAGCTCATCGCCGTGAAGCTTTTCAGGCATGTGAGGAAGCGGTCGAACGGGTAAAGCATGAAGTACCTGTCTTTAAAGAAGAGTTCTTTACAGATGGTACAAGTCACTATGTAGAAGGCTGCTGTATTCGTAAGGATGCACCGCATGACCACAAACACCATCATCATGCCGGCCATGAGCACTCACACTGAAATATGTAATACTAGGATAAATAATGAAAAACGTAGGAATGAAGCCGGAAAGTTATCGTGTTGCTGAAGCACAAGCGATTTTATATGCACCACCGCACTGTATTGAACTATTAAGACAAGGAAACACGGAAAAAGGTGATGCATTAAAAACAGCACGTGTTGCAGGAATTTTGGCAGCAAAACGAACTGATGAGCTGATTCCACTATGTCATCCGCTACCGATTTATCGGGCAGATGTAGAATATGAATTGGAACATGACTTTGTAAAAATTATTGCTGTCGTTGAGACCATTGGGCCAACTGGCGTAGAAATGGAAGCTTTAACGGCGGCAAGCCTTGCAGGTTTAACCATTTACGACATGTTAAAGCCTCATTGTGAACCAGAAGAACTCTGGATGGATCAATGTAAACTACTTAAGAAAAAAGGCGGAAAATCCCATTTTAAACGGGTATTGCGTCAGCCTGTTTCGGCTGCGGTTATTGTATTGTCAGATACCGTAGCATCGGGTAGAAAGCCAGATACGGCCGGAAAATCTGTAGTTGAAACTTTAACTGAAGCTGGATTTGATCCGATCCATTACCAAATTTTGCCTGATGAAGCAGATGATCTCAAAGAATTGGTCCTAGAACTCACCAAATCGTATGCTTGTATTATGACGGTGGGTGGAACAGGAATTGGTAAGCGTGACATTACAGTTGATACGCTAGAGCCTCTTTTAGAACGTAAATTAGATGGCTTAATGGAAGCAGCTCGCTCATTTGGACAAAAACGCACGCCATACGCGGCTATGTCACGCGGAGTAGCAGGGTTTATTGACCGTTCTTTAGTTGTGACGTTACCGGGAAGCCGTGGTGGAGCAAGCGAATCAATGGCCGCTATTTTACCTGCATTAGTCCATATTTTTGATGTTTGCCGTGATTTACCGCATCCAGGAGGCTATGAATAATGTCAGGTTGTGGTGCTGAGCGTGGATTAATCAGTATAGATGAAGCGCTAGATTTAGTTATTAATAAGCCTAAAAACTTAAGCTCTATTCAAAAGACTCTCACAAATAGCCTAAGTAGTTATCTTGCCAAAGATATTTACTCTGAAATTAATTTACCAAGTTTTTCTCAAAGTGCGGTAGACGGTTATGCACTTTGTAGCCATGCAGAAGATTTAAATAATCAAAAGTTCCAAGTCACAGGTGAGATTCGTGCCGGAAGCGAGAGTCATGACATACTTGGTGAAGGTCAGGCGATTCGTATATTTACGGGCGGCAAAATTCCTGAAGGGACAACGCATGTAGCACGGCAAGAAATCGTATCGGTTATTTCGGCTCAAGAAATTTGTTTAACGGAGCATATACGCCCTCAAGCTGATATCCGTTTTACTGGTGAAGAAATCCAGCAAGGGCAGTTACTTGCTCAAGTAGGACAGTTTCTAAATATTGGAAGCTTGGCTGCTTTAAGTATGGCAGGTGTACAAGAACTTACTGTTTATCGTAGACCAAAAGTTGCAGTTTTAGTCACAGGTGATGAAGTTGCTCAAACGGCAAAAGATTTAATCGATGGAAAAGTCTTTGATGCAAATGGTCCATTACTAAAAGCTTGGTTTGAAGATTATGGTTTAGATGTTGAACTCATTCATGTGGCAGATGAAGCAGATCAGGTCACCCATTACTTTAACCGACTAAAAGACAGCTATGATGTTGTTATAACGACTGGCGGAGTTTCGGTAGGAGACTACGACTTTGTTCGGCCCTGTGCTTTCGAAGTTGGATTTGAACAAATCTTTTGGAAAGTAAAACAAAAACCGGGTAAACCCCTGTTTTTTGCTGAATATTCAAATCCAGAAAAAGATCATCATTGTTACTTGCTCGGTTTGCCGGGTAATCCTGCTGCAGTCTATGTCTCTATGCAGGTTTACGGTAAAGCATTGCTTGACACTTTGCAGGGAAACTCGGCAGGGCCAGAGTGGTTTAGTGCAATTTTAGATCACGATTTAAAAGAAGATGCACGCGAGCGTTTTCTAAGAATGCATGCCTATTTTGACAATGGACAACTCAAAGTTAAAAGTTTGGCAAAACAGCAATCACACATGCTCAGTAATTTAATGCAAGCTAATTGTCTGGTCCGAATTCCGGCAAGTGCAAAATTGGAAGCGGGTTATATATTGAAGGGCGTATTTATTTCAAATTAATAACCAGTAATGATAAATATAACCCACTAAATGACTGAGTGAGTTATATTTATTAAGCAATTTTAAATAATAACTTTTAATTTTTTATAATGAAAATTCTTTCATAAGCTTGATAAGAAGTTATTTTAATAATGAATCTTGCATAAATCGTGCTAAGTGGTTTAGGGTATAAACAATAGGGCCATTAGGCTAGGAAATATCGAGGAACGCATAAAGATGAAATGGGACGACATCGGTGATCAACCTTGTTCGGTTGCTCGTATGCTATCAGTGATTGGCGATCGATGGACGATGCTAATATTACGTAATGCTTTTATGGGAATACGCCGTTTTGACGATTTTCAAAAGTCATTAGGTGTCACTCGTCATGTCCTTTCGGATCGTTTAAAGCGTTTGGTTGAATATGAAATTTTAGTCAAAGCCCCTTATTTTGATCGGCAGGAACGTTTTGAATATAAATTGACTGATAAAGGTTTTGAACTTTATCCAATTATTTTGTCTATGGCGAATTGGGCAGATAAATGGATGGATCAAGGTTTAGGCAAACCTTTAGAATATCGTCATAAAACTTGTGGTCATAAATTTGAACCAGTCATGGTATGTTCGGTTTGCCGTGAACCTTTACATGCAAAACAAGTTCAGGTTTCAGCTGGGCCGGGTTATTTTGCATATATGCAGCAAAAACAGAAACAAGCTTAATTTTTCTTGCTATAAATTACGAAGACTCTTGTTGAATCGCATCAGCTAGAGTCTTATAAATGTGGTCATGATTTGACTGTGTTACATTAAAGCGTATGAATTGATCAGCATTGGAAGCTTGGCTAAATGCGTTTCCTGGTGCAAGAATAACCTGATGATTAATACAATATTTTGCAATTTCTGAAGCTTCAACTCCTTTTGGTAAATGACACCAAACAAAAATTCCCGCTTGAGGCTTAATCCATGGTTTTATACCCAAAGGTTCTAACTGAGTAATGGTATCGTGCATTGCTTTTGCTAATCGGACCTTTAATAATTCTATATGTTTACGATAAGACCCATCTGTTAAAGCACTTAATAAAACTTCAGCTGATACACCATTATGAGAAAAGCTTGTGGCAATTTTCAGGTCAGTGAGCTGATCAATCCATTCTGGTTTAGCGATAATATAGCCACAACGAATAGATGCTGATAACGTTTTAGAAAAACTTCCAATAAAGATTACACGTGAAAGATTATCCAAAGCAGCAAGCCGAGGAGCAGTGCTATATTCAAAGTCTGAGAAAATATCATCCTCAACAACAATCAAATTTGATTGTTCAATAAGTTTTAATAATTGATGCGCCGTAGAAAGAGAAAGTACTGCACCAGTTGGATTATGAATTCCTGAGTTGGTGATATAAAGACGGGGATTATAAGTTTCAATTGCTTCTTTAAATGCCTCTAAGTCAGGACCTGTTGGTGTGTAGGAAATACCAATAACTTTGACTTGATGGACTTTAAGTAATGCATGAAAGTTAAAATAACAAGGATCATCAATGAGAACGACATCATCAGGCTTTAGTAAAAATCGGCATACTAAATCAATTGCTTGAGTTCCTGAGTCTGTTAAAAGCACTTGATTAAGATTTGCATTGATACCTTTTGCTTGAGCGCGTCTTGCCAGTAAGTCACGTAGAGCGGGTAATCCTAATGGCGTTGAATAACCCATCAAACAATCATCTGGGCTTCTTGCGGCCGACCTTAATGCTTTACGAATACTATCTAATGGCATCCAGTCATCAGGTAGCCAACCGCAGCCAGGCTTAAAAACATCTGCTTTTGCTTCCAAGGATTGACGTGAAATCCATAATGGGTCGACTGAGCGATCTAATTTAGGGCCTAATTCGCTTAAAGAAAGAGGGGCAAGCGGACCAACAATATAAAAACCAGACCCAGTTCTTGATTCGATTTTGCCTAGAGCAATTAATCTTTCATAGGCTTCTACGACGGTTGAAACCGAAAAGCCAAGATCATTCGCTAATTTGCGTACAGATGGTAAGCGTGCTCCAGGCATTAAAGACCGATTTTTTATTTGTTGCTCAATCTCTGAAATGACAATTTCAATTTTGGTTTTGTTCTGTTTCACTGGCTTACAATCCGAACTGTACTGGTTATTAATGCATTACAGTTCTTTTGAATTGTACTGCTTTGTATCTGGTTTATTCACCTTAGCACAGCTTAAATTCTTCGTATAGTGACGGAGAAAATTATGAATAGGTTTATGAATGGCTGGGTGAATGGTTTTATTGGCGTGGCTATTTTTGCGGGATCACTACCAGCAACACGCGTAGCCGTAATGGGGTTCGAACCGGGTTTTCTAACTGCGGCACGTGCGGCAATTGCAGGTATTTTAGGTCTTATTTTTATTTTGGTTTTAAAACAAAAGAAACCAGCCAAGCAAGATTGGTGGCCTCTTGCCATCGTCTCTTTAGGCGTGGTGATAGGTTTTCCTCTATTTACAGCGCTTGCCCTCCAATACATGAATGCAGCCCATTCAATTGTATTTGTTAGTCTTTTGCCGCTTGCAACGGCAATATTTGCTGTGTTGAGAGGTGGCGAAAAACCTAATCAATTTTTCTGGATATTTGCAGTCTTAGGGAGTGCGGTTGTCTTCGCTTATATGTTTTTGATTTCTGGTGATACCTCACTTGGAATAGGGGACTTTTATATGTTGATGGCGATCATTTTTTGTGGCTTTGGCTATGCAGAAGGCGGTGTACTTTCAAAAAAAATTGGTGGATGGCAGGTCATTTGTTGGGCGCTTATTTTGTCACTACCTTTTATGCTATTTCTGACTATTTTCTATATGCCAGCTTCATTTCAGAACATATCTACATCAGCTTTAGTAGGTCTTATTTATGTGTCTTTATTTAGTATGCTGATTGGTTTCTTCTTTTGGTACAAAGGGCTTGCGCAAGGAGGAATTGCTGCGATTAGCCAACTACAACTTTTACAACCTTTAATGGGATTAGGTATTGCTGCGGTCTTGTTACACGAACAAGTAAGTTGGTCAATGTTGGTGGTTACAGCAGCAACGATTTTATGCGTCGCTGCTGCTAAAAAATTTACTTAATTTTATAAACAATTTGCTGGTTTAGGGATTCCAGCTAAACGACTTAAATGACGCGCCACTAAACCAGTATTAAATTGTTGCTGTAAAACCGCATTATTAATCTCTGGACTGACCGTTTTCATTAAAAATTTAATGAGAGGACGAGTTGCTGGAGAGTGTCCAAACTGCTGATAAAACTGACGTACAGCCGCTAAAACTTCAAAATGCCAATCGGTGAGTTCAAGATCAAGCGATTTGGCAAGTTCTTGCGCAACTTCAGGATTCCAGATTGTGTAATCAACCAAATGACCATCTTGGTCTAATTCTAAATTCATGAAACCAGCCTAAATATATTATTTAAGAGAAATACAGCGATTAAACGTTAAAACCAGATCAGCAAATTGATCGTAATCTAATACCTTCACCTGAGCTAAAGTATCCGTATCGATTAAATCTTTTTCGATGCTTAAACATGAAACAGATTCAAATGGTTGAATCATTTCAGCAGAAAGGTGTGCAGTTGCATCGCCCATAAAAACAATTTGGTCACCTACCTGAAAAAGATTGCGTAATTCATCAATAATTTTCGGCGTAGAATGGTAAGAAGATTGCACAAGATAAAGTGTTGACGGATTCATTAAACTTACACCTTTATCTACCAATATAGAACATGATCAAAAGATTGAATAAACTCAGCATTCAACTGAACGAATTCAATTTCTTGTTCGGTTTTTTGTACAAGAGGATGCTGCTGATTTTTACATTCAATCAGAATAGGGCTCAAGTCATAGAACTCAAAACTTTCGACCATATTTGATGCCACTTTGAAAGCCTGACGAAACTGATCAAAGCTCAAATCATTTTGCAAAAGACTAAGAGCTGCATCTTTCAATAATACTTTGACTGGTGAGCCAAAGGTTGCTAAAACCATACTAGCAGAAAGGCTTTCATTGATTTGAAGACTGGTTAAATTGGCTTGGCTTAAAATGACGAGTACAGATTTCACACAATATACCTTTTAAAAGCAACAATCTAAGCAAACAAAGTAACTTAAAATTGAATAAGACGAGATGCTGACTGTACTGCATCAGCAAGTTCACCTAACCCGACAAGTTCAAAGTTTTTGGCAAGGTTGTGATGAGTAAGGTGATGACGACTGGCATTTTCTGCATCTGTAATACCACGAGCGAGGGCAGCACTCACACAAACAGGAAGACGAATCGCAAGCTTTTGCCATTCATGCGTTAAATTACGCTGGTCGTCAGGAACCCATTGAAAATCATTAGCAACCTGCACGCCATCTTGGTAAAAGAATACACGGAAGTCTTCATTTTTACTTTTGAGTGCCTGAGCAAGTCCTAACGCATGCCAAGCATGAATGGAAGTAGGAGCAGAGGTAATTAGTAGTAATGTACTCATTGAGAATTCACTATGGTCATACGTCTAAATGGGCGTAGATACATTAAGAGAAAGGTAAGTATACAATGATTTTAGTGACAGGTGGTTTAGGCTTTATCGGTTCACACATTGCGTTGAGTCTAATGGCTCAAGGGCAAGAGGTGGTAATCGTCGATAATTTGGCTAATTCAACCTTGCAAACTTTGGAGCGGCTAGAATTTATTTCTGGTATGTACGTTCCATTTGTCAAACTTGATGTACGCAATACACCAGCGCTGAATAAGGTGTTTGAGCAATATTCAATTGATGCAGTTATTCATACTGCCGGATTCAAATCAATTGAAGAATCTAACCTTAAACCTCTTGAATATTATAATGATAATGTTAGTTGTATCATGAGCTTGCTTCGTGCCATGCAACGTACGGGTGTTCGTCACTTCATTCATCTGTCTAGCCTTGCAGCTTATGGGAAATCTGGCTTGCAATTGAGTGAAACAGAAGAATTTAATTATGCTTATCCTAATCCCTACATTAAGTCTCAACAGATGATTGAAGAAATTATCCGTGATACTTATAAAATTGACCATGAGTGGAAAATTGCGATCTTACGATTGTCTAATATCGTAGGTGCATTTGAACATGGGGTACTCGGAGAGTATGTCGCTCAGCTCCCTAAAAATATTGTTCCGCTTGCGATGCAAGTCGCAGCAATGCAGCGTGATTTAATTGAATTACAAGATCAAGCTGAAACGTCAGATCATACGACCGAACGTAGTTTTTTACATGTTTTAGATCTATGTGAAGCCGTCATTGCGAGCTTACATTGGCTGCGTGAACAAACGTATTGTTGTGAAGCATTTAATATTGCACATGACCAAGTTCATTCAATTCGTCAATTACTCGATGAAATTTCACAAGTTACTAAAGCTGAAGTTCCTACACAATCAGCAATTTATAAACATGTCGAGTTAGATCAAGTTGGTGCTAATATTGAGAAAGCAAAAACCTTATTGCAATGGACACCGAAGCGCCCATTAAAACAAATGATCGAAGATGAATGGCGCTTCTATCAAAATACTTTAAATGGAAGATAAGATAATGATTCTTATTTACAATGCTGGTATGCTTGAGTACGATATTCAAAATTAACTAGCCAGAGCAAACACTTGCTTCAGCCCGTGAGTTCTTTATTGAGATAACCGAGGTTTCTATGCAAACACGAATTGAACATGACACTATGGGTGAGATTGAAGTTCCAAATGAAGCATTGTGGGGGGCACAGACTCAACGCAGCTTACAGAACTTTAAAATCGGGCAAGAACGATTACCCCGTGCCATGATTCGAGCGATGGGTTTGGTAAAAAAGGCTGCTGCAATAACCAATGCTGAACTTGAACAACTACCACAAGATTTGAGTCAATATATTGTGGGTGCTGCTGAAGAGGTCATTGATGGCAAGTGGGATTCCCAATTTCCTTTAGTTGTCTGGCAAACAGGTTCTGGTACGCAAAGCAACATGAACTGTAACGAAGTGATTGCCAATATTGCAAACCAGAAATTAGGGCAAGCTTTAGGTGCTCAAAAGCCAGTACATCCAAACGATCATGTCAATCGTGCTCAATCAACAAATGACTCATTTCCAACGGCCATTCACGTGGCAGCAAGTTTACAAATTAACGAGTTGCTCATTCCTGCTGTAGAGCAGCTTAAAGCGACTTTGCAAAAAAAGTCAGATGAGTTTCAGGATATTGTTAAAATTGGCCGTACCCATTTGCAAGATGCTACTCCATTAACCTTAGGTCAAGAATTTAGTGGCTATGTATCACAGCTTGAGCATGGATTGGTTCGACTACAACAAGCTTTAAGTGGTTTATATGAGTTGCCATTAGGTGGCACAGCGGTAGGTACAGGATTAAATGCACATCCTGACTATGCAGTAAAAGCAGCAGCTCAGCTTGCATTACTCACAGGTTTACCTTTTGTAACCGCGCCTAATAAATTTGAAGCACTAGCAGGACGGGACGCCGCTGTTTTTGCATCAGGTGCATTGAAAACTTTGGCTGTAAGCTTAAACAAAATTGCGAATGATATTCGTTGGCTGGCAAGTGGACCTCGTTGTGGTTTTGGTGAAATCCGTATTCCAGAAAATGAGCCTGGTTCAAGCATTATGCCGGGGAAAGTAAACCCAACACAAAGTGAAGCAATGACAATGGTTGTTGCACAAGTGCTTGGAAATGATACGACCATTAACGTAGCAGGTGCTTCAGGTAACTTTGAATTAAATGTCTTTATGCCAGTGATTGCCTATAACTTATTACAATCCATTCAGTTGCTTGGTGATGCATGTAATAGCTTTAATGATCACTGCGCAGTGGGAATTGAGCCTAATCGCGATAAGATTGATCACTTCTTGCATAATTCTCTGATGCTAGTTACAGCTTTAAATCCAGTAATCGGCTATGAAAATTCTGCAAAAGTTGCAAAGACTGCTTATAAAGAAAATAAAACGTTGAAGCAGGTCGCTGTTGAGCTTGGTTTGGTTACAGCGGAACAATTTGACGAAGTAGTTAAACCTGAAAAGATGGTTTCACCAAATAGTAAGTAATCTATCTAAAAATAAAGATATTTTTAGAATCTCAAACAATAGAAAGGCACTTTGGAACTATTTCGAAAGTGCCTTTTTATTTTAATAATTCGAATACTTAACTCCTATGAATACTTAACTCCTATGAAAACTTGGCTTTTGATAATCTTATAGTTCAGGATAAAAGTTCAGTCGTTCTCATAGTGTTTAAAAAATTGAGAAACATAGTCAGAGGAAGCTATGTTTAGTAATCTTTGGAACATTTTCGGCTTCTCGTATTTCTTTTGAATGTTTTGTAACTCAGCTAAATTTATTACTTTTGTGTTAAAAAGTGCTTTTAATCACAAAATTTACCTTAAAATCCATAGTTTTACTGATTACATTCTGGTTTTTCTATGGGAAATTTAACCATTTTAGGTGAAGCACTAGAAAGTGCAGAAATCTTGAAAAACATTCAATATCATATTAAAGACAACAGATTACCTATATCATTAAAAGATGATTTGAATAAGCAAGTTATTGAAGTTGAAAAATATTTTGGAGAAGATGATTTTGAAAAACTAGAAGTTAAGAAAAATAAAATTAATATATGGACAGGAATTCTTGCGGTTCCAATATTGATTTATTGTATTGCATTATTCTTAAGTCGATATGTACATAACTTTGGTGTCAATATTGATGTAGATGTCTTAAATCATATTTTGTTCGATAACATATTTAAATATATTTGGATTGTCATAATTTATGCAGTCATATTCTTTGGATTGATTGGATACTTTTATATACTTAATAACCAAAGCAAAAAATTAATTGAAAAGAATGTGAATAAAGTTCTTAGCTAAATATGTTTAAAATCTTTAAGCATACAATATGCTGTGCATTCGGTTATCTGTTTGTTCAGATAAATCATTAATAAAAGTGTACGCGCTAATATTTATATAAAAGCCCTCTAATGAGGGCTCTTTTGGGGTGGAAGGATTTAGCTTGTATCTTGAAATTTGAAAATATCAAAGTAAGCCGTCTATGTATTCCCAACCATGAGATTTCATAGCTTCAAACTTCTTTTTTAGCTCTTCTTTTTCGTACTCATGTATATCGCGTGCTAAAAGAACATGATACGAGTTAGATTCTGGTTCTATAGTCACTTCAATAATCTCTACTGGTTCAATCACTCCACTCTCAGTTAAACCAGAGTCTATAAAACACATTCCTTTTACAGGAATAACAGTACAATCATATTCCTTAGAAATAAAATAATTATTTGCTGAAGCGGAATACGTACGTGATGCTCTAACTTTCATATGTACCTCCTTCTTAAGCATAAAAAGGGAATGTTTTAGTCTGGCGTGCTTCCACAGTTATTTCTGTTTAATTTATATAGTGATTTTATTTTTTACTTCAATATTCTAATTATAGATTTTTTATTAGCATAAAATGCTGTTAGTTATAATTTACAAGTAAGGTATTAAAAAACTTATGAATCAAAAGCCAATTTCAGTTGTTTTAATTCCTGGTTATATGCTTGATGAATCTCTCTGGAATGAACTCATAGATGAAATACCTAAAGAGTGGAATATATCTCGAGCTACTTTAAAACAAGGGCAAACAATCAAAGAAATTGCTCAAAATATTGTTGAACATGCGCCACAAAGCTTTGTACTGATTGGATTCTCAGTTGGAGGATATATCGCTAGATCTATAGTGGAGCAATTTCCTGAAAAAGTTAAGGCACTTATTTTAATAGCGTCTTCACTACGCTCAGATACAGAAGAGCAGAAGAGTCAAAAGTTAACGGCGATTAAACTTAACTCTGGGAAAAATTTCCATGGGCTAAGCTCAATATCGATTGAAAAAACACTTCATCCATCAAATGTGCAGAATCGTACTCTTGTAAAAAGAATCCAAGAGATGGGGAAAGCTTTAGGTTATGAAGAATTCGTTAAACAATCTATGTTAGATAGAAGTTCTTATGATATGAGCAAAATCACATGTCCAACTTTAATTATTTCTGGCGCTGATGACCAACTGCGCTCTAAGGAAGAGGTGATAGAATTATTAGATCAATTGCCACATGCAAAGCTTGAGATAATTAAAAATACGGGCCATATGATTCCGATTGAGCAACCTAAGTCGCTGGCATCAGTGATTTCCATATGGTTAAGTGAAAAGAATTTAGGGTCAAGTTAGAGAGCTTTAAAATAACTTAAAAAATAGTTGCTTGAGGACTTACGTTTCAGGAGGGCCTAACTTTCGTTTTCTTCGTCAGAATCTTAATAATCCTGAAAACTTGATTGTCGAGTTTGATCTTTTGATGAATGGTTGCATTATCAAGCTGATCCCATAACTCAAATGGAAAAAACTCTGAACTATGATCAAATATCCATAACCATTGGTAGCTATTGTTAAGCGTATTCTTATCAAAACGAACATCTTGGACTTTAATAATCTTAAACTGTTTATGATGTTCGTCTTGAAGAATAATTTCATGATTCTCCATTAGACATCCATACATTAAAGATAATTTTCAATTGTACTAAAATTAATAGTGTCTAATTAACTTATTAGGTTGGCATTAATTTACAAAAGATTTCCGGTTGTTAAAGTTTGTCATTTTCAAAAAGAAAATAATCTTTACTTTTGAAATACAAGGTTTTAAATAGCTTACATTGTAAGAAGAGAGGGTAGATGTCAGAATGGACATTAAAATCTATCTTCGAGTATCGCTATGAGTTTAATAGGCTTTATGTATGCAAGTAAAACCAATAGTGAACATAGTCAAATAAAACAAGATTTAATTGATATTCTCACAGAAGCTGTCAAATTCAATTCACATAATGATATTACAGGAGTGCTTTACTATGGTAATGGATACTTCTTGCAGTATTTGGAAGGTGAGAAAGAACAGGTCGAATCGCTATTTTATAAATTAATTTTGAAAGATTCGAGACACCAGAACTGTGAAATCATCTTTTCAGAACCATCCGAACAACGGCTATTTAAACATTGGAGTATGAAATTTGCTCCCATTAACACGAAAATAAAAGAGTTCTTTCATCATCATCATGTTGATGAATTTAATCCTTATCTGCTTAACACTACATCTATTCCGACTTTTATTGAACTGCTTGTAGATCAGCCAAATTATAAAGTTGATCAATATCAAGGTTAATCGAAACCAAGAATTACAACGGATTTTTGATGTTGTATTTAAAGTTAAGCTCTCTTCGGAGAGCTTTTTATCACAAAGGCTGAAACTTTCACTAATTAATGGCGAATTGGCGTTGAATAAGCCGTCATAATTGTTAAAATGCCCACCTTGTCCTGTTTTTATATTGTTTTTTGTTTTGCATTTATTTCGCAAAGTTAGAGATAAAATTATTAAAAACAGCTGCTTAGTTAAGGATTTTTGAATGCTCTCTATTTATTTGACAGATACCCAACAACATGTGCAATTTAATGATTATCCTAGTGAT
Source organism: Acinetobacter sp. C13 (assembly GCF_016809775.1). Lineage (NCBI taxonomy): Bacteria > Pseudomonadati > Pseudomonadota > Gammaproteobacteria > Moraxellales > Moraxellaceae > Acinetobacter > Acinetobacter sp. C13. The sequence goes on from NZ_JAFBJL010000002.1 coordinate 723,273, forward strand.
CAGCCGGTTAAGTTTCTGTTAAATCTTAAAAAGATTTTCCCAAGTACAGCGGATTTATTATTACCAGTTTTACCTGAAGATAATGATCTAGAAAACGTAACGTGGGAATCAACCTCAAAAGATTTTGAAGTTTTTAAAAAACTATTAGCGGGATGGGGTGTTATTGAGCTTCGTTTAAATGCAATTACTGCTTATAAAGATAAAAACTTTGCAAATGAGCTAGTGAAACAAGCACAGGTAAAACGTAAGAAAACAGCGCAAAAAAATCATCAGCTTTCTTTAGTTGCTCTAGATTATATTTTTATGCACGAAGTTCATGCATTGATTGATGCTGAATTGGTCACTATTGGTGAGAAATTCTACTTACCAACCTTGCGTGAGCAATGGAAGGGTGCGGTTTCAGACCAAGTTCTCAACGGAAAACTCTAATTTAAGTGCAAAAGGTGGATTTATAAAAATTCACCTTTTTTATTTTCTAATTAAATCAGTGTTTTATAATTTAAAGATTATTTATACAAAAGTTTACAAGAAAAGAATGCGTTTTTTTCAATGTGGCAGATACATTGCTTATATAAATACAAAATTATTGCGGGAGAGAGGTTCATTAAGAACCCGCCGAAGGAGCAACAAGCCCGGAAACTCTCAGGCAAAAGGACTGTAATAATTAAAAAATCTGGAGAGAAGCTTAGATTTATAAGAATGGAAAACAATAACTTATAAATTATAAACTCACCGAAGGGGAAGATCTAAACGTTAAAAGGTAACGTTGGGGTCGAAACTCTCAGGTACCAATGACAGATGGGCTGTACTGATGAAATGTTCTTGCATTTCTGAGGAGTCTGTTATGCCACATGTTATTGTGATAGGTGCGGGAATCACAGGGGTTACCTCTGCTTATGAATTATCGCAACTGGGTTATCAAGTCACAGTGATTGATCGACATTTATATCCTGCAATGGAAACATCATTTGCCAATGGAGGGCAATTATCGGCTTGTAACGCCGAAGTATGGAACCAAAAAGCCACCGTCATTAAAGGCTTTAAATGGATGAGACAAAAAGATGCTCCTCTATTGTTGAACCCTTCATTTAGTTTGCATAAGTATAGTTGGTTGGTTGAATTTCTATCACATATTAAAAACTATGAAGCAAATACGATCGAGACGGTGCGTTTGGCATTGCTTGCTCGTAAGCGTTTGTTTGAAGTTGCTGAAAAAGAGCAGCTTGAGTTTGATTTGGAGAAACGTGGAATCCTCCATATGTATCACAGTAAGGCTGACTACGAGATTGCTAAACAAGTTAATAACGTATTGAACAAAGGTACATTGGAACGCTATTCGGTTTCACCTGATGAAATGAAAACAATAGAACCATCTTTGACGGGTGACTATTTCGGTGGCTATTACACACCAAGTGATGCGACGGGTGATATTCATAAATATTCAACCTCTTTGGCTGAGAAGACTAAGGAATATGGCGTTCAATATAAGTTCGGCCTAGAAGTTATGGATATTAAGTGCAGCGCAGACAAAGTAGTCGTAACTTGTCAGCCAAGTACTGAGCATCCTTATCTGGTTGAGTCCGATAACATTCAGCTTGAAGGTGATGTACTTGTTGTTTGTGGTGGTGTAGGGAGCTATCAACTTGCCGATATGATTGGTGAGAGAGTAAATGTGTATCCAGTAAAAGGTTATTCAATTACCGTGCAATTAAAAGATGAGCACAGTGTAAACAATGCTCCTTGGGTGAGTTTACTAGATGAAAGTGCAAAAATTGTGACTTCTCGTTTAGGTAAAGATCGACTGCGTGTGGCAGGGACTGCTGAGTTTAATGGCTATAACCGCGACATACGGGCTGATCGTATTCAACCATTAGTGAATTGGGTTAATCGTAACTTTGATATTTCAACTGAGCATGTGGTGCCTTGGGCAGGGTTAAGACCAATGATGCCGAATATGCTGCCTGTTGTTAAGCAATCTAAACAACCTCGTGTTTTTTATAATACAGGGCATGGGCATTTAGGTTGGACTTTGTCTGCGGCAACCGCAGTTTTAGTCGGTCAGGATATTGCTCAAAAATATCCAGCGTAGAAAGTAAAAAGCCAGTGTTCAAACACTGGCTTTTATTTAAAGAGTTAATCATATAGGCGGTAGATTCCGCTAAAACGTTCACAGCCTTTTTGCTGGGTTTTCACATTAAGTAAAGCTTTTTGAAAATTAAACTGATATTTACAGTTGTGCTCATTGTCTAAAATTTCACTTTTTTGTTCAGGCGAACTATAGGCCATCAATGAGATTGTTTGCGTTTCTTTGCGATTATTTGGATTGCGGTATGCTATCCCTTCAATCTTAATTTTATCTTTCGCGAGCTGATGGACTTGAATGTGTACAGGCTGAGCTGCTATATGTCCATTTTCAAACTTAAGATAATGCTGGGTAAGCGTTTGCTTAAGTGAAGCATAAAAATTTAAGTCATCAGTACGTAAATCAAACTGTTGTTGAATACATGTATTACTCTTGCATTGCTGAGTATGTTTAGACCATAACTTTTGTGTATCCTGTAAAAGCTGTAAGGGGGCATCAGTAACTAAATATGCAGAAAGATATTTATTATTGAGTTGCTTTCTCGATTCACTAAATGTTTTTGAACAGATTTTAAGCTCAGCTCCAGTATTGGAACAGTCTATTGATTCTGCAAAGACAAGAGGTGAACATAAACAACTCAGTGTCACGACAAAACTTAATCTTTTCAATTGATTCATATCAGTATTAGACAGCATGATCGCTTATACTTTCAGTCTACTTTGCTAGGTGTACTATAGCGAAACAGAACGGCTGAATACAAGATTTCTTAAGTTTTTATGGAAGGTAATAATTTATATGGTTGCTCAGATTCGTATTGGACAAGGAATGGATGTACATGCCTTTGAAGAGGGGAACTTCGTTACATTGGCGGGTATTCAAATTCCACATACACATGGTTTGAAAGCACATTCTGACGGTGACGTTGTACTTCATGCGCTATGTGATGCTTTATTAGGTGCTTTAGCGCTTGGAGATATTGGACAACATTTTCCTGATACTGACCCAGAATACAAAGGCGCAGATAGCCGAGTATTGTTAAAGCATGTTTATCAATTGATCTTAGACCGTGGTTATCAGTTAAATAATGCCGATATTACGGTGGCTTGCGAGCGTCCAAAATTAGCTAAGCATAATCTGGAAATGCGTCAAAGCATTGCTGACGTTCTAAATGTAGATATTAATCAAATTAGCATTAAAGCAACAACAACCGAAAAACTTGGGTTTACCGGTCGTCAAGAAGGTATTTTGGCTACAGCGACTGTTTTAGTCTCTCATCACACCAAGTGATCTGCCTGTTGCAAAGACTGCTGAAGTTCTAAAGTTGCCTTACGGCCTTGTAGCTGTAAGGTAATACTATGAATGAGTCCAGTCCAAGTCTCATTAGGTTCCCAAATTTCGTGCAATAAATCCTGAGAAGTCGGCATATCCATATTCATATAAAACTGTCTATAGACATACATAAGGCAACTTACGCGTTTATTTTTGGCGCAATGTATCCAAACAATTTCATTTTGCACTAAATGATCAATCAAATCTAAAACTAATAAGCACTGCTCAGCAGAAGGCATCTCCCAATCAATTGGAATATGAATATAATTTAAACCAAGGTCTAAACAAATACGGTCTTCATTCTCAAGATGATTTGAAGCATTAGTTAAAGCAAGGTTAATGACTGTGCTGCAACCAAACTCTTTAATCAATTTTAGTTGTTCAGCAGAAGGCTGGGCCGAGCTAAATAAATGTTCATGAATAATCGAAAATGCGGGAATTTGAGATAATGATTGTTCAAGGGTTGTCATGATCGCACTCTACAAGAGTAGGCTTAGCTTATTGTGTAGAATGTTATACACGATTCTAGAGAATAGTTGAAATACAGCCTGCTTATATATTCGGCAACGTTATCAAATTTTTAAAAATAATTAACTGGAAGAGTACAAGTCTTATAAAATAAAAAACAGCATCATTAAGATGCTGTTTTTTTAACTCAAAATTTAAGCTTTTTTTAGATTTTCATTTAATAAAAATTCGACTAAAGCTTTTTGAGCATGGAGACGGTTTTCTGCTTCATCCCATACGACTGCATTTTTATAATCGAGCATGGTTTCAGAAATTTCTTCGCCGCGATGAGCAGGTAAGCAGTGCATGAATAAACAGTCTGGGTGAGCAAGGCTCATTAATTTTTCGTTAACCTGAAAATCAGCAAAGGCTTTTTCACGAAGTTTTTGCTCTTCTTCTTGGCCCATGCTTGCCCATACATCAGTCACAATAAGGTCAGCATTTACTGCTGCATCTTCCGCATTATCATAAAGCTCAACGCAATGACCAAACTCGGCTAAAAATTCAGGTTTAGGTTCATATCCTTTTGGCGATGCAATTTTGAGTTTGAAACCCATCATGTGTGCAGCTTCAATATATGAATTACACATATTATTACCATCACCAATCCAAGCAACGGTTTTGCCTTCAATGCTGCCGCGGTGTTCAATATAAGTTTGTAAGTCAGCAAGTAACTGGCATGGATGATGATCATCAGTTAAGCCGTTAATTACAGGAACTTTTGAATAAGATGCAAAGCGTTCAACAATGTCATGACCAAAAGTACGAATCATCACAATATCAAGCATACTTGAAATTACACGTGCAGAATCTTCGATTGGTTCACCACGGCCTAATTGTGTATCACGAGGCGATAAAAAAATCGCACTACCGCCAAATTGGTTAATACCTGCTTCAAAAGAGATACGTGTACGCGTACTTGATTTCTCAAAAATCATTCCCAATACTTTACCAACAAAAGGCTGGTAGACCTTATTGCCATGTTGCATTTTTTTAAGTTCGCTTGCGCGTTCTAAAATGCGATTAAGTTCTAGAGTGGATAGATCACGTAAAGTCAGGAAATGTCTTAGAGCCATGTAGCTACTCCATAATAATTGTTTTGAAATATAACAATTATCTGTTGTTGGCTGGGTGGATGTGGGAAAAAAGAAGTCTACTATACTATAAGCATTTTAAAATGCAAAAGAATTAGAGTTTATGATGGCCTTTTAAGAAAATATCTACACAATATTCAATATAATCAAAAGCTTCTTTCTCATCTGGAAGAACTGGCATACCCATAATCATACGCCATTCAATATCTCGTAAAATCCCAAAATACATGAGTGAAGAATAATACGGAGAATTACAGGTAATTTCGCCTGATTTATCCGCAAACTCTAATGCTTGAGTAAGTGTATTTTGTAAATTATGTACCCATTTGTCATATAAGTATTGTATGAGGACAGTGTTACATTCGGTCTGTTCAATAATAAGTCTTAAAAATGCAACATGTTCGGGCTGAATAATATGAATATATACACGATTAAGTGTTTGAATCAGATATTCTCTTAAAGTGCTTTTCTCTGGTTGGAATGGAATGCAAATATCTTTAAAAAACATTTCACGTTTATGATCACATATAGCCGTAAAAAGTCCTTCTTTATTGCCAAAATATTTATAAATAGAAGCCTTGGAGCCACCTGCATGATTAACAATATCATCAAGAGATACAGCATCATATCCTTTCTCTAGGAACAGCTCGGTCGCGCTTAACAATAGAGCTAAACGACGTTCAATACCGCGGCGTGTTTGAGGTTTCTCACATGCAAGGTGATGTGAATCCAGGACTGAATCATGCATAAAATTTAATAACAACAACTGACTTTGCTTATCTAGTATAGCAAAACTATCTTTAGTGATGGTCATAACCATTTTTTTAGATCATATGCTGAACAGTAAGTGGCTAATTCAAAAAATAAACTAATAGAAAATATAAGCTTAGTGTTGGTTGTAGAAGACTTTAATGATGTAACCTCATGTTTACATTATATTTTAATGAAAAATCTGATTGAAAAAAGCGGCTAAGAATGACTTAACCGCTCTCAAGTTAAATAATGAGATTTCTAGGCTTCAGTTTGAGTAACCTTGTGCTCATCTTCTTCGTCATCATCTGCAGAATCCATTCCAAGTTCTTTTAACTTGCGTGTTAAGGTATTGCGACCCCAACCCAATAATTCTGCTGCATGACGTTTGCGTCCACGTGTTTGTTGCAAGGCTGCGTTAATCAACGTGCGTTCAAACATTGGTGTGGCAATATCCAAAATTTTCATTTCACCATTTTTAAGCTTTTGAATAGCCCATTGATTTAGTAGTTCATCCCAATGGTGTAGAGAAATACGCTCAAATGAAGGTGTGGGTTGTCCAGAATCACTATTCTTTTGCAATGGAACTTGTTTGAGCTCAGAAGGTAAATCTTCTGGATAAACTTCGCGGCCAGTAATCATTACGGTTAACCAGCGGCAAGTATTTTCAAGTTGTCGTACGTTACCCGGCCATGGTAACTGTTGCATATAGTCCGTTGTTTCAGTGCGTAAGATTTTTGGACTTACGCCAAGCTCTTTACCTGCACGCGCAAGGAAATGCTGCGCAAGCATTGGAATATCTTCACTACGGTGGGCAAGCTTAGGAATGTGAATACGAATCACATTTAAGCGGTGATATAAGTCTTCACGGAAGCGACCTTCATTTACTAGTTTTTCTAAATCTTGATGTGTTGCCGCCACGATTCGAACATCAACTTTAACTGGAATGTGTCCACCTACACGATAGAATTCACCGTCAGCGAGTACGCGAAGCAATCGAGTCTGAGTTTCAAATGGCATATCACCAATTTCATCAAGGAATAATGTTCCGCCATTTGCCTGCTCAAAGCGGCCTTGATGTTGAGTATTCGCGCCTGTAAATGCTCCTTTCTCATGACCAAATAACTCGGTTTCAATCAAGTCTTTTGGAATTGCCGCCATATTTAAGGCAATAAAAGGCTTAGCACGGCGTGGAGAATGTTTGTGTAAAGCATGAGCAACTAATTCTTTACCTGTACCCGATTCACCATTAATTAAAACAGTAATATGAGATTGCGATAAACGGCCGATAGCACGGAAAACCTCCTGCATTGCTGGAGATTCACCAATAATTTCTGTTGATTGAAGAGGTGAGGCTGTTTTTGTAGCTTCTTGCTGTTGTAGTTTATTAATATGCAGGATTGCGCGATTGACTAAAGCTAAAGCTTCATCAATATCAAAAGGCTTTGGTAAATATTCAAATGCACCTGTTTGATAGCTTGATACAGCTGACTCTAAGTCAGAATGTGCTGTCATAATAATGACAGGTAAATCTGGATGAGTGTTTTTGACTTTAGATAAAAAAGTTAAACCATCAATTCCAGGCATGCGGATGTCAGTTAAGATGACATCGGGAGCATCATGGTGCAAACGTTCAAGCGCAGTTTGAGCTTCTTCAAAATTGGTAACATCAAAACCTTCCTCTTTAAAGGTCTTTTCCAATACCCATCGCATGGCGCGATCATCATCAATAACCCATATTTTATTTCGCGACACGGTCTGACTCCCAAGGTAAATATAAGCTAAAAATTGTTTTTCCAGGAACAGATTGGCATTCAATCATTCCGTTATGTTGATGCATAATATTCTGTGCAATACTCAGGCCAAGCCCAGTACCTTTTGCTCGTCCAGTAACCAATGGATAGAATACTGACTCCAAAATACTTTCAGGAATGCCTGGTCCATTGTCCTCTATATCGACTCGCACTGTAGATCGATTTAGTACACCATTAATCGTGACAAGACGTTGTATACGTGTACGTAGAATTAACTCTGGTTCGTGATCTATAAAAAATGCTTTGTTTTCTGTTATGGCTTGAATTGCATTTACACTAATGTTGAGCATGACTTGTATTAACTGATCACGATCGGCATTAACATCGGGTAAAGACAGATCATAATCCCGTATAATTTTGATTTTCTTCTTTGTCTGGTTGGCGATAAGTGAACGCACTCGCTCCAAAGGCTCGTGTACGTTAACGTTTTCATAACTTGGGAGTTGTCTAGAACCCAACATAGTATCTGCCAAGTTAGTTAAACGATCTACTTCATTAATAATGACATCTGTAAATTCAGCATAACTCTTATCATTCAAACTGCGCGCGAGTAATTGAGTTGCACCACGAATACCTGCCAGTGGGTTCTTAATTTCGTGCGCAACGCCACGTACAAGTTGTCTGGCTACCTGATGTTGTTGTACCAGATTTTCTTCTTTAGAAATCTTTAACATACGATCAATCGGGTTGAGCTCAATTAAGAGTAATGGGTGATAACTTTTACCAGCATTTAATTGAGAAACTGTGTAATCGACATGAAGGTCTTTAAAGTTGACATTAATAACCGCTTCTCGACGGGTATAAGGTTGACCCGTTTTAATAGTGTTTAATAACGCCTCATGTGTATTAAAATTATCATCTGGTGCATGAAGTAAGTTCAAAACCGGCTGTCCTGAAGCTCGAAGCAAACTAATGTCAAATAGTGCTTCGCAGGCAGAATTTAAGTAAAAAATATTCAAGTTACTATCGATCAATAAAATCGCAGTAGTTAAGTTGTCTACCAATAGGCGATAGTCGATAGGGTTGTGTTGATCCATTAGCGAATCGTTCCTGTCTTAAAATAGCGCAATGGCATCTTCATTGGTTATCGGATTTTCACCGTTATAGAACATGAACGATGCAAAATATACGCCAACTTTGTTTATGGGTTATTTTAAAGTTTTAAAGTATTTAAAAACGCGCTGAAATCGGTCTTTATATCGGTTGATCAAAACTGATGGCTTAAATATAGATAATAACATGATCCAACTTGGTGCAAAGATGAGTTTTGGTGCAAATGTTGGTCGTATTTTGGTGCATTACACAAAGAGTAGGCTTTCCACCTATGCTTGAGACAAGAAAAGACATACAATACGCGCATTCAAGTGGAGCGCAGATTCATGAAGACCCCCAAAGTCGGTTTTGTTTCTTTAGGTTGTCCTAAGGCATTGGTAGATTCTGAACGAATTTTAACTCAGTTAAAGACTGAAGGTTATCAAGTTGCATCAGATTATGATGGTGCTGATTTAGTTGTTGTTAATACCTGTGGTTTTATCGAATCTGCGGTACAAGAGTCGCTAGATGCAATTGGCGAGGCCATGAGTGAAAATGGTCGAGTAATCGTTACTGGATGCTTAGGTAAAGACGAAGATAAAATTCGTCAAATGCATCCAAACGTTTTAAAGGTTACTGGTGCAGCAGCTTATCAAGATGTAATGGAAGCTGTACATGAATATGTCCCAGCACCACCTAAACACAACCCGTTTGTTGATTTGGTTCCTGAACAAGGAATTCGTTTAACACCAAAACATTATGCCTATTTAAAAATATCTGAAGGATGTAACCACCGTTGTACCTTCTGTATTATCCCAAGTATGCGTGGCGATCTAGTATCGCGTCCAGTTGGAAGTGTACTGGAAGAAGCCGCTGCGCTTAAAAGAGCAGGTGTTAAAGAAATCTTGGTTATTTCCCAAGATACATCAGCATATGGTGTAGATACCAAGTACAAACTTGATTTCTGGAATGGCCAGCCTGTTAAAACAAAATTCTTTGATATGTGTGAAGCACTAGGTCAACTTGGCATCTGGGTGCGCTTACATTATGTTTATCCATACCCACATGTTGATGCGGTTATTGACTTAATGGCACAAGGTAAAATTCTGCCATATCTTGATATTCCATTCCAACATGCAAGCCCGCGTATTCTTAAGTTAATGAAGCGTCCGGCTCACAGTGAAAATACACTCGAAAAAATTAAATTGTGGCGTGAAAAATGCCCGGATCTTGTGATTCGTTCTACATTTGTAGTGGGTTTCCCAGGCGAAACTGAAGAAGATTTTCAAATATTGCTCGATTGGTTGGTTGAAGCTGAACTTGATCGTGTTGGCTGCTTTACCTACTCACCAGTAGAAGGCGCTACGGCAAATGATTTACCCGATCATGTGCCTGAAGAAATTAAGCAAGAGCGTTACGAGCGCTTTATGCAAGTGCAGCAACAAATTTCTGCTGCTAAGTTGCAAAAACGTATTGGTCAAACGATGACTGTATTAGTCGATAGTTTGGAAGATGAATATCCTGTTGCTGTTGCACGTTCTTATGCTGATGCTCCGGAAATTGACGGTAATGTCTTTGTAGAAGATATCGATAAGAGCACTATTCAACCAGGCGATATGTTGGAAGTCGAAATCACCGATGCGGATGAATACGACTTATTTGCAAAGTTAATTAAAATTAAGTCGGTTTAATCGATAACGATTCAAAAAAGCATTCAGTTTAAGAGGTTTTGGAGCAAACTCATGGCGGAAACAATTAGCCCCCGTTATTCACGCATTTTATTAAAACTATCTGGTGAAGCATTATCAGGTAACAAAGACATGGGTATTGATGCCCAAGTTCTTGATCAAATGTCCCTTTCAATTGCTCACTTAGTTGGCTTAGGTGTGCAAGTGGGTATCGTTGTTGGTGGCGGTAACTTGTATCGTGGTAGTCAGTTGCAAAAAGATGGCTTGGTTGGTCGTGTAACAGGCGATCAAATGGGTATGCTTGCAACTGTAATGAATGGCTTGGCTATGCGTGATGCATTGGTTCGCCGTAATATCAGAACTCGCCTTATGTCTGCATTACCAATTGGTACAGTAGTAGAGTCTTATTCAAGTCGTGATGCTATCCGTCACTTGAGTCAGGGTGAAGTTTGTGTTTTTGTTGCTGGTACGGGAAATCCATTCTTTACGACTGATACGGCAGCTTGCTTACGTGGAATTGAAATTGAAGCAAATTTAATTCTAAAAGCGACCAAGGTAGATGGCGTATATAATAAAGATCCAAGTAAATACGAAGATGCTGTTAAATATGATCATTTAACCTTTGATCAGGTATTAGATGAAAAACTTGGTGTTATGGATTTGACAGCTATTTGTTTATGTCGTGACCATAATGTGCCATTACAAGTTTTTGATATGAATAAATCAGGTGCGCTATTGTCAGTAGTCATGGGCGAAAAAGAAGGTACACGCGTTACTAAATAATGTACGTGTTGACGAAAGCTCTTTATACTAGCGCTAAATTAAATTTGTTAAAACATCCTTGAATAAATAAGTAAGGTAGATCATATGATTAACGATCTGAAAAAAGACAGCGAACAGCGTATGTTGAAAACTCTTGAGTCTTTGGAACTCGGGTTTGCTAAAGTTCGTACCGGCCGTGCGCACCCATCAATCTTAAATGGGGTAATGGTTCCTTACTACGGTTCTGATGTGCCTTTAAATCAAGTGGCAAACGTTGGGGTTGAAGATTCTCGTACACTTCTTGTTCAGCCATTTGAACGTACAATGGTTTCAGCTATTGATAAGGCAATTCGTGAGAGTGATCTTGGTTTAAACCCGATTACTGCGGATGCAATTCGTGTACCTTTACCTGCATTAACTGAAGAAACACGTCGTGATATGCAAAAAATTGCGCGTAGCGAAGCTGAAAATGCAAAAGTTGCAATTCGTAATATTCGTCGTGATGTATTAGGTGATATCAAAGCATTATTAAAAGAGAAAGAAATCTCTGAAGATGATGAGCGCCGTGCAGGTGACGATATCCAGAAAATCACTGACAAATATGTTGCAGAAGTAGACAAGCGTCTTGCAGCGAAAGAAGCAGAATTGATGAAGGTCTAATTTTATGACCGATTCAGAAGAGTATCATCTTCCTAAGCATGTTGCCATCATCATGGATGGCAACAACCGCTTTGCAAAAAAAAATCAAATGCAAAAAGGTGATGGACATCGAGAGGGTAAAAATGTTCTTGATCCTATCGTTGAACATTGTAAAAAAACAGGTATTCGTGCTTTAACGGTTTTTGCATTTTCAAGCGAAAACTGGAATCGACCACAATTTGAAGTCGATCTGCTTATGAAGCTTCTTGAAGAAACTATTCATGAGCAAATACCTCGCATGAAGAAATTTAATATTGCTTTGCGTTTCATAGGTGATCGTTCCAGATTACCGTCACACCTAGTTGCCTTAATGGAAGATGCAGAGCAACAGACAGCACACCATAACACTATGACCTTAACTATTGCTGTGAGCTATGGTGGGATGTGGGATATTGCAAATGCAGCAAAACAAGTTGCTGAAGCGGTTTCCCGTGGTGAATTTGGTGCTGATCAAATAAATGTTGATTTGTTCGAAAAATATGTCAGTCTAAACGATCTGCCTGCTGTGGACTTATTGATCCGTACAGGTGGAGATTATCGCATATCTAATTTCTTGTTATGGCAAGCAGCATATGCTGAACTGTATTTTACTGATACTTTATGGCCAGAATTTACAGTACAAGAATTCGATCATGCATTGAATGTTTTTTCGGGACGTGAACGTCGTTTTGGCAAAACATCTGAACAAATTCAGCAAGAGAAAATAGAGAACTTATAATGTTAGAGCGGATTGTTACCGCATTGGTACTTGTCGCAGTTGTTTTAGGCTGTATGTTTGCTACGCAATCACATTATCCAATGTTGGTTCTTATGATTGTAGCAGCAGGGGTTGCGGGGTATGAATGGTATAAATTAATGCCCCATGAAACTGTAAATGCTGTAAAGCCAAAAGCTTGGTGCTACGGTCTGCTTGTTGCATTCGTTTCGGGCGTTGCTCTATTTTTCCATGATATTGCATTACTTTTGTGGTCAGCTTCAATTTTGACTTGGCTTGTAAGCGTTTATTGGGTCAAATCTTTTCCTGAATTTGATGGGTGGTATAACGCTACTCTATATGTAATTGGTATTATTTTAGTTTGTGCTGCGGTCACTTCAATTTTTGTTGTCTGGCAAAGTTCGCCATGGTGGTTAATGTATCTGTTCTTACTCGTGTGGGGTGCAGATAGTGGTGCTTACTTTGTTGGCCGTAAATTTGGTAAAAGAAAACTAGCACCAACCGTAAGTCCGAACAAATCAGTAGAAGGCTTGTATGGTGGTATTATCACGACCATACTGGTAATGTTGGTTGTGCAATATCAGTATCTAAATTTAACTTTAATTCAGCAAATCCTGTTTCTTATCTTGTCACTGATTACAGTATTCGGTTCAGTTTTAGGTGATTTATTTGAGTCAATGATTAAACGTCGTGCTGGTATTAAAGATTCTGGACGTGTACTACCTGGTCATGGTGGTGTTTTAGATCGTATTGATTCTTTACTTGCTGCAGCCCCGATCTTTGCAACGGGAATGTATATATTAAAACTTATTGGTGTAGATTTATAAATGACACAATCTGTTTGCATATTGGGTGTAACCGGTTCCATTGGGCAAAGTACCTTAAAAATTTTAAATCAACATCCTGATAAGTATTCAGTATTTGCAATTTCAGCTCATAGTCGAATTTCTGAATTGGTTAATATATGTAAACAATTTCAACCAAAAGTTGTAGTTGTTCCAAAGCAAAAAGTTGACGAATTAGCAGTTTTATTTGTAAAGAATGAATTACAAGATATTGAAATTTTGACTGATCAGGAAGGGCTAGTAAGTATCGCATCTCATCCAGATGTTGATGTAGTTATGGCTGCAATTGTTGGAGCAGCTGGTTTATTACCAACATTAGCGGCTGTAAAAGCTGGTAAACGCGTATTGCTTGCTAATAAAGAAGCTTTGGTCATGTCTGGTGAAATCATGATGCAAGCAGCACGTGATCATCAGGCATTATTATTACCGGTAGATTCAGAACACAATGCTATTTTTCAATCATTACCTCATAATTATTTAGAGGCTGAAAGAAATGGACAACCGCAACAGGGTGTATCAAGAATCTTATTGACCGCTTCAGGTGGACCATTTTTAAACCATTCGTTAGAACAATTAGAAAAAGTTACTCCTGCACAGGCTTGTAAGCATCCCAACTGGTCTATGGGGCAGAAAATCTCAGTTGACTCAGCTACTCTTATGAATAAAGGGTTAGAGTTGATCGAGGCATGTCATTTGTTTTCAATATCTGAACATTTTGTTACAGTTGTTGTTCATCCACAAAGTATTATTCATTCTATGGTGCAATATGTTGATGGTTCAACATTGGCGCAAATGGGTAATCCAGACATGTGTACACCGATTGCCCATGCATTAGCATGGCCAGAACGTTTACAGACTAGTGTTCCTGCTTTAGATTTATTTGAGTATTCTCAGCTTAATTTTCAAGCACCGGATATCCAGAAATTTCCAGCACTTGATTTAGCCCGTCAGGCAATGCGTGCAGGAGGGCTGGCACCTACTATTTTAAATGCTGCAAATGAAGTTGCTGTTGCTGCATTTTTAAAGGAACAGATTGGATTTACAAATATCCCACAAGTGGTAGAGCATACTTTGCAAAAATTGGAAAACTCAGTTGCTGATAATATCGAGTCTATTTTAAATAAAGATAAAGTAGCACGACATGTAGCACAGCAGTATATATCAAGTATAGGAGGCTGAAATGAGTGCATTATTTATGATTGCAGCAGCAGCTCTCTTGCTCGGTCCATTAATTGCAATTCATGAGTTCGGTCATTATTGGGTGGCACGAAAACTTGGTGTTAAAGTTTTAGTCTATTCCATCGGTTTTGGTCCGACATTACTTAAATGGACATCAAAAAAATCTGGAATTAAGTACCAACTTTCAGCTTTGCCTCTAGGTGGTTATGTAAAAATGCTCGATGAGCGCGAAGGTAATGTTGCAGAGCAAGATTTACCTTATGCATTTAACCGTCAAAAACCATGGAAGCGTATAGCAATTGTTGCGGCTGGACCTTTAATTAATTTGATTTTTGCTGTTTTACTTTTCTGGATTTTATTTTTACCAGCACAGGAACAACTAAATACAAGAGTGGGTAAAGTTATACCCAACTCGCCAGCTGCAACAGCTCAACTACAAGTAGGTGACAAGATTATTGCTGTTGACGGAAAGGAAACGCAAACTTGGGAAAAACTTAACTTTGCTTTGATTGATCGTGTAGGTGAAACTGGTAGCTTGAATATCGATGTAGATCGTGCAGGTACTGAGAAAAATATTGTTTTACCAATTAAAGATTTTTTAAAAAACCAAAATGAATCAGCTTTAGATGTATTAGGTTTTTTACCTTATCGTCCCGTTATTCCCGCTGTTGTAACTGAGTTGACTGCAGATGGGGCAGCAATTCGTCAAGGAATGAAAGTCGGTGATCGTATTGTTTCAATTAATGGTCAAGTGATGAAAGACTGGTTTGATGTTGTGGAAGTTGTGCAACATTCACCAGAAAAATTACTTGGTATTGATGTGTTACGTAATGGTCAGCTCGTTCATTTGCAAGTTATGCCTCAAGGAAAGCGTGACAATATGGGGCAAGTGAGTGGGGTTTTAGGCGTAAAAAGTGATGCAGGAAAAATTACAATTCCTGACGAATATAAGCAAACAATTCAATATACTCCATTACAAGCTTTCCAGATGTCGCTAGATAAGACTGGCCAAATCTCTAGCATGATATTGAGTTCAATAGTAAAAATGGTTAAGGGTTTAATTGGTCTAGAGAACCTTTCTGGACCAATTACAATCGCAAAAGTAGCGGGACAAAGTGCAGAAATGGGATGGCAGACTTTTATCTCATTTATGGCTTTAATGAGCGTAAGTCTTGGAATTTTAAATTTATTGCCAATTCCAATGCTTGATGGTGGACATCTCGTTTATTACATTATTGAAGCTATTCGTGGGAAGCCTGTTTCTGAACAAATACAAATGTTTGGTCTAAAAATTGGTATGGTACTGCTCGGTAGTATGATGCTTTTAGCTTTATTTAACGATTTTATGCGTTTGTAAACGTATATGGATTTATAACTTACTGGAAAAACTGGCATGCGGCACACACATTTTTTAATGCCTTTGGCACTTGTTAGCGCTATGGCAGCGGTACAACAAGCATATGCAGCTGATGATTTCGTTGTTCGAGATATTCGTATAGATGGTTTGGTCCGTCTTACTCCTGCAAATGTTTCTACCATGTTGCCAATCAACAGTGGCGATCGCGTTAATGAACCGATGATCGCAGAAGCAATTCGAACATTGTATGCCACTGGACTTTTTGACGATATTAAAGCATCAAGAGATAACGATACTTTAGTTTTCAATGTCGTAGAGCGCCCAATTATTTCAAAACTTGAATTTAAGGGTAACAAACTTATTCCTAAAGAGGCTTTAGAGCAAGGCCTCAAAAAAATGGGCATTGCCGAAGGCGAAGTTTTTAAGAAGTCAGCTTTACAAACAATTGAAACTGAATTAGAGCAGCAATATACTCAGCAAGGTCGTTACGATGCCGATGTAACTGTTGATACCATAGCTCGTCCAAATAACCGTGTTGAACTTAAATTAAATTTTAATGAAGGTACGGCAGCTAAAGTTTTTAATATCAATATTATTGGTAATACTGTTTTTAAAGACAGTGAAATTAAACAAGCTTTCGCAGTTAAGGAAAGTGGTTGGGCTTCAGTTGTAACTCGTAATGACCGTTATGCTAGAGAGAAAATGGCAGCGAGCCTTGAAGCTTTGCGTGCGATGTATCTGAATAAAGGTTATATCAATTTTCATATCAATAACTCACAGCTTAATATTAGTGAAGATAAAAAGAATATCTTTATTGAAGTTGCTGTTGAGGAAGGTAGCCAGTTCAAATTTGGTCAAACCAAGTTTTTAGGTGATGCACTTTATAAACCTGAAGAACTGCAAGCTTTGAAAATTTATAAAGATGGCGATACCTATTCTCAAGAAAAGGTAAATGCTGTTAAGCAATTGTTATTGCGTAAATATGGTAACGCTGGTTATTACTTTGCAGATGTAAATGTTGTTCCGCAAATTAATAACGAAACGGGGGTGGTTGACCTAAACTATTATGTAAATCCAGGTCAGCAAGTAACCGTACGTCGTATTAACTTTACAGGCAATAGTAAAACTGCCGATGAAGTATTGCGTCGTGAAATGCGTCAAATGGAAGGCGCTTTAGCGAGTAATGAAAAAATTGATTTGTCCAAGGTTCGTTTAGAGCGTACAGGATTCTTCAAAACAGTTGATATTAAACCGGCTCGTATTCCAAATTCACCAGATCAGGTGGACTTAAACGTAAATGTTGAAGAACAGCATTCGGGAACTACGACATTAGCGGTAGGTTACTCGCAAAGTGGTGGTATTACCTTCCAAGCAGGTTTGAGTCAAACTAACTTTATGGGAACGGGTAATCGTGTTTCGATCGATTTATCTCGTTCTGAAACTCAAGACTACTATAACTTAAGTGTTACCGACCCTTACTTCACGATTGATGGGGTAAGCCGCGGTTATAACGTTTACTATCGTAAAACAAAGCTAAATGATGACTATAACGTTAATAACTATGTTACCGATAGTTTTGGTGGTAGTTTAAGTTTTGGTTACCCAATTGATGAAAACCAAAGCCTAAGTGCTTCGGTTGGTATAGATAATACTAAAGTAACGACCGGCCCTTATGTGTCTACTTATGTACGTGATTATTTGTTAGCAAATGGTGGTAAGGCGACAAGCCAAGATACTTATTGCCCAACAGACAATGAAGGTAAATCACAGGTTAATACTACTACTGGAGAATGTAACGTCCCTAAAGAATCATATAATAATGCATTTGAGGGGGAGTTCTTTACATACAATTTAAATTTAGGCTGGTCATACAATACATTAAACCGTCCTATTTTCCCAACTTCAGGTATGTCACATCGTGTGGGTCTGGAAATTGGTTTGCCAGGTAGTGATGTTGATTATCAAAAAGCAACTTATGATGCCCAAGCATTCTGGCCAATTAAAGACACAGGTTTCGTGCTGCGTGGTTACGGTAAACTTGGTTATGGTAATGATTTACCATTCTATAAAAACTTCTATGCAGGTGGTTATGGTTCTGTACGCGGTTATGATAACAGTACCTTGGGTCCTAAGTATGCAAGTGTAAATTTACAAGAAACCAAGCAAAATGACGGTTCTCCAGAAGAAGTAGGTGGTAACGCTCTTGTACAATTTGGTACTGAATTAGCTTTACCATTACCTTTTAAAGGAGATTGGACTCGCCAAGTACGTCCAGTGTTATTTGCTGAAGGTGGTCAAGTATTTGATACTAAATGTGACGTTGGTTCTTATTCTATGATTATGAATGGTCAGCAAATCGCAGATGCTAAAAAATACTGTGAAGACAACTACGGTTTTGACTTAGGTAATATGCGTTATAGCGTAGGTGTTGGCTTCACATGGATCACCATGATCGGACCATTATCTCTTAGCTATGCATTCCCTCTAAATGATAAGCCTGGTGATGAAACTAAAGAGATCCAGTTTGAAATCGGTCGTACTTTCTAAGTACGACTTGACTAAACATGCAATAAGGACACAAATTTAAATGAAAAAATTAAATATATTAATGTTAGGATTAGGCCTTACAGTTTCTGCTATGACTAATGCAGCTGGTTATGGTGTTATTGATCTTGCTAAAGTTGTTGAAAGTAGTACTTATTTAAAACAACAAAATGCAAGTTTAAATCAATCTGTTAAACCAACAACAACTCGTCTTGAGCAGTTGGGTAAAGAGTTAGAAGGTCTTCAACGTCAAGCCCAAACGCAAGGGCAAAAAATGAAAGAAGATGAGATTAAAAAGCTTCAAACTCAATATCAGTCAAAATTAAATGAATTTAATTCAACTCAACAAGGCTTGCAATCTAAAGTTCAAACTAGTTTGCAAGGAATGAACTCAACTTTTGAGAGCCGTGTGAAGCAAGCAGCTGAACAATTACGAAAAGAAAATAATCTTGACTTCATTTTGAATAAAAATTCGACCGTTGCCTATGACGCTAAATATGATTTAACTGATAAAATGATACAAAAGGTTAATTCAATGAAATAAATTAATGAAAGTGCAACATTATCGTTTAGATGAACTAGCTCACCTAGTGAATGGTGAGTTAGTCGGTGCGGGTAGTCTTCAATTCATAAACCTGGCAAGTTTAGAAAATGCTGAACCTTCTCATATTACTTTCGTAAATGGCGAAAAGTATATCGATCAAGCAAAGGCTAGCCGTGCGGGTGCGTACATTGTTACAAGCTCTATTAAAGAACAGCTTACTGATAAACAAAATTTTATTATTGTTGATAATCCATATTTGGCTTTTGCCATCCTTACCCATGCTTTTGATAAAAAGATCACATCAATAGGTATTGAAAGTACTGCTCAAATTCATCCTTCCGCAATTATTTCTAAAAAAGCATATATTGGCCATTACGTTGTAATTGGTGAAAATTGTGTAGTAGGTGAGAACACGATTATTCAGTCTCATACTCGTCTGGATGATAATGTGGAAATTGGAAAGGATTGTTTTATCGATTCTCATGTCACCATTACTGGCGGTTCTAAATTACTTGATCGTGTTCGAGTTCATGCAAGTACTGTAATTGGTAGTGAAGGCTTTGGCTTTGCACCATATCAAGGTAAATGGCATCGTATTGCACAATTAGGTTCAGTTATTATTGGTAATGATGTCCGTATTGGATCAAATTGTAGTATTGATCGAGGGGCACTAGATAATACGATTTTGGAAGATGGGGTAATTATTGATAATCTTGTGCAAATCGCACATAACGTTCATATTGGTTCCAATACAGCTATTGCTGCTAAATGTGGAATTGCTGGAAGCACTAAAATTGGCAAAAACTGTATTCTTGCAGGAGCTTGCGGTGTGTCTGGTCACCTTTCAATCACTGATAATGTGACTTTAACTGGAATGTCAATGGTCACAAAAAATATTTCTGAAGCTGGTACCTATTCTTCAGGAATTGGATTATTTGAAAATAGTCATTGGAAAAAGACAATTGTACGCTTGCGACAATTAGCAGATGTGCCATTGACCCAAATCACTAAACGACTTGATCATATACAAGCTCAAATAGAGTCTCTTGAATCAACTTTTAATTTGCGTAAATAGAATATTATGACCGAGTCAACTACACCTAAATTTGCCATCCCTGAATTACCAATGCAGATTCAAACGATTCGTCAATATTTGCCGCATCGTTACCCATTCTTATTGGTTGATCGTGTGACTGAAGTTACTGACAATAGTATTGTTGGTTATAAAAATGTTTCTATCAATGAAGAATTCCTCCAAGGACATTTCCCAGAATATCCAATTATGCCGGGTGTCTTAATTGTAGAAGCATTAGCTCAAGTTTCGGGCGTTCTAGGTTTTATTATGAACAATGAGACCCCAAAACCGGGTTCTTTATTCCTCTTTGCTGGTGCAGAAAAGGTTAGATTTAAAAAACAAGTAGTTGCTGGCGACCAACTTGTATTAAAATCTGAATTAGTAATGCAAAAACGCGGTATCTACAAATATAACTGTACAGCTACCGTTGACGGTATTGTAGCAACAACCGCTGAAATTATGATTTCACACCAAAAAACAGAGCAGGCATGAGCAATCACGATTTAATTCATTCTACGGCCATTATTGATCCATCTGCAGTGATTGCCCCAGATGTCCAAATAGGACCTTATTGTATTATTGGTCCAAATGTGACAATTGGTGCTGGTACTAAATTACATTCACATGTTGTAGTTGGTGGTTTTACCAAAATTGGTCAAAATAATGAGATTTTCCAGTTTGCAAGTGTTGGTGAAGTTTGCCAAGACTTGAAATATCAAGGTGAAGAAACTTGGTTGGAGATTGGAGATCATAATTTAATTCGTGAGCATTGCAGTTTACATAGAGGAACTGTACAAGATCATGCTTTAACTAAAATAGGTAGTCATAACTTATTGATGGTTAATACGCATATTGCACATGACTGTATTGTTGGTGATCATAATATTTTCGCAAATAATGTTGGTGTTGCTGGACACGTCCATATTGGTGATCATGTCATTATTGGGGGTAATTCGGGAATTCATCAATTCTGTAAAATCGATTCTTACAGTATGGTTGGTGGAGCATCTTTAATTTTAAAAGATGTGCCAGCTTATGTTATGGCATCTGGTAATCCAGCACATGCGTTTGGTATTAATATAGAAGGTATGCGTCGAAAAGGTTGGTCTAAGGATACAATTCAAGGCCTTAGAGAAGCTTATAAATTGATTTTTAAATCAGGCCTGACTTCTGTTCAAGCTGTTGAGCAGATTAAAAATGATATTCTTCCGAATGTTCCCGAAGCTCAATTATTAATTGACTCTGTTGAGCAATCAGAACGTGGTATTGTGCGTTAAGCCGAGATATTCAAAAAAAGACACCGCAATCTGCGGTGTCTTTTTTTCTTAAAAACTTTTATTTGTTAAAAAATTTGGCTTCTTCAGATTTTGGATACTGACTTAAAATTTTAGCTTTATATTGGTTTGCTGATACAGTGTTTTTATCAACATCTTTGGCAATACTGTAGAGTTGATAAAGCGCGCGAGGAGCTTTACTAGAATTTGGGTATTGCGTAGCGACTACATTATAGTTCTTTTTAGCTTCATTATAATTTACCGGATCAGTTGCTAAATTAAACTCGGCTAACCAAAAATAGGCATTCCCTGTATAAACGCTATTAGGGTGATTTTTGATAAAGTTTTGCATTGGAGCAATCGCTTTTTTCGCTCCACCTTGTTTGTAGGCATCTAAAGCGACAGTATAAGCTGCTTTTTCAAGCTCTACAGGGTTCGATTGATTTTGCGTAGCAGGCGATGAAGCTGGTTGTGTTACTTGCGTTTGTGAGGGGGAAGTAACTTGACTTGCAGCAGTTGTAGTAGTACTAGCTGCTTTATTGTCGGTAGGAGGAGCTTCTGAGCTTCCGGTAGCTGTAGCATCACTATTTGCTGTATTGTCTGGTGCTGCACTTTCTGGATCTACTTTTTGATTTAGTAATTCCAAACGCTGGTCTAAATCAGTATAGCGATTAGATAAATCTTTTTTCAGTTGTTCAATATCATTCGATTGTTCTTCTAACTGACCGCGTAAGGTACGTATATCATTTTCTAATTGTTGGTTTTTTTGCATCAATTCCCAATTTAAATTACTTGGGACTGAAGCGTTATTCGATGAAGTGTTAGTTGAACTACCACCACTTTGACTTAAACCGCGCGATTCAATTGGAATATTGGCATAGAGAGAAGTAGTGCTCATTAAGGCAATAAATAATAAAGAATGCTTCATCAATCGCATGAGTATAGGTCCATAATTTTATGTAAAAGCTAACTTGAGAAGGGAATATGTAAACTATTCACATTAGCTATCTAAGGTTTTAATTGATCATTGCAATTAAAACAGCTAACAATATAAATGCAAGAATAGTTTACAATCTTCAAGCATATTTTATTCAAAATAAGTATCAAGAAAGAATATAAGATAAGAGATTCTAGGAATTTATATGTTTTTGACGATGAATTAATCAATTGAAACATAAACTTGCTTAAAATTGAGAAGAAGGCTTGCAACTCTTTTAAAAATCTCTATACTCTGTTTTGCAATGGTAGCCCCGCTGGTGGCTTCGCAATTGTACTCTGTGAACCCCGCCAGGACCGGAAGGTAGCAACGGTAGCAGATCTATGATGTGCCGAAGTTTTGCTAGTGGGGTTGCCACCATCTTCTAATCCGATCTCCGTTGGATTGCCTTCATAATTACATCTAAATCAAATCCTCTATATTGTAAAAACCTCATCTGTTTTGCTTTAAGTTTAGGATCTTTTTCTACTTCTTCACCAAACTTTTTCACTTTAAGTTGATAAGCCTGTTCCACCCAATCAATATTATGAATTTCATCTGCAATTAAATCATTTTCGATTTGTTTAGTTTTTAAAGCTTGTTTAATGCGTTTTGGCCCTTTGCCTTTACGAATTTGGCTAGCCAACGTTAGTTCTGCAACGCGTTGGTCACTTTGATAATTTTGCTCAGATAACTCTTCAACAAGTTGCTTAACCTCTTCAGGGTTTTGTGCATAACGATTCAATTTCTCGATAAGTTCTGCTTTCGAATAATCTCGACGAGTCAATAATGCAAAAGCATATGAGCGCAAACGTTGCCCTGTTAGCAAAGCGCGTTGTTGGGGCTGTTCTTCTGTTCTTTTGAACATATTTAATATTTCCTTGTAAAAAACGCCCCGAAGGGCGTTTTAAGACTTATAAGCGGTAATTAAGACTCTAATAGAAGATCTTCTTCTTCATCTTCCACTTGTACAGCACCATTAGTACCCGTAGTTAGCAGTTGTTCACGGATAATCTTTTCAATTTCTCCAGCCATTTGAGGATTTTCTTCAAAGTGGCGGATAACATTGTTTTTACCTTGGCCAATTTTATTGCCTTGATATGAATACCAAGCGCCTGCTTTTTGCACGATATCTTGTTGTACAGCTAAATCTACAAGTTCGCCAAGCTGGTTTGTACCTTTACCGTATAGGATTTGGAAAATAGCTTCTTTAAAAGGAGGAGCCATTTTGTTTTTAACAACTTTAACTCGAGTTTCAGAGCCGATGATTTCATCACCTTCTTTGACCTGACCAATACGGCGGATATCTAAACGTACAGAAGCATAGAACTTCAATGCGTTACCACCAGTCGTAGTCTCAGGGCTACCAAACATTACACCAATTTTCATACGGATTTGGTTAATGAAAATAACCATACAGTTCGAGCGTTTAGCGTTACCCGTAATTTTACGTAATGCCTGACTCATTAGGCGAGCTTGTAAGCCCATGTGAGAGTCACCCATTTCGCCTTCAATTTCTGCTTTAGGAGTAAGAGCAGCAACTGAGTCGACAACGATTAAATCAATTGCACCAGAGCGAACTAGCATGTCTGCAATCTCGAGTGCTTGTTCACCGTTATCAGGTTGCGATACAAGTAGATTATCAATGTCCACGCCTAGCTTACGTGCATATTGTGGATCTAATGCATGTTCTGCATCGATAAATGCACAAGTACCACCAGCTTTTTGACATTGTGCAATCGCTTGGAGAGTCATTGTGGTTTTACCAGAAGATTCTGGACCATAAATCTCAACGATACGACCTTTCGGTAAACCGCCAATCCCCAATGCAATATCTAAAGTCAAAGAACCTGTAGATACAGCTTCAACTGCTTGAACAGTGTTATCACCGAGACGCATCACCGTATTTTTGCCAAATTGTTTCTCAATTTGACTTAGCGCGGCTTGTAATGCTTTGCTTTTATTCTCATCCATCTCAAAAACCTCAATACTCTAAGTTCATCACGTTTAACCCAAGTGGATGCATTGAATCTCAACTTGTTTCACAGGGCTAATAGTGACAGATTTTTTCTATAGCTTCTATGTGTTGTCTGTGTGTGTGCGACACAACTCGACGTTTTTATTCATCACCATACGACCAGTGTTGATCATTATCCTGTTTAAACCGATTAATCTGTCTACGATCCTTTTTACTCGGTCTATGATCAGGTCGAGCAAGATTATGCAATTTTCGTTGGGATGCAATCAACTCCCGTCTAGCAATACTTACTTCTGTTTCTTCATAAAGTTGCTGGGCAACTGGTGCTGGACCACGTGTGTTCGCAAGCGCTTTTACGACAACGGTTTTTTTATCAAAACCTTGTTGAATAATAAGTTCCATTCCAACACGAATTTCTTTGGAAACTTTTACACGCTCATTATTGTGATGTACTTTACCTCCTTCGATTGCTGCTTTAGCAATTGAACGAGTTTTAAAAAAACGAGCAGCCCATAACCATTTATCGATACGCATGGTCTCTACAGCATCGTTTTCAAGCGATTTTGACATCATTATCCTTTCTATCAATTTGATTCAATATAGACAGCAATTCTGTAAGTCGATCTAGTGCTTTATATTCTAAATCTTCATGCTTTCTTACATCCTTTAGACTTGAGGGCTGCAAGATAGTAAACAAGTGTTTGATACCAAATTTTTCAGCTGTTTTTAGTACAGGAGCTGTATCATCAATAAAAATGGTTGCATCTGGGTCGAAAGGATGTAATTTTTGGAGCTCTTGCCAAAAATGAATATCTTCTTTTGCATAACTAATTTGCTCACTCGATACGATTACGTTAAAGAAGTGTTCAATTGCAATATTATCGAGCTTTAATCGTAAACTTGCACGGTCAGCATTTGTAACTAACCAACAACTATATCCTTGTTCTTTCAGTTCCTGCAGAAGCTCAATACAACCTGAGCGAACTTGAATTTTTGTCTGAAACTCTTGCTGTAATTTGAGTACATCAACGCCTACAGTTTTGGTCCAAAAAGCTGATGAATACCAAACAAGTGTATGCTTATGTGATTGATAAAACTGATATAGTGTTTTTTGGCTCTGGTCGAGTGGAAGTTGATGTATCTCTGCATGTCGCTTAGGAAGACATTCATTCCAGATGAAATCATCAAAAGCGAGATCTAATAAAGTTCCATCCATGTCAAACATTATGATTTTAGACATATCTAAATATCTCCAAAATCATTTAAAGCAAAATTTTTAAGACACATCTACCATATATCCTTTTAAAAATCATTAATTAAAGAAACTTCGAGATATAAAATTAATTTAAAACTCCACCCATTAATTCTTTCAAAAGGTGTTTTTGATTAATGTGATGGGTAGGGAGGATAAATGATTTGAAAATTATAGCGTGTAATTTTGAAAAACAAAAAACAATAATAAATGCTTTTTAATAGAAAACTTTTTCTGTGTTTAAAGTAAAAATAGGCAGCCAAAGTTTTGCAATTAAGAAATCTTAAAAGTCATCTATATTTATGGTTAATTTTGCTTACATAGGATACGTATTGACATACATTTTATAAATTGAAGGATACTTGTTTAAAGTTATATTTAAAATTAACCCTAATAAGAATTTAGAGAAAGCAATGAAAATTGGATTTATTGGCGGAGCCAATGACGGTATTGTAATCAATGCTGCTGATGGCCTTGATACTTATAAACTTGAATGGCACTACAAAGCAGAAAAGCACTGTGAATCACAGCCAACATTAGGTCTTAATGGACCTGAGTATGATTATTATAACTTATTAATACTAAGAAAAAATAAAGAGGCTAAGCTCTTTTATGTACTCACCACAATGGAGAAAGAAGATATCGCGAGTAAAATCCATGAGTATTGGGAAAGCTCTACCTGTGTTGGCTATGATTTTGATGATTAGTAATCCTGTTAATTCATTAGAATACTTTACTTATATCAATATTAATCTCAATCATAACTCAAGCTTAGAATTATAAGTTTCATAGAGAACATGTTCTCGCAGGACATGTTCGACGGGAACTTTAGGATGATTGAAATATTTAACTTTATGCATTCCTAACCGCTCCATTACAGCTTGAGAGGGTGTATTAATAGTGGCGGTAAACGAAACGATCTTATCTAAATTCAGTACATTAAAACCATAGTCTAAAGCTGCTTTTGCTGCTTCAGTAGCATAACCTTGTTTCCAGAATTCTTTTGCAAGTCGCCACCCAATTTCTACACATGGAGAAAAGTCAAATTGTTCAGGTTGGCTGTGTAAACCAATAAACCCGATAAATTGATGGGTTTCTTTTAATTCTACTGCCCAAAAGCCCCAACCATTTTTATCAATGAGAGATGAAATTTTTTGGATTAAATTAACACTTTCTTGGGGCGTTAAGAGATTTGGGAAAAATTGCATAACATCTTGATCTAAGCCCATTGTTATAAAAGGCTCAACATCACTTTCTTTCCACTGTCTTAAAATTAAACGCTGAGTTTCGATCATGACATGTCTCTTTAATTAAAAATAAAGGATCAAAGTGGTTTTTGCACAATCTTTTGTAAAATGATCTTGGAATTGATGCTCACTACACCTTTTATTTTATTTAAGGTATTAATGACGAAATGAGAAAAAGAGCTCAAATCTTTGGTCGCAACGTGTAAAACATAATTAGATTCGCCAGTAATAATATATGCATTAATGACTTCATCAAAATTTTTGATCTGACTTAAAAAGAAGTTGTGATCATTTTCTGTGAGTTGGGCAAGCTTTATTTCGACAATTGCCTCAATTTTTATACCTAGTTTTTCATAATTAATTTTCGCTTGATATTTTTCAATTACACCATTGCTTTCTAAAATTTTAACTCGCCGATGACAAGCTGAAGCCGAAAGGTTAACCAGATCGGCCAGTTCTTGATTACTTAACCGAGCATTATCTTGTAAATATTTTAAAATTTTAAGATCAATTGCATCTACATTCATTTTCGAATTTCATCCATGTTTTTTAATTTTAATTCGAATTTTATACGAAAATGGCAAATTTTAATCAAATATTATCGAATAAATCGAAAGAATTGACGTGATAAAATTCGAATACAAAGGAAATGTTGAAAAAAGGTGAAATAACAAATGATTACTCACGAACAATGCTGCTATTGGGATCAGGAAGATGAACTCAAAAAGTTTAAAGATGAATTTGCACTGCCAGAAAATATCATTTATTTAGACGGGAATTCTTTAGGCGCAAGACCAAAAAAATCATTAGAGGTTGCTCAGCATATTATTGCAAAAGAGTGGGGTGAGGACCTGATTAATAGTTGGAATAAAGCAGATTGGTGGGGACTACCGACTAGACTCGGAGATAAAGTCGCGCAGCTTATCGGTGCTGAAAAAGGTGAAGTGGTTATTTCAGACTCAACGACCCTAAATTTATTCAAAGTTCTATCAGCAGCGGTAAAAATTCAAGCTGAAAAATTTCCGGAACGTAAAATTATTGTTGCTGAAAAAGATGCCTTTCCAACCGATATTTATATTATTGAAGGCTTTATCGATTTGATTCATCAGGGTTATCAAGTTGAATTGATTGATGGCGCAGATGATTTATCTCGTATTTTAGCAAAAGATGTGGCTGTCGTTGTTCTTTCTCATGTGAATTATCGGACTGGATATTTCTATGATATGGAATCTATTAATCAACAAATTCACGCTAAGGATGCTTTGATTATTTGGGATTTATGTCACTCGGTTGGTGCAGTGCCTATGGATCTTAATCAGAGCAACAGTGATTTTGCGATTGGTTGTACTTATAAATATTTAAATGGCGGCCCAGGTTCTCCAGCATTATTATGGGTAAATCGAAAGCATCGTGATCAGTTCTGGCAACCTTTATCAGGCTGGTGGGGGCACAAAAAACCATTTGATATGGCTCAGCACTATGAACCAGCTAACAGTATTCGTCGTTATTTGTGTGGAACTCAACCCATCATTTCGATGAGTCTAATCGAATGTGGTATCGATATTTTCTTACAAGCTGATATGCAACAAATACGTGAGAAATCCCTCAAATTAACTGATTTGTTTATTCAACTTGTTCAACAAGAATGTCCTCAGTTTGGTTTTGAGCTGATTACACCTTTAAACCATAAATATCGTGGCAGCCATGTCAGTTATAGACATGAGTTCGGTTATGAAATTATTCAAGCTCTCATTGCTCGTGGGGTAATTGGGGATTATCGAGAGCCGGAAGTATTACGTTTTGGAATTACACCTTTATATTTAGGATTTGAAGATATTTGGAATGCCGTACAACAACTTAAGCAAATTATGCTGAATAGCGAATGGAAAAATGAACGTTATCTGGTGCGCAGTGAAGTGACCTGATCGTTAGAGATCAACATTAGAAAAATGGCTAGGAGGGCCTATGAGCAGTTTTGATGAAATACAAAATCGAGAAGCGGGTTTACATAAAAAATTATCCGCAAAACAGATGGGAATGATTGCAATTGGTGGAGCGATTGGTACAGGGCTGTTCATGGGAAGCAAGTTCGCAATTAGCTTTGCTGGGCCAGCTGTCATCGTAAGTTATGCCATTGGAGGCTTAATCGCATTTGCTATTATGGCTTGTTTGGCTGAGATGACTGTCCAGCACCCTACGTCAGGCTCATTTGGGGCATATGCTGAGCATTATATAAGTCCGCTTGCTGGGTTTTTAGTCCGTTATTGTTATTGGGCATGTATTGTATTAGCGGTCGGTACAGAAATTACAGCAGTTGCTGACTATATGAAATTATGGTTTCCTCATGTAGGTTCTTGGGTCTGGATAGCCTTTTTCTCGCTAACCTTACTTGTTGTTAATGCATATAGTGTTAAAGCTTTTGGATTGGTTGAATATTGGTTTTCGACAATAAAAGTCTTTGCAATTATTGTATTTATTCTTTTAGCAATTGGTATTTTGACTCAAGGTCATGGAGGAACAGCTCAGGTTGTCTCTAATCTAACTGATCATGGGGGCTTTTTTCCTCATGGTTTTAGTGGAGTCTGGATTGGAGTAATCATTTCAATATTTAGTTATTTAAGTATTGAAATGATCGCTGTTGCAGCAGGTGAGGCTAAAGATCCGGAAAGAGCCGTTAAGAAAGCGTTTAAAAGTACTGCAATTCGTTTAATTCTATTTTATTTACTGTCTTTATTTCTTATTGTGGCACTCGTTCCTTGGACAACTTTAATTGGAGCCGAAGCGACCAGTCCTTTTGTGATGGTGATGAAAATTGTAGGGATTCCATATGCAGACAGTATTTTAAATTTTATTGTAATTGTCGCAGCCTTATCAGCTATGAATAGTATGCTGTATATCTCAACACGTATGCTATTTAGCTTGTCACGAGCAGGAGATGCACCAAAACTATTTGGTCGTATTAGTCATAATGGCGTACCAATTAACGCGTTGCTATTGTCAGCAGTGGGTATTGGAGTCGCGAGTATTGTTTATACGATTAACCCAGCTTCGGCTTTCCCGATCATGATTGCTTTATCTATGTTTGGTGCGTTGTTCACTTGGGGCAGTATTTTTGTTACCCATATGTTTTTTAGAAGGAATATGGCACGAAAAGGAGAACAGTTAAAATTTAAGGTTCCAGCGAGCCAGTTAATTTCACTGTTGGGATTAATCGCAATTTTAAGTATCACTGTCACGACATGGTTTACCAATGAATTCAAGTCAACTTTACAGTTTGGAGTCCCATTAGTTGTTGTTCTTACATTTTTCTATTATTTAAAACGTTCATCAGCCAAGCTTGCTTTAAATAATCATGAAGAATCTTTGAAGTGAGAGACCTATGCGACTATATGATAATTCTAGAACCGTAGCGAATGAACATGAAATATTGGCAGTATTTAAAAGAACAAGCTTGTTGAGCTATCAAAAATTTACCCATCTTGCAGATATCCAATATGGTACGCACTCACGGTCAACTTTAGATTTTTTCCCATTAGAGCAAGCCAAAAAGACTGTTATTTTTATTCATGGTGGTTATTGGCAATGGTGTGATAAATCAGATTTTGCATTCATCGTACCGTATGTTCTAGCCAAGGGTGCACAGTGTATTCTTTTAGAATATGATCTGGCGCCACAAAGCAAAATTTCAGATATTGCTTCTCAAGTTAATCAAGCTCTCGATTTTATTCGAGAGCAAGACTGGAAAACTAATGAGGTAGTTTTGGTTGGTCATTCGGCAGGGGCGCATCTGGCTGCTTTGTCATTAGGCCATCCACTCATATCTGAGATGGTTTTGTTAAGTGGAATTTATGATCTGGAACCTATACAAAGTACACATTTAAATCATGCTCTCAATCTTTCAAGCGAAGATATCTTAAAATATAGCCCTGTTCATCAGTCAAAACGAATTACTACTTCATGTTCAATTTTCTGTGGTGAACTCGAACTTGACGAGTTGAAATGGCAAAGCCAAAATTATTTTGAAATGAAGAAAAGGCAAGATCAGCATTTTGTTTCTTTCAAGCTTATTCCTGAAATTAACCATTATTCTATTTTAAATCATTACTTTAATAATATTTTAGTTTAAGTGTTTGAAATAGAATGTAACTGAGTAAAGAAAAACAGATTAAATTCATTAGAAGATAAAATGTGAGATAAATCACAACTCAACCTAATTTTTATAAAAATTAATTATCCTTATTGACCTGACTATAGAACTTAATTAGATTAAAAAGATAGTGCTTTCTCACTAAGCGGCAAAATGTTTAGCTGTTGTTTAGTTGAGTTTCAAGTCCGTAGCTTCCCAAGATGCGGACTTTTTTATTTGATTTTTAAAAACAATAAGATAAATCGAATTTTGTTCTTGAATATGGCGGTAATATCTATTTAATGATTAATATGAGTTAATCACATAGCCCTCTGCCAAATAAGAAACAAACTAGTATTTGCTTTTCATTATTTAACTGGAATTATCATTTAATTAATGGATTATATAAAATATATTTTACCAAACTAACAAAGTGTGAGATTACACTCGGAACTTCATGAATTTGTCATATAGGTGAGATAAATTAAAAACAGAAAAATAAAAGAGAGAAGGCTATAGCACATAATTTAATAATATATAGCATCTGTAAATAAATGGTTTAGTCGGCTCTTTTATTTTTAAAGGAGTGTTAATGAAAGTACAGTATTTTGAAGGAGGCATGTATAAACATATGTGTCCTGCTTGCGGATATCTTCATTATATTCCTGTACATTATCCTTTCTCTAACGGCAACCAATGGTTTTTTAATGGTAACTTGGAAAAACCGACATTTGATCCCATCATAAGTATAAATGAATATTGTAATTACTTTATTAAAGATGGCTTTATCGAATATAGCGTTAATTGTAGGCATCATTTAGCTGGTTGTAAGGTTGAGCTGCCAGAACTAAAATTAAAAAACTATAGAATATAATTGATTTTGGTATTTATTAATTATGACCATTTAAAGGACTGCACATTTCCTTAATTATCACATATTTTTGCAATATATCTTTACATATTTGATACTGAACACATATAGTTTAAAAAATTGTAAATCTCTTTTAGTTGAAGGCTATATTATAATTTGCAAGAATTTTCATAACTTACTGTTTTATATTTTTATTTATGGATATCTGGAAATTTTTAAAAAGCTTTAATACAACTGGAACATATCTCATTATTTCTACTTTTATATTATTTTTAATGATTATATATTTTTACATTATACATCCTACCTAAACTAAATTATAAATAAAGTAAGATAATTATTTATTCTAAAATGTTTGATGTATTGGTTTATTTGAATTGGTTCTCAATTTTAAATGAAAAAAGATAATAGCATTGTATAGGTCCAAGTTTTATGAAAACATGACGTGGTTATAATATATGGAGAATATAATTAAAATTCCTTTCAAAAGATGTTAATCCCTAAATATAAAGACTGTACTGATCATAACAATGATGTCTAAAGTAAAAAATATGGAGATTTTCTATGAAGTTTTGTCAAGTTTCGACTTTTCTTTTAACAATAGCGCTGAGCCATTTAACCTATGCTGCACCTGCTACAACAAATTCTGTATTAGGCTCATCTGAAGCAAAAGGAATTATTAAAAATCAATATATTGTTATTCTTAATAAGGATGTGGGTTCTTCTAACGAGTTTGCACAAGGTATTGCTAAACAACATGGTGGGAAGGTATTACAGACCTATGATGCTGTAGTTAAGGGATTTGCAATTTATTTACCCGATGTTGCCGGTACTGCTTTTGTTGAAGCCATGAAAAAAAATCCGAAAGTCGTTTCAGTAGAAAATGACACAATCATGAAAGTTGATGCCACTACCCAAAGTAACCCAGATTGGGGACTAGATCGTATTGACCAAAAAAACTTACCTCTAGATTCAGCCTATTCGTACTTACAAACAGGTTCAGGTACAACTGCTTATATTGTTGATACAGGAATATTGTCTACACATCAACAGTTCTCTGGACGGGTATTAAGTGGCTATACCGCGATATCTGATGGTAATGGAACAAGTGACTGTCATGGTCATGGTACCCATGTGGCAGGAACAGTTGGTGGTAGTACCTATGGGGTTGCCAAGAATGTAAGCTTAGTGCCTATTCGGATTTTAGGATGTGATGGTTCTGGTGCTTCGAGTAATGTGATTGCTGGTTTAGACTGGATATTAAAAAATGGTAAAAAGCCAGCTGTAGTAAATATGTCTTTAGGTGGTGAAGCAAACACATCTTTAGATAGTGCAGTAGAAAATTTATTTAATAATGGTTATGTAATGGTTGTGGCTGCAGGAAACTCGAATACAGATGCATGTAGTTCTTCTCCTGCCAGAGTAAGTAAGGCAATTACTGTTGCTGCTACAGATAGTACAGATACTCGAGCGAGTTATTCTAATTATGGAAGCTGCGTTGATATTTTTGCGCCAGGAAGCCAGATCAATTCTTCATGGATTGGGAGCAATACAGCAACTAAAGTTTTAAATGGAACTTCAATGGCTACTCCACATGTTGTTGGAGTCGTAGCTGAAATGTTGCAAAGTACACCTACAGCAACACCTCAGACAATCTCAACTAATCTGTTAAATCAAGCAAGTAGTAATGTGGTAAAAAATCCTTCTGGTAGCCCAAATCGATTGTTATATAAATCACCTTAATAAGAAGTATGTCTTGAAATTGGAAAAGGTCCCGAAGGACCTTTTTTAGATTTTTGCATGAGTACCGTATTTATCAATCATGATTGAGCTGGCTTCATTTAAACCGCGAACCGTTACCTGAATACCGTTCTTTTGAAATTTATTCACAACAGAATCTAACATGGCAACTGAGGTCACATCCCAAATATGAGAATGGGTGAGATCAATAATGACTTCTTTAACTTTTTCTTTAAAGTTAAAACTTTGCATAAATTTTTCAGATGAACTGAAAAATATTTGGCCTCTTAATTCATATAAACGAGCTTGATTTTCGAATGAAGTTTCAATACGAATATCATTTTCAAGTTTATTTGCTAAGAAAAGTGCTGAAAGTAATACGCCAGTTAATACACCTAGTGCTAAGTTATGGGTAGCAACCACTACAATAACGGTTGCGATCATAACGACATTACTACTTTTAGGATTATTTTTAAATTGAGTCAGAGAGCTCCACTCAAAAGTACTGATCGATACCATAATCATGACCGCAACCAGAGCAGCCATAGGGATTACTTTTAACCAATCACTTAAAAATACCACGAGAATAAGTAAGAATATGCCTGCGCAGAAAGTGGATAAACGTGTGCGACCACCCGATTTTACATTAATCATTGATTGACCAATCATGGCACAACCCGCCATGCCGCCCATAAAACCTGAAGCAATATTTGCAATGCCTTGACCTTTACATTCTTGAAATTTATCACTAGATGTATCTGTCATTTCATCGACGATTGTTGCAGTCATCATTGATTCAAGTAAGCCAACCGCGGCAAGGGCTAAAGAATATGGAAGAATAATAAGGAGGGTTTCTAAATTTAAAGGAATATTCGGAATTAGAAATATAGGTAACGTATCTGGTAATGAACCCATATCACCAACAGTTCGAACATCAAACCCTAAAAAAATAGCGAGTAATGTTACTACTACAATACAAATAAGGGGCGAGGGAAAGAACTTTCCAATTTTTGGAATATAGGGGAAAAGGTAAATAATTCCTAAACCAATTGCTACTAGTAAGTAGACATGCCACGTCACATTTACCAATTCTGGTAATTGAGCCATAAAGATGAGTATGGCAAGGGCATTAACAAATCCAATTACCACCGATTTGGAAACAAAACGCATGAGTTTAGCGAGTTTGAAATATCCTGCCAAAATCTGTATGACGCCAGTTAATACTGTCGCAGCGAATAAGTATTGAAGCCCGTGTTCCTTTACGAGCGTTGTCATAACCAAAGCCATGGCACCCGTAGCTGCCGAAATCATAGCTGGACGACCGCCTACGAAAGAAATAATAACGGCAATACAAAAAGAGGCATATAAACCAACTTTTGGATCTACACCCGCAATAATTGAAAATGCAATTGCTTCTGGAATTAAAGCAAGACCAACCACAAGACCAGAAAGAATATCTGCGCGGGCATTAGAGAACCATTGTTCTCGGACATTGGATAACATGAGAAATAGCCTAAGTTCTAAATTTAAAAGGCTAGTGATGTGATATACCAACACAAGCGACTACACCACATCACTAAACAGTGATGAGTTATTTACAATAGATAAGGGTAAATAAACTTAAGGTGGCGTAAGTGTCATAGGTATAGAGAGTTTGAGGCATTTAAAAGTGCCCGAAGAATAGCATAAGTTTTTAAGGCTGACTAACCTAAGTCGACTAAATCGATTTAATCATAATTTTTCATTTCAGCTTTTGGCATTGAGGCAAATTCATTCGCAGGCATATCTAAGAAAAAGTCTTTTGCTTCAGAATGAGTACAGTTGAGCCAATCATTTCTAAGATCATCAGGTATCACAATAACCGAACGCTTTTCATCATCAGGTTTGTGAAATTGTTTCATGAAAGGGTGATGATCAGCATTGATTGTTAATAGCGACATTGATCTAACTTTCTGTTCATCTATAAGTGTTTCTTCATAGATTGCAGCAAGGGTAAAAGGTTGTCGATCTTGACGGAAAATACCATACCAATGAGCTTTTCCATTAATGTATTTAGGTTCATAGATGGCTTCAACAGGAATAAGTGCGAACTGATCATTTAACCAAGCATGTTTAAAAGAGCGCTTTTGTTGTACTGTCTCTGTTCTGGCATTATACGTTGCATATTTGAATGCGATTTCTTTAGCGTAAGGGGGAAGCATTCCAAATTTAGCTTTTCTCCACTCAAGCTCATTTTGATGAGATAAAATGAGTGGACAATCATCACTCGGAAAAATATCCATCTTATATTCAAAAGTTGGTTCAAATAAGTCTAATTGATTGGCATGTATTCTCTTAATAGGTTTAAAGTTTGCACACATAAGACACCTTCGTTGTAAAAATAGCTCTCAATTACAGCTTCTAACTTTTAGTCTTTAGTGATGTATATTTTTATAATTAGAATTGTCTCTTTGAGTATTAATTTTTAACTATCAATTACTTCGTTAATAAATATTTATTTAACTCATGGCCATTTCAAAAAAGTTTCAGATATAAAATTAATAGAATAGATAAATCGTATAGTTAAGTTGCTCATCTTAAAGAGAGTTTATTCTGTTTTAATAGCTACTTTTATGCAACAGAGCCTTTCAGAAATTTAGATTTTAATAGATTCGTTATTCATCATAATACAAATCATATAGAGAACTCGTACAAACCCTTTATTAGAGGTTTAAAAATTCTCGGAAAATTTTGACAATTTATAAGGTGGACACATGAATAAACATTTATTGGCTAAAATTGCTTTATTAGGCGCTGCTCAGCTAGTTATACTCTCAGCATTTGCTGATGTTCCTCTAACTCCATCTCAATTTGCTAAAGCAAAAACAGAAAACTTTGACAAGAAAGTTATTCTATCTAATTTAAATAAGCCACATGCTTTGTTGTGGGGACCTGATAATCAAATTTGGTTAACAGAGCGCGCAACAGGTAAGATTTTAAGAGTGAATCCAGAGTCGGGTAGTGTAAAAACAGTTTTTCAGGTGCCTGAGATTGTCAATGATGCTGATGGGCAAAATGGTTTATTAGGCTTTGCCTTCCATCCTGACTTTAAAAATAATCCTTATATCTATATTTCAGGTACATTTAAAAATCCGAAATCTACAGATAAAGAATTGCCTAATCAAACTATTATTCGTCGTTATACCTATAATAAATTAACAGATACGCTCGAGAAGCCAGTAGATTTATTGGCGGGATTACCATCATCGAAAGACCATCAGTCTGGTCGTCTTGTCATTGGTCCAGATCAAAAGATTTATTATACGATTGGTGACCAAGGGCGTAACCAGCTTGCTTATTTGTTCTTGCCAAATCAAGCACAACATACGCCAACTCAACAAGAACTGAATGGCAAAGACTATCACACCTATATGGGTAAAGTACTACGTTTAAATCTTGATGGAAGTATTCCAAAGGATAATCCAAGTTTTAACGGGGTGGTTAGCCATATTTATACACTTGGACATCGTAATCCGCAGGGCTTAGCATTCACTCCAAATGGTAAATTGTTGCAGTCTGAACAAGGCCCAAACTCTGACGATGAAATTAACCTCATTGTCAAAGGTGGCAACTATGGTTGGCCGAATGTAGCAGGTTATAAAGATGATAGTGGCTATGCTTATGCAAACTATTCAGCAGCAGCCAATAAGTCAATTAAGGATTTAGCTCAGAATGGAGTAAAAGTAGCCGCAGGGGTTCCTGTGACGAAAGAATCTGAATGGACTGGTAAAAACTTTGTCCCACCATTAAAAACTTTATATACCGTTCAAGATACCTACAACTATAACGATCCAACTTGTGGAGAGATGACCTATATTTGTTGGCCAACAGTTGCGCCGTCATCTGCCTATGTCTATAAGGGCGGTAAAAAAGCAATTACTGGTTGGGAAAATACATTATTGGTTCCATCTTTAAAACGCGGTGTTATTTTCCGTATTAAGTTAGATCCAACTTATAGCACTACTTATGATGACGCTGTGCCAATGTTTAAAAGCAACAACCGTTATCGTGATGTGATTGCAAGTCCAGATGGGAACGTTTTATATGTATTAACTGACACTGCCGGAAATGTTCAAAAAGATGATGGCTCAGTAACAAATACATTAGAAAATCCAGGATCTCTCATTAAGTTCACCTATAAGGCTAAGTAATACAGGCTATTAAAAAACCGATCTATTAAAGATCGGTTTTTTAGCTTTAGAAAACTATTCAGTTACGACTAATACTGGTAAATGAATTTCTCCTAAAAGGGCTTGAGTCACACTTCCTAAGAAGAACTTTTTAAACCCTTTTCGCCCATGCGAGCCAATCACTAATAAATCTGCTTTTAGCTCATTAGCTGCTTTAATAATTTCTGTGTGGATTGTTTGACCCTCAACAATTTTTGTTTCAACAGAAATTCCATGTTGGCTAAATTGTTCTTTAGCTTGGTCTAAAATGCTCTGAATCGATGCTCTAGCTTTATTAAAATAATCCTGTGCTAATTCTGTACTATCAATGAATTCTACAGAAATGAAAGGATCTATAGTAAGCGCATATACTAGAGTCACTTTACTGCCAAAGGCCTTTGCAATTGCTGTTGCATGATTGACGGCAATAAGTGAAGTAGGAGAACCATCGACTGGAACCAAGATATGGTGATAACTCATATATTGCTCCTTATTGTCTTGTGACAATGTATGGTGCGGGAACACCGAAATTATTATCTTTATGTTTATATTATGAACAGTTTTTAAAAAATTATTGTTTATTTTTAGTATGAGTAAAAACTAAAAGGTTTATTAAACCTCTTATTTTCAAAAATTGTAATGACTTTCTAAGTAAGGCTGATTTTGTTTAAGTATGGAAATAACCTGAGTAGCATCTATAGCAGATTCAAACAAGAATCCTTGACCTATGCTATAACCAAATTGTCGAAGCAGTTCTTCTTGTTCTGGAGTTTCAATTCCTTCAGCGATAAGCCCGAGTGATAAATTTGGAGCGAGTAAACCAATTGCTTGGACAATTGCATAAATTGATGGGTCATGTTGCATCTTTTGGATAAAGCTACAATCTACTTTTAAACTGTCAATCGGGTAATCGCGAATATGGGTTAGCGAGGAAAAACCAGTACCAAAGTCGTCAAGTGCAATGCGTACCCCATGCTGTTTTAATTTATTAAGTGCACGGATCACATATTCCGAGCCTCGATCGCCTAGCATGTGTTCGGTGACTTCCACTTCAATATAATGCATCGGTATTTGA
Source organism: Acinetobacter sp. C13 (assembly GCF_016809775.1). Lineage (NCBI taxonomy): Bacteria > Pseudomonadati > Pseudomonadota > Gammaproteobacteria > Moraxellales > Moraxellaceae > Acinetobacter > Acinetobacter sp. C13. Next base: position 762,037 of record NZ_JAFBJL010000002.1, read on the forward strand.
AATTGATTAATCTTTTTCAAAAGTCTCTCAGCATAATTATCTCTTAAGAACTCAACTGGTGCAGCATTTAGTGAAACAGGGAGAGGGGTAATACCAAAAGTTATCCATTTGGCAATGTCACGTAAAACTTGATGTTGCATCGTTTCACCGATCTTACTCGCTAAATTATAATCTTTAAACGCTTCCGCAATTTGTGCAGGGTAGCCTCTTTGAGCTGAGGTTGTATGCCATCTTAATAAAGCTTCAAACCCCACTACACGATGGGTTCTTAAATCTACTTTAGGTTGATAATAAGGCTGGATTGTATGATGGCGAATTAGTTGACGAGCTAAATTAAGCTGAGAAGCGACTGTTTCGGTCATTTGCATCATGCATGGATCATACATGCGAATACCACCACGACCACGCGCTTTTAAATCATGCAATGCCATATCGGCACAACTGAGCAAACCTGACTGGTCTACGGCATCTTGCGGGTAAATTGCGCAGCCAATGCTCATCCCACCATTTAAGACATTTCCTAAATAGGTAATCGGCTGATTTAACTGTTGAAGTAAAATGGCTGCTAACTCTCGGACATCATTTTCAGAATTAAGATTATTAATAATAACCGCAAATTCGTCTCCGCCTAACCGCGCGACAAAGCACTTTTCATCATCTACACAATGACTAAAGCGTTTGGAGAGAACTTTTAATAGATGATCGCCCGCGCTATGCCCTAAAGTATCATTAATATGTTTAAAGTGGTCGAGGTCAATTAAAAGTAACCCTACACTTGTTTGAGTGTCTTTTGAATATGAGAGAGTACGCTTAAGTTGAAATTTAAATGAACGCCGATTATATAATCCGGTCAGTTCATCTCTTTCACTCATATTCCTAAGCTGGTTTTCTGCCAAATGTTGTTGAGTAACATTACGTGAGACACAAAGGATTTGTCCAATTTCACCATTTTCCCGATGAATTGGGGTAAGCATATTATCCCAATACTCAGGATCCTGATCTGGTAAGCAGCTCATTCCTGCAAATCTAGCAACTTTACCTTGAAGAGCTTTTTTCAAAGCGACTCGACCGCGTTTACGAATGTGCGGTGGTAATAGTTCGAGCCATTTCATTCCAAATTCTATTTCATCAACAGGTACACCTAAAGCGAGGCATCCTGATTTGTTCATATGAGAAAGTGTGCCGTCTACATTTAGAACTTTAATGCAATCTACACTGATATCTAACATCTGATTTTGTATTTCAATGTTCTTTTGCAAGTTTTGTTGTTCTTGAATATCGTGATCTATATCTAAAAAGCTAACATACCATTCGTTAGTTTGTGAGGAGCTACGATACTTAGATGCTTGAATCGATAGTTTGCACCATCTATATTGATTTCCAGTTCGTAAAAGTCGACATTTTAATTCGATTCTTTTTTGTAGGCGAATTGCTTCGAGCCATTTGTTTTTGACTTCATCTAAATCGGCAGGATAAATAAAATCTAGCCATTGCTCTGGCAATGGAGAAAAAGTATCCAACCAATATTCTGTACACTCTATATTGCAATATAATATCAAGCCATTTTCATCACTTACCCAAGTTGGGAGTGGAATTTGCTCAACAATAAAATGCTTTTGGGTGTTGTTCGACATTGAAGTCATAACATGCCTAGAAAGATTGTGTTGATTAATCTATTTATTAGCCATTATTGTAATCTTTCTGTAGTAAGCAAAACAGCAAATAATAAATTTTATGTGTATTTTTTTTGAACTAAAATTGAGTTGTTAAAACTAATATATACTAAAGATTTAATTTATGTTTTTGTTATTTATTAATTTTTATTTATCTTTCTTTAAAAAAATATTTATGCTTATTTTTGTAAAAAACTTATTAAAACAGCAGCTTATAATTATCTATATATATTTGTCATATTAAAAATAAAACTAAGAAAGTAGAAGGAGTAAAGATAAAAAATAAAGAATTTGATAAATCAAATTTTATTCATAATATAAACAAAGAAGCTCTCAAAAGAGGTTAATTAAATACAATAATCGCTATTAAGTTTACAAAAGTAATATAAAATAATAGCTTGTATTATCGTAAAATTCTTTTTGTCAAAAAGGATATATATTTCCTTTTTGTGCATTTTATAGCCTACATTTTCCCCAAGATGTAGGTTTTTTTTATGCATAATTTTTATAGATTTTAATTATAAAAATAAAAAAAGCCAAAATGGCTTTTTATACAGTTTCTGGCTTGTTCAACTGTTGTTGTATGTACAGATTCATATAGTACTGTTCGATATAATCATCAGCATAGTTGTTTGCCAAGGTTTTTGTTGCTACTTGCTCATGTTTTAAATAGCAGTTTGATTCAAGATCTTTTTCAAGTACCCACCAGCTACGGTTAATACGACGTACCTGAAATTTGTCACTTTTGTATTTTCTTTTAGCCATTTTCCGAAATTTGCTATTCAGTTATTGAAAGAGAATTTCTACTGGAGTTAAGAGCTCAAGTCAACAGATGGAAGGTTAATTGATTATTTTATGTGGGATGCCATTTCTCTCAATATTAAAGTAGAGACATTAAAATAGTTAAGCTCTCATAATGAGAGCTTAACTATTGGGTATAAATAGATTCTTATTTCATCTTAGCGAGAAAGGTTCTTTAAAAGTAATTTTAAACTTTCCATCATTTTTTCTAGTTGTAAGGGAGTAATACCTTCAAAAGACTGCTCAAGTACTACACTTGTAAGATCATTGATCTTGTTGATCATTTCAGTCCCTTTTTCTGTAAGTACTACACGAGTGATACGACCATCAGTTTGGCAAGAGTAAGTTTCAACCAAACCTTCATCTTTCAAACGATAAACAATTTTTGTGGTAGTCGACATTTTTGAAATAATCATATCTGAAAGTTCAGAAACACTCGCATGGGGCTTGCTGCTTAAAGCCAACATGATGCGTCGACGTGAGTTATCTAAACCATATTTTTTTAAAGCATTATCAATGTTTTGTACATATTGAGCATGTACTTGAGTAATCCAATAATATGGAAAATCTTCAAGAGTAAAAGATTCTGTTGTAGGTAAAAAACGCGCATACTTCTTTGTCATTGACTTTTCCCCATACCTTGGTGGATCGCATTCCTGGTGAACTATCTTTAATAGTTGAAAAATATAGTTTCATCAAGCAAGTTATAGCAGGACTTTACTTGATGAGCAAAAGTTATATAGCTTCATTTAACAATGACATGGTTTAATTGTCCTTATCTTTATAAAGCGTTCCTATAACTTTGCGAACTTTAAATACTCTTCAGCTATAATCAAAGATTATTAAAGGTAAAAACTGTTTAACAAAGCCGTACCTGAAACTCTTTGAGTGGATATGTAAGATTGCATCTAAGCTTGCTTGATCGTTAATTGAACGATATTGCTTGCAAGGGCATCGTAGAAAAAAAATTATGATTTGAACGTGGCATTGAACGAGAAAGTTTTTGTCTCTAAAGTCATAACTATGAAAAATTAAGATATTTAAATAAAAAATATTTATTTGTATCAATCACTTGTATTGTTTTGATGTTGCCGAAATTTACCATACATTTAACATGAAACATCTATTATTTAGTAAAATAAAATTAGCTTTCTATATTAAATAACTGATTTTTATTAATAAATTTCGAACATTATTTTAAATAATAAGCTTTTGAAATAGAGGTATTTTTGTCTATAAATTATAATTTTAATAAATTTTATCCATTAAATCTTAAAAGAGCCAATCTAACCGTAATGCTCGCAGAAGAAGTGCCAACACAGATTATGGCAAGAGCTATTCAGATTAAATGATTTAAGTCTCAAAGAAAGTGAATTAAATAGTTTTCAGTTTAAATTTTTATGAGATCAGGCATATATAATTTATAAAAAAGGGGAGAATTTATATTCTCCCTTTTTAATTATGAAACAGTCACTATTTTTTCTTCTATTTTTTTCTTAACAATGGCATAGCTTATCCCTGTAACAATACTACCAGCAGCAATTGCAGCAAGATATAACCAAGCATGATTAATCGCATTAGGAATTAAAAGAACAAATACACCGCCGTGAGGAGTAACCAGCTCGCAATGGAATAGGGCAACGAGTGCTCCAGTCACAGCTCCACCTAAAATGCAAGTTGGAATAACACGCATTGGGTCTTTAGCGGCAAAGGGAATAGCACCTTCAGAAATAAAACATAAACCTAATACGAAAGCTGCTTTTCCGGCATCTTTCTCTCCGGTACTAAATTTATTCCTTGCAATGAAAGTCGCAATAGCCATACCAATAGCAGGAACCATGCCGCCAGCCATTGTAGCTGCCATAGGCATATACGTGTTTGTTGTCAGCAACCCAACAGTAAAAGCATAGGCCGCTTTATTGATTGGTCCACCTAAATCAATACACATCATGCTTGCTAATATAATTCCCATTAACACAGCATTTGTTGTACCCATGTTGTTTAAGAAGTCTTTCATTAGCTCAAAAATATGTGCTACTGGCTGACCCACCACGTAAAACATAATAAGACCAACAAATAATGTGCCTAATAAAGGAATAATTAAAATCGGTTTAAGTGCTTCTAAACTTGTAGGAAGTTTGAGTTTTTTTGCAATAAAAAGCGCGATATAGCCAGCAAGAAAACCTGAGACAATACCTCCTAAAAAACCTGCTTGTAACTGAGAAGCAAGTAAGCCGCCAATTAAACCAGGTGCGAGGCCAGGACGATCAGCAATCGAGTAGGCGATATAACCAGATAACATTGGAACCATAAGCATAAATGCTGCGGCCCCAATTTGTTTTAATATAGCTGGTAAGCTGCCTGCTTGCTCAGCTGCATTGAGACCAAAGCATAAAGAGAGGGCAATTAAAAGACCTCCCGCCACCACCATAGGTAACATATAAGAGACACCTGTTAAGAGGTGTTTATATACACCAACTTTTTCGGTTTTATCTTTGTTTTCTGCAGATGTTTGTTGCTTACCTTGTTCTAAAACTTGCGCATTGCTGATTGCCTCAGCAAAAGCTTTATCTGTTTGCTTTAGAGCAAAACCTGTACTACATCTATAAACACGTTTACCTACAAAACGGTCTGTATTAACTTCAATGTCAGTCGCAAGAATGACGATGTCCGCATCAGCAATAGCTTGAGGTGATAAGATATTTTTTGCGCCAACGGAACCTTGAGTTTCTACTTCAATCTCATAACCGAGCTTTTCTGCGCCTTGCTGTAAAGCTTCGGCGGCCATAAAAGTATGCGCGACACCCGTAGGACACGCAGTGATCGCAACAAATTTTTTAGCTGTAGGTGCTGATACGTTATTATCATTTTGCCAGTCTTGAGCAGATTTAAAATGATCTAAAGCAGTTTGAAGAGCTGAATCAGTATCACTTTTGATCTCTTCAATGTTAATGAAAGATAAAGGGTGTGTACCAAAAATATTAAGATTTTTCGGGCGTTGTCCAACAACGATAATTTGGTCAAAGCTTTCATTCACCTCGAATTCATCAAGCGAAATAATGCTGTTTTGATAACCCTGTTGAGACGCGACTTGTGCAAGCTTACGAGCTAAAATCAAAGCATTGACTTGCTGTTGCGGACTATTAATAACAAATAATAAACGTTTAGCAGTTGGCATCAGATTCACTCAATGAATTGATTGTTGTTTGGGCTTTTAATTGGTTTAGCTTTTCAGCATTAGGAATACGAAAGCCTATTTGTGTTACAGCGTGGCTTGCAATTGCTGTAGCAATTTTTAATGTTTCTTCGGCAGAGAAGCCACTTAATAAGCCATGAATCATACCTGCTAAAAGAGAGTCACCCGCACCAACTGTACTTTTAACTATCACTTTAGGTGCTGTGGCATGAAGTGGGTGAGTGTCATGTAACCAGTTTACACCGTCTTCACCCATCGAAATAACGACATGTTCAATTTTAGCTAAGTTTGCAAAAAGTTTTTTTTGTTCAGCATAGGTTGTAGCAGGAAGCTGATAACTTTCTACTAACTCATCTGTATTTGGTTTAATCATCCAAGGTTGACATTCAATTGCAGCAACCAACGCTTTACCACTTGTATCAAGTGCAACATTTTTACCTTGCTCTTGAATAAGTTTAATAAGTTGTTGTAACTCATCAGCACTAAAACCTTGTGGTAGGCTTCCAGCAATAGCAACCACATCTACCTGAGGCAAAATCATCTCGATTTTTTGAAAGAGGTTTTTCTTATCTAGTTCAGATATGAAAAAACCTTTTCCATTCAAATCAGTCATACGTCCCGAATGTTCAGCAATTTTTATATTTTGGCGAGTTTCACCTTCAATATAAATAAATTCAGGTTGAAATTGAGCTTCTTTAAAATGGTCATCGAAAATCTGTCTGTTTGTTGCTCCTAGAAAACCAGAAACAACAACCTCATGCCCCAAATCTTTTAAAACTTGTGCAATATTTAAACCTTTGCCTGCCGCATGTATTTCTACAGATTCTTGGCGGTTTACTTGACCTATCTGTAACTCTTTGAGTTGTATAGTCACATCAATTGCAGGATTTAAAGTAATTGTTAAAACTTTAGCCATTACCATTCCTAATCTTTACATTTCTTGTTCGGATAACTGACGTACAGCAGTAGCGCTATCACATTCAAGTGCACGCTTTGCAAGCACTTGAGCTTTACTGTAGTTAAGTGTACGAATTTGGGCTTTAACCAAAGGAATACTATTCGGTGACATACTAAGCTCATCCACTCCTAAGCCCATCAGAATAGGTACAGCTTTTGGATCGGCTGCGAGTTCACCACATATACCAACCCATTTGCCATACTTATGTGCAGCTTTTACAGTTTGATCAATCAATTGCAAAATACTTGGGTGGAGGCCATCTGCTTCAGCCGAGAGGATAGGGTGACCACGGTCAATAGCTAAAGTATATTGAGTTAAGTCATTTGTTCCGATACTGAAAAAGTCCACTTCTTTCGCGAGAATAGGTGCAAGTAAAGCAGCAGAAGGAACTTCAATCATGATACCAACTTGTAAGTTGGTGCATGGATGTACAGCTTTAACTTCATCAAGAATAGTTTTTGCAGCACGCCATTCTTCCACACGGCCAATCATTGGAAACATGATTCTTAGAGGGCGGTCATCTGCAGCTTTAAGCAAAGCAATAATTTGTTGACGCAACAATTCAGGCTGTCTTAGCGTTAAACGGATACCTCTTAGACCTAAAAATGGATTTTCTTCTTCAGCAATTGGAAGGTAAGGAAGCGGTTTGTCACCACCTACATCTAGCGTACGTACTACGAGAGGGCGGCCCGCTAGAGCATCTAAAACAATACGATAATCTGCTTCTTGGGTAGCTTCACTCGGAGCGCTACTATGCGCCATAAAAACAAGCTCAGTCCTGAGTAGGCCAATTGCTTCAGCGCCACATTCTACCGCATGGGCTGTTGCTTGAACTTTTCCTAAATTGGCAGCAATTTCGATTTGATGTTGATCTAAAGTAATTGCAGGTTCTTGGCTATGACGTTCAGCTTCTTCACGAATTTTTTTCTGAAGCTCTCGTTCTTGTTTTGCTTGTTCGATTTGTTGAGCATTGGGATTTAAGATAAAAGCTCCAGTATCTCCATTAATTAAAAGAGAATTTTTTTGCTCAATATCTAGTACTTGATCACCAGCCCCAACAATTGCAGGGATACCTAAAGCACGAGCAACAATAGCACTATGAGCGCTTGCACCACCTACAGCTGTCAAAATACCTGCTACACGATCTTTATTAAGTCGGGCTACATCACTTGGTCCTACGTCATACATGATCAGTATATAAGGTTCTTTAGGTTCTTCTATGATGACCTCACCGCAAAGTTGAGCCAAAACGCGATCACCAATATCACGTAAATCTGTAGCACGCTCAGCCAGTAATCGATCTGGTAAAGCTGCTTGCTCTTTGGCTGCTGTCTCAATATGTTCATGCCATGCAGCAGGGGCAGAAAGATTTAAGTTAATTTTTTGATAAACACCATTAATCAGATCTGGGTCGTCAAGCATTTCCAAATGTGCTTGGAAGATTTGCTTAATCTCAGCCACTTCAGATTTTGCAATAACTTGGTGAATATTGTTTTTAACAGCATGAAGCGCAATATCAAGTTTTTCTTTTTCTATTTTGACACTTAAGCCCATACGTTCATATTGGTAAACCTTTGGCTTAATTACATGTACAGGTCCGAAAGCTAAACCGCTTGAAGCAGCAATTCCTGTATTTGAGCTAAGTGGTTTTGAATGGCTTGGGATTTCACTAGATTGCTCAATTTTAATGTCTGAAGATTGTATAGGTTCAACTTCTTCACCTAAGCCTTGTTGCACTGCCAAAATAACTTTATCTAAAGCTTCAACTGCATCCGTTTCTGGTTCGGCAATGAAACGTAAAGTTTGGCCACGTTTACAACCTAAAGCCAAGAGGCGTGTCAAACTTTTAGCAGAAACAAAATTTCCGTCATCTACTGCGACTTGAATATCACCTTGAAAACTTTTAGTTAAGTTCACTAAATGAGTTGCTGGTCGAGCATGTAATCCATGGGCATTGGCTAATACAACCGAACGGTGAGGCCAATCTGGAATAACATCTGCACCAATGATTTTAGCAATTTCATTTGGCGCTTGTGTTTGATCTAACTGTGCAACTTGCTCTGGATTAAACAGAATATCAATCAGTCGATTAAATCTCTGACTATCTAATTGCTCATTGGCAGCGATACACACGAGAGTATTTAACTTTTTTTCACCTAGCTCTAAAGCATGGCGAGGTTTTACAATGCTGATCGCTGGTTGTTGAACAAACTTACTACTTGAAATAGACCAGATCTGATCTTGTAGTTGAATAACTTGATCAGGGTCAAGTGAACTTAGAAAACCGCACTTTACGAAATTGTGTTTTTTTAAAATCTGAGATGCAGACCAAAATAAATCTTCAATATCTTGAGATTCAATTTCAGTTTGAATTAAATTCTCATGTAAAGTTAAAGATAATGGTTGAGCTTGTAAGATTTCAATAATTTGTTCAGGTTGTTTAGCATTTTTTACCTGTTCACTTACATCATGCATTAAAGCTCGAGTTAATATTTGTAGAACTTGTAAATGTTCATCAGATTTTGCTGCAATAACAACAGCTAAATAAATTCTGTTTTCACCATCCCATATAATTCCTTCTGGAAAGTGAGCTAAACGGATACCTGTTTCTAGAATAAATTCGCGAGATTGGGCTGTACCGTGGGGAATAGCAATGCCTTGACCTAAATAGGTGGCACTTTGTTGTTCGCGATTAATGAGTCCTGTAATGTAGTCAGGTGTAACTAACCCATCTTTTACCAATATATCTACTAGACACTGTAATGCATGCTTTTTATCAACAGCATGTTGATTCATATGAATATGTCGAGGCTCTAGTGCTAGCATACTTATCCTTGAACAATTTCTTTGGTTTAGCTAAACAGAAAAAAAGAAGCTGTTAGTATTAAAAAAAGGTTAGTTTAACCGTTTTTAAACAACAGCTTCGTATAAATAACGATAGCAGAACTTTAAAGCTATATCGACGTATTTACGTAAATAATGCTTGTTTTTAATACAAAGGAATAGGTGATTAATATATTTTGTTTTCTTATGATAATTATTAGGTTAATAAACTAACTTTATAAAAGAAGTGGGTATTAATATTAAAAAAAACCTCTATACCGGATTACGGGTATAGAGGCAAAAGTAAAAGATCAATAGATTAGTGTTGGATTTCCTGTTCTAAAAGTGACCATAAGTTTTGATGTGATTTTTTAAACATTAGCATGTGCCCAATTGATTTATGCCCAAGTTTCATGGGATTTAGCTCTAGCATTTTTGTGGGCGCATTAGGATAAAGTTTTAATAAATCTTCAACGTTACGCTCGGTTGCAATTTCATCGTCACTTGCCCAAATTGAAGTAATAGGGCAGATAATTTCACTATGAAAATCATGATGGACTGTTTTACCTATAGCATTTTTCACATAGCCAGGATGGCTGCAAAATTCTCGCCACTGTTGGGCGACTTTTTTAGGTAAGTTTTCTCCCATTCCAATAAATTGAGTAGCACCATAACCTTTAAAAGCACTAGAAATTGGAAAGATGACATTGAACATTACCGGTGCTAAAAACTTGGTTTTACCTTTAAGACCTTTTACATGGCCAGTGGAACCTGCGACCGCGATAACTTTTGCTACTTTATGAAAATTAGGAACAATTCCTAATAGCTGCCCACCAGCACTATGGCCAAGAAGGGTAACTTGTTCTGCTTTAGTTTTTTCTAATAACGTATCAATTGCACAAGGAATATCGAGAACTCCCCAATCATTAATACTTGCTGTACTTTGCTTCAAAGACCCGTGTAAAGAGCCTCCAATTCCACGGAAATCAAAGCTTAATACGTCATATCCTTGTTCGCTTAACCATGTAGCAAAAGAATGATAGAAGTTTTTAGTAATACCTGTTGCTGGACAGATCAATACGGGATTTGCTGATTTTGGGGATTGAGCTGGATAAAAATGTGCAGCAAGTTGATAACCATCTTTACAGGTCATCCAAAATGATTCAAAAGTGTTATCCATAATATTTCGTAGTGATTGGTTTATTGATATCTTTAATTTACAGGAGTTCCGAAATGAAACTTGGTTAAAATGTGACTATAAAGTCAATATTTATGTTATATAGCTCATTAAATTTGAATAAAACAAATAATTGGAAAAAAGATGGATTTACCAAAAGCTGTACAGCTCGCAATTGTGTTTAGTGGCATATTTTTATGGATAGGAATGTTAACTGGGGTATGGAAATATTGGCAAATACGCCATTCAGAATTAAGTCGTGCTCATTATTATGTGGATATCGCTCATCGAAGTAGTTTGTTATATGCAGCTGCTAGCTTAATTCTAGCTGTATTAAGTTATTTTACTGTTTTAAATGAAAATATTACTTTATGGTGTGTGTTCGCAAATATTCTATTTTTTAGTTTTTCAATTCTGGTTTATATCATACATGGCTATTTACAGGACACAACAAATCAATTCAAACGTCCTCACAAGCTAGGTCGTTTTAGCTTACCTTCATGGATGATGACTTTAATGATGGTGGGATTAATTTTGACTGAATTAGTAGCTACAGCTATTTTAGTTATCGGAACAATTTTTTTATTTTTGGATGTATAAAAATGGATGATTGCTCATCCATTTTTTAAGTATTCGAGTTTTGTTGACTAAGACGTCTTTTAGCTAGTTTTCGCATCTTATGGTCGACAAAGGCCCACACACAAAATATGAAAGAAACAACCATCGCATACATAAAGTATTCGGGTTTCAGATTTCCTTTAATCATACCTTGAAACAGTAAAGTCAGCATAAGAGCAAGCGGTGTTACTCCATAAACAACTGAATCTTTGCTGTTCAGAGTGTTAATGAAGACTTGTTTGTTGAAATGTAATGATAACATCTCCATCCCTCCTTGTGGTTGCGCTAAAACCGAATGTTTTAGTCAAGAATAAGTTTAATGTTGTACTTCTATTTTTAATTCAATTCAATAGTGAATAGAAAATTTTTTGAACAGTTTTATAAAAAACTCTATGTTTATAAAAGGTTAAGGTATTAAAAAAGTAAATATTAAATATTTTTGTATAAAATACTTAATGTTTTAGAAAAGAGAAAATATTTTAATGAAAAGTGTAATAATTTCTCTTTTCTATCATTTCAGGTTAGCTGTTTTGTTTTTTTAAAAATGTATCAATCGCATGTTGAGCAATTTCTGCATCTTCAAAAGATTGAACACCAGAAACGCCAATCGCCCCTAAAATTTGCCCGTCATAAATAATCGGTTTTCCACCTTCTAACATTCCTTGAGCACTAGGCATACTTAAAAAACCTAAGCGTCCACTTTGTAGAAGTTCTTCATAAAATTTTGAAGGTCTACCTGATATTGAAGAGCATTTTGCTTTTTCTAAGCATAAATGTGAGGATAAAGGTGAAGCACCATCTAAACGTTTCATCAACAGTAGAGAACTTGTTTCATCAACAATAGCGATACTGACTTTAAAGTTGTGTTCAATTGCATATTTTTGAGCTTCTTCCATTAAAAACTCTGCGTCTGCTTGTGTTAGGTAATATTTACTTTTCATTGTTGCTCTTCTTTCCTAGTAAGCTAAAAATTATTTTAGTGTAATTTTACAGTAAAAACTGATTATATCTATAGTTGATTTGTCATTGAAAGTAGTGTGGAAATAAAATGCCGGTTGGGTAAACTCAGCATTTTATTCAATATATAAAATCATGTTTGGGTAAAACTCGATTTCAAAAAAGACACTAGATTAAATGTTTTTAAATTTAACTTTGTCGATAATTACGGTAATTGCTAGAACAACTAAAGATGGGATCAACCAAGCTAAATTTTGTTCATTTAAAGGTAAATGTTGAAGAAATGCAGGTAAATAATCACCAAAACCAGCAACTTTAATACCGTCAATAATACCGAAAATTAAAGCAATACTTGTTACTGAACCGACAATAAAAGAGGGTTTGTGCCAAAATTTCCAAAAGAAGCTCAGCATAATTACAACAATGGCTGGTGGATAAATTGCACTTAAAACAGGTACTGATACAGCAATAAGTTTGGTTAATCCAAGATTAGAAATAATGAAAGAGAAACCAACTAAAATGAATACTAAAAGTTTGTAAGGCAATTTAGTTAACTGAGCAAAATACTCACCGCAAGCACAAGTTAAGCCAATCGCTGTCACCATACATGCTAGAAAAATTAGTCCAGTTAAGAATAATGAACCCATATTGCCAAAAGCATGTTGAACATACGCATGTAAAATTACTGCACCATTTGCTGCATTTGGTGCTACTTCATGACTACCTACACCTAATTTGAATAAGCTTAAATAGACTAAAGTAAGACCTGCACCAGAAATAAGACTGGCAATAATCGCATACTTAGTGACTAATTTTTTATCGGTAACACCACGCGAATAAATCGCTTGAATAATTACGATACCGAATACTAGTGCACCTAAAGTATCCATAGTGAGATAACCATTTACGAAACCTTCCGAAACTGGAGATTCAACGTAATGGTTGATTGGAGCAGGGACGTAACCCGCTGGGATCATAACTGCTGCAATACCTAAAATTGCTAAAGCAATAATTTTTAGCGGAGCAAGCACATGACCAACAGTATCCAATAACTTGTTTGGATAAAGTGAAACTACAGTTACAAATGAAAAATAAATTGCGCTGTAAATTAAAAGGCTACTACTTGATGTTCCAAAATAAGATGAAAAACCAATTTCATAAGAAACAGTAGCTGTACGTGGGGTAGCAAATAAAGGGCCTACTGATAAATAACAAACAACAGTTAAAATCAGACTTGCTACTCGACCGAGAGGAGAGCTAATAATTTCAATGGAACCCTGCATACGAGAGAGTGCCATGATGGTAATTACAGGTAGACCAACTGCAGTAATCAAAAAGCCTATAGCGGCTAGCCATACATGATCACCGGCTTGTTGAGCGACAATGGGAGGAAAGATAATATTGCCAGCTCCAATAAAAAGAGCAAAGGTCATAAAACCTAGGGCAATAATATCTCCAGTACGAAGATGTTGCATAAATTAAAATTAATAAAAAAAAAGGAATTTTAGAGCAAACGAGAGCATGATCAAGCGGTATTTTATGTGAAAAAGATTTTTTTCAGAGCATAAAAACCTTTAGTAGATATTAAAAATATCAATTGGTTAAGGTATGTATTTGAAAAACCATTGAAAGAAATTAGGAAATCATTTTTTGCCTCTGACTTTTTAAAGAAATTATGCAAAAATAAAAGTATGAATTTCTATTATGAATGTTGAATATTTGGGCATTTAATGCTTCCAGCCTATCCTATATCCGTTCTAGAATATTCTAAATTAACTTACATTTTTGTAGGCGTGGTAAAAGCAGTGTCTACGAGGATAAAACTGAATGAGAGCTTCTACTGTTACAATAAAAACTGAACAAGATCTGGAAAAGTTAAGAGTTTCTGGACGCTTGGCTGCACAAGTTTTAGAAATGATAGGGGCATATATTAAACCGGGTGTATCTACTGAATATTTAGATAACCTGTGTAATGACTATATTGTAAATACTTTAAAAGTTATTCCTGCGAATGTGGGATATCATGGTTTTACTAAAACAATATGTACATCAGTAAATGAAGTAGTTTGCCATGGAATTCCGTCACCGAATAAGATTTTAAAAGATGGCGATATTATTAATATTGATGTCGCAATTATTAAAGATGGCTATTTTGGTGATACGAGCCGCATGTATTTTGTAGGTGATGTAAACCCGCAAGCAAAAAAACTTGTTGATACAACTTATGAAGCGATGGTTGCTGGGATTCATGCTGTTAAGCCAGGAGCTACACTAGGCGATATTGGTTATGCTATTCAGTCAGTTGCTCATCGAGAAGGGTATAGCATTGTTCGAGAATATTGTGGTCATGGGATTGGTAAGGTTTATCATGAACAACCTAATGTTTTACATTATGGGCAGCGCGGCCAAGGCTTAGTATTAAAAAAAGGTATGGTCTTTACGATTGAACCGATGATTAATGCGGGTAGACCACAGGTTAAAGAATTAAATGACGGTTGGACAGTTATTACTCAAGATCTTTCGTTATCTGCGCAATGGGAACATATGGTTGCTGTAACTGACACTGGCTTTGAACTCTTAACACCTTGGCCTGAAGGTGTAGGAAACTATCCTGCAATTTAAAAATAAAAAAGTTCGATAATTATCGAACTTTTTTTAAATTCATTTTAATGCTCAGAAAGATGTTCTACCAAATAATCAATAAATACTCGTACAGCAGGTAATAACCCTCGGCGTGATGGATATACGGCATGTAATATACCGTGAGGAGCTTTCCATTCCGGTAAAATTTGTACAAGCTGTCCGGATTTTAGAAAATCTTCTGCTGCGCTCTCTGGTAGTAAAGCGATCCCACAGTTTTGACTCGCTAATTGCGCCAACATATGGATATTTGTACCCATTACGATAGGGCTGACTTTGATTTTCTTTTGCTGATTGTCTGGACCATGCAAAAGGAATTGTTGATCAAGATGCTCTTCTGACAAACTTAAAATGCGATGCTCACTAAGTTGTTCTGGATTTTTTATATCTCCAAATTCATTTAGATATGCTTGACTTGCAAATAGACTCTGTTCAATAAGTGCAAACTGTCTAAGAACTAAACTTGGATCATCATCTAGTTTTGAGCGAACACGTAAAGCAATATCAATTCCTTCATTAATGACATCTACTCGACGATTGCTAACCATAAGTTGCAAACGAATTTCTGGATATTTTTTTAAGAAAGCAGGCAAAATTTTAGGCAGTTGATTTTGAGCAATATCAACAGGAACACTAACCTTTACAACACCTCTAGGTTGAATGCTTAAATGATCAACCAAATCATGAGCAGCCTGTGCAGCATTCATCATGACTTGAGCATGTCTATAAATATCCATCCCAATATCTGTAACAGCAAAATGACGAGAGCTGCGTTGAATCAGGCGAACGCCTAAGTTTTCTTCTAGGCTATATACACGACGACTTAGTTTTGATTTTGGTATATCCGTTACACGCTCAGCGGCACTAAAACCACCATGCTCAACGACGAGAGCAAAACAATAAAAATCATCAAGATCAGTGAGCATTAAAATATCCTATTTCTGCAACAACCATGATTTTACATTATTAATTTTGCAACGATAATTCTTAAACTAAATTTTTTGTAATTAAAACATACACTAATGTATTTCCTTTAAATGAGAATTTGAAATTATATTGTCATTACAATGTAATTTTAATGTGCATTTTTGCTTAGTGTTTCTAGCCTTTTCTAGAACTTTCAATTAATTTCTTTTACACTATAATTTTCTATTCTTCTCAAATCTAATGCATTATCAATTGATCGAACTTAACGATGCTTCTGCGAATATTGAATGTCCATTTTGCAAACAAGCAATAATTGACTGGGCGCAAGAACAATATGTTCAGCCATGTGAACATACTTTATTTATTGCTATGGATTTGGGGTTTGAATTTATTGCTGATCGATTTGAAGAGTGTATGGATCAAAATGTGGATGAGTTGCACGAAGATCCGAATATGAATATTTTTGAAGCTCTTACGACAACAACTTATGAAAATCTAATTATTTTAAAATCTGATTTAGGTGTGGAAAATTTATTTCGCTATGTCGGGGTAAGTGATCGTTAAAATTGAGAGTATAAAAAAGCCAATCTATTGATTGGCTTTTTTATTATTTACGCTTCTGGCGCTGCACTGTATTGTTCAACTAATGGTTTTAATTCGCCATTTTGGAACATTTCAAGCATGATATCGCTACCGCCAATAAGTTCGCCATTTACCCAAAGTTGCGGGAAAGTAGGCCAGTTCGCAATTTTTGGTAATGTTGCACGAATATCAGGGTTTTCCAAAATATTTACATATGCAAATGGACGACCAATTTGACTGAGCGCTTCTACAGCACGTGCAGAGAAACCACATTGTGGAAACTGTGGAGTGCCTTTCATGTAAAGTAAAACGGGATGCTTCGCAATTTGATCGCGGATTAACGCTTCAGTATCACGTGCTTGTTCAGTCATAAAGAGATCCTCAACTAATCTAGCAGCATTATAGGGGGTGTTTACATCGCTTTGCAAACCACCTGATTACTTAAAGTTGCATTGAATATTCAATATTTTATTGTATAAACCGAAGCGATAGCAAAAAGCGGACGAAATTTTAGATAAATGAGTGATGAGACTTTTCATCAGAGCCAGTTTTTGCTTATATAAACCCTTCTTAAAACCTCATACAGACAGAGTTCGTTATGAATGATATTACCCTAGCTCCAATACAACCTGATCAACCATCACATTTAATGGCTACTTATGGTCGCCAAGCGATCAGTTTTGTACGAGGCCGAGGGGCATATCTATATACCGAAGATGGTACAGAGTATTTAGATGCTTTAACCGGTATTGCTGTATGTGGTTTAGGTCATGCGCATCCAGTCATCGCAGAAGCAATTGCTGAACAAGCTGCAACACTTGTGCATACAAGTAACTTATTTGAGATTCCTTGGCAAACGGCTGCTGCTCAGAAGCTTGCTGAAGTTTCAGGGATGGAAGAGATCTTCTTTTCAAACAGTGGTGCTGAGTCAAATGAAGGCGCCATTAAAATTGCTCGTAAATTTGGTACTCAACAAGGTGTAAGCTCCCCAAAGATAATTGTGGCAGAGCAATCATTTCATGGTCGTACTTTAGCAACACTTTCAGCTACTGGTAATAAGAAAGTACAAGATGGTTTTGCTCCTTTAACCAATGATTTTATTCGTGTGCCATTTGGTGATGTAGAAGCAATTCAAGAAGCTGCTTTGCAGCACCCAGATATTGTTGCGATTTTGATTGAACCTATTCAAGGTGAGGGTGGTATTAATACAGCACCTCAAGGCTTTAGCTATCTTGAAGAAGTCCGCACCATATGTAATCAACATAACTGGCTAATGATGTTAGATGAAATTCAAACAGGTAACGGCCGTACTGGTAAGTATTTTGCTTATCAGCATACAAACATTGTGCCTGATGTTTTGACGACTGCGAAAGGACTTGGTAATGGCTTTCCAGTAGGCGCGGTAATGACCCAAGGTAAAGCTGTTGGCTTATTAGGACCTGGTAGCCATGGGTCTACTTATGGTGGCACAGTGCTAGGTTCTCGTGTGGTTTATACAGTAATTGATACAATCCAAAAAGAGAATGCTGTAGAAAACGCGGCAGTTGTTGGTGGTTATATTGTTGATCAATTACGTGCGCAATTGGCAGATAAAAATGTGCAAGTACGTGGCTTTGGTATGATGATTGGTATTCAATTGCCTAAAGACTGTGCTGAGCTCGTTGCAATTGCTCGTGATCAACATAAGCTTATTATTAATGTTACAGCTGGTTCAGTAGTGCGTTTATTGCCACCAATTAACATGACTCAAGCACAGGCTGATGACTTGCTAGAGCGTTTAGTTGCTTTAATTAATAACTATCTTTAAGTTTTATATCAATAAAAAGTGGGCATAGAAATGCCCATTTTTTATATGAAATAATTAACCAGAGATGTACTGTTTTAATTGTTCAATGAGATTTTTCTGGTCTTCCATTGCAGCTTTTACCAAGTCACCAATAGAGATAAAACCAACTAATTTTTCATTGTCTAGTACAGGCAAGTGACGTAAATGACGATCTGTCATAAGCTGCAAACATTCTTCAACCGTGTTATTTAAGCTTACCGTAAGTACTTTGGATGTCATAATTTCAGCGACTGTAGTGCTATATGATGAACGTTCCATAAGCGTTACTTTTCGCGTGTAGTCACGTTCAGACAAAATTCCGACAACTTTTTCACCCTCAGCTACGACGAGCGCACCAATTCCTTTATCCGCCATAATCTTAATTGCTTCAAGGACAGTGGCTTCTGGAGAAATTGTAAAAATATCTTGTTCTGCTTTGTTCTTGATTACTTGTGCAACGATTGTCATTTCTTCTGTCCTGTGTTTTATCATTTTGTTTTAAATTAGCTTGATTTTATAAAAATGCAAAGACTGGATAGTCATTCAAATACAAGTTTTACATTCAAGCGTTCAAAAAGCATTCTAATAGAGGTTAAGAACCTAAAGAAAAGTTTACGCTCCTTGCCAATTCGGATGTTTGAAAAAGAAATGTTGCATTTGCTGAGTAGATAACTTTAATTTTCTATGAGATGAATTAAACAAAGCAGGAGTGACGTTGAGTCGTGTTAAAGTTGGTAGTAAAGACTCATGGAAATCTTTAGGTGTAATTCTTCTTGGTTTGTAATGTGGCCAATGCTCTTTTGCGTAGCGATGTGCCTGCAAACCATTAAGCCAAAAAGGAAAAATAAAGTCTTCCTGATCTGATTTAATTGCCCATCCCTGATGAAATAATCCCCAAAGAACCCCGCAATACATCATGGTTCTTAAAATATAAATCTTAATCATCAAGTCTCTTGAAACCGGTTGTAGATTACTTAAACTTTTCATTGTGAATTTAAAGGTTCTAACTTGTCTTGCTTATTATAAAAAAATCAGATGACATTTCAGTTTAAACAGGTATCAAATCGTAAACAAATATTCCAGCTGTGAAATTCATATCCTTTACTTAAAGTGGCTAAAGCTTTAGATAAATTGCTAGTTTTACTTATTTCCAGACGTAAAAAAACGCCACCTAGGTGACGTTTCTTTATGCTTGCATTGTGGCTAACTTTTGCCAATATTGTGCTTTAAGTGAGTCACGTTCAACACGGAAACCTTGATAATACAATTCAGCTAAAAACAGAGCAGCTTTACCGTGCCCAGCGCGAGCAACTTCTTCTAACTGTGCAACTGCATCCTGAAAATTCATTTGAGAGTGAATTGTGTTTACTGCAGTTGCGTACACATGTTCTAAATCATGATGAGAGATACGTTGAATCATAGAAAACTCCTTATTGTAATTATGATTACTTTTTCTAAAGGCTACTGCCTTTAAATTAATTTAACTTAGAATTATTAAACTAATATTACAAATTAATGGATTTGTCAACTATTGGTGCATACCAGTTAATTCACTATTAGGATACATGATTAAACATTATTCACAAATAATTTTGAGTAAAATCAATATGAGAATAAAAGACAAGGAGAATAAAATATGACAAATACTATCGATGGCTTTGTTTTTGATACTCCACCTAGAGAGGAACAAATCATAGAACTAGCCCATTATCATCGTAAACTATTAGACGAAGCGATCTTTCATCAAGAGATCCATTTAGGGGATTATTGTCTTGCTCAGCGCAAAAGAGTATTTGACTTTGCAAGGCATTTGGAACCTGCACAAAAAAACTGGTTTTATCAAGTTTATGATGGTGAACTGAGAAAAATTGCCGACGAAGACGAACTGCATCCAGCCGATGCTGAAGAAGGTTTAAGTATTTTTGCGATGTTTTTAGTCTTGGTGATTATTGCAGCAATTTTATACTTTTCCGTCATTCGTTCACTAATAAGCTAAGTATTATTATCCAGTAAGGTACGATTCTTGGCCTTACTGGATGTTTGATCTTGTGCTTATGAGTATTGAACCCTACACTACACTAATTCGAGGTAGGTCATGCTCATATTCAAACAAAATTTTCTTAAATTAAAGTCTGAGTTAAAAGTTGATCAATGTTTTAACCTATTTGTGGTTATTGTCATTGGCTGTATTTTTGTACTGTCATATTTAGCATTACTTCGGCCTATTAGTCCGGAACAATATCAACGAATTATACAACTCTCTCATCAAGCTACTTATCCTAAAACTCAGGATATGGCTGAGCTGTTAATAGCTCAATCAGAAATTCATAGAGCAGAGTATTTAAAGTTAATGCATGCATATCAATTTGAAGGTGCTCATATTAGACAATATCCAGCACTTGCTCAGGAAGATACTCAGTAAATGGGTTAATTCGGCTAAATCTTGGTTTCCAAAGCTTTTTGAGCACTATTGTGGCAGGCAAAATTTTGAATTTATGCTAAACTTTGTCTTTTTAAACGCGCTGCTTTTCAAGGAATCCGCATGGAGCAACAATCGAATATGCAAAATAAATTCTTGATAGATGCTGAGATCGGTGATGACGATGTCACATTACCTAATTTACCTGCTATCGATGTTCCCATCGTTGAATCTCCTGCTAAATCACAAGAAAATATTGAAGTAGCCAAAGACGAAGTGGCTTCTACAGAAACACCGGTTGAACAACCAAAAACTGGTTTTTTTGGCCGGATGAAAGAAGGCTTAACCAAAACTCGTCGTAATTTCGCTGATGGTATGGTCAATATTTTGATTGGCGGAAAGGAAATTGACGATGAGTTACTTGAAGAAGTCGAAGAGCAATTATTGGTTGCAGACATTGGTGTTGAAGCAACTAAAACCATCATTACCAATTTAACAGAGCGTACAGCTCGTGGTGATTTGATCTATTCCCACTCTTTATATAAAGCGTTACAAGAAGAGTTGGTTGCTTTGTTGGCTCCACGTGTTAAGCCATTGCATATTGACCCTAATAAATCACCGTATGTGATTTTGATGGTTGGGGTAAATGGAGTGGGTAAAACTACAACTATTGGTAAGTTGGCGAAACGTTTACAAGGTGAAGGCAAAAAAGTGATGTTGGCTGCTGGTGATACATTCCGCGCCGCAGCAACTGAGCAATTGCAAATCTGGGGTGAACGTAACGATATCTCTGTAGTAGCTCAAGGTCACGGAGCTGATAGTGCTTCTGTTATTTTTGATGCCTTTGAAAGTGCTCGTGCTAAAGGAATTGACGTATTAATTGCGGATACGGCAGGTCGTTTACATAATAAGAGTAACTTGATGGAAGAACTCAAAAAAGTTAAACGTGTTATGCAGAAAATTGATGCAACTGCACCTCATGAAATTATGTTGGTGGTAGATGCAGGAACAGGT
Source organism: Acinetobacter sp. C13 (assembly GCF_016809775.1). NCBI lineage: Bacteria > Pseudomonadati > Pseudomonadota > Gammaproteobacteria > Moraxellales > Moraxellaceae > Acinetobacter > Acinetobacter sp. C13. The sequence continues at coordinate 783,647 of NZ_JAFBJL010000002.1, forward strand.
CAAAACGCGATTAACCAAGTACAAGAGTTTGATCAAGCTGTAGGTTTAACGGGTATTACCATTACCAAACTGGATGGAACTGCGAAAGGCGGTGTGCTCTTTAATATTGCAAGTCGCACCCATGTGCCAATTCGTTTTATTGGTGTAGGTGAAAAAATTGATGATTTAAGACCATTCTCGGCTAAATCTTTTGTTGCTGCGCTGTTTGAAACTGATAAGTAAATTGCTTGGTAACCCTAAAAAGCTTCACTAAATCGTGAAGCTTTTTTTATATGTATATCTTTTATTATTGTTGCGAAAATAAAACGAACTGTCATATTTTTAATGCTGATTATGAAAAATGACTTTAATACACTGTACTCATTCCCAAACAACGACCCTTGGTCAAATCAATAGGTAGGAAATAACAAAATGTCTACTTTCTTAGATAAAATTAAAAACCGTCGTACAATTTATGCAATTGGTAAAAACGTTGCATTAGATCGCACTAAAATTGAAGAAACTATCCGTGAAGCAGTTAAACATAGTCCTTCAGCTTTTAACTCACAATCTTCACGTGTAGTGACACTATACGGTGAATCTCATGCTAAATTCTGGAATTTAGTTCGTGAAGCTTTGCGTAAAATTGTTCCTGCAGAAGCTTTTGCTGGTACAAATGCAAAAATTGATAGCTTTGTAGCTGGTGTTGGTACGGTTTTATTTTATGAAGACCAAGCTGTTGTTAAAAGCTTACAAGAGCAATTCGAACTATATGCAGACAATTTCCCTGTATGGTCTGAACACTCAAGTGCAATTGCTCAATTTGCAACTTGGACTGCGCTTTCAGAGCTTGGTTTAGGTGCTTCTTTACAGCACTATAACCCAATTGTCGATGCAGACGCAGCTGAAGCATTTGATGTTCCTGCAACTTGGAAATTACGTGCTCAATTAGTATTTGGTTCGGTTGAAGCACCAGCAGGTGAAAAAGCATTTATTAATGATGCTGATCGTTTCAAAACTTTCAATTAATTTAATTGAAATTAAAAAAAGCACCTATTTTAGGTGCTTTTTTTATATTTTTAGAATGAATAGGAAGAATATATAAAACGAAAATTTATGAAATTCAAATGCATATTTCAAAATAATAAATCAAGAAATTAGTCGATAAATGCTTTGTCATAAAATAGTCACAATCATATTGCATATTGCTCATGATTTAATAGCTTATCAAACACAGAGAAAGAGACAGATGACTTTAAGATTAGGTGTTGCTGCAATTGGTTTATTACTCAGCGGTTCGGTATTTTCAGCAGTTACAATTACAGCACCAGAGGAAATTGTAATCCTTGCGGTGAATGGTCAGGAAGTCAACTCTGGGTTATTTCGTTCATCTAAAAATAATTATAAAGTCGATGCTGGTGAAACAAGTTTAAGTGTGCGCTATCAAGAATACTTTGAACATTTAAGCGGGGAGCATGACATTGTTAAATCTGGAGTAGTCACAATTCAAACTCCGGCTCTCAAAGATGGGCAAACTTATAAGCTTTCGATGGTAGATGCACCAAAGCAATTTGAACAAGCAAAGAAATATGCTGAGCAACCAACTGTGGCTTTGTACAGCGCAAATAATGAATTAATCGTACAACAAACTGGTGCAAACAATGAGGCAAAACCATGGTTTGCAACGGGTTTATTAGGAAAAGTCACTGACTTTACAACTAAATCATCTAAATCGCAGCCTGAGGCAGTGTATGCCTCTGCTAAACCTACTTCTGTTCAGGTGGCTGTACCAGCTCCAACATCTATGCCTGTAACAGGCGTAGCCCAAACAAATGATCAACGTTTAGTTGAAACTTGGCAGAAAGCTTCTAAAGCTGAGCGTCAAAAATTTATGGCATGGTTAGCTGAACAATCAAATTAATTTAATATTAGTACCTATTAATTTAATCGAAATGAAAAAAGACCTCAGATGAGGTCTTTTTGATTTAGGTTAGAAACCAGATGTAATAGCCTAAAAGCATGAGAGGCCAAGCCACCCATGGGCTAAATAACCACTTCCATAACCAGAAGTTGGGTACGAAACCCACTCCGTAAATAAATCCACCAGAAATACCAATCATCACCAGCATAAGCTGGCTATGATTGTAGTGTCCGTTAGCATCTAGCATGAGTGAAGGGTAAACCAACAAAATTGCAGCAAGGGGCAATGCCAACAGAAAAGAAAGGGCCATTGCAAATGCTTGAGCTTTTCGATGATTTGATGCTGTCATTGCTTTTGCCATCATTTATTCCTCATCTAAATCTTGATGGTGTTCGATATAAAGCGCGCTGAGTACACCCGCAAAACATGCCATCAAAATGCCTAGGATCCATGCGAAATACCACATAGTTTTCTCCTCAATACAAGCTATGCGAGTTTGACTCGATATGTTTGTTAGTGATGACTCCCCACATTTTGTAATAAGACCAACTGGTATAGATCAAAATAAGAGGAACAAAAATGCAGGCAGCGACCGTCATAACGCCTAAAGTAAGGTGACTTGATACAGCATCCCACATCGTCAAGCTAGAGTTAGGATTGATACTAGATGGAAGTAGGAATGGGAATAGGGCAAAACCGGCAGTTAAAATTGCTCCTACAATCATTAAACTTGTACCAGTAAAACTTAAGCCCGCTTTTGCTTTTGAAGATGCAAAAATTGCAATGATCGCGCCTAATATGGCAAGAACAGGGGCAACTTTAGTAATTGGATAGGTACTGTAATTGTTCATCCAACCTGGATTGCTATTGGTAACCACTTCTTTAGCTAAAGGGTTAAGCGCAGCATTTGGATCTATAGTAACAGCATAGCTATAACCTGGCACTTGCCCAAAATACAGCCATGCTCCAATTACAAAGAAACAAATTAAAAAGATAATTGCCATAATTTGAGTGGCTTTGGCAGAGCGTTGTTTTAAAGCTTCATCAGTACGTAGCATGAGCCATGCACCGCCATGTGCACACAGCATAGACAGACTTACCACACCGCAAACTAGAGCAAAGGGGTTAAGAAGGGCAAAAAAGCTGCCTGTATATTCAGAGCGTAATGTGCTATCTAAACTGAAAGGAATACCTAAAAACAAATTACCGAAAGCCACACCAAACACAAGCGCTGGAACAGCACCACCGATGCATAGACCCCAGTCCCAAGAGTTACGCCATTTGGTATTTTCAAGTTTAGAGCGATAATCGAAACCTACTGGTCTTAGGAAAAGTGCAAATAGAACTAACAAGAGTGCCCAGTACATGCCTGAGAAAGCGACTGAGTAAACCATTGGCCATGCAGCAAATAATGCACCACCTGCCGTAATAAACCAGACCTGATTACCATCCCAGTGTGGGGCAATAGTATTGATTGCAGCACGGCGTTCGCTATCGGTTTTTCCAACGAAAGGCATGAGAGCCATAGATCCCATATCAAAGCCATCGGTAAGAGCAAAGCCGATGAGTAGTACACCGACTAACACCCACCAAATGATTTTCAATAATTCATATTCAATCATGATAAGGCCTCCCCATTAACCGCTGCTTTCGGTTCTTGCTTTTCAAAATGATATTTGCCAGTGTGTAGAGAGCTTGGTCCTAAACGAGCAAATTTGATCATTAAATACATTTCAATAATCAAAAGAGCGGTGTAGAACGCTGCTAGCGCAATAATTGAACCCCATACGTCACCAGTACTTAAACTAGAAGTAGAGAGGTGGGTTGGTAGAATTTCACCAATTGACCATGGTTGACGACCGCCTTCAGCTACATACCAACCAGTTTGTGCAGCAATCCAAGGAAGCGGAAGAGCAAACAATGCATATTTTAGGAGCCAAGGTTTATTTTCAGCATTTCTTTTTGCTACAGCCCAAGTCGCTAAAATGAAAAGTAATAGCATTAAGAAGCCAGAGGCAACCATCGCGCGGAAAGAGAAAAATAGCGCTGTAACATTTGGAACAGTATCTTTTACAGCAGCTTTAATATTTTGCTCGCTTGCATCAACTACATTGGGTGCATATTTCTTAAGAAGTAGGCCATAACCTAAATCTTTTTGATTTTTTTCAAAAGAGGCTAATAACTCTGGTGAGCGATCACCTGCACGTAATTTTTCAAGTTCGGCATATGCAAGCATACCGTTGCGAATACGAACTTCATGCTGTTGCATGAGATCTTTAAGACCAGTAACTTCTTTGGTTGTTGAACGAGTTGCAATTAAACCTAATGCATATGGAATTTTAACTGCGTAATCTGTCCGCATTTCTTCATGGTTTGGTACACCAAACAAAGTAAACGGAGCAGGAGCAGGGTGAGTATCCCATTCGGCTTCGATCGCTGCGAGTTTAGTTTTTTGAACATCACCGAGTTCATAGCCAGATTCATCACCTAACAGAATCACTGAAAGTGTAGATGCAAGACCGAAAATGGCAGCAATTGCAAATGAGCGACGTGCGAAAGGAAGATCACGTTTTTTAAGTAAGTAATAGCTTGAGATGGCAAGTACAAAAATTGCACCAGTTACATAGCCCGCAGAAACGGTATGTACGAATTTCACCTGAGCTACAGGGTTAAAGATAAGCGCGCCGAAATCAACTAATTCCATACGCATTGTTTCAAAGTTAAATGCAGCACCTACAGGGTTCTGCATCCATCCATTCGCCACTAAAATCCAAAGCGCTGACATATTGGATCCGAGAGCGACTAACCATGTTACGCCTAGATGCTGAACCTTACTTAAACGGTCCCATCCGAAGAAGAATAAACCAATAAATGTAGACTCAAGAAAGAATGCCATAAGGCCTTCAATTGCTAATGGAGCACCAAAAATATCACCTACATAGTGTGAGTAATAAGCCCAGTTTGTTCCAAATTGGAACTCCATTGTTAAGCCAGTTGTTACCCCTAAAGCAAAGTTAATACCAAATAATTTTCCCCAAAATTTAGTCATATCCTTGTAAATTTCTTTACCGGAAATGACATAAGTGGTTTCCATGATGGCAAGGATAAATGCCAAACCTAGAGTTAAAGGGACGAAAAGAAAGTGATACATTGCGGTCATCGCAAATTGAAACCGCGAAAGATCAACCACGCTTTCAGAAATCATCAACGTGTCTCCTTAATGTGGGAAATGTTATCGCCAGCAATATGCTCGGCGACCTGATTGTCAAAATTTTTGGGGATGGTGGGAGCATCAAACCAAATATGTTTGATCGTTAAGAGAAGCACTATTTTTATTATTAGAATAATAGTGATTTCTTTAACTAAACGACCATTAAGATTTTTAAAATTAAGGCTCATAAATTAAACCTCATTTGATATTAATTTTATTATTAATCAAAATATAATAAAAATAAACATTAAATATATTTTAAATGAATATTTAAATAATTAATTTATATAAAACAATTACTTAATATTTTAAAATAAATACTATACTAAAATAGTTTGAATTGATTATTAAATCCTACTAAAACAGTTGTAAATAAAAATATTAAGTTGATTAAAATAGTTTGTTTTAATTTAATACCGACTAAAATGGTTGTATATTATATTTATAAGTTATATTCCAAACTAAAATGGTTGGAATAATAAATAATTAATTAAAAAGAAAATAATAAAATATAGGCGTAATAAAGCCTGCTAAAAGCAGTAAGTAAATAGAATAGTAGTAAGAGTTTAATCGGGGGCGAAAAGATCGTTTGATACAGAAATTTTCTTGGCTACATAATGGCTTTTATGCACTCTCACAAGGATAACTTGAGAGTATAATTCGAGTTCGCCGTATTCTGGTTCGACTTGAACGTAATGTAGCTGGCCGAATTCATCACGCACACGCGCTTGGGCAGAAAACCCAGGTCTAGCATTACCACTGGAAACTGTCGCTAAACGTCCTAAAAGATTATAGTTTGTATGAGTAAGCTTTGGTTTAATTACTTGGTCAAGGCAGTGAATCATGAATACAGTAAAAAAGATTGCGATGACAAGGGCTGGGACGATTAAATAAAATGGTGAAATAAAATAATGCTGGATTGCAAAGAAAGAGAGCTGTAAAAAATAGCCTGCAAAACTAAAATTGATAAGTAAAAAAACGAAAATTAAAGCTTTAGAAAATTTAACGTTAAGTAGTGGCGAGTTAGAAAGCCAAACAGGCGCAATTTTTTTGAGTAATTGACTTGGACGAAGTCCAATATACATACCAATGGTTTCTACCACGCTGAGTAATATCAAAGCCACTACACTTAAGTGAAATGGCATAAGATAATAATTGAAAAAGAAATCAGCCATGGCAGAAACTCTAATGTTGATCGCTTCAGTCTACGATATAGATACCGCCATCTGAATGTACTTTAATCTCAACTTTATTTAAAAAATCACCTAAACATGGTCCTGAGATACATTCGCCTGTTTCCACAGTAAATAAAGCACCATGGGTAGAACATTGAATATATTCTTGGTCTTGATCAAGAAATTGATTTTCTAAATATTCAAGCTCTGTTTGCAAGTGAGGGCATAAGTTTTGATAAGCATAGAATGCGCCATCACGTTGCGTAATGAAAATAGTAGTTCCTTGTAAAGTGTCAAAAGCTCTAGCTTCACGCTCAGGAACTTCTTCCGTCATACAGATCCTTTCCATTTCAAGCACATTCCTTCTGAAAATTTTCAAGAAGTTTAGCATAATCATTAATCGCTAAACGTGGGCCAAATTGAGAAACAACTTCACTAGAAATTAAGACAGCTAACTGTGCAGCAGCATTCAAATCTTGATGATGATTTAGGGCATATAGGAATGCACCTGCAAATGCATCGCCAGCACCATTGGTATCAACGGCTTCTACATGACGGCCTGCCACATGGAAATGTTGAGTAGAGTTAGAAACTAAAGCACCTTTAGCACTTTGTGTAATGACTACTGTATGATTTTTAAAACGTAATTGAGCAAGAGCATCTTCAACAGTTGTTGTATTTGTATACATTAAGGCTTCTTGTTCATTACAAAATAGTAAATCTACGCCATCATCCATGAGCTCTTCTAAGCCTTCGCGAGCGTATTGCACCATGGCAGGATCTGAAAGAGATAAAGCAATCTTAACGCCATTTGCTTTTGCAATTTCTCTGGCTTGTTTTACAGCTTTGCGCGCTGTTTCACTTGTAGAAAGATAACCTTCAATATAAAGCCATTTTGCTGTTTTTAATGGTTCAAAGTCGATTTGATCTTGAGAAAGTTCAGCAGTGATGCCCAAATAGGTATGCATTGTACGTTCAGAGTCAGGGCTAATGAGTACCATGCAGGTACCTGTCACGCCTTCACTGATTGATTTTGGAGTGGTTTGGATGCCAGCTTCATTTAAACCTTGTAGATAAATTGAACCCAAATCATCGTTACCAACGCGGCAACCATAAAAAGCACTTCCACCTAATGCACTAAAGGCTACAGTAGTATTCGCAGCAGAACCACCACTTGCTTGACCTTTATAATCTTGATGCTGTTTTAACTCTGCATAAAGAGCAGATTGAGTGTCGCCATCGGACAACTGCATGGTGCCTTTTTGCAAACCTTGTTGACTAAGAAAATCATCAGACACTTTAAATTCTTGGTCGATTAATGCATTACCAATTGCAAAAAGATCTACAGTTGCCATATGTGTTGTCACAAAATAAAAAAATCAGGTTGCTAAGTTTACACCATTGCTTGGATTTGCTGTAGTTTGTTGAATAAAATTCAGTTAAATCAAAAATTAGTGGAAAAAGATTGTTTAATTAAGCTATTGAAATAATGTTTTTAATAAAAATTATCAATTAATAATGATTCTTGCTAATATTTACAAATATATCGTATTTCATCGAAACTTCGCCTGAAATTTTTCGTAGCGAACTTACATGAAGCGTTCAATTTTATTTATTTCATCAGTTGGGGTTATGACAAGCCATGTATATGCCTTAGAGACAGAGCAACAGGCTGTAACCAACCTTCCAACAATTTCAGTAAAAGCTGAAAAGCAACAAAGCTTAAAACAAGAAGTGGGACAAGCATCAACTGCAACTAAAGGACTTGTGCAATTAAAAGATGTTCCTCAAATCGTAAATGTGGTGCCTAAACAAGTTTTGAGAGAGCAAACGGTGACCTCTATGCAAGGTGCCTTGCAAAACGTTGCTGGTCTGAGCTTTAGTGTGGGTGATGGACAACGTGATCAGGTCATGATTCGTGGTTTCTCTGCAATCACAGATAACTATGTAGATGGTATTCGTGATGATGCATTGTATTTTCGCGATATGTCGAATGTTGAGCGGATTGAAGTCTTAAAAGGGCCTGCTTCTGTATTATATGGACGTGGCTCGGCTGGTGGTTTAGTTAATAAAATTAATAAAAAACCAATGGATGAATCTTTGCGCGAAGTCAGTCTGATTGGCGGCACAACAGGGCAACGCCGTGCAGAAGTCGATGTGAATGAAAAAGTAGCAGAGAATATTAAGGTTCGTTTAACTGGCGCAGTTGAAGATTCAGATGGTTATCGTGATCAGGCTTTTTTAAAACGCCAAGCGGTTGCTCCATCTTTACAATGGGATATTTCAGACAAGACGAAGCTTTTAATTCAGGCTGACTATTTGCATGATGACCGTTTAGCAGATCAAGGTTTTCCGACAGATCCAATTACAGGTAAACCAGTTAAAACCAACCCTAAAACTTTTTATGGTGCATTAAACGGTAAAGAGGTTGGTGATGTTGATACTGAAATTTCAAGCCAAACCATAAGTTTAGATCATGAGTTTAATGATAATCTAAAATATCATGGCGTAGTTCGTCATTATAACTATTCATTAGACCGCCAATATAGTGTTGATTCACATCAAAACTTACCAGCTGATAAGATTCAATTGACTCAAAATAAGCGTTTGCGTAATGAAGATGGCGTATATGTTCAGCAAGAATTAAGTAGTTTATTTAATACAGGATTTTTAAAGCACAATACTTTGATTGGTGCGGAGTATAGTAAGCAGCACAAAGATGAAATACTTTGGCAAGGTACTAAAACCACAACTGATTTGTATAATCCTAAATTAGAATACTGGGCACCGATTAATACAGGCTCAACAGCTGCACGTAACAATAATAGTAATACCTTTGAAAACTACGGTATCTATTTACAAGACTTAATGACAGTTACAGATCAGCTGAAAGTTTTAGTTGGTCTACGCTATGATAATTTATCGCAAGATCGTAATGATAAAGTGAAGTCTCAAATATTAAATAGAACTGATAACACTTATTCTCCACGAATCGGGGTGGTTTATCAGCCAGTAAGCAATATTTCACTCTATACTTCTTATAATCGATCTTTCCAGCCTTTGGCTGATTCATTTGTTTTATATAAAAATAGTGATGATTTGAGCCCAACAAAAACTGAAAATATTGAAGTTGGTGCAAAGTGGGATGTAAGTGATCAATTGAATGTAACTTTGGCTTTGTTTGAAATGAGCCAAACAAATATTCAAAATCAAGACCCTACAGATTCAACCCTAGCAGTATTAGCAGGTGAGCAAAAAACCAAGGGTGTTGAGCTTTCATTAACTGGCCAATTGACTGATCAATTATCTGTATTAGCTGGTTATTCGTATATGGATGGTAAGATTGAAAAATCCGCTATTGGACTGACAGGCAATCGTTCTGCGCTTACGCCAAATAACACCGCTAACCTATGGTTAAAATATCAAATTAATGATCATTGGTATGCGGCTGTAGGTGGTCGTGGTGAATCATCACGTTTTAGTGCGCCAGATAACAAGAATGTTTTACAAGGCTATACTGTTGTAAATGCAGCATTAGGTTATCAAAGTGAACGTTACGATGTGAACCTCAACTTAAATAACCTGTTTGATCGCGATTACTTTGTTTCAGGTCATAGTAATGCTAATGATTCAAACATGATGGGCGATCCACTGAATGCTCAAATTGCACTTCGTTATCGCTTTTAAGTAAACGTTTTTCTAAAAGCTCATCAACTTGATGGGCTTTTTTATTTATTGGTTAATATATAAATAGAATTAAAAGCTTTTGTTCTGTTAGGATAAAACATTCATGGCTATGTGCTTGATATCAAAGCTGTGCCAATGAAAACTAATACTCAACAAAAACATAGTATTTTACTTGGCTTTTGTTCGCCAATCTCAAGCTGACTCAGGCTATAATGAGACTTATTCACTTATCCGATATGTTAGGAGATCACATGACTGTAGATGTCACTGAAACCATTTCTCAAACTGTTCACCCTGCGTTTCAGTTGCTACGACAGCACCATGTAGAAGCATTAGATATTTTAGTGTCTGAATATAAGCATAAAGTCACAGGTGCGGTGCATTATCACTTGGCAACTGATTATGATGAAAATGTATTTCTTGTTGCTTTTAGAACCCAGCCTATGGACTCTAAAGGCACGGCACACATTTTAGAACATACGGCTTTGTGTGGATCTGAAAAGTTTCCGGTACGTGATCCATTCTTTTTAATGATTCGTCGTTCTTTAAATACTTTTATGAACGCATTTACAGCAGCAGATTGGACAGCATATCCATTCGCTACTCAAAACAAAAAAGATTTTCAAAACTTACTTTCTGTTTATCTTGATGCGGCATTTGCTGCCAATTTGAATCCACTTGATTTTGCTCAAGAAGGTATTCGTATTGAACTTGAAAATGGTCAACCTGTATATAAAGGTGTTGTTTTTAATGAAATGAAAGGTGCGATGAGTGCGCCGTCTGACCAACTTTATCATCAGTTGGCCCATCATTTATTTCCTGAAACGACTTACCATTACAACTCAGGCGGTGACCCGAAAGATATTCCTGATTTAACGTATGAGCAGTTAGTCGATTTTTATAAAGTACATTACCATCCAAGTAATGCTGTATTCATGACCTTTGGTAATCAGACAGCATATGAACTACAAGAGCAATTTGAAAAACTAGCTCTACATAAGTTTTCGGCAGGAACAACTTTATATTCTAAGCCTGAAAAACGTTTAGCTGCACCAATTGAAGTAACAGAAAACTATGGTGTTGATAGTGATGATTTAAAAGATAAAACTTATCATGTTTTATCTTGGTTATTACCAGAAGCAAATGATGTGAAATTGCGTTTAGGAATGCGTTTGGTTGAAGGAATTTTATTAGAAAATTCAGCTTCGCCACTCCGTCATTACTTAGAAACTTGTGGTTATGCTCAATCTACAGGTCCATTAATGGGCGTAGACGATAGTAATTTTGAAATGACTTTCTACTGTGGTGTTCAAGGTTCAAATCCTGAACATGCGCAAAGCTTTAGAGAGGGTGTTTTAAATATTCTGCGTGATGTTGCTGCTAAACCAATTGATAGTAATTTAGTCGATGCAATTTTGCATCAAATCGAGTTACATCAACGTGAAATTAATGGCGACGGTACACCTTATGGCTTAAGTTTAATTTTAAATGGCTTAAGTGGTGCGATTCACCATAATGATCCAATCCAAATTTGGGATGTTGACAGCGCAATTGCACAAGTTAAAGAAGAGTTGAAGGACCCAATGTGGTTATCAAATCTGATTCAAACACATTTGCTCGACAACCCTCATCGCGTACAGATGACTTTAGTTCCAGACCCAACCAAGTCTGTAAAAGAGCAAGAAGCTGAAAAAGCACGCTTAGCAGCTATTGGTGAAAAGCTAACTGATGCTGATAAGGCTGAAATCATTGCTAAGACTAAGGCTTTAGAGGAACGTCAGGACACTCCTGATAATCTTGAGTTATTGCCAAAAGTAGGTTTGGAAGATGTACCTGCTGACTTGCATATTGTGCAAGGTCAGTTACGCGAAATTATTTGTAATCGTATGGATACGCCGTTGAACTTGTACCATGCGGGTACTAACGGCATTTACTATCAACAAGTACTTATCCAGATCCCTGAAGATATTGTGAAGTCACCTTACTTCAATTTGCTTTCTATTTTGATGGGTGAAGTGGGTGCAGGCGAATATGGCTATCTTGAACTACAAAACTTGCAAACCGCTGTAAGTGGTGGTTTAGGAATGGGCGCTTCTTTACGTAGTAAAGTTGATGATAAAGATAAAATTAGTGCTTGGCTGACTTTAACGACTAAATCGTTGACTCAGAAATTTGATGCAATTCATTTATTAAAATTAGCATTTGAACAGCTCCGATTTGATGAGAAAGAACGAATTATCGAGTTACTGCAACAACGTAAAACACGTTGGCAATCTCGTTTATCTGGTTCAGGTCACAGCTATGCGATGCAGATTGCTTCTCGTAACATGAGTGCCTTGGCTCAACGTGACTATCAAAACACGGGTTTAGGTGCATTGAATTGGTTGGGTGAGCTTGTTACTAAAATTACCCAAGATGATGCCGCTTACGATGAGCTGATTGCAGAATTAAAACGTATTCATAGTAAGTTGTTGCAAGCACCTAAACAGTTCTTATTAGTGTGTGAAGAACATCAATCTGAACGTTTGGTTGAAGAAATCCAGAATGTTTGGGATAAGTTGAATGTTGATACAGCTACAACTGAGTTAACTCAAGTAGAACAAGCTAATGATAATAATCATGAAGCATGGTTAATTCAGGCAAACGTTCAATTCTGTGCGTCTGCATATCAAGCCGTAGAAGTATCACATCCAGATGCGGCTCCATTAATGGTATTGGCAGCTTATTTACGTAACGGATTCTTGCACAGTGCTATCCGTGAAAAAGGTGGTGCTTATGGCGGCGGTGCTAGTTATGATGGAAATGCTTGTTCATTCCGTTTCTTTAGCTACCGTGACCCACGTTTAGCAGAGACGTTTAAAGACTTTGAAGCAAGCGTGCAATGGTTATTAAATACAGAGCAACAACCTCATCAGCTTGAAGAAGCAATTCTTGGTTTAGTGGCAAGCATGGATAAACCAGGCTCTCCAGCAGGTGAAGCGATTACAGCATGTTATGCATTGTTGCATGCGAGAACTCCAGCTTTCCGCCGTACTTTGCGTGAAAGATTATTGCATGTAACATTGGATGATTTAAAACGTGTTGCTCGTCAATATTTAGTAGAGCAAACTCCTGTAAAAGCTGTAGTTGCGCCATTTGCTAAACGTGATGAATTGCAGCAATTAGGTTTTACCATTCAACAAGTTAATTAAAATAAAAATTGGAGATTGAACATGGCGTTCAAACAATTTGAACGCACATCTTTACAGCTAAGCATGGGAATCGTGCTTAGCTGTTTATGTGCGTCTGTAACATATGCTGATACCTTAGCTCCAGCAACCCCTGCCACAGTTGATGCATGTGTTGCTCTTGCTTCGAATGCCGATCGTCTGGCTTGTTACGACTCTGTATTTAAGCCAGCAACTCTACCTGTTGTACAAGCCGCGGTAGTACGTGAGCCTGTTAAAAAAATCGATCAGCCCGCTGTTCAACCAGAAACATTTAAAGAGAAGGTTGTAGATACGGTTAGTAATATTAAAGTGATTGGTAAAGCGCCTACACTTGAGCCTACTACTTCTTTGCTTGATCAACGTTGGGAATTATCTGAAAAAAGTAAACTCGGTGTTTGGAATATTCGTGCTTATCAGCCAGTCTATTTACTACCTGTATTTTGGACCAGTGACAAGAATGAATTACCTACTAGTCCAAATCCAAACAATGTAGAAAATACCGCCCAAAACCTGAAATCCACAGAAAGTAAGTTTCAGATTTCTTTGAAAACCAAAGCTTGGGAAAATATTTTTGGAAATAATGGTGATTTGTGGGTAGGGTATACACAATCTTCACGCTGGCAGACGTTCAATGCTGAAGAATCTCGCCCATTCCGTGAAACGAACTATGAGCCAGAAGCAAGTTTAATGTTTAGAACGAACTACGAGTTGCTTGGTTTAGATGGGCGTTTGCTTGGAGTTACGTTAAACCATCAGTCAAATGGTCGTTCAGATCCATTATCTCGTAGCTGGAACCGTGTAATTTTTAATGTTGGATTGGAGCGTGGTAATTTTGCTTTAATGCTTCGTCCATGGATTCGTCTTGAAGAAGATAGTAAAGATGATAATAATCCGGATATGGAAGATTACATTGGTCGTGGTGATTTAACAGCGTTTTATAAGTGGAAGCAGAATGACTTCTCTTTAATGCTGCGTCATTCATTGAAAGGTGGTGATGACTCTCATGGTGCTGTGCAATTTGATTGGGCTTTTCCAATCAGTGGCAAGTTACGCGGACATTTCCAGTTGTTTAATGGTTATGGTGAAAGCTTGATTGATTATAACCATCGAGCAACTTATGCTGGTTTGGGGGTATCGCTCTTGAATTGGTACTAAGACGCTATAAGAAAAGCCGCTTTTAAAGCGGCTTTTTTATTATCCAATTTGGATGTTGGCTTGAGGATGTTTAAGCCGGCTCTTTTTAGGAGTAGCGATTAAATAGGCGAGTGTTAAAGGTCCAAGCCTTCCAGCAAACATGAGTAGGCTTAAAATAAATAAACTACCGTTATGTAAATCTGGTGTGATTCCACGAGAGAGACCCACTGTACATGCGGCAGAAACAACCTCAAAAAGCAAATTCATAAAATCTGCTTTAGGTTCTAAAAGTAAAAGAATAAAGAAGCCCATGAAGATGAGGATGCTCGTAATAGCAGTTACCGCTAATGCTTTATAGGTCGTTTCATGAGATACAGAGTGATTAAATATCCTAATTTCATCTGTCCGGCGTAAAAATGAAATTACACTAAGCACTAAAATGACAAAGGTGCCAACTTTGATTCCACCCGCTGTACTCAGTGAGCCACCACCAATAAACATTAGTAACATCATCAGTAGTGAGCTACTGTTGGTCATTGCACCTGTATCAATAGTATTAAAGCCTGAAGATCGTGGAACTGTTGCCTGAAACCAAGCATTTAATGCTTGTTCACCTGAGTTTAACATCCCTAAAGTCGCGGGATTTTGAGCTTCTAAAGCCCATATTAAAATAAACGCAACGAGGTTAATAATTGCAATGGTGGTAAGAATAAGCTTGCTATTAGGTGTTAGTTTTTTCCATCTTTTGTTTTGCTTAATATCCATGAGTACTAAAAAACCAAGACCACCTAAGGTATAAAGGATGCTAATGGTAATACAAATAATATAGTTGCTTTGGAAATTCATTAAGCTATTTGAAAACAATGAAAAACCAGCATTGTTAAATGAGGAAATACTGTAAAAAGCTGCATAATATAAACCGCGTGCAAACCCATATGTTGGTGCAAAAGCGGCAGTAAGAATAACTGTACCAATCAGCTCAAAAATAAGGGTGTAAGTGACAACTCCTTTAGCAACAAAAGTAACTTTTGATAGGCTTGTTTGCCCGAGACTATCTTGAGCCATCATTTGCTGTTTAAGACCAACTTTTGGTGACAAACTTAATGCAGCCAATATCGCAAAAGTCATAAAGCCCAAACCGCCAGACTGGATCAGTAATAAAATAATAGTTTGCCCAAAGAGGGTAAAAGATTCATGAATATTTAAAACAGATAGACCGGTAATTGTAACTGCTGAGGTGGCTGTAAAAAGCGCATCCATCCAACTGACATTGCCTGTATTCGCAAATGGCAATTTAAGCAATAAAGTGCCAAAAGTAATAAAGCCTAAAAACCCTAGCGCTAAAAGTGAAGGAGGGCTTAAATTTAACGTTTTATGAGGCTTGGGATATATGGACATATTCTAGAGTTCGTTTTCTTATAAGAAGCAATTAGAAAGTTTCTTTAACTGTGATAAATGACCTTCTAAAATAAGAATATCATGTGTTTGCAAAGTGAAATTTTCTTCAGTCTCAAACAAAATTTGTTGCTGTCTTTTCACGAGCAATGTTTTGACTTGAGGAGCTTGCTGCATAATGCCATATAAATTGATGCCATTAAGCTTATCTGGGATCTCAATTTTGATAATGTAATGATCATCTTCTAAAGACATATAGCGACTTACCATTGGGTAATTCAGGGCTTGAGCAACTCTTACCCCCATATCTTCTTCAGGATGAATAATCTTATTGATATTGAGATGTGACAAAATGGTGTGATGAGCTTTGGTTTTTGCCTTTACCCAAATTTTATCAATGCCGAGATTTTTTAAGTTCAGTACACACAAAATACTGGCTTCAATATCTTCACCAATTGCAACAACGACCGCATCACAGTTCTGAATGTTTAATTCATCAAGCACATGTTCGTCAGTAGCATCAGCAATGACGGCATGAGTTAAAACGTCGGCAAGATTTTCGACATTCTTTTTTAACGTATCGATGCCAATAACATCATGATTCAATTTTGTGAGTTCTTGAGCAACTGTTGCTCCAAAACTACCTAAGCCAATGACTGCAAACTGTGCCATGTTGTTCCTTTTTTCCGAGTTAGATCATTATTTTTAAGGATATTTTCTTTAAGATAAAGAG
Source organism: Acinetobacter sp. C13 (assembly GCF_016809775.1). NCBI lineage: Bacteria > Pseudomonadati > Pseudomonadota > Gammaproteobacteria > Moraxellales > Moraxellaceae > Acinetobacter > Acinetobacter sp. C13. Next base: position 800,091 of record NZ_JAFBJL010000002.1, read on the forward strand.
AAGCAATGTAAAGATGCTAGAAATATAAAAAGAATTGTATAAAAAAAGCCGACAACTATGTCGGCTTCCTCATCAAAACTAAAGATTATTTCAAGAAACGTTTATAGCCAACATTATCAGTAATTTCTGCATACGGATAATTAATCTGCTCGAGTGTCTCAATCAATCCATCAGGGTTTTGTTTAGCATCTGTTGCTTGTAAGCCAACTAGTACACGACCTTCAGCAGCGCCGTGGTTACGGTAATGGAAGAGGGTAATGTTGTGAGTTGGACCTAAACGAGTTAAGAAGGTTAAGAGCGCACCTGGACGTTCAGGGAACTCAACACGGAACAATCTTTCATCATCTAGATTTGCGTGACCACCAATTAAATAACGAATATGTAATTTGGCAACTTCATCATCAGAGAGATCATCAACTACATAATTTTGTTGTTTTAATTGTTCCAAAATTTCATGACGCTCTGCATCTCCGCCTTTTAAACTAATACCGACGAATACTTGCGCTTCGTCTGTATTGTTTGCGCGGTAGTTAAACTCAGTGATATTGCGACCTTGTAAAGCACGGCAGAAGCCTAAGAATGCGCCTTTTTCTTCAGATAAGGTAACTGCATAAATCGCTTCACGTTGCTCACCTAACTCGGTGCGTTCAGCAATATAACGTAGGCGGTCAAAATTCATATTGGCACCGCACACAATCGACACCATATTTTTATTGCTGATTTTATGTTCGTGAATATATTTTTTGATACCCGCTAAAGCCATTGCTCCAGAAGGTTCAACAATACTGCGGTTTTCATCAAATGTGTCTTTAATTGCTGCACAGATTTCATCTGTATTTACAGTGACAATATCAGGATCAACAATCGGGCCTGAGTTATCAGATTTGCGCAAACGAATAATATCAAAAGGTAAAGCACCAATTTGGGCAACAGCTGTACCATCTGCAAATAAGCCCACGTGTGGCAAAATTACACGTTCATTTGCTTCTAAAGCTGCTTTTAAACAAGCAGACTCTTCATATTCAACGCCAATAACTTTTACGTGCGGTGCAACTTCACCAAGGTAAGCTGCTACGCCTGAAATAAGACCACCACCACCTACGGCAACAAACACGTATTCTACATCACGCCATTGACGTAAAATTTCATTGGCAATTGTGCCTTGACCTGCAATGACAAGTTCATCGTCATAAGGTGGAATAAATACAAGACCTTCAACTTCTGCACGTTGTTGAGCATATTTATTTGCGATATCAAAGCTATCGCCATGTAATACGACTTGACCACCTAAGCGTTTAACAGCCTGAACTTTAATGTCAGGTGTTGTGCTCGGCATAACAATAATAGCGGGAATTCCTAATCTTTGTCCTGACAATGCTACGCCTTGAGCATGGTTACCAGCAGAGGCGCAAATTACTCCGCGTTCAAGTTGTTCTTTTGGTAATTGACTAATACGGTTATAGGCACCGCGTAATTTAAAAGAAAAAACGGGTTGTAAATCTTCACGCTTAAAACGAATTGTATTGTTTAATTTTTGACTAATTCGTGGAGCTGCTTCGAGAGGTGTTTCAATTGCAACATCATAAACCGTTGCTTGTAAAATTTGTCGTACCACACGAGACAGCATGTTCATCTTCCCTATAACAGTTTAAAATAGGAAATTATTGTAGCAAACCCTTGTGCATTTGCGCCGTTTATTGGCGCATAAATGTCAAAAAATAGTTGAGTGATGTAATGAGCCTATATGCAACCCAAGATGAAAAGAAACAAGCTGCTGCTAAAGCTGCTTTAAAACACTTACCCAAAGGTGGCATTTTGGGTGTTGGGACTGGAAGTACCGTAAATTTTCTAATTGATTTACTCCCAGAATTACAATTAGAAGCAGCTGTGGCAAGTTCTCAAGCAACTGCTGATCGTCTTAAAAAACTTGGTATTGAAGTGGTTGATATGAACCATGTAGGTAGCCTAGATGCTTATGTTGATGGTGCAGATGAGATCGACCGTCATATGCATATGATTAAAGGTGGCGGTGCTGCATTAACACGTGAGAAAATTGTTGCATCAATTGCTAAGAAGTTTGTGTGTATTGTTGATGATTCAAAATGGGTTGATCAACTTGGACGTGATTTTCCACTTCCAGTAGAAGTTATTCCAATGGCGCGTTCGGCTGTAGCTCGTAAATTGGTAAGTTTAGGTGGTGACCCAGTTTATCGTGAGGGTGTAGTTACAGATAACGGGAATGTTATTTTGGATGTTTTCAATCTTAATATTTTAAATGCTATTGAACTGGAAAAAACAATTAACAATATTCCTGGTGTGGTAACTAACGGTATCTTCGCCTTAAATCCTGCAACGATTGCAATTGTTGCAACGAATAATGGTATTGAAGAGCGTACAGCACAGTAATGTCTGCAAAAATGCCAGAGATTAAAATCGTTCGACACGTAAGAGCACGAAAATTGCGCTTACGTGTTGAGCCTGCTTCAATCCGTCTTACGGTTCCTTTATTTTGTAGTAAAAAACAAATTCAGCATTTTTTAGCACAATCTGAACAATGGTTAACCGAGACATGGAATAAGCAACAAAACGTCCAATCGGCATCTATTGATATTCCTTCAGAAATTTATTTCTTTAATAAAGAACAGCCATTTCAAGTCGTTGTTCAAAAGCAGCATCGTGTTTTTCAATTCGACTGGGAAAACAATTCTTTATTTATTAAAGACACACAGCCATATTTGGCATTGCAAAACGCAGTTATTGCTTATGCGAAACAAGAATTACCAGAGCTTTTGAAAGAATTAAGTGAGCACACTCAATTGACTTATAGGGAATGCACAATTCGCCGCCCGAAAACTCGGTGGGGAAGTTGTAGTAGTCAGCATAATATTATGCTACATGCAGGGCTGGTGCTTATGTCACATGAAATTGCTCGCTATGTGGCTATTCATGAGTTGGCGCATACTAAACATTTTGACCATAGTCCTGCATTTTGGGCAGAAGTTGAAAAATACGATCCATATTTTCAAAAACACCGCAGACAACTTAAATCAAATCCATTGCCTGCATGGTGGTATGTCTCAAACTAACTAAAACTACATTCTAGTTGTGGTGTTTGTAAGCTATCGGGTGCTTTCCGGCTATCTAAACCTGCTTTAGCACTAATAATCTTATTTGCTTTAATAGATAATTGGATAAAGTTGTATTGTTGCGTCGAGTTATTTGGTTCGGCTGAACTTGAATTGAGTAAATAACTTGAGCTGGCAGCATCTGTTTGCAATAAATTATCGGTACTATCAGCACTTAAAGCAGCACGATAAATTTGTGAGCCTTTACTCAAGTCGATTTGACCGTTCGCACGAAAATTAAGCTGACATCCAGTTGAGGTGTCTTCATAGTGACCCACTAAATAGTCTGTAGCTGGTAGGTTTGGATCTGATAGATTGATGCTGATTAAGCCTTGTTTGCATGGGTAGGTTGATCCATTACACGTCGCTGTGGTGGTAAACCCAACAGCTCTACGGTAATCTCCAGCACCGTCAATGCGAATGAATGTTGTTGAATTTACAGTAGGAACAATTCCTGTATATTGTTTTTTTTGTAGAAGTTCATAACCCGTCTGATCTAAAGACTGTTGTGAATTAGCCTGAGCCAATTGCAAAGTAGATGCTTTTAGGTTGGTTCCAAAGTAATCGCGCGTTACTTTTTGATTAGCTGCAATATCTAACAGCGTATTTTTTAGTGGATCAATATTATCTGGAGCAGGTGTGAAAATAGGAGTGAAGGATGTTTGATCCCCATGAAGTTTTTTTCCATCCAAAAAGCCATCTTTTAAATCAGTTGCTAAACTTTTAACAAGTTCCTGATAGGTGTTTGCTCCGCCATGAATTGTTGACCAATATTGTAAGTAACCAAAGCTAAGATAACTATCTACATATGTACTAGGTTTAGTAGTTGAGTATCGCAACAAAGTTAAATTCAGAAGGGAATTAGCTGGACTTAAACTTGGAATATCACCATCTTTAAACGCATTCATTAACGATTTGTAGACATCTTGAGAAGCTAAATCCACATGTAATTGCTCAATACGGGTTGGGTCAACCGTTTCTTGAGGGAGTTGTCCCGAACGTATGACAGCTCGTTGATAAACTGCTTCACTGCTTGGGCTAATGAATTGGATTCTGCCACTTACACTGTTTGGCGTAATAAATGCATGATAAATACCTGACAAATTTTGATATTGTGGAGTAATGGGGTCAAACACTTGAGATGAGCTTTGAGTTATAATTTCTACGCGATATAAACGATTCAATTTTGCAGTAGGAATTTTGACATTAAAGCTGTTTAAACTTGCAATTGGAGTATCGACTAGAACAGCGTTGTTGGTGTTGTCATATACCTTAAGTTGAATATTACGCATTTCTACAGGCGTTTTTAAAGTGACATCAGTTGTTGCTTCAGGTGTAGGGTCAACAGGCGTTGGGGTAGTGGGTGAATTGCCTCCACTACTACCTCCACCTCCGCAACCAGTAAGGGCTACACTTAAAATTAATGAGCTCAAGCCAAGGTATGTGCGTAATTTTGTTTCTTTTGATTGTTGAAGCATCCTAGCTCTCCAAAAATTAATCTGGTATTTATTTGCTGATATTTATGTGGTTATGACAGTCCAGTAAGTGCTATCTGATTGTCGCTAAAATTAAAAAAATTAAAATTACCAAGCATGAAATGGTTTTGTAAGCTTGGACATCCTGTCATACTACTGCCCAAGTATAGATTCAAAAATTGAGGTAATGCACGTGATTTCTGTCGGAATTGTTGGTGGAACGGGTTATACAGGCGTTGAACTATTACGTATTTTATTACGACATCCTAAAGCGCAGGTTCGAGTTCTTACTTCACGTACAGAAGCGGGCAAACCAGTTGCAGATATGTTCCCTAATTTACGTGGACATACTGATCTTCAATTTTCAGATTTAAACATTGATGCATTAAAAGAGTGTGATGTTGTATTTTTTGCAACGCCACATGGTGTTGCCATGCAACATGCCAAAGAATTAATTGCAGCTGGAACTAAAGTTATTGATTTAGCAGCAGACTTTCGTTTACAAGATCTTGAACAATTTGAAAAATGGTATGGTATGGAGCATGCTTGCCCAGATGTACTAAAAGATTCTGTATATGGTCTAACTGAGTTAAACCGCGAAAAAATTAAACAAGCTCAAGTTATTGGTAACCCTGGTTGCTATCCGACGACTGTTCAATTAGGTTTAGCGCCACTATTAAAATCAGCACAAGCACTCATTGAAACCAAAAATATTATTATTGATGCGAAGTCTGGTGTTTCGGGTGCTGGCCGTAAAGCAAGCTTGGGCATGATTTATAGTGAAAACGCTGATAACTTTAAAGCATATGGTGTTGCAGGTCATCGTCACCATCCAGAAATTGTAGAAGCCTTAGAAAATATTGCAGGACAAAAGGGCGGGTTTGATGGACTCTTATTTGTTCCTCATCTAGTACCTATGATTCGCGGTATGCTGAGTACAATTTATGTAGATTTAACGGAAGCTGGTAAGCAGACAGACTTACAAGCTTTGTATGAAAACTTCTATGCTAATGAAAAATTCGTAGATGTTATGCCTGCAAATAGTTCACCTGAAACACGTAGTGTACGCGGTGCAAATGAGCTTCGTATTGCTTTGTATAAACCACAACCAAATAAACTGATTATTTTGGCGGCTCAAGATAACCTTGTAAAAGGTGCATCTGGTCAGGCTGTACAAAATATGAACCTTATGTTTGGCTTTAATGAAGACGAAGGCTTACAAGGGATTGGTTTATTACCATAAAAAACTCTTTTTTGCTTCACACACATTTAAATTTCGATTTAAATGTGTGTCTTGACTCTGATCTTGAACACTGAGATGACGATGCAAAACTCTGGACAGACGACTTCAGCAGAAAGTTCGTTGCAAAAGAAAAAATTTTTAAACACCAATAAGCCTTTGTTTATTGGTGCTGCTATTTTAATGAGTGGTTGTTTTGCGCTCGGCTATACAATTGGGCACCGTCAAGGTTTAACTGTTGTTGGGTACGATGCAGATGCGGAGCAATTGGTTGAAGTGGTGCAAAAGCAAAAAACAGCCTTAGATGCAGTTAACAAAAGCCTTAATGCAGCGGTGCAAGAGCGTGATGTGGCTGTGACCAATGCAAATGATCTATTTGAGGCGCTTAACCAAGCGAACGCCGATAAGACTCAGCAAGAAGGTATGAGTAATATCTATCGTGAGATTTTGAGACAGCGCGGTGGTTTAAGCTTAACGATTCAAAATCTGGCTATTAAGCCTTTACCTGAAAATGCTTATGAATATCAGCTAGATTTAGTACAAGTAAGTCCAAGTAAGCGTCGCGCTTTGGGATCGGTTGAAATCAGATTGATCAAAGATACTGAGGTTCTAGTCGTACCGCTTGAAGCGAAGAACTTTAACTTTACTGACTTTGAGCGCTTAACAGGTCGTTGGACAATGCCTAAAGGTTTCACGCCTCAATTTATTGAAGTGCGTTTAACTGGTGGTTCTGATACACCGATTATTAAACGTTTTAGTTGGCAGCGTGGTAAACCTGTCGAAACATCTTCTGCTTTCGTGGCAGAAATTCCTCAAGCTGAAGCAAATTCACAATAGTAACATCCTATGCGAACAAATAAGCGTCAAACAAACTTAAAAGATATCAAGGCTTCTTTTCAGCAGTCTGGCTATGTCGATTGGCACTTCCACCCACGCTTAAGTGATTCGCAAAACGAAGATCATGATGGAGAGGTTGTTGTACAAACAGCTCCTCCTGAACTCAAGCGTCCCCCATTATATGCAGTCGTATTAATGAATGACGATTACACTCCAATGGACTTTGTAATTGAAATTTTACAACAATACTTTGCAATGAATCTTGACCAAGCAACTCAAGTAATGCTAACAGTACACTATGAAGGTAAAGGTATTGCCGGAGTCTATCCAAGAGACATCGCGGAAACTAAGGCAAACCTTGTTAATAATTACGCTCGATCGCAAGGTCATCCATTACTTTGCCAGATTGAGCCTAAAGCATAAGGGGGTTACATGCTCAGTCGTCAATTAGAAGTATCATTACGTTTGGCTGTTAGCATGGCTCGTCAAAAGAGACATGAGTTTCTTACAGTCGAACACTTATTATTAGCATTACTCGACAACGATTCAGCCGTGAATGCATTAAAAGCATGCGGGGCTGATATAGTTTCTTTGCGTAAAGAATTAGAAGAATATGTAGAACAACATACTCCTAAGCTTGGCGAAAATAGCGAGCAAGCGCCTCATCCAACAGAAAGTTTCGACCGCATTTTGCAACGTGCTATTTTTCACGTGCAATCAAGTGGCGGCGATCGTACTGTTGAGGGTGCAGATGTTTTGGTCGCAATGTATTCAGAGCGTGATTCTTTTGCTGTGTATTTACTTAAACGTCATCAAATCAATCGTTTGACATTGACTCAATACTTGTCTCATGGGACACGTAAAGACGAAGTGCAAGTTGAAGAAGAAGTTGAAGATATTGAGGGTGAAACTAGCGCAAGCAATGCAGGGCCACTTGAGCTTTATACGCTGAATCTAAATGTTGAAGCGCAAAAAGGCAAAACGGACCCACTGATTGGTCGTGAAAAAGAAATTGAGCGTACAGCACAAATTCTGTGCCGCCGTCGCAAAAACAATCCATTGCTTGTGGGTGATCCAGGTGTGGGTAAAACCTCGATTGCTGAAGGTTTAGCATGGTTAATTGTGAATGGTAAAGCACCTAAACCTTTAAGTCAGGCCGAAATCTATAGTCTGGACATTGGTGCATTAGTTGCTGGAACTAAATATCGCGGTGACTTTGAAAAACGTTTAAAACAATTGCTTAATGCATTGAAGAAAAATCCAAATGCGATTTTATTCATTGATGAGATTCATATGATCATTGGTGCAGGCTCAAGTATGGGCAGCACAATGGATGCGTCAAATCTTATTAAGCCAGCTTTAGCTAATGGTACTTTACGTTGTATTGGTTCAACGACTTTCCAAGAATATCGTCAGGTTTTTGAAAAAGACCATGCGTTATCACGTCGTTTCCAAAAAATTGATGTCAATGAGCCAAGTATTTCGGAAACGATTGATATTTTACGTGGATTGAAAACTAAGTTTGAAGATTTTCACCACGTACAATATGACGATAAGGCTTTGGTATCAGCTGTAGAGCTTTCTGCTAAGTTCATTAATGATCGTTTCTTGCCAGATAAGGCAATTGATGTCATTGATGAAGCAGGTGCTCAACGCCGTTTGAAAGCTGAAAGTGATGATAGCTTGATTACTGTAGAGAATATCGAAGATATCGTTTCTAAGATTGCTCGTATTCCACCAAAAACTGTGTCTAAAGATGATAAGTCAGTGCTTGAAAATCTTGAGCGTGATTTGAAACGTGTGGTGTTTGGTCAAGACGAAGCAATTACTGCATTAGGTTCAGCGATCAAGTTATCTCGTGCTGGATTAAAATCACCAGATAAACCAGTGGGTAGTTTTGTTTTTGCTGGTCCAACTGGTGTAGGTAAAACTGAGGTTACTAAGCAGCTCGCTAAATTATTAGGTGTAGAGCTTGTGCGTTTCGATATGTCTGAATATATGGAACGTCATGCAGTTTCACGTTTAATTGGTGCACCTCCAGGGTATGTGGGTTATGACCAAGGTGGTTTGCTTACTGATGCGATTCACAAAAATCCACATTGTGTCTTGTTGCTTGATGAAATTGAAAAAGCACATCCAGATGTGTTTAATCTATTGCTACAAATCATGGATCATGGTGCTTTAACGGATAACAATGGACGTAAGTCAGATTTTAGAAATGTGATTATTGTTCTGACTACGAATATTGGAGCAGAAAGTATTTCTCGCGCGAGCATTGGTTTCACGGAACAAGATCATAGTTCTGATAACCAAGAAGCGATGAAACGTGCTTTCTCTCCAGAGTTCCGTAACCGTCTAGATGGTGTTATTCAATTCAAAGCATTGCCAACAACTGTGATTGAGTCTGTAGTCGACAAATTCTTGACAGAATTACAAGCGCAATTGGATGAAAAACAAGTTGTTCTTGATGTTGATCAAAGTGCAAGAGATTGGTTAGCTACAAATGGTTATGACCGTTTGATGGGTGCTCGTCCAATGCAACGTCTCATTCAAGAGCACTTGAAGAAACCACTCGCTGAAATGATTCTGTTTGGTGAACTTGCAGATCATGGTGGTAACGTGGCTGTATCGGTGAAAAAAGAAGATGGCAAAGCTGTCGGCTTAAAACTTGAAGTATTTGAAGATCATCATACGGCAGAACCAGCATAACTTATGTTAATTGATAGTCTTGCTATAACCCGAATACTCAGTGTATTCGGGTTATTTATTATTACAGCAATTGCTGAAATTCTTGGTTGTTATTTTCCTTATCTGATTTTAAAAGAGGGCAAGTCGGCTTGGCTGTGGCTACCTACGGTCTTAAGTCTGGCTATCTTTGTATGGTTGTTAACTTTACATCCAGCAGCTTCTGGGCGCATTTATGCGGCCTATGGCGGTATTTATATTTTTACTGCGCTTATGTGGCTACGCTTTGTTGATCAGGTGGGATTAACAAGATGGGATATATTAGGTGGTCTAATTGTGCTTTGTGGAGCTGGTTTAATTATTTTGCAACCTCAAGGGTTGATTCGTTAATGCATCATTGAATCAAATCTTAAGCGAGAAAATAAGAAGTTTTTTTCAAAAAAAAGACTTGTCAAACTCATCAACAATGCGTATTTTAGATTTAAGGAACATTTTTTAATATTTGAGATAAAGATGTTAAATCAATCTGTGAACACTAACGCTTATTATTACTTTTGGCAATTTAGATAGTTGCCTGAGCGTATTCGGGCATGAGAAAGTTGCCCATCACAGTTAATACCTGATCGGCAACCCCGATCAGGTTTTTTTATGCTTTATCTTTTTAGAATCGAGGAACTTAAAATGAACAACATGACTTATTCGTACTTTAGCAACTTTTATTGGTTTTACTTTTGCTTACCTTTACCAACGAATAGATCCAAAACGCTCAAATAAATGATCGGACTGAGTAGATTGCAGTCCCAAGGAAAAAACCAATGAATGCCCTAAATACTTTACTGACTCAAACCAATACAAAAGAAACACCAGTTAGTTTACCTATCCAGTTAAAAGCGAAATACCCGCTTGCACACTCTTTCGCACGTCAAATTGCCGAACACCGCCAAATTATTCAAAATATTCTTAACGGCAACGATCATCGTCTAATGGTAATTACGGGGCCTTGTTCAATTCATGATCCAGTTGCAGTACTTGAATACGCTGAAAAACTGCAAAAATTACAAGAAAAAGTTAAAGATCAGATTTTTATCGTGATGCGTACATACATTGAAAAACCACGTACCACAGTTGGTTGGAAGGGGTTCATGTATGATCCGAATTTAGATGGTTCATCAAATTTACAACTTGGTTTAGAAAAGTCTCGTGAACTCTACCTACAGATTATTGAAAAGGGTTTGCCAATTGCGAGTGAAATTTTAAGTCCAATGGCAACTGGCTATTTTGATGATTTATTGGCTTGGGGTGCAATTGGTGCTCGCACAAGCGAATCTCAGATTCACCGTGAAATCTCAAGTCATATGCCATACAGTATTGGTTTCAAGAATGGTACTGATGGTTCTATTCAGATTGCACTAGATGCGATTCAATCCGCGCAAAATGAACATCAATTTTTAGGAATGAATCAACAAGGCTTGCCTTCAGTGATTCAGAGTGCTGGAAATCCATTACCTCACTTGATCTTGCGTGGTGCGAATCATGGGCCAAATTATGATTTAGCTTCAATTCAGGCGATACGCGAAAAATATAAACAAAATCTACCTGCACTGGTGATTGATTGTAGTCATGGTAACAGTGGGAAAGATCCGTTGCGTCAGCCAGAAGTTTTACAGCAAATCGTTGCTGAACGTTTAAAAACGCAAGTTCGAGGTGTCATGATTGAAAGTCATTTGGTTGATGGTAACCAAAAGATTTCTTGTGATATGACTTATGGCCAGTCAGTAACTGATGGTTGTTTAGGGTGGGAAAAAACAGAGCAGCTTTTATTAAATGTCTCTAAGCAATTAAAGACAAAAGAATTAGCTCATTCCGCTTAATTATTTTTAGATTTTAAAAAGGGATCTATAAATAGATCCCTTTATTTTTTAAGAAGCATGTTTGAGTTCGGATAAGAATGTATTGATTTCATGTCCAAACTTTTTAGGCTCGGTTAATAAAGGTGTATGGCCTGAACGTTCAAAATATATGGCTTTTGCATGCTCGACACTATGTGCAATCAGCGTCTGACCAGTTTCTGGATAAAGTGTAGAATTGCGACCAATAAAGAAAGTCGTTGGACATGCTAACTGCTGAATTGCTTCTCGATAATCTTCATTGTGATAAAGATAATTTTCGACATACCAAAACAAGTAATCTAAACGTTGAATAGGTAATAAATATTTTTGTAAAAAAGGCTGTTTTAAAGCTGTTTTAAAAACTAGCGGACTAAAAGGATTGCTACTTTGCAATTCAATAAAATCTATCCATAGACGGACTAGTTCTTGTCGATCTGGAAGAGATAGTTCATAAAGATATTTGGCGTTTTTATGCTTTAGCAATAATTGATAAATATCATTTAATAGTTGTTTGAACTGGGTGTGAAGAGGGCCGAATAAACCATATTCCCAAGTCGAATCTACTGATATTTTCGGTGTCTGATCAATATGTAAATAGGCTTTTAACTGCTGTGCCAGTTGCGCATGTTTCATGCCATGCATGGCAGTTGTTGCGCCCATTGAATAGCCCATTAAGATAAAGTTATCGAGTTTTAATTGATCTATTAAATGAGCAACATCTTGCCAATGGCTAGAAATGGCATCTTGCTCGGGAATTGCACAATTCTTTGACCCCCCGAAACCACGCCAGTCTGGAATAATAAACTCATATTCTTTGCGGTTTGCATAAATAAACGGTAGCCACTGCCAACTTTGCATGCCAAGGCCAGATAAAACCAAAACAGGCTCACCACGACCAACACGGCGTACAAATAAATTTTCCCGATCGGGCATGGTGTAATACGGCATGGCTATTCTCCAGATGGGTTATCTTGGGCAAAGCGTTTTAATTGAGGGATGACTTGTTCCAACCATTTGATCCATTCACTTTCCATCGTAATTCCAAGTTCTAAGATCATTTTGTGGATGTATAACACACGGTCATTTAGATCATCACTGTCTTTAAAATCTTTATCATAAATACTTTGATAAAGTTTGAGCTTCTCTTGGTGTAAACCAAGATGCCTTAACAGTTCAGGTAATATCTGATTATTGCTCAATTGTGCTTCTGCACGCAATCTAACCATTAAATCATCACGAAGCTGCGCAGGTTCACTTTGTTGAGTCATCCATGAAGCTAATTCTATACGACCCAGTTGTTCGACCTGATAGGTTTTTTTTCGGCCATTATCCATTTCATTTTCTAAAGTGGAAACCCAGCCTTTTTTAAGCATGTTATTGAGTTCACGATAAATTTGCTGGTGAGTGGCATTCCAGAAAAAGCCCATTGATCGGTCAAAGCGGCGGGCGAGTTCAAACCCTGTACTTGGACGTTCAAGCAAGCTGGTCAATAAAACATGAGGAAGTGACATGGCAATCCAGTTTGTAAGCAAAAGTAAAGTGTGACTCATGAGATTATGCAACATGTTGCATAAAAGTCAAAATTTGATTATAAATTTATGCAACAAGTTGCATTAGCAAGCTTATTGCTAGCCATAGGAGAAAATATGTCAGCTTATCCACATTTATTAAAGCCACTTGATTTAGGCTTTACTACTTTAAAAAACCGTGTGCTTATGGGGTCTATGCATATTGGCTTAGAAGAAGCACCGCAAGGTTATGAGCGCATGGCTGCGTTTTATGCTGAGCGTGCAAAAGGTGATGTGGGGCTGATAGTAACTGGTGGTGTTTCTCCAAATGATGATGGTGTTGTCTTTAGCCACGGAACCAAACTAGATACAATTGAAGAAGCTGAAAAACATAAAGTAATTACCCAAGCTGTTCATGAAGCTGGGGGTAAAATTGCTATGCAGATTTTACATACGGGTCGTTATTCTTATCAGGCAAATAACGTTGCACCTTCAGCAATTCAAGCACCGATTAACCCGATTAAGCCTAAAGCTTTAAGCTCTGCGGAAGTACAACAAACCATTGATGACTTTGCCAACTGTGCCAAACTTGCTCAATATGCGGGCTATGATGGTGTAGAAATCATGGGCTCCGAAGGTTATTTAATTAATGAGTTTATTGCAGCTCGTACGAATCATCGTGATGATGAATGGGGCGGTAGTTACGAAAATCGTATCCGCTTTCCAATTGAAATTGTAAAGCGTACGCGTGAATTAGTCGGTGAAAACTTTATCATTATTTATCGTCTATCCATGCTTGATTTAGTTGAAGGCGGTTCAAGTTTTGATGAGGTGATTCAGCTTGCAAAAGAAATTGAAAAAGCTGGTGCAACCATAATCAATACTGGTATTGGTTGGCATGAGGCGCGTATTCCAACAATTGCAACCAAAGTTCCGCGTGCTGCATTTACTTGGGTGACTGAAAAACTCAAAGGTGAAGTCTCTATACCTTTAATTACTTCTAACCGAATCAATACGCCTGAAATGGCTGAACATGTATTGGCATCTGGTCATGCTGATATGGTGTCTATGGCACGACCAATGTTAGCTGATGCTGAGTTTGTCTTGAAGGCAAGTCAAGGCCGTAGTGATGAAATTAATACGTGTATTGGGTGCAACCAAGCTTGTTTAGATCATATTTTCTCAATGAAAATTGCAACTTGTTTAGTAAACCCGCGTGCATGTTATGAAACTGAGCTGATCTTTAAAGAAGCTCAGGTTAAAAAGAATATTGCTGTTATTGGTGCGGGTCCGGCAGGTTTAAGTTTTGCGGTATATGCAGCTGATCGCGGGCATCAAGTTAAAATTTTTGAAGCAAGTCATCAAATTGGTGGTCAGTTTAATATTGCAAAAACAGTTCCTGGAAAAGAAGAGTTCTACGAAACTTTACGCTACTTTAGTCGTCAAATTGAATTGCGACCAAATATTGAACTTGTATTAAACCATCAAGCAACTTACGAAGAATTAAGCCAAGCAAATTTTGATGAAATTGTGGTTGCAACAGGTGTAACGCCTCGTCAATTACAGTTTGAGGGAATTGATCATCCTAAAGTACTGAGCTATTTACAGGTTTTAAAAGAGCGTGTGCCAGTAGGACAACGTGTTGCCATTATTGGAGCAGGTGGTATTGGTTTCGACACAGCTGAATATCTTACTCATGAAGGTGAAAGTGGCAGCTTAAATCCAGAAAAGTTTTATGAAGAATGGGGAATCGATACTCAATATGAACATGTAGGCGGTTTAAAACAGCCAAAAGTTGAGGCCTCTGAACGAGAAATCTATTTACTACAACGTAAAACTGCTGCTGTAGGTGCTGGTTTAGGTAAAACAACAGGCTGGATTCATCGCACAGGACTAAAAAATCGTCAGGTCAAAATGTTTGCAGGTGTGCAATACGACAAGGTAGACGATCAAGGTTTACATATTACTGTGGATGGGAAACCAAGTGTACTTGAGGTTGACCATGTGGTGATTTGCGCAGGCCAAGAGTCATTTACTGCAATGTATGATCAATTAAAAACAGATGGAAAAAAAGTTCATTTAATTGGTGGCGCTAAAGAGGCAGGTGAACTAGATGCAAAACGTGCAATACGCCAAGGCGCTGAATTAGCAGCGACACTATAAATTTTATGGGCATTTCTTTTTAAAGAGAAGTGCCCATTACTTCTTTGGTTAAATTATAGGATATAAAAAACAATGACACTCGAAACAACAAAACAGTCTTTAGAAAAATGGCATGAAATGGTTCAGGTTGGTAACTTATCCGATCTAAATGACTTGCTGGCGGATGAAGTGATTTTTCGCTCACCAGTTGCTTACAAACCTTATGAAGGAAAGCAGGTCGTTTTCTTCATTCTTACCAATGTGATTCAGGTGTTCGAAGACTTTACCTATCATCGTGAGTTTTATACAGAAGACGGTGAAAATGTAGTGCTTGAGTTCAGTGCCAATGTTAGTGGTAAATCATTAAAAGGTATTGATATGATTCGTTTTAATGAACAAGGCAAAATTATTGATTTTGAAGTAATGATACGTCCAATGAGTGGCTTAGCTGCATTGGCTGAACAAATGGGTATAAGAATTGCTAAGTTTCAACCTCAATAATTTTAGTAAATAGCTTAGTAAGATAGAGATCAATAAAATGTGGTTAAAGCTTTCAACTCTAGCATTGCTTCCTGTACTGTTTGTACAAGGAACAAAGGTTCGTAAGAATACACCACGATTGCTAGAAGCAAGCGGTGATAGAGAAGGCACCGTTGGCAAGGGAAGACCTCTATCATTACTTATTTTAGGAGACTCTGCCGCAGCAGGTGTTGGGGTAGAAAACCAAAAAGATGCTTTATCTGGTGCAATCATTTCTGAGTTGCAAGATCAATATTCGATACGCTGGAAACTACATGCAAAAACAGGTGATACAACTAAGCAGGTTTTTCAAGCAGTACAGCATTTAGAGCAACAAAATTACGATGTGGTGGTTACGTCGATCGGTGTTAATGATGTAACAAAATTAACCTCAGCAAGTTCATGGATAAAACAACAAAAACAATTATTTCAATATATACAGGCACGTTTTCAACCTAAACTCATTATTGTTTCTGGTGTACCACCTATGCAGCATTTTCCAGCGTTACCAAATCCATTGGCTTGGTTGTTTGGAAAATATGCGGAACAAATGAATCAGACATTAGATAAATGGTTACAATCACAAAACCAATTTAGATTCATTCAATATGATATTGGGCATTTTCAAGCGATGAATCTGCCTATGGCAAGTGATGGCTTTCATCCGAGTAAGGAAATTTATGCAATTTGGGGACAACAGGTTGCAGCATTAGTGCGGCAATCATTTAACTCATAATCAGAGGTAGTGATTGGAAATGGGTATATCTACTTTAAATAAAATTAAAGCTTTCGGTTCAGAATTGTTCGATTCGGTATTAGGTGCTGAACAGCCAAAAATCTATTATGACCCAAACGGGAAAATAAAAGATATTCTGGAGAAATTGCCCCAGCTCAAGCAAAAATATCGGCCCACACCGTGGTTGAGCAACAATCACGTTCATCTTTTGTATTTTGATATCATTAGAAAAAAAACTATCAAACTTGAATATGACCGTATTGATCAGCTCACTATGAAAGATGGTGGCGTAACTGCGATCGCGTGGTATGGCTATGATCTTCCTCCAGATACTCCAACTGTTGTCATTATGCATACCATTACAGGAACACCTGAAAGTATGCGTGAACTTGTGAAAGACATACATCATTATACGGGATGGAGAATAGCACTATGCTTACGCCGTGGGCATGCTGGCTTACCTATGCCTGTGCCACAGATTTCTCTTTTTGGATCAACAAGCGACCTTAAAGAGCAACTTGAGCATATTCAAAAATTATTCCCTAAAACGGATTTATACGCAGTAGGTTCCTCTGCCGGGACAGGGCTACTAGTTCGTTACTTAGGAGAGCAAGGTACTGACACGCCATTTAAAGCTGCTTTTGCAATGTGTCCGGGCTACAACACAGAGATTGGCTTTAAAAATGTTCATCCGTTTTATAGCAAAATGATGACCAAAAAGTTATTCAAGTATTTTATTCATCCTTATCAAAGTACTTGGAACCAGGTTGCTTCTTTAGAAAAGGTTCTTGCAACGACAAGTCTAGAAGAGTTTGAGAAAGAATATTTTGAAATGGCTGGCTTTGATGATTATCAAAGCTATTGCCAAGCCATTAATCCAATTTATGTATTTGAGAATGTCAAAATACCATTAATGATTCTTAATGCTGAGGATGATCCAGTCTGTTCTATTAAAAATTTGGAACCTTACAAAGAAACGATTCAGCAAATGAGTAATATTGCGGTAATCACCACAAAAAAAGGAAGTCACTGTGGCTTTTACGAAGGATGGAAAAGTACCTCATGGGCGGCCAAATTAATATCAAATTATTTTTTGGTCGAACATAAGCAATAACTGTAATTTCGCAATAAGTTAAATAAAGCCCATTCAACAGATGGGCTTTATAATTTTATTAGATCAAGATAAAAGCAATTTAGGATCTTTTAGTCCAATTTTGATTTTTGTGCTAGCTACGAGGTCTTTTTCATCTGTTTGGTTGGGATGAAAGTCAAATCGATAATAATCAAAAAATTGGGGGATCAGTGTTCTATATTGTTTATTCGCAAAACTAAAGAACTTACGCCATGATTTGAAATTTAAAAGTTGATGATCCCGTTTCATAAGAACGAATTGATAAATTGTTGAAAAACCGGTAATCAAAAATAGACTTAAAGTAAAGACTGTAATGCGAGGAAGGTATGCGCTTAAGCCACTTCCATATAAATGTTGATAGAGATCAAAGGCCACAGCTTTATGTTCAGTTTCTTCAATACTATGCCATAGCCATAAATTGCGAATAGTTGAGTCCGTCATCAATTCATTAACAGATTGCATCATACTAACCACAAGTACTGCGGTGTAGTGTTCTAGACCTACTGTAACAAGTAAATTCCATTTTTTACTAAAAACTTTTTCAATAGCTTTTAAAACGATGCCAGTTACTTTTTCTAAAGATTGAGGATCTAAACCATATTGCTGTGCACTTACATGAAAAGCATGATGTTCTTTAGAGTGCATAGCTTCTTGGCCAATAAAAGCACTAATTTCACGATCTAAAATTTCATTCGACTTTGCTTTAGCACGTAAAGCTCGAACAGAGCGAACGAAATATGATTCACCTTCAGGGAACAATGTAGATAAACCCGTAAAATAATGGGTAAAAGTAGGTTCATTATTACACCAGTAGCGAGGTACATTTTCAAAATTATAGTCCATACGACGGACTGGAAATGAGGCGGGGACACGATTTGATACAGTATTCATTCTAAGCTCCAATCTTCTTTTAATTTAAGTTCCAAAAAGGAACTTGTTAAAAAACTACATCTCTCTAAATTTATCGTCAATGTTTTTTGAAGTGAAAAAAGTAGATTGTCCCTAATTGATATCTAAGGAAACTTTAAAGATAAAATGCGAAGAAAAAGTAAAACTGTTTATTAAATTTAATAATACTTAAAAGCCCAAATTGATGGTTCAATTTGGGCATATGTGTTTACGAACTTAGTTTTTAAGCGCTGGAGTAGCAGCAGCAATTGCAGCAGCAACAGCATCATCTTCAGTTTGAGATGGTTCGGCTGGCTTAGCTGGTTTTGACTGAACCTTTTCAGGTTTTGGCTCTGCTTTTGGCTCAGGCTTAGGTTCAGGTTTTGGTTTCGGCTCTGCTTTAGGTTGCTCAGAAACTGTTGTTTGTGAATTTTGATCAGGTTGGGTAGGGCGAGTTTCACGGCGAATTTCAGTTGTCGTATTCGCTGTTTCTTCACGATGAACTTCAACTTGCGTTGGTTCCTGAGTTTGAGCTTCTTCAGTTTGAACACTTTCTAAAGACTCAAATTTTGCAGGTTCAGCAGGTGTAGGTTCTGAAACAGCAGTTTCAACCTTTTCTTGCTCTTCTTCTTTAGGTGTTTCTTTTTTGACACATGCGGTTAACAATAGTCCAGCTGCAATTGCAGCACAGATTAAAAGTTTTTTATTTGCCATTGTCCTAAACAACATTTAATTGAGGAGCTGGCATTATAACAGCAAAAGAGAATGAAAAAATCATGTGAGATTGACCTAAATTTTTATTAAAAATGCTGATAGAATAGCCAGTTGTTTAATGATCTTTGAATTGATGCGGTTTGACTTTGCTTTATAGGGGCAGAGTACAGTAAAATTGCCAAACATTGTAGGCCGATTTCGGCTTGATTGTACGAGAAACTTAATGACCCATTTTATTTTTGTCACTGGTGGTGTAGTTTCATCGCTAGGTAAAGGTATTTCTGCTGCTTCAGTTGCTGCACTTTTGGAAGCCCGTGGCTTAAAAGTCACAATGGTTAAAATGGATCCCTACATTAATGTCGATCCAGGGACAATGAGCCCTTTCCAACATGGTGAAGTTTTTGTCACAGAGGATGGTGCCGAAACTGATCTAGACTTGGGTTATTACGAACGTTTCTTACGTCGTGCGAAAATGACCAAACTTAATAACTTTACCAGTGGTCGTGTATATCAGGACGTTTTAAATAAAGAACGTCGTGGTGACTACCTTGGTGGTACAGTTCAAGTTATTCCTCATATTACTGACAACATTAAAGAACGTGTACTTCGCGCAGGTGAAGGCTACGATGTTGCTATTGTAGAAATTGGCGGTACGGTAGGTGATATTGAATCACTTCCATTTATGGAGTCAGTTCGTCAGTTAATGGTTGAGCTTGGTCATAAAAGAACCATGCTTATGCATTTAACTTTGTTGCCATATATCAAATCTGCAGCAGAGCTTAAGACAAAACCAACTCAACACTCTGTTAAAGAGTTGCTTTCGATTGGTATTCAGCCAGATATTCTTATCTGCCGTACTGAATATGATGTGGATGTTGATACTAAACGCAAAATTGCATTGTTCACTAACGTAGAAGCGCGTGCTGTAGTGGTATGTAAAGATGCGAAAACAATTTATCAAATTCCACGTACATTCTATGAACAAAACGTTGATGACTTGATCTGTGAGCGTTTTGGATTTAATGATCTTCCAGAAGCAAACCTAGAAGATTGGGACAATGTAGTCGAAGCATTACTAAATCCTGAATACACTTTACGTGTAGCTATGGTTGGTAAATATGTTGAATTACCAGATGCTTATAAGTCTGTGAATGAAGCATTATTACACGCAGGTATTAAAAATCGCGTAAAAGTACAAATCGATTATGTCAACGCTGAAGAACTTGAAAGCCAAGACGTATCTATTTTAAGTACAGCTGACGCAATTTTAGTTCCAGGTGGTTTTGGCGAACGTGGTACTGAAGGCAAAATGAAAGCTATTCAATACGCACGTGAAAACAAAATCCCATTCTTGGGTATTTGTTTAGGCATGCAATTGGCTGTTATTGAATACGCTCGCCATGTTGCAGGTATGCCAGAAGCTTCTTCTACAGAATTTAACCGCTCTACAAAATATCCACTTATTGGTTTAATTACTGAATGGTTAGATGAGCGCGGTGAATTACAACAACGTAGCCTTGAGTCTGACTTAGGTGGAACTATGCGTTTAGGTGCTCAAAAATCTGAATTGGTTGAAGGCACAAAAACACGTGAAGTCTACGGTAAAGCTGAAATCACTGAGCGTCATCGTCACCGTTATGAAATGAATAACCGTTTCATCGAGTCGATTGAACAAGCTGGTATGAAGATTTCAGGTTACTCTTCAGCACAACATTTAGTTGAAACTGTAGAAATTCCTGAACATCCTTGGTTTATTGCTGTACAATTCCACCCGGAATTTACAAGTTCACCACGTGATGGACATCCATTATTTGCTAGTTTTATTGACGCTGCAAAAACACAGCATCAAAAAAGTAAATAATGCGATTTTAAATAAACTGGGAAAGTTTAAATGTCACAATTAAAACCACAAGAAGTTGTACGTTTAGGCGATATACAAATGGCAAATCATTTGCCATTTGTATTATTTGGCGGAATGAACGTACTTGAATCAAAAGATTTAGCTTTTGAAATTGCAGAAACGTATGTTGATATTTGCAAACGCTTAGATATTCCTTATGTATTTAAAGCGAGTTTTGATAAAGCAAATCGTTCTAGTCTGCATTCATTCCGTGGTCCTGGACTTGAAAAAGGTATCGAATGGTTAGGTGATATTAAAAAACATTTTAATGTTCCTATCATTACTGATGTGCATGAGCCATATCAGGCTGCACCGGTTGCAGAAGTAGCCGATATTATTCAATTACCCGCTTTCTTAAGTCGTCAGACTGATCTTGTCGAGGCGATGGCAAAAACACAGGCTATTATTAATATTAAGAAAGCCCAGTTTTTAGCACCTCATGAAATGCGTCATATCCTGCATAAATGTTTAGAAGCAGGAAACGACAAACTTATTCTTTGTGAACGTGGTTCAGCATTTGGTTATAACAATCTTGTTGTAGATATGCTTGGCTTTGACACAATGAAAGAAATGAATGTGCCAGTTTTCTTTGACGTGACACATGCGTTACAAACCCCTGGTGGTCGTGCTGACTCAGCAGGTGGTCGTCGTGCTCAAATTACAACTTTAGCACGCGCTGGAATGGCAACTGGTTTGGCTGGATTGTTCTTGGAAGGACACCCAGACCCAGAACATGCAAAATGCGATGGACCTTGTGCATTACGTATGTCCCAACTTGAACCATTCTTGGCACAAATAAAAGAATTGGATACTTTAGTTAAAGGATTCAAAAAGTTAGACACCCATTGAGTTGTTTTATAACCCTTACGCTGCTTTAACCGCAGCTCATATTCATTCAAAGAGGAATTGTTCATGAGCCAAATCGTTGACATTCGTGCACGTGAAATTTTGGACTCTCGTGGTAACCCAACCATCGAAGCAGACGTAATTTTAGAATCTGGGGTTGTTGGTCGTGCATGTGCACCATCTGGTGCTTCAACTGGTTCTCGTGAAGCTTTAGAACTACGTGACGGTGATAAATCGCGTTACTTAGGTAAAGGCGTTCGTACAGCAGTTAACAACGTTAATACGTTGATTCGTGATGCTTTGTTGGGTAAATCAGTTTTTGAGCAAAAAGACATTGATAATACAATGATCGCGCTTGACGGTACTGAAAACAAAGAGAAATTAGGTGCTAACGCAACTTTAGCTGTGTCATTGGCTGCTGCGCGCGCTGCTGCTGAAGAAAAGAAACTTCCTCTTTTCCAATACATCGCAGATCTTCGTGGTCAAACAATTTTGACAATGCCTGTACCGATGATGAACATCTTAAATGGTGGTGAGCATGCGGACAACACTGTTGATATTCAAGAGTTCATGATTGAGCCTGTAGGTTTCACTTCATTTGCTGAAGCTTTACGTGCTGGTGCTGAAGTATTCCATTCTTTAAAATCAGTTTTAAAGAAACAAGGTTTGAATACTGCTGTGGGTGATGAGGGTGGTTTTGCTCCTAACTTACGTTCTAATGAAGAAGCAATTCAAATCATTTTACAAGCAATTGAATTGACTGGTTACAAAGCTGGTTCAGACATGATGCTTGCGTTAGACTGCGCATCTTCAGAATTCTACAAAAACGGTCAATACGTTTTAGAAGGCGAAGGCAACCGTGCATTTACAAGCCATCAGTTTGCAGATTATTTAGCTGGTCTTGTAAATCAATATCCAATTATCTCGATCGAAGATGGTCTTGATGAGTCTGATTGGGAAGGCTGGAGCTACTTGACTTCAATCCTTGGTGATAAAATCCAATTGGTTGGTGATGACTTGTTCGTAACTAATCCTAAGATTTTACAACGTGGTATTGATGAAAAAGTTGGTAACTCAATCTTAATCAAATACAACCAGATCGGTACTTTGACTGAAACTTTAGATGCAATCTATCTTGCTAAAGCAAATGGTTATTCGACTGTTATTTCTCACCGTTCTGGTGAAACGGAAGATTCTACTATTGCTGACTTAGCAGTAGGTACAGCTGCTGGTCAAATCAAGACTGGTTCACTTTGCCGTTCTGACCGTGTTTCTAAGTACAACCAATTACTTCGTATTGAAGAATTGACTAAAGCTGCTTACCGCGGTAAAGCTGAATTTAAAGGTTTAAACTAATCTTTAAATAAAAAGTTAAAATTAATTTTTTAACATTTGAAGGTGCTATTTCCTGTTTTTAATAGGAAATAGCACCTTTTTTATTATCCTAATCGGCGTGTTTTTAAAGACTCAGCCCAACTGTGATGTTGACATCGGCTACATTCTTGGTCGATTTTATTTAAAATTTTAGTTTCACCACATTTCATACATGAATAAAAAGTATTAAGTTTAAGTACATTGGCTCTGCGGTAAGCGTCAGGGAATAATGGTAGGCCCCATTTTACGTCCTCATCTTCAAAATAAAGCAGACTAAGAATACCATCAGACTCTAATAAAGCTGTTCTCACTTGTCCAAGATGCTCAACATGTTGTTGCCGCATTTCTGAGAAAAACTCATCATGAGAATATGATTGTTTTTGGAAATCTTTGTAGACTACAAGACCATCCTTAACAATACAAAGCGCTTTTCCTTCAAGTAAATCTTCAATTTTTTTATGTTTTACCATGCTCCATGTAGCAAATCGATAAAGAAAAAGAATAACGATAAACACAACAAAGGCATGTGCAATAGGTATATCCTCAGTAAACATCGGATCGCCAGCTGCTGACCCTAAACATAAAATGATTGCGAGTTCAAAAAGGGAGAGCTGACGTACACCTCGTTTACCAGATAATCTTAAAAAACTAATAATGATGATAAACATCACGGTACATCGAACTAAAACTTCTAAAACAAAGTTCCAAGTCGTGTCACCAATGAAAATATTAAAAAAATCCATTTTTTTCTCCTTATTAAAATAGTTAGAAGAGATCCTTATAAATTCTTAACAAAGTAAAAAATAAAAAAATATACTTTTTAGGTAGTTATTAGTTAAAAGCTCGAAATATATGTGACTTTTTATAAATTTATTTCAACTAATTCTCTACGAAGAAGTTTACTGTTGATAGCGTGACCAAGCTGATTTATTGCAAAGTAGATCTATTAAAAAGGTACTTTTACTTTATATGAGCTTGTATTTAAATGGGAGATAAAAGATATACTTTGTGGGTGGTTTCTTATTATTAAATAAATTCTCCTTAAGAAAGATATGACTGTGAATATAATTAATAATCAAAAATTTATTATATTTAATAAGATAGTTTAACGACAATTAGAGGTATAGGGGATGGCATCTAAACGTTTTTGAAAAGCATGAGGATCCATAATATTTTTATACATTTGTTGATAAGTTTTTTTGTGATCTTCAATATTATGATAGTCGATAATTTCTTGGAGTTTGTCTTTGTATTCTATATGACCAGCATTGAACATCGCTGCATAGTGTCCCCATAAAGCATATTGATATCTTAAAGCAGCTTTTGGGATCAAATTTATCTCGGTTAAATAACTATTAGCAGTTTTTTCATAGCATTCTTTTATTTGATAAGGGTCTCTTTTCATTTTGCTTAAAAAAATACATTGCATCTCTTGTAGCTTTGAACTATCTGTTTTAGCTAGTATTTTTTCGGTAACACTATATGCTTCATTAAGACAACCTAAATGTACAAGTATTTTGCGTTTAGTTTTTAAAATATTTAGATTGTTCTCGTTAGAAGGTATCTTTTTCAATAAGTTTTTAAATCTTAAGTGAGCAGTTGTTTGGTCTTGTTCCGTGTTTAATTTATAAATAATTTCATTATATTCATATATATAAGTATTATTTGGTTTGTGCTGCTTCTGATAGTCCTTCGTATTAATTATTTTAGAAGGACTATCATCAGTATGGTTATTACAAGCGCTCAAACCTAAGCTTACTAAAGAAAATGCTAAAACTTTATGCACTACAACTTGTACCTTTTATTCTCTCTTAAGAGGTTTGAGAAGAATAATAAAATATAAAAGAAAATACTGTTTAGTTTATTATTTTTTGAGTTAATCATAAAACTATTGCATAACATTTTATTGGCTAATTGAAAGAGCAATAAATTTAAAAGATGTGATGACCAAACAAGATCTGAAGAGAGTGAAAATATATAAGTGATTAGAACCATTGATAATTTAATTTAAACAAATAGGAATAATTATTAATATATTGTTGATAACAATTATCATTCATGTTAATTTTTGTGCCGACTTTTGCTGCTGTGTAACAAGGACCAAAGTAGCAAAAGGCTAAGGAATCTCGCACAGCACATTGGTTATTATGGAATTTTCTTATGTACACTCCGCCCTTTAGAAAAGCGTTTACATCTCATCCCTTAGCACTTGCTATGGCTTTAATTGCTCCTTCAATTGTTTATGCAGATGAGACAAATGGAACAGCCACTTTAGAAACGATAAAAGTGCAAGCAGAAGAAGATTCCGCTGTTACCGAAGGTTCGGGCAGCTATACAGCAAAAAGCACAAATACTTCTACAAAATTAAATTTATCTCTTCGTGAAACACCACAGTCGGTGAAGGTTTTAACCCGTGAATATTTAGATGATCGGAAAATCGATTCTTTTCAAGATTTAATGAACAATATTACGGGTGTTTCGACGTCACGTACTGATGAGCGTCAGAAAGTTTATGCGCGTGGTTTTGAGGTAGATTATTACTTAATAGATGGAATACCGAGCACGATTAATTTAGGTACAGGGGACCTTGATTTAGATATTTATGATCGCGTCGAGGTGGTGAAAGGTGCTAATGGCCTAACCACAGGTGCGGGAAATCCAGCGATGGCGCTGAACATGATTCGTAAACATGCAAACTCAAAAGAACTTAGTGGTAATGTCAGTACATCATTAGGCTCATGGAATTCTTGGAGTAGTTCGGCAGATATTTCTGCACCGCTTAATGCTGATGGTTCATTGCGTGGACGTATGTTTGTGAAGCATTCTGATGAAAATTCATTTATGGATTTTTATGAGAAAGAACGGAATGTATTTTATGGTGCCTTTGATTATGATCTGAGCGATAAAACAAGTATGTCGCTTGGAGCTACATATCAAGAATTGCATCGTGATGGTATCCGCTGGGGTGGTACACCAGCTTTTTATACTGATGGGACCCGTACCAATTTTTCCAGAAGCTTAACAGTAAGCGCACCTTGGACATATTGGGATGTGAATACAACGGCAGTGTTTGCGAACTTAAAACAGAATTTATTTAATGACGTTAATTTAAATGTTGCTTATACCTTCCGCAAAGAAGATACGGACTCTATGTTGCTATATACAGCTGGAAAAGTAGATAAGGCAACCAACACCAGTCCATTAGAAAATCCAAATGATAATTCTGAGAATAAAACTGATTATGTTTCTGTATATGGCGCAAAAGCTGCCAGTGAAGAAAACAATATTGATGTTTTTATTAATGCCCCATTTATGCTTTTTAATCGCCCACAAGAAATCATTATTGGTGGATCTTGGAATAAGAATGAAAAAACCAAAGATCTTTCTGGTGGTTCTAATGCAAACAAAGAGATTGAAAAATATTTAGGTGGCCCACTTAACTATAATGATATAGCACAAGAATTACTTCAGCCACTGGTACTAAATACCAGAGGTGCACTCAATGAAACCACACAAACTGCTGCATATATTGCGGGTAAATTTCAAATTCTCGATCCTTTAAAAATTATTGCTGGTGCACGTTTATCTAACTGGAAATATAAATCTGAAAATGATAAAGGTAACCGTGAATTTAACAATGAATTAGCACCATATATTGGCGCTATTTATGATTTTGCCCAAGATCATTCTGTGTATGCGAGTTATACAGAAATTTTCAAACCTCAAGATCGTAAAGATGTAAATGATCAATATATTGACCCCATTACAGGTAAGAGTTATGAAGCTGGCTTAAAAAGTGAGTGGTTTGGGGGGCGTTTAAATACAGCGTTATCAGTATTTCGAATAGAACAGTCTAATTTTGCTGAATCGATACCTGACACGTTCATTATTCGCAATGGTACACAAACTACCGAGCAAGCCTATCGCGCTGTAGATGGGGTTGAAAGTAAAGGTTTTGAGTTTGAAGCTGATGGCGAGATTAATGACAATTGGGGTATTAATTTCGGTATTGCTAATTTTGAAGCAAAAGATGCAAAGGGTACGAAGGTTAATACGACAAACTCTCGAACAACTTCAAATTTATTTGTTAAGTACAAACTTAATCAGTGGAGTGCAGGACTTGGCTTAAATTATAAGAGTAAATACTATACGGGTAGTGGAAGCTCTCGCATTGAGCAAGATGCTTATGTTTTAGCAAGTGCGATGCTTGGCTATCAAGTAGATAAAAATATTAAACTTCAATTTAACATCGATAATATTTTTGATGAGAAATATTATGAAGGTATTGGTGAAAACTCAATGAACTGGGGAACACCACGAAATGCAACGCTGAGTGTTCGTTATAATTTTTGATACAGACATACTCATAAGTAACCGATTTATAAAAGCCCTCAAAAGAGGGCTTTTTTGTGCGTAGATTGATTTATAAGCAGTTGTACTTATAAATATTATTTCCCTTTCAAATTCCATTCATTTTTGACAAAATGAAACATGTCACAATGGTCAATTAAAGTAATATGCCCATTAATAATTTTGCTTAAATTTTTGCAGGAATTTCGCATGCTACTTCTTAATTACTATACAATACAATCTCTTAACGAAAGTTTTTAATTGAAAATCTTAATGA
Organism: Acinetobacter sp. C13; assembly: GCF_016809775.1. Taxonomy (NCBI): domain Bacteria; kingdom Pseudomonadati; phylum Pseudomonadota; class Gammaproteobacteria; order Moraxellales; family Moraxellaceae; genus Acinetobacter; species Acinetobacter sp. C13. Next base: position 827,728 of record NZ_JAFBJL010000002.1, read on the forward strand.
TATGTTAGAAGTATTTCGATCCACTTCAAGCAAACTGATATTGCTACTGGTTATTGTTTTAGTAGCCATACTGCAATATCAATTTTGGTTAGGTGAGGGTGGCTATCTCCCTCATCAAGCTCTCATGCAACAAATTCAGCAACAAGCTGAAGTAAATGAAGAGCTTAAAGAACGAAACCGTATTTTGGCAGCAGAGGTTTTTGATCTGAAAAATGGTACAGAAGCAATAGAAGAACATGCTCGCCTTGATCTTGGTTTGGTTAAACCACATGAGACATTTGTTCAAATGAGTACCATCAGTACCCATTACAAGCCTATTTATATTGACCCGAACGCTAAAGTTGATTTGGAAACGAATGAGACACCTGCATCCCCAGATATCCCAGACTAAATTATGGGCAGTGATTCCAGCTGCAGGGTCAGGAAGTCGATTTTCTAAAACTGAATTGAAACAGTATCAATATATTCAGAATACGACTGTTTTAGAACATACTGTTCGGTGCATAAGTCAACTTCCATTAAATGGTTATGTTCTGGCAATTGGTACTCAAGATACTTTTGCTCAGACTCTCGCATTTCATGATATGGATAAAGCCCATTTTTGTATGGGTGGGGCAGAACGAGTCCATTCAGTATTAAACGCATTAAATCATCTTTTAACTTTTGCTGATGAAAATGATTGGGTGCTTGTGCATGATGCAGCTCGGCCTTGTGTTACAATTGAATGTTTAAATACCCTTGTTGAACAAGCAATTAAATCAAATCATAGTGCTATTTTAGCGATTCCTGTTCGTGATACGTTAAAGCAGGTTAGGGTAGATAATTATATTAATAAGACGGTAAGTCGGGATTCATTGTGGCAAGCTCAAACTCCTCAAATTGCTAAAATTGGGAAGCTCAAAAAGGCAATTGAATACGCATTAGAAAATAACATTGCTATTACCGACGAAGCAAGTGCACTCGAATATATGGGTGAAACTGTGCAGGTTGTGATGGGGCGTTCTGATAATATCAAAATTACTTATCCTGATGATTTAGAACTTGCACGTTTAATTTTACAATCACAGTCTTAAGATAAAAATCGAATAATAAGTTGTAGTTTTAATTGTAAAATAGCCTAAGTAAATATTTCATTTCTACATATCTATTTATAAGAATTAATGTTTTTTTACATCCCAAGTCTATAAGATTAGTTGAGTAATTTACTTAGATAATGTTCGATCATCGAACAAAATATATTTATAGCGAACAAAACTGTATGTAGCTTACTAGATCAAAATACGAAAATTATCAAAAATGTTTAAAAGGGAAATCTAAGGGAAACACTCGGGATTGAGTGAAATATTTATCTATTCTTCTCGCCTCAGTGTGCCTAACTCTCTTATCTCTCTTTTCTTCAATGAGCACAATGGAGTTGTCTAATGATTGACAAAAGTAAGTCCTCACTAAGCGAGGTTCTATCGCAGATTAAAGATGGTGCAACCATTCTAATTGGTGGTTTTGGTACCGCAGGACAACCCGCTGAACTCATTGATGGTCTTATTGAACTCGGTGTTAAAGATTTAACCATTGTCAGCAACAATGCTGGTAATGGCGATTATGGTCTGGCGAAACTGCTTAAAGCAGGTTCGGTTAAAAAAGTGATTTGCTCTTTCCCGCGTCAGTCAGATTCTTATGTGTTTGATGAACTTTATCGTGCTGGAAAGGTCGAGCTTGAAGTGGTACCACAAGGTAATCTGGCTTGCCGTATTCAGGCTGCGGGTATGGGCCTAGGTGCGGTATTTACCCCAACAGGCTTTGGAACACTTTTGGCCGAAGGTAAAGAGACCCGTGAGATTGATGGGAAAGATTACGTACTCGAATATCCGATCAAGGCTGACTTTGCCTTGATTAAAGCCTACAAGGGCGACCGCTGGGGCAATCTGGTTTACCGTAAATCTGCACGTAACTTTGGCCCAATTATGGCCATGGCTGCGGATGTCACCATTGCTCAGGTTTCTGAAGTTGTGGAGCTAGGTGGTTTAGACCCTGAGCACATCATCACCCCAGGTATCTTTGTACAGCATGTTGTACAAGTAGCGCCAGCACAGTAAGCAATAAGGAGAAATAACATGAGCTACCAGAAACTCAGCCGTGACCAGATTGCAAAACGTGTGGCAAAAGATATTCCAGATGGCGCCTATGTGAACTTGGGTATTGGTTTACCGACCAAGATTGCAAGCTACTTACCTGACGATAAAGATATTTTTCTTCATTCTGAAAATGGCCTATTGGCTTTTGGCCCACCGCCAGCTGCAGGTGAAGAAGACCCTGAACTGATTAATGCGGGTAAAGAGTTTGTGACCATGCTTGAAGGTGGTAGCTTTTTCCATCATGGCGACTCATTTGCCATGATGCGTGGTGGTCACCTTGATATTGCTGTACTCGGTGCATTTCAGGTGGCAGCCAATGGCGACTTGGCCAACTGGCACACGGGAGCACCCGATGCGATTCCTGCGGTGGGTGGTGCGATGGATTTAGCTGTAGGGGCTAAGAAAGTGTTTATCACCACAGACCATGTGACCAAACAAGGTGAACCGAAGATTGTGGCTGAGCTAACTTATCCGGTTACGGGTAAACGCTGTGTTGACCGTATTTACACTGACCTTTGTGTGATTGATGTGACCAAAGATGGTTTGAAGGTGATTGAGAAAGTGAAAGGTCTTAGCTTTGATGAGTTACAGGCTTTAACGGGTGCAACTTTGATTGATGCGACTCAAGGGTAAGGAAGTAGGGAAATGACATTAAAAACCGCTTATATCATCGATGCCATCCGTACTCCATTCGGCCGTTATGCCGGTGGCCTTGCTCCTGTCCGTGCCGATGATCTGGGGGCTGTGCCGATTAAAGCCCTCATGCAGCGTAACCCAAGTGTAGATTGGGAACAGGTCGATGATGTGATCTATGGCTGTGCCAACCAAGCCGGTGAAGATAACCGTAATGTCGGCCGTATGTCAGCACTGCTTGCAGGTTTACCTTATCAGGTGCCAGCAACCACGATTAACCGTTTATGCGGTTCTTCACTCGATGCCATTGCCATTGCTGCCCGTGCTATTAAAGCAGGTGAAACAAACTTGGTGATTGCAGGTGGTGTGGAAAGCATGAGTCGTGCTCCTTATGTGATGGGTAAATCAGACAGTGCTTTTGGCCGTAGCCAGAAAATTGAAGACACCACCATGGGTTGGCGCTTTATTAACCCTAAACTTAAAGAATTGTATGGTGTAGACACCATGCCCCAGACTGCCGAAAACGTCGCTGAACAGTTCAACGTGAATCGTGCAGACCAGGACCAGTTTGCCTTGGTGAGCCAACAACGCACCGCAAGCGCGCAAGCCAAAGGCTTTTTTTCTAAAGAAATTGTGGCAGTTGAAATCCCTCAGCGTAAGGGTGATGCTGTTGTGATTGATACCGATGAACATCCTCGTGCATCAACCACCCTTGAAGGTTTAAGCAAACTTAAACCTGTGGTTAAAGCAGATGGCACGGTCACTGCGGGTAATGCTTCAGGCATTAATGATGGTGCTGCAGCTCTGCTAATTGCTTCTGACGAAGCGGTTCAGGCTTATAACCTAAAACCACGTGCCAAGATCATTGCTTCAACAGCAGTGGGTGTAGAACCACGCATTATGGGCTTTGCTCCGGCACCAGCGATTAAGAAATTACTTAAACAAGCCAACCTGACTTTAGATCAGATGGATGTAATTGAACTCAATGAAGCTTTTGCTGCACAAGCTTTGGCCGTGACCCGTGATTTAGGCTTGCCAGACGATTCTGACAAGGTAAATCCAAACGGTGGTGCCATTGCTTTAGGCCATCCGCTTGGTGCATCAGGTGCACGCCTCGTGACGACAGCCCTAAACCAGCTTGAACAAACAGGTGGTCGTTATGCCTTGTGTTCAATGTGTATTGGTGTGGGCCAAGGCATTGCTTTGATTATTGAGAGAGTCTAATCATGAGCCAGTTATATGCCAGCTTGTTTTATCAAAAAGATGTCACTGACATCTTTAGTGACTCATCTTTAATCACATATATGATTCAGGTTGAAGTTGCGTTAGCTCAAGCACAGGCACAGGTTGGTGTGATTCCTCAAAATGCGGCTAATAGCATTGCCCAAGTAGCTGGGCAGGCATTAGACAAGTTTGACTTTTCAGCTTTGGCTGTTGCAACTGGGTTAGCTGGAAACATCGCAATTCCATTTGTAAAACAGCTTACAGCAATTGTTAAAGATGTTGATGAAGATGCTTCGCGTTATGTGCATTGGGGTGCAACCAGTCAGGATATTTTAGACACAGCTTGTATTTTGCAATGCCGTGATGCGTTGAACATTGTGGAAGCTCAACTTCAACAATGCTATGCGACTTCATTACAACAAGCCAAGCAATATCGCCATCAAGTCATGATTGGGCGTACATGGTTACAGCAAGCTTTACCAATTACCTTGGGGCATAAACTTGCTCGTTGGGCTTCTGCATTTAAACGTGATTTAGATCGTATTCAAGCTATGAAGTCACGTGTACTGACTGCTCAGTTAGGTGGTGCTGTGGGTTCATTGGCTTCTTTGCAAGATCAAGGGTCACTTGTGGTTAATGCATTTGCGAAGCAACTGAATCTGACTGTACCGACAAGCACATGGCATGGTGAGCGTGATCGTATTGTAGAAATTGCAAGTGTGCTTGGCATGATTGTCGGGAATACGGGCAAGATGGCACGGGATTGGTCACTGATGATGCAAACTGAAATTGCAGAGTTGTTTGAGCCAACAGCCAAGGGGCGTGGTGGTTCATCGACTATGCCTCATAAGCGTAATCCAGTCGCAGCAGCATCCGTATTAGCTGCGGCGAATCGTGTACCGGCACTTATGTCTAGCATCTATCAAAGTATGGTGCAGGAACATGAGCGTAGCTTAGGTGCATGGCATGCAGAATGGTTAGCAGTTCCAGAAATCTTTCAGCTTTGTGCTGGAGCATTAAGTCGTACTGGTGAAGTCTTACAAGGTTTTGAAGTTAATGCTCAGCATATGCAACAGAATCTTGAATGTACGAATGGATTGATTATGGCAGAAGCTGTAATGATGGCACTTGCTCCTAAAATTGGACGTTTAAATGCTCATCATTTAGTTGAAGCTGCATGTAAAACAGCGGTAGCACAAAACCAGCATTTGTTTGATGTCGTTAGCCAACTAGAAGAAGTGAAAGGACAGTTTAGCCAAGCAGAAATACGGGATATTTTCAAACCGGAAAACTATTTGGGCAATATTCAGCAACAGATTGATGCAGTTTTGCAAGAAGCACAAGGAGAGTCAAAGTGAATCAGACTATTAGCAATCGCCAAGGAAAACAGCTAGCTGTTTATAGCGACGGCTTAAAAGACGCTCCTGTGCTTGTATTCTCTAATTCATTAGGCACAGACCATGGTATGTGGCAGTCACAGGTAAGTGAATTAAAAAGTCATTTTAATGTCATTACATACGACACACGTGGTCATGGTGGAAGTGATGTAATTAGTGACACCACATTGCAAAACTTAGCTGAAGATGTGGTTGATATTTTAGATGCCTTGAGTGTTGAAAAAGCTCATTTTTGTGGCATTTCAATGGGTGGAATTACTGGGCTTTGGTTGGGTATTCATCATCCAGAGCGCTTTTTAAGTATTACTGTTGCGAACTCGGCAGCCAAAATTGGTCAGGCGGAGGCTTGGTTGAGTCGTGCTGACTCGGTAGAACAAAATGGTTTAGCTGAGTTGGTAAAAACCACGCATACCCGCTGGTTCAGTGAAAAATTCGACTATCAACATAATGTTGTTGCGCAGACGACGATTCAAAGTCTTGCAAACACACCGGCACAAGGTTATGCAAATGCATGTCGTGCTTTAGCGTATGCCGATTTAAGAGATGAAATTGCACAAATCCAAATTCCGGTACTGCTGGTTGCGGGAACAGAAGATCCAGTAACTACAGTAGCAGATGCTGAGTTTATGCAGCGCGCTATCAACAATAGTCAGATTGCTAAATTGGAAGCATCTCATCTTTCTAATATTGAGCAACCGCAAAGATTTACTCAGGAATTGACTAGGTTTATTCAGCAAATCTAATAGCTTAGTGATTTAAAAGGAATTGGCCTTAAGGAGGCAAATATGGCGTCTCAGGATTACGCTGCACCAAATAAAAGTATCGATGCTCAAGCATTAATTAATGATGCTCCACTCAGTAAGTATCAATGGATGATCGCAATCATCTGTTTCTTAATTATTTTTACTGATGGTATTGATACTGCTGCAATGGGTTTTATTGCACCAGCTTTGGCACAAGACTGGGGAGTTGATCGCTCTCAGTTAGGACCAGTGATGAGTGCTGCACTTGGTGGAATGATTATTGGAGCTTTGGTTTCTGGTCCGACAGCTGACCGTTTTGGTCGCAAAATCGTACTGGCTTTTTCGATGCTTGTATTTGGTGGCTTCACCTTGGCATCTGCTTATGCAACCAACTTAGATAGCCTTGTCGTTTTACGCTTTTTGACAGGTATTGGACTTGGTGCAGCGATGCCAAATGCTACCACATTATTTTCTGAATACTGCCCAACACGTATTCGTTCATTACTCGTGACCTGTATGTTCTGTGGTTATAACTTAGGTATGGCAACCGGTGGTTTTATCAGTAGTTGGCTGATCCCGACTTATGGTTGGCACAGTCTATTTTTACTTGGTGGCTGGTCACCTTTGATCTTAATGATTTTAGTGATTTTAGTTTTACCTGAGTCTTACCGCTTTTTAATTGTGAAAGGTAAGAATCCTGAAAAAGTACGCAAAATCTTAAATCATATTGCGCCAGCTCAGATCCAAAATGCGACTGCATTTCACGTACCTGAAGAGAAAACCGAGACAGCTCAAAAGAAAAATGTCTTTGGAATTATGTTTTCTAAACCATATGCGAAAGGAACACTTTTACTTTGGTTGACCTATTTCATGGGGCTCGTGGTTGTTTACTTGCTTACAAGCTGGTTACCAACGCTTATGCGTGAAACAGGTGCCTCAATGGAGCGTGCTGCATTTATCGGTGGATTGTTCCAGTTCGGTGGTGTGGTAAGTGCCTTGTTTATTGGTTGGGCGATGGACAAATTCAACCCGAACCGAGTGATTGCTATTTTCTACTTTGCTGCAGGTCTATTTGCGATTGCTGTTGGTCAAAGCTTAGGAAACTCAACATTACTTGCAGTATTGGTGCTTTGTGCGGGTATCGCAATTAACGGTGCGCAATCTTCAATGCCTGCGTTAAGCGCTCGTTTCTATCCAACGCAGTGCCGTGCAACTGGCGTGTCTTGGATGACGGGGATTGGACGTTTCGGTGCGGTATTTGGTGCTTGGATTGGGGCTGTGTTACTCGGCAATGATTGGTCGTTTACCGCCATTCTTAGTTTATTACTAATTCCAGCGACTGCTGCGGCTGTTGCTGTATTTGTTAAATCAATTGTTGCGCATACCGATGCAACTTAATAGAGGTCTATCACAATGAATGATGAACAACGCTATAAACAAGGCATTGAGGTGCGGACTGAAGTTTTGGGTGAAAAGCATGTTGGTCGGTCTTTGCAAAATCTGAATGACTTTAACCAAGATTTTCAAAATTTTATTAGCCGTTATGCATGGGGTGAGGTGTGGTCTCGTCCGGGCTTACCGCGTCATACACGTAGTTTAGTCACTATCGCAATTTTATTAGCACTTGGTCGTGAAGACGAACTACGCATGCATTTACGTGCTTGCTTTAACAATGGTGTAACTAAAGAAGATTTAAAAGAGCTGATCTTACATAGCTCACTCTATGCAGGTTTACCTGCTGCAAACGCTGCAATGCATATGGCTGAAGAAGTCTTTAAAGAGTTGGGGATAGAGGTAAACCCAATTGCAGCGAAAGAACAGGATTAAGGAGATAAAGATGTCACAACATAGCTGGGGTGCTTACGCCCAACGTAATACAGATGATCATCCACCAGCGTATACGCCAGGTTATAAAACAAGTGTATTACGTTCGCCAAAAAATGCATTGATCTCAATTAATGAGACTTTAACTGAAGTTACTGCACCACATTTTTCTTCAAATCTGTTTGGCCCAAAAGATAACGATTTGATTTTGAACTATGCCAAAGATGGTTTGCCAATTGGTGAGCGTGTCATTGTTCATGGCTATGTTCGTGACCAATTTGGTCGTCCTGTAAAAAATGCACTTCTAGAAGTATGGCAGGCCAACGCTTCTGGTCGTTACCGTCATCCAAACGACAAGTTTATTGGTGCAATGGATCCTAACTTTGGTGGTTGTGGTCGTACCTTAACTGATGAAAACGGTTTTTATATTTTCCGTACCATTAAACCGGGTCCATACCCATGGCGTAACCGTATTAATGAATGGCGTCCTGCACATATTCATTTCTCTTTAATTGCTGATGGTTGGGCTCAGCGCCTAATTTCGCAGTTTTATTTTGAAGGCGATACGCTCATTGACACTTGCCCGATCTTAAAAACGATTCCTTCTGAAGATCAACGTCGTGCCTTGATTGCACTAGAAGATAAAAACAACTTTATCGAAGCTGATAGCCGTTGTTACCGTTTTGACATCACTTTACGTGGCCGTCGAGCGACTTACTTCGAAAACGAATTGACTTAATCGGGAGCACGAGCATGAATAACTGGAATTTTCAGGAACTAAAAGAAACTCCATCTCAAACAGGTGGACCTTACGTTCACATTGGCTTATTGCCACAACAAGCAAATATTGAAGTGTTTGAAAACAACTTTAATAACCAGTTAGTACAAGATCAGACCAAAGGTGAGCGTATTCGTCTTGAAGGCCAAGTGTTTGACGGATTAGGTTTACCGCTACGCGATGTGCTGATCGAAATTTGGCAAGCCGATGCGAATGGTATTTATCCAAGTCAGGCAGATACGCGTGAGCAAAAAGCTGATCCTGCATTTCAAGGTTGGGGCCGTACAGGTGCAGACTTTGAAACGGGTGTTTGGAGCTTTAATACAATTAAGCCGGGCGCGACAGCAGGCCGTAAAGGTTCAACTCAAGCACCTCATATTGCATTAGTCATTTTCGCTCGCGGTATTAACTTAGGTCTTCATACACGAGTTTATTTTGACGATGAAGCAGAGGCAAATGCCAACGACCCGATTCTAAATAGCATTGAATGGGCACCACGTCGCCAAACACTTATTGCAAAACGTTTTGAAGAAAATGGTGAAGTTGTTTACCGCTTTGATATTCGCATTCAAGGCGATGACGAAACTGTATTTTTTGATATTTAAGAAACACCTAAGGCTACACCTGATTATTCAAGGATGCGTGTAGCCTTTTTAAGGATGAACCATATGAACATGAAAACATTATTAAGCTTAAGTTTGCTTGCACTCCCATTTTTTACAGCACAGGTGAATGCTGAGCCTGTTGCTTTAGCCGCTCAAACACAACCTGCCGCTACAGCCGTTAAAACGATTGTTCCGATTACCGCAAAAACCAAAGAACAAGCTTTGGCACAAGCTCAGGTCATTGCAAATACAGCAGATGCTGATTTGGCAGAGTTTCGTATCGATTTACTCAGTTTTGCGAGTGATACAAAACAAGTGATTGCTTTGGGGCATGAGTTAAAAAAGATTTTAGGCAATAAGCCAATGATCGCCACAATTCGTACCAAAAACGAAGGTGGCCAGCTTGAAATTAGTGATGTGGATTATGGTAAGACTTATCAGGCTTACTTAAAGAATCCGTTCATGGACTGGTTAGATGTTGAAATGTTCCGTGATCAAAAAGTAGTTTCAGAAATTGTTCAAAAAGCACATCAAAAGAAAGTGCTGATTGTCATGTCTAATCATGACTTCCAAAAAACACCAAGCCAAGATGAAATTGAAAAACGCTTGTTAAAACAAGATCAAATGGGCGCAGATATTCTCAAAATTGCTGTAATGCCTAAATCTAAACAAGACGTTTTCACTTTAATGAACGCAACTTTAAAAGTAAGCCAGCAAACCACTAAACCTTTATTGACGATGTCAATGGGGCAATTAGGTACGATTTCTCGTGTTGCGACTGCCAATATGGGCGGAAGTTATAGCTTTGGCATGATTGGTCAGGCTTCTGCACCGGGTCAAATTGATGTGACCAAGCTCAAACAGATTTTACAAATCGTTCAACCAACAAACCCATAAATCATAAGGATATGATGAAATGACTACATTACGTTTAACTACCCTTGCATTAGGTTTGATGGTTTCAGGAGTAGCTGCGGCTCAAACTTATGTGGTTGACCGTTATCAAGACGATAGCAATAAAGGCTCTTTACGCTGGGCCATTGAACAAGCCAATGCAAACCCAAGCGAAGCTAGCGACATTTTGATTCAAGCAGTAGGCAAAGCACCTTATGCGATTAAATTAAACAGCGCACTTCCTGAAATTAAAGCTCCAGTTAAAATCATTGGTACACAGTGGGATAAAACTGGTGAATACATCGCGATAGATGGTTCAAACTATATTAAAGGCGAAGGGGCGAAAGCTTGCCCAGGTGCAAACCCTGAGCAGTATGGCACCAATGTACGTACTATGACTTTACCGGGGTTAGTACTACGTGACGTCAACAACGTTACTTTAAAAGGTTTAGACATCCATCGCTTCTGTATTGGTGTATTGATTAACCGTTCAAGCAATAACCTGATTCAACATAACCGTATTAGTAATAACTACGGTGGTGCTGGTGTTATGTTGACGGGTGATGATGGTCAAGGTAACCCAACTGCAACTACTACCAATAACAACAAAGTTTTAGACAACATTTTCCAAGACAATGGTGATGGCTTAGAACTGACACGTGGTGCAGCATTTAACTTAATTGCGAATAACCATTTTGTTTCAACCAAAGCAAATCCTGAACCATCACAAGGTATTGAAATCTTGTGGGGTAATGATAATGCCGTAGTTGGTAATAAATTCGAAAACTACTCGGATGGCTTACAGATTAACTGGGGTAAGCGTAACTATATTGCCTACAACGAAATGACCAATAACTCGATTGGTTTCAACATGACGGGTGATGGCAATATTCTTGATAGCAATAAAGTACATGGTAATCGTATTGGTGTAGCCATCCGCTCTGAAAAAGATGCAAATGCAAAAATTACATTGACTAAAAACCTGATTTGGGACAATGGTAAAGATATTAAACGCTGTGAAGCGGGTGGTTCATGTGTACCAGATCAGCGGTTGGGTGCAATTGTATTTGCTGTGCCTGCACTTGAGCATGCCGGATTTGTAGGTTCTCGTGGTGGCGGTGTGGTTGTTGACCCATCTAAACAACAAAAAACATGTACTCAGCCAAATGAACAAGGCTGTAATGCTCAACCTAATCAGGGTATTAAAGCTCCTAAATTAACTGCAAATAAAGGTTCAGTTGCTGTAGAAGTCAATGGCTTGCCAAATCAACGCTATCAAGTTGAATTTTTTGGTAATCAAAATGCGTCATCAAAAGAAGCTGAGCAATATTTAGGAGCAATAACTGTTGCTACAGATGCACAAGGGATCGCAAAAGCGAATTGGAAGCCGTCTGTAAAAGTTGCCTCAATTACAGCGAATATTACTGATCGTTTTGGTGCAACTTCTGAGCTTGGTTTTACAAGTGTTAAATAACAATAAGGAAAGCGCCTCATATGAGGCGCAGCATAGAAATATAGAAATGATAAAAGGGACTTGAAATGCCAAATTTAATGAAACTGAGTGTTTTAACGCTCGCTGTATTAGGTAGCCAATGTGCGCTCGCGAATGATCCTTGGTCACAAGACCGTCAATGGTTGCTAGGCGACTGGAATGGTGAGCGCCAACAGCTAGAACAACAGGGCTATAAATTTACGGCTTCTATTATGAGCCAAAGTGCCACAAATTTAGATGGTGGTTACAACGACAGCAATACTTTTGAAAATGCTGCGCAGCTTTCCTTAGGTGCAAACCTCGATTTAGAAAAAATCGCTGGTTGGAAAGATACAACAGCGAGCCTAGTCGTGACTAAACGTGACGGCAATGCATTAACTCTTGAGCGTATTAAAGACCCACGTTCTAGCCAATTGGGCAATGCTCAAGAAATTTATGGTCGCGGTAAAATCTGGCGTTTATCTCAAGCATGGGTGAAGAAGGGCTTTATCGATAATACTGTACAGGTCAAATTTGGTCGTATGGGAATGTCAGAGGATTTTAATAGTTCTCAATGTGAGTTTCAGAACTTATTGCTTTGTGGTGGGCAGTTAGGAAAATCAATTGGTTCAATTTGGTATAACTCACCAGTTGGTATTTGGGGTACAAACGTTAAATATCAGTTTGCGCCTGAGTGGACTTTGGGGTTGGGTGTGTATGAGGTCAATCCAGACAACATTAAAACCGAATCAAATAGTGATGGTTTTAATCTGGATATGAACAATGTGAAGGGCGCAACCATACCGGTTGAGCTGGCGTGGAAACCAAAACTTGCTGCCTTTAATGGCTTGCCGGGTGAATATAAAGTAGGTGCACTGTACTCAACCGCAGAAGCCAATGATATTAAAACTGCGGGTAAGGTTCATGATGGAAAACAAAGTTTCTGGCTTAATGCACAGCAACAACTTACGAATAAAGGCGAAGATCCGAAACGCGGTTTATATGTAAGTTTTAATGGTGTTGTAAATGATAAAGCAACTACCTTCGTTCAAAGTACGCAACAGCTTGCTCTTTGGTATAAGGGACCGTTTGATAGCCGTCCAAATGATTCGATTGGTTTTGGTATAGCCAATTATGTAGTTAATGACCGTGCTAAAGATAAACAGATCGCAACAAACGAAAGTCGTGGATATTACAGTTATGATCCGATTGCATCTGATTATATTCCAATTCAAGACGACGAACTAAATGTCGAGTTGAACTATACCTATCAATGGTCTCCGGCCATCATGTTACGTCCAAATATTCAATATATCCATCAACCTGCTGGTGTGAAAGAGGTGGATGATGCATGGGTGGCTGGCCTTAGTGTGAAAGTCAATTTTTAACAATATTGATGGCTGGTTAGACATGGTTTAACTGGCCCAAATGCTTGAACTATTCGGGTTCAGTATATGTGGAGTAGGATCTATGTCTGAGTCAGATTCTAAGTTTCATATCTTATTCAAAATATGGTGTTTTATTTTAGGCTTAGCTTTATTGGCTACTGGTATTTTTTATATCGTAGGTGGCGGAAAGCTAGTATCTCTCGGTGGTTCTTGGTATTTCCTTATCTCAGGACTGTTTATTACTATTTCTGCAATTAGTATTTTCCGTAAAAAAGCACTGGGTGTCTGGATTTTTGCGGCTGTTTTTGTTGGTACCGTAATTTGGTCATTTATTGATGCTGGATGGGAATTTTGGCCGTTATTTTCGCGCTTAATGTTTCCTGCCGGTCTTTTTGCTGCCTTGCTATTTACTTTGCCATCAATCCGACGTTACCAATTTCAAACGAGCTTGGCATCTTCATCTTATGCGGTAGGTGGATTAGTTGTTGTAGGTATGTTGATTGCGCTCTATCAAATGTTCCAACCGCATCCAACAGTAGCAAGTTCAGGTGAAAAACTACCTTTAGTACCAGTTGATCCTGCTAAAAAACAGGTAAATTGGGAAAATTATGGTAATGATGCAGGTGGTAGCCGCTTTGTTGCTCTCGATCAAATTAACCGAGATAACGTTCATAAATTAAAAGAAGCTTGGCGCTTTAGAACGGGCGACTTTACAACGGGTAGCGGTAATGGTGCTGAAGACCAAATGACTCCGCTACAAGTTGGAAATAAAGTCTTTTTATGTACACCACATAACAATATTTTTGCGATAGATGCTGACTCGGGCAAACAACTCTGGAAAGCTGAGGTGAACTCTACAGCTGATGCTTGGGAACGCTGCCGTGGTGTTGCATACTTTGATTCAACTAAACCGCTTGTACAACCAACTTTAGCGGGTGCAAATGCAGTAACTGCGGTTGCAACCAATACAGCATGTCCACGCCGTGTATATACCAATACACCTGATGGTCGTTTAATTGCAGTCAATGCAGATAACGGTCAGCGCTGTGCTGATTTTGGTGTAAATGGAACGGTTGATTTGCTAGAAGGTCTTGGGGCTGGAACAAAAGCGCCACGTTTTGAAGTGACTTCTGCACCGACTATTGCGGGTACAACCATTGTGGTGGGTAGCCGTATTGCCGACAACGTAGCCGCAGATATGCCGGGTGGTGTTATTCGTGGTTATGACGTGATTACGGGTAAACTTCGCTGGGCATTTGACCCGCGCAATCCAAACCCGAACTATGTACTTAAACCGGGTGAAACCTATAAACGTAGTTCGGCAAACTCATGGGCTGCAATGTCATATGATCCGCAAATGAATACGGTGTTCTTACCTATGGGTAGTTCATCTGTCGACATTTGGGGTGGTAACCGTAATCCGTTAGATCATAAATACAATACTTCTGTGTTAGCACTTGATGCGACAACAGGTAAAGAGAAGTGGGTCTATCAAACTGTTCATAACGATTTATGGGACTTTGACTTACCAATGCAACCGAGTTTGGTTGACTTCCCATTAAAAGATGGTACGACTAAACCAGCTGTTGTCATTGGAACCAAATCAGGCCAATTCTTTGTTCTTGACCGAGTAACGGGTAAACCGTTGACTAAAGTAATTGAACAGCCAGTTAAACCTGCCAATATTCCGGGTGAACAATACAGCTTAACTCAACCTCGTTCAGTTGAAATGCCTCAAATTGGTAATCAGACTTTAACTGAGTCAGATATGTGGGGCGCAACGCCGTTCGATCAACTGATGTGTCGTATTAACTTCAAGTCAATGCGTTACGAAGGCCTATTTACTGCACCGGGCACTGATGTTTCTTTAAGCTTCCCGGGTTCTTTAGGTGGTATGAACTGGGGTAGCATCGCTTTTGACCCGACTCATCGTTATATGTTCGTGAACGATATGCGCCTTGGTTTGTGGATTCAATTGATGGAGCAAACTCCTGAAGATATTAAGATTCAGGCGAATGGCGGAGAGAAAGTAAACACAGGTATGGGAGCTGTACCAATGAAAGGTACACCATATAAAGTGAATAAAAACCGCTTTATGTCGGCTCTAAGTATTCCTTGTCAAAAACCACCATTTGGCACCATGACTGCAATTGACATGAAAACTCGTCAAGTTGCATGGCAAGTACCATTAGGTACAGTGGAAGATACTGGGCCGATGGGTATTAAGATGGGCTTAAAGGCACCGATTGGTATGCCAACAATTGGCGGGCCGATGGCAACTCAAGGTGGCTTGGTTTTCTTTGCTGCAACACAAGATTACTACTTACGTGCATTTGATTCATCTACAGGTAAGGAACTATGGAAATCACGCATGCCAGTAGGTAGCCAAGGAACACCAATAAGCTATGTTTCACCTAAAACAGGTAAACAGTATGTGGTTGTTACCGCAGGTGGAGCACGTCAATCACCTGATCATGGTGATTATGTGATTGCTTATAGCTTAGAACAATAATTAAGAAAGGCAAAAGAGAGTATTTCTCTTTTGCCTTATCCTTTAATATATTTTTTATATAAAATAGTAAAAGTAAATTCTATATTTTTAACTAGATAGCTTTACCAAATAGTAAAAAAGTGCTTGATGTTGTTGCTAAACTTGAAATAGTCTTATGGTCAATTCAGCCTGAACGCTAGATATAGCTTAACTATTGACCAGTTCCTTAGGATGTTTTACCTATAAATAAAACCTTAACTTTTATTAAGTTTTGTTTAACTTAACATTGTGAATTTTAATTAAAAATAAACATTATTAAGTTTTAAACCTTAAAAATAAGGTGTTTTTTGTTGGAAAAACGAGCTTAAATATATACTTATATTATATTTATATAATTTATTGGGTTGCGCTAGAATGGTCGACGCAGATTATTACTATCCAGTAATAATTTGTATTTCAGGAATTTAAGCTTTTATGGCTTAAGGCTCATCGAAAGATGGGCCTTTTTTTATGGGTGAAAGAAAATGTTTTTATCTTGCTCAATAGCCTAAGCAAAATTAAAAGTTAAATAATGAATAAAATCACAAAAAATAGTCTTTAATGACAAGAAGTGTATGATTTGATAAATTAAAGCCACTTGATAATAATAGGTGATGTAATGAGATTTTTGGTTCTTGCAACTTTATCTGGTTTAGCTTTGATGGGTTGTGCTTCTGTTCAGCAAGCACCGAATACACAAGAGACAATCCGCTATGCTTCTAGCCCATGTTTTGGCGCATGTCCGATTTATTCTGTAGAAGTAACACCTACAGGTTTAATTCGCTTTGAAGGTAAACAATACACTAAAGCTATAGGTGTTAAAGAAATTCAAGGTAGCGTTAAAGATTATAAAAAACTTGCAGATGATCTAAAAACTTATCGCCCTGAAACAGGTACACAATCAAAAACTGCGGGTTGCCAGCAAACAGCGACCGACATGTCTAGCTATTACATTACTTGGATTCAACCTAATGGCACAGAAACTAAATTAAGCCATTACACAGGTTGTATCTCTCCAGCAAATAATAGATTGAATAAGGTTATGGAAAAGTTACCTGAACAATTAGGCATTAAAGATCTAATTTAATGATAAAAGCCCCAAAATCTTGGGGCTTTTTCTTGTTAAGAAGAATTATAAACTCAAAAGTTTTATATTAAGTATTTCTAAAAGAATCAGCGTATAATACAGATTATAAAAACATATATTGTTAAGAGTGGTTATATGTCAAATATTGTCTATGCCTTTTTTGGTGGTTTATTACTAGGCATCGCAACAGTTGGGTATTTATATATAAATGGCCGTATAGCCGGAATCAGTGGTTTGCTTGCTCAAGTCATCAATCCTACTAAAGACACCTTTAAGAGTTCGGCATTCTGGTTTATTGCGGGACTCGTGATTACACCTTTCATATATGGTTATTTTTATCAGCCTGAAATTGAAATTAAAGCTAATACATTTGCACTTATTCTAGCAGGTGTACTTGTAGGCTTTGGAACACGGTTAGGGTCGGGTTGTACAAGCGGTCATGGTATTTGTGGTATGAGCAGGTTATCAAAACGCTCGATGATAGCGACAGCAGTTTTTATGTTTGCTGGCATGTTAACGGTTTATATCATTCGTCATGTGATGGGGTAATCCTATGAAAAACATTTTTGCTTTTTTATTTGGTAGCTTATTTTCATTAGGTTTAATGATCTCTGGCATGTCTAATCCAGAAAAGGTATTAGGTTTTTTAGATATTTTTGGGCAGTGGGATATTAGCTTAATGTTTGTAATGTTAGGTGCTATTGCTGTGGCATTTATTCCATTTCAAAAGGCTATAAAAACTCCTAAAACGCTTTTTAATGAGAAAATTCAATTACCAACGAATACACAGATTGACCAAAGGTTAATTGTGGGTGCTTTTATTTTCGGTATAGGCTGGGGAATAGCAGGTATATGTCCAGCGCCCGCTTTAACTTTGATTGGATTAAGACATTTTGAAGCGCTTTATTTTATTGTCGCAATGTTATTAGGAATGTTTATTTACCGAATTTTAAATAAAGGAAATTAAACCTATGCAACAACCTCTAGTAAAAGATTTTTTTGATGAAAACACCAATACTTTTAGCTATGTTGTTGCAGATTTAGCGACTCTTCAATGCGCTATTATTGATAGCGTGCTTGATTACGATGCCGCATCGGCCACTACAAAAACAACCAATGCTGATCTGATCGTCGATTATGTCTTCGCGCAAAACTTCAAAGTACAATGGATTTTAGAAACTCATGTACACGCCGACCATATGACTGCTGCCCAATATTTAAAATCTAAATTAGGCGGTACAATTGCGATTAGTCAAAAAATCTCGGTAGTACAAGAAACATTTTCGGCTATTTATAATTTTGATTTTAAGAAATTTAATGAAAATCAACCCTTTGATTATTTGTTTGAAGATTATGAACATTTCAAAATAGGGGAGATAGAAGCCTATAACATTCCTACACCAGGGCATACACCCGCTTGCTTAAGCTATGTGATTGCCGATGCTGTTTTTGTAGGTGATACCTTATTTATGCCCGATTATGGCTCAGCCAGATGCGACTTTCCTAAAGGAAGTGCTGCTGAGCTTTATGATTCGGTCCAAAAAATTTATACACTTCCCGACAATATGCGCATGTTTTTATGCCATGACTATAAGCCCGAAGGTCGTGATGAATATATCTGTCAAACAGATATTAGAACCCAAAAACAAAGCAATATTCATTTAAATCGACGAGTTTCCAAGGACTCATTCATCAAAATGCGTCAAGAAAGAGATGCTACTTTGGCAATGCCAAAATTAATTTTGCCTTCAATTCAAATTAATATGAATGGTGGAAATTTTCCGGAACCTGAAGCGAATGGTATTCGCTATTTGAAAATCCCTTTCAATTACTTTTAGAAATAGCCTAAGCATTTATTTGGGATCGTTCAATCTACCCAAATAGCCTAAGCAAACAATAAAATTAATCCTATAAAATAGCCTAAGTGAGATTTAAAGAACTTGTCTTAGATCCCGCGAAGTCTCTTGCAATAGAGGCAGAATATGTTGAATTAAATATTCTTCAGTTGTTTTCATCGTTGGAGAAACAATATTTAAAGCTGCAACCACTTTAAAATCTTGTCCATAAATTGGTACGGCGAGCGCATGAACTCCTAATTCGTGTTCTTCACGCGAATAACACCAATCTTGTTCTCGAATCTCTTGTAGTAACTCTAAAAATTTATCATTTTCGACATGCGTATATTTAGTTAAACGCTGAAGTGGATATTTTTGGAGCCAGTCCAATTGTTCTTCTTGGCTTAAATGTGCCAGTAAAATTTTACCCGCAGATGTCGCATGAGCAGGCAGACGGTTACCTAAGTGTAAGCCGTATGGATTTACACGGTCAGTTTGTTGGTGGGCCGCACTACGAGCAATAGTAATGGCTTCATAACCATCAAGTACCATCACCGAATAAATGAGAGAAGTTTGGTTAGTTAACAGATTTAATAAAGGCTGAGATACTTTCGGAAGCTGAGCTGCACCTAAATAAGCTCCTGAAAATTTAAGAACTTTTGGAGTTAAATAGTAATAGTGACCATCTGACTCAAGATAACCTAAATATTCTAAAGTTAATAAATGACGCCTTGCTGCTGCTCGGGTAAGCCCAGTTTTTTCAGCAGCCATAGAAATGTTTAAACGATGTTGATTACTACTAAAGCTATCTAAAATCGCCATGCCTTTACCAATGCCAGCAATGTAATCTTCATGACGAATCGTTTTTTTGTTGTCCTGATTCTGGATTATCCGTTCATCTTTACTCATTACTGGTCCTTGTACGATAGAAGCTTAGTAGATCAATTTGCTTTAATGAAAAAGTTTAATAATTTCATGTCGCAAAAATTGATGTCTTAAATTATCCCTTAAATCTTCGTGCCAAAACATACCCATTTTAATATTGGTTATCTCAAAAGGCAGAGAATGTAAGCAAATTTCAGGACTATAAGACAAATGCTGCAAAATCATTCGGGGCATAGTGAGTATAGCGTCGGCTTGAGCTCCCAAAACTTGTAACGCCGTTGAATAGTTTTGACAGCGCATAAAGACATTTCTTGAAATTTTTTGATGTTGGTTTAAATAAATATCTTCAAGTAAAGCGCCTGTACGGCGTGACGAAACACCAATGTGACGACCACTAATATAACTAGCTAAATCGACTTCTTTAAGTTGACTGCAAATGACAAACTCGTCTGTTACCAAATGATCAAAGGTAATTTTTGGAGATAAGTATTGTTCTAGGTCAATCACGAAATCGAGCTGTTGTGTCGCTAAGTCAGTCATAATATGTTTTCGATCGAGTTTCATACTCACAAACTGCAAATCTAAATTAAGATTTTGAAAATGTTGAGCCAGTCTTGGAAGAATAATCGGCTCAATTTCATCATGCACGGCGATTTTTAAGTTTTTTAAGCTTGTTGGATCGAACACATGTTTCTGCTGGCTAATATTTTGGATGGTTAAAAGTGCTTGTTTCACCGTTGGGTAAATCTGCTCAGCAAAAGGAGTGGCAGACATTTTATTGCCTACTCGTATAAATACATCATCTTCAAGTTGCTGGCGTAAACGTTGCAAAGCATGACTTGCTGCTGACTGCGTAATATTGAGACTACTTGCAGCATTCGAAATACTTTTTTGCTCATAAATTGCGATAAAAAGCGGATATAAATTGATATCAATTCGGTGAAAAAAACTTAGGTCTAGACCATGTAGGTTATGAATATTATTCATGAGATGTTATTTAATAAAATCATTTCATTCATATTAAGTTTCAAGTTATGTTGATGTAAAGATCAGATAATGATGTAAAGGAAAAAGAATGTTCGAACTTTCAAGGAAAGCTCAAGATTTTGCTGAGCGAACAAGAAAATTTATTTTAGAAGAAATAGAACCTATCGAAGCAAAATTTTGGGAAGAGGTTCATGAGTTAAATCCAGATGGGAATTGGAAAAAATGGCAATGGCCAGACCTTTTAGAAAATCTGAAATCTAAAGCTAAACAAGCCGGTCTTTGGAATATGTTTTTACCCGATGAAAAGCTGGGTGCTGGGTTATCAGTTCAAGAGTATGCGCATATTGCTGAATTGACTGGCCGCAGTTTATTGGCACCTACGGTTTTTAACTGTAATGCACCAGATACGGGAAATATGGAATTGTTATGGCGCTATGGTAGTGAGCAGCAAAAACAGCAATGGTTACAGCCATTATTGGACGGAAAAATTCGTTCGGTTTTTTGTATGACTGAACCCGATGTTGCTTCAAGCGATGCAACCAATATGCAAGCGACTGCACTCATTGATGGTAATGAAATTGTTTTAAATGGCAAAAAGTGGTGGTCGTCTGGCTTAGGTGACCCAAATGCCAAAGTCATTATTTTTATGGCGCATACCCCAGATAAAACTAAAGACCGCCACCATCAACACTCTATGGTTTTAGTACCGATTGATACCGCAGGTGTTGAAATTCAACGTATGTTACCTGTTTTTGGTGACTACGATGCACCGCATGGGCATGGTGAAGTTCATTTTAAGAATGTTCGAGTACCTATTGAAAACTTTATTGGTGGAGCGGGCCAAGGTTTTGAAATTGCACAAGGGCGTTTAGGACCAGGACGTATTCACCATTGCATGCGTTGTATTGGTGCTGCTGAAAAAGCGCTAGAACTTATGATTGATAGAGGCATGTCTAGAACGGCGTTTGGCAAAGAAATTTTAAAACTCGGCGGAAACCTCGAACGCGTAGCCGATGCACGAGTCGCCATAGATCAAGCCAGACTTTTAACCTTGTATGCTGCTTATAAAATGGATACTTTAGGGAATATGGCTGCTTTAACAGAAATATCTGCAATTAAAGTGGTCGCTCCGAGTGTTTTAGAAAAAGTAGTCGATATGGCGATTCAGCTACATGGCGGTGCAGGTGTTTCAAGAGATACGCCATTAACGGGTTTCTTTGCCCAAGCACGCAGTTTACGTTTAGCTGATGGCCCAGATGAAGTACATAAAGGCATGATTGCCAAATTAGAGTTGGCCAAACGTGGTTATGGTCGTCATAAGAAAGTATAAGTTTAAAGGAAGTGAATATGTCGGTAATTGATGTAGGCGGTGAAGTACGTGAAGGTGAAGAGCTTGATATTGGGGCAGTTGAAAACTGGTTAAAAAACCAAGGTGTTGAGTTGGTTGGCCCAGCAGTTGTTACTCAATATACGGGCGGGGCGTCGAATTGGACTTATCGTTTAAAATATGAAAATACCGATTTAATTTTGCGACGTCCCCCAAAAGGAACAAAAGCGAAGTCAGCCCACGATATGGCCCGTGAATATATGGTGCAGAAAAATTTGGCCCCTTATTATCCAGTGCTTCCTAAAATGGTGGCACTTTGTCAGGATGAATCGGTCATTGGCTGTGATTTTTATGTCATGGAACGGATTGAAGGCATTATTCCTCGTGCAAAATTACCGCCTGAACTTGGTTTTAATGAAGAAGATGTTCATGAGCTTTGTGTAAATGTTATTGATAAGTTGATTGAGCTACATCAAGTTCCCTATGAGAACACGCCTTTAGCTGAACTAGGCAAAGGTGCGGGATATTGTCGTAGACAAGTTGAAGGTTGGGATAAACGCTATCAAAAAGTCCGCACAATCAACGTTCCTTCATTTAAATATGTCCGAAAATGGCTAAATGATAATATCCCTCAAGACTCGACGACTTGTATTATTCACAATGATTGGCGTTTTGATAATGTGATTTTAGATCCAGAGCATCCAACAGATGTGATTGGGGTGCTGGATTGGGAAATGGCGACCTTGGGGGATCCATTAATGGATTTGGGCAGTGCTTTGGCCTATTGGGTTGAGCCAACGGATAATATGATTTTTAGATCAACACGACGTCAGCCGACTCACTTAAAGGGAATGTTCTCTCGAAAAGAAGTCGTTGAATATTATTTGCAAAAAACAGGTCTGGACCCTCAAAGTTGGGCTTTTTATGAAGTGTTTGGTGTATTCCGATTAGCCGTGATTGCCCAGCAAATCTATTATCGTTATTACCATAAACAAACCCGAAACCCCGCTTTTAAAGATTTCTGGATTGTCATTCATGCGCTACATATTCGAGCTTTAAAACTTATCGCGCAGCAAAAACTGCAAGACTCAGAATTTGCTCAGCAATCTCTACAGAAAATACAGGGTATTTTAAGAAAATGACCACAATTTATCTGGTAAGACATGGGCAGGCATCATTTGGCAAAAGTAATTATGATGAGTTGTCTGAAAATGGTGAAGCTCAAGCGACTTTATTAGGCCAATATTTTAAGCAAATATTGAAAGAAAAACCTTATGTGGTTGCAGGAACTATGCAGCGCCACGAGCAAACTGCAAAGCTCGCACTCAATGAATGCTTTCCAGATGCGATGATTCATCATAATAATTTATGGAATGAGTTTAACCATCAACAGGTTTTTGCCCGTTATGAACCGCGATTTGAACAGCCTGAACTTTTAAAAGCTGATGTTGCACAAGAACAAAACCCGCGTGCTTATCTTGCCAAAATATTTGAAGGCGCCATTGGACGATGGACAGATGGCGATTTTCATCATGAATATGATGAGTCTTGGCCACACTTTAAAGAAAGAATCGAAACAGCATTGCAGCAACTTTGTGATGAGTTAGCAAAAACCAAACCTCGTTATGCAGTGGTTTTTACCTCTGGTGGTGTTATTTCCGTAGCAATTGGCAAGCTGCTTGAACTGAGCCCCAATCGAACTTTTGCCTTGAATTGGGCAATTACCAATACAAGTCTCACAACTTTACGTTTGGTTGGAAATGAAGCTCAGGTCTTAAGTTTAAATGAACATCATTTTATAAAAGCTGAGCGTCCAGATTTACTGACATGGATTTAAAATAAGGATAAAAGCATGGCAAAGACAATTTTAATTACAGGCGCAAGTTCTGGATTGGGCGCAGGTATGGCGCATGAATTTGCAGCCAAAGGTTATAACTTGGCGATTTGTGCACGCCGTTTAGACCGATTAGAGACTTTAAAAACCGAACTTGAAAATGAGTACGGTATAAAAGTAATTGCAAAAAGTCTGGACGTAACTAATTACGATCAGGTTTTTGAAGTATTTCGTGCCTTTAAACAAGAATTTGGCTATTTAGACCGAATTATTGTAAATGCCGGAGTAGGCAATGGCCGTCGTATTGGTAAAGGTAATTTTGAAATTAACAGAGCCACAGCTGAAACAAACTTTATCTCTGCCTTAGCACAGTGTGAGGCAGCGATTGAAATTTTTAGAGCGCAAAATGCAGGTCATTTAGTGGTGATGTCATCCATGAGTGCGATGCGTGGATTACCAAAACATTTATCGACTTATGCGGCAAGTAAAGCTGCAGTTGCTCACTTGGCCGAGGGTATCCGTGCTGAATTACTGGATACCCCAATTAAAGTCTCCACCATTTTCCCGGGTTATATCCGTACCGAAATGAATGAAGGTGCTAAACATTTACCTTTTGAAGTTGACGCCAAAACAGGATGTAAAGCTTTAGTAAAAGCTATCGAAAAACAACCTGTAAAAGCTTATGTGCCACAGTGGCCGTGGTTACCAATGAGTATTGCTATGAAGGTTTTACCATTAAAGTTGGTCAATAAATTAGGATAAAAAATTACCCCCTAATTTTAGGGGGTAATTTTTATTTAGAATTTTTTGGTGTAATTGACGAATAAACGGTCTTCGCCAAAGTCATTGCCATGTTTTACGTTGTAATCAATTCGAATGTATTGCAAGGCAACACCTTTTAAGAACGGCTGCTGAAATGCGTAGTTTAAAATCACATTCGACTCGGTTTCATGGTTTTTCTCACCATTTGCTGCTTTAAAGTCATGTCCGTAAACATATTTCACCATCGCGTTTAAACCGGGTACATAATCTTTAAAATCGTAGCCGTACATCACATGGTAAGACTTTTCATCTTCTTTAAAGAAACCTGTGGCATTCCAGTTAATGAAATAAGTCTCTGGTAAAAAACCATCTGGTAGCGGGTAAGCTGATTCACCAATAATCTGTTGGTAACCCAAACCAAAGGTATGGTTTTTTACTTTAACTGTTTCAAGTAATCCAATGTTCTGCGCATCAATATCAAAAGTATTGCCATCATCTTTTGCATTAAAGTATTTAAACTTAGAGGTGAGGGCAAAAGTTGGCTGTTTCCACGTATGTTCAAGTCCTATATAGTGTTTGTTATACAGATCTTCTAAATTACCGAAGTAATATTCGCCTTTTAAAGACGGCGTAAATTGATAGCGCAGGTCAATGTAGTTCAAACCATCAGATTCTTTGGTAATTCCATTTGATGTGAAAGAAAACTTTTTAAAGTCTTCTTCATTTCTTGGCGACACTTTTTCCACTCGGCCAATTTCGGCATAGAGCTGATCTGAAAGTTGTGACTTTAAGTTGGTTCCCCAATACGAAGTGAGTAACTGACGACTAGCATCGACTGCCGTTACAGGTAAATCTAGCCAGAGTTCACCGACACTTAAAAGTGTTTTGTCATAGCCCAGCTTTAAGGTGGCGCCGTATTTTAAATAGTCTGAAGCCTGAGATTGCGTTTCTTTATTAAAAGGCAAAACTGTGTCAGCGACATGTTTGTCCGAACTCAAGCGCACGGCGTATTGAACCGATGCATCGGCCCCAATTGTGATTGGCTTGTCTGCTATGACTAACGGAGTGTCATGCATTTTCGATTTATAAAATAAAGACGCTGCCTGAGACCAACTGCCAGTATCTTTGAGGGCATCATTATCAAAATCACGGTTAATATAGGCATTTTTTAAAGTGAATTTCCATTCATCTTCAGTTTGCTGATTTGGATTTGCAGCCCATGAGTTGCTGCACATCAGTAATAAAGTGGCAACAGCCAAAGTGTGTGGTTTAAAACGGTGAAATAATTCCATAATCCATTTCCCAGATGTATGCCTGTCCTCGGCACTAAATAATTTCTAATATTTCGGTACTCTCTAAGCGTTTAGTTAGAGAGTACATTTTGCAATTGGTGAGACCTATTAATTTAATTTTTCAAGCTTCATGCTTTCACTAAAGAATTTGCAGCCTTTAAAAAGTAGAATTAAAGCCAGTACACAAGACAAACCACCCACAATAGATAAAGAAGAACCCACCATTAATGGGCTACCAAAAACTTTATCTGTAATAATGGCTACCAGTGTTGTGCCAATACCGAGTCCAATTAAGTTACTCACCAAAAGGAAGAGGGCAGAAAGGCGTGCTCTAAACTGGTTTGGGGCTAACATTTGCAAAGCAGTTGCTGAAATCACTAGAGGGAAAGATGCAAAGAACATTGCAGGAATCAGTAAGCTAACTGAAAGCCAAAGCTGATCTGTTTGGGTAAAAAATGCAATTGGAATAATCAGGCCAACAATACCAATTACACCCGTGAACATCGGCGCATCTTGACGGCCTTTTTTGATAAACCAGTCATTTAGCCAGCCTGCACAAAATACGCCTAATGTATTTGCGACTAACAGAATGGTACCAAGCATATAGCCTGTTTCAGTCGGCGCGAGTTGAAACTTACGAATATAAAATGCAGGTGTCCAGCTAGTTAGGCTATAGAGTGCCATTGCATAAAAGGTAAAACCTAAATAATGACAAGCAAATGTTTTCGAATGTTTTTTAATAAACTGAAGACATTGTGTGAATTTAACTTGGTCAACTTGTCCATTTTGGTTGAGCTGTTGGCCTTTACGTGCAGGGTCTTTAACGGTCAAAATAAACAGCAAACCAATAATGATGCCGGGTAAACCCACCACTAAAAAGGCAATTTGCCATGCTTTAAGTGCGCCTAATAATGGAACTTCAATGAGTGTCACACCTTTAAGCAGGTTAATGACATAACCGCCAACTAAGAAGGCAATACCTCCACCTAAAAAAGCGCCAATTGAATAGATCCCGACAGCACGCCCTAGTTTGTCTTTACTAAACATGTCGCTAAACATTGAATAAGCCGCTGGAGATAAAGCCGCTTCACCGACACCTACCGCCATACGGCTTAAGAACAGTTGAATAAAGTTTTTACTTAAACCACAAGTTGCTGTTGCCAGACTCCAAACAATAATCCCGATTGAAATTAGTTTTGGTCGTGAAAAACGATCGGCAATGTAGGCTAAGGGTAAACCCATAACGGCGTAAAACAGTGAGAAGGCGAGGCCATGTAATAAGCTAAATTGAGTATCTGAAAGTTGGAGATCTGCTTTGATGGGTTCAATCATCAGCGCCAGAATTTGGCGGTCAATAAATGAAAATATATATGCCAACATACAAAGTATGACCACATACCATGCATAAGCATTGCTTTTCTTTTGTGTCCTTTCAACAGCGATATTACTTTGGTTCATACACTTAATCCTTATGTATAAAACGCTTAAAGAAATTGATATCTAACTTTTATTATTCCTCTAAAGTTTTCGATATTTCCCCCTTTTAGATAAGAATAATAAATAGGCTAGAAATGAGTAATTTGGTCTCGTACAGACCGGAAGAGTGCGTCTAAACCCAATTCGGAGTTAATGGGATTTTTAAGATCATGGAATTATTATTTTCTTTTTATATGTAAAATTCCATTACTTATTGAGTATGTTAGAATACCTAAAAAGTATGTTAAGTAATTATATAGATAAATTTATGATATAAAAATTTGATTTTATTAATTTTTATTGTTTTAACGAAAGAGCAGCTAAAGAAAAAGAGATTTTTAACTGCTCTAAGAAAGCTAATTTATCATAATGAGAAATATTTAGCTGGATGGCATCAGGTCAAATAATTTCTTTAACTGGGTATTTAAATTATGTAGCTCGTCTTCTGAAAAAGCATTCAGGATACCTGCCAAGGTGACCACACTAATCTGATTAATCTGTTCAACCAGATCAACACCTTTGGCCGTTAATTTCACCATTGAGATTCGTTCATCAGAAGTAGAAGAGTAGACCTCAACAATTCCATCTTCTACCAAGCGATATACAGCTTTTGTGGCCGTCGTTAACTTTAAAGTAGAAAGATTGGCAATGTCGGTAATACTGGCTTCCCCAAGGGCATTAGTGCTTAAAATAATTTTACGGCGTGTATTATCAATACCTAGCTTTTTTATTGATTTTTCAATCAGTTGTGAATACTTTCCATTCACTTGGGAAACCCAAAAAAAAGGGAAATTTTGAATACTCGACGGTTCTTTATTAGGAAGAAATTGTTCTAAATGATCAAGCATAGCTAAGCAATAACTTAGTGAAAAAAGGGTAATCCTATTATAAACAAAATTTTGCATATTTCCTTGAGAACAAATTATAAAAAAATACTTGACAATTCCATTAAATTTTCCGATATTTTGATTGATTAATAAAAATACATGGAAAAGTGAATGAATATTGTTAGCCAAAGCGTGCACAAAGGAAGTGGCAAGCTCAAGGTGATGGTGAAAGACACAATTGATATTCAAGGTCTAAAAACCATTGCTGGTAGTCGAGCTTTATTAAATGTTGAACCTGCTCAAGATGATGCTGAGGTGGTTAAAAACATCTTGAAAGCTGACTGCGAAATTATTGCTAAAACGAACTTGCACGAATTGGCTTTTGGTATTACAGGCATTAACCATGCTTTTGGTACACCCATCAACCCTAAATATCCTGAACTTATTCCAGGCGGTTCTTCAAGTGGTTCGGCTGCGGCAGTTGCAGCAAAACAAGCTGATTTTACTTTAGGTACCGACACGGGCGGCTCTATTCGTATGCCCGCTGCGTGCTGCGGAGTTTTTGGTTTAAAACCAACTTTTGGTCGTGTCAGCAGAAAAGGCGTATATCCACCGTCAAGTTCTTTAGATTGCGTTGGCCCTTTTGCAAATTCAGTCGAGATGATTGAAAAGGCCATGCAAATTATTGATCCAACTTTTAAACCTACTGAATTTACTCGTACACCAAAAATTGCTGTTTTAGATGTCAAAGCAGATGAGGTTATTTGGAACTGTATTCATCACGCACTTCAAAAAGCTAATTTACAGACTGTTTTAGAAAAAGTTGAACATTTTGAAGCGGCTTTTGATGCAGGCATGCAAATTATTAATTATGAAAATTGGCAAGCTTTTGGTGATTTAACTCAAACCGGCTTAATTGGTTCTGATGTAAATGGTCGTTTATTAAAAGCGGCACACACCACTTTAGAGCAAGTAAAACAAGCAGAAGCTGTAAAAGTACAGCTGACCCAAGAACTTGATGCTTTATTAGAAAAATATGATGCATTGGTTTTACCGACACTTCCACAAATTCCACCAAAAGTTTCTGAAGCTGAAAACACGGTCGCTTTTTTGAATCTTACAGCTTTAGTTCGACCATTTAATTTATCAGGACATCCTGTCATTTCAGTGCCACTTGAAACCAGTGACGGTTTACCCGTGGGCTTACAGATCGTATCGAAGCATCAAAAAGATGAGCAATTATGCGCTATAGCTAAATTTTGTGTTGATGCAATGCAATAAATTACAAGGAGTTAGATGATGAATAAGTTGTCTAAAATGGAGTTTGCTTCTCAAGACAAAGCAGTTGACTTAGACGCTTTGTGTCAAGAAATTCGTGAGCGTGCCTGTACAGGTGAATTTGATAATCAGGCATATGTGAGCCAAGACATTATCGAAAAACTTAAACAGATTGGCGTTTACCGTGCATTAGTTCCTAAGCGTTTTGGTGGTGAAGAATGGTCTCCACGGCAGTTTTGCGAGTTAATTGAAACTTTATCTAAAGCTGATGGTTCAGTCGGTTGGGTGGCAAGTTTCGGTATGAGCCCTGCGTATTTAGGAAGTTTGCCTGAAGATACACTGAAAGAATTATACCAAAACGGACCAGATGTGGTGTTTGCCGGAGGTATTTTCCCGCCACAACCTGCTGAAATTACCGATGAAGGTGTAGTAGTTCGTGGACGTTGGAAATTTTCCAGCGGTTGCATGGGAGCTGACATTGTTGGTGTGGGGATTTCACCGCTTAAA
Organism: Acinetobacter sp. C13; assembly: GCF_016809775.1. Classification (NCBI taxonomy): domain Bacteria; kingdom Pseudomonadati; phylum Pseudomonadota; class Gammaproteobacteria; order Moraxellales; family Moraxellaceae; genus Acinetobacter; species Acinetobacter sp. C13. Next base: position 857,444 of record NZ_JAFBJL010000002.1, read on the forward strand.
AACAATGAAATGCAAGGCTTACCTCGCATGGCAGTGATGCCTGCGAAAAAAGCCAAAATCGAAATGACTTGGGACACCGTTGGCCTAAAAGGTACGGGAAGCCATGATTTAGTCGTTGAAGACGTATTAGTTGAAAAGAAATGGACCTTTGTACGTGGTGAACCTTCAAAACTAAGCGAACCATTTTTTAAATATCCGTCGCTTTCTTTAGCGACTCAAGTATTAACCGTGGTGGGTATTGGGGTTGCAGCTGCCGCATTAGAAGAATTTGAAAAACTGGCGCCGGGTAAAGCATCCATTACAGGCGGTTCAGAAATTGCCAACCGCCCAGTGACTCAATATGAGTTTGCTCAGGCAGATGCAGAATTTCAGGCTGCAAAATCTTGGTTTTATCAAACCATGGATATTGTCTGGAATGAAATTATTGCTGGTCGTGAAGCAACTGCTGAACAAATTAGCGATATGCGTTTGGCATGTACCCATGCAGCGCGAGTTTGCGCCAAAGTCACCCGAAAAATGCAAATGCTCGCGGGCATGACGGCGATCTATACCAACAATCCATTTAGCCGTTTTGTGAATGACACCAACGTGGTGACTCAGCATGCCTTTATGGGCGATGCGACTTTACAAAATGCAGGCTCAATCAGTTTCGGGTTAAAACCAACTCCAGGTTATTTATAAGTTTAATTTTTAAAAGGATATTGAAATGGAAGCTAAAAAATCATTACGCGTTTTGTTCTGCATGGGTATTAACCAAAACTTTTTTGACGCGGAACCTGCTGAAGCAAAAGCAGTTTGGGCCGCGTTTGGTGAAATGTGGAATGGCATTCATGACTTACCGGGTGTTCATGTTTTTGGAAATCTTGATGATGACCAAAGTATGGTTGGCCCAAGTGCTGGCTGGCCTTGGACAACATACTTGCTTGCAGATGTTCCGGATATTGAAACAGTACACGCGGCTTGTAACTTGTTTAGAACGACTGTGGTGGGTGAAGGGCCATACAAACTTTGGAAATATTGCAAAGTTGAAGCTCGTGTTGGGCGTGAATTGATTATTCAACGTTAAGGCGACCGCAATGACTGACAAAGTGGATATTGCAAAAATCATAGAGCGACTAGAACAGTTAGAAGCGCACAATGCGATTCGTAACTGCCTGAATCGCTATATGGAAATCTGCGATGAGCTTAATGCAAATACAGACCTTGATGAGCTAATGAATCTTTTTGATCAGGACTGTATTTGGGAAGGTATTGGCGAGAAATATGCCAAATCTTTTGGCCGTTATGATTCTTGGCAGTCGATTTACGACATGTTTAAAAGCTATACCCAAAAAGAATCTCACTTTGTTATGAATGCACACTTTGTAAATTCAGAACAAATTTATGTAAATCAAAATGATGCAAATGCTTCTTGGCTCATGTTGCAAACCTCAACCTTTCAAGATGGCCGTAGTCATCTGAATACAGCAAAGCTCAATGTGAAGTTTCAAAAGCAAGCAGATGGAACATGGAAAATTAAACATTTCCAAACACAGAATATTTTCAGTCGTCCGGTATCGCATTGGCACAGTGAAGCTGAATTGCCTGTACCTTCCCAGGAATGACCCAGGACATATTTAAAAGGACTATTGATATGAACAGTATTATCCCAACGCATAACATTGGCATTGATTACGATGCTTTGGTTCAAAGTGACCGTGCCCATACTTCTCTTTATAAAGATGAACGCATTTTTGATGAAGAGATGGAAAAAATCTTTTATAGCACTTGGGTGTGGGTTGCGCATGCCAGCGAAATTCCGGAAGGCGGAAGCTATAAAACCATTAATATCGGTAAACAGCCTGTGGTTGTGGTACGTGACCGTAAAAAGAAAGTCCATGTACTTTTAAACCGTTGTCGTCACCGTGCAGCAACCGTATGTGAACATAAAAAAGGAAAAACCAATAGTTTTGTATGCCCGTACCACGGTTGGAGTTATGCACTTGACGGTAGTTTACGTGGTGTGCCATCTCCGGAAAGCTACGGCGATTGTTTAGATAAGTCAGAATTACCGTTGGTGAGTCTACGGGTAGAAGAATATAACGGCATGATCTTCGCTTCATTTAAAGAAGACATTCAACCGCTTGAAGAGTTCCTTGGACCAGCAAAAAAATGGATTGACCTGTTTATGAAACAAGGTGCGGGTTATCCAATTAAAGTGTTGGGTGAACACCGTTTCCGTTTTCCGGGTAACTGGAAAATCCAGCTTGAAAATACCACCGATGCATATCACTTCCCGTTGGTACATAAGTCATTCTTAAGTTCTGTCGATGAAAAAACAGAAGAACTCTTTAACTTCGAAAACCAACCGGGCTTTGTTGAAGACTTAGGTAATGGTCACAGTGTTATGGTGATGATTCCTGAACTGGTTGATCTAGACGAAGAGCTTATGGAGCGACCAATTCAAGAGCGTTTCGAAGACTTGGCTCAAGCTTTGCGTGACGAAGGCCATGAAGAGTTAGAAGTACGCCGTATTGTTCGTGCAGTCGGTGGTTCTGGCTTTAACTTAAATTTATTCCCGAATATTGCATGCTCGATGGCGTTCTTCCGTGTGTTACAGCCAATTTCAGTTGCTGAAACAGAAATTCATCACTCGGTAATTACGATGGATGGTGGCCCACAAATTGCCAACCAATATCGCTTACGTTTGCATGAACATTTCCAAGGTCCATTTGGTTTTGGTACGCCAGATGACTCAGAAGCTTGGGAGCGCGTACAACACGGTGCCAATGCTGGTAATGATTTATGGATCATGTTGAACCGCGGTTTGCCGGGCGAAGTCAAAACTGAAGATGGCTTAAAAAGTGATGTCAGTGCTGAAACTGGTATGCGTGCAGCATATCAGCAGTGGAAAAAGATGATGACGGCTTAAGGAGAGAGCAATGAATATGAATCTGCAATTATTAAATGAAGTCACTGCTTTCATCTGGGCTGAAGCAGATATGTTAGACCACAGCGAATATCGTGAATGGCTCAATTTATGGAATGAAAAGGGTGTTTATATCATTCCGATTGACCCGAACCTCACAGACTACGAAAACAACTTAAATTATGCCTATGACGATAATCATATGCGTACTTTACGTGTACAGCGTCTTGAAAATGGTGAGGCAATTTCTACGGCACCAAAGGCGAATACGGTACGCAGTATTTCGCGAGTACGAGTCATTCAAGACCAAGATGATGAAATCGTTTTACGCTGTGCTCAAAACTTACGTGAATTCCGTAAAGAAAACCTCAAGCATTACACCGCAGATATTACTTACCATTTGACTCGTGATGCCGATACTGGTTTTAAGATTAACCGTAAAATCATTAACTTGGTTAACTCAACCGATACCTTAGCTGGTATTAGCTACATTCTTTAGGAGCGGTAACATGAAACAGGTTGTTTTAGTGACAGGTGCTGCTTCTGGACTCGGTAATGTGATTGCTGAATATTTTGCGAGCCAAGGCCATCAAGTGATTTTGTCGGCAAGTACGCTTGAAAAAGCCGAGAATGCCAAGGCACAAAGTCAATATGCACAAAATATGTTTCCCTTGAAATTAGATATTTCAGTTGAGGCAGATTTTCATGCAGCGGTGCAATGGATTGAAGAGAAATTTTCTAAACTTGATGTGTTGATTAACAATGCCACCGTCACCAAAGCAACGCCAGTATTAGAAATTACCGCAACCGATTTTGATTGGGTGACCCAAGTCAACCAGCGCGGCACCTTTCAAGCTTGCCAAATTATTGGCCAATTTATGGCTAAAAAAGGCTATGGACGCATCATTAATATGGCGTCGTTAGCAGGACAAAACGGTGGTACTGCAACAGGTGCACACTACGCGGCAACCAAAGGTGCGATTGTGACGTTAACCAAAATTTTTGCCAAAGAGTTTGCGGCAAAAGGGGTAACGGTCAATGCAGTTGCACCGGGACCGATGGAATCACCAATCGTTCATAGTGTAGTGCCAGACGAAAAAATGGAACAGTTCATCCAGAATATTCCGGTTAAATCCTTAGGAAGTATGCACTTTATTGCTGAAACTTGTGGGTTGCTTGCGAGTCCAAATGCGGGGTTTGTGACTGGTGCAACATGGGATATTAACGGTGGTTTATTCATGCGCTAAGTCACGAGCTTACGTATGAAAAGGGAGTTAAATCATGACTACACTTTATGATGTTGTCGTTAAAAATCGCCATGTGGAAGGTGGAAATATTGCAGTCATGGAATTTGAATCTGCAACTTCTGCAACATTGCCAAAAGTTGAAGCGGGTGCGCATATTGATGTGCACTTACCGAATGGCATGGTACGCCAATATTCACTTTGCCAAAATCCAAATGACGAAGGAAAGTTTCGCCTTGGAATTTTACGTGACCCTGAATCACGTGGCGGCTCGATTTCTGCATTTGATGAAATTAAAGATGGCATGCAAATTCAGGTCAGTGAGCCAAAAAATTTATTTCCACTTTTAAAAGCCAAACACAGTGTCTTGATTGGCGGTGGAATCGGGATTACGCCATTAATCACGATGGCATACCAACTTGCACATGAAGGCGAATCATTTGAGCTTCACTACTGCGGCGCTAGCCCAGAAAACTGTGCTTTTGTTGATGAAATTAAAAATGGTGAGTTAGCACAATACACAACTTTTCATTTTAAATCGGAAGGTGCAAGCCATAGAGAATTTTTTGAATCTGCCATCAAAGATATTGACCTTGAGAGCCATATTTACACCTGTGGTCCAGTCGGTTTTATGGATTGGGTGATTAACCTTGCTACGACTCATAATTTTCCTGAGCAGCAAATCCACAAAGAATATTTCCAAGTCGAAACTGACACCTCGGGAGATTCATTTGAAGTGGTGGCTGAACGTAGCGGAAAAATCATTATGGTTGAAGCTGGTGAAACCATTTTGCAGGCTTTGGCTAAAGAAGGCATCGAGATCGAAATGTCATGCGAGCAAGGTGTATGCGGAACTTGCATGTGTGATGTGATTGAAGGCGAACCCGATCATCGAGATGTTTATTTTACTGACGAAGAAAAGGCCAGCAATGAGCAAATATTGGTGTGCTGTTCACGCTCTAAAACACCGAGATTAGTTTTAGATATCTAATGCTCTCGCGATTTATATGGATGTAAGAGAAGGTTTAGGAGAAAGATGATGAATGTATTACAACAAATAGATGAGTTTACGGTCGATCCATTACAGTTCCGACGAGCATTAGGAAATTTTGCAACAGGCGTTACCATTGTTACCGCACAAAATGCACAAGGTGAGAAAGTCGGTGTAACCGCAAATAGTTTTAACTCGGTGTCACTCGATCCACCGCTTATTTTGTGGAGCATTGATAAAAAATCGTCAAGTTTTTCAGTATTTGAAGAAGCGACACATTTTGCAGTCAATATTTTATCAGGCACGCAAATTGAGCTGTCTAATAAGTTTTCGAGACGCAATATTGATAAATTTGCAGACACAAACTTTCAACTTGGTGCAGGAAGCGCTCCCATTTTAGAAAATTGTTCTGCGGTGTTTGAGTGCGAACGTTATCAAGTGATTGAAGGTGGTGACCACTGGATTATTGTTGGCAAAGTGGTTCGTTTCCATGACCAAGGCCGAAGCCCGTTGGTCTACCATCAAGGCGCATATTCTTGTGTCATGCCGCATCCAAGCCTTCAAGTTAAACAAACAGAACAGAGCGGTGTAGACCAAACACATTATGGGCACTTATATAACAATGTCTGCTACTTGATGAGTCGTGCTTTTAAAGCTTATCAGACTGACTATATTCCTAAGCAAATGGCTTCGGGTTTCCGTACCAGTGAATCACGGCTCTTGCTGGTTTTGGCAAGTGGTACTGCTTCAAGTAAAGAAGATTTACCGCGTGATATTGCTATGCCAATGCAAGAGGTTGAGAGGTCGGCCGAAATTTTAAAATTTGAAGGATTGCTGGTTGATCACGATAATTTATACGCACTGACCGAGAAAGGTAAACAAACGGCGCAGTATTTGTTTGATATTGCCGATAGCCATCAAAATGAGGTGTTTAAAAAGTATTCTGATGAGCAAAAGGATATTTTTATTACCATGCTGAGAGATTTTGCAGGAGTAGCATAAGTCCCCTTAAGCTGATAAATTAAATTGATTTATCAGCTTCTTCACATCTAGCTGACTATCATCAAAACAATTCCAAGGATAAGGAATTTTTGGCACACAATTTGTTTATCAATAAAACAAGATTGCAAAAAGCCAAGACAGTGTACCACCACAGAAGCAAAAGCTTGAGCGGTGGCACGTGTATAGAGAGGTAAGGGATGAACCAATATGTAAGCGATGCATTACTCACATGGACGCACCATATTAAAAGTGTGTGCGGCAATTTTGAAACCGATTTTGACGGAACCCGTAATTTATTCATTGGTGAAGTTCAGTGCTTTTTATTGGGTGATACCGAAATTGCTTTTATCAAAAACAATGCAAATAAAATTGTCCGAAAAGCCGATGAAATCGATCGAGTGAATAATCGTTTTTGCTTTTTGATTTTGCAGTATTCGGGAAAAATGCTGCTCGAGTATAAAAATGAAACTTTAAGCCTAAATGAAGGCGATATTGTGTTGGTCGATCCAGTCGAAACCATTTCGATGTATCCGCAAGGTTTGGTAAGTCAGATTTCAGTGCACCTGTCGCGTGAAAAATTACTGAAAGAAAATATTAGTACTGAATATTTTGGAAAGCTCATTACGCAAAATATGAGTGGTTTTTTACTCAAGAATATTTTGAAAAATATGTCTGCTGAAAACATTAAACTTTGGTATGCAACTGAAGACGGTAATGCTTTTGAAGATGCGCTGATCGCCTTAATCAAACCCACAATCAATTATAAAAATATAAATAGCTCCAATAATCTAATGGAAAAAGCCGAGCGCTATATTATAGAAAACTTAGCAAAACCAGATTTAACACCTAAATTAATTGCAGAGCACATTGGGGTATCTCTACGTCATCTTTACCGTCTATTTCTTCAAGAAAAATTATCGATTAACAAATATATACAGCTCAAACGCCTAGAAAAAGTCAAAGCAGATTTGCTTGATAAAAGAAATAAACAAAGCTCGATTACCCAAATCGCCTTGAAGTGGGGTTTTTGGGATGGCGCTCATTTCTCAAAAATATTTAAAAAGACCTATGGTATTTCTCCTAAAGAATTTAGAGAGGGTATCTCGGTTTAAAACTTTCATCTCTCAATGTCATTTTTAGACAAGTTCGACGTCATTCTTGAACAAGCTAGCCCTATGTAACTGTGTTGAAATTAAATTCATTAGAGCAGGCTAGATAAGCTTAATAATCATAAAACTATTAAGTTAATCTAATTAATTTCACTCACAGGAAAGTGCATTTTAACTGTCTGATTCAGATAGTTCAGGGATAGATCAAAAGGATGAAACCAATGCGTAAACAACGATTATTGAATGACATACAAAAAATACTGGCACTTAACTTATCAATCGCTGCAAGCTTTTGGGGACTCAATACTCAAGCGTTTGCTCATGGTGGAAAGGCCGAAATGGTCTCACTTTATCAAAATATGAGTGAGCAAGGTGCTAAAGTTGTCAAAGACGATTTTACTAATACTTATATGATCACCAAAGGCTCTATGGTGGTTCGGGCCAAACCCAATTCAGATCAGGTTTTGATAAATGGCAAACCTTTTAAACTCAGTGTCCCTTTATTAGTCAAAGATGGTAAACCAGTTATTGGAAAAGATTTTTTTAATGAAGTATTCCAGTCTGGGTTAGATCAAACTTTTAAAATTGAAAATACGTTTCACCCACTCAATAGCCTAAACTCTGACGAAATTAAAAAGACATTTGATGTGATTAACCGCTCGAAATACGCCTATAAAAATATGCGTTTTGCCGAGTTAAAGCTTAAAGAGCCTGAAAAAGCCAAAGTTTGGGATTACTTTATTAATCACAAAGAATTTAAAGAAGATCGTATTGCCTCATTTATTTTGTTAAAGGGGAGTCAAGCAATTGAAGGTGAAGTTAACCTTAACACTCAACAAGTCACCAAGTGGAATGTACTTAAAGATACTCATGGAATGGTGCTGCTCGATAATTTTGAAGCCGTACAGCGTGTAATTGAGACAAGTAAAGAATATCAGGAAGCTTTACGGAAACGCGGCATTACTGATGTGAAGAAAGTGATTGCTACTCCGCTAACTGTTGGATATTTTGGCGGTAAAGATGGTCTGGACAAACAACTCAATATATTAAAAGTCGTTGCTTATCTCGATGTCGGCGATGGTAACTACTGGGCGCATCCTATTGAAAATTTAGTTGCTGTAGTTGATTTAGATAAAGAAAAAATTATTAAGATTGAAGAAGGTGCAATCATTCCTGTGCCGATGGCAAATCGACCTTATATGTCGAATAAGCCAGTAGCAAGTAAGCTAAAACCACTCAATATTACTGAACCTGAGGGCAAAAACTTTAGCATTACCGGTCAAACTATACATTGGGGGAATTGGTGTTTGCATGTGGCATTAGATTCTCGTGTTGGCTTACAGCTTTCAACGGTGACCTATAAAGATAAAGGCGTTAAGCGTAAAGTTATGTATGAAGGTAACCTTGGTGGAATGGTGGTTCCATATGGTGACCCTGATATTGGATGGTACTTCAAATCCTATTTAGACTCGGGCGAATATGGTATGGGAACACTTACCTCATCTATTCTTCCGGGAACAGATGCACCTGACAACGCTGTTTTACTTGATGCTGTGATTGCAGATTACAAAGGCCAGCCACAAGTAATTCCAAATGCGATTGCTGTGTTTGAGCGTTATTCTGGGCCAGAATATAAACATCACGAAATTTTTGGCAATCAAGATGCCAGTGAAGCCCGCCGTGAACTTGTCATCCGCTGGATTAGTACGGTTGGAAACTATGATTATATGTTTGACTGGGTATTTGCCCAAAATGGTGTAATTGGAATTAATGCAGGTGCTACAGGTATTGAAGCTGTTAAAGGTGTTAAATCACGTACTATGCATGACAGCACTGCCAAAGAAGACACCAAATATGGCACTTTAATTGACCATAATATTGTGGGTACAACGCATCAGCACATCTATAACTTCCGCTTAGACATGGATGTAGATGGAGAAAAGAACAGCTTTATGCATATGGACCCTGTAGTAAAGGCCAATGACAAAGGTGGTGCTCGTACAAGCACAATGCAAATCGATAGTAAAGTCATTACTAATGAACAAAATGCAGCTGAAAAATTTGACCCATCTACCATTCGATTACTCACGAATTTCAACAAGGAAAATAAATTAGGTAATCCGGTTTCTTACCAATTGATTCCATTTGCAGGCGGAACACACCCTGTGGCAAAAGGAGCCAATTTCTCGAAAGATGAATGGTTATTTAAACGTTTGAATTTTATGGACAAGCAAATTTGGGTGACTCAGTACAATCCAGACGAACGCTACCCTGAAGGGAAATATTCAAACCGTTCAACTCATGATACAGGGTTAGGACAATTCATTGGCAACAATGAAAATATCGAAAATAAAGACCTTGTGGTGTGGATGACAACAGGTACAACCCATGTGGCACGTGCTGAAGAGTGGCCAATCATGCCAACAGAATGGGTGAATACACTCATCAAACCTTGGAACTTCTTTGACAGCACCCCGACTTTAAATTTGGGTGAACAAGAGCAAAACACACAGCACGACCATCACTAAACGAGTAAATGATCTAGAGTGGGTAATGAATCGGTTACCCACACTTGAGCACGGTTAGGCCGTTCGCAAAAAAGGAATTTCTCAATGAAAAATTTATTTTCTCAGGTTGTGAGAGGGACTCTCTTTGTCTCATTTTTTTCAACTGTGCATGCCGGTGAGCTTGAAATTAAGCCAACTTTTGAAGCAACTTTTGGAGCTTTTAGTAGTGGTAAAAGCTATAACGGCGAAAATCTAGAGGATGAAAGAATTAATTGGCAAGAAGGTCATCTTAAATATGGTGCTAAAGGACAATACACCTTTAAAAACAATCAGCTCTATGCAAGTTTGAGCGGTATTAGCTCGGCAACATTTGGTGATGGTGATGCCGGCCAAAATAGTAATGGCAAAGAACGTAAAACAGATGTAAATGAATGGATCATTGGTTTTAAAGATGGCACCAATAAAGATGAGTTGACGACCTATGATTTAAGTATTGGTCGGCAAAATATCATGATTGGTGACGGGTTCTTCATTGCAGGTGATGCGTTAAACCTTGGTAAAGCGCCTGCGGATGGTACATTAGATCGGGGCGGGGCATATTATCTGGCAGCTCGTCGAAGCTTTGATTTTACAAGTTTGCTTCAATACAAACCGCAAGAGAATACAACCCTAAAGTTGGCTTATTTAAAATCAAATAACAAAGCACAATTTTCATCTGAACTATTTGTGACTGATCTGATGTATCAGCTTAAAGATAAGGGCGTTGGGTTTACCTATTTAAACGTATTAGATATTAAAGATGCTGAACACATTTCAGGGCGCAAAGATCTTAAAAACTATGCTTTACGTTTGAATTATCAACCTTTACCAGAATTACAGCTCAAAACTGAGTTTGTGGTGCAAGATAAAAAAGATAGCCACGAAAATGCTGGCTACTTAGCGCTGAACTATAATTTTTTATCTTCAAAATATACCCCCTCATTAGGTTACCGCTTTAGTCATTTTTCAGACCAATATGACACTATGTTTTATGGAAATACCGTCGGCTTTGGTACATGGTTTCAGGGTGAAGTTGCCGGAAATTATGCTGGACCATTCAATAAAAATGCAGATATTCATCAAGTTTCTTACATGATGAACTTGAAAGAAAATTTTATGTTGGGTGCTTTGGCCTATAAGTTCAAAACAGTAAATAAGTCTTTAACTAATGTAGATGGACATGAACTGGATGTCTTTTTGGTCTGGTCAGTCAATAAAAAAATCAATGTTATTCCTTTAGCTGGGCTTTATAAACCGAAAAACGATATCCATAGTGGTGGTACACAAAACTACGATGACAAGACCAATGTATATGCGCAGTTAATTTTGCAATACATCTATTAATAAATCCTTTTAAATGAATTGAGAGAAGTAAAAATGAGTGAAGTTCAGATTTTACAAAGCGTGCAACAATTTATGGCACGACAACATGGACATTTTATTGATGGAAAATTAGTTGCTGCCGAGCTTTTAGATAAAGTGGATATTGTAAATCCATCGACTGAACAAGTTGTGGCTCAAATTAGTATTGGTAGTCAAAACGATGTAGATAGTGCGGTAACAAATGCCGAACATGCTTTTCAAAATGCTTGGGCTGAAACTACGCCGTATGAACGTGGCGTTAAACTAAATAAGCTCGCCGATTTAATTGAGCAATATGGTGAAGAACTTGCACAGCTCGAATCGTTGTCTACTGGAAAACTTATCAATATTTCCCGTCATCTTGAGGTCGCACAATCTGTTATTTTCTTAAGATATTTTGCGGGTTGGGCAACTAAAATTAATGGTCAAACCATGCAACCGTCTATTCCTTCTATGCAAGGTGAGAAATATACGGCCTTTACTTTAAGGCAACCAGTGGGGGTAGTTGCAGGGATTGTGCCTTGGAATTTTTCACTGATGATTGGTGTTTGGAAAATCGGTTCAGCTTTAACAACTGGCTGTACCATTGTGCTTAAACCAAGTGAGTTTGCCAGCTTATCTTTATTGCGTTTAGCCGAACTTGCCATTGAGGCAGGTATACCGGCTGGTGTGATTAATGTGGTTACGGGTAAAGGTGATACAGGACAATATTTAATTGAGTCGCCGCTCGTTAAGAAAGTCTCGTTTACAGGTTCAGTACCAACAGGCATTGCGATTGGTAAGCTCGCGATGAGCAGTGATTTAACCCGTGTAAGTCTGGAGCTGGGTGGTAAAAATGCAATAGCCGTTTTGGCCGATGCAAATATTGATGAGATTTTACCAACTTTATTACAAGCAACTTTTGTACATCAAGGTCAAGTTTGCGCATCCCCAGAGCGTTTTTTTGTACACCGTGCAAAATATGATGAACTGGTCGAGAAACTCTCGAAAGCACTTTCTAGTTTCAAAATTGGATCGGCTATGGATGAGGGAAATATGTTTGGTCCACTCTCTAATCAGCCACATTTTAATAAAGTAAAACATTATTTAGATATGGCTAAAGCCAACGACCAGATTATTGCAGGGGGTGAGGCTCTAGATCAGACAGGATATTTTGTACAGCCGACTTTAATTTCCTTTAAAAATACAGATGATCCTTTATTTTCAGAAGAAACCTTTGGTCCGGTAGTTGGTGTAATGCCGTTCGACACTGACGAAGAACTTATTCAGCTTATGAATCAGTCGCGCTTTGGTTTAACCGCAAGTATTTGGACAAATGATTTATCTAAAGCATTGCGTTTAATTCCTAAAATTGAAGCAGGGACTTTGTGGGTCAATATGCATACGTTCTTAGATCCCTCAGTTCCATTTGGCGGGGTAAAAGCTTCGGGAATTGGCAGAGAGTTTTCAGATGCATTTATTGAAGATTACACCGAATTAAAATCGGTGATGATTCGATATTAAGTTTCTACGAGATATAAAAAATGGCCTTTATAGGCCATTTTTTTTGAATCATTAAATTAACCTAATAAAAAATCTTTTAAGATTTTATTAAAAGCTTCTGGTTGCTCTACATTGGAAATATGAGAGGCATCTATTTCTGCAAGTTTTGATTGTGGAATGCGTTGCTGCATAAACTCACCATCTGCAACAGTCGTTACAGGATCTTGAGTTCCAGCAATCACCAATATAGAAATTTTAATGTCTTTTAACTGTTCACGGACATCCGCTTTAGCCAAAGCCTCACAACAATTGGCATAACCCATTGCGCTGCCAGCACTTAAGTCGTTACATAGGTTGTTGACGATTGAAGCATGACTTTGGATAAAGGGATCTGTAAACCATCGCGAAGCTGCTGTAGCTGCGATCGGTTGTAAACCTTGTTCACGTACTAATTTTGCACGGTCAAGCCATGCCTGTTCTTGTCCAATTTTAGCGGCAGTATTTGCAACAACTACATGACTAAAACGATCAGGGTAATGAATCGCTAGCCATTGACCGGTTAAACCACCCATAGAAATACCACAAAAAGCAGCTTTGCTAATATTCAGATGATCCAGTAAGCGGACAACATCTTCACCTAATTGTTCTACAGTGTATGGACCGTCAGGTGTAGAGGATGAACCGTGACCACGTGTGTCATAGCAGATCACAAAAAATTGATTTTTTAATTCATTAAACTGTTTTTGCCACATGCCATAGTTAGTGCCCAAAGAATTGGAAAATACCAGAGCAGGGGAAGACGGTTCGCCAAAGGTTTGATAGTTGATTTGTGCATCGGCAGATTGAAAAGATGGCATTTGTTTCTCCTTAAAGTGCTTCAACACGTTCAATAATCAAAGCGATACCTTGACCTACACCAATGCACATTGAACATAAGGCATAACGACCACCTGTTTGTTCAAGCTGGTTTAAGGCTGTAGTGACTAAGCGTGCACCTGATGCACCAAGTGGATGGCCTAAAGCAATCGCACCACCGTTTGGATTTACCTTATTGCTATCATCTGGCAAGCCTAAATCACGAGTCACGGCTAAAGCTTGTGCAGCAAACGCTTCATTCAGCTCAATCACATCCATCTGATCTAAAGTCAGGTTAGCTTGTTTAAGTAATTTTTTAATCGCAGGCGCCGGAGCAAAACCCATAATGCGTGGTTCTACACCCACTGCTGTTGAAGCAATGATCTTGGCACGTGGTTTTAGGTTATAAGCCTGAACCGCTTCGTCAGAAGCAATTAGCAGAGCTGCAGCACCATCATTAATGCCTGAAGCATTACCCGCAGTGACCGTGCCATCTGCTTTAACCACAGGTTTAAGTTTGCTTAAACCTTCAAGGGTGGTTGATGCACGAGGATGTTCATCGGTATCAATCACAACAGCATCACCCTTACGCTGAGGGATTTCAACTGCCACAATTTCTTTAGAAAAAAAGCCTTTGGCTTGCGCGCTTGCGGTGCGTTGTTGGCTCACCAAGGCAAACTGGTCCTGATCTGCACGATTCACGTTGAACTGTTCAGCGACATTTTCGGCAGTCTGGGGCATGGTGTCTACACCATACAATTCTTTAAGTTTTGGGTTGATAAAGCGCCAGCCCATGGTGGTATCTTCAATCTTCTGGCTACGGCCAAAAGCACTGTCAGACTTACCCATCACATAAGGCGCACGGCTCATGCTTTCTACACCCCCTGCAATCACCAAGTTTGCTTCACCTGCTTTAATAGCACGGGCAGCAATAGCAATCGCATCGAGTGAAGAACCGCATAAACGGTTAATGGTGGTTGCTGGAACCTGATACGGTAAACCTGCAAGAAGTGCTGACATACGACCGACATTACGGTTGTCTTCACCGGCTTGATTGGCACAGCCATAGATCACATCATCAACCTGTTCCCAATCTACATTCGGGTTACGCTGCATGAGGGCTTTAATCGGCACAGCACCAAGGTCATCTGCACGGACGGGTGCAAGGCCACCGGCATAACGGCCAAATGGAGTACGGATGGCATCGATGATATAAGCGTTTTTCATTCTAACTTTCGTCCTTTACTTCAGGCCTTTTTAGCCCTTTCCGTAAGTATTTCGTGGTGGCGACATCCATGTCGCCTCTCACGATAGTTACTGCTGTTTTAAATTTTAATCTTGAGTGGCATCAATCAAAGTTGCACCGGTTAAAGCCTGTAACTCATCAAAGCTAAGACCTTCAACTTTCTCAATCACCTTTAAACCATCATTGGTCACATCAATCACACAAAGATCGGTGTAAATACGATCCACGCATTTTTTACCTGTAACTGGATAGCTCAGCTCAGCGACAATCTTCGGCTCACCTTGTTTGGTCACATGGTCTGTAGTGATAAATACTTTCTTGGCACCCACCGCCAAATCCATCGCACCACCCACAGCAGGAATCGCATCCGGTGCACCCGTGTGCCAGTTCGCCAAGTCACCATTCGCTGCCACCTGAAAGGCACCAAGTACAGCAATATCAAGGTGACCACCACGCATCATGGCAAATGAGTCGCCATGATGGAAAAAGCTACCACCTTCAAGCATGGTCACAAACTCTTTACCCGCATTAATAAGTTCAGGGTCTTCTTCACCTGCCGCTGGCGGTGGGCCAAAGGCCAATAGGCCATTTTCAGAATGAAGAAAAATATCTTTGTCGTTAGGTAAGTAACTAGCGATCTTGGTTGGTAAACCAATACCCAAGTTCACATAGGCACCATCGGGAATATCTTGTGCCACACGTTGTGCAATCTGGTCACGGCTGAGTTTCTGGTAGCTCATGTTATTTCTCCTTATTGCTTACTGTGCTGGCGCTACTTGTACAACGTGCTGTACAAAGATACCTGGGGTGATGATGTGCTCAGGGTCTAATCCACCGAGTTCAACCACTTCAGAAACCTGAGCAATTGTGACATCAGCAGCCATCGCCATAATCGGGCCAAAGTTACGTGCAGATTTACGGTAAACCAGATTGCCCCAGCGGTCGCCCTTATAGGCTTTAATCAAGGCAAAGTCAGCCTTGATCGGATACTCAAGTACATAGTCTTTCCCATCAATCTCACGGGTTTCTTTACCTTCGGCTAAAAGTGTTCCAAAGCCTGTTGGGGTAAACACAGCGCCAAGGCCCATACCCGCAGCCTGAATACGACACGCCAGATTACCTTGTGGTACGACTTCAAGCTCGACCTTTCCAGCACGATAAAGTTCATCAAATACATAAGAATCTGACTGACGTGGGAAAGAACAAATCACTTTTTTAACTGAACCAGCCTTAAGCAGTTTCGCCAGACCGTAATCGCCATTACCGGCGTTATTACTAACAATAGTTAAATTTTTAACACCGAGTTCAATAAGACCATCAATGAGTTCAGCGGGTTGTCCTGCGGTACCAAAACCACCAATCAGAATGGTTGCACCATCTTTAATTTGCGATAGAACCTCGCTTAGTGAGGACTTACTTTTGTCAATCATGTGAGAAACCTTAGAGCATGAGGTAACGTGATGTATTACTACCGCTAAAAATTTATTGAAATTCTTAATGGTAGTAATAAATGGAATAAATTTTGTGAGTCAAAAGCGAACTTTTAACTCACATATACTTTCAATTAAGCACTAGCGCGACGACGTTCAACTTCAGTTGAAGGAGCGGCAGCGGCATCTTTAACAAGTTCGATGTTAAATGTGATGTGTTTGAAAGCGTGATCTAAACCACGGCGTTGAATTTCAGCAGGGTCAGTTACATCAACTGCTGTTGCTACTAAACCATCACGAGTTGCGAAAGCAAAGTCATCCCATAAGTACTCATCACCCTCAATGTTGAATTGAGTTGTAAGCTTGCGGTAACCCGGTGCGGAAACGAAATAATGAACGTGAGATGGACGGTTACCATGACGGCCTAATTTGTTAAGAAGGGCCTGAGTTGTACCTTCTGGCGGGCAACCATAACCTACAGGCATCGTCGTTAATGCAACATACTTACCATCAGCATCAGTCAAGATAGTACGACGTAAGTTGAAGTCAGATTGAGACTTATCAAAGAATGAATAGTTACCTAAACTGTTAGCATGCCATACTTCAACTTTGGCATTTTCAATGATATTGCCATCAGTATCAGTTACTTTACCTTCAATAATTAAGGTATCAATTTTGCCTGTTTCAGTACCATCATCCATACGCGCAAAACCAACAGATTCAGGCGCGCCAGCTACATAGAGTGGGCCTTCGATGGTACGTGGTGTGCCACCTGTAACACCAGCTTTTGCATCTGCTTCATCTGCACGTAAATCAAGATAGTGCTCTAAACCTAAGCCAGCTGCCAAAAGACCAAGTTCGTTTGCTTGACCAGCATCTGTGAAATATTCCAAACCTTTCCATACTTCTGAAGGTTGAATATCTAAATCTTCAATGGCTTGAAATAAATCCCCAAGAAGGCGCACGACAATTTGTTGAACACGTGCATCAACTTCACCTTTTGCAGTGTCGACATTCATTTGTTTTACAAGCGCATCAATTTGTTGACGGTTCATACTAAAACTCCTTAAGTATGCAATACGGTTTTGGGTGGCAGGCTGCGGGCATTTTGTTTTGCTAGCGAATAAGTGCCGCCACGTTCCTTGTTACCTTCTGAATAATCTGCTTGGTTTTTAAATGGACTTCAGAGATCACATTTAAAAAATTCTTTTGGTTTACGAATCATCATCACGAATAGAAGAAGGGTGGCGATTAAGTGCCATCACTTCGATGTTCATATAAGGGTAAAGTGGTAATCCCTGTAAAATATTGTGCAACTCTTCATTGCTTTCGACATCAAAAATACTGATGTTTGAATACTGGCCTGTAATTCGCCAGATGTGACGCCATTTACCTTGACGTTGCAGATCTTGCGAATAAGCCTTTTCAACGGCCTTAATTTCATTTGCTTTGTCGGCTGGCATATCAAGTGGAATATGCACATCCATACGTACATGAAATAACATGGGAAACTCCTTATCCTGTTGCCTTAACGACGTAACTTCTCAACTTTATCTTCATCAATTTCAATGCCTAAGCCCGGAGCTGTTGGCAAGTGCAATTCAAAGTTTTCGTAACGTAGCGGTTCCTTCAAAATTTCTTCGGTAAGTAATAACGGACCAAATAATTCAGTACCAAACGCTAATGTTTCAAAAGTTGCAAACGCATGAGCGGAAGCGATGCTACCTACAGGGCCTTCAAGCATAGTGCCACCATAAAGATCGATTCCAGCTAAACCTGCAATCTTGGCAACTTCACACGCCTCGATCAGACCGCCTGATTGTTCTATCTTCACCGCAAATACATCTGCACCATGACTTTTTGCAATACGGTATGCGCTGTCAGGGCCAGTTAAAGCTTCATCTGCCATGATCGCAACATCAAAACGACGCGTTAAACGAGCAAGTGCTTCAGTATTCTGAATAGCGCAAGGCTGTTCAATTAAATCAATTCCGCCATCTTGTAGCTGTTGAATACCTTGAATACATTCCAGTTCTGACCATGCACGATTTACATCGACACGTACACTAATATCTGCACCTAGTGCTTTTTTAATTGCAATCACATGATCAACATCGTGTTGCAAAGGGCGTGCACCGATTTTGAGTTTGAACGTGTTATGACGTTTTAACTCAATCATTTTTCGAGCTTCAGCAATATCTTTTTCTGTGTCACCAGACGCGAGCGTCCAAAGCACAGGTAAACTATTACGCAGACGTCCACCTAAAACTTCGCTTAATGGCACGCCTAAACGTTTTGCCTGAATATCAAGAAGGGCAGTCTGAATCGCACATTTCGCAAAACGGTTACCATTAATATTCTTACGAATCAGTTTTAGTGTTTGAGCCACATTTAAGTCTTTAACTGATGCGAGTAATGGTGCAAAGTAAGTATCAATATTGGCTTTGACACTTTCAGGACTTTCTTCGCCATAGTTCAGTCCACCAATGGTGGTCGCTTCACCCCAACCGACAATACCATCCGTGGTCGTAATTTTAACGAGCACCAAAGTCTGAGTACGCATTGTAGTCACAGACAGCTGGTGAGGACGGATAGTTGGAATATCCACAAGTATGGTTTCTATGGTTCTATACATGAAGTTTCAACTATTACGAACTTGTTTGTATACCATAGAAGAATGTAATAGCCTAAAATAGATATAGAACGGTATTTTAAGATACTAAAAAGGTATATTAATGGAATTAAGACATCTACGTTATTTTGTTACCGTTGTGGAAGAACAAAGTCTCACAAAAGCGGCTGAGAAACTTTTTATTGCCCAGCCACCGCTCACGCGTCAAATCAAAAAACTAGAAGAAGAATTAGGTATTGATTTGTTTGTGAAAGGGTCGCGTCCATTAAAAGTGACAGAGGCAGGGCTGTTTTTTTACCAACATGCGGTACAAATTTTGACCCATACAGCTCAAGCTGCTTCTATGGCTAAAAAAATGAAGCTGGTCGAGAATGTTGTCAAAGTTGGCTATGTAAGTTCGCTTCTTTATGGGCGATTACCACAGGTCATTTATCTATTTAGACAAAAAAATCCTGACATTCATGTCGAGCTTATTGAATGTGGTACACGAGATCAGGTCGAAGCTTTAAAGTTAGGAAAAATTGATTTAGGTTTTGGCCGATTACCGATTAGTGATCCTGCCATTAAGCGACTTCTACTTCGAAAAGAAAAATTAAAACTCGCGATTCATAAAAAACATCCTTTAAGTGAGTTCCAAGAATCGGGAATTTATTTATCTCAAATTATCAATGAGACAATTTTCTCTTATCCAACGACACCTAAGCCGAATTTTTCGACCACTATTCAAGCTTTGTTTACCAAATTAGGTCTTGTTCCTGCCAAACTGACTGAAGTCCGCGAAATTCATATGGCACTGGGCTTAGTGGCATCTGGAGAGGGTATTTGTATTATTCCGGAAAGCGCCTGTGACATTGGAATGAAGAATCTAACTTATTTAAATATCTTGGACTTAGAAGCCTATAGTCCCATTTCTCTATCGATGCGCAATATGGACCAAAGTTCATATATTCCTAAAATCTTAGATTGTATTGAAGAGATCTATAGCGAAGAAGAAGTATCCAGAAATTTAAATTTATAACTTTTTAATACGTTTTAAATTGAATTATCATGTTATTTTAAAACTTTAAACCTATAGGTAATATTTAAAAGGATTATTAGATGAGAAAAATTTTAGGGATAGCTTCTCTTATTATGTCTACTGGTGTTGTACATGCTGAGCAAGTAAATGAACAAGTCAACGAACAAGAAAAAATTTCTCCATACAGTGCTAATGTAACCTTCGCAAGTCAATATATCTCACGTGGTTTCCAACAAACTTGGGGCAAGCCTGCATTACAAATTGGTCTAGATTATGCAAATCCGAATGGATTATTTGTGGGGACTTGGGCTTCAAATGTAAGTTCTAACTATCTTCGAAATGCTTCAGTTGAGTGGGATTTTTACACAGGTTGTATAAAAAATTTTGATAAGTTTTCGGCTGGAATGACGGTTTTTTATTACTATTATCCAGGATCCAAAAGTACGCCTGAAACGGGAAGTACCAGTTATAACTATGGCGAAATTGTGCCTCAAATTGGTTATGGGCCTTTGACTCTTAAATATTTTATTACCTACACTCCAGATTATGCAGGCTATAACTCAGATACGATGGGTGGTACAGAAGGTAAACGTTCACGAGGAACAACTTATCTAGATTTAACTTTTACTCAGCCTATCAATGAGTCTTGGACTTTTGGTGCCCACTATGGCTATGAAAGAATTAAAAACTTCTCAAAAGCTAATTTCCAAGATATGAAAGTCGAGCTGATTAAAGATTTAGGAGATGGCTGGACTACTGGGTTAGCGTATGCCAAAGCTTGGGACAAAGATGGTTTCTATAAAAAGTATAGTAATGGTGAACCAGACGCGCCAATTTCAAATCCGATTGATTCGACATTTACTGTCTCAGTTAAAAAGGTGTTCTAGGTTAAATTTATCTGATTAACTACGCTTGAAATCTATCTCTAAACTCAGGCTTTCAAACGTAGTTAAGATGGGCTTTTTTATGTTTTAAAATGAATTGCAGTAGGTGTAAATTAAGAGCTACTTAAGCATCTTCAACAATAACTAAACGTAAGACTATCTAGTGTAATATATAAAATTTGAAAATTAGTATTTTTCTAACCTCTAAAAAAATATATTGATTAATAAAATTATTATAGTTACTTAGCATTAAATTTTTAAACAGCATTTGGGGGCTGATTATAAATAAAAACTATTATATGAAACAAAATAAGTATTGGCATTTAATTAGGGATTTTCCCATTCTTAAGCTGTGTTTTATATGTACGTTCCCCTAGGTAGCTGTCTCGGAAAATACAAGGGATTTGTTGTTTCTAACTTTGCCTGAACTTCGTATTCCGTTCTATACCTTTCGTACGCAGTAAACATTCAATTTTGCAGTTTAAGGAAATATTGATGTCAAATTCTGCTGTTGTCGATTCAGTTGCTTTGGCTTTAAGGCAGGCTGAACTATCACAAACTGCGATTGTTCCAATACGTGCTGAACTCGGTGGCGAACAGGCAAGTGTGGATATCGCTTATGCAGTACAGGAAATCAATACTGTACGTGCATTATCTGAAGGACGCCGTTTAGTAGGTCGTAAAATTGGATTGACTTCAAAAGCCGTACAAGCTCAGCTTGGGGTGGATCAGCCTGATTTTGGAATGCTATTTGCCGATATGGCATACGGTGATGGTGATGTAATTCCAATAAGTAAATTAATTCAGCCAAAAGTTGAAGCTGAAATTGCGCTTGTACTCAAACATGATTTAACCCAAACCAGACATACATATGCAGACATTATTAGTGCTACAGACTATGCCTTGCCTGCTATTGAAGTCGTCGATAGCCGTATTGAGAACTGGAAAATCTCATTAATTGACACTGTTGCTGACAACGCTTCTAGTGCGGCTTTTGTTTTAGGTTCGCGTCCAGTACAGCTTGATCAACTTGATTTAGTGAACTGCAAAATGGTCATGACTCGTAGTAGTGAAATTGTCTCAGAGGGCGTGGGTAAAGCTTGTTTGGCCAACCCGTTGAATGCAGCTATTTGGTTGGCCGATGAAATGGTACGTCGCGGGCGCCCGTTACAGGCTGGAGATATAGTTTTAACAGGGGCATTGGGTCCAATGGTTGTAGCTCATGCCGGAGATGAGTTCGTAGTAAAAATTGAAGGCTTCGACTCAGTTACCGCATGCTTTGCTACTGAATAAAGGATAGGGAAATGAATAAGATCAAATGTGCCTTAATCGGTCCGGGAAATATTGGAACAGATTTGTTGTATAAATTACAGCGTAGTGAAGTGCTAGAACCTGTATGGATGATAGGGATTGATCCTACTTCTGAAGGTTTGGCCCGTGCTGCAAAAATGGGTTTAAAGACTACATCGGATGGAGTTGATGGTTTATTACCTCATGTACTTGAAGATGATATCAAAATTGCTTTTGATGCGACTTCTGCTTATGTACATGCAGAGAATAGCCGTAAGCTTAATGAGCTTGGCGTGTTAATGATTGATTTAACGCCTGCGGCAATTGGTCCATTTTGTGTGCCGCCAGTGAACTTAGAAGCTCTGCTAGACGCAGGTGAAGTCCCTAACGTCAATATGGTGACTTGCGGTGGGCAAGCAACTATTCCTATGGTCGCAGCGATTTCAAAAGTACAGACAGTTAGCTATGCTGAAATCATTGCGACTGTATCAACAAAATCGGTTGGCCCAGGTACGCGTAAAAATATTGATGAATTTACTCGTACTACGGCTGGTGCAATTGAAAAGGTTGGTGGTGCCAAACAAGGTAAAGCCATCATTATTATTAACCCAGCTGAACCACCATTAATGATGCGTGACACAGTACATTGTTTAGTTGAAGGAGAGCCTGACCAAGTTGCAATTACGGAATCAGTCAATGCCATGATCAAAGAAGTCCAAAAATATGTTCCGGGCTACAAACTGGTGAATGGCCCTGTATTTGATGGTAATCGTGTTTCTATATTTCTTGAAGTAGAAGGCCTAGGCGATTATTTACCGAAATATGCAGGTAATCTTGACATTATGACTGCGGCAGCTGCACGTACTGCAGAAATGTTTGCAGAACGTGTTTTATCTAATCAAAAAGCTGAAGTTGTTTAAGGAGAAACCGTATGTCTAAGATTATTGTGCATGATATGACTTTACGTGATGGTATGCATCCTCAACGCCATCAAACTACAGTTGAGCAAATGATTGCCATTTCAAGTGCGTTAGATGAGGCGGGAGTACCTTTAATTGAAGTAACTCATGGTGATGGCTTAGGGGGTAGTTCCGTTAATTACGGTTTCGCTGCTGCAACAGATGAAGAGTATTTATCTGCCGTCGTGCAACGCATGAAAAATGCCAAAGTGTCAGCGTTGTTATTGCCTGGCATTGGAACAGTTGATCATTTGAAAATGGCACATGAAATTGGTGTTTCAACCATTCGTGTTGCAACACACTGTACAGAAGCAGATGTATCTGAACAGCATATTACTGCTGCCCGTAAATTGGGAATGGATACAGTAGGCTTTTTAATGTTAGCTCATATGGCATCGCCACAACATTTGCTACAAGAAGCAAAAAAAATGGTGTCTTACGGTGCTAACTGTATTTATGTTACAGACTCAGCTGGGTACATGTTGCCACAAGATGTTACCGATCGGATTGGGTTACTCCGCCAAGAACTTGATAGCAATATTGAGTTAGGTTTCCATGGTCACCATAACTTGGGTATGGGCGTTGCCAATACTGTTGCTGCGGTTGAAGCTGGTGCAATTCGAGTCGACTTGGCGGCAGCTGGTCTAGGAGCAGGAGCAGGCAATACGCCGCTTGAATTATTTATTGCGGTTGCAAATCGTATGCAAATAGAAACAGGCGTAGACTTGTTTAAAGTACAGGATATTGCAGAAGATCTTGTGATACCAATGATGCTAAATCCAATTCGTGCCGATCGTGATGCAGCAACATTAGGTTATGCAGGTGTATATTCTTCTTTCTTGTTGTTTGCAAAACGTGCTGAAGCTAAATATGGTGTCTCTGCACGTGAAATTTTATTAGAGCTTGGTCGCCGTGGTACGGTTGGGGGACAGGAGGATATGATTGAAGATCTTGCCTTGACCATGTCAAAAGCGAAAGTAATGAGCGCATAAGTTTTTTACAAATGAAAAAGAGCACTCCACGAGAGTGCTTTTTTACATCTAATGATTTGATCTAGATGAAATAACTTGGATATAAGCGTTATTTTCTATAAATGGATGGACATCATTTTTGATTGGATGAGTTTCTATTTAAATAAAAAAACGATTAGAAAATTAAAAATAGCAAATTTAAATAAAGATATTTTAATAAAAAATAGATATATAACAAATATTTATTCTGGTTTTTAGGTAATGATTAATCGGTTTTAATGATCTGTTAAAAATCCTCATTACTGGAAAAGTAACATTTTTTTAAAGCATTGAGTTTAAAAAGAAAAATATCTTAATACTCTAGTCGAATTTTTCATAAAAAAAGAGTTGAGCATGATAGTGCTTGTTTTCATGGATTGATTGAAAGGAAGTACGCAATGCGTCGTCAAACGTTATGGATCGCAATGGCTTGCGCAATAGCAACAATAGGAGCTACTGGCACATATGCTGGCTTTGTTGAAGATAGTCAGGTTCAGCTGAAATTTAAAAACTTCTATTTAGATCGCCAGTATGATGACACCCCTGCAAAAAACTGGGGTAGTTGGTCACAAGCTGCGACACTGGATGCAAAATCGGGCTATGCAGAGTTTGGAGCATTACAACTTGGTGTTGATGTGTTGGCACAGTATGCTGTGCGTCTGGATGGTCGTGACCATAATGCCGATTGGGTTCTGCCGTATAGTGGGATTTCTGGTACAGGCACAGGAAAACAAGAGCGCCAGTTTGGTAAAATAGGAGCAACTCTTAAAGCGAAAATCAGCCAAACTGAATTACGAATTGGTGAAATTTTATCTGTAACACCAGTAATTCATTTTGATCCATCACGTCAATTATTGACCACTTATAATGGCGTATGGCTAGAGTCAAAAGATATTAAAAACACCAAATTAACGTTAGGTTATTTGGATAGTATCAATGCCCGTTATGAAAATCAGCCAATGGATTTTGGTCTATGGCCTAAAGCATTAAATAATGATGGTAAAACTGATGGGATGTATGTTGCGGGCATAGATTACCAATTAAATAAAAACTGGTCTGCAAGTTACTTTTATGGCGATGTGACGAATATCTATCGTCAAAATTACTTGGGTGTGAACTATAAAAATAATTATGACAAGTTAAAAGTCGATTCACACATACGTTTTTTCGACAATGCAGAGTCGGGAGATGCCTTGTATGGTGATATTGATAATCAAGCATTGTCTATAGGCTCAACCTTAACTTATGGCTCGCACAGCGTAGGTTTGTCTTATCAGCAAATGTTTGGCGACTATGGTAGTAATCCGAGTGCAGCAACAGGCGCTCCGTATTTTCCAACACTTGCAGGTTGGGTACCACAGCCTTATTTAGATAACTGGTCAGTTGCGAGTTTTATCCGTAAAGATGAGAAATCCGTTGGTATAACCTATAGCTACGATTTTAGTGAACTAGGTATTAAAGGATTGAAAACTACTGCCAAATATTGGCATGGCTGGGGTGTCGATTCAGCATATGAATCAAGTGCATTAACAGGCAAAGGCAAAGAAGATGAATTCAACTTTATTCTGAATTATGTAGTGCCAGAAGGGAAGTTAAAAGGTTTGGGATTCCAGTGGATATATATAGATGTCAATTTTGACAATATTGCTGGCCAAAAGAGTGATTTGCAGGAACATCGTATTGCAACGACATACACCTATAAATTTTAAATACTTTTAAATATTTCTTTAAATAACAATTTTTTATTAATACTTATTTTATATCACCTCATCGTAAACAAGTATCAGTTTAGGTGCTGTGAACAGGTAATATAGGTGAGTAAAACATTTGAAATTTGGCGTATTAAATCGGCCTAATCTTGGGTTGGGCTGTACAAATTGTAAGAGGAATAAGATGGGAACAGTACAAATCCCCGAATATAAAACAGATCCATTTTTTGGTTTGGAAGACAAATGGATTGAAACAGCAGCAGGCGAGCTTACTCATTATCATGAGCTTGGAAAAGGTACTCCAATTTTATTTTTACATGGTTCGGGTACTGGTGTTTCAGCAGCAGCAAATTGGTGGTTGAACTTACCACAAATTGCTGAGCAGGCACGCTGTATTGCTATTGATTCGATTGGTTATGGACAAACTGTTGTTGTAGAAGGCACAGCTTACGGTATCCGTGCATGGGTAGATCATGCAGTCCGTGTATTAGATGCTTTAGGAATTGAAAAAACCTGGTTAGTAGGTAATTCTTTAGGAGGTTGGTTAGCATTCCAGTTTATATTGGATTACCCAGAGCGTGTCCTTGGTATTGTATCAATGGGAACGGGTGGTGCTAAGCAGACAGCAGCACTTAAAGCACATGCTAATCCTGAATTAACAGAAGCTGGTATCCGTAAAACTTTAGAAATGTTTGTAGTGGATAAATCTTTAGTTACTGATGAATTGGTTAAAGTTCGTTTTGAGGCCGCTAAAAATGACTATGCATCAGATCGATTAATGGAAGTGGTTGGGGCTCGAGACCGTGACCGATTCGAGTTTCCTCTCGATTTCGATAAAATGAAAAATATTCAGATTCCTGTGTTACTTATTCATGGTGTGCAAGATGTAGTTATTCCTGTATCACGTACTTGGGATATTTTGAATATTGTACCGAATGCTGATGCTCATATATTTAGTCAATGTGGGCATTGGTCGCAAGTTGAAAAAGCTGATGAGTTTAACCAGATCATTAAACAATATTTAGCATTACATGATGTTAAATAAAAGATAGAAAGAAGAGTAGGAGAACTAACAGATTTCTCCTCCTCTTAAATTATAAATTTGTTTTTGTTGAATATTTTTAAATCATCTTAGACTTTTGTATTAACTTAAGGATTTTAAGACCGATTAATATTTAAGTAAAAAACTTTACTCAATAAATCGATAAACTCTTTAACACCCGAAGACTCAGCATCTTTTCTATAGCTGACATATAAATCTAAAAAAGGTAGATCAACATCTAAGGGGCGAGTGACAATATTATTTAAAGTTAATGGTTCTATATAACTAGGTAAAATGCCACAGCCTAACCCCATTCCTATTGAGTTAATATTAAATAAAATATTATGTGCAGTTTGAACAATATTAAATTTAATATTGTGTATTTCGGCAAAATTAAGAATTGTATGATGTAAAATTGAAGACTGTTCTGAAGATGGAATAATAAAGTCAATATTGTTTAAAAGCCTGACGGGTATACGTTCGTATTGTGCAAGTGGGTGATTTCGAGGAAGCAATAGCATTAGCGGTTCACGTAATACGAACTGGCTTTGTATTTCATCGTTATTTAAGTTATCCCTCATGAATGCAATATCAATGACTCCATTCTTTAATGCCTCCATTTGTTCGGTATTATTCATACTGCGTAATTCAATTTTGAGGTTTGGATTTTGTACCCGTAAACTTGGAAGAACAGATGGAAAAACTTTCATTTCTACTACTGGAACAAAACCAATCGTCAGTTGTTGTTTTTTAAATTTCGAAACTTGACGAGCCATTGCAATCGCTTTATCTGCTTGAGCTAACGTTAAACGCGCTTGCTCAAGAAATACACTTCCTTCTTCGGTGAGTTCAACTTTACGTTTAGTACGATATAATAGTTTTACGCCAACCTCATCTTCGAGGTCTTTAATTTGTTGGCTAAGAGAGGGTTGGGCCGTGTAAAGACGAAGCGCCGCTTTACTAAAGTTAAGCTCTTCTGCGACCATGATAAAATAGCGTAAATGACGTAATTCCATATCAGTTGTGATCCAAAAATCCTCTTATTAACTTTAGCGGTTAATAAAGTATGCTAAATGGTTGAAAACCATAAATCCGTTTATAAAAAACTGCTGATTAGTATCAGGCAAAATTAATTTTAATATTTAAAACCTATAATGAATAATTCATAAAAAGTCTAATTTAAAACAAATAAAATATTTCACTTAAAACATTTAAAAAATCATTATCCATTCAAACTGAATTTTATGTTGTGCTTTTTTGGCGGCAGCAGGAGTGCTTCTCATGAATGGAAAAATTGATGTGTGCGAAATCGATGCGTTAGTCGATGCACAAAATGGACGTATCTCGCCATCTATTTACACAGACCCACAATTATACGAATTGGAGTTAGAACGTATTTTTGGACGTTGCTGGCTATTTCTTTGCCACGAAAGCCAAATTCCAAAATCAGGGGACTTTTTCAACACATATATGGGTGAAGATCCCATTATTGTTACTCGCCAAAAAGATGGTTCTATCAAGGCGTTATTAAATCAATGTCGTCATCGTTCTATGCGAGTCAGCTACGCCGATTGTGGTAATACACGTGCATTTACTTGTCCATATCATGGCTGGTCTTATGGGATTGATGGTGCGCTTAAAGATATTCCATTAGAAGGTGTTGCCTTCCCACATGGTGCTTGTAAAGAAAAATGGGGATTGCAAGAAGTTCCACGTGTTGCTAGCTACAAAGGTTTGGTTTTTGGATGCTGGGCTGATGACACACCTGAATTACTCGACTATATGGGTGATATTGCTTGGTATCTCGATGCAATGATTGACCGCCGTGAAGGTGGTTCAGAAGTTATTGGTGGCATTCATAAATGGGAGATTAACTGTAACTGGAAATTTGCAGCAGAACAGTTTGCTTCTGATCAATACCACGCGCCGTACTCGCATGCCTCAGCAGTACAAGTTCTAGGTGGTAAACCAAATGATGATGCATCTAAAGCATTAGGTAGCGCACAAACTGCACGACCAGTTTGGGAAACAGCAGAAAGCTGTGTGCAATATGGACAACGCGGTCATGGTTCCGGTTTCTTCCTGACTGAAAAACCAGATGCCAATTTCTGGGTAGATGGCCAAGTAGCAGATTACTTCCGTGAAACCTATGAAGAAACCAAAGAGCGTTTGGGCGACACACGTGCTTTACGCTTGGCTGGACATAACACCATGTTCCCAACTTTGTCTTGGTTGAATGGTATGACGACGATGCGTATTTGGCATCCACGTGGACCAGATAAAACCGAAGTTTGGGCTTTTTGTATTACAGATAAAGCAGCACCACAGCACATCAAAGAAGCGATGGAGTTGAATGCTTGTCGAGCATTTGGCCCAGCTGGTTTTGCTGAAGCAGATGATGGTGAAAACTGGATTGAGATCCAGAAAGTGTTACGTGGTTATAAAGCGCGTAAAAGCAAGCTCATTATGGAAATGGGTCTTGGCAACGAAAAATACCGTGAGGATGGTATTCCGGGTATTACCAATCATGTTTTCTCTGAAACAGCAGCGCGTGGCATGTATCGCCACTGGGCAAACCTATTGATGCATGAAAAATGGGAAGATGTGCAACGTGCAGATGAGGCTTATGAACAAGAACTTTTGAAAAAAGCAGTTAAAAAAGACAAGAAGGAGCTTGTGAAATGAACCAGATCGTTGACTCATTGAAGCCACAGCCAGTGTGGCGTTCTATCGGATTAGAACTGCATCACGACATTAGTCAGTTTTTATATGCAGAAGCACAATTGTTAGATGATTGGAAGTTTCGAGATTGGTTGGATATTTTAAGCGAAGATGTTTTATATACGCTCAAAACAACGACAAATGCGCAAACTCGCGATCGTCGTAAATGTATTGCACCACCGTCCACATGGATTTATCACGATGACAAATTTGTGTTAGAGCGCCGTGTAGCAAAATTAGAAACAGGGATGTCGTGGTCCGAAGAACCTCCATCACGTACTCGTCATTTGATTACTAATATTCGGGTCGAAGCAACTGCGCAAGCAAATGAATATCAAGTTTTTAGTAATTATTTGCTTTATCGCTCGCAGAAAGAAAAAGATGTGTTGATTTATGTGGGTAAACGGGTTGATCTGATTCAAAAAGACGATAGCAGTAGCTTAGGCTGGAAAATTGCTAAACGCGATATCACCCTCGATCAAGCAACTTTGACTTCCCACAATATTACGGTGTTTTTCTAATGAGTAAGATTTTCGTTTGTCAGATTGATGAGTTAGATGAAGGCGAAGCCCTAAAAGTTGATTGTAATGTCGGGGATATTGCAGCAGTTGCAGTGTTTAACTTTAACGGTGAGTTTTTTGCCATGAATGATAAATGCAGTCATGGTAATGCCTCCATGTCTGAAGGCTACTTAGAAGATGATGGTACGGTTGAATGCCCACTCCATGCATCACGCTTTTGTTTAAAAACAGGTGTACCACAATGTGTACCAGCGACCGATCCAATTCAGACATTTCCAGTGGTAATTGAAGACGGCGCACTTTATGTTGAAATGATGGGAGCGTAATGATGGGCTGGCTAGAGGGTGAAGTCGCACTGATTACTGGTGGTGGTTCAGGACTAGGACTTGCATTGGTTGAGCGCTTTTTACAAGAGGGCGCCCATGTGGGTGTATTGCAACGGTCTCAATCAAAAGTAGATGAATTGATCGCACGCTATGGTGACAAAATTGTAGCAATGACAGGAGATGTGGCTAGTTTTGAAGATAACGTTCGTGCCGTGCAAGCTACTGTAGAACGCTTTGGAAAACTAGACTGTTTCATTGGGAACGCTGGTATTTGGGATCATTATGCTGACATCGTCAACATGAGCGGTGAACAGTTAAATACTGCTTTTGATGAAATTATGGGCATCAATACAAAAGGCTATTTGTTGGGTGCCAAAGCTGCTTTAGACGAGCTACTTAAAACCGAAGGTTCGATGATTTTTACCTTATCGAACTCGGCTTTTTATTCATCTGGTGGTGGGCCAATTTATACTGCCTCAAAACATGCTGGTGTAGGTTTAGTGCGTGAACTGGCCTATGAATTAGCACCTAAAATCCGCGTGAATGCGGTTTCTCCCTCTGGTATGAATGTCAATGTAAAGGGCGCTGCTTCGCTTGGGCAAGAACATCTAGGGCTTCTTGATGCACGTGACCCAGAAAAAATTGGGCAAGGCATGCCACTGAAATTTTTACCAGAACCTGAAGATATGACGGGCTCTTATGTATTACTCGCATCTCGTCAAAATAACCGACCATTATCGGGTGTTTTCATTAACGCAGACTGTGGTTTGGGTATTCGTGGCTTACGCCAAGCGAACGCTGGTTTTTTTGATGCTTAATTTTAATCCGATATTAATGGACTAATAAGACAGCTAAAAACTGTCTTATTTCGGAGCTAATCATGACTGTTAAACTTATTTGCGCTTCTCATAGCCCGCTAATGGAATTTGCGTCTCCAGCAGAACAACACCAAGAACATACGGTACGTAAGACGTTTGAAAAGCTCGCTGCAGAGGTCAAAGCATACGACCCAACTTTAATAATTGCCTTTGGACCAGATCATTTTAACGGCTTCTTTTATGATCTAATGCCGAGTTTCTGTGTGGGTGTCCGTGCAACAGCAGCAGGTGACTGGAATTATGGTCCGGGTGAGCTCAATGTGCCAGAAAACACAGCATTGGGTTTAATTCGACGTGTACTTGATGAAGGTGTAGATGTTGCTTATTCATATCGTATGCAAGCGGATCATGGTGTAACCCAACCGCTGCATTTTTTATGTGATGGTCAACTTAATCGCTATCCAACCATTCCAATATTTATTAATGGTGCTGCTGCGCCAATGCCTACGACAAAACGAACTATTGCTTTTGGACGAGCGGTTGGGGCTTTCATCAACTCAATTAATCTAAAAAATGAACGTATATTAATTTTGGGCACAGGTGGACTTTCACATGATCCACCCACTCCTCAAATGGGCTCTGCACCACCAGAAGTTGAAGAGTTTCTAATTGCCGGACGAAACCCTACGAGTGAAGCTAGAAATGCACGTCAGGCCAAAATCATTTCAGTTGGACAGCGTTTAGCGGCAGGTGACAAGAGCGTATCTGTTCCACTTAATCCAGAGTGGGACGAGCGGTTATTGGAAAAATTCAAAAATGCAGACTTTGCTGCGCTTGAAGCGATGACTGAAGACGAAATACGACGTGAAGGTGGGCGCGGGGGACAAGAAGTCCGAACTTGGATGGCTGCTTTTGCTGCACTACACACAGTGGGTGATTATGAAATGACCTTACATTGCTATGAACCAATCAGTGAATGGATTGCTGGCTTTGGCATAGTCTCTGCCGAGCTGAAATAAAGGGTAAGCAATGAATATTCAAACTATTGTCATTATTGGTGCCGGGCAAGCTGGTGCAAGTGCTATTTTAGAATTACGTGCTAACAAATATGAAGGTCGAATTATTTTAATAGGTGATGAACCCCATTTACCTTATGAGCGTCCGCCTTTGTCTAAAGATATGATTCTCAGACCTGAACAGACTAAAATTGAGATTCTGTCTCAACAGAAACTAGAAGACCTAGGTGTTGAGTTTATTAAAGGTAATGCCGTTGTAAAGATTGTACCTGAACAATATCAAGTGATTTTGGAAAATGGTGAACATGTCTATTATGACAAGTTATTATTGGCAACTGGTGGTTCACCTCGCCGTCTTCCGGTTTTGGATGGGTTGGGTAAAAAGGTTTATACCCTACGGAATCTAGACGATTCACAAGCTTTAATTCCAGTTTTTCAGCCAAAGAATCGGATTGTATTGGTGGGCGGTGGAGTTATTGGTTTAGAGTTAGCGTCTAGTGCTCGTTTTAGAGACTGTCATGTAACTGTGCTAGAACAAAGCCCAATGATTATGGGGCGCTCGCCAGCCATAATTAGTGAATTTTTACTTGATCAGCACCGTAGTCGAGGTGTTGATATTCGACTCAATGTGAAAATTGCTGATACCGAACTGCGCGGCGAAGAAATGGTCATTCTATTGGAAAGTGGTGAAGAGATCATTGCCGATGCTGTTGTTTATGGCATTGGAATTGTACCAAATGCCCAATTGGCCGTAGACGCTGGTTTAGACGTAGATTTTGCTATTAAAGTGAATGAAAATTGTCAGACTTCCCATCCAGATATTTATGCTGCTGGTGATGTAGCAACACAACTACGTAATAATGGTCATTATATTCGTATAGAAACTTGGGAAAATGCTAATAACCAAGCGGGTACTTTTGCTCGTCATGTTATGCAGGTAGAGCATCCTAAAGTAAATCCATCATGGTTTTGGACCGACCAATATGACCTGAACTTTCAATTTGTTGGAGATATGTCGGCAAAAGAGTGGCATATTCGAGGCAATATGAATCCGCAAGAAAATCAAAAAGTGGGATTTACCTTATTTGGATTAGATCAAGGCATTGTTGTTGCTGGTATTGCAGTTAATCAGGCACGAGATGTTCGGTATTTGAAAAAAATAGTTTCTAGTTCTATCGCCTTTGATAAAGAGAAATTGCTAGATGTCTCAATTGAATTGCGAAAATTAATTTAAATAAAGTCGTTATACTAAAGACCTATTTAACGTTGAAAAGAAAAACCGTCATGATTATATGACGGTTTTTTTATGCCTGATTATAGATATCAAATAAAAATTGAAAGCATTAATACTTAATTTGAACTGTATAATAACTTTTAACTATTGAAAAAGCAGTTTTGTTTCATCGAGATTAATATGTTTTTTAGATATATAAATTTTAAAAGCTTGAAAATTTATACCTAAATAATTGAAATTTAATTTAATTTTTATGCTTAACTATAAATGAATTGTCTAAGAATAAAATATATTAAAGAAAATACATTTTTTTTATTTTTTGTTTTTACGAATAAATAAAACTTAAGGCTAATGTCGAAATCAAAGTGATTAATAAATGATGTGCTGTGATTTTTCAAACTGATAGAAAAGGATTTTTCTATGAACCGTGCAGGAAAAAAGCACTCTATTATTACGATCGCCATTTGTTTTCTAATCGCTGTGATTGAGGGAATTGATATACAGGCAGCTGGTATTGCGGCTGTTGGTATTCGAGAATCCTTTGGTTTAAATAGCTCTCAACTCGGTATTTTTTTTAGTGCAGGAATATTGGGTTTACTACCAGGCGCGTTAATTGGTGGACGTTATGCCGATCGTATTGGTCGTAAGATGGTATTGATCGGAGCTGTGGCTATTTTTGCTGTATTTACCCTTTTTACAGTCTGGGTAAATACTTTCTATACTTTGCTATTGGTACGCTTTCTTGCTGGAGCTGGTTTAGGAGCTGCAATGCCGAATTTGATTGCTCTTGTTTCAGAAGCTGTTTCTAACGAAAATCGTGGTCGTGCCGTTGGCCTAATGTATTGTGGTATGCCAATAGGAGCTATCTTAGTATCTTTGCTAGCAGCCTATGATGTAAGCGGTCACTGGCAAACGATTTTTTATGTAGGAGGAATTGTTCCATTGCTTGTGATTCCTCTTATGATCAAATTTTTACCAGAATCTCGAGAGTTTTTACAAACGAGATTTCAAGATAAATCGATTACACATATACAAAGCTCTTTTAAAAACCTTTTTCAAAATAATTATGCTTCGCAGACCTTATTACTGTGGGCAAGCTATTTCTTTACCTTGATGATTGTCTACATCATGTTGAGTTGGTTACCGTCTCTATTTATGGAGTTAGGATTCTCTCGTCAACAGGGCAGCTTAGCTCAAGTATTTTTCCAAATGGGAGCTGCCATTGGTACAGTTGTATTGGGTATCTTGATTGACCGCTGGAATAAAGCTTATGTGATTATACTTATGTACATAGGTATTTTAGCTGGTTTATTTAGTTTAAATGGAGCTGGAAATTTAACTGCAATGTATGCAGCCGCAGCCTTAATGGGAACATTTACCATTGGTGGTCAAGGCGTTTTATATGCTTTTGGAAGTATTGTGTACCCGACTGAAATCCGGGCAACTGGCGTAGGTAGTGCTGCAGCAGTTGGCCGTATTGGTGCAATGTTGGGTCCTGCAATTGCTGGTCAGTTACTTGCTATGGGAAGTGGTGCTACAGGTGTTATTTCCGCTGCTATTCCTGGAATTGTCATTTCAGCATTACTGATGCTTTTGGTGATTCGTCGATTACATCAGCAGACTAAATAACTCAAATAGAACAATGAAAAAGGCTCATATTTTCGGAGCTTTTTTCATTTATGAAACTATTCAAGAAACCTCAAACCTATTCACTGCAAGCTTAAAAACAAATCAATCATTGTAAATGTCAGCTGAATTTACTTCGTG
Source organism: Acinetobacter sp. C13 (assembly GCF_016809775.1). Classification (NCBI taxonomy): domain Bacteria; kingdom Pseudomonadati; phylum Pseudomonadota; class Gammaproteobacteria; order Moraxellales; family Moraxellaceae; genus Acinetobacter; species Acinetobacter sp. C13. The sequence continues at coordinate 892,566 of NZ_JAFBJL010000002.1, forward strand.
TTTTAAAAAGAACCTTAATTGAGTAAGAGTAATGTACCCAGATGCCCAGCAAAAGCTTTGGAATCGTTCATTTATCCTTTGTGTATTAAACAACCTTTTTTTATTCATTTATTACTATGCTTTGCTCACCATATTACCCCTTTATATTTTAAAAGAATTATCAGGTTCAATTAGTCAGGCAGGTTTGGCATTAACTTTATTTTTGATTTCATCGATTGCCATTCGTCCTTTTGCTGGTTTGATCATTGAACGTTTCGGCGAAAAAACAGTGTTGCGAGGTTCAGCATTACTGTTTGCATTTTTGGCCCTTGGTTATTTATGTGTAAATCAACTATGGATATTACTGATGATCCGGTTCGTGCATGGAATCTGGTTTAGTATTTTAACTACGGTCACCGTACCTATTGTGAATGAATTCATCCCAGAGCAGAGGAAAGGCGAAGGCATGGGATATTTCGTCATGTCTACAAATTTAGCGGTTGTATTTGGGCCAATGATTGCACTAGCTACCCTACGTTACACTAGTTTTTATAACCTATTTATTCTTCTCACTTTAATTGTATGTATGGGTTTAGTTTTTTGCTTTCTTATACCAGTGACATCGTTACAAGATAGGCAGTGGGTACAAGCAAAGAAGAAAATTAGTTTAAACGATATTATTGAAAGAAAAGTAATTCCTATTGGTTTGATTGCATTATTCGTTGCAATGGCTTATTCAAGCATCATGAGCTTTATAAGTATCTATAGTGAAACTAAAAACTTACTCCCTGCAACAAGTGTATTTTTTATTGTTTTTGCAATATCAATGATTATGGCGCGTCCTTGGGTTGGTTATTCATACGATAAAAGAGGGGCTAACTCAGTCGTTTATCCTTCGTTTATTCTTTTTTCGGTAGGATTGTTCTTGGTGAGTCAAATGCAGACCCAGTGGGAATATTGGTTTGCTGCTGCTTTAATCGGTGCGGGGTATGGCTCACTTTTTCCTGTTTTTCAAACCATGGCTATACAAACGGTCGAGAAAAACAGAATTGGGTATGCGGTTTCAACCTTTTTTACTTTATTTGATTTAGGGATGGCGATTGGTTCGCTTATGGTAGGATTTATTATTGCCCATATAGGCTATGAGAAAACTTACCAGTTATGTGCATGGCTAACGATAATGACTTTATTTTTATATCGTTGGCTATGTAATCGAGATACAAAGACAAAAATTGGGATATGACATGGAATTACGTCACTTACGCTATTTTGTTGCGGTCGCTGAAGAGCTAAATTTTACGAAAGCAGCATTACGAATGCATACGGTACAGCCTTCGCTCAGTCAACAGATTAAAGACTTAGAAGATGAAGTTGGTGTTCAGCTTTTTATACGCAGCAAACGAAAAGTCGAGCTTACAAAAGCAGGGGAAGTTTTTTTTAAAGAAGCGCTTATTATTTTAGAACACACCGAGAAAGCCATTAGCTTGGCTAGACAAACTGCAAAAGTTGAACAAGAACAATTAAATATTGGCTTTGTTCCAGTCGCTGAGATGAAAGTTTTTCCTTATATCATGCCGAATATTAGAGCGTATTTCCCAGAGCTTAAAATTGATTTTCAAAGTTTAATTGATGATGCTCAACTACAGGCACTGAAGAAGGGGGAAATAGATATTGCTTTTACGCGTTATGGTGCAAATACAGATGAACTGGTTTCTATTCAAATCTTCCAAGAGCCACTCACTTTAATTATTCCTAAAAACTCGCCAGAAGCACAGCAAGAACGCATTAGTATAAAAAGTTTTGAGCATCATAATTTTGTGATGTGTAATGAAGAAGCTTCACCTGAGCTTTATCGAATTATTGATGGTTTTTTTAAAAAATCTAAACTTAATATTCATATTGTGCAGCATTCAACCAACATTTTACTCAATGTTAATTTAGTTGGAATGGAAATTGGTTGGAGTCTCGTTCCTCAGTATGTTATCCCATTATTAGGGGATAAAATTGTAGTTAAAAAGACGGTAGAACCTTTACCAATGATAGGTCTACACGTTTCTTATCGCAAAGACCATGTAAACAAAGCTATAGATTTAATTTTGGATGTACTTAAAAAACAGTTTCATCTAAATTTTGCATTTTAAAAAAGCCATTCTAAAGAATGGCTTAATTATACTTAGTTGATCAAATGCATTTTTTGGAACAGTTCTTCACTTATACTATTTACAGTTTGAGGAATAGCGAGACCTGCAATAAAACGGTCAGGTCTTAAAATCACCATAGATTGATTTGTTTGGCTAAACCAAGAGCGAATTTCAGTGTCTACATCACCAATAGTAATTACATGTTCGTCAGAAGGTCGATTCGGAGCGTCTAACTGAATCGCAGGTATGACTTGAATAAATTTAATACCTAATTTAGCCCATTTTTTCATACTATTTGGTGAGATCCCCCAAGTAGGATTAACTCCCCAAGCAAGAATGGCAAAGTTATTACCAATCACTTCGTCGAGTAAAACTTTGTCTTTATTTTCAAGCTGAACATGAGGCTGGATGAACATCTTGCCGACAGGTGTATTCTTTTCTGGAAAAGGTGCCAATATGCCTTGATGATATTTCGGCATGGGTTTAAAACGCATTTCAAACAAATAACGTTTTATCGGTTGTATGTAATTTAATACGTAAGCAATACCGTCACGAACCACACCTTGCCATTTCTTTGGTGGAGCAAGAACATGTCCCGCCAAAACAGATAAATTAATCATGGCCTGAGCGTGGTCTTTTCTTTCTAGTTGGTAACTGTCTAGAATCTCTGGCTTTGCAATTTTTTTAATGACTAATGCCATTTTCCAAGCAAGATTAAAAGCATCACGCATGCCACTATTGTAACCTTGACCTTGCCATACAGGCATAATATGTGCTGCATCTCCAGCTAATAAAATACGGTCTACACGAAAACGGTCTGCAATGCGTGCATTGTGTGTATAAACACGCTGACGTATCACTTCGATATTGTCCGTATGAGGTAAAACTTTACTCAATAAACGATTAATATTTTCGGGTTTACTCAATTCTTCCTGAGTCTCTCCAGGCATTACCATAAACTCAAAACGACGAATACCATGTGGTAAAGCAGCCGATACATAAGGACGTACTGGATCACAGCATAAATATACATGAGGCGTCGCTAGTGGATCGTTAGCAAGGTCAATAACAATCCATTGGTTTGGAGCAGTTTCACCCTCAAAATTAATGTTAAGTGTACGGCGTACAAATGAATTTCCACCATCGCAAGCAATTAAATACTGCGCTTGAACAGTTTCCTGCTTTTGATCTTTAGTCGTTAAATTTAACGTTACATGGTCTTTGTCTTGAGAGAAGCTATTTAATTGACGTGAAAAACGCACGTCTGTGGTTGGATAGGCTGCTAAACCTTCCAGTAAAACACGGTCAACTTGGGGTTGGATAAATGCATTACGACGTGGCCAGCCAAATTCGCGAGTCATAGGCTGAATATCCGCAAAACAGCGACCTTTAGGGGTCAAAAACCGCATAGCATGATTAGGGGTAGTGTGCGGTAAAACTTGTTTGATTAAACCTACTGACTGAATCGTGCGTAATGATTCATCATCAATACCAATCGCTCTTGGATAATCAATGAGTTGGTCTAGTTGTTCAATAACAGTAACTTGTACACCTTGTTTACTTAAATAATTTGCAATTGTTAACCCAACTGGGCCTGCACCTAAAATTGCAACTTCCGTGGTGTGATGTTGAGTCTGATTCACAGTAAATATCCCTTACTATCAAGTTTTCTTATTAATATCAAAATTGAAACAAAGCTAAATTTAATCAATAGTTTAATAAGACGATTTTTTGAAGGGTAATGTATGCCTTATTGATTTTAATGTATTGTATTTAAAGAATTTTTAAATATTTTGTAATAGGTTTTTTTAATCCAATCATTGTTTTAAATTATATATAATTGTATGGAAGTTGGAACGACGTTTAATCAACCTTTTCATTCGCCATTATTTTCTTAGCTATTTTCACAAAAGTAAAAAACTCAGTACTAGAATAGATATCAACCGAAAAAAATTACTTTTACATTAATTGACTGAGTAATTACTGTTGCTCATATCAGAGCATGTTAATTTATGTGCAACATTGTTATTAGGACATCAAAGCTCATTTTAACTGAGTATAAATATTCAAGCCTTTATAACGAATCTATAAACAGTTTTTCATCAGGAGAACAAAGATGGGATATGTAACCACAAAAGATGGCGTAGAAATTTTCTATAAAGATTGGGGACCACGCGATGCCCAAGTTTTATTTTTTCATCATGGATGGCCTTTAAGTTCAGATGATTGGGACACACAGTTGCTTTTTTTCCTTAAAGAAGGTTTTCGTGTAGTTGCTCATGATAGACGGGGACATGGGCGTTCAAGTCAGGTGTGGGATGGTCACGATATGGACCACTATGCAGATGATCTGGCAGAAGTAGTTAAACATCTGAACATTAAAAATGCAATTCATATTGGCCATTCAACAGGTGGTGGTGAGGTAGTTCGCTATATCGCACGTCATGGTCAAGAAAACGTTGCAAAAGCTGTCCTTGTTAGTGCGGTTCCACCACTTATGGTTAAAACCGAAAATAATCCTGAAGGTTTACCAAAAGAAGTTTTTGATGACCTGCAAAATCAAGTTCTCACAAACCGTGCGCAATTTTTCCGTGACTTGCCATCTGGCCCGTTCTATGGATTTAACCGACCAGATGCGAAGCCATTGGAAGGTATCATTTCGAACTGGTGGCGTCAGGGGATGAATGGCAGTGCAAAAGCGCATTACGACGGTATCGTCGCTTTTTCACAAACTGACTTTACAGAAGATTTAAAGAAAATCACTATTCCTGTTTTGGTATTACATGGTGACGACGACCAAATCGTGCCTTATAAAACTTCTGGGGTGAAATCTGCTGAATTACTTCCGAATAGCCAACTCAAAATTTATCCAGGCTTTTCTCACGGGATGTTAACTGTGAACCATGAAGTGATTAATACAGACTTATTGGCATTTATTCGCGAATAATTAAAAGTATTTAAACTTTAGAAAAAGGCATTTTGAATGCCTTTTTTTATAATAAAAATAAATTGTAATCAAAATTGAAATAAGGTTCATAACTTTACCAAGCGCACACTTTCAGTAACAGCTTTCTATGTTTTGATAGATGAAAGATAGAATTATAAGTATGAAAAATGAGGTGATGAAATGTCTAAACGCATATTACATGTCGTGACCAATATTTCACGCTATAAGGATGTAGATGAACCAACAGGGCTGTGGTTAGGCGAACTCACCCATGCCTATGATGAATTTGAAAAGCAAGGTTACATACAAGATATTGTTAGCCCAAATGGCGGTAAAACTCCAATTGAACCTAAGTCACTTTTGCCTTTAGTTGCAGATAAGTCTGTTAAAGACCGAGAAAAAGATCAATCTTTTATTATGCTGCTAGCAAATACATTTAAGCCTTCCGATATTCATTGGCAAGATTATGACGTAATCTATTACACAGGTGGTCACGGTGTGATGTGGGATTTTTTAGATAACCCTGAACTTCAAGAAATCACCAAAAATATTTATGAAAATGGCGGCATCGTTTCGAGTGTTTGTCACGGATATTGTGGCTTGCTCAATGTACGACTTTCAAATGGCGGGCGACTGATAAAAGATAAGAAGTTAACAGGCTTTGCTTGGAGTGAAGAGGTTTTAGCAGGGGTAGCAAAAAAAGTGCCGTACAATGCCGAAGAATTAGCGAAAGAATACGGCGCTCATTATGAAAAAGCTTTTATTCCTTTTGCACCATATGTCGTTCAAGACGGCAAGTTAATTACAGGTCAAAACCCTTTTTCAGCTAGAAAGACGGCTTTAGCAATAGTAGAAGAGCTAGAAAAGTCGTAATTGTTAATGATTCAAATATGAATCAGACAAGCAAAACCTGTGACGGTTTTGCTTGTCTGTTGTTTAAATAAAGTGGTTTGATGGAGCACGGCTAATTTTTAAGGAACAATCACAAAATCAGGGTTTGCTATTGCAAAAACTGCTTCACGGTCTGCGGCTGGTGGATAAATCCAGATGGTATTAATTTCTTGTTTAATTTTTTTAGCTTCATCACGCACAAATTGAACCTGACGATCCCAACCTTCAGTATAAAGTGCGCCCCAAGGACCTAAGTCAACACATGTCACATACTTTGGTTGACTGTATGGATGAAGTGGTAAATCAGCTAGTTCTGCCGCAGCGTTGTAACCCGCTACACGACCTAGACTCATGGCATGTTGGCAAGACATCACGTTAAAATTACCTAAATCATCGGTTGGAACTTTTACCGTATCGCCAGTCACAAAAATATTTTTTGCTTCAGGTGCATGTAAATAAGCATCCCCAATCAAACGGCCTAAATTATCTTTTTCACCAGCAATTTGAGAGGTGAGCGAGTTAGCTCTCATGCCAGCAGTCCAAATCACGGTTTCTGTTTCAATTTTTTCGCCGTTTGAAAGCGTTACCCCTGATGCATCAAGTGCAGTAACGCGTAGCCCAGCTTTACCTTCCACACCGAGTTCTGTGAGAGCTTCTCGAATGACAGCCGCAGCTTGGTTACCCATCGCCGCGCCAATTTCTGTTGAGGAATCTACTAAAACTACACGGACATCAGTTTCACCTAAAATGCTACGCAGACGTTCAGGCATTTCGGTAACGGTTTCTAACCCAGTAAGACCACCACCTGCAACGACCACCGTATTACGCGTTGCATTTGCAGGTTTATTAGCTAAGTTTTTAAGATGTTGGTCTAGTTTTTCAGCATCTTCTAGTGTGCTTACGCTAAAGCCATATTCGGTAAGACCCGATATAGGCGGCATAAACGTCGTACTTCCGGTTGCCAGAATAAAACGGTCATAGCTTAAGGATTGTTTGTTGTCATCGGTGGTTAAAACCTCAATTGCCTGTTGGTCGACATCAATTTTATTTACCCAACCTGCCAGAAATTTAACCCCAACCACACTTAATAACTCTGAAATATCAGGGTTCATGTTTTCAAGCACAGCTTCATAAAGACGAGGACGAATACCAACATTCGGGCTAGGGGAAACCATCAGCACCTCAATGTTTTGTTCTTGCGACGCTAAGTGAATTGCTCTTTGTGCAGCGAGTGCAGCCCATAAACCCGCAAAGCCAGAACCTGCAATAATAATACGCTTGCTCATTTGATTATCCTTTTGATAGATTTTCGGACAACATATTCCAACTCATCACAAAATTTAGGGTGAGCGAATCCTTTCTCTGATTGTCCGAAAAATCTGAGAAGGCGTTTAAAACGATTAGGGGTGTTATTGCTCTAGGGTTTGAGACCCTTTCAGCTCATTAGTCGGGGGTATCCCGTGAGATTTTGTTTTTCCGCATTTTTGCTGTTCTTCCTTCGATGCGTTCATTGATCCAGCCATTTACATCACTAAAAAATACGTCGGGTGCATAACGGCCAAAACGGTCAGCAATATCACCAAGTGTATGAGCACCTAGCGCATCTCGCATGGCTTTTTCGGCCTGTAGCATGACGGCATGCACTGCACACACACCACTGGTTGCCCAATCTGGCGGGGCGTGATTAAAGACAGCACATTTCCCGCGAACTTCTTGGCACTCAAAAAGCGGTTTTTCACCTTCGATTGCATTCATAATATCTAAAAAACTGATTTCATGAGCGGATCGAGCGAGTAAATACCCACCACGAACACCTTCTTGAGCAATAACAAGACCTGCCTTTTCAAGTTTAGGAAAAATCTTGGCCATAAAACTCGAAGAGACTCCTTGTAATTCAGCAAGATCCTTACTACTCAAAGGTTTATCTTCATTGTTCACAAGAAAAAGAAGACAGTGAATCGCATACTCGACGCTACTAGTGATATAAGCCATTTAATTTCATAATTGATCAATTACAAACACAGACTAATGCAGTCTGTGTTTTTAGTCAATAATAAAACTAAGACAAAGTTAGTCTTAGTTTTAAGAGGGCTCTTTTAAAGCGTTAATTATGAATCTATCTATTTGAATAGTTTAAATTTTTAATAATTTATAAAAAATATTTTATTGAGTTCTTTTAAACGTAAGAATGTCTAATAGATGTTTAATCAAATAGTTCACAACTTATAAGTAAGATAGAGGAAAGGGTGTAGACATTTATCATTTATTTATAGAGTCTTTTAAATTATATTTATGTAGATTGTTTCAATTAAAATATTGAATAGCTTTATCTGAATAAAAATATTTTTTACATAGCACGATGAATGAATAAGAGAGTTGTTTTGAAAACTGAATTTATTATTAGATGTATTTATGCACTTTGTCTTATCGGTGCAGGGTTCAATCATTTACAAACAGTTTTGATGCATGGTTTGTTTTGGGACTATAACAATGCACCACTATTTACCTGTATTTATTGGACATCTTTAACATTTATTGATCCACTCGCAGCAATTCTTCTATTTTATAGATCTCGTATCGGCTTAATTCTAACTTTTCTCATTATATTTAGTGATGTCATTCACAACACTTGGATTACATTAAAAGTGGGCCGAGATTTGCTCAACTACATGTATATTTCCCAATTTTTATTTCTGGTTTTTGTTTTGTGCACAATTAAGTTTCCTTGGAAGGCGCATAAGACAAGTTAAAATTTAAAAATCGGAGAGCAAAAGCATTCTTTTACTCTCCAAATAATTTCCTCGAACTTACGAACGCCACCAATAATTTTCGACATTTGGTTCATTAAGATTCAAGAGTTCACCCATTTGAGGCGTACTAATCGCTAAATTATTTTGTTGAGCCAAAGCGACAATACGTTCAAATGGATCATCCCAAGCATGAAGTGCCAAATCAAAAGTACCATTGTGCACAGGCAACAAATGACGTCCTTTTAAGTCGATATGTGCTTGTAAAGTTTGCTCTGGCTGCATGTGAACATCGGGCCATTCGGGGTCGTAAGCGCCAGTTTCTAACATGGTGAGATCGAAAGGGCCATAACGATGTCCAATCTCTTTAAACCCGTCAAAATAGCCCGTATCTCCACTGAAAAATACCCGTAGATCATTATCAATAATCACCCAAGAAGCCCAAAGTGTCGCATTGCTATCGCCCATACCACGGCCTGAAAAATGATGAGCAGGGGCAGCCACCAATTTTAGCCCATCTACCTGTGTGGTATCCCACCAGTCGAGCTGCTGAACCTTTTCTGCTGGAATTCCCCATTTAATGAGCGTATCACCCACACCAAGCGGTGTTAAGAAATGCTCAACTTTATCGTTAAGTTGCATGACTGCATGGTAGTCGAGGTGGTCGTAGTGGTTATGCGACAAAATCACACCTTTAATGGGTGGTAATTCGGCAATACTAATCGGTGGCTGGTGGAAACGTTTTGGTCCAAGCCATTGAAAAGGTGACGCACGCTCTGAAAAAACAGGGTCGGTTAACCAAAACTCATTTTGTAGTTTTAACAAGATGGTTGAGTGGCCGAAACGAAATAGAGAGCGGTCAGGCGCACTTAAAAGCTGTTCTTTTGACAAACTTAAAACAGGAATTTCTCTGTTTGGAACGGTATTTTTAGGTTTGTTAAATAGAAACTTCCACATGAGTTGAAGCGTTTTGCCAAAAGAAGGCTGGTGTTGGTTTGGACGCATATTTCTAAATTTGCCATTGTGCTGCTGAGATGGCATTAAGGGAGCAGGCAAGTCTGTTGTGTTTGAAATAGTCATTTTGTTTTTCCTTATTGGAACAAACCTATATGTACAAATAAGAACTTGAGTTAAGTGCTTATTTCGATTTATTTAAATGAGTGTTTACTCACTCATTAATTCATTCAAAAATAAGGATGCCGCGCATCCTTAACTCTTGTCTAGATTGAAACTGCATGCCAAAACGCTTCAAAACCAGATTTACGATAACGCTCGGCTTGAGAAGGGTCTTGGGCAATAAAATTAAGTGTAACTTCGGCAAGCGCACCTAAAATTGAAGCAATAAATAACGGTGGGTAATCTCTTAATTTTCCGTCATTAATACATTCTTGAATGTTTTGGGTGAGGTCACAAAAGGTTTGCATGCCAATTTGTTTGCTTTGTTCAGTAATTTGTTCTGAGGTCGAAAGCTGCGCCATTACTTTTCGTTTAAGGGGAGCTTCTAGACTCCAGTCCAAATAGCTTTGCCAGATATGTGACATTTGTGTTTGCAGGTCAGCGTTAGTCGGGTAACTAAGCATCATCACCTGACGTAGCTCAGCCTTTAGTGAAAGATATAACTGGTTCAGCAGCTCTTCTTTATTACTAAAATAGGTAAATAACGTACCTTCTGCCACGCCAGCAACTTTGGCAATTTTTGAGGTAGACGCACGCTCGCCAAGCTCTGCCAATGTTTCGATAGCAGCACTTAAAATTGCATTACGTTTATCTTCACTACGAGGACGAGCCATATAAAAAAATATTAATTGAGTGATTACTCAATCATACATAAAAATAGTAAGACAGCAAGAGATATTTTGTAGGGGAGAACCAAGAATCCGATAAATTAATAGCTGAAAAGTTATAAAATACATCTGGAATAGATTATTACTCTTAAAAAGAAATTAGGTAAAAGATATGTCCTTATTTGAAGAATGCAAAAATGCACTCAAAAATGATTTTCAAATTATTAGTGGTATAGACGTAGAAGATGTTTATACGAAATTGAATATGTATCCCATAAAACAAAACTGTATTTTATGGACAGATATGAATTTTAACGACTTTGATAATATGGACGAGTTGTTAGAAAGCATGCAAACAATTCACAATGAAAATGTCTATGTTGTTGCAGATGATCAGGATATTCCAGTCTTTACTTCTAAGCTGAAATCAATAATCGAAAATATATACGACGTTATGGCTTTGTGCCCTAAAGTTTTTATTTTTAATGAAACTATCCTATTAGAACCACTTTTTCCAACTTATACCGTTAGAGTAGCTTTTAAGTCTAACTTAAATAAATCTTATATTTAAGGTTTTTCTTAATTATGTAATTAAATGAAAAACAATAATTTAATTAAATAATTTCTAGCCAATTTCACATTGACACCTTAATTTTTGAAGATTACCATTTGTGGGCTGGCCTACATTGCCAGTCGGTTTTGACGGACCGTTTATTCGACCACATCAGGATTATTTCTTCTGAGGAGTAGTCTTGTGTGCGCACCTCGTTCCCTCCCGTAGCGGTAGGACGGGAGTGGGACACTTTCGAGTGTGCTGGATGTCGAAACCAGTCCGTCAACCCGCTTCCGTTCTGCCACCATAATTTATAATGTTTTGGCAGAACTCCCAATAGAAGGAGTTGGCTATGCACATTCATAAATTATTGGCAGTCACTGTCAAAAACTATCTCGACACAACTTAAATCAATTTAAAGCAGTTTGATGAGCTATAGGCTTTTCAGACTTTAAATCATTACGTCTAAAACTTAGCAACAATAAAACTTGAGATGTGCCACGCACAGTCTTTACGGCTTTGCTGTGCCTTTTTTTCTCCCAGAAAAGGCACAGGCTTTTTTATCTCTTTTAGCAACAACAAGAATTTATAACGGTAAAACGATGCCAACTTTAGAAAGATCTTTCAAAAAATTACAGGTTATTCATTCAGCAATAGAGCTGTTCAATCTCTATGGATTTCACAATGCGGGTGTGGACTTAATTGTCAAAAAATCCAAAATTCCTAAAGCCACTTTTTATAACTACTTTCACTCAAAACAGCGGCTTATTGAAATGTGCCTATCCTTTCAAAAAAGCAAACTTAAAGAAGAAGTGCTGGCAATTATCTACTCAAGCCGTTACCGAACCTCAAGCGATAAACTCAAAGAGATTATTGTTTTACATGTCAATTTTAATAGTCTGTACTATCTATTACTTAAGGCCATTTTTGAAACTAATCAGTTTTACCCGCAAGCCTACCGTATAGCGCTTGAATATAGAAAATGGCTGCTTAAAGAACTTTTTGATTTGGTTTTTAGTTTGGAAACTCACGCATTAAAACCAAGTGCCGACATGGTTTTAAATTTGATTGATGGCTTGATGTTCCAGATTTTAAGCTCAAACAGTTTGGATGAAAGGGATGTAGTGGTGGAGAGGTTTTTTGGGTAACATTTCATAATGCTTAATTCTAAATTTTACTCACTAAAGGTTAGAGATAAATTTGAAGTTATAATTGTAGATCATGAAAACTAAACAAATAATGAGGGGGTTTTTAATGCAAGATGTGAGGGAAGGCTTATTAATACTTGAAAATAAAGAAGTTGATAATATTGCTGAAGTCTATTCTTTTGAACAAATTAGAGAAATACTTATTTTTGCTCTATCTGATAGTACTTCTGAATATTGGACTATATTAGCTCTAAACCTATTGAGTAAAAAATCTGAGTATATTTCTGATGAAATAATCTTAATACTTAAAGAAATAGCAGGAATGCCAAAAAAATATACACAAAAAACCAGACATGAAGCATTAAAAATATTTAAAAACAAAAGTGGAAATACTAATTAGGGGAATTGTATAAATTAAATTTTTCAAAGAATATACTAGTTAATTTAACATAGGAATGGCTATGTATAGATTGGATATACCGCAGTGAAAAGTATGAATGAAAACTACGTTAATCTTTTCATAATGTTGGAGTTTTATTGTGCAGAATATTAAAATGAAAGATGACTCATGCCATTTTTTTTATGAACAAGAAGCAAATAGTAAGCAAATTATTAAAGTTTGCTTTGACATATCTGATTTTGATGAACTTCAACAAGTTTATGATTTTTTTGGCGAGAAAATATATGGAAATAATCGAGAGCACTTGAATGACATTCATGCAAATACAAAACAGTTTGGAAGTAATTTGTCTTCATTTCATGACTACTTAAGAGGATACCTCATTGGTGTTTTTCTAGAAAAAAGAGATGAAATTTTATCAGTAATTATAACTAATAAAAACAATAAAAATATTGATGAGGATTGGTTGGATTTTTTTAATATAATAGTGCAAACTTTTTTTGATTCGCATAGAGATATAAAATATGGGCTTTATATGACATTGGATTTTTCAAGAAGCATCATGGTTAATATGATGGATTATTTTAGTTTTTTAATTTCTGATTATCACAATAGACCAAAAGATGAACTAGATGATAATGGTAATTATGTGTAAAAGTTTTTAATTTGGTATGCTAAGTTGTGAATATTTATAGATCTATTTTAAGGCTTCCCAATCTATAAGGTACTTTATATGAGTAATTTGGTGACTATGCTTTCTTCTATTAAAGCTGAAAAAAATTATTTTATTGAAAAATTAGAAAAGGTTAATGGATATTCAGAACAAGAAATCGCTGAAATTGAGAAATTAAATAATATTTCTGTGCATGGTCAATTGAAAGAGTTGCTAACAACTATGGGTAAATGTTCAGGAGGAGTGATTTTTGGTGATGATTTTTACATATATAGATATTATAGAAATGCTGGATTTAATATACAAAGGCAAAAAAATTTAATGGCTGATGAAGAACTTGCTATCAATTATAGAGAGAATGGTGAGACATTAGATTTAGCTGAAGAACAATATTTTGAGATTTGTGGTGAGAATGAACATGCTAATATTTTCTTCATGTATACAAAGGATATTAATGATATTGTTTATGAGTGGGATGAAAATAATAATACAGTAAAAAGATTTGGAACACTATTTGAGTACTTAATTCGATACAGAAAGAGATTAGGTTCATATTCGTCTCAAGGAACAATTCGAGGCGATGAAGATCCTACTTTATTCGATGAGTTAACAACAGGAAGATTATTGTTTTCTAGCTAAATTAGAAATAAAACAACTTTATTTTTAAAAAGTTTTGCAAACTATATATTAAATCTATCTTATGAATTTTAAATTATTTTATTCCGGAATATTGGTTTTTAAATTTATAATCATTAAGTTAACTATTCTTAAGGAAGATTTTTTTATATTATGAAAACTATTGAGATTGCCTGATGAAAGAAATAAGAGAATTAAATAAATTATTAAAATGTTATAAAACGTATAGTATTGGAAGTTTGATTCATTCATTAAAATTTGATCAAAAACACATACTAGATACCTTAGATGGGGAAGATATACTTTTTCCTCATCATATAGTGAGTATGTCTATATCTTATGCCCAATTGGCATTCTTAAAAATTGAAAATAATAAGGCAGATATAGATGCTTTAAATAATTTAAATCTTGCTTTGATGTATGCAGAAGTGGGAAGAGAATTACAATTAAAAGATTTTAAAATAAAACCTTTAGATAAAATGAATGTACATGAGTTAAAGAAGTATTTTTCAGAATTTTCTGCACTACTTTTTTGGGCGATTCTATTAAATAATAAAAATTTAGCAAAGAAATTAGCTCGCCAAGTAGAGTTTTGCTTACAACAAAAATTTCTATCTGATTTTCCTTTAAGTTATGACTATTTTTCATTATGGGCTTATTACAAATGGATTAATGAAGAATTTACATTAGAATCAAAAATAGATGGAAAATTTAAAGATTTGATAAATAATTGGTCATTTGGATCAGTATTTTTAGAACCTTTACTCATAGATATAGCAAATTTACATTGCGAAGAGTTAATAGATAATGATTTACGTAAGTATCCTCCAAAATTTATTAGACCTCCGTTTACTTTATTGCCACTTGAAATTCATGTGATTAATAAATTACGTGCATTAGATAAATTAAATGAAATATCATTAAATCATCCTTTAATGAACACTCATTCAGCAAAAATTAAAGACTTCGAAGTGATAAGTGATGATTTGCTTGAAACGATACAGATAAATTTTTTGTAGCTGAATCAACCTGCTCAAAAGTGCGGTTGCAAACAGCTGGGGTACAGGAGGATACAATGGCATGAATTTATATATCTATCGAATATATTGATAAATTTGAATTAATTATAGTCATTACTTAGAAATGACTATGTATAGATGGGATATACCGCAGTGCAAATTATGATTGAGCCATCAGTTCTTAAAACCAAATCTCCATTTTTTATTATTGCTAAAAATTTCTTTATCTTTGGATTGCTTTGGATTTTATCTTCATTCTTGTATGGTGTTTTTGACTATGAGTCATATTCTTCCATATTTATTTATCTAATTAGTTTCTATGCTATTTATTTTTTTGGATATTTAATATCTAAACCTATTCTTGCAGACCTTGACTCTAATACTCTTAATCGAGTTAAGTTTTTAAGCCTTATATTTTTTGCACTTTATTATGTAATAATACCTCTGCGGTTCTTTCTATTTGATATTAATACTGAGTTATATGGTTTTAGACTTGGATTTGGATTCGTTTTTCCATTGTGGACACTAACCCCAATTTTTATCACTAATCTGAAGAATAAGTTTTATATTTATTTATGTGTCTTGCTATGCGCTATAGAAGTAATTTTTTGGGTAATGTTTTTTAAAATGAGTGGGTCTGAATTTTATAAGAGACCTTCATCTGTTGCTATGTTCACAAGTTCTCTTGTATTCGCTTTAACTTTTCCTTGGTATTTATCTTGGCTAAGAGAAATAGACATCAATAAATGGGTTTTACCATTCTTTTTTAAAGAAGATAGATTTATATCTAAACTAATATCATGGGTAGTAATAGGACTTGGTAGTTTATTTATGTTTTTATTCTATCTTTTCTTCTAAAAAAGAATTCTAAAAGGAGTACCTATGAGATCTTTACATCAGGTAGCAGCCAGTCAATTGGGTATAGGGGTATGGTACCAGAAAGAATTTGAACAAAATGGTATTTTGTTTATTCGACCAAATCATTACCACCCATCGGAGGCTATGGGGGCGCAATGTGCAAATTGTAATACGATTGTATGGATAACTGGGCGAAATGATCCTATTTTAAGGAGGATTTGCCAGAATATGCTGTTAATGGTGGTTCTCTTTATCGTAATTATATTGAGAATAATACTAAAAGGTTTTTAAACTCTTTACCTTCATGTCCACATTGCTATCAACAAGCCTATGATTTATTTATAAATAGTATAATTATGCCGAGATATCAAAATGGGGACTACTATTCATTAGAAAGTGATCTAGGTCCTAATGAAGAAATGTCAGCTAAAGTCAAAGATATACCAGTGTGGTGGTATGGTGATGAAGCCGAGGCTAAAAGACTGAGTTTGAAATTGTTATAATTCTTTTAAATATATGCTTGATAATCAATAAAATATTACTTGTTAAGATTTTGCACATAGTAGAATTACAGTCTTTTTATTAAGAACCGAGACACAAAGAAATGAAGTTGTTTCCAATACCTGCTGATTTTATTAATGAAAAGGTGACACTTTCATGGTGTGATATCAAATGGGGTTATGAAAAGAATCTCCTTGCTTCAGAAATACCAATAAAAAAAGCAGAAAATATTGTATCAACAGGGAACTATACTAAAGCTGAACTTGAGCTGTCATTCCTTATCCCGAGTGAATCAAATAACATCACTCCTTTTATTAATGAACTATGTCCTAACTTTAAAGAAGATGAATATGAGAACATCAGTCAAAAATGGTTATATGTAATTCTTAGTTGGCTCTGGATTAATCGCGCAAGTTTTAAAGATCCTTTAGATGAAGTGGAACGTATTTATACAGATTTTGATTATCCAGCCGAAATCGATAATTTTATTAAATATATGCCTCCTACGGATGGATACGATCCCTCATTGTATTCTTATGCAGAAAATATTAATCGCTTAATGAAGAATTGGGAAAATTATTTACAACAGAGTGCTCTAAAGTACAAATAAAGTACTATGTGATTTATGACACTTAAGAATATTAGGCAAATTTTTTAAATACTGGAGAACCATCAAATGCTACAAGATATTGGGGATCAGTATCCAAATGGCACAATTAATAAAGAAATTATTGAAAATTTTGCAGCTACCTTAGAGGTAGTATTTCCACCAGAATATGTTGAACTTATTTCTCAACATGATGGCATCTATCCTGAAATTTCTAGCTTTGACTATGTTGATACTGACGGTGAGCTAAATATCAGTACAGTAGAGTTAGGAGGATACTTGCATGAACCTCGAATAGAAGGAATGCAATTTCCCGAAAGTGATGATGACTATGAGGGAAAATTAATAGGATTTGGATCTACACCTGGGGGAAATTTTATTTGTTTCGATTACAGATTTCCTTGGATAAAAGATCAACCTAAGATTGTGCTTGTTTTACACGATGAATTCTATAGTTCTGGAATAAATGAGGGTAAAAGAAAGGTTCTGTACCTAGCAGATAATTTTGTACACTTTATAAATTCATTACATGAATTTATTGAGTATTAGCAATCTACGATAGGTTTTGATTTTTAAATAATAATTTATTTAACAGTACTCAATAGTTGAAAAATAGCAATTTGGAGACAGAGCGACTGGTAGAGTAAATATTAAAGGTTAGTAATGATTTTATATGTTTGTAGTTATGTAGTAAGAACCCCATTTTTTTTAGAGAAAAGAATAGATTTAAAAGAAATGGGTTGGGAGAAATTATCAAATATAATTAAGAATATTTTTTCTTTTGGAGGTAGTGTCATTATTCATAAAACAGACGCAGATTATTCTGAAGAGTCTGAGCGATTAGCATATAGTGATATTGATAGCTACAGCATGGTTTGTGATTCTAGATATGGTTATTTATTTGGATGCAGTATTAGTGAAAATGAGGAATATCCTGCTGGTACTTATTTGCGTCTTGTGAACAGAAAAACTAAAAGTCCTGAAGAAGTTTATGTTTTTGAGCCGCATGAAGATGAGTGGCAAGCAAAATATGTTAATCAAGATTTAGAGTTAGCCTTAAATTTATTTAAAGATATTTATGAATGTGGCGAATTATCATTCAAGTCAAAAATTATGTTTGAGTAGCTAATTAGAGTTTTACTCAATATTTAATAGTTAAAAAATTAACTCCTTCATGGAAAAATCAACCTTGATGAATACTATTAAAAATAAGGAAGCCTTTCAAAAAGCATTAGCCCATGTGATTCAACATGCTGAGTTTAGAGACGGTATTCAAGAGAAAATAAATTATATTTCTCAACGAAAAGGAGATGTTGCATTTTGTATAGGAATGTTAGGGAGTTATGCTGAAGCTAACGCAATGGTATCTTGGTTTAGGAATAGTGATTTAATTGCTTTTAAACAGTGGTGTTTTATTGCGGCTAAACTGAATCGTATGGTGTTTCAGTTTGATACTATAGAATGGTTCCCTGCCTATAAACATTTATATGCTTTATTATCAGATAATGAGGAAATCATTTCTTGGTATAGTCAGCACCGAGTATCGTATGATCGACAAGGCTCAATTAAAGACCGCGACAATCCACGTAAGCCTGATTTTCATGGGTATCAGTTGATATTAGCTCTTAATCATGAGTGGGATAAATTACGTGAACGTTGTGAACTCATTTTACAAACTGATTTAAAAAAGGATAAAAAGTATTTAATTGACCATCGTTTTTATCTTGCCTTAGCCAATGGGGATAAGGGTGAAATGGAAAATATTTTGACTGAATTAACTAGTCAAAAAATTGCCAAAGTCCGTAATTTTGAATTTGCATTTACTTTTACTGAGCATTTTATTGCGACTCATGCAGTAATTTATATCAAACTAGCATGGAGAAATGGATATCATTTAAATATCGATACTCCTTGGATACCTAAAGAATGGTTGCCTGTAGAGCCTTTACTTGAATATCTCGAACCATGGGAATTTATGCGCGAATTTGATATTTTTACTCCTTTTGAAGGTGAGTGGAAAGTTTGGTCCCCAAAAAGGAACAATAGATAAGTATCGAAATTTTCTTGAAAACTTGTCTATGTTCAAGATAAATTTTTGTAGTTGAAGAGACCAACGAAAGCGTCCCAAAGATGTACGCTTTTTTATTACACATTGCTTAAAAAGTATACAGAAACCTCGCTAAAACGAGTTGGAACGCTACAAACGTGAATGATACTTTAAATTTCACTCTTCCCAATAAGTGAGGTGAGCAATGAAATTGTTAGCTTTGTTCAGTATGGGAGTTGCAGCGAGTTATTGTTATAAAACTATAAAAAATAGCGAGCAAGCTCTTCTGAAACCAACTTTTGATGAAATAGTAAAAAACTTTGTATTAGCAGAATTTAATGCCTAATACATACCGTTAATTTTAATTAAATAAAAAGCTCATCGGAAGGTGGGCTTTTTTTTAATTTATAAATTTCCATAGAAAATTCATTTATACTGTATATTTTTCAATCAATTAAAATAAATTAAGTAAAATTAATATATTGTTTTATAATACTTTTTATCGGAAAATTTTACCAAAAGTTAAAAAAATCTTTATTTTAAATGAAGAGGTTAATGGAAACCTCTTAAATAAAATAAAGGAAATAAAATGGATATTTTAAAATTAATAGGCGGAAATCTGCTCGCCGTGGCTTTTGTAACGGGAACTCAAACAGCACATGCAGAATTTAAACGGTTTTCTGTATCTGCTGGATGGTTGCATGTCATGCCACAAGGGAAAGCAAATCCATTCAACATCAATACTGCTGTAGCAAATGGAACCACTGCCAAAGTCGGAACCATTTCTACCTCAGCATTTATGAAATCAATTGACCCTAATGCGACATTATCAACGGGTGAAAATGTCAAAGAAGTTCTCGATATGGTATTTAGCCATCCAGTCGATGAAAACGGCAATCAGCAACAATCGGTTGGTCAGCTATTAGGGCTTGTAGATGAAAATGATATGGTTTCGCCAGATATCACGGGTACAGCAACAATTAAAGGACTAGAGCAATGGGAAGGTAAAGGCACAGGGCTTGAAGCAGAAGATGTAGACACTCTGGGTTTAATGTTTAATTACTATGTGAATGAGAATGTGTCTTTACAGTTAATCGGTGGGATTCCTCCAAAAGTTGATATTAAGGGGAAAGGAGAAATCAATGCGCCGTTATCTGGTTTTGCAAATCCTGAAGGATTAGCTGCTTTGGTTATAGGGGATAAACTTGATTTATTACAAGACATTCCAATCACTAACCTCGGTAATAAATCGAAAGCTGCTACGGTACGTGCATGGACTCCAGCATTAGAAGCTCAATATCAGTTCGGTAAGGCAGGAGTAAATAAATTTCGTCCATATATTGGTGCCGGAATTATGTATTCACGCTTTTCTAACATTAAGTTAAACGACCAAATTAATTCTGACTTAATTGCGGCGGGGCATATGATTCAGAATGTTCTAGATAACAATGCTGGTGCAGCCTTAGATGGCAAAACTTCAAGTGCAAACCCATATGTTCGGGTTAAAGCAACTGATGCGATTGCCCCCATTGTGAGTCTAGGAGCTACGTATGACATCACGCCAAATTGGTATGCTGTTGGTTCAGTGTCCTATGCAAAGTTAAATAACCGCGCAAATATTGATGTGATTGATAGCAAAACAGGTAAGCAGTTAATTCATGCCTCAACCAAAGTTGATATTGATCCCTTAATTACATATCTAGGTGTGGGTTATCGTTTTTAATATCCTCATTTAAATATTAATCTTTCGTTTAGGAAAATTTACGATTTAACCTGTCGTATTTTCTGTGCATAAAAAGCCCTACCAAATATCAATTATTGGTGGGGTTTTATAAGAAAAGCAGTGTAGTGGTCTGTTTGTGAATTCAAGGAGGAACTTATCATTTTAGGATAAACATCTGAAAGAACTAAGCTTTATATGGTTGGGTAAAGAAAAACCGAAGGTCACTTGAGAGATTAAATTAAAATATAAGAAATATGGTAAAGTTAAAAACCTAATTCAATACATTTAAAATTGATATCAAGATATTGTAGGAAAAACATGGTTAAAATTAAACCTCACCCAGCAACAAGCGGAAATGCATCGGCTGATCGCCTTTTAACTTTGTTAACTGCTTTTAGAATAGGTGATAAATCTTTAACCTTAGCTGAACTCGCTGAACGAACAGAATTAAATAAAGCAACCATCATGCGCTTAATCGTTTCGCTAGAAGATTTTGGTTTTGTTAACCGTCTTTCGGATGGCAGATATACACTTGCCAGCGAAGTCATGCGTTTAAATACAATTTATCAAGATGCTTTAGACTTAGAAAGACATGTCATGCCTTGCTTACAGCAACTTGTAGATGAAATTGGCGAAACAGCTTCTTTTTACGTTAAACATGGAGCATATCGTCTTTGCCAATATCGAATAAACTCTACCCATCGATTACGTGTTCACGTTCAACCGGGCGAAGTTCGGCCAATGGATGGAGCAGCATGCGCTCAAGCATTGAAATCAACATATGAACAAGTTTTATCAAGAACAGAACCTTTTTATTCAACTGGTGTAACAGAACCCCACGCAGCTGGAATGGCATTGCCTGTGTTTGATGCTCAAAATGAGGTAGTAGGAGCCTTACTCATTTCAGGCCCATCAAGCCGTTTTACTGCGGAAGTTGCAAAATCTGTCGGGGATTTTTTCTTCAAAATTGCAGATGATTTAACGAAAAGTTTAGGTGGTAAGAGTATTCGTAATTAATTCTAATATTTTAAATATAAAAAAGGGGCTCATGATTTAGCCCCTTTTTATTTATGCTATTTACGAAGTACTTTGTGGTTGGCTAAACAAAACGGCTTTCTTTCTAGACATAATGAAAACCATAATAGCCGACACGAGGTTTAGTGCTGCAAGTGGAAGTAAGGCGATAGCATGGCTTCCTGTTGCATCATGTATTGCGCCATAGATATTCACCATCATGCCGCCACCAATCAGGTTAGCGCATGCGCCAATTGCTGCGAGTCCTGCCGCCGTTGTAGTCGGTGACATCCATGAGGATGCTAAAGCCCAGAATGGACCTTTCGCAGAATAAGCACCAATTAAAACGATACTGAGTAAAAAGATTGTGCCAATAAGTGAAGACGTGAACAAAGCAATTAATAAACCAATTGAGATCATCAATAGAGCGATTGCTGTATGCCAAAGGCGTTCATTTTTACGATCTGAGCTACGACCCCAAAGAATCATGGCAATAGAAGCGATGCCATAAGGAATTGCATTCACTAAACCAATTTCTAGATTACTCAAACCAAATGATTTAATTAATTGTGGTGCCCAAACACTCATTGTACTGCCGGCAGCAGAAGCACCAGAATAGATAATGATCATAGCCCAAATATATTTATTCTTTAAAAGCTGCCATAGTGAAATATGACCAATCGGGGTTTTTTGTTGGCGTTCAAATTGTAGTCTTTCAACTAACCAAGCTTTTTGTTCGCTATTGAGCCATTTTGCCTGTTCTGGTCGATCTGTGAGTACAAATAGGCAGGCGATACCCAGTAAAACAGCAGGAATACCTTCTAAAATAAATAGCCAATGCCATCCGCGCATGCCCATCCAGCCATCTAGGGATAATAAAAAACCAGATAATGGTGAACCTAGAAAGTTTGCACCTGGAATCGCCACCATAAATATTGCAATCATTCTTGCTCTATAGTTTGCAGGCAACCAATAGGTTAAATATAAAATGACACCTGGGAAAAAACCTGCTTCGGCAGCGCCGAGTAAGAACCGCATAATATATAACGATGTGGAGCTTTCAACGAATGCAGTTGCGGATGATATTACCCCCCATGTCACCATAATTCGAGCAATCCATACTTTTGCTCCAAATTTTTGCATGGCGAGGTTGCTGGGTACTTCAAATAAAAAATATGCAAAGAAAAATAAGCTACTGGCAAAACCAAAAGCAGTAGCTGTTAATCCAAGGTCTTCATTCATTTGTAATGAAGCCATACCAATATTGCCACGATCAATAATGGCGATGACATAACAAAGTGTTAAAAAAGGCAGTAATCGCCACGCTACCTTGCGCATCGTTTCGCGTTCTATCGCACTTACTTGAGAATATTCTGTAGACATAAAAAAATCCTTTTTTATATTCAATATTTTAATTGTTCTTGCATCTAAAAGCTTAGAAACAATTGAGTTCCATGATTAGCTATTGAGTAACTTCCAGTTAGCGATAGCTCGTGGGTTTAACAGTTGACCATCCCAAATACTCACAATCTGTTCGAGTGCTAAGAGACCGACGCGATTACGTGAATCTGTTGTGTTTGCGCCTATGTGAGGAGTAACAACTAGATTAGGCAATTCCCATAATGGATTATCTTTTTCTGGCGGTTCTGAAGAAAAAGTATCTAAACCTGCACCAGCAATTTTATTATTTTTAAGTGCTTCAACTAATGCAGCCTGATCAATTAATTCACCACGTGCTGTATTAATTAAGATGCTTGATCGTTTCATTTTTTCAAATTGGGCATGAGAAAATAAGTATCTATTCTCTGCTGTGAGTGGACAATGTAGGCTAATAATGTCACTGGTTTCTAAGAGTTTTTCAAAGTCATGCTCTTGTTCTACATAATCAAGCTCAGGCAGATTTTGTAGAAACGGATCGTATACTTTTACTTTCATGTTTAAAGGAGCAACTAACTTCATGAGTATGCTACCAATTGCCCCTAAACCAATTAAGCCCAGTGTTTTTCCATATAACTCCAAACCATTTGCACTTGCTTTGTCCCAATGACCTTCTCGAATACGTTGGTCTAACCATGTGACTTGTCGAGCAACATTAAACATGAGTGCAAAAGCGTGTTCGGCAACAGATTGTGCATTTGCGCCTACGGCAATAGTGACAGGAATTTTTCGTTCAGCAGCAGCCTGAGTGTCGATTGTGTCAAACCCAACACCATGTTTTGCAATTACTTTTAAATTATCTGAAGCAAAAATCATATCCCTAGAAAGTTTGCCTGTTCGCACAATGATTGCATCAGGTTGTTCATCATGGATGAGTTTTTCCATTTCATCTTTTGCCATGTACGGTTCAGTTGGAATCAACTGAATATCATGGGATTGAGCATACAGTAACGCATCTGAAGTTAATGTTGGCCCCGTGATAAGAACTTTACGTTTCATTTTTACTTGCACTCCATTTAAGTATTTTGAGCAAAATACGTCCTTAATAATCCATATTATTAAAACGTCATTTCAAAAAAATAGTCAATAGCAAAAATTAAATTTAAAAAATGAGTAAAATTTAATTAAATTAAATTTAAAAATGAAATGACATTTCAAAAAAATGCTGTCATATTAATTTGCACAAGAAAATTGATGTAAGGGAAAAGTTATGGCAATTGGTTTTAGAGTGCTAAAAAACGACAGAAAAGTTGAGCAAAAATGGATTGAGCAATATCGAGATCTACCAGTCGCTAATGTCAGTGACTCAATGAATCGAATGACTTCAGGCGGGGCTCAATTAAGACCAATGCATAAAAAGGGATATCTTTGTGGACCTGCCATTACAGTTAAGGCGCGTCCGGGTGACAACTTGATGTTGCACTACGCTATTGATATTGCCCAAGCGGGAGATGTCATTGTGGTTGATGCGGGTGGTGATCTAACCAATGCATTAATTGGAGAGATGATGGTTGCTTATGCCATTAAAAAAGGTATAGCCGGCATTGTTATTAATGGCGCGATTCGTGATTCGGTTGTAATTGGAGAGGGAGATTTTCCACTTTTTGCGGCAGGAGTTTCACATCGAGGACCTTATAAAGACGGACCAGGGGAAATTAATGTCCCTATCGCAATCAATGGAATGGTAATTGAACCGGGAGACTTGATTTTAGGAGATGAAGATGGGCTTTTAAGCGTACCGTATGCGGAAGTAGAAGAAGTTTATTTGAAGGCAAGCGCCAAACATGCTGCTGAACAAAAGCAATTAGAGCAAATCGCCGTAGGTGAAAATGACCGTAGCTGGGTGATCAACAGCTTAAAACAAAAAGGATGTGAATTACCCGAATAAGGTCATTCAAAAATATACGAGCAGGAACTGAACTAGCGAAGTCAATGGTTGAGCTTCGTTAGCCTCTTAAAAGTTAACTCAATAATTATTAGGTCGCTAATTGAAAAATAGGAAATTTCAATTTGGTCTAGATAATTTCGTCTAAAGGAAAAGGACATGAAATATAAAGGGATTATTTATTTATCGTTATTAATGAGTATTACATTGCAGCAAGCCCAAGCTGAAAGCGAAGATAACTCAGCGCTAAATGAAAAAATAAGTAAATTACAAGCACAAATAGATTATTTGATGGAGCAGCAAAATTTAAATAAAAATAATAGATTAAATACAGCACCTGACTTGGTTCAAAACAAAACATCAAACACCGAAACGCTTGTTACGGCTGACCAAACTCAAATTAAATTTTATGGAAATATACGGGTTGATGCAGCATATGATTTTGAAGGCTCAACGCGTTCTATTGCGAATAAAACAGGGTCAATACCATTAGACAATTCAAACTCAACGAGTAAATCATTAAATGTTTCTGCTGCGACTTCCCGTGTAGGGGTAGATATCGTCAAACCGACCTCGAAAGGAGATTTGGTTGGAAAGCTAGAAGCCGATTTCATGGGAAGTGGCGGAGATAACGGTAATGGTTCTGTTCGGGTTAGACATGCTTATATTTCACTAGGAAATTGGTTGATTGGCCAAACGACCTCACCTTTTGTGAATAGTGATACAGCTCCAAGTTTGGTTGATTTTACAGGAGCGATGGGTACGGGAACTCAGCGTAATATCCAAATCCGTTATCAGCACATTGTTGATGCCAAACAAAAATTATTAGTCGCTTTGGAAGGCGGTGATGTTGAAAATAAAAATGTAGAAGGCGGAAGCCGTTTTCCTGCATTAACCATGCGATATGAATTTAAGAATCCAGATTTCTTGGTTCAATTGCACGGCATGCTTCATGAAAATCGAGCAATCTCTGATACGAATGAAGAGCAAACTAAACTTGCTTGGGGAGCTGGATTAGGTACAAAGTATAAGCTTTCTGAAAACGACTCACTTGTGTTTAATTACTATCATATAGCGGGTGATAACCGTTATATGCTGTATTCAAAAGATAATGATGCATTCTACTTTGATCAAAATCGAATGTATTTAAGTGAATTTGATTCTGTCGAGTTAGGATATATGCGTAAATGGAATGAAAACTTACGCTCTTCTTTGTCCGCTGGTAGCCTTATCTATAAAGATTCAAATTTTTCAGAAAATAACCGTGATCAAAATAAAAGGCTAATCAATGCAAGCGTCAATTTATTTTGGACGCCTGTTGAGAAAGTCGATCTTGGTGTTGAATACACCTATGGGAAGAGAGAAACATTTTCAGATTTAGAAGGGAAATTATCTCGAATCAACTTATTAGGTCGATACAATTTTTAATGTAATCACAGCCACTTTAATATCAGAAGTGGCTTTCTTTTATTTGAGAAGGGCTAATATTGTGGAACAAATTAATTATGCGAATGCAAGATCACAATTTTCGAAGGTCATGGAAAGAGTGCTGTTAGGTTACGCCGTAAAAATTACACGAAAAGAGAAAGATGCTGTGGTACTAATTAGTGAAAAAGCATACCTTGAATATAAAAATGCAATCTTTGAGCTCAATAAATTAAAAAACAAAGATTTTTAACCCCCAACGATCCGCTTCTCAAGCATCTCCATAAAGGTTTTTAAAATAATATTGTGGTTTTTGCCCTTATGAGTAATTAAGCATATAGGGGTGCTGTAATGCATTTTTTCCTTTGAAACAGCTTGCATAAAACCATCTTCAACCCATTTTTTTGCATAGTGGTCGGGTAAAAAACCTAAAAATTTTCCAGTTAAAATCAGAAATGCGATGCCTTCACGGTCACTTGCGGTGGCTTTACAGTCTAAAAGTTGGTGTAACTTTGCTGCTTCTGGTGTGATCGCATAATTAGGAAGGACCGCTTGCCATGTTTTTAACTCATCTAGATTCATGTTGCTGCACTGGCTAAACAATGGATGGTTTTTGCCACAGTACAAAAATGAACTTTCACTATATAAATCAAAATAGTCTAGACCAGACAAAGGTGTAACAAGTGGAATAACGCCTGCGTGCAAACGGTTATCAAGTACACGGCACTCAATATCTGAAAGGGTGCTCATACTGATATTAATAATAACCTCGGCATGTTCCTCGGCAAGTTGTGTCAAGGTGTTGGTGATATAACCTCTAGGCATAGTCACAAGGTTGTTAATAATGCCGATATTAAATTCACCCTTAAGGCGGTTATGCATTTGATTAACTTTAGAACGGAAGTCTTCAATCGCTGCCGTAAGCACTTCGATATATTCTAAAATTTCGCGTCCTTCATCGGTGAGGGCAAAGCCTGCGCGACCACGTTGACATAGCCGAATACCCAGACGATTTTCTAAATCACTCATATGCAAACTGATTGCAGAGCGGCTAATCCCAAGAATACTTTCTGCAGATGTAAAGCTGTGACAGTCACAAACCGTTTTAAATATTTTGAGTAATTTAATATCAAAATCAGTGACTCGATTTAATTTTTTAGGTTTCATTTAGTTTTGTTTTTTTAAATCTAAACTCAAGATAATTTGAATTTATCAAACTTATCACGCTATGTACACTCAAACCATAATTTGAAAATAAACAGGAATGGTTATGTTTGATACGGATAAATTCAGCGACTCTGAGCATACCTTGGATGCGGTTCAACCTAATAATAATATGCATATAAATTATCAAGCACATTGGATGCCTTTCTCTGCAAATCGAAACTTTGCTAAAGATCCGCGCATGATCGTTGGTGCAAAAGGGTCATATCTAATTGATGATTCGGGCCGTGAAATTTATGACTCACTCTCCGGCCTATGGACATGTGGTGCAGGCCATACCTTACCCGAAATTCAACAAGCGGTAAGTGCACAATTAGGTCAGCTCGACTACTCACCAGCTTTTCAGTTTGGTCATCCATTGTCTTTTAAGCTTGCAGATAAAATTGTTCAGCATATGCCTGAAAAACTACAACACGTTTTCTTTACCAACTCGGGTTCAGAGTCGGCAGATACCGCTATTAAAATGGCACGTGCCTATTGGCGCATTAAAGGTAAACCAAGCAAGACTAAATTGATTGGTCGTGCCCGTGGCTATCATGGTGTAAACGTTGCGGGAACAAGCTTAGGCGGTATTGGTGGCAACCGTAAAATGTTTGGTCAGCTTATGGATGTAGACCATTTACCTCATACCTTGCAGCCGAATTTAACTTTTACCAAAGGCTGTGCAGAAACAGGCGGGGTAGAACTTGCCAATGAAATGCTTAAGTTAATTGAGCTACATGATGCTTCAAATATTGCCGCTGTCATTGTGGAGCCTATTTCTGGTTCGGCAGGTTGTATTGTACCGCCAACGGGTTATTTACAACGTTTAAGAGAGATCTGTGATCAGCATGACATCTTGTTAATTTTTGATGAGGTAATTACAGGTTTTGGCCGTTTAGGAACTTGGACGGGAGCAGAGTATTTTGGGGTAACACCAGATATTTTGAACTTTGCGAAACAGGTGACCAATGGTGCTATTCCTTTAGGTGGTGTGGTGGCAAGCCATGAAATTTACTCTGCCTTTATGCAGCAAGAGTTACCTGAACATGCCATTGAATTTACTCATGGCTATACCTATTCGGCACATCCGGTTGCTTGTGCGGCTGCTTTAGCTGCGCTTGAAGTTTTAGAGAAGAAAAACTTATTAGCTCAATCTGCGGCACTAGCACCAACTTTTGAAAAAATGCTGCATGGTTTAAAAGGTGCGCCGCACATTTTAGATATTCGCAACTGTGGCTTGATTGGTGCGTTGCAGTTAGCTCCGCGTGATGGCGATGCCACCATCCGAGGTTTTGAGCTTGGTATGAAACTTTGGAAAGAAGGGTTCTATGTTCGCTTTGGAGGCGACACGCTTCAGTTCGGCCCAATGTTTAACAGTACAGAAGCAGATATTGACCGCTTAATGAATGCCGTGGGCGATGCGCTTTATCAAGTGAATTAAAGTTTATTAGGCATTTTACCAAGGTCTGTAATGCCAACAGACCCAACTTCAAAATCTAAATGAAAAATACAGTTTGATCTGAAAACTAATTGTAGTAAGGAGTAACAACAATGACAAATGGCCTAGAAGATTTTAGCTATGAAGAAGTTTCAACTGAAAATAGTACGCATAGTGAACAAGCCAAAAAAGTGCTAGGGCATTTCATTCAAGGAAGAATTGTATCTAAAACGGCAAGAAAACAGCCAGTTTACAATCCTGCGACGGGTGAAATTAGTAAAGAAGTCGAAATTGCAGATGCTCAAACCGTAAATGAGGCAGTTCAGGTAGCCGAGCAAGCATTTCCTGCATGGCGCGATACACCAGTCATTAAACGTGCGCGTGTCATGTTTAAGTTCAAACAACTATTAGAACAAAATGCTGAAAAGATTTGTGCTTTGATTGGACAAGAGCACGGTAAAATTTCTCATGATGCTCAAGGCGAATTACAACGTGGTATTGAAAACGTTGAATATGCTTGCGGTGCACCAGAGCTTTTAAAAGGGGAATATTCAAAAAATGTCGGTCCAGATATCGACTCATGGAGCGAGTTCCAACCGTTAGGTGTTGTGGCTGGCATTACACCGTTTAACTTCCCAGCCATGGTAGCTTTATGGATGTTCCCAATGGCACTGGTTTGCGGTAACTGCTTTATTTTAAAACCTTCTGAAAAAGCACCTTCTGTGGTTTTATACCTTGCAGAATTATTAAAGCAGGCGGGTTTACCTGACGGCGTGTTTAACGTGGTGAATGGTGATAAAGAGGCGGTAGATACTTTATTGCATCATCCTCGTATTCAGGCGGTTAGCTTTGTGGGTTCAACACCAATTGCTGAATATATTTACCGTACTGCAACATCTACGGGCAAACGTTGCCAAGCATTAGGTGGGGCAAAAAACCACGCGATTATTATGCCTGATGCCGATATTGATAACGTAGTAGCTTCATTGTTGGGCGCAGCTTTTGGTTCTTCAGGTGAACGTTGTATGGCATTGTCAGTAGCAGTTGCCATTGGTGATGAAGTTGCCGATGTCGTGATTGATAAGCTAACTCAAGAAATGAAAAAATTGAAGTTCGGCAACTATGCAGATGCAAGCAACGACTTTGGGCCACTTATTACCCAAGCACATAAAGATAAGGTACAAGCCTATATTCAAAGTGCAGAACAGCAAGGCGCAAAAATTGTGGTTGATGGTCGTGATGCAAAACCGACAGGTTACGAAAAAGGCTTCTTTGTTGGGCCAACTTTAATTGATCAAGTCACACCAAACATGACCAGCTACCAACAAGAGATTTTTGGTCCTGTGTTGCAAGTTATGCGTGTGAATACTATGCAAGAAGCCATGCAACTCATTAATGACCATGAATATGGTAATGGTACTTGTATCTATACCCGTGATGGGGAAGCAGCACGCTATTTTAGTAGCCATATTCAAGTCGGTATGGTCGGTATTAATGTGCCTTTACCGGTACCTGTTGCTTATCATAGTTTTGGTGGTTGGAAGCGTTCATTATTCGGTGATTTACATGCGTATGGTCCAGATGGTGTCCGTTTTTACACACGCCGTAAAACCATTACGCAACGTTGGCCATCTGCTCAGGACCGTGAAGCAAAACAATTTTCAATGCCAACTTTAAATTAATTATTGCAACAAGGGGAAAACATTAAGTTTTCCCTTTTTCATACCGTAGGATTTTAAACATGTAATAGATTGTTTTATAGATATATTTTTAAGGATTGAAATATGAATAATGATACAACAAAAAAATTAGGCGAAGGACTTTCAAATCGCCATATCACAATGATTAGTATTGGCGGTGTTATTGGTGCAGGTTTATTTGTAGGCTCATCTTCTGCAATTGCCAAGGCAGGCCCAGCGGTAATTCTTGCATACCTGATTACCAGCATTATGGTATTTCTGGTGATGCGAATGTTGGGTGAGATGGCTGTTTTAGAACCAGACACTGGTTCATTTTCTACATATGCTCGTAAAGCGATTGGCCCTTGGGCAGGCTTTACCATTGGTTGGTTATATTGGTGGTTTTGGGTGCTTGCGATTCCAGTTGAAGCCATTGCAGGTGCTGAAATTTTACATTCATGGTTTCCGAACGTTTCAGTTTCTATCTATGCGTTCTGTTTTATTGTGTTCTTAAGCTTGGCCAACTTTTTTAGTACCAAAAGTTTTGGTGAGTTTGAGTTCTGGTTTTCTCTAGTTAAAGTGGTTGCCATTATTGGTTTCATCATCATTGGTATTTTAGCCATTTCAGGTATTTGGCCTTTAGCTAAAAATGTTAGCGGCGTTGCCAATTTATATAACAACGCCGGTTTTATGCCGCACGGTATGGGAGGCATTTTATCGGCAATTTTAATTACGGCATTTTCATTCTTTGGTGTAGAAATTGTCTCGATTGCCGCAGCAGAGTCATCAAACCCTAAACAGAAAATCAGACGTGCCACCAACTTGGTGCTGTACCGTATTATTCTTTTCTTTGTAGTTTCGATGTTCATTGCCGTTTCACTTGTCGATTGGCGTTCACCAGATTTACAGAAGTACGGGACATTCCAATACGTTTTAATGAGCTTAAATGTACCGGGCACTAAACTCATCATTGATACGGTCGTATTTATCGCCGTTGCGAGTTGTATGAATGCCGCAATTTATACGTCTTCTCGTATGTTATTTCGTTTGGGCACTCGTAGTGAAGCGCCTCAAGCCGTAACTAAAATCAATTATGCGGGTGTACCGGCAATTGCAGTATTTTCTTCAACTTTTATTGGTTTAGTGTGTTGTGTCATTAACTATGTATTCCCTGGAAAAGTATTTGGCTTATTGCTTTCAAGCACAGGGTCAATTGCTTTACTGGTGTACTTGGTTATTGCTTTCTCCCAATTGCGTTTAAGACATAAGTTAGAAGCAGCTGGAGCGGAAATACCATTTAAAATGTGGTTATTCCCATGGCTGACTTGGTTTGTCATCATCATTATTTTAAGTGTGTTGGCTTATATGTTCTTATCGCCAGCATATAGTTATGAAACCACTTTATCTTTAGGGGTAACTTCGCTTGTGGTGGTTTGTGGGTTGTTCGTCACGCGAAAGCGTAAAGCAACCAGAGCGGTTGCCATGAATTTAGATTAAATTAAAAAAGAGACCATAAAAGGTCTCTTTTTTCTCTCATGTTCCAAGATTTAGACTAACTATTTAGTCGTATCTATTGATACTAAAACAGATAAACCAGGACGTAATAATTTAACATCTTTTTGATTTTCAATGAGCTTGATGCGTACAGGAAGGCGTTGAACGATCTTGGTAAAGTTACCAGTCGCATTGGTTGCAGAGATCGGAGAGAAAAATGCGCCAGTAGAAGGAGAGAAGCTGTCTACCACACCTTTTAGCTCAACGTTATAAGCATCTACATAGACATTAACAGATTGTCCAATCTTGATCTTTTTTAATTCAATTTCACGGAAGTTGGCTTCAACATAAACCTGATCTAAAGGAACAACCACCATGAGTGGATTACCAGCACTTACAAAGTTACCTACATTAGCTGACTTTTGACCAATCATTCCGTCAATAGGTGCACGAACCTCTGTATAGCTCAAATTCAGTTTTGCTTTATCAAGTGCGGCTTGTGCTTGTTTAAGAGCAGCTTGTTTGGCTTGTACCTGAATCTTGTATTGGTTGAGCTGATACTGTGCATCAATCACTTTTTCTTTACTGCTGTCTAAGTCAGCATATTGTTCAGTCAATGTGGTTTTTGACTGTTGCGTAATCAATCTAGATTCAGCACCAAGTGCCTGCAACTGCTCATAACGCGCCGTGTTGTCTTTGGTGAGTTTAATTCCAGCTTCTACTTTTCTAAGTTGAGCCTCAGTTTCTCGAATAACCGTGGGTTGTCTATCCACTGCGAGCATTGCTTCACTCAGGTCAGCTTGTGCTTTGGCATAATTAGATTCAGCTTCAGCCAAAGCAGCTTGATAATCACGTGCATCAATCCGCGCTAAAAGTTGGCCTTTTTTTACGGTCTGATGATCTTTAATATAAATTTCTTCAATATTGCCAGATACTTTAGGGGCAATGGTTGAGTACTCTACATCTACACGTGCATCGTCTGTTTCAACAACCGAAGAGGGTAAAAATATAAGTTTTAAAACCCACAAAATAGATGCTAAGACAATAATAAACGCAATAGCCATAACCCAATGCTTTTTGAGAAATTGCACCTTGGTTAACTTGGGCGGTTCGGTATGGGTGGTGTCTTGGGCTTCGAGAGTACTCATAAAGATTTTCCTGAGTTAT
This sequence comes from Acinetobacter sp. C13, assembly GCF_016809775.1. NCBI lineage: Bacteria > Pseudomonadati > Pseudomonadota > Gammaproteobacteria > Moraxellales > Moraxellaceae > Acinetobacter > Acinetobacter sp. C13. The sequence goes on from NZ_JAFBJL010000002.1 coordinate 925,965, forward strand.
GACTATTCATTAACTTAATGAGAGCAATACGTGGCGGATAAGTTCGAACTGGCAAAATCAACATCACGATGAATAAAATTGCAGTAAGTCCCGCTAAAATCAGATATTGATCACTAATGACCAAAACTGATTGCTGTGCCTGAATTGCAGAATTTAGGGCAGATAAGCCACCTGAAACACGATCTGCACCATTTGCGGTGAGCACAGGTGGAGTAAGTGGGTTAATAACAGGGCCTTGAATATTTTGGAAAACATGTTGGGCTGTATTTTCAATCAGTCGTGTTGAATGGTATTCACCGCGTACTCGATTGATCCAATCCAAAATACAAACACCCAGTACACCGCTAATAGCACGCGGGGTATTAATCATAGGGGATGCATAAATTGCCATAGTTGGGTGAACACTATTTGTCCCCATCATTAAGAGCGAGAGCACGACACAGGTTTGCCCCAGACATGAGATTGCATGCCAAAAATAAAATTGGTCTTGATTCCATGTGGTATCAAGTTGACTTGCACCTAGGCAACCTGCAATGACCAGAAGTAAACCAAACCCGTGTACATATCGGCTATCGACCCACGCTTGGTTTAAAAGCTTCACAACAATAGGAATATAGATAAATTGCAGTGCCGCAATTTGTAAGCCAATCCACATGGTCTGAGTGGGTTTATAGCCATGTACAGCGCTTAAGTAATTGATTGGTAATGTGCTGGTGGACATACCAATAATGACAAAGCAAAAGAGTGCGAAAACAGCATAAGCAAAATTTCGGATTTCGAGCATTTGCGGTTTAATTAATGGTGATGGATAACGCCACTCATGTATGAAAAACCAAGGTAAAGTAATCGCACTAATTAAGGCTAATACACAAATTAATTGGGAATGGAACCAATCTAAATGATTGCCATGCAATAACATTGTGCTCAGGCTCGCTAAGCTAATAATCGCTAAAATGGCACCCATCCAATCGTAAGTTTTTATTCTTGAATAATTCAATAGATCTTGGGGAATCCCAAAATAAACCAGTGCAGCGCTTAGCGCACAAAACGGAATGGTTTGGAAAAATATCATTTTCCAACCAACCACATCTAAATAAAACGCAGAGAGTGCGGTACTTAAGTTGGGAAAGAACGTCGCAGTTAATGCATAGCAGGCTAAGCCCCATAGTCGAATATCAGGTCCTAAAAATCTAAGCGCACAGGCCATGAGTAAAGGAATGGTTAAACCATTGGCGAGCCCTTGTAAGCCACGTAATAGATAAAAGATTTCGATATTTGGGCTAAAAGGGATTAAAACACTAGAAACAAGGCAAAGTCCTATGGCAAAAAGAAGAACTCTGCGCATAGAAAAAATGACTGCCCAACTCGTAGACAGGATCATTCCAATAATCATTGCACTTGCGTAAATACTGTTAACCCAATAACCCGAGTCGACACTAATGCCCATTGCACCTCGAATGTCGACTAAAGTAATGCTGGTAATTCGGTTATTAAATTCAACAGTCATTGCAGCAAATATTGCACCTGCTAAACCGATGAGTGGCTTTGTATTCATCTTTTACCTTAAATCTTAAACATCAATTCATTGCACGGAGTAGATATTTACTGTACTGTACCGATCGGTACTCTACTCTTTAATTAAATTTCCGTCAATTCTCGATTTTGAACTTTTCGATGAGTTACACTTAGAACGAAATCGCTAAAATTTTTTATAAGGTCAATATGTCTGGTTCAACAAAAGCTCATGAAAAAGATCAAAAAATTCTGGATGCAGCAACAAAGTTTTTTTTGGTCCACGGCTTTAGTGGCACAACGACAGACATGATTCAAAAGGAAGCGGGGGTTTCAAAAGCTACCATGTATGGTTGCTATAAGAATAAAGAAGCGATGTTTGCAGCGGTGATTGAACGTCAATGTACCAACATGCAAAAACAAATTATTTTAGTTGAAACAAAAGCCGACAATTTACGCTCAGCACTAACTGAAATTGGGAAGACCTATCTGTGTTTTATATTATCGCATTCAGGCTTGGCTTTTTTTAGGGTTTGTATTGCAGAAGCGGTAAGGTTCCCAGAGTTATCTGAAAAATTCTTTGAATTGGGTCCACAGCGTCTAGCAAATATCATTGCAGGATATCTAGAAAAATCCGTTAAACAGGGCGAAATTGAATTAAGCTCTTCTTCAGAAGTTGCTGCGAATATATTTTTATCGTTATTAAGAAGTGATGCTCATCTAAAATGTTTGACGCATCCTGATTATTTAATATCAGAGAATGAAATTAGTACTTGGGTTGAGTATGCGGTTGATTTGTTTTTAAAAAATATTAAGTATTGTCAGAGTTAGTTTCTTTATTCAATGATCTAAAAAAATACTTTAAAATTATTTTATTCTCGAGTGATTTAAAGCTTAGTAAAATCTTTGCTTTGAAATTTTTAGTTAAAAAAGGAGTTGAATTGAAACCGAACTCCTTTTTAGCAAGATTTACGATTTAGACGGAATATATTTACGCATAGCAAAGATAAACAGCGTAAATAAAATACTAAAACCAAAAACAGGTAAGCTGAGACCTAACACGAGTCCCCCCAATATTAACCATATTTTTTGTGATCCAGTTGCACGATTCCAAACTGATAAGCTTTGACCAACAAAGTGAGTTGTCATGAGTTTTAAATTTGAGTTTTTAAACGCAGCTCTATATCCGTAAATAATCATAATACAGAGTGCGAAAGCATAAAGTGCGAGTACCAATTGATTTATCCAGCCAAATAAAACCCCAATATGTGCATCAACTCCCCAACGAGTGAGTTTTGCCACTAGCGAATAGTCTTTAAACGCAAGTTGATCGATGACTTTGTGTTGTTCCATATCTATGGCGATACTGTCTGCTTGAGTTGGCCATTTACGCTGAATTTCGGCTACAGTCCAAGCTTGATTTCCACTAGTCGGTGGTTTGATTTGTATCTGTGCTGCATCAATGCCATGTGCTCTGGCGATTGAAAGAGCAGTATCGTACTCAGTAGAGACAATATTTAAATTAAGATTTTCACTATGAGGCATCTCATGATGTTGATGGTGCATTACTGTAGGTAAATTATCTGTTTGAAGGGAAGTTGCTAAAGTTGGGGTTTGCCAGTTGAGCCACTGACGAGCAACTCGAATATTATCTCCAGCCCATTCAGACCATGTAAGACCTGTAACGGCGATTATTAATAAGAGAGGAAATAAAGTTAAACCCAACGTGCTATGCCATCTTAATAATCTATTTTTTTTTGTTTGCCTGATTTTAAGATTTTGACGCCGTTTCAACCAATTATACAGTCCAGTTAAAGTCAAAATGGCTAACCAGCTTGCCGCCAGTTCACTATAAAAGCGGCCCCATTTTCCTAGCAATAAATTACTATGCAGTTGATCAAGGGTAGTTCGAAACGGTAGCACTCCACTCGTACCATAAACCGCTAGATGGCCTTGAGCTTTAAGTGTAAAAGGATCAATAAAAACGGCTTCACTTGTAAAATCGTGGATAGGGTCTGAAAATATTACACGAGTTGTTTGATTAGAGCTTGGAGCTGGTCTAACTTCAATTACTTGTGCAGACTTAGGCATTACTTGCTTTGCGGCTTCAATTTGCTGGCTCAGTTTATGTGGTGTTTGATTCAGTGGCTCAACATATAGAACATCTTTATAAATGGCTTGTTCAAATTGTGGTGTAATTGCATAGAGTAAACCAGTGATTGCTGCGAACAAGATAAATGGTGCAATAAAAATACCAGCATAAATATGAATCAAACGGAAAAGACTACGCCAGAAAGATGATTGAGTCAGCATCGGAAGATAATGTCTATCAGATTTTAGACTGGATTATAACGAGTTATTTATTTTAATGTTGATTGTGCAGTAACCATTATTAAATTATTTGAGTAGCTCTGATGTGCACTTTTTAAGCCAATAATTAAATAGTTTTTATTGCTTGGTAAATTTTATAACTTTTTCTATTTACTATTTAAGACCTTATTTGATAACTCAACAACATATAATTCAAACTGTTTTGCTTCCTTATTAGTATTAAAAAACCGCTTATTTTAATATAAACGGTTTTATTAAAATAAAGTTTTACTGCAGTCCAAAACTAGTGATGGCCTTGTGAAACTCCACCATTTCCATCAGGAAGACTAATTCGAATATTTTGCATCATGCCTTGATCTTCATGATCCAAAATATGGCAGTGCAATACAAAGTCACCGATGTAGCGTTCGTACTTGGTTCTCACAATGACTTTATAATTGGCTCCTTGTACGTTTTTAACCCAGATTGTGTCTTTCCATGTCCCTTTTAGACCGCGATATTGTGGATCAGGGGCAGCCGTTTTGTCATAGTCATCCACGGCATTTATATCACTGACATCTTTACCGTTAGGGTCATACACTGCCACGACTTGAAATGGGTTTACATGAATATGAAAAGGGTGGCTGGCTAATTTAGAGGTGAGTATCCATTCATCGGTTTTGCCTAACTCGAGCGTACGGTCAATTCGATCTGGTTGATACGGTTTTCCATTCACCTGAAACTGAACTGGATCAGCATTTGTATCAATATTAAATTCTAAAAATTGTTTATTTGCTGTTGCTGGTAAGTCCTGATGAGGAACAAAATGACTAAGCTTTAGATTTTGTTGTAAATCTTGAAGCACAGCAGGACGCATATCTGGGGCAATATTGCGTACTGCATTATTGCTTAACGCCGTTGTTAAAGACTGAGGTGTTGAAGTGGCTTTATTAACTTGAATGATACCCAGCAAGCGTCTTTGTGAAAATGTACGGTCTACGTTAGCCGAAGCTGACGCCGCTTCATCAACTAAACAATAACGGCCTTCTTCAGGAAATTGCATTAATGCATCATAACGGTAACCCGGTTGAAAAACGGTAACTGTTTTATCCATAACCTGTTTAAAGGTTAGACCATCTGCTGCAATCAGGTGTTGGTTTACAATAGGCCCTGTACAGCTCTCACTTAATAATTTCTTTTCACCCATTGGGGTCAAATCGAGTTTGGAAGGAATATTTTGCATTTGCCGAACGCTTAAGTTGATACTGTCGCGGACACCTGCATGTACCATTCGCCAACGCTCAACTTGTCCTGCAACCGCTTGAGTAATGAAAGGTTGTATTTCGCCATTAATACTCGTATATCGGCCTGATTTCCCCCAATCACCAGGGCCAAACCCCTGATAATCTCTAATTTCACCAATTTGATTGTTTTGGCAAATATAGTTGCCATTACTATCGGTTTCGATATTTCCGTTAGCATCATAGCAAGCATATTGGATTTGCTGAAAAACTAACGTTCTTTCTTTGAAACCATAAGTGAGTAAATCTAAATCACCTGTCTTATTTGGGGTAGGCTGACGATATCCACGAATAATTAAAGCTCCCGCCATACCACTTGCAACTTGAATAGCGGTTGAACCATGTCGATGTGGGTGATACCAAAATGTTCCTGCTGGATGATCGGGTGGAATGTTGTATTCATATTGGAAATTAACACCTGGATTAATCGAAATTAAAACGTTATCACTATTTCCTGCTGGGTTAATCCATAAACCGTGAGTGTGCATGTTAGTGCCATCAAAACAATGGGGTTTATTCACATCAAAATGATCGCCAGTACAACTTGGGTCTTTAGGAAATTTTTTGTGAGTAATCGGGTCTATATCAAGTTGATTATCTAAGTTTGCTCGTACAGTTTCTCCCGGAAATACTTCAATCGTCGGAGCAATATAAGGTGTATTGGGCTGTGTATCTGTACCTTGATAACTACGTAAAACAACTTCGTCATAACGATTTGTCGCTGGGTTCCATAGTTTGTTCCTCGTTTTTTTAACCTCCCATGTAAATAATGCTTCATTTGAAGATTGCATTTGCGGCGTATTTGTTGATGACACTGTCGGGTTGGGTGCAGCAAGTAATGCAACATGTTTACGTGCAACAGTCATATCGGGTGGGTCTTCTAATATACGGTCAGAAGAATCATTTGCTGATACACACCAACTTACTAAAGTTAGAGGCGTGCATAATATTAAATGAACTATTTTCATAATGAATAGTAGGCCTGAAAAAATCAGGCCTCTCCCTTAATTATTATTTTGACGTTTCTAAGCGAACCTGAGAAATACTCAAGCCTTGAGAGCTTACTTTTTCTTTCACTTGATCAAGCGTTAAATCAGTAGCAACAAACTGAACTTCTAAGTCTTCAGCAGCCATGCCTAATTGCTTAACTTGATCACTGACTTGATAGACCAATTGGCCAATATGACCTGGGTGTCCGCCGTGTTCATGATCTAACACACCGAAGTAGTTAATTGTGGCAACATAAATTTTTTGGTCAGGTTTATTTTTTGGAGATAGATAAATCTTATAAGTTAGATTTGGATTACCAATCATTTGGACATTATCTAATATTAAATAAGTTTGTCCTGATGAGAGCTTTGTTTGAGTAAGTTGACTTGAGTTTTCTAGGAAACTTGCAGTTTGAGGGGCTAAAGCTACTTTTTGAGTTACACCCATAAGCTTAATGCTTTTATTACTGCTAACTGGTTTATGATTCATTTTAAATAGATTTGCTTTTTCAGCACCTTTACTGCTCATGACAGTAGCTTCAACTTTACAAGCATTTTCATTGGTATATCGCACTGGGATTTTACCGGGGGTGAATACATCAGCAATGGTCATGGTGACTTTGTTGCCGTTTTCATCTGCAAAAGTATATCGGGTGTCATACCAACTATCTGGCATACCTAAATTTTTCTTGGCCCATTCAAGCGTAATGGGTTGCCCATTTGCTTTTTTATTTAACCAACATTGCCATAAGCGGTCGATATTTGCATGGTGCATATAAAATACGGGGTCTAAGCCTGCAATAGGTACAAATCCCATATCTGGTAGTACACAGTTTTTACCGACCGCACAGTGCATGACACCATGGGGTTGAGACTGTAATTGGTTAGAGAAGTCAGTGAAGTTATCCCATTTAAATGCTTGAGCAGCGCTGGCATTGTCTGGATCTATGGCGCTGATATTTGCATTTAAACCCGGTGTACGGTACTGATCATATAAAGTCCCAGCCTGTTTACCCCGGACCAATTGAGGGAGTGCTAAGCCTTTACCATTAGCAGCTTTTTCTTGGTAATAATCCCAATAAGGAAGAGAGTAATCTTGCCCAACATATTTACGTACTGTTCGCTCATAAAAATAAAGCATCATACGGTGCCAAGGTAAGAAATTTAAATTGCCATGTTGGCATGTACCCCAAACGTCATCGGTAAAGCCATCATTTGGGACTGGTGAATTTTGAATATGCTTATAGTAACTGTCACATACTGCTTTACTATATATCTCTAAACACTGTGGCATACGGTATTGATTAACATAATAAGCTTTGTCTGTTGCATGTTTACCTGTACCAAAATAGCCATGTGTATTGGCCCAGTAATTAAAGCTTGTACGAAACTCTGGTGATAAAGGGGGAGCATTATTATTTGCTCGCATTTTTTCCAAACCCTTTTGTAATGCGCTTACTTTGGCTGGATCTTTTGCAAACTCCGTGGCACTCATTCGTAGTGAGTCAGCATGAGTCGTTAAGCTCATACCACACAATAGAGTTCCTAAAATATAATAATTTCTCTTCATGATTTTAAATCCTTGTCATGTTTAATATTCTTATATTTGATTATTAGTAATGTATGAATTTACCCTTGGTTTGGGTAATTCTTAATCTAATCTAGCATATAAAGAAGTTTTAATTAAAGGTTTATATTTAATATTAATAATGAAAAAATTTAATTTTAAATCCTGTAATTTTTTAGAAAAACTTAAGTATTTAGTATATTGTTTCTAATAGTTTTTTATTAATAATTAAAAGGTTTTTTAAAATAAAAATAATTATATTTTTGCTTAATTTGTTTTGTTTTATTAAATTTATGGGTTTAAAGTCTCATTATTAAATGAAATGTTAGATGTGAAGATTTTTGATTAAAATTAAATATTAAAAATTATTTTATTTGAATGGTTAGCATGCATGCTCTAAAGGTTTTGTATAGGGCTATCTATATTTTGACTTTTAAAATAAAAATTACAATTGCATGATTATTAAGTTTATTTTGTAATTTTGGCATTTTTATTGCTTAATTACTCTTATCTTTAGTACAACATTTGATTTACTAACTTATAAATGATGATTCAAACCGTCTTGCTCTCTTATAGTGTCTTTTTTATATGAAAAATGCACCAAATAGGCACGTCTTTTTATTTTGCACTATATTTGTGCGTTGGATGCTGTAATGAAGTCATTGGTTTCAATACTCACTTTACTCATTCTATGCGGATGCTCTTCATCTGAACAAAGTAGAAAAACTAAAGAAAACTTGGCAGCCCATTCGATATGTGTTTTTGATAGTACAGATACAAAAGTCTGTGTAGCCAAACCAGCACAAAGAATTGTTTCTTTATTTGAGTCGGGTTTAGATGGCTTATATATGCTAGGGCAAGGCCATAAAGTGATTGGTATACCAGCCGAAGTATACATCCAGCCTTTATTATTTAATGCCTATTCAAAAATAGATAAGCGTATCGCCAATAAACAGCTTGCGACGCCTTCACAAGGGGCAAATGCAACCAATATTGAAAGTCTCGTATTGTTAAAACCTGATCTGGTGATTTTGGGGAGCGGGCAAACCCAAACGATTGACCTGTTGCGGCAGTTTGGCATTGCTGTATATGTCATGGAGTCCGGCACTTATCAGCAAGTAAAAGAAGAGTTATCAGAAATTGCTGTTCTGAGCGGTGCCCAAAAGCGTGCTCAAGAAATTTTAAATTTCTCAGATGAAATTGTGGCGGAAGTTGCAGCAAAAACGGCACGTCAGCCAAATAAACAATCGATTTACTATGCTTGGTCTGGTGGCCGAATTTTTTCTACCTCGGGACGTCAGTCTATTACCAATGACTTTATTGAACTCGCAGGTGCTTACAACATTGTTCAGACCAATGCTAACCAGCCCAATGTAAATCCCGAGACTTTAATTGAATGGAATCCCGACAATATTGTGCTTTGGAATACCAACCCTAAACTGATTTATGAACGAAAAGAATTACAAGGTTTAAGCGCTGTACAAAACCGTAAGGTATTTAATTTGAGTCCTGCATTTATATATAACCCACACACCATCAAAATCATTATTACGGCGATTTATTTGAATCATAGTATTTATCCCGAACAGTCCGATTTACCTGTAAGTGCTTTACAACAGCGCATTTTAACTAAGTTGTATGGTGAGCACCTTGCAAAAACGTTGGTGCAATAAATATGGAAAAACTGAAATATTATTGGTTTTACCCTTTACCTTTCCTCATGATTTTTATCTCGCTGCTTATTGGGCCAACTCAGACCTTGAGTGCATGGGACTATACGCTGTGGGGTGTACAAGCAGTTTTTGGTACACCTTATTTTGATGCAGAACAATTTAGACTGATGCAGAACATTATTGTGAATGTCAGGTTGCCCAGAATTTTACTGACTTTTATGGTGGGAGCTGCATTAGCAACCGCGGGTAATGGTTTGCAGGCATTGTTTCGTAATCCATTGGTCGATTCTTATGTACTTGGTATTTCATCTGGCGCTGCGTTCGGTGCAGCCTTGGCACTTTCTTTAAGTTGGCTTTCACCCAATCTATCAGCCTTTATTTTTGGCGTTTGTGCTGTTGGCTTAACGTATTTATTTGCGCATCAAAAACATGAAAGCCAGACGTCTTTAGTGATGGTGATTTTATCAGGCATGATTGTTTCGGGGCTGTTTTTAGCAGGACTTACAGTTATTCAATACTTAAGTGATCCATTTAAATTACAAGCGATCGTGCAATGGACCATGGGCAACTTACATCAGGCGTCTTGGCAAAAGGTCCAATATGCCGTGCTACCGATCTGTATTGGCCTTGCCGGATTATTTGGGATGCGTTGGCGCTTAAACTTGATGGCACTTGGTGCTGAAGAAGCGCAGGCTGTGGGTGTTAACCCAAGATGGGAACAACTGCTTTTAATTGCTCTAGTCACAGTATGTACGTCAACTTCTGTAGCCGCTGCAGGCATTATTAGTCTATATGGGCTCTTTATGCCGCATATTGTGAGAATGTTGGTTGGGCCAGATCACCGCTATAGTATTCCTGCCAATATGGTGTTGGGCGGTAGTTTTTTACTGTTGATTGATAACTTTTCTCGGGTTTTACTTACGTTTGAAATACCGATTGGTATTTTTACCATGCTACTTGGCGCGCCATTTTTCTTATTATTAATGAAAACTCAGAGGACTCATTGGGCATGATTCAAATTGATCAGTTAAATTATGCCTATGGGCATAAACAGGTTCTTAAAAATATTCATCTGGAGTTTCCTGAAAATCAGTTTTCCGTCATTTTAGGACGTAATGGCTGCGGAAAATCGACACTTTTTAAGCTGATGGCGGGTCTAGAGTCCGTAAAAGATGGATTAATCCGTTACTCTGGAAAACCATTATCGGACTTTAAAGGTAAAGATCGGGCTGCATTGCTCGGCTTTTTACCGCAGTTTCATAAAACCGTATTTCCATTTTTGGTTAAAGATGTAGTGATTACAGGACGTGCCGCTTTCAGCAGATATAGGCCTTCAAAGTCAGACTGGGAGCGTGTAGATCAAGCTTTGCTTGATTTAGACATCGAGCATTTGCGTGACCGTCCTTATACCGAGTTATCGGGTGGCGAAAGACAATTGGTCATGATTGCCCGTATTTTAGTGCAAGCCCCAAAAGTCATTTTGCTCGATGAGCCAACCAATCATCTCGATGTTTATTACCAGTCTTATTTAATGAAAAAGTTGCGTCAGTTATCGCGGCAAAATTTTACGGTGATTGCGATTATGCATGATCCCAATTTAGCTTTTTTATTTGCAGATCATCTGTTTTTTATGCGCCAACACGAAGTGGTTAAGCCTGAGTCAAAAACACGAATAACTGATCCAAAGTTTTTAAAAAGTGTCTACGATGTTGAGTTCCATGAAGCCATGATTCAAGACAAAACGATTGTGATACCTGATCATTCTTGGCTATGAATATGTTGAATTATCAAGTAGTGGGCAAAGTAGACTATGAGTCTGCGGTAGAGTTTGCACTTTATACAAGACAGTTGTTATTCCCAGAAATCTATCATGGGCAAGTTCCCAAAGATTTACAAAATTTTGAGCAACATTATGTCCATGACCCATTGGGCTGCTTCATTAGGGTAAAAGATCAAAACCGTATTATTGGTACTATTGCATATCGGGCGTATGACCATCGTTTTGATTTAAATTTGCCATCTAATACAGTGGAAGTGGTTAAGTTGTTTGTATTGCCTGAATACCGCCGTAATGGTATCGCAACTCAGCTATGTGACATGTTGTTTAGCCATGCAAAAAACAATGAAATTACGACTTTGTATTTGCACACTCATCCATTTTTGCCAGCGGCTGAAAAGTTTTGGCGGCTCCAAGGTTTTGAGGTTATTCAACGGGAATGGATTGATACCTATGACACCATTCACATGAGTAAATCTTTATAGTGCTTTATCATGCGCATGAAATCTTTTTTGAAAATGGGTAGGCGGATAACCCATAATTTTACTAAACATTGCGGTAAAAGCTGCCGAGTGTTCATAGCCCAAACTAAAAGCAATTTCAGTAATTGAGATATTTGCTTTTAACGCATTTAAAGCATAGATGATGCAGACTCGATTACGCCAAGCCTGAAAGGACATGCCAGTTTCAGACTTAAACCAGCGGTGAAAAGTCCGTTCACTTTTATTGTGTTCATGTGCCCAATCTTTAGGACTACTATGAATATCAGGATGCTGCATAAACTCGGCACATTGTTTAGATAGTAACGTGTTGTGAGGCAATGGAATAAACAGAGGCAGGGCTGGTGCAGCTTCTAACTCATATAACAATAAATCGATAAGAGCGCCGTCACGTCCTGAGTGCTGGTAGTCAACAGGTAGCTGATTAGCCTGAATGAGCAGTTGATGTAACAAAGGCGAGACTTGTATAACCTCGCAATAGTTTGCTTGTCTTGGTGCATGGCCCGCTTCTATATACAAACTATAAGTACTGACTTTAGATAGCCATACCCGATGTGGTTTACCTGCAGGTATCCATACACCGCTGTACGGTAACACGAGCCATTGACCGTCTTCAGTCTCAACTTTCATGAGTCCTTCGGGCGCATATAAGAACTGTGCACGGCGATGGCTATGCGTATCTAACAAAGTATCAGCAGGATAGTCCGATCCTAACGCTAAAACCGCTTGTGGTAGATGGTCTACATCGTTAATTGGAATATTACGCATATATTTTTGGCTGAAAAAAATAAAAAGATGGCTTTTCTACGTTAGTTTGCCATAGAGCTATTTTATATCATGCCTCTATAAACGTGAGGAAGATAATCATGCTATATGAGCTATTTCTATTTGGATTACTTTCAGGCATAACCACTTGGTTATTTGGCTTTGGTGGTGGTTTTGTGGCTGTACCTTTGCTTTATACAGTCATTATTCAAAAGTGGAGTAATGAAAGTAATATCGGCATATATGCCATGCAAATCGCTGTAGCTACATCAGCTTTTGTCATGCTGTGTTCGGCAAGTTTTGCAACCTTCCGACACTATCGTTCTGGGCTGATAGATTGGCAAAAAATCCGCTTTTTATGGGGTGGTATCGCATTTGGTGGAATTGTCGGTGCAGTAATGGCCTCATTATTTAATGGAAATTGGCTTCGCTGGATATTTATGAGCTATGTGTTCGTAACGATTATTGATTGTTATTACCGACCAGGGTTTATGGTGACATCACGGCAAAAGCAAAACTATGGTCAGAACAGCGAACTCATTAAAGGGGGAATTATTGGTTGGGTTGCGGCACTTTTAGGTGTAGGAGGAAGTGTAATGACGGTTCCTTTATTACGGCGGCGGGGTAGTTCTATGGCAGAGGCTGCGGCTATAGCAAACATTCTCACGCTGCCTTTGTCTTTAACTGCAACACTGACCTATTGTGTATTGTCACTTTGGCAATCTACACCCAACGGATTTATCGGCCTAATCTGGTTTGAAGCTGCATTATTTTTGGTTGCAGGGACATGGATCGGGCTATATTTTTCAGAAAAATTTATTTCAAAAATACCTGATTTATGGCGGGCAAAGTTGTATCCGCTACTTTTAATAATGGTTCTACTAGTCATGCTTTTAGTAAATTAATTTTTAATTTCAATTGTTTGAAGAATAATTTTTCTTAAATAACAAATCTCTAAATGCTCTAAAAACTGTAAATTTTATGTCTTAAATGGCTTTGAAAAAAGTTTGAAAAATAGACTTGAAATATATAGTGGCTTTATGCCACTATATATTCATCGAAGGTCATCAGACAAAAAGAGGATGATATGGCTATCCAGCTTTTAGATGCGGCAAGAAATGCAATTCCAGTGAAATTCACGCAGTTTTCTGGTGGCGAGCGTCATGTTCAAATTGATGAGAAAACATTGAATTCACTATCTGGCAAGGTATTGATCCGTGCAAAGATGGCCTCAAGTCACGATGTGATGGACTATTTGTTACTTGAAAATATATTGCTGACTCAGGGTTTAACCATTGACCTAGAAGTTCCATATTTTCCATATGCACGTCAGGACCGTATTTGTGCAGTAGGCCAAGCGTTCTCGCTTGATGTGATGACGAAGTTACTCAACATCAATGCAGAAAAAAAAGCGGGCAAACAAGGCAAGATCACTGTTTGGGACTGTCATAGTGAAGTAACGGCAGCCTTACTCGCTGCCAATACTTCTTTTAGCGAAGTTGTAAACATCAGTTCAGTCGACATCATCGCAAAGAGTGAAGCGCTAAGCACATTGTTAAAAGATGAAAAAACAGTGCTGGTTTGCCCAGACAAAGGCGCAAAAGCGCGTACACAAATGGTTGCAGATGCTTTTAATGGTGAGCGCAAACAACCAATCACTGTTGTTCAGTGTGATAAAAAACGTGACCCAGTGACTGGCAAAATTTTAGGTACACATGTACATGCAAAGGATTTATTAGGCCTAACAGCGGTCATTACCGATGACATTTGTGATGGCGGTGCAACCTTTATTGGTATTGCTAAAGAACTCCGTCGCCTCAATTGCCATAAGGTCGTTCTATACGTGACCCACGGTATTTTTAGTAAAGGTATAGAGGTTTTTGATGGACTGCTAGATCAACTATTTACCTCAGACAGCTTTCCACAACAACCATCAGACAAAATTTCAGTAATTGCTTTTGCAGCAAAATAAAGAGAACAAAGATGACGATTAAACTTAATCCATTAAACGCTATCGATTTTTATAAAGCTGATCACAGACGTCAGTATCCAGAAGGCACAGAGTACGTGTATGCAAACTTTACGCCGCGTTCATCTCGACTCGCCAAGATGTTACCTGACTTTGACGATAAAGTGGTGTTCTTTGGTCTTCAGGGTTTTATCAAACACTTTTTAATCGATACATGGAATGAAGGCTTTTTCAAACAACCTAAAGACAAAGTAGTGGCTGCTTATAAACGCCGTATGGATAGTTCATTAGGTGAAGGTGCTGTACCAGTTGATCACATTGAAGCATTACACGACTTGGGTTATTTACCTTTACGGATTAAAGCTTTGCCAGAAGGTAGCCGCGTCAATATGCGTGTACCCGTGCTTACCGTAATTAATACCGCCCCGCGTTTCTTTTGGCTAACTAACTATATTGAAACTGTGTTAAGTGCTGAACTTTGGAAAAGCTGTACTACGGCCACTATTGCCTATGAATACAAACGTTTATTAACTCAATACGCTGTAAAAACTGGCGCACCACTCGATTTTGTGCCTGTGCAAGGACACGATTTTAGTAGCCGTGGCATGAGTGGAGTTTATGATGCTGCTCAGACTGGTGTGGGTCACTTAACTAGTTTTATTGGAACAGACTCGGTTGCTTCAATTGACTACGCAGAAGAATATTACAATGCCACAGGGGTGATTGGGATATCTGTACCAGCGACCGAACACAGTGTAATGTGTATGGGCACAGAAGACAGTGAGCTAGAAACATTTAAGCGTTTAATTTGCGAACTTTATCCGGCGGGTGTTGTCAGTATCGTGTCTGATACTTGGGACTTTTGGCGAGTGATTACCGAGTTTACAGTAGCGTTGAAACCTGAAATTTTGGCAAGACAACCGAATGCTTTAGGCTTGGCTAAATTGGTTTTCCGTCCAGACTCTGGTGACCCAGTTAAAATTATTTGCGGCGACCCAGACGCCGAAATCGGCAGCCCAGCATATAAAGGTGCAGTTGAATGTTTATGGGAAGTGTTTGGCGGTACAAAAACTGACCAAGGCTATAAAGTACTGAATGAACGTGTTGGTTTAATTTACGGTGACTCAATTACCCTAGACCGTGCACAGCGTATTTTAGAAGGGCTAGAAGCCAAAGGCTTTGCTTCAAACAACTTGGTGTTTGGTATAGGCAGCTTTACCTATAACTACTTAACTCGCGATACTTTTGGATTTGCTGTGAAAGCGACTTGGGGACAAGTGAATGGTGTAGGCCGTGAGTTGTTTAAAGACCCAATTACTGACTCAGGTGTGAAAAAATCTGCGAAAGGTCTATTACGCATTGAAGAAAGTGAAAATGGCTTTACCTTGTTTGATCAGCAAACGGCCGAGCAAGAACAAGGCGGAGCACTAAAAACCGTCTTTGAAAATGGTAAACTTCAATATGAGTGTACTTTGGATCAAATTCGTGAGCGTTTATCCATCGCATAACTGAGTTTAGTTGAGCCGTTGCGTGTGTATCGGCTCATCATTTTTATTGAGAGGCTGAACGTGACTATTCAAACTGAACAAGAATTCCTTGCCAGTTATGATCGCCGAGATTATGACGCACCTTTACTCACTGTAGATATGGCTATTTTCTCGGTATTTAATGGTCAGTTACAGGTATTACTCATTAAGCGGCCCAACTTTCCAGCCAAAGACCAATGGGCTTTGCCGGGTGGTTTTGCCGATTTAACTCATGATCAAGACTTGATGGCAACGGCCTATCGTAAGCTGGTCGAAAAAACAGGGATTGCTTCACCTTACTTGGAACAAGTTGCTTCTGTGGGCAATGCTAAACGTGACCCGCGTGGCTGGGCAGTAACCATTTTGTATTTTGCATTAATTGATTTTAATGCCTATCAACATCAAGCATTAGCTGAATACAGTGAATGGGTGCCTGTAGCAAAAGCAAAAGATTTAGCATTGGCGTTTGATCATAATGAATTGCTTAACTTGGCATTAGAGCGTTTAACTAATAAAACTCGCTATACCGCATTGCCAGCTAGTCTAATGCCCGAGTTATTTACACTGACCGAGCTGCAGACTATTTATGAAATTATTCTTGGGCAATCCTTAGATAAAAAAGCATTCAGGCGCCGTATGATAGAAGCAGGCGCAGTTGAAGAAACCAACCACAGTAAAATTGTGGGTAAACGACCAGCTCAGCTTTACCGTTATGCACTCGATTCCTTCGATTTTATATTCCCTCGCTCACTCGAATTACCCAGAAATAAAGAGGGTGAAGATAAGCAAAACAATGAGCTTTCTGACTAGCGCATATTTATGCGCTTTTGATTTATAATGCCGCGCTTATGATTGATGTCATGTTTTGATAAGCACTTTGCCTATGTCACACGTTTCTCCCTGCTTCCAGCAAAACCAGTTTTTTGTGTTGGTGGAGTACCTCACTTCACTACATGAAATTTATCCTGTAAGACATGAGTTTGCAGGGTATCCCGCTGCAATGACATTGGCAGATCGTGTACATTCAGATCATGATATTGCGCCGCTTGAGGCCAGCAAAAGTTATCCTGACACAATTGATAAAGTCTTACACTTTTCAGGTAAGGCCCGAGACATACAAGACTTTGAGCATTTTTTAAAGCAAGCTCAAACAGCCAATATTCAAAACTTGTTATTGCTTACAGGCGATAAACTCAAAGAACACCATAATGGGCGAGATGGACAGCCTCGTAGTCGTTACCTAGAGTCGGTAAACGCCGTAATGGCAGCTAAGCAACACGGCGGGTTTCGTATTGGCGTTGCTTTTAATCCGTTTAAATATGTCGAAGCTGAGCGTGATGCACAGTATTTAAAACTGCATAAGAAGATTAAAGCAGGTGCAGACTTTATCATTACGCAATTGGGCTATGACATTGAAGCCTTAAAACAAGCTAAATCATTTTTAACTAAGAACAATTATTCGCAGCAAATACTGGCTTGTGTCATGCCACTGACTTTGAGCCGTGCCAATTTTATGGTGAAGCATAAAGTTGCCGGTATTGTAATTACCCCGTACATGTTAAAAGTTTTGGCAGACGAAAAACAGGCAGGACATACAGACCGAGTTTATTTGCGCTGTGCTTTACAGATTTTGATATGTAAAAAGTTAGGGTTTGCAGGAATTCACTTATCTGCCTGCCATAAGCCAGAAGAGCAAATGTTGCTTGAAAGCTACATTGAGCAATACAGACATCTGGAGCTTGAGGCCTTAGAAGAGCTTTGGAATTCACTTTGGCAAGTCACGACGGGCAAAGAGTTTGCGCCTGAAATTGCTCGTTTTTCTCGCCAGCCTACATCTAAACAATTAATTAAATATCGCCAGCTACATGTTATGCATGAAGCAATGTTTGGATCAAAAATTGCCAAAGGGCTTGGACGTTTTATTTTTAAAGCGTCATTTTGGGAAAATACTTTGGTCGCCAAACTCCTACTTAAAACAGAAGTGCTCAGTAAACATAGCTTAGTGGGCTGTGAAACCTGTGGTCAGTGCCGTTTAGGTGACACTTTATATATTTGCCCTGAAACATGTCCAAAAGGTTTAGCCAATGGGCCTTGTGGCGGTACAACTTTAGATCGCTGCGAATTTGGTGACCGTGAGTGTATTCACTCAGTCAAAGCAAGACTTGCTAAAGCTGTTGAACAAACCGAAATATTAAAAGAGAAACTGATTCCAACTGTACCTATTGAAACGCGAGGAACCAGTTCTTGGAAAAATTGGTATTTAGCGACTAAGGCTTAAGATTTAAAACCATATTAAATTTTAGAAAAAATGCTTAACCATCTGAGAGTGTTTTTTCTTAATGTGACATTTAGTAACCAGTTTGTTAAAGTTGGTATACTTTATAACAAATGGTGAAATTCATGAAAAAAATTATTTTAGGGAGTATGTTAGCGGCTGCTTTTCCCGCATCATTTTTACATGCTTTAGCTCCAAAAAATGGAGATAAGCCAACTTATTGTGAGCAAATTGTTTCGGTGCATGGCTTACTAACCAGAGCACAGTTTGAATGTGGATATAGTGAATATAACAATGAGTTAATCTCGGATTCAGCCAAGTGTTTTCAGTATGAACTTGGTGATGAATATGGGAAAAAAGTTCTTATGTTTGGCATGAAAGAATTTGACCGTAATGTGAAAAAAGACGGGAAGAATAGAACTTGTAATAATTTATTAAAAGAATTTCCAGAGTACGTAAGGAAGTAAAAATGAAATTTATTTTGATTATTGGCTAATTTAAAAATATTGATATTTGATAGGTTTTTATATGAAGAAGATTATTTTATTTTTATCTTTAACTGTATGCACTAATTTATTTGCAATCACTGTTGATGATTTAGGTTATAAGTCTATTTTTAGGACATTTTATCCAAACATGTTTTATGTTTCGATGGAAGATAATGATTATGATGGGAATGAGTTGCCAAAAGCAGGAATCAAAGAAACAAAAAAAGAATACTTGGCGTTAATGTATCCTGTAGAGCAATATAAGAATGCAAACCATGAAGATAGATACTTAGTTTTAATTAAAAAGCGTGAAATTGATAAAGATTCTTACACGATAATTAATGGTAAATGGAAAAAAATAGACTCAAATACTTATAAGTTTTCAGATACTTGTCACGCATGCTCCAGTGCTAAAGCTGACATTTATATATTTAAGAAAAGTGTTAATAATAAATATGATTTAGTTTCAAGGACATTTTCAAATTTTTCACCTCCTAGTGCATATGGTGATTTAGACTTAAATATTAAAGGGTTGGGTGATCGTATAGTTGAAACTGGAATTAATGAAGTTGGCTTTTTCGATGATTCATTTAGCAATACCAATTATGGAGTCACTGACAATTTACTTTATTTAATTCGTCTAAATGAGTCGAAAATATCAGGATATAGTATTGATTTGAGTTCAGGAACTAACGATGGAGAATATGAAAGTAATTCACCATTATCTTATGAATACAGTTCTGTGTATAAAACTCTAGAAAGTCAAACCTCTCAGGTTTACCCTGTTGAAATGAGATTTAAAGGTGATGTTTTTAATGAAAAAACAGGAAAGATTGAAAATTATAATAAAATTAAACGTTTTAAATATAATCCGATGAAAGACAAGTATGAACTGATTTCAGAGACTGATTACTAAATCAATTTTATCCTGAGAAAGATAAGAGAGCCGAGCTACATAAACGTATAAATACTCATCCTTGGTATTTACCACCAATGTTGCTAAAGCTCTTGAACAAACTGAAATACTAAAAGAGAAATTGATTCCAACGGTACCACTTGAAACGAGAGGGACCAGTTCTTGGAAAAACTGCTATTTAGCAACAGAAGCTTAAGTTCTGTACTAACCCGTGATTTGAATTTGTTAAAAAATCAATGATAGGCTAAAGCACGGCAATAATTTAAAAATAACAATCGATTGCCTTAATTATGTCCAATCAAAGTGATCACCTAGGAGTATACTTAAAGCAAATCTTTTGCGTTAAAGGAAAGGCTCTCTCAATGAAAAAATTGGTTGCTGTACTTACTGTAATTGTTGTTTTAACTGGATGCGTTTACGACCCTGTTAATTACAACAAAATACACGACCAAGAATTCCAAGATCACCTCAGGCAAAACGGTTAGCAATAAAAAACCCACTCAATGAGTGGGTTTCATTTTTGGTTCTAGTAATCTCTTTGCCTCCCCATGAAACAATTGTGGTCCAAAAAGGTAAGAGACTTCTTTATGACTCAATTTATTCTTCATTTATACATTTAAATCTGATTTCAGTTTTAGGAAAGTTACCCAAAATATAGGGTGGTTTTGCATCAATAGTTTCTAGGACATTAACGAATTTATTTGTTTTTTGACATTCTTGATATGCTTCCCTCATTGCTTCTGCTTTAAGCGTTCCCATTCCACTAAACCCAGTAGCAGCTTGTCGTGAGACCATATAAGTATTATTTCCCATAGGTACAATACCTGAATTTGCAGCGCATCCTACAATTAATGAACTACAAATCGTTATTAAAAATTTTTTATTAAAGGAAGTAATAAGCATAAAATTTTGATCCAATAAATAAATTTTTTAAATTAAGCAATTCTTAAGATTACTATTTATTTTCTTGTGTGACAATTAGTAACCAGTTTGTTAGATTATGTGAACTTTATAAAACTGGTTAAATCATGAAAAAGAATATTAGTTTACTAATTTTAAGTATTGGTATAGTTGGTTGTGCTTCTCCAGCCTACAACTATCAAGCCGTCCCTAAAAATATAAGCAAGCCACCAATTGGCTCAGTTAATAAAGCATTTGTAGGGGATCAAATGCTTGAACAAGGTATAGTGGTTGATCGTGAAGTTCTAAATGTACCTGAAAATATTAAAATTAGCTTTGCCTATTCACTTACTTCGGGCATTTACTTAAAAACAGGCCAAAATGAAAAAGGGCAATATTTTCAGCCATTCAATACTGTAAGCGGTGGGGGTATGGTTCAGAAAAACCCTTTAGCTGACCCATTTAAAGTAGTTATGCTTGATAATGAAAGTAAGCTCTGTGTAGTAACAGTATTTAATGCAAAAAACTGTACTGATAAACATCAAGCTATCATGAAGACTGTAGCAATTGCATCAGATAATTCCTTCCAACAAACATTAATTTATAGTGGAAAATTTGGAAATAAAATTAATGTAGGCTACCGTGAATTTTCAAGTAATCAAGCACGTCCTGCATTCAATAATGATGTTGAATATGATTTAAGCCAATCTAAACAAATAGGATATAAAGGCGCTTTATTAGAAGTAATTGACGCTACTAATCAAGATATCACTTACAAAGTTTTGAAGAATTTTAATAAGGTGGATTGAGGTGAAGAAGATAATTTTATTAGTTGCCATAGTGTTGATGCCTAAAATTTGTCTCGCAAATACAAATATAGAGCTTCCTTCCAAGGAAGAGCTTATTAAGATGATTGATCAAAAATACGAAATACAAACAAGAGATAGTAAATGTAAAACTCTGTCTGAATTAGCAAAAGCAATCATGGAAGGGAGACAAAATGGACTGTCTTTTGACTATGTATATAAAACAGCAGATGAAGGAAGTCTTCCTGAAGATATGAAAATGAAGCAACGACAAATAGTTCTTCAGGCATATGAATACCCCCTATATTCTAGCGATGAAGATAAACTTAAAGCGATTGGAAAGTTTCATTTAAAATCTTTCTTGGAATGTAGAAATAGAGGGGTAGAGCAAGATTGGGATTTAAGATGAAAATAGGGTCTTTTACATGGGATGGCGGGAGTTGAACCCGCGTCTTTAACTTATAACTAATATTTACCTACCAAATCAAAAGATAGATATATTATAAAAGGATGGGGTTGGTACTAAGCTCAAAGGAAGCGCTTAACCGATCTTCTCAAAATTCGATGGATTTCGTTAAATAGGTAGACGATGACCGCACTTTTAGAAAAGGATTTCAGCCCATCTGAGTTTACATTGTTCTCTGAAATATTATGGAAACTTGGCTCAGGGAAAGGGCAATACAATTTACGTGAAAATATCCTTGCAGATATTGCCATCTTATTGCGGGCTGATTTCGCCGCATCTTATATTTGGGATTCAACACATAACCTATCGAGAGAAGGCGTGATATGGAAAATCGACCCAAAAGCGATGGAGGACTATGAGTGTGTTTGGCAATTTAATGATCCCATTACGGCACAGCTTCGCAAACGTCAAAAACCAACATTTGTAAATGAAGTAATGCCTCTTACTGACCTTAAAAAAACAGGCTATTACAATGAGTTTTTGAGAGCCTATGGTTTGTATCACGGCATAAATATTTATTTTGTCCGAAATGGTATAGATATTGGCGATTTACGTATTTGGCGTGCAAAAGACGCTAATATGTTTGGTGAGCGTGAAAAAAGAATATTAAATCTGCTTGAACCTTATTTTACTCAAGCTTTACCCATTGATTTATCTACACAATATGGTCTGACTCCACGAGAACAAGAAGTGGTTCATTTAGTCTCTAAAGGTTTGAGTGATAAAGAGGTGGCAAATTTACTTGATATCAGCTTTACCACATTAAGAAGCCATCTGAATAACTCTATGAGAAAAATAGGCTGTAATAATCGCACTGAAATGGCTTTACTCATTCAACATTAAAACAAAAACAATCCTCAATTTTGAGGATACGAATTATCGAGCAATTTGTACTAAGTTCTTAAGATCACAACTTAAATGGATTTTAAGTCATCATGTCAAATGCAGTTGAAAAAAATAATTGGATTGAATTACAGGGTTTAGCAAATGCTTCAGTAGATGTCATTACTCAATTGATTCATGAAAGAAAAGTATCTTGTGAAGAACTTGTGCATCATTACTTTGACTCTATTGAAAAACAGCAATCTTTAAATGCATTTATTAGCACAGATAAAGCTTCAGCAATTCAACAAGCTCAATATTGGGATAAATACCTGCTTAGTGGAAAATCATGTCCAGCTTTAATGGGTATTTTAATTGCGGTTAAAGATAATATTCATGTTGCAGGTTTCCCTAATAGTGCAGGCACACCAGCTTTAGTTGATTTTAAGCCTCAAAGCTCCGCGCCGATTATTCAAAAACTTATTGATCACGGCGCGATTATTGTTGGTAAAACCAATATGCACGAATTGGCGTTTGGGGTAACAGGTTATAATACTGCTATGCATATCGAAGGCGTTGTCGGTACACGAAATGCCGTAAATCCATTGCATATCGCTGGCGGGTCTTCGTCAGGTAGTGCTGTGGCCGTAGCAGCGGGAATGGTTCCAATTTCGATTGGTACAGACACTGGTGCTTCGATTCGTTTGCCAAGTGCGTTAAATGGTTGTGTCGGCTTTCGTCCCACGGTAGGACGATATTCACAAGACAGTATTACCCCAATTTCACATACTCGCGATACCGCTGGCCCTATTGCACACACAGTATCTGACATTATCTTAATTGATCAGCTTATTACTCAAGAGCCAAAGAAAGAACCATTACAGCCACATCAAATTCGGCTCGGTATCCATCCATATTTTTGGAATCATTTAGATGAAGACGTTCATAAACAGGCGTATATTGCACTTGAGCTTTTAAAAGATGCGGGAGTCGAAATTATTCCTGTTGATATGCCGAATTTAGAACAACTTAATCACGCTATTTCTTTTCCTATAGTCATCTATGAAGGTAAATATGATCTTATTCAATATTTAAAACTTCATCATATAGACCTCACCTTAGAGACTGTAATTGATCAAATCTCAAGCCCAGATGTTCAGGCAATTTTTAAACAGAATATTCTTCCCCAATTAATTCAAGATCAGACTGGGCAACTTGTTCCTGTTTTACCTTTTTATGAAAAGGCCATCAGTGAAGCGCGTCCTCAATTGCTTGAACTCTACCAAAACACATTTAAAGCGCATAACTTACATGCTTTATTATTGCCGACGTCACCGATTGTTGCACCACTAGCAAACGAACAAGTCAGTTCAATTGAGAATTTCCAAACACTAATTCGAAATACAGACCCCGGCAGTAATATCGGATTACCAGGGCTGAGTTTACCCATTGGAAAGGGAGTGAAATCGAAACTACCAATTGGGTTGGAAATCGATGGTTTACCTCATCAGGATAGTGAAATACTTGCAATTGGAGTAACTCTAGAAGAAATTTTTAGTGATTTAAATCAGTAAAAAATAATCCGTAAATTCACTAATTTCTGAATAAAAAAGAGTTAAAAAGTAACTCTTTTTTAACATTAATTTTGTTTTTTAATAATATTGGGGTTCTTAGGTGTATGTTGGGTTGGGGCTGGGAGATTCTATATTATTTTACTTAATATAATTAATGAAAAGTTGTCGGAATAGTCTTTTAATAAACGCTTTTTTACTATTTTGACTAAACCAGAATATTTATATTTTATCCTTCTATTAATATTATAAAATTTCTCCATAATTATTTAGCGGTTACATAGATCTTTAAATAACTCTACTTAATTAATACAAATGGAAAGTTAATCTTTAATATTAGTGAAATAAACATCTTTATATGTAAGATTTTTTAAATAACTCAAACTGTGGTAATTATTTGAATTTTAATGGTAATTTTTATATATTTGAGCTGTTTTTATAAGCAATTATTTGAAAAAATATAAAATTACATAATTTTTAAACATAGTTTATATAACTTACTTTATTGACATAAATAGAAAAAATATCTGGCAAAGAGGTCAATGATATTTAATTCACTTAAGAACCATAATTTGCACCAAATTTTACGATGTCACGATTCATTGAATAAAACCAAGTGAAAAGTTACGTAAAAAAGAAATCAATAGTTTTATTGACTTAAATAAAAAATCGAATATTACAAATAAGCGGAATGAATATGGATAACGTAGCTCAGCTAGAAACTGATACTAATTTCCAAAGTCGAAAGAAAATAACTTGGGGTGTTTTTAGTGTCCTGCTGTTATTTTTAGTTGCTGGCATCTTATATTATTTTTTTGTATATCGATTCTATCAATCTACGGATAATGCTTATGTGCAAGCCGATGTCACTTGGGTGATGCCAAAGATTTCAGGCGAAGTGATGGAGTTATTAATTAACGATAATCAGGTAGTAAAAAAAGGGGAAACTTTAGCAGTATTAGATCACCGCGATTATCAAGCTCGTTATGATCAAGCTCGTTCAGTAGTCAGCTTGAAAGAAGCTGCACTGGGTGTACAACAACAAAATGAAAAGTCTGCCAAGTCTTCAATTATTGAAGCTCATAGTGGCGTAGTGGCAGCACAAGCTGATTTAACTCGTTTAAGAAAAGAGTTTGAGCGTTATCAAGATTTATTAAAAGATGGGGTAATTACCCGACAAAACTTTGAAGGGGTTCAGTCTCAATATTTAACGGCCCAAGCTCAACTTAGCAAAGCGCAAGCCGCAGTAAATGCAGCAGAAGCTCAGTTGGGAAGCTTACAAGCCAGTCGAGCACAGCTTCTAGCAGATATTCAAAGTGCCAATGCAAACTTAAACCTGTATCAGGTCGATTTGGCTTCATCCAAAGTGGTCAGTCCTGTAAACGGTAAGGTCGGTAGCCTTGCAATCCAGAAAGGTTCACGTGTTTCTCCGCAAACCCGCTTAATGGCGATCATTCCTGAAAATAGTTTGTATGTACAAGCGAACTTCAAAGAAACCCAAATTGAAAAAATGCATATTGGTCAGAAAGTTAAATTAAAACTTGATGCCTACCCAAGCCTGACCTATACCGGAAAAATTGAGAGTTTTTCACCAGCTTCCGGCGCGACTTTCTCACTCATGCCACCAGACAATGCCACAGGCAACTTTAACAAGGTTGTTCAGCGTATTCCTGTGCGTATTGCCATAGATTCAAGCCCACATATTGATTTGATAAAACCCGGAATGTCGGTGAGTGCCACCGTTGACCTAAGAACTTAATAATAAAATTTTAGGTAATAACAAATGAATAAGCACCTTGAGGCCGAGTGGAGATTCCCAGCAAAAACTGCATGGGCAATTTTTGCTGCCATGATTTTTGGCAACTTCATGGCGATTCTTGATATTCAGATTGTGGCGAGTTCTCTAAACGAAGTTCAAGCTGGCATGAGTGCAAGTCGTTATGAAGTCACTTGGGTGCAAACGGTTTATTTAATTGCCGAGATTATTGCAATTCCAATGTCGAGTATTGTCTCACGGGTACTTTCAACACGGGTGTATTACACCATCTGTGCAATTGGTTTTACGGTGAGTTCTTTACTTTGTGCCTTGGCATGGAACTTAGAAAGTTTATTAGTGTTCCGTGGCATACAAGGTTTTATGGGCGGCGGCATGATTCCGACTTCCATGACTGCGTTGTACTTACTTTTCCCAGAACCAAAACGCTCATTGCCTTTGGTGATGTTTGGAATGATCAGTACTTTGGGGCCAGCTATTGGCCCAACCATTGGCGGTTGGCTCACCAATAATTTCTCATGGCACTGGATGTTCCTGATCAATATTATTCCGGGCATCATCATTGCTACGGTCATTTACTCAGGCCCCAATATCGACCGTGCAAACTATTCACTCATCAAAAGTATGGACTGGTTTAGTTTGGTCGGTATGGCCATGTTTTTGGGTGGGCTTGAATATTTCCTTGATGAAGGCGCACGGCATGACTGGCTTGCAGACACAGGCGTTCGGATTGCGTTTATGATCTGCATTGTGGGCGGCATGATTTTCTTCTCTAGAAGTTTTACCCAGCCTAAGCCTTTACTCGATTTGTCCGTATTTAAAAACAAAAACTTTACCTTAAGTGCCATCACGACTTTTGTGATTGGCATGGCGCTCTATGGCTTGGGTTATATGATTCCCGTATTTCTTGGGCAAGTCCGTGAAATGAACAGTAGCCAGATTGGTCACGTCATGATGGTGACAGGCATTGTCATGTTCTGCTTTGCGCCATTTCTTGCATGGCTTATTCCCAATTTTGATACCCGAAAAACCGTATTTGTTGGAATGGTTCTGGCTGGTTTTGGTGTCTGGCTCAATTCACATTTGAGCATTCATAGCGATTATGACTTTATGTTTTGGCCGCAAATTTACCGTGGTATTGGCCTCATGATCTGCCTGATTGTGGTTTCACATTTAGCCATGAGCACTTTGCCACTCAGCAAAGTAGCCGATGCCAGCGGTATTTATAACCTGATGCGTAATATTGGCGGCGCGGTTGGACTAGCTCTTATTAACTCATCTTTAGATTGGCTGACTGCGCTTCATGTCACCCAGATTAATCAGGGGATGACACCGCAAAACTGGATTTTTACAGAAAGACTCGATGAACTCACGGCGCAATATCAAGAAGTCGGCTCAAATGCCCAGCAAATCGCGCTCAGTGTGATT
Source organism: Acinetobacter sp. C13 (assembly GCF_016809775.1). Lineage (NCBI taxonomy): Bacteria > Pseudomonadati > Pseudomonadota > Gammaproteobacteria > Moraxellales > Moraxellaceae > Acinetobacter > Acinetobacter sp. C13. Next base: position 953,300 of record NZ_JAFBJL010000002.1, read on the forward strand.
TACCGCGACATTCATTTTCAAGCACTGACATCCAGTTTCAATGATTTATTACGCATGCTCGCAATCATCATGTTTGTGACCGCATTTTTAACCATCTTTATGGATCGGGGGAAGAAAATGAATATGTAGATTTTTAAAAATAAAGGCAGCTTTCAAAGAATGAAAAACAATAGGGCATATCAAAACGTATCCCTTCATAGAAAAAGAACATTGATCTGAGTTTTCTAAAATCGGTTGATGAGATCGGGGAACTCACAAATTAGAGGTGGAAGGTTAAAGGATTATGATTAATACAACGTATAAACTAATTTCAAAATTGAACCTGAAAAACACGACTTATGGTCAATATTTTGAAAAAGAGCAAATCGATACTGAGCGATTAAAAGTGATGTATTCCATTTACGAACAGTATTATGAAAATACGAGATTTTCTATTTTCGTAGATGATTTCCAAAATAAAGGCGGTGCGATCTTAATTTTTGATTCGGAAACAGATGAGATTGTCGGTTTCTCGACTGTGGTGGTGCAGCATTTCTATTTAAACGGTAAAGACTACACCGTGTTATTTAGCGGCGATACTGTCATTTTGAAGAAGTTTTGGGGCACGCGTAGTCTGCAAAGTACCATGCTCAAGCTTATGATTAAGCTTCGAATCAAATATCCATTTAACGAACTCTATTGGCTCCTCATTTCTAAAGGCTATAAAACTTATCTGTTACTTGCCAATAACTACTATGTCTATTACCCAAATATTAAAGACGAAAACCAGCATCTTTCGGAAGTCGTTGAGCACTACTGTGAAAAATTCTTTGGCGAATACTATGACCGTGAAGCGGGCCTTTTAAATTTTGGTGATGACTATCAACCATTAAAAGGTGAAGTCGCACCAATTACTGCCGAAATGAGAGAAAAGAACCCTAATATTCATTTCTTTGAGCAGAAGAATCCGACATGGAAAGCTGGCACAGAACTACCGTGTATTGGCCGTCTTGGCTGGAAAGACATAGCCCGTTTCCCCGTAAAGCTGATGACTAAACCGACCAGTAAAGGAAAGTTTGAAGCATGCGTAACTCATAAAACAAAACGTCGAGAGGCCATCCAATGAAATCTAATGAATGGCTAACTTTGGGTTCGCATCTGATTTTAAAAAAATGGTGTGATGCATCTGACCGCAATTTTCAAAAACAGTTTAATGCCTTAGAGACCACGCAACGTCAAATTTTGCATTCGATATTACAGACCTCGACCTTTGCCAAAGATAAGAAAGTTCAAAATTATGAGCAGTTTGTAAAAGCATTTCCTGCAACACGTTACAGCGCATGGCGAGAAGACATTCAGCGTTACCGTGAACAAAAGCTTTCACTGTCGAGCAGTAAGTTAGTTCGTTTCCAGCCAACAAGTGGTTCGAGTGAACAAATCAAGTTCATTCCATACACCAAGCTGTTTTTAGATGAGCTTGACCATGCGATTGCGCCGTGGATGGCAAGTTTATATCGTAAATGCCCACATTTGAGTTCGGGTACGCATTATTGGTCGGTGTCGTGGTTACCTGAAAGCCAACGTGAAGTTTTAAAAGACAAAAACCTAAATGATGACAGTGCGCTACTTGGTGTAGGTAAGCGCATTTTGTCTAAGTTTACCCAAGCGGTTCCAAGTAATGTTGCCTTTGCCGCCAATGCCGATGATGCACTCTTTGCCACCATTTGCTATTTGGTCGCAAACCGTAATTTAGCCATGATTTCGGTGTGGAGCCCAACGTTTGCGCTGCAATTGCTGGAACGTTTGGAGTTGCTACAACAAGACGTGCTTGAGGTTTTACAAAGTGGTTCATGGGGTAACCGTCAGGCTTCATTAAAAGAAGTGACTGCACCGCGTAGCTCTGAAAGTGCTCAAGCCTTAATTGCAAGTTCAAACGGCACACAGATCGACTTTAAAAAGCTCTGGCCAAAGTTAAGTCTGGTGTCGAGTTGGGATACTGCGGGTTCAAAAGCTTGGGCCGAAAAATTAAAAGAGAAATTGCCCAGTGTTCAGTTTGAAGGAAAAGGTCTATGGGCGACTGAAGGTGTAGTGACTATTCCCTATAACGACCAATACCCACTCGCATATCAAAGTCACTTCTATGAATTTGAATATTTAGAAGGCGATAAACAAGGACAAATTATTCCGTCGTGGCGGCTTAAACAAGGCGATGTGGTCAGCCCGCTCATTACTTCGGGCAATGGCTTACTTCGCTACTGTTTGGATGATTGCTTACGGGTGACTGGCTTTATAGAGCAAATTCCGTGTTTTGAATTTCAAGGCCGCCGTTTTGGGGTAGATCTGGTCGGTGAAAAACTCGCACCTGAAACCGCTCAGCAATTATTGTCACAGTTAAATGAAACCGAATCGAAAGCGATTTCTTTACTTGCGATTGATACGCAGCAACAGGTTAAACCATTTTACTGCGTGCTTTTTGAAGGTGATATTCATCACAGCATTAGTAATGAATATATCGACAGTATCTTGCGCCAAAACTTCCACTACGAACTTGCACGAAACTTGGGGCAGCTCGACCAGCCTCAAATTCGCCAAGCCAATAATGGCTGGAATGCCTACAAAAAACTGGTCATGTTTGATGGCATTATCGAAGGCAATATCAAACCTGAGCCACTTAAAAAAGTCACCCTCAATAGTTTGGAACAACTATGAAAGGGATGAAGCCATTTAATACTCGGTTTTTAACACTTCGACACGCCTTGTATTTAGGCGTGTTGTTGGTGTCGCATACGCATGCCATGACTTTAGATGAGGCTTTATCTGCCAGTTTAAGGCATGAAAGTCAGCTTGAAGTCAGCCGTTTAAGCGTGAACCAGTCCACCGCAGTGCTTGAACAGGCTAAACAGCGTGATGGACTTAAAGTCAATTTAGTCGGCCAACTGGACTATGAAAGAATAGATACGCCTTCACACGTCCTGTTTCCAACCGAAGGAAACCGTAAAGGACGAAGTTTGCAATTGCAGGCAGATTATCCGATCTATACCTCTGGACGACACCGTTTAGGAATAGATGTTGCCGAGAGTCAGCTTTCTGCCCAAAACCAGGGTTTGTCAGATCAAAGATCGGAAACCATTTTAAATACCGTCATGGTGTATACCGACGTATTAAAAAAGAAAGCCATTTTAGAGCTTAGACAAAAGACCATGGCAAATCTGCAACGGTCTTTATATGAATCTAAGCGCCGTTTTGACGTGGGAATGATTACCCGTGCAGACTTGGCTCAGGTTTTGGCGCAAGTTGCACAAGGTCAAGCCGATATTACACAAGCCCAATCTAACTTGACCGTAAGCGAAGCACAGTTTTATCAGGTAACGGGTACAACACCTGATAACCTTGTTGCGATTAAACAGCTACCCGCTATTCCCGCGAGCTTGGATGAAATTTTGACGCAAACCAAAAACCATCCGGCTTTAATGCGCAGTAAATACGAAAAGCAGGCTGCAGAAAAACAATATGCCTTAACTAAACGGGAACTTTGGCCAACAGTTATGCTGACGAGTCGTGCCGGAAAGCAAGATGAAGCGAGTTATATTGGTTCTGAAAGTAATAACTACATGGTTGGGGTGCAGCTCAATGTACCGCTCTATGACGATGGATTAAATCGCGCTAACGTCAAAAAAGCACAGGCCGATATCGATTTAGCTAACCAAAAAACGCGAAGTCTTGAACTAGATTTAAATAAGCGTACACGCACGACTTATGCACAGCTTCAAACCATTCGACAAAATAAAGAAGCACTGGCAAATGCCATTGAGGCTGCGTCTATTGCCTTTGTATACACGCGTAAAGAGTTTGATGTCGGCACCAAAACGACATTTGATTTGCTTAATACCGAGCAAAAGCTACTCGATGTCCAAACCCAAAAAACCGTGAATGATCAAGACGAAGTGGTGTTTGTCTATCAGCTACTCGACCAGATGGGGCGTTTAAACAGTTTGGTTCCTATGCAGACCGCACAACAGGTGAATAATGAATAAAACAAATCCACCATTGGCTGACAATACGCTGATTACCCGTGAAGCAACTTTGGCAGATGATCAGGCTCTAAGAGACTTAATCGCCGTACCGATGACCACCAAAGGCATACAAATTAGCTTTCAGCGCGAACCGAGTTATTTTAAAGCGTCTGACATTGTCTATCGACATAAACTACATGTTGTGATTGAAAACACCGAGAGTCAAAAGAATGTCGCTTGTTATAGCAATGGTTACCGCCCGTGTTATGTCGATCGGAACATTCAAAACTTACGGTACGCGGGGGATTTACGGGTAGATCACAACTACCGTGGTAAATCACTGGTAAAGGTTTTGGCAAAGCATGTAAAACAAACCATGCATGAACCGAACTATAGCCAAATGATTATTTTTGATGATAACCATGCCGCACGCGCCGCTATACAAACGGGCAAAACGGGAATGCCCGATTATTATGATGAAGGGCTTATAGAGACACTTAGCCTGACGAGCACTGGCGCAAAACGGAAAATCACGGCTTTTTTAAAGCAGACTTCTCAGCAGAGTGACATTCAAGAAATCCGTATATGTGTTGCCGAAGCTCAGCATGTGGAAGCCATGAATCAGTTTATTGCCGACATGGCAGAGTTTTATAACTTTATTCCTGCCTATAACTTTGAAGAACTTGCCCAAGGTCATCGGTATTTTTCAGGAATAAAACTCTCAGACTTTTCACTTTATTTTAGAGGTGAAAAACTAGTGGGCATGTTTGGCTTGTGGGATCAGCACAGTATTAAGCAAACTAAGATTCTAAATTATAGCTCGGCCATAGCTGTGCTTAGACCCGTTTATAACTTGCTGACTCCAATTACTAAAGGCATGCGCTTGCCTAAGCTGGGTGACTCGATTCAGTACCATGTGCTGCATACGCTTATGTGCCATCCACAAGATTTGGCTTTGCATCATAAAATGCTTGAAGATGCCTATAACAAGTCAAAACAGCAGGGTGTTGGTGTGGTGAGCTTTACGCTTTCACACAAAGACCCGCGCTATCAGTTAAACCAGTTTTATAAAGGCGAACGCTTAACAGGAATGCATGGTTTTATTAGTTATGAGGGCGACCCAAGACTACATTTTGATAAAAACCTAATTCCGTACTTAGAAGTTGGACGTATTTAACACTTATATAGCTTCGCCATAGGTCATGAATGCGCAAAAATTTGCTCAATTCTTGGGAAAGTTAAATAGGATTGAGCAAACATATGCGCAAAATGGTGAATGTTCGCTAGAGCAAGAGTCTTTTCTCATGGTGATTTTGATTACGTTACAAAATCAAAGTGAATCGTTTTGGATTTAATAAACCTAGTGAATTTGACCCTTTAGCCCAACCTATCTTGCGCCGTTGAAACAGCTAACATGGTTTGAAGGTAATAATCGACACGTGAGTGATTATTGTCCTTATGTGAGTTATGAGCGTTAAAAGCTGCATCATGAAGTTTCACGACTCGAGCAATCGGATTTAAACTACAACGAATTAAATATTCGTCGCGTGTTTCATCTTCGCGTTTAGTTAATCCATCAACGGCATCACGGACTTCTTTGCCGAATAAACTTTCGATTTTGTCTAGGGTAAGAGGCGTGTCTTCAACGCTATCGTGTAGAAGGGCGGTAATAATATAGACTTCTGAAAATCGGTGCTCAATTAGTGAGTTGACCACACCTTTAATATGGTACTCAAAGTAATCATGAGGACCATACTTTTGACCTTGATGCGATTCTTTTGACAATTTCTCTGCGAGTTCAACTTGATTTTGAGTCATTTTTTGCTCTTATCACTTTAAGTATATGATGCGGCCTAATTTGTGAGATGGGACGCTTAAGTCATAATTTTATACTGGATAGCGACTCTTAAAAATATCTCTTAATAATAGTAGTGTCTCTTTTTATTTATTCATTCTTCGTTGATATGAACTAATCCAGACCTTAAGTTTTTGAAATTTTAAACTTTAACTTAATGATATAAAAATAGATTATAAATATTACTTAAGAATTTCCTTAATTATGTAATTAAATGAAAAATAATAATTAATTAAATAATTTCTAGTCAATTTCACATTGACACCTTAAATATTGGAGATTACCATTTGCGGGCTGGCCTACATTGTCAGTCGGTTGTCGCAGACCGTTCTTCAAGAGCATTAAAAGATTATTCTTTTAGTGTGTATACCCTCGTGCCCCCTCTATGGCGGAACGGAGGGGGACACCTTCGGGTGTGCTGGGTCTTGAAGCCAGTCTGCGAACCCCTTTCGTTCTGCCACCATAATTCTAATGTCTTGGCAGAACTCCATATATAAGGAGTTGGCTTTGTACATCCATTATTTCTTGGCAACCCTTGCCAAAAGCTATAACAACACAGCTTAAAACTTTTAACGCAGCTTGATCGCCGTAAGGCTTTTTCAGGCTTTAGCTCGTTATTACTTACAACCTAGACAATTAAACCTTGAGATGTGCTGCGCATAGTCTTTACGGCTTTGCTATGCCTTTTTTTCTCCCAAAAGGCAGCGGTTTTTATATCTCATTTATATACAACAATAATTTTTTATAATGGTAAAAATATGCCAAAAATAGTTCTCCCAACACGTGCAGTACAAGTCGTAAATAAATCAATAGAGTTATTTCACTACAACGGTTTTCATCTGGTCGGCATCGACAGACTTGTGAAAGAGTGTGAAGTGACCAAAGCGACTTTTTATAACTACTTTCACTCTAAAGAACGGTTGATTGAAATCTGTCTGATTGTGCAAAAAGAGCGCCTAAAAGAAAAAGTGGTTTCAGTGGTTGAATATGACTGCAGCACAAACGCAATCGACAAACTCAAAAAGCTCTATCTTTTACACACAGACCTAGACGGGCTGTATTACTTATTATTTAAAGCCATTTTTGAAACAAAACTGACCCATCCAAAAGCGTACATAACCGCCGTGCGATATAGAACATGGCTCACCAACGAAATATATAGCCTGCTTAGAGCACTTAACCCTGATGTTTCTTTTACCGATGCCAAACTATTTTTATATCTAATCGAAGGCACAATTATTCAGCGGTTAAGTTTGGGGGAAGTTGATGAAAGGGTGTTGGAGGTGTTTTTGAGGGGGATGGGGTGAAATGGAAATTCGGTTCTGTAATTTTATAATATTAACTATTGTCAAAATTTAATTCTGATCAATAGTTAATATAAGTTGTAAACACTATTGTTAGTATTTATTAAGTTTCTTAAATAATCTAATGAAATATCTAAAATTGAATAATTTAATTAAAAATTTAAACTTAGTGTTAATCTTGGATTGTTCAATTTTGGTATCTTTATCCCTAATATCAAAAATATCTTTTAATGATAAGGCTGTACTTGCTTTACCACCAAAGTATGATGCTCCTAAAACCAGAACAACATATATTACACATGAAATAATTTTATAAAATGCATATGTGTCCTTATTTATACTTTTACTTGAAATTAATTCTTTAAGGAAAAACACTTCAAATATTACTAACCCCAAATAAATAAATGCAGCACAAATAAGTATAGTTATTGAAATTGATCTGATTTTCTTGATCGTTTTTTCTTTAAATATATACTCTAAATGTGCTTGATTATTTTCTACTACTTGTTTTAGAAAAAAATAGCCATGATTTAAATTTGAAAAAGTCTTATTGAAGTTCCATAAATTATTAATTCGCTCATTGAACAAGTTATAGTGATATCTAGTAGTTCCTAAAAAATGATTAGTCGCATATTGGAACTGTATCGGTTGCAATAGCTTTTCGTTGAATTTTTTACATAAATCTAAATAATTATCCAACTCTATCTTATCTTTTTCGAAATTTTTCTTCCTCAGTTCAATGCGAAATCTTGGTAAAAAAAACCATTTAATAACTGTTCCTAAAAAACCAAGCCCTACTAAAGCTTCTAATATTATTTTAAACCATTCCATCTGTAACATCCTCTTTATTAACTGGTCTTTATCTAAACAATAAAGTTAAAAAGTATCTATATAGAAAGGTCAGTATTGCGTCATAAATTGACGCAAGCACTTTGTAAGTAAGAGTTAGGAACCAACTATTCTAATTAAATAAGCAAAATTTCTTAGAACTTTATAAAAATTAAACGTATGATAAAATTATAAAAATATATTAATTAAGAAATTTTAGTATTCTGAAAAATAGGTATAGCTATGGGAAATACAGATTTAGTTAGAGCAAGTAGAGATGGGGACTATTTTCATTACTTATGGGCGGCAAGAAAAGCTCTTCTACTTTTAAATCCTTTATCAGGATTAGATGTTCTAACTATTGAAGGTCCCAGTAAATCTGAATTCCAAAAAGAAATTGAGGATGGTGAAGAAATCGTCGATGTAGGTGAATACTATGGATCTAATAAGTTTTCAGATGCTTCTAAGATTATTTACTCACAACTCAAACATACTACTGTACATGAGGAGGATAGTTTTCAACCAAGTGACTTAAAGAAGACTCTTAAAGGCTTTGCAAAAAGATATCAAAAGTTTTTAACTATTGAGCCTAAGTTAGAAGTTTTAAAAAAATTAGAATTCCATTTCATTTCTAATAGAGCAATAAGTAAAGACTTTTATAAGTCAATTTGTGAACTGCAAGAAACTGGAAAAGTTACTAAAACAACTAATTTGGAAAAATTAGAGCTGTACACTAATTTGAAGGGCACGGATTTAGAAGAGTTTATTAAGTTAGTAAAATTTCCATCACAGGAGCCTAATTATATAGCTCAACGGGAGATTCTTGCTCAAGACGTTGCTTATTACTTACCTGGGGACGATGTTAATGCTCCTAATGAACTAAAAGATCTTATTCATCGAAAAGCACTTAGCGAAAATAAAGAATCACCAGAAATTACACGATACGATGTACTTCGTGCACTCAAAACTAACCCAGATGATTTATTTCCTGTAAAGAACTTAATAAAACAGTTAGAAAAAATTGTAGATAGACCTATTGTAAAAACGTTAGTAGACACTATCACTGAATCACGTGGTCAAAAATTTATTATTCAAGCCGAAGGTGGCGTAGGTAAATCGATATTAAGTACGCAAATTCACAACTATATCCCATCTGGATCTTTATCAATTATCTATGATTGTTTTGGTAACGGAGATTACAGACAATCTTCATCAGCTAGACATTCTCATAAAGTTGCTTTAGTTCAAATTGCTAATGAGTTAGCTGGATTGGGCTTATGTCATCCATTAATACCAACTACAAATGCAGGTCCTACTGAATATATCAAGGCATTTTTGTTTAGATTAAAACAAGTATCTGAAAGGATCACTCTTGATAAAGCTCAGTTATTTATAGTGATTGATGCTGCCGATAATTCACAAATGGCAGCAGATGAATTCAATTATGGTCGATCTTTCATAACTGACCTTCTGCAAGAAATTTTACCAAAAAACATTAAAATAATTGCTTTATCAAGGCCTTACAGAGTTAATCTTTTGATGCCTAAGCAAGATGTTGAAATTCTTGATCTAATAGGCTTTTCAGAAGATGAAACTAAACAACATTTAATTAACTACTACACTGAGGTTTCAACACAAGATGCCATAGAATTTCATCGACTTACTAGTGGAAACCCACGCGTCCAAAGCATTGCTTTAGAACAGAACTTAAGTTTGTATGAGATTCTTTCATTCTTCGGTGGAACCCCAAAAAGTGTAGAAGATACGATCAAAGATTTATTAGATAAGGCAATTTCTACATTCAAAGAACAAAATCATTCTGAATCAAAAGAAATTGATTTACTGCTCACTTCAATTGCTATTTTACGTCCATTAATTCCACTTCAAACTTTATCGGATTTAACTGATATCAGGGCTGATCAAATAAGAAGTATTATTGCTGATATAGGTGGTCATCCAATTCGTCTTAGCGACAATAATATTCAATTTGTTGATGAGCCAACTGAGTCTTGGTTCCGTGAAATTTACAAACCAAAAGATATTGGCTTACTGAATGAGTTTATTCATAAGCTTAAACCGCTCGCTGTAAATTCTGTATATGCTGCTTCTGTACTACCTCAAATCTTGATGGATGCAGGTAATTTTGAGGAATTAGTTGAACTATCTTTGAATTCTGAAATGTTACCAACTAATTCTACTCTAGAAAAAAGAAAGGTCGAATTGCAACGTCTACAATTTGCAATTAAAGCTGGCCTAAAACTTGGTAAATATACAGAAGTTGCTAAGTTGTCATTAAAAGCTGGTGGAGAGGTTGCAGCAGAGACTAGGCAACATCAATTACTGGAAGAAAATATTGATCTAGTTGGTACAACTTTTAATGATAATCAAATTTTAGAATTAATCTCTGAAAAAGTATTTAAAGGTGGTTCATGGCACGGCTCGAAATACATTACTGAGGCTAAACTTCTCTCATATCGAGAAGAGTTCCATGGAGAATCTCGCAGTAAACTTCGTATAGCTAATGAATGGTTAATTAGTTGGTTTAAACTTCCAAAAGATCAAAAACATAATCAAAAAATAGAATATAAAGAGATTAGTGATTATTTTATTACCTTAATTACTTTAGAGGGAGTTGACTATGCTATTAATTGGCTTCGTAGATGGCGTCCAAAAAGTATAAGTTATGAAGTAGCTAAGCTTACAACTATAGAGCTAATTAAACTCAATAAAAATGGAATCATACAGGAAATATTAGATAAATCAGGTAATAACCTATTTTTAACTTTGGGTGCTGTACAGATACTTAAATTAAATCACTATGTTATCCATTCTGAAAATTTTTCACGAATTTTAAAATTACTGAGTTACGCCAAAGTAAAACTTGATATTGGTCTAACTCCCATTCTTTGTTTTTTAGAAGTAGCATTTAAGCAACAACTTTGTTCTTCCACTGAAGCATATCAAATTTTATCAAAATATCTACCTGCTCAAATACCATATGAAATTACAGATCGTTTTGGAAACTCAGATAGAGCTACCTACATGAAAGCTTATGCTTTACATAAAGCATGGGATAATAAGTCACTAGAATTAATTGATTTAGTACCTGACAGAGTAAAAGATGAGTTTTTAAAGGACGCTTCTTATAGCTCATCAGAGGAAATTACTACATTAAAACGAGATGTTGCAGCAGTTTTGCCATGGTACAAATTATATGCTCATTCAATCATTGAGCCAATCTTGCCTGAAAAACTTGATTCATTGATTGAACAAGCTAAATTAGATTCAAATAAGGCTCAAGGATATTCTTATAGAGAATATGGAAATCATCTTGAGAATGAAATTGCAAAAATTTGGTTCGATATTTTAATTTTAAATAATCATCTTAGCCAAGAAACTTACCCGCAGATAGAAAACAATTTCAAAGAAAAAATTTATCCTCAAACCCGTAATCATTTCACGTTTATTTTGGCTTTGCAGAAACAATATGGATTGGAAGATTATTGTTATCAAAATATAGAAAAAAATTTAGAAACACTTGAAACTAGTGATGATCATGCAGAAATATTGGTTAGTGATTATATGTCAATTGCACAATCAATTTTTCCTCTAGATCAAGAAGAAGCTTCTGCAATATTAAGTAAAGCGATTGAGGTGAGTAGTAAACTAGGTGAAGAAAATCTACAACGATGGAATGCGCTACTTTGTTATGCTACAAGGGCTGGTCAAGAGCAAGATAGGAAACCACAGTTATGCTATCGCTTTAGTCAATGTGCTGAATTGACATATAAATATGTATATAGAGATAAACATTTTCCATGGGATTACACAGTTGATGCAATTTATGATTTAGATCCTAATTCCGCATTTGCCATTGCTAGTCGTTGGCGTGATCGTAGATTTGGAGATGAAGATAGAATATTGGGTGGTTTGGTAGATAAATTGCTTAATGAACAACTTATTTCACCCTTGATACTATTGGCTTTCAAAGCGATGGGAGCTACATATGACTTAAATAACCTATTAAGCTCTATTAGATCACTAGCTTTAAGTGATGAACTAAAAAGAAAGGTTTTACAATGCTTCTATCTTTACATTGTTGTACCTAATCCATCAGAAAAACATATTAGTCGCCTTAAGGATTTGGTCGAGGCATTTCATATAACAGTTCAAACTGTTCAGGATTTTCTCTTATCTCTCAGTAATTCAAAAGTTTATATTCAATTAGAGAAAGTATCTAATTCCTCAACCTACGATCAAGAAGTGTTTGATTGGGATACATTTTTTGAAAAATATACCAATTCAGTCCAAAGTGTCGATTTCGATTCAGCTTTTAATGATTTTGAGAAGTTGGAAAATAAATATTGGATTAGAAAAGATTTCTATTTACAGCTTTTTCAAAGAATAAGTGCTTCACAAGCGTTACCATTGATCAATTGGTGGTTTGATAATCCTAGAAATGGAATGTATGACTTAAGTGATCTCTTAAAGGCTATACCTCTTCGATTTAAACAAAGAATGTCATTTATAAATGTTTTAGATACAAGATTAAGAAAATTTCTCAAAACACATCATGCTGATTTTTATATAGATACTTATGGAAGCAATCTGAAATTACATATTTTAAGTGAGTTAACAGGGAAATCTAAGACTGATTATATTCAATCTCTCTTAGAAGGTATGAGTGAAAGCTCTATTACTTTAGAAAGTGAAAGCTTATTTAGGATAGCTCATTTACTTACACCTATGATTGCACCTAATCAATCCTGTGAGGTTTTGGAATATGGTCTAGGCTTACTGGAAAGTGATTTGGGATCAGATATCGCAGATGGGCAATGGCGTGAGGAATTGGCACCACCAGAGAATATAATAAAATCTATATCAGGTTATATTTGGTCTGGCCTAGCATCTCCTTTCAATACTGTTAAATGGCAAGCGGCGCATACTGTTAAGTTACTTTGTGATTTTGAGCAAAGAGAATTATTGTCTAATTTAATTAATTTTATTAGTGATAAAAATTACCGAAGTTTTTATGATCACAAATTTGAATTTTATCAATACTCTGCTACTCAATGGCTACTTAATGCTTTATTAAAAGTGTCATATAGCCCTAATAAATTTTTGGCTGAATATGTTGAAATATTTAAACAGCTAGTAGATCCAAATCGACCACATTTGATGATTCGACTTCTTGCTTCAAAAATTCTTCTAAATCTATTTAGTTTAAAACTTATAACCCTAAATGAAGAAGAAATTAAAGCCTATCAGGGAGTTGGTAAATCTAATTTTAGTAAAGTAGAAAGAGAAGCTATTGATCTTTCAAAATATTCAGATATGAATCAAGATGAAATTGATTCATTTGGTATTGATTTTGGTCCTTACTGGCTTGATCCATTAGGCTCAATGTTTGGGTTACACCCTACACACATATACTTTGAAACAACTCAAACATTAAAAAATGAAATTGGATTTACGGATAAGCGTAAAGCCAATGATGCACGTCATAAAATGGAAATTTATGACTGGAAGCAAACAAATCATGATCATGGATCTAGTCCTAAAGTCGAAGATTTAGATTTTTATCTGTCTTACCATGCAATGATGATTACAGCTGATAAGTTACTGCAAACAAGACCATTACTTGTAAATGAAGATTGCTGGAGAGATTTTGATGAATGGATTAAAAGACATGATTTATCCTGTCTAGAACCCAATTGGTTAAGTGATTTTAGAGATCCATCTCCTCGAATAACTACAGAATGGCCTAAAGACGATAGAAAAAATTCTTTAAACTGGTCTTACAGTTGTGGTCTGGTTGATTATGAGGATGCGATTTATCACAGCGATTTAGAGTTTTGTTTATGGGGGGGATGGTCAGAAGTACATAACTCTGATCAAACAAAAGATATTCATATCCGTTCAAGTTTGGTGAGTCCAGAAACATCTAATGCTCTTTGGAGAAGTTTACAATGTGCCGAATCAAGCTACTCCTATCATTTACCTAGTGCTAATGATGAACACTGTGAAATTAAAGAAGATAAATTCATATTAAAAGGATGGATTACCGAGTCAGAAATTGATTTATCAAATTTTGATGATGATTTATGGGGAGCCTCTTTGAGATATGATGCAACTAAACCATCAAAAGAGATTATTTCCTTAATGAATTTAGATTCTGATTCATTAGGTAAAAATTGGTTTTGTAACGAGAAAAAAGTTATGAACCTTACTATTTGGGGGGAATATAAAAATGAAAATTATGAGTACTCAAATGGTTATAAGCTAGAAGTAAATAAAGAATTTATTCTAGATCTTCTTCATAAAATTAACATGGATATGATTATTTCTGTAGATATTGATCGTAGATATAAATATGGTAGTTACCAGTCAAAAGAAGATGCAAAAGGACTTAATGAGTATTTACCAAGTAGTAAACGTGTTTATTTACTGAAAAAAAATGGAGATATGTATGTCTACTGAAAATCTTATTGAACTAGGAAAAAGGCTAGTACAAGAATTTAAACTAGAGGATAAAAACGATACATTATCTCAATGGATGCTTCATTATTTAGCAGAATTATTTGAAGTATATAATCTATCCATGTCTCCTGACGAAAAGCGTATAGCAACTCTAGAGATCAAAGATACTATTTTCAAGCTGTGGAAATTTCGCTACGAATACGCTCACTCTCAAAGTAGTTTTAAAAATATAGAATCACTGGTCTCAACTTTAAAAAAATTAAATTTAGATAATGATAATGCTTTCTACTCAGGTTTAAGAGATTTCAGAAATGTAGAAAGTACTATAGATCAGAGTAGTCCAGATTATTGGTATAGTTATGCACTCAAACTTGATAAAGCATCAAGGTTCTTGATAAGGAATTGTATTCTCAAAGGATATGCTATAACTGAAGCTGATAATAAAGAAATTTCTGATCTCATCAAAGAGTTTGACGAGTTAGATTCTTATGAAAATTTATTAGGTAGATTTTATAGCGACCAGTCCGATGAAGATAAAGAAGTTAGAAATATTAAAAATAATATTTCTAAAATAGAGGAGTTGATGGATGCTTTAGCAGAGTTAAAAACTAATTATGAGGAAAAACTAATATCATAAAGCTCAAATGGAAACTATGACGGCACAGCGATTTATTATAAAAAGCTTGTTTGAAAATAGAAATAACTATCCAAATGCATATACAAGTACCCTGAAATATAGAATATGGCCCATAAGCTCGGATGAAGTTGATGAGATGGTTTTGGAGGTATTTTTTAGTGGGATGGGGTGATGTGCAAAGTAAATGTCTCTATTTAGTAAAAATTTAAAAAAGCCCTGAATATTCGGGCTTTTCATTTAAGTTTTACTTTAATGATTCTGGTACATAATTTGGCGAATCAGTACCATAAAATGATTCAACATCTGCATCATACAAAGACTTATATCTATCTTTTGAAGTGACATCTTTAGTTTCATCAATAAATTTCTGTATTTTTGTTTTATAGTCAGTGTGACCAGCTTTATACATTTCAGTTAAATATACAAATTCGGCGTCTCTGTACTGGGGATCATTTTTGTTAGATGATTTAGTTAATTCGGTTTGTATGAGTCGGGCTGAAGCTTCGTGACACAGTTGAATTTTTACTTTGGCCTCATTTAATTTTTCAAGCAATGTACATCTAAACATTACCCGTTGAGGCAAGGGGTTCTCTTTGATTTGTTGCTCATTTAACTCATAAGCCTCTTTGTACATACCAGACAGCATATAAATATTCATCAATGCCATTTCTCTTTGTTTCTTGGCAGTAACTTTCTTAATTTCAGGTATTAAAGGTGCTAAAGTTTGTTTTATCTTTTCATCTTCACCAGAAATCACAACTTCATTTGTGATTGTTTCATATCTATCTAAAATCGCTTTATCACTTGCTGATAATTCCGTTTTTACGTTTTGAGAACTGCTTTTCGCAGTAGCATCTACTTTTGTTTGTTCATTTGATGCCTTGCTACAAGCAGTAACTCCAAATAGAGAAATGAGAACAATAGTACTGATTAATTTTCTATTCATGATTTACGTCGAAAAAAGAGATCTTAAATTTATGAGGACACCTGTAAATTAGCAGGGAATGTCGCCTATGGATTACTATTTAAGAAGTAAGGATTGGGCAGCTATATTTTTTAGGTATTTCGGTACTCTAGATATCGTAAGTTTATTAATGGCTAACAATAAATCTTGATCAATGCTATTGAAGCCATATGTGTGACAAATATTCGTACAAAGATAGTTGAATAATTGAGCCGTAACTTCAGCATCTGCTTCTGCACGATGAGCTGTGCCATTAAACTTAATATTAAATAAGTCTGCCATTGCCCCAAGTCGATAACTGGGTTGATGAGGTAAAATACGGCGAGCAAGTTTCAAAGAACAAATGAGTCCATTGTGTGATGGACTTAACTCCTGTCGAATACTTTCTGCTTTTAGGAATTTCTCATCAAATCCTGCATTATGAGCAAGTAAAGGATCTGTTCCAATAAAGTCCAATAGAGAGGGAATAACTTCTTCCACTAAAGGAGCATGATTAACCATATCTTGAGTAATACCAGTCAACTTTGTGATGTAGTATGGAACATTTACACCACAGTTTATTAATGAAACAAAACGCTCTGTGATTTCACCTTCTACAATACGTAAAGCCGCGACTTCTGTAATGCGATCGCCAGCCTCAGGGCTGACTCCTGTGGTCTCGAAATCAAGTACAATGATTGGCGAAACATTCATAAAACGCTTTCTCTATTAGAAATTAGGTATTAAAAGCACAACACTTTTCATCATAATAGCTTTAAGTCAAAGATAGCGCTAAGTTAACTTCTCTTAATATTGAAATGATATTAGTTAGTGATATGTTGAGCTGTTAGGTTATGCCGAGCACAGTCCATTTACACGGGCTTATAAAGAGTGGTCGGGTAAAACACCACAACAAGCCCGAGAGGAAATGAATAACTGAGGGTAGAGCCTCTTAAAATGAGATGTGCATATGTTTTGAGTGTTTATTCATCATTTAACGCACATTCAAAATTACTTGGGTTTTCTTTACATCTTACTTTCTTTAAAAAATTCATCATTTTAGGGTCGTAAATACCAGCCTTGGTTAGCTGTATACGTGCCTCGCGCATCATTTTCATATAGTTTAATTGTTCATTTTTAGGAATATCCATCCAGTACTTTGAAGGAATATCACTTTCATATTTAGCAATAATACCAAAGGTTCTATTTAATTGGCTGGCTACCCAAGTTCGAGACTTTTGCCCAAAACCTGCTGGAAACTGGTCTTTACGAATAATGAAGTTTGCTGAAATTTGAGTTAAAGGGAAACGAATGATTGCTCCTTTCTCACCTAAACCTTTGTGTAGTTCAAAAGGTTTAAATGCCACAATAGGAGCGGGCACAATATCAATTTCATGATTATTAAACTTCGCACCAGCATTGGTCACGTCTACAGATACAGCCTGACCTCCAACATGTTGAACAAGCTTTGGTTGGGCTTCATCATATTTAAATACCCCAATTTTTTTACCGGCAGCCTTCGCGAGAGTATTTATACTTCTATCATTTACAAATAAATAGGCAGGGCCAATTGTGCCTAAACCTGCAATTTCATAAGGACCTGCCACCATGTTTTTTGCGGCCATCGGTGAAGACAACAGCTTATAGGCATTAATTGCCGTTTTCATATTTGTTAATGCGCCGACCGCATCTAAAGATCCTGTGTATTTATTAAACTGACGGCCACGTAAACCACTAATAATAGCGCCATCACACTTACCGACTTTTAAATCTTCAGCCGCAATGCGTTCATCTACATATGCTTTTAAAGATAGATCAGCTCCCCAGTTTTTAGCTTCAAGTGCATAGTCTTTGGCTAAAGCGAAAGCATTTCCCGATTTACCAATGGGGTCATACACACAAACGACTTGTTTTGCATAAATAGTTGTTGTTAAACATGTGCTTGCAATGAGTAAAATAGTTTTAAAACGATCCATATTTAATTATCCATTATTTAAATTATAAAAATTATTTTATGAATCTTGCTTAGATTAGATATGACATTTCAATAAGAATTTAAAGAGAAAAGGTCAAAAGGTAGCCTTAATTAGCACCTTATTTTTTTTAATTGTATGGCTATGTTGTATATGAATTGAGATCTACCAGTGAGCTAAATTTAAAGAACAGCTGTATACACGTACTATACCTTTTTTTCAAGCATGCAAAGAGGTTTTTAATATATTTTATTTAAATTTCAATAACATACACAATAATTTAAGTTTCGGTCTTTAATTTTAACAGGCTAAAAGTTTTGAGGCTTAAAAGGAGATTTAGAAAAAGAAATCTGTATAGCAGCCAGTAGTCGCAAATACATCTTGTAAGTAGCTCAGCTCACTAGGGTAAATATAAAAGTGTAATGACAACTTACAGGAAGTTGTCTAGAAAATTATTCTGGTTAAGATTAGAAATAGGGTTTAATACATAAGCATCCAATAGAACCAGCTTAGGCGTTTAGTAATTTGCTAGAACAACACATACAGTTAACCAAGCTAAGTATTCATCACAGTAAAGAATTAGTAGTGAAGCAACAACAACATAGAGAAGCGAAGTCTGATATATCGTAGGTTTCCAAATCTTTTATTTAACATAATATACATTATACGAACAGTTATATAATTCATTATTAAGTCCTTGATTCTGTTGCCGTACGTTTAACTGTACTTATTACCTCATAAAGTTAAGCTATTGAATTTTATAAGACTAAAAAGTAATAAGTTGAGTTAAACATACGCAAAGCTTTTTTATTTAAACAATTTTGTTTGGTTGCGGTGGCTTTACATCTACAACAATGTATTTAACGCCTTTGCCCTGAAGTAACCATGTAAAATCATTTCATGATTAGATTTACATCTAGTCATGCAATGATTTTAATTTAAACACAGTTATATCCCGTTAGTTGTAATTCTGCTTTAAGAATTTTTGCTGAATCAGTTGTAATGAAATTTTGCAGATAGTTTGTTGATTCAAAATAATATTCATGAACTGGCGTATTCATAACTATTCTATCAATAGTTATAGCTGCATTTGCCATATCACAAACATATTTTTTGTCTTTTTCTGAAAGGCTTTTTATGTCGTTTTCTACACTATTTAGTATCAGTTTTCCATGTACGATCACAGATAATCGTGGATAAACTTTTTCTAACATTTGCAGATATTTCTTTTCATCCTCATAATTTGGATAATCCTGCGCTTGAGCCAAGTTAAATAATGATAGACCAATCAAGCTAATTATTATTCGTTTCATTTATAAGTTCTTGTAAAGTGTATAGAGTTTTACTATAACACAATTAAATAAAAAAATTATTGACAACTGAATAATCTTTATTTTTTTGAGTATCATTACACTAATCAGGTCTTAATTTCACTTAAGTTACTTATTTAAGAATCAAATTGTGACTTCAGGCAGTATTATAGCTTAACACTATATGATGACAATTTATTTAATAATGCTAAATATTTTTATTTATTGTTTAAAATGCATTCAAAGTTGTTTTAATTAATTAAAGCCTTTTATTTTAATTTATATAATTATCATAAATATTGATGCTGGAATTGTAATTATACAATTAACTTTTAACAATCATATATTGTTATATTAAATAATATTAATTGTTAAATTATTGCAACCTTCCTAATTGTTTTTTAAAAATTAAAGATATTTCAATTAATGTATTTATTATCAGTAATTTAATTTTATATCAACCAAGATTCATTATTGGTATAAAAGTGTGATTTAATTATCATTTTTAATTAAAGACCTGTAAAGCAATAACTATTTATATAAATGAAATAATTAGTGAGATACAGGTCACATGTTATTTATTTATTTATTATTAAAGTAAATCTTTATATTGTTTTTAAATAAAAAATATTGTATCTCTTATATTAACTATTTAATAAATAGGTATATATAAAATGAAAAATAATATATTTAAGCTTCTTGTTTTGATGGTGCTTTCCACTTCCCCACTATTTTGTTATGCAAGTAACACGATAATGATAAGAGGAAATGTTGTTGAAGATACATGTTCAAGAGAACATAGTGAGATAGAATGTGTTGAGGTAAATAATTTAAATATTAAGCTTGATAGTGAATATTTAAATAAAGATAGTCTTTTTAAATTAGCTCAACATACTGAGAAAATGGACACAAGTATTGAGAGCATAAGTTCTAATCACAAAGTCGTGCTTATTAACTACCATTAATATCGCAACTTATTTCTGTAATAAGTTTGATGAAAGAGTGATTTGTCGAATTCATCGCATGTTTTGATGAATTGATTGATGAGCCACTCTTTTTTCATAAAAAATGACTATTTATATGTTTTTCCTA
>NZ_JAFBJL010000003.1:0-486496 GCF_016809775.1 Acinetobacter sp. C13
TCCCTTCCCGAACTCAGAAGTGAAACCTCTTAGCGCTGATGGTAGTGTGGGGTTACCCATGTGAGAGTAAGTCATCGCCAGCTCATTATTACAAACACCCCCATTCCAATGAATGGGGGTGTTTTTTATTGGGGTGAAAATAAGAAACTTCTATAAAACTCTAGATATAGCAGAGATAAAGACATATATATTAATTCTAAGAAAGAGTTCTGTTATAAATAATAAGAAAATTAATCTTTTAAGTATGCATAATAAGGGAAGAGCATCTATGATAATTTATGGTGATGTCGGTTCGGGTAACTGCTATAAGATAAAACTATTACTTTCCTTATTAAATATTAATCATAGATGGATCCACGTTGATATTTTAAACAAAGAAACTCAATCAGCTGATTTTTTGTCCTTAAATCCTAATGGAAAAATACCTGTATTAGTCCTAGAAGATGGTCGTGTTTTGAGTGAGTCGAATGCTATCTTAGGTTACTTGGCTGAAGGAACAAAATTTATTCCTACAGATCCTTTTATTAAAGCAAAAATGTACCAATGGATGTTCTTTGAGCAGTATAGTCATGAACCATTTATTGCAGTTGCTCGTTTTATTAATAAATATTTAGGGTTACCACCAGAAAGAATAGAGGAATACCATAATTTACAGCCAAAAGGCCATAAAGCACTATCTATTATGGATAAAGCTTTAGTAGATCACGACTATCTTGTTGGAGATCAATTAACTATTGCTGACATTGCCTTGTATGCATACACGCATGTCGCGGAGGAAGGTGGTTTTGATTTGGAGCTATATCCAAATATTCAAGCGTGGTGTCAAAGAATTCGAGAATATTTAGGTTATGTAGATATGATTTAAATAAAAAAGAACTCATATAGAGTTCTTTTTTATTTCTGAAATTCTGATTTAGAAATGTGCTTCTAGACCTACATATGGGCCTTTAAACTCAAATTTAAGGTCATTGTTATCGTAGTCATCTAAGTCGATATTAAGTACGCGATAGCCTGCTGTTAGACCCAGATCAATGAGTAAGTTATCTGCAAATTTATATTTTACTTCTGCCAGTGCATCTGTAATTCGTGCATCGTCAAAGTTTGTATAAGTTGCTTCACCTTTAGCACTTAAGCCTGTAAACGGAAGTTTTACTTCACCTGACAAATAAGCAATAGGATATGTTTTATCAATATCCACGCGCTTACCTGTATACGCAGTAATATCACCATTTAATACAGTTGCACCAAGACCAGCATCTACACTTACGATATTATCTAGTAACTCGTAGTAGAGGATAAAATCGCTATGATCTAAATCAACTTTATAGTTGGCTTGACCTAAAGTTTCTGATTTAGTCTCGGTATCTAAATTTACATAACGAATTTTTGCATTTGGAATAAATGGAATTGGGTGTTCTATTGCTAATGAGATTTGAGCACTACCTTTTTGATCTAAATCTTGATCTTCAGGTGATTGAGAAGACATATTCACTTTACCGTCATAGAACCAGTAACCTACGTCTCCTTTTACTCCTACGAAGTCTGCTTGAGCAAAGCCACTTAAGCCCATCCCGAGCGTTAATAAAGATATTTTTAATATTTTCATTTTTACATCCACATAAAAGAAATCTTTGAGCGCATGATATAGACATCTTGCTACAGATGCATTGATAAAAAATAAGGATTTGAGGTATGTGATATGAGTAAATTTTTAAACCTTAAAAAAATTAATTTAATTCAAATAATTAATATTTTCTTCCTCATTTAAATGAATTTAATCTTTTAGAAAATTTAGTATAAATTTTGTCAATCGTATCGGACTTATTAAATTTTAATTGATAACTTGGGAGTTAAAAATAAATTAGTGGATAAGTTGAGTAATTAAATAAGTATTTTCAGGGATTGCAATAAAATTGCATTAAATAATAATTTTAATCTACAAGTAGTAGAACGTAAATATTAGCTGAAAAATAACCAATTGTGAAAAAAACTCAGAAAATTCGTAAAATTTCTGACGGAAATTACAGTAAAAAGAAATAAAAACAGGTATTGTTCAGCTATATAGGGGCAAAAAATGGACAAAAATCTTTAAGGAAGAATTTTCTATTTTTGCTTGTTTGTTAAGGGAATAAAAATACTCAAAAGGTGCATTTTATTTTCTACAAACACAAAAGTATTTTTTGGTTCTTTTTTTGCATGCGGAATAACAATCAACAATAGCAGTAAAAATAAGTAATCTTTTAACATTAGGTGTTCTATGACAGATTCTCGTGAAAACTGGACGTCACGATCTGGTTTTATTATTGCAGCCGTTGGTTCGGCTGTAGGCTTAGGTAATATCTGGCGCTTTCCATACGTTGCTTATGAAAATGGTGGTGGTGCGTTTCTTATTCCCTATCTATTGGCACTCATTACTGCTGGTTTACCGTTACTATTTTTAGATTATGCGGTAGGACATCGTAGTACTGGTTCACCTCCTAAAGCGTATCGTGCCCTATTTAAAGGCGGGGAAACATTAGGTTGGTGGCAAGTTTGTGTCTGTATTATCATTGGTTTGTATTATGCAAGTGTACTCACTTGGGCTGGTAGTTATGTTTACTTCTCTATTGGCCAAATGTGGGGAAGTGATCCGGAAGGTTTCTTCTTTAATACCTATTTACAGACTACAAAAGCAACCGGTTTTGATTTACAGTTTGTAGGTCATTTATTCTGGCCGATTGTTGGGATTTGGGCACTTACTCTAATCATTCTTTATGGTGGTGTGAAAAAAGGTGTGGAATTATCGAATAAGATTTTCATGCCTTTATTATTCATTCTCTTCACTATTTTAGTGATTCAATCATTACGTTTACCAGGTGCAGTTCAAGGCTTAAATGCTTTCTTTACGCCGAACTGGTCAGCAATGATGGATTATAAAGTTTGGTTAGCGGCTTATGGCCATACTTTCTTCTCCCTCTCAGTCGGTTTCGGGATCATGGTGACTTATGCATCTTATTTGAAACCAAAAACGAATTTAACAGGTTCTGGTTTAATCGTTGGTTTTGCAAATGCATCAACAGAGATTTTGGCTGGTATTGGTATCTTCGCAGCGCTTGGTTTTATGGCACATGCTGCAGGTACTGAAGTTAAAGATGTGGTGAGTGGCGGGATTGGATTAGCATTTATTGCATTCCCTAAAATTATTTCAAGTTTAGGTGCAGGTGCCGATTTATTTGGCTTCTTATTCTTCTCTTCCCTTTTCGTCGCTGGTATTTCTTCGATGGTGAGTATTTTGGAAGTACCTATTGCAGCAATGCAAGATAAATTGAAATGGGGCCGTAAAAAAGCTGTAACCATTATTGGTGGTGGTAGTGCGCTTGTATCAATTATTTTATTCTCAAGTGTAAACGCAATTAAACTGGTTGATATCGTTGACCACTTTATCAATAACATCGGTATTATTGGCGGTGCTTTACTTTCTATTATTACCGTAGCTTGGTTTAAACGTTCTGCTCTAATGGAACTTCGTGATCACGTCAATCGCATCTCAACTATTCAATTAGGTAAGGGGTGGGATTTCACTTTAACAGTCATTACATCGTTAATCTTGTTAACTACACTCAGTATGACTGTATTTAATTTGATCAAAAATGGCTATGATACTTATAGTATGAGCTTACAAGGTGTATTCGGCTGGGGCAGTGTGATTTTCTGTGCAGTCGTTGCAATTGTTTTAAGCAAAATGAAAGATCGCTAGGAGGATAGAATAATGAATACTTCAGCAATCGTAATGATGGTAATTTCGATGGTGTTTTTATGGGGTGGCTTGGCTTTGTCCATTATCCATTTATCGAAACATCCTGAAGAGTTAGATGATGTTTTAGAAGAGGTAAAAGATCAGCACACACTTTAATGCTGATCAAGTAAAAAAGCAGGCTTTAAGCCTGCTTTTTTTATGTAATTTTTTGAATTTTACAATAATAAAATCCATCACCAGACTGCGCTTGCGGCAGTAATTGGCGACCATGGGTTTGCTCAACTCCCCAATCAGCATCAATCTTGATCTCTTTTGCATTTGGATTTTCAGCAAAAAATTTCATCATCTGCTGTTCATTTTCAGCTTTTAAAATTGAACAGGTGATGTAAAGCAATGTGCCGCCAACTTTGAGCTGTTGCCACATGTGGTCCAAGATCTGCTTTTGTAGTTCAATGGTTTGAGCTATATCGGTAGATTGGCGCAATAGGCGTATGTCAGGATGACGACGAATTACACCTGTAGCAGAGCAAGGTGCATCGAGCACGATACAATCTACTGGCTGTGCAGGAGTCCATTGAGTTGCATCGGCTGCCAAAATCTCAGTATGACTTTGATCAAGTGCTAAGCGATTTAAGTTCTCAGTTACACGCACTAAACGGCTTGGGTCCTGATCAATCGCGATGAGCTGAGCAGGTTTAAACTTTTCAAGTAAATGAGCAGTTTTACCGCCTGGGGCAGCACATGCATCCACTACTATTTTATCGTTCAAATCTGGCAATAATGTTGCGCAAAGCTGAGCGTGTTCATCTTGTACAGAAAACCAACCTTGTTCAAAACCAGGTAGTTGAGTAATTTGTACAGATTGTTCAAGAACAATACCTGCCTCAGACAAAGTACAAGCACGTGCCTGAATTTCTAGACTTTGTAGTTTTGCTAAATAAGCATCGCGGCCAATATGACGCTGGTTCACCCTTAAGGTTAAAGGCGCGACTTGCTTCAAAGATTGGCAGAGAGATTCCGTTTGTTCACCCCAATCCTTTTTTAAGCGTTTGAAAAGCCAACTTGGTAAGCCATGTGCTTGCTGTAAACCTTGCTGAAAGTCATCAGTTTCACGAGTAGCTCGGCGCAAAATAGCATTCACAATACCGCTGAGAGCAGGGAATCCAAGTTGTTTAGTCGCATCTACTGTTTCTGAAATAGCGGCATGTGCTGCAATACGCGTGCATAGAACTTGATAAAGACCAACATAAAGACAGGTTTCTACTGTCTCATTATTTAAAGGCTTGCTGAGTAGAGGTAGGCTAATTGATTTAAGCGCAAACCATTGGCGCAATGTACCTAAAACCAACTCGTGAAACAAAGCACGATCACGCTCTGCTACCTGATTGAGCTGTGTATTTAAAATACTAGCGAGTGATTGGCCTTGCTGAACTTTTAGTAACGTCTGGACGACTTGAGCACGCAGGTTAAAACGTGAGGAATTTGAGGTAACCTGACTCATGGCAAAATTTGTCCTACATGAAGTTTTTGAGTTTGTGCAATTTGTTGAGCGTTTAATGCTTTACCACCCGGCCACTGCACGCTAGTCAGACAAATAAACGTATTTTCACCGCAAGCAATGTGCACACCTTGTTTATCGATTGCAATAATTTCACCAGCTTGGGCACTTGCTTTGGTTTGGCTAGAAACTAGAGAGCTCCAGACACGCAAAGCATTATTTTCATCTAACTGAATGAATGCAACTGGCCAAGGGTTGAACGCACGAATATTTCGGTCAAGTTGAACAGCATCATTTGACCAGTCAATACGAGCTTCTGATTTTACGAGCTTATGAGCATAGACCGTTAAGCTTTCGTCTTGAACTTCGCGTTCTGCCAAATATTTTTGTAGTGTTGCTTCTGACTCGAGTACCGCACAAATTGCTGTTGCACCTTGAGCTGCGAGTTTGTCATGTAATGTCGCTGAGGTATCTTCGGCAGTAATTGGGCAGTATGTTTTATACATCATATCGCCTGTATCTAAACCGGCAGCCATTTGCATGATGGTGATTCCGGTTTCTTCATCACCTGTTGCAATCGCACGCTGAATTGGTGCTGCACCGCGCCAGCGTGGTAATAGTGAGCCGTGAATATTTAAACAGCCATATTTCGGTGTATCGAGCACAGTTTGTGGAAGAATTAAACCATAGGCTGCAACCACCATCACATCTGCGCCTAAAGCTGCCAGTTCTTGTTGAGCCGCTAAGCCTTCATCTGTAGATGCTTTGAAGTGAAGGGGTTGATAAACAGGGATATTATGCTCAAGTGCAAGTTGTTTTACGGGAGATGGCGTTAGTTTTTGTCCACGACCCGATTTACGATCTGGCTGAGTATAAACCGCGATAATTTCATGGGAAGTTTTTAATAAAGCCGCCAATGCTGTTGCAGCAAATTCGGGGGTGCCAGCAAAAATAATTTTCACAAATGCAATCCAAAAAGAGTTTAGGCGTAGTATACGTGAAAAACGATTGAAGCCCTAAACTCATGGCGATTGAGCATTTTAGTTTTTAAATAGTGAACAAAAAATTATTGAAAAACTTTTATTGATAAAAAAAGGTTATGAAAAAATAAAAAATTATTCATGTAAGTTTTGCTAAATATTGACTGTCTATTACTGTTCTTGGCTTTCCGAATATTATTTGCTTCTATAGAATGGAGAATGATCAAATTATGATGATGAGTCAATATTCCGACTGATCTAACGCTATATCAGTATCATTCGCCAGAGCGGGAAAAATTCCGCTCAAGCACAACTTGTTGGAAACACTAATGCCTGACTATCGTTCAAAAACATCGACACACGGAAGAAATATGGCTGGCGCACGTGGCTTATGGCGTGCAACAGGAATGAAAGATGAGGATTTCGGCAAACCGATTATTGCGGTGGTCAACTCATTTACTCAATTTGTGCCGGGCCATGTACATCTTAAAGATCTAGGGCAGCTTGTCGCAGCAGAAATTCAGGCAGCAGGTGGTGTTGCTAAAGAGTTCAATACGATCGCAGTAGATGACGGGATCGCAATGGGGCATGACGGCATGCTTTATTCTTTACCATCACGTGATTTGATTGCTGACTCAGTTGAATATATGGTGAATGCACACTGTGCAGATGCCATGGTGTGTATTTCAAACTGTGACAAAATTACTCCGGGAATGCTCATGGCTGCGATGCGTCTGAATATTCCTGTTGTTTTCGTGTCTGGCGGACCAATGGAAGCTGGTAAGGTTAAGTTCCGCGGTAATGAAAAAGCGATTGACCTTGTTGATGCAATGGTTGTTGCGGCTGATGAAAGTTATACAGACGAAGAAGTTGAAGAATTCGAACGTTCGGCATGTCCAACCTGTGGTTCATGTTCAGGTATGTTCACTGCAAACTCAATGAACTGTTTAACCGAGGCTTTAGGTCTATCTTTACCGGGTAATGGTTCGATTGTTGCGACACATGCAAACCGTAAGAAACTATTCTTAAAAGCAGGCCAACTTATTGTTGAATTGGCTAAGCGCTATTACGAACAAAACGACGCAAGTATTTTACCTCGTTCGATTGCAACCAAGGCGGCGTTTAAAAATGCGATGACCCTTGATATTGCAATGGGCGGTTCAACTAATACGGTTCTGCATTTATTGGCTGCGGCAAGTGAAGCAGAAGTTGATTTTACAATGGACGATATTGACGAGTTATCACGTCGAGTTCCTGTATTGTCGAAAGTAGCACCTGCAAAACAAGACGTTCATATGGAAGATGTTCATCGTGCTGGCGGTATTATGGCTATTTTGGGCGAACTTGATCGTGCGAAGTTGCTTGACGTATCTGTACCGACTGTACACGAGAAAACTTTAAAAGATGCGTTGGATAAGTGGGATATTATTCGTACTGAAGATGCAGACGTTTATGAATTCTATCGTTCATCACCAGGTGGTGTGCCAACTCAAGTTGCATTCTCGCAAAATCGCTATTATTCAACGTTAGATGGCGACCGTGAAAAAGGCGTTATCCGTAATGCAGAACATGCATTCTCTAAAGATGGTGGTTTAGCAGTTCTATACGGCAACATCGCGCTTGATGGCTGTATCGTGAAAACTGCGGGTGTTGATGAATCAATCTTGAAATTTACGGGCACAGCGCGTGTATTTGAGAGCCAAGATGCGGCTGTAGACGCAATTTTGGGTCATGATATTAAAGCTGGCGATGTGGTTGTGATTCGTTATGAAGGTCCACGTGGTGGTCCAGGCATGCAAGAAATGCTGTACCCAACTAGCTATCTTAAATCGAAAGGTTTAGGAAAAGACTGTGCATTGGTAACAGATGGTCGTTTCTCTGGTGGTTCATCAGGTCTTTCGATTGGTCACGTTTCACCAGAAGCAGCTGAAGGTGGTGCAATTGGTTTGGTTGAAGATGGCGATACCATTGAAATCGATATTCCAAACCGTACCATTCACTTAAACGTTGATGATGCGACTATGGCGCATCGCCGTACAGTGCAAGAAGCGAAAGGCTGGCATCCGAAAGAAGAACGTAAACGTAAAGTATCAAAAGCGTTAAAAGTTTATGCAATGCATACAACAAGTGCAGCGAAAGGAGCTGTACGCGTTCTATAAAATATTCAATTTTAATAATTGATTAGGAATCATGCACCCTTTAACACGATGAATTGCTATCATGTTAGGGGTGCATTTTTCATGTCTGGTAAAAAAAATCAGCTTGTAGAAAAAGGTGTTTTTAGATCATTCTATGGGTTTGCCATAAAATGGTGATAAAATCTTCACCTACGTAGAAACTTGCTAAAAACATGACTTATTTTCTGCGTGAACTAAGGTAGTTATATTTCAATCTCGACTACTGTTTTACCTTGCATTATGATCAAAACAATCTTTGATCTCGCTTAGGATTTATTTTTTAGAGGCACAACTCATGTCACTGCTACGCCGTTGGTTTGACCCTATTCGATCGAGCTGGTTTTACCAAAAGCCTTCTCGTCAAGCGGTGTTACCCACGGAAAATGGTTTAAGTATTTATTTACGACTTGATGATGTGTATAGCTATTTGGCTGTTCAGCAATTGTCTCAGCTAGATGAAATTTTAAGTGATGAACTTAAGCCTTTAAAAATTATTATTTCGCATACGGCTTCTGAACCCCCAAACAGTATGTCGCATGAAGAGTGGCAGAATTATTGTCTAAATGATGCCAAGATATTAGCCAAACAACATCGTTTCGGTTTTGATGAATTTCCAGAAATCCCAAGCCCAGAATCTTTAAAACAAGCGGCAGTCATATTAAAAAGAACCCCATTACAAGGTCAGAACTTCTTCCATCTATTAGAAGATATTTTTCACATGCTTTGGCAACAACAATATGGAAAGTTGCGAACTTTACATGCCATGGCAGTTAAACATCAGCTTCCTCAACATTTTTCAGAACGCATTTTTACGGATGAGCCTGTACCTGCGGCATACTTTGAATTTGGTGGACGTAAATATCACGCAGTAGATGATTTATTACGTTTAACTCGTCGTCTGAAGCAGCAAAAGTTACTGACGGGCAATCCAATTTTTTTAATTAATCATATCGAATGGCGTGAACATTTGATTAATGATGCTGAAGCGCTTACCGAAATTCAGACCCTTCATCCTGAACTTGATATTTATATTGCTTTAGAAGATCCAATGAGCTGGTTGTTACTTGCCTATATTAAAGAAGAGCTGGCTGATTATTATGATATTCAACTAAAAGTTTACCCTTTAAGTTATCAAGGTCGAGACTGGTTTGACTGGAGTTTGGCGACACGTGTTTCTAAACGAACAGGTGTGGCCTTTACGCCATTTTGTCGTCCTACCGAGGAAAGTACACTGGAAATGGCAAAGCTTTTTTATAGTGTGCAAGAAAATCAGCAAATCGATACAATTTTTACAATATTGCAGGCAGTTTGGACGAAAGGAAAAGATTTATCTTTCTTAAAACATTTTCAACAGTTACAGCAGCAACTTGGGATTGAGCAGCTAACTGACCAAGATGTGCAATCTGTTTTGGCGCAGAATGATGCACTTTGCAAAGACAAGCATCAGCCTGATTTGCCAGTTTTAGAGCTGCGTATTGATGGTCAGACCTACGTATTTAATAGCTTGTATCGTGTATGGATGATCGAAAGTATTTTTAGCAATGTATTAGAAGAAAAATATAAAACAGCCTCAACTTTTAATTGAGGCCTACTCCTAAAAACAAGAATAGGGCAGTACCTGTTTTTTCCGTAGCATATCCTTTAAGGAATCGGAGATAAACAGTGACTTTTTTAGCAATTATTATAGTGGTCTTTGCCTTCGCTGGCATGATTAAAGGCATGATCGGTTTAGGATTACCCGCTGTATCGATGGGCTTACTCACCATCGCAATGAGCCCTTTTCAGGCAGCATCTCTTCTGATAGTTCCTTCAATGGTCACCAACGTCTGGCAGCTTTTTGCTGAAGGACATGTCTGGGCTTTTATTCGCCGTTTCTGGACTTTGCTTGTGGGTATTGTTGTAGGCTCAATATGGAGCTTTTTACCTACTTTAAGTCAAAGTCATGGGCATAGTAGTGAAATTTTATTAGGCTGTATGTTGGCCTTATATGGACTCTATGGTTTGTGCGTGAAGAAACTTCCACACTTAGGGAAGTATGAACGTTGGCTATCACCGATTATTGGATATATCGGCGGGGCAGTGACTGTAGCAACTGGTGTCATTATTATTCCAATCGTTCCTTATTTGCAGTCTTTACATTTAAAGCGGGATGAGTTGGTTCAGGCTTTAGGACTAACGTTTACTGTTTCTACCATTTGTCTTGCAGTCTTTTTACACCACAACCCTATGTCGGGAATGACATTGGATTATCGTTTATCTTTCGCTGCATTGTTGGCGGCGCTCGTTGGAATGTGGTTAGGTAAAAAAATCCGTTATCGGTTAAACGAGCAATTATTTCGTCGTATCTTTTTTATAGGTTTGGTGTCATTAGGTCTTTATATGATTTTGCATTAAGCTAATTTTTCAGGACGATGCTGCAATAAAAAGTCTGCAAATTGTTGGTAACTGCTAGGTAGCTGGTTGAAATTTTGGGTCGCCAAAAGCAGTTTACGATTTGCCCACGCGCCTAGTAGTTGAATGGAATGAAAGTCATAGTCCGATTGCAAACGCTGGGCAGCACGAGCCGGCATAATTGCAATTCCGACGCCTTTGGCGACTACCTCAGCAATCGCGCCAAAATTAGGTAAGCGCAAACGGTACTGTATGTTAAAGCCCAATAGCTTAGCTTGAGTTTCGATGGACTGTTGCAACGAATGGTGGGGTTTAAGACCAATAAAACCATAATTTAAAGCCTCTACCAAATTCAGCTCTTGGTGTTGAGCTAAATTGTGAGTAGGAGGACAAATCAGAACTAATGGATCACTAGCAAACTCCTTAGTTTGCAAATGGCGGGTATCAAAAAAACTTGAGACCAGCCCAAGATTTGCAACTCCTTGCGTTAATGCCTCTACAATTTCTGAACTTTCTGCCTCGTGTAAATCAATGTTCATTTCGGGATGAAGCACCAAATATTGTGGTAATAACGGAGGCAAATATTCGCTTTGAGCGGAAGAGTTACACCAAAGTGTTAATGACTCTGATGTAGGTGGCCTAAAACGCTGCATTTCTTGTTCGAGTTGTTCTTTTTGTGTCATCAGTTGACGGGCATGCTCTACAAACGCGTGTCCCGCTGTGGTGAGCTCCACTCCCGTCGTCTGGCGAATAAATAAGGGCGTTTCAAAATATTGTTCGAGTTTTTTTATACGTTCACTGGCGGCTTGAAGTGAAATTGCAGAGCGGTCTGCACCTTTGGTTAGACTACCTGTAGAGACAATATGAAGAACCAGCTGTAAATCAAAAAAATCAAAACGCATGACAGGGAACGTATTGAAGGCTAAAAAGTCATCATACTAAATCGTAATAAAAAAAGGCAGCTTGCGCTGCCTTTTTGAATTTAGGTTTTATCTTTTAAACTAAACAGCCAATTTAAAATAATGGCTGCAAAAGTTGCGGTACCAATACCACCTAAATTGAAGTTACCGAACAATAATTCAAAGTTACCGGCACCTAAAATAATCGTGACTGAAGCAACAATTAGATTTTTATTGTTAGAAAAATCAACTTTGTTTTCGATCCAGATTTTGGCCCCAGCAATGGTAATTAAACCAAACACAACAATAGACGCGCCTGTTAAAACAGCACTTGGAATCGTACTAATTACCGCACCAAATTTTGGAGATAAACCTAAGAAAATTGCAAAGACACCTGCGATCACAAAAACAATGGTTGAGTACACACGAGTGACTGCCATCACACCAATGTTTTCACCGTAAGTAGTCATCCCTGGAGCGCCGACACTACCAGATAATGTTGTCGCCAAACCATCTGCAACAAATGCTTTACCTAATTGTGGAGTCAGGTTTTCACCAGTCATCGCGCCAACAGCTTTAATATGTCCTAGATTTTCTGCTACTAAGATAAGCGCAACTGGCGCAATAATTAGCATAGCATTCGTGTCAAAAGTAGGATGCGAAAAGCTTGGAATCCCAAACCATGCGGCTTGTGAGATCTGGCTAAAATCGATTGGTTTACCTAAACCTAGCCCATTGGTGGTGATGGCATAAATCACATAAGCCAAGATCAAACCAATCAACAGAAGCAAGCGTTGCAACAGGCCACGAGTAAAGACTGCAATACTACCCATACAAAGTACGGTAATTAAGGCCATCCACATTTCAAATGGTTGGCCTGCAACACCTTTAATCGTAACAGGTGCAAGGTTCAGGCCAATAATCATCACAATGGCACCAGTCACCACAGGCGGCATGAGTTTTTCAATCCAGCGTGTACCAGTAAGCATCACGATAAAACCGATGATGGCATAAAAAACACCACATGCTACGATTCCACCTAAAGCCATAGATAGATTTGGATTGGCACCTGAACCTGTAATATGCCCAGTTGCAGCTGCAACCACCCCAATAAAGGCAAAACTTGATCCTAAGTAACTTGGAACACGACCACCTGTAATTAAGAAAAACAGAATGGTACAGATTCCAGACATTAAAATAGCAAGGTTAGGATTAAAACCCATGAGTAAGGGTGCTAAAACAGTCGCTCCAAACATAGCAAATGCATGTTGAATACCCAAAACAGCACTTTGAACGGGTGGGAGATATTCATTGGTAGAGACTGGCCGATGGTCAATATCACCTTGGTAAGGCTGCCATTTTGGAAACCAATTGGACATAAAATAAGCTCATTATTCTTTAATTGCTGCCATGATACTCTTTCTTGTGAGTGCATTTAATCTCTACAGAGAAGTATATGAGTGAAAAGTAATTATTTTTTAACGATTGGTATAATTTTAAAAAAACTAAATGTGCGTATTTAGTTATTTTTTTCTCATAAATATTAATTTTATGATTTTTAAAAAATATTCAAAAAAATAGAAAATCGGAGAAAATTTAAGAAAAATAAAGAACTTTGCAAGTAAAAAGCAGCACATCGAGATGCACTGCTTTATAAAACAATTGGTAAAATTACCTTAACCTGTATTACGTAAACCAGCCGCAATACCTGCAATACTCACCATGAGTGCATGGTCAACAGGGGTGTGTTCTGCCTGACGCTCAGCAAGATAATCACGACGACGCTTCATGAGTTCAGCCTGTAAAAGATGCAAAGGAAGTAAGTATGGTTTACGAACCTGCATAGATTGATCAAGAACCTCGTTGTTACTCAGAAGCTTTGATTCATCTTTCAATTTAAGTAGCGTTTCAACAGCATCTTTTAGTCGTTGACGTAATTGATTACCGAGCACTTTTAAATCTTCATCTTCAGTCAAATGAGATTCGTAATAGAGTGCAATGTTGGCATCGGCTTTAGACAATACCATTTCCAGCATATCAATCAGCGTCTGGAAATAAGGCCATTGCTGGAGCATTTCATCAAGGGTTGCTTTTTGCTGATCGGCAATCACTTCATTAATTGCTGCGCCAGTACCTAGCCATGCAGGTAACATCAAACGGATTTGTGTCCAAGCAAATACCCATGGGATCGCACGTAAAGACTCGATGCCGCCACTCACTTTTCGTTTTGCAGGACGTGAGCCTAATGGCAACATTTGTAATTCAAGCTCAGGCGTGACAGTACGTAAATACTTCACAAAGTGTGGATTTTCACGGACTGTTTGGCGATAAACCTTAACAGAATGATCTGTCATACGGTTCATGAGTTCACGCCATTCAGTTTTAGGTTCTGGTGGTGGTAATAAGGTCGCTTCAAGTGTTGCTGCGGTATAGATTTCAAGGTTTTGCATCGCAATACCTTCTAGACCGAATTTGAAGCGAATCATTTCACCTTGTTCTGTGACACGGATTGCCCCAGAAATTGAACCAGGAGGTTGCGAGAACAAAGCCTGTTGGGTTGGTGCTCCACCACGGCTAATTGAACCGCCGCGACCATGGAATAATGTCAACTGTACGCCGTGTGTTTGAGCAATTGCTGTTAGCTCTTCTTGAGCACGATATTGCGCCCAGTTGGCAGACATGAAACCAGCATCTTTTGCAGAGTCGGAGTAGCCAATCATGACTTCGTGTTTACCCTGAATGTGCTGTTTATACCAATGCATATTGAACAGCGTATTCATGGTGCTTGCAGCGCCATCTAAGTCTTTTAAAGTTTCAAATAGAGGAACTACACGTAAAGGGTGTTGAATACCTGCTTCTTTTTGCAATAACAACACAGCTAAAACATCACTTGGATATTCAGCCATCGAAATAATATATGCCCCTAAGGATTCAGGCGGTTGGTCTGCCAAAGTACGCATGGTTGCAAATACTTCTTGGACATCTGGATGACCAATTAAACTGCCCTCAGGTTCATTAATATATTTCGGTAAAAGCGGGCGTTTACTTTGTAATTCCTGAATGAGGAAGTTTTGGCGCGCTTGTTCAGTCCATGATTCAAAATTACCTAAACCTAAATATTCAGTAATTGCTGAAATCGCTTGGCGATGACGGCCTGATTCTTGGCGAATGTCGAGTTTAAGTAGTTCAATACCAAAACAGTTCACACGATAGATGAAGTCGAGAAGCTGACCATTCGCAATTTCAGGTAGGTTACTGTCGATTAAAGAACGGTAGCACAGCAATAAAGGCTGTAAGAGTTCGTCTTTGCTTTTAATGACATTGCTGTCGTCTGCTTCTAAGCCTTGTAAACGCTGAGCTAACCAGTGGCGAGTTGCTTTTAAACGCTCGCGGGTTGCACGTAAATATTCACGATAAGGTTCTGCATGTTGGCTACCAATTGCTTGAATCATTTCTTCAGAACAAGTCTGGATTGAAAGTTCCCAACGTAAATTTTCGATATCTCTTAAATAGAGGTCCGCAGCTTGCCAGCGTGATAACCAGAGTACTTCTTGGGTAATTTGATGAGTAACATTTGGGTTACCATCTCGGTCTCCACCCATCCAAGATGCGAAACGTACTGGTGCAATATTAAGTGGTAAATTGAGTTGGCAGTTTTCTTGAACTAATTCATTTAACTCGCGAATGAATTTAGGTACAGCATTCCAAAGTGTTTGCTCAATTGTGGCAAATCCCCATTTTGCTTCATCGACTGGAGTAGGGCGGTGCTGTCTAATTTCATCTGTTTGCCAAGCTGAACTAATTTGTTGCTTTAAGTTTGCAAGTGCATTTTGGCGTTCGCGTGGGGTAAGTTTTTGCTGATCAAGCTGTGAGAGGCAAGCGTTAATATCATCGTATTTTTGAATCAGGGTACGACGACTCACTTCAGTTGGGTGCGCTGTAAGTACTAACTCAATCTTAAGATCACAAATTTGCTGGAACAGTTTTTCTGTCGAAATACTTTTATCTTTAAATTTTTGAAATAAGTGAACAAGCGGATTCGGAGAGTTTGCATCCGAATCAAATTCTGCCTGTCTGCGGCTACGGACCACATGATATTGCTCGGCAATATTGGCAAAATTGAGGAAGTGAGAAAAAGCGCGGGTGAGAGGTAATAGCTCTTCATCGGGCAGTTCTAAAAATAATTGTTCTAATTGCTTTTCGGCTTCAGCTTGACCATCACGTGCACCTTTGGCAAGAGCACGGATTTGCTCGATCTGATTAAACAGTTCTTGTCCTGCATGTTGTTTTAGGGTTTCACCTAACAAATTACCAAGTAAGCGGACATCCTCACGCAGTGGCGCATCGATTTGCTGAACCATGCTATTTTCTCCTGTTCTTATTCTTATCGAATATAGCGCGATTAACAAACATTCCAAGCTTTGAGCGTAAGAAAATGTGAATTTTTGCTTAAAAAATAACATTTAATTCGCTTGTAGCGTCTTAAAAGCTGGCATGCACTCAGCGTAACTTTTGACAATCGGACTTTGGTTTAATTCCGATATTTGAGCAAGAATAAATGAATTGCATCTTGAATAATTTGTTCAAGCTCGTGCGCATTGGGTACAGCAATAATCCTAAGTAAAACCTTCTGGTGACGTACACCAAGCAATAAGGACAAAAGAAGTTCGGTTTGATAGGTTGGGTCATCGGTTTGAATAAAACCTAATTGAGCTGCTTTTTGCAAAAACTCGGTTAACTGATTTTGCAGTCGAGTATGAGATGCATCAAAAAACTGTAGAGCGAGTGGACTTTGTTCTGCTGCAAGTTCAAATAAAACATGTTCAAGTTTAAGCGCCTCAGGTGAGTAAATAATTTGCAAGGCGCGTGAACACACAATAAAGAGTGCTTGATAAAAATCTGCCGATGCATCTAATTCGAATTGTTTAGTACACAGTGTCTCTTCACAGGTTTCTGTAATCGCACAGATAAATAAGTTGGCTTTGTCTTGAAAGTGATTATAGACCGTCAGTTTAGTTACACCTGCTTCCTGTGCAATCTGGTTCATGCTGGTACCGTGATAGCCAGATTTCAAAAAAATAGCTTTAGCGGCTTGTAAGATACGAGCACGTTTTTCTAGATCTTTTGGGCGACCACTTTGATTAACTGTTTGCACAAAACCCTCTAAATAATAATTTTAAAAAATAAACACTTATACATTTTTCTTTAATTAATGTACCCATGAGTATATTAATTAAAAAATAAACGAACTATGATGCAAGCATATTGTGCCTTAAAAAATCAGTTTGAATAAGAGCGATAAGATATGAATGTGTTAAAACCTCTCATCATGAGTATGGTGATTGTTTGTATGGTCACATTAATGGGGTGTAGTAAAGAAACTCCAAAAACAGAAGAAATACCCTATGTGATGGTGGCACAGCCCTTAACCACACTCAATGAACAAAAAAGCTATGCAGGGGATGTGCAGGCTAGACAACAAACGGCTTTAGCATTTCGGGTAGGTGGACAAGTTACGGCTCGTTATGTGGATGTAGGCGACCGGGTTAAAGTAGGACAAGTATTAGCAAAGCTCGATGTAGCAGATGCTCAGCTACAATTAAATGCTGCTAAAGCTCAGCTAGACAATGCACAGGCTTCAGCAAAAACAGCAGCAGATGAACTTAAACGTTTTCAGCAATTACTCCCGATTAATGCTGTAAGCCGTTCGCAATATGACACTGTAAAAAATCAATACGACGCGGCACAAGCGGCACTACAGCAAGCTCGTTCTAACTATGAGGTTTCTGCCAACCAAACTGGTTATAACCAACTCGTTTCTAACAAAAACGGGGTGATTACTGCGCGAAACATAGAAATTGGACAAGTGGTTGCAGCAGGACAAGCTGCTTATCAACTGGCAATTGATGGAGAGCGTGAAGTTGTTATTGGTGTTCCTGAACAAGCTGTTACCGAGATTAAAGTTGGTCAAGCCGCTTGGATCACTTTGTGGTCTAAACCGAATGAAAAATTTGCCGGATATGTACGCGAAGTTTCTCCGGCAGCGGATCAGTCTCGTACCTTTACAGTGAAAGTTGCACTCAAAGAAGGGCAGTCTGTTATCCAACTTGGACAAAGTGCACGCGTATTTTTTACCTCAACTCAAACCAACGTGATGAGTGTGCCACTTTCGAGCGTTTCAGCAACAGATAATCAGCCTTATGTCTGGGTTGTTAATGCGAATCAGACTTTACGCAAAGTACCTGTAACGGTTGGTGCATATGGCAGAGACAGTGTACCCGTGCTATCTGGTTTAACACCAAATGATTGGGTGGTGATTGGTGGTGTGCATTTGCTACGCGATAAGCAGAAGATTCACCCGATTGACCGTGAAAACCGTGCGGTGAAAATTCAGGGAGCAACCCAGCCATGAAATTCAACCTCTCGGAATGGGCATTAAATAATAAAGGTATTGTCCTTTATTTTATGCTGTTACTTGGCATTATCGGCGCGATCTCTTATTCAAAACTCTCACAAAGTGAAGACCCACCATTTACCTTTAAAGTCATGGTCGTACAAACCTATTGGCCAGGAGCAACAGCGAAAGAAGTTTCAACGCTGGTGACTGACCGTATCGAAAAGGAACTGATGACAACAGGGCAGTATGACAAGATTATGGCTTACTCCCGCCCAGGGGAGTCGATGGTTACGTTTGTTGCCAAGGACTCACTGACATCGGCACAGATTCCTGACGTTTGGTATAACGTCCGTAAGAAGGTGAATGATATTCGCCATGAACTGCCAAACGGTGTACAAGGCCCATTTTTTAACGATGAATTTGGGGACACTTTCGGTAATATTTATGTACTGACAGGCAAAGACTTTGACTATGCACTTTTGAAAGAATATGCAGATCGTTTGCAATTACAGCTTCAACGAGTCAAGGATGTCAGTAAGGTCGAATTGATTGGTCTACAAGACCAAAAAATCTGGGTTGAGATTTCTAACACTAAAGCGGTGCAGCTCGGAATTCCAGTTACAGCGATTCAAGAAGCCTTACAAAAGCAAAATAGTATGGCAAGTGCGGGCTTTTTTGAAACGGGTACAGACCGTATTCAAATTAGAGTAAGTGGTCATCTACAAAACATTGATGAAATTAAAAAAACACCTTTATTGGTCGGTGATAAAACCATCCAGCTTGGTGACGTTGCTGATGTTTATCGTGGTTTTAGTCAGCCTGCTCAACCACGTATGCGTTTCATGGGTGAAAATGGTATTGGCATTGCCGTTTCGATGCGTAAAGGCGGTGACATTATTGCCCTTGGTAAAAATCTAGAAACAGAATTTGCCCAACTGCAAAAGACCTTGCCACTCGGCATGAAATTGCAAAAAGTTTCTGACCAACCTGTAGCAGTACAACGCAGTATTCATGAGTTTGTG
The DNA here is from genome assembly GCF_016809775.1 of Acinetobacter sp. C13. Lineage (NCBI taxonomy): Bacteria > Pseudomonadati > Pseudomonadota > Gammaproteobacteria > Moraxellales > Moraxellaceae > Acinetobacter > Acinetobacter sp. C13. The sequence goes on from NZ_JAFBJL010000003.1 coordinate 19,101, forward strand.
AAGGTACTCGCTGAAGCAGTCATTATTGTCTTGTTAGTGAGTTTTTTCTCTTTAGGCTTCCGTACGGGATTGGTGGTCGCTTTTTCTATTCCATTAGTTTTAGCAATGACCTTTGCCGGTATGAGTTTATTCGATGTCGGACTGCATAAGATTTCACTTGGTGCTTTGATCTTGGCGTTAGGTCTGTTAGTCGATGACGCCATTATCGCCGTCGAGATGATGGCCATTAAAATGGAGCAGGGCTATAGTCGGATTAAAGCCGCTGGATTTGCGTGGAAAACTACAGCATTTCCGATGCTCACGGGAACATTGATTACCGCGGCAGGTTTTTTACCGATTGCTACGGCTCAGTCTAGTACAGGTGAATACACACGCTCTATCTTTCAGGTTGTGACCATTGCTTTATTGGTGTCTTGGATCGCGGCAGTTTTATTTGTGCCTTATTTAGGTGAAAAGCTATTACCAGATTTTACCAAGTTAGGACATCAGGCCCCTTGGTATGTCCGCTTATGGGCAAGATTAACTAAAAAACCACAACCGCAAACTGTGGCAATTTCACAGGACCATCATTACGATCCTTATCAATCTAGTTTCTATTTACGTTTTAGAAAGATGGTCGAGTTTTGTGTGACCTACCGTAAAACCGTGATTGCAACGACGGTGGGGATTTTTGTGCTCTCTGTGCTGATGTTTAAACTTGTACCTCAGCAGTTTTTCCCGCCTTCAAACCGTGCCGAGATTTTAGTCGATTTAAAACTTGAAGAAGGCGCTTCTTTAACAGCAACAGAACAAGCTGTGAAAAAGGTTGAAAAATTCCTATCTAAACAAAAAGGTATTGATAACTATGTGGCCTATGTAGGGACAGGTTCACCACGTTTTTATTTACCTTTAGACCAGCAATTACCACAAGCCAGCTTTGCTCAGTTTGTTGTACTCGCATCATCGCTTGATGATCGTGATGACATTCGTCGTTCGTTAGAAACACAAATTAAGCAGTTACTCCCACAAGTCCGTACTCGTGTGTCATTACTCGAAAATGGCCCACCTGTGGGTTATCCATTGCAATATCGTGTGTCAGGTGAAGATTTAAATCTGGTACGTAAAGAAGCGCAGCAAGTCGCTAGAGTAATGAGTGAAAACCCGAATACCACCAATGTGCATTTAGACTGGGGCGAACCAAGTAAGATTATTTCTATTCAAATTGATCAAGACCGTGCTCGACAAATGGGTGTCTCTAGTCTGGATTTAGCGAACTTCATTAATGCATCAATTACTGGTAGTGCGATTGAGCAATATCGTGAAAAACGTGAACTCATTGAAATTCGCTTACGCGGGGACCAAGCAGAGCGCGTTGAAGTGGCTTCACTGGCAAGCTTAGCTGTGCCAACGAACAATGGAACTACTGTACCTTTAGCTCAAATTGCGAAGATTGAGTATAAGTTTGAAGATGGTTTGATCTGGCATCGTAACCGCTTACCGACGATTACTGTTCGCGCAGATATTCGTACCAATTTGCAGCCTGCTACCGTTGTGGGTGAGTTAGCTGAATCAATGGATAAGTTACGTGCTGAATTGCCAAGTGGCTATCTCATTGAAGTGGGTGGAACCGTAGAAGAGTCTGCACGTGGGCAAGATTCTGTGAATGCGGGTATGCCACTCTTCTTGGCAGTGGTCATGACATTACTGATGATTCAGCTCAAAAGCTTGTCTCGCTCGACCATCGTGTTGTTAACAGCTCCACTGGGTTTAATTGGTGTTGTTTTATTCTTACTGTTATTTAACAAACCATTTGGCTTTGTGGCCATGTTAGGCACAATTGCGCTCTCTGGCATGATCATGCGTAACTCGCTTATTTTGATTGATCAAATTGAGCAGGACCGACAAGCGGGACATCCAACTTGGGAAGCAATTATTGAAGCGACAGTGCGACGATTCCGTCCAATTATTTTGACTGCTTTAGCCGCTGTTCTGGCCATGATTCCACTTTCTCGAAGTATTTTCTTTGGTCCGATGGCTGTTGCGATCATGGGCGGATTGATTGTTGCCACCTTACTGACATTATTTTTCCTACCTGCACTCTACGCAGCGTGGTTTAAGGTGAAAAAAACCGCATAAAATACATAAATTTTTTGTGAATAAAGGTGCGAAATATTGAAAACTCCAATATAGTAGCACCTGTCTTTACACAAAAAATACAGGATTATTTCGCTGCATAAAAAATAGGCAAAATGCAGTGAATTGAGGTGAAATACAGATGGGGCAAGACCATATCGAACAGCATCGCCGTTATATAGTAATTTCTTATGCGTTCATGTTTCTTGCATTGTTTACGGTTATTTTTGCGGCCTTTGCTTATTTGGTCGCTCGTAAAGTGGCAGTTGTAGATAATGCAGAAGTTTGGATTCATGCGCATGCGCTATGGATTATGCGCAATGCGATTCTATTTCTATTTATGGCAATTTTTGCTGTTGTCTGGTTTATTCCGCTCTTCTTCTTTGCATGGGATAGTAATCTTTGGGTCACAGCCTCTACGGTTGCTGGCGTAGTTTTTAGCGCTATTGCGTGGTTATTTCTATTAAATGCATGGTTAAAAGGCTTGTCTAAATATTTAAAAAATAAGGCAGTTTTTTAATATATCTATTTTTTAAACATTTCCCCCTTGTAAATTCGGCTAAAGCCCCCCATTTAGTCGGCAATAGAGTATTGATAAAATTCCGTGAGGAGCACCGCCAAAAATGGCTAAACGTGATTATTATGAGGTTTTAGGCGTTTCAAAAACCGCAAGTGATGATGAGATCAAAAAAGCCTACCGTAAATTGGCGATGAAATATCATCCTGATAGAAACCCTGACAATGCCGAAGCTGAAGAGAAATTTAAAGAAGCTGCTGAAGCTTATGAAGTTTTATCGGACAGCGAAAAGCGTAGCATGTACGATCGAATGGGACATAATGCGTTCGAAGGTGGCTTTGGCGGGGGCGGTGGTGGCTTCGGCGGATTTAGTGCAGAAGATATTTTTAGCCAGTTCGGTGATATCTTCGGTGGCGCATTCGGTGGTGGTGGACGTCAACAGCGTCAACGTCGCGGATCAGATTTACGCTATGTAATGGAACTTACCCTTGAAGAAGCTGTAAAAGGGGTTAAAAAAACCATTACCTTTACTGCTCCAGCACCATGTGATGTGTGTGATGGTAAAGGTTCTAAAAATCCAAAAGATGTTGAAACCTGTAAAACTTGTCATGGTTCAGGACAAGTTCGTATGCAGCAAGGTTTCTTCTCTGTACAACAAACATGTGGTACGTGTCGTGGTCAAGGTAAAATTATTAAAAACCCTTGTCAGGCATGTCATGGTTCAGGTGTTGCCGATCGCCAGCAAACGTTGGAAGTTACAATTCCAGCGGGTGTAGATAATGGTGACCGCGTTCGTTTGAGTGGTAAAGGCGAAGCAATTCGTGATGGCCAATCAGGTGACTTGTACGTTGAAGTCGTCGTTCGTGAACACGAAATTTTCCAACGTGATGGCGCAGATCTTTATATGGACGTACCAGTGAGCATTGCTGATGCTGCACTTGGTAAAGAAATTGAAATTCCAACTTTGGAAGGTCGCGTTAGCTTGAAGATTCCTGAGGGAACTCAAACAGGTAAATTATTCCGTTTACGTGGTAAGGGCGTTCGTCCAGTACGTAGCAGCATGGTGGGTGATTTACTCTGCCGTATTGTGGTAGAAACACCAGTCAACTTAAATTCTCGTCAACGTGAATTACTTAAAGAGTTGCAAGCTTCTTTTGATGGCGAAGACAGTGCTTCTTCACCGAAGAAAAAATCATTCTTTGATCGTTTGTTCGATTAATACTTGATTATATAAGAAATTAAAAAGAAGGCGGATATTGATAAAATATCCGCCTTCTTTTTATTGCGCTGATTCATCTTATTATTTTTATTCTGCTTAAAAGAAAATTACGTCTGCTTACTCTGTAGGATGAGCAACATCAATATCGTCAACACTTACAGTCGGTTCGCTAGAAGCAAGAGTAGGAGCATTTTCGATCACTGGTGTGGCTACTGCTTCTGCCTGTACAGCTACTTTCGGTGCTTCTGCTGTTTTTTCGCCAATAATTGGGTCAATATCTTCAACTTTAACGTCAGCATTGGCATCGCTTGTTTGAGCTGTAGGCGTTGCTGTTTGAGTATTTACGTTTGTTGTAATACGTGCTTTAGATAAGCTTTCTAATGTGTCTCCTGGCTGGATTGCTGGCTCTGCAAATGCCACTGAACTCATAATCCCCATCATTACTGTAAAACCAATAATTCTCGAATGCATGCTGAACTCCTTATAGTCATCTTTTTCTCATTCGTGGCTCCGTAGTCTGCCGATCAATTCTTTAACTTTTGTGAAAACAGATTAAATTTCGTCCCAACTCAAAAAATAATTTTTACTTTTTAAGATGAGCAAAGAGTTTTGATATAGTAGACAAATTACGTAAAACAGAAGATTGGGAAGGATTATGTCAGCAGCTCCACGCATTGGTATTTTAGGTGCAGGCGGTCGTATGGGCCGTACGCTTATTCAAGCAGTTCAACAGGCAGGCTATCAATTAGCTGCTGCGGTAGAGCGTCCGGAAAGTAGTTTAGTGGGCACTGATGCAGGTGAGCTTGCTGGTATTGGTTCAGTGGGTGTGAAGGTTTCAGGAAACTTGGCAGAAGTTCTTAAAGACTGCGATGTAATCATTGATTTTACTGCACCAGTTGCAACTGCTCAGCATTTAAAGCTTTGCCGTGAAGCTGGGGTTGCCATGGTTATTGGTACAACAGGTATGTCAGATGAGCAAAAAGCTGAGTTAGACGAAGTTGCTACGCATACCCCAGTGGTTTACGCTGCGAACTATTCAGTGGGCGTAAATGTATCAATCAAGTTACTTGAGCTTGCAGCAAAAGTATTTGGCGATACAGTAGATATTGAAGTGATTGAAGCGCACCACCGTCATAAAGTAGATGCGCCGTCAGGTACAGCATTAATGATGGGCGAAGCAATTGCAGATACTTTAGGCCGTAACTTAAAAGAAGTTGCTGTGTATGGCCGTGAAGGGCATACAGGCCCACGTGACCGTCAAACGATTGGTTTTGAAACTATTCGTGGTGGTGACATCGTTGGCGAACACACAGTCATGTTTATTGGTGAAGGTGAGCGTGTTGAAGTGACTCATAAAGCGACTAACCGTATGAACTTTGCTGCTGGTGCAGTACGAGCTGCTGCATGGGTTGTGGGCCGTGAAGCGCGTAAATATGACATGAAAGATGTTTTAGGATTGAACGACGTACAGGTATAAAACCCTGTACGTATTCCATGTGTAGCGAGAAAAACAAGATAGAGCAGAACATGAATAAAAAACAAATTGCCTTGACCACTCTTCTTTGCTTAAGCAGCCTCTGGACGGGGGCTGCTTCTACAGAAAAAGCTAAACTCAGCTTAGACCGCAATAATATTAAAGTCTGGACCTATCAAAAAACTGATAATCCAGTCTTTCAATATAAAGCAGAAACCACATTTGATGTGCCACTTGAACGCGCTGTTGCTGTGATTTTAGATGTAAATCGTGCTGACCAGTGGGTGCCTTATATGGGCAAAGTTGAAATGTTGTCTCAAGATGAGAAAAAAGGTGAGTTCACACTGTATATGGTGTTGGATTTTCCGTTTCCTTTAAAAGATCGCGATGTGGTTGTAAAAGGAAAAATGAGCAAAGCTGCAAATGGCGTTGTGACAATTAAAAATACTGCAATTAGTGGAAATTATCCGATACAACCTGATGTAGTGCGCTTAACACGCTATGAAGGGGATTGGACATTCCAGAAACTTGCAAATAATAAGGTGAAAGTAACCACCAGTGGTTACGCTGACCCTGCTGGTGCAATTCCGTTGAGCTTTGTAAATATGTTTGTTCAACAGCAGCCTTACCAGATGTTGCTTAAAATGAAGCGGGAAGTGACCAGTCCGATTTATGAACACCCTAAATTACCAGATATTTTAAAATAAATACCTTAAAAAAAAGCGCCTGAGATCAGGCGCTTTTTTATTAATCTGAACACTGCTGTAAAGCTTGTGCAGGGCTACTTTCACGTTTGATTTGAAATAAAACCAATAACAAACCTAAGCCAGCTAGTAATGCTCCAGCAAATGATACTGCGCTATAACCCCAACCTAAATCGAGTACTAACGCACCTGCTGCTGCTCCTACTGCGTTACCTAAGTTAAACGCACCGATATTTACTGAAGAGGCAAGTCCCGGTGCTTCATGAGCGACTGACATTACACGCATTTGCAAAGGTGGTACTAAAGCAAAGGTTGCTGCACCCCATATCACCAACGCAATGGCTGCTCCAATCTGGCTTTGAGCAAGAATTGGGAAAGTTACCATCATCACAATCAACAGTACCAAGAAACCAATCAGAGTTTTGTTGATAGATAAGTCTGCAAAACGGCCACCTAAATGGTTACCAATCGAGAAACCGACACCAATCAGCACCAACATGAACGTAATGAAGGTCGGTGAAGCATGTGTAAACTCAGTCAAACTTGGCGCAATATAGGTGTAGAGCGTAAACATTGCACCTGCACCGAGTACGGTAGTGAGTAATGCAAGAACCACAGGGGTACGCGTTAATACTTTTAACTCGGCCTTCACGTTTGGTTTTTGGGCAACCATACCTTGCGGTAATGCTTTCCACAAAGCGAGCATAGTAATGATGCCGAGCACGGAAATCGCAAGGAAAGACATACGCCAGCCAATGTTTTGCCCAACCCATGTTGCTAAAGGCACACCACCAATATTGGCAATGGTTAAGCCCATAAACATGGTTGCCACTGCACTAGCCTGTTTATGCGCTGGTACAATACTCGCTGCCACAACAGAACCAATTCCGAAAAAGGCACCGTGGTTCAGGCTTGTAATGAGACGTGCACCTAATAAGCTCATATAATTTGGTGAAAACGCTGCAATCAGGTTACCGACCGTAAAGATCGCCATCAAAAAAATAAGCGCATTACGTCGTGCAAAACCACCAAACCACAGGGTCATAAACGGTGCACCTAGCATTACGCCAAGTGCATAGCCTGTAATTAACATACCGGCTGTTGGAATTGAAATCCCTAAATCATTAGCGATGTTCGGAAGTAACCCCATTGGAGAAAATTCCGTGGTGCCAATGGCAAAGGCACCTATTGCCAATGCCAATAACGAGAACGCCGTATTTGATTGAGTGTTCATGAGTTTAGTCCCAAACTGGTGCCCATGGCTCTGGGCTAACTTCACGACTGTTACGATCAAGTTCGGCAATCATTTGCATTTCAGCCGCAGTTAACTCGATATCCTGTGCTTTTAAATTGCTAATCAGGTTTTCACGTTTAGTCGAAGATGGAATGACTGCAAAACCACGCTGCAATGCCCATGCTAATGCAATTTGCGCTGTCGTTGCTTTATGAGCTGCTGCAATCTCCGCTAAAACAGGGTCTTGAAGCACTTTGCCGTATGCAAGCGTCATGTATGAAGTGACATCAATATTCTTCTCTTGTAAGAAATTCACAAGTTTATGGTTTTGAAGATAAGGACTCAGCTCAATCTGGTTCGTTGCAATATGCTCTACACCAATTGTGTCAATTGCTTGTTGGGTAAGTGCAATATTGAAGTTTGAAATACCAATTTGTTTGGTTAAGCCTTGTTGTTTTGCTTCAAGTAAAAGCTGCATGATTTCAGGAATTGAAACGCCTAAATCTGGTGCTGGCCAATGAATCAAAGTTAAATCGACATGGTCAGTACGAAGCTTTTCTAAGCTTTCTTTTAAGCTTGGAATAAACTTATCTTGAGCAAAATTATCTACCCAGATTTTTGTGGTTAAAAATAAGTCCTGACGTGATACACCGCTTTCGGCAATGGCTTGACCAATCGCTGCTTCATTATCATAAATTTGAGCAGTATCAATGACACGGTAACCTACTTCTAAAGCAGTTTTAACAGAATCAATAACTGCTTGTTCTTTAAGACGGAAAGTTCCTAGACCAAAACGTGGGATATTCATGTGTTTACCTAAATTTGAATAATCATTTAACTTGATGTGCATTTTGCTTTTTTTATTGTTGCGAAAAAATAGATGAATAAGCAAAATATCTTTGATCATTAGTCAATAATGGAATAAGACATGAAATCAACAATTGAAGAGCTGGTCGCGTTTATCGCAATCGTTGATACAGGCTCTTTTGTTGCGGCGGCAGAACATTTAAAACAAACGCCTTCAGGAGTCAGTCGATCTTTAACACGCTTAGAAGCTAAGTTAGATGTGACTTTGTTAGAGCGAACTACACGTAAATTGAAACTCACTCAAGAAGGACAACAGTTTCTGGTAAAGGCCCGTAAAATCTTAAATGAGCTAAATGCGGCTGAAGAAGAACTGCAAAAGTCTGATCAGGGCACTGCGGGGCTCATTCGCATTGATTCAGCAACGCCGTTTGTCTTACACGTAATTGCGCCATTAATGCATAAGTTTCGTGAGTGCTATCCAAATATTGAAATTGAGTTAAATAGTAATGATCAGGTGATTGACCTGCTGCAACATAAAACTGATGTCGCATTTCGGTTTGGGGAGCTCAATGATTCAAGTCTTCATGCCAAACTGGTGTGTAAAAGTCGCTTATTTATCGTTGCAAGCCCTGAGTATTTAGCAATTAAGGGTACACCGACACAACCTGAACAACTTGAAAAACATGATTTGATTGGTTTTACCAGACCTACATATATCAATAGTTGGCCGATTAAAGTTGGTGATGAATATTTTTTTGCGCAATCAAAAATTAAAGCATCAAGTGGCGAGACGGTACGTCAGCTGACGATTAGAGGACATGGTATTGCACGACTATCTGAATTTGAAATTTGGAAAGATATTGAAGAAGGGCGATTGATTGCTTTATTTGAAGACCAAATTGAACATCAATATCAAAGCATCCATGCTGTGTATTATCAACAAGAGCATCTACCAAAACGAATTCGTTTATTTATTGAGTTTTTGGCAGAACAGTTAAAAGACGGTTTTAAAAACGCTCTCTAAAAGTAATGTAACTGTCAGTTGGAAAATGAACTTCTAAAAGTGGAGTCGTTTGTCCTTGTGATGAATGTTGAGACAGAAAATAACTTTTTTGATGTTCTCGGCAGCTAAAATACAAAGTTGAATAAACCGAGTTCACCATTACAACTTCATTTGAGCTATTCCGTTTATATTGATAATGAGAAATCGTACTGGTCTTTTCATCAGTGCGTTGCTCTATTTTATAGTCTTGTTGATTTGTCATTTTTAAATAACCTTCTATGAGGCTTTGGCAAACAGTATGTCTGTATTGCTCATCTTTTGGTTGTTGTTGGCAACCAGCTAAAACAATAGTAAATAACAATATAGCTTTTAATTTCATGACCTTGCTACTTTCTGAGTTGATTTCTATAGCCTAAAGGTGTTCTATAAACCAGTACAGATACAGAAATTTTTAAAAAAGCAGCACAGAATGACTTTCCAATATCAGGTTCTTGCCAATCAATTAGCACATCGTATTTATCAAGATGAGCTTAAACCTCATCAGAAACTTATTTCTTTACGAGATTTTGCTCGTCAGCACAGCATTAGTTTAAGTACAGCAAAAAGTTGTTATGAGTTACTTGAGGCGAGGGGGCTTATTTATGTAAAGCCAAAGTCAGGTTATTTTGTGGTAGCTCGTGCACAATCCGGCCCCATTCCTGAAAGTCCAGATTTCTTGTCTTTACCTCGACAAGTTTCAAATCTGGAATTGCATAATCAAATTCAGGAAGCTGCCTTACAAAGCCATCTTGTACCATTAGGCTCTATTCAGTTAACGCCTCATTTTATTCCTGTGGAAGGTTTACGTCGTTCTATTCAACGGGCTTTAAAAAATTGTCAGCCTCAAGACTTTCTTTATTGTAATAAACAAGGGCATGAGCAATTAAGAAAAGCGTTATCTTATCATTGGCGTGAAGATGGGATTTTTATCGCGGCAGAAGATATTTTTATTACCAATGGCTGCATGCCTGCTTTGTCTTTGGTGATTCAACATCTAACAGAAGTAGGCGATAGTATTTTAATTCCGACGCCTACTTTTAATGGACAGCTGCAGCTTATAGCAAGTTTAAAACGGCAGATTATTGAAATTCCAGCGCATCATCGTGGTATCGATCTTGAGCGCTTAGAATCATTTATGAAGCAAGGTTTGGCTAAGGTTTGTTTAATGACAGCCAACTATCAGAACCCATTGGGATATTGTTTAAGTAATTCAGAAAAACAAAAGATTGCTGAATTAGCAGCAAAGTATCAGTGCTTTATTATCGAAGATGATATTTATGGAGAGTGTGGCTACAGCGGTGAGCGACCATTGCCTATACGCTATTGGGACCGTGAAGGCTATGTAATTTGGTGTGGGTCAGTTTCTAAGTCATTGTCGAGTGCGTATCGCGTAGGGTGGTTCTGTTTAAGTGCGAAGCTACAACATTTAAGGCTTGAGCTGGTAGCCAGTAATATAGGGGTCAATACACCGCTACAATTAGGCCTAGCTGATTTTATTTATAGTCGTGGTTACAGGGAGCATTTAGAGCAGTTAAGACCGAATTTGATGCGGCAAGTCGAGGAGTGTCGTAGTTGTATTTTAAATGCCTTTGAAGGTATTCCAATTGCACTGAGTCAACCAGACGGGGGTTATGCCTTATGGATGCAGTTACCTAAAACCGTAGATAGTTTGGCGCTCTATTACACTGCAAAAGCTCAGGGAATTACAGTGGTACCGGGCCATGTTTTTGGTGAGGATGAACGTTATCGGCACTTCATTCGTTTGAACGCAGGCCATGAGTTAACTGCCGATGTCCGCCAAGCAATTATGAGCTTGGCGGACTGGTCACGACAACAGATTAAAACAGCGAGTTAGTTTTATTCTGCAAAGTCTGCTTTAAGTACAATGCGGTAGCGTGCCTGCCCTGAGTGTAGACGCTCAATTGCTTCATTGAGCTGTGACATCGGAAATAGCTCAATTTGAGGCGCAATTTTTTTACGTGCAGCAAACTTTAAAAGCTGACGTAGTGCAGCAGGTGAGCCCGTAGGTGAACCAGTCACTGACTTAGCACCACCAATAAGAGAGCCAACTGAAACAGGAACAGGCTCAAGTGTAAGGCCTAAGAAATGTAAGGTTCCGTTTGGTGCCAGTGTTGCAATAAAAGCAGACCAATTTAGAGTCACATTCACGGTACTCAGCAATAAATCGAATTTACCTTTTTGAGCTTTTACTGCCTCTGTATCGCGGCTATTTACCACATGGTCGGCTCCCATTGCTTTGAGTTCTTCCGTTTTATCTGGGTTAGAACTAAAAGCAGTGATTTCACAGCCCCATGCTTTAAGTAGCTTAATGGCTATATGGCCTAAACCACCAATGCCAATTACACCGACATGATGCGTTGCCTGAATTTTGTGTTTGAGTAGTGGATCAAAAACGGTAATTCCGCCACACAGTAAAGGACCTGCGCTTTCAGCATCTAAATCGTCCGGGAGGGGAATGGCCCATTGCCAACCTGCGCGAACCTTATCGGCAAAGCCACCCGCATGTCCTACGATTGTTGCAACATTTCCACCTGTACACAGTACTTGCTGACCACCAATACATTCATCACAGGCTTGGCAACTTTCAGCTGTCCAACCAATGCCGACACGTTGCCCAATTTGTAGACCTTTTGCTTCTGAACCCAAAGCAACAATTCGTCCAATAATTTCATGACCTGCAACCACAGGGTACACGGTCGAACGCCATTCATTGTTTAAAACAGAAATATCAGAATGACATAAACCACAATATTCAACTTTTACCTCAACCTGATGCGGTTGTAATTCACCTGCGTCAAATTGATAGGGAACCAGTTTTTCACCTGCCTGCATTGCAGCATAAGCTTGAATCGTATTATTGCTCATCGGAAACTCCTTAAGCGGCTTTGAACCGTTCTGGTGGGTTATGAAGCTTTAAATTGACAATCGTTTTCATGATCATCGACCATGCCTACTGCCTGCATAAAAGCATAGCAGGTGGTTGGGCCAACAAATTTGAAACCATTTTTTTTAAGCGTTTTGGAAAGTTTTACACTCAGTTCGGTTTGAGCAGGGGCCTTACGATAATCTACAACATCATTGTTTTGTGGCGCTGCATCTACAAACTGCCAAAGCCATGTAGGAACATCACCGACTTGTGCTTTGAGCGCTTGCCAAGCAATAGCATTATCACGAATAGCTTTGAGTTTCCCCAAGTGACGAATTAAGCCTGCATCAGATAATTTTAGTTCTAGAAAATCATCTGTAAATGAAGCAATGTCTGCAATCGGATGATTAAAAAAGTGTTGACGGTAGCTTTCTCTTTTTTTTAGTACGGTAATCCATGAGAGGCCGGCTTGCTGACCTTCGAGACAAAGCATTTCAAATAATCGTGCCTCGTCGTGTTCGGGTTTACCCCATTCCTCATCATGGTAGGCAATATAGAGTGGATCGTCGGAACACCATCCACAACGTTGAGTTTTCATGATAATGCTCCTTATATTTATCTTAGAATTTTAAAGTTTAAATAAGACCCATTCATTTGGGCGAGTATCCCAATAATACAGTTCTGCTTGTGTTAAGTCTTCAAACTTCAGCCAAAAGTCTTTGCCGACTTTGTCTGAAAAACCAGTACTGATTAGTAGGGCATCATCGCTGATTTCCATGATCCAGCCTTGATAGCTATTGCCATTTAAAATGATCTTTTGCTGGTTACCAGACTCGGCAAACTCTACTAAGCGATTGATCAGCGCTTCCGACATAAAATGTTCCTAGCGTAAATATGAATAAGGATTAACAGCACCACGCCCTTTACCATCTAGATAAAGACCATAATGAAGATGAGGTGAAGTATAACGTGCATTGCCCGTATTGCCGACATAGCCAATGAGGTCGCCCTTTTTGACATAGTCACCTACGTTTAAGCCACGCTTATGTCCATCAAGATGAGCATAATAATGCCATGTCCCAGCTGGACCTAAAATCCAGATGACTTTGCCACCTAAGTTGTTATTACGAAGATCTGCAACGAGTCCTTCGGTTGCACTGTACACTTTGGTTCCACGTGGAGCCAAAATATCAATTCCTTCGTGACTACGACCCTGACTCCGAGCAGCTCCCCATGTGTCTTTTAATTCATCGCGGTCAATACCTTTTACAGGTACAGGTAGTCGACTTGGAAGCTGCATACTTTTGAGTTTGATGACTTGAGCAGGTGGAAGTGGGGCAGGTTTTTTAGGTGCACTGGCACAGGCAGCCAAAAGAATAATCAGAAAACCAAGTGAGAAATGAGAAACAAAACGTCGCACAAAATACTCCCTGTCACAGCCATATCAAAATTATTTTACTCACTATGTCATGAACGGCTTGTCGAGATCAATTTTTTCATAGCGGTTGGAACACCTTTGGCAATGGCTTGTTCCGGACTCAACCATTGACCTTCAAGTTCAATAGCCAGATGTTCTTTTTGATCAGGTTCCACGTGGAACACATGAGCATTAAGTAACCATGTGAAATGAGTGAAGCTATGGCTGATCTGAAAAGTTTGTGCTTGAGGTTGTAGTTTGAATTGTTGGCTTAAGCTCAGTCGTTCATGTTCATTTTCTAAAATTGGTAAACAGAATAAACCGCCCCATAGACCATGAGCTTGACGTTGTTGCCAGAACCATTCACCTTCGCACTGAATAATAAGAACATCTGCTGTTTTAACAGGCGGTGTTTTTTTCGGTTTTTTAAAAGGTAATTCTTGTTCTAACCCTTGCTGATAAGCCTGACAATGAGCTTGCATTGGACAATATAAACATAGCGGTTTTTTAGGAGTACAAATGGTTGCACCCAAGTCCATAATCGCTTGCGTGTAATCATGGTTGCGATGTGTAGGGCAAAGCTCTTCAGCGAGTTTCCACATTTCACGTTCGTGTTGTGGTTTGCTTAAGTCATCTTCAATGGCAAAGAAGCGAGCTAAAACGCGTTTCACGTTGCCATCCATAATGACGCCGTACTGACGTAAACCTAAAGACATGAGCGCGCCTGCGGTAGAGCGACCAATGCCAGGTAACGCAATCCATTCTTCTAGCGTTTCAGGAAATTTACCTTGCTGCGTGACAAGACCAGCCGCTTTATGCAAATTGCGTGCACGAGCGTAATAGCCAAGACCTGCCCAAAAAGGTGCTACTTCATCCCAAGTTGCATGACCTAAAGCGTCTACCGTTGGAAAGCGCTCCATAAAGCGATCAAAATATTGCAGAACTGTTTTTACCTGAGTCTGTTGTAGCATAATTTCAGAAACCCAAACTTTGTATGGATCATCGGCAACTTGCCAAGGCAAATCGTGACGACCATGTTGATCGAACCAGTTTAAGAGGGCATCAGAAAAAGAAAATTCAGGCATGAACAGCTATAGAAGAGAAGTAAGGGCTAAATTATAGCTGAAATTTAGATGAAATTTTGTTTAAAGCAGGCGAACAGCGAGAGTATATTAAAACAGAGATTACCTGATAATGGGCAACCTCTGTTTCATGTATAAAAAGGATTAATCCTTTTGTACACCCCAAAGTTGATCAAGTTTCAACGGCTGGTTTTTATAGTAAGGAATGACATGAATGTGGAAATGATCTGAAGTTTTTCCAAAAACTTCACCATCATTAAAGCCAATATGAAAGCCATCTGGTTGATGACGAAGCTGGGTTTCATGACGAGCAATTTCAAGAAGTGTAAGCAAGCCTTGATGTTCTTTAGACGTAATGTCAAAAAAAGAACTAACATGGCGCAGTGGTGTTACTACACAGTGGCCTTTAGATAACGGATTAGAATCAGGCAAAATTACGGCAAATTCATTCTTATCAATGATGTCATATTCATCAAATTCGCAATACGGACATTTCTTGTCAGTCATTGTTGTATCCTCTCATGTTATTCCATTAAACCCCGAGTGCGGGAAATAAGACTAGGCTTTGCTCTAGCTCAACGGGAGTATAGTTATTGAAGTATGGTTTAAAAAATACAGTAAAAATATTGCAAAGTCATAAACATTTAAGGGAGCAAATGCAAAAAAATCATTTGCTCCAAATTTGCTTCTTTTATTTTAGAGTACGATCTAATAAAGCGTACATTTTAGCAAGGCCTTGTTTTTCCGCTTCGCTATTGTAGCCAAGGTCCACA
This sequence comes from Acinetobacter sp. C13, assembly GCF_016809775.1. Lineage (NCBI taxonomy): Bacteria > Pseudomonadati > Pseudomonadota > Gammaproteobacteria > Moraxellales > Moraxellaceae > Acinetobacter > Acinetobacter sp. C13. The sequence continues at coordinate 34,369 of NZ_JAFBJL010000003.1, forward strand.
CCGTTCGCTTTAGCTCTTTCATCGGCAAGCGGGTTACTAAAGCCATGTTTAGCACCTTCTAAAACCACTACTTCATGTTTAACCTCAGCAGCTTGCATCTCTTTTTCAAAATTAGCAACATCTTCTAAGGTGACCATACTGTCTAATTCACCATGTAGAACTAAAACTTCACCTTGAATGTCGCCTTTTTGAGCAGGAGCTTTAGGCGTTAATGTGCCATGGAAAGTTGCAGTTGCTTTTAGTGGAGCACCTGAACGCGCAAGATCTAATACGACTTTACCACCATAGCAGTAACCGACAGCGGCAATTTTTTCACTGTTTACTTCCGGTTGAGCAGCTAAAGTTTGAAGCCCAGCATTGGCACGATCAGTCACCGTGTCTAACTCTTCAAATGTCTGCATCATCCATTCATAGGCTTGAGCTGCGGTCGTTGTAACTTTTTTATCACCATACATATCAATTGCAAGCGCAGCATAGCCGTGCTCAGCAAGTTCACGTGCGCGTTGCTCTGTATATTCGTTACGTCCCCACCACTCAGGAGCAACAATCACACCCGCAACAGGTGTTTCGCTATCTGGAGCCGCAAAGTAACCAATTAAATGGCTACCGTCTGGTGCAGTATATTGAATTTCACGGGTTTTAATTGCAGTACTCATGACATTAATCCTGAAATTTAAATCGATTTAAATACGCTTGATTAAAGCATAAAAATTAAGAACTAAAATAAATAACTATGTAAAAATCTACATCAAAAGAAAAAGATACAAAGTTATAAGCAATAAAAAAAGAAGGAAACCAGTTCCTTCTTTTTATATGGTGATGATTAAATTTAAGTCCGGCCTCGGGAAATGAACCCAATTACAGCTAGAATTACAGCCACAACTAATAAAATCACGGCAAAGTCTTTAGATAGTCCTGCAACACCACCAAACCCTAATAGACTGGCAATGAGTGCAATCACTGCAAAAATTATCGCCCAACGGAACATAATGCTGTCCTCCTTATTTTTCATTGTCATTTAACTATATAGTGTGTTTTTTAGCCCGAATGTGTCGTTTATGTGGTTGAAATGTATATTAAACAATCATTTTGTGATGCCAGAAATACAGCTTCTTTTTTAGTACAGGCCACTTCAATGCTATACTAATACATCGTTTTATCTCATCAGCTGTTAAAAGATTATGTCTACCGAGACCTCACTCCGACCACTCTTTTGGAAAAACTATCCGTTAGAGCAACTGACTCAACTTGAGTGGGAAGCTTTATGTGATGGCTGTGGTTTGTGCTGTCTGGTAAAATTAGAAGATGAAGATACGCATGAGGTGGCTTATACCAAAGTGGCCTGTAAGTTACTTGATTGTGGTACAGGGCGTTGCACGGACTATCCGAATCGTCAGCAGCAAGTACCTGACTGCCTACAATTAACGGTAGAGTCTTTAAAAACAATCCACTGGTTGCCTTCAAGCTGTGCCTATAAGCGCTTGAATGAAGGCAAGAATTTACCTTCTTGGCATTATTTAAATACGGGTTCGAGACAAAGCGTGGTTAAAGCGAAAAAGTCAGTTGCAGGACGTTGTCTTTCTGAAGTTGATGTCCATGAAGATGATCTTGAAGATTATATTGTGCGATGGGTGCGCTAATTTAGTCTTATAAGAGAATGTTTGATTACAGCGTATAATAAAGTAACACTTTTATCGTAATTTTTTTGCTCATCTCCGTAATATAACAATAAAAACAAAAGGAGATAAAAATGATGAGACGATTAGCAGCCCCCTTATTATGTAGTAGCTTTTTTTTGTTAATGGCCTGTGGGTCTAATAATACCAATTCAAAAAATCCTGAACAAAATACGACTGCAAAAGCAGATCAGTCTGTTGCCGTCAAACAAACTTATCAGGTTGAAGCAGTTTCACATTTTAATGAGCCTTGGGCTGTGACCAGTCTGCCTGATCAGCGTTTATTAGTGACTGAACGGCAAGGTAAATTAAAAATTTTTAACCCTAAAAATAAGCAAATGTTGGATGTGCAAGGTGTTCCAGCGGTGAACTATGGAGGACAGGGTGGTTTAGGAGATGTCATTTTACACCCTGACTTTGCCAAGAATCATTGGGTTTATCTCAGCTATGCTACAAAAGGGCAAGGTGGATCTGGCGCAGTGATTTCACGTGCGAAACTAGATTTATCTCATCCTAATCAGCCAAAACTCACCGATATAAAGCAGATTTGGCAGCAAGTACCTAAAGTCTCGGGACAAGGCCATTATGGACATCGCATGCTTTTTGGTACAGATGGTAAGCTGTGGGTCAGTTCAGGTGAGCGACAAAAGTTTGATCCTGCCCAAAACATGAAAAGTAACTTAGGTAAAATCTTGCGTTTAAATGAGGATGGCACCGCGGCTGTAGGTAACCCTTTTTATAAGCAAGGCGGGGTCACTGCTGAAATATGGTCACTGGGACACCGTAACCCGTTAGGTATGGCTTTTGACCGCCAAGGACAGTTGTGGGTGGTTGAGATGGGGCCTAAAGGTGGTGATGAGCTTAATATTATTACCAAAGGTGAAAATTACGGTTATCCAATCGTTTCAAATGGAGACCATTATTCGGGCCAACCTATTCCAGATCATCACACTCAGCCAGAGTTTAAAGCACCAGAAATTGACTGGACTCCTGTTATCTCTCCATCGAGTATGATCATTTATCGTGGTCAGCAATTTCCTGCATGGCAAAATAAAGCCTTAATTGGCGGGTTATCTTCCGAAGCGATTATTGTGGTGGATTTAGAGCATAAGCCCGTGAAAGAAGTGCAAAGATTGGATATGAAAAAACGTATTCGTGGGTTGCATGAAGCAAAAGATGGTTCGATTTGGGTGATTGAAGATGGCTCAAATGCGCGTTTACTCAAGCTGAGTAAGAAACCCTCTTAATGCTAAGCAAGAGCCTGTAAATAAAGAACGTGTCTCATAGATTCAAATTGTAGATTTCTGTGAGACACAATAGACTATAGTGAAAAGACGATAAAGCCATTTGAGATGTCAGACACCCATATTCCACTTCCCGAACGCCTGCGCCCAAGAGACTTGTCTGAAATTATTGGGCAAGATCATTTATTAGGTGAACATGCGCCCTTACGTCAAATGATTGATCAGGGACATTTGCCTTCTATTATTTTTTGGGGACCACCAGGCGTAGGTAAAACAACGATTGCTTTACTTTTGGCACAGGCGATAGACCGTCCATTTGTGAGCTTATCTGCGCTGAATACGGGCGTAAAAGAATTACGTGAAGTAATTGCAGAAAGTGGTGATTTACTGACACCTGTAGTTTTTATTGATGAAATTCATCGTTTTAATAAATCTCAGCAAGATGCTTTATTGGGTGCAGTTGAAAAAGGCAAAATTACGTTAATAGGCGCGACAACTGAAAATCCATCTTTTGAGGTGAATAGCGCGCTTTTATCACGTTGTCAGGTCTATACTTTAAATAGTTTAGACAGTGAGGCAATTCAGACACTACTCAACAATGCACTTCAAAGCGATAAATTCTTAAAAGAACGTTACATTCATATAGAAGAATATGATGCGTTGATTCAGTTCGCAGCAGGTGATGCTCGCAAAGCGCTTAATTTACTGGACTTGATTGCAAGCACCTTTGAACCAGAAATTGAAAACACAATTACTAATGCGGTTGTGGTAAAAGTCGCTCAGCAAAATATTGCGCGTTATGACAAATCTGGCGAGCAGCATTACGACCTTGTTTCTGCCTTTATTAAATCAATTCGTGGTAGTGATCCAGATGCAACTCTATATTGGATGGCTCGTATGCTTAAAGGTGGAGAAGATCCGGTTTTTATTGCAAGACGTATGCTGATTGCCGCCTCAGAAGACATTGGAAATTCTAACCCTAATGCGCTATTGCTTGCAGGTGAGTGTTTCCGCTCCGTACAAGCGGTGGGCATGCCTGAGGCTCGAATTATTCTAGGCCAAACAGCGGTTTACCTAGCAACGAGTGCAAAAAGTAATAGTACTTATTTAGCGATTAATAAGGCTTTGGAACTTGCTGAAAAAACGGCAAATTTACCTGTGCCTTTGCATTTGAGAAATGCGCCAACCAAGCTTATGAAACAGCAGGGCTATGGTATTAATTATCTCTATCCTCATGATTACCCTGAGCACTTTGTGCTGCAAGACTATTTGCCGCCTGAGTTAAAAGGGACCAAACTCTATGAGTCTGCAAGAAATAAGCGTGAGGTTGAAGGTGAGCGTTTACAGCAACGCAGATGGCAGCAGGAACAATAGTTCCTGCTTTATGCTATTCCAGCTCTTCAGTGACCTGACCATAAATCAGTAGCGTGAACACACCTGTACCGCCAATAATATTGCCGATAGTGGTTGGGATGAGGAAAGTAAACAGATACTTGCCAATAGAAGCTTCTCCTTGCCAGACCAGGTAGGACATTTCTGTAGAACCAACCACTACATGAGTAAAGTCACCCAGTCCTATCAAATACGTCATAAAAAAGATGAGCAGGAATTTATTACTGACCGAGGGCAACATCCAGACCAATGCTGCAATTAATAGCCCTGACATAATGCCTTTAAGCAGATTCTGGGTTGCAGAAAAGGAGCCCACATGATGTGCGAGTTCATCTAGTGCTTTGTCAATATCTGGAGTAAACAGGTGAGTAGTTAGGAAAAATAAACTCGCCAAAGCTGTTCCAATAATGTTGCATAGAATCACAATGCCCCATAAGCGTCCCACTGCTCGTAATTTATCGAAAGTAAAGGGATTAAATAAAGGCACAACTGTGGTGATAGTATTCTCAGTAAAGAGTTGCATGTGACTCAAAATAGCGATCAAGAACCCAATGGTATAACCCACATTAGTGATTAAATCGGTCCAGACTGCATCAACTGGGAGATAAGCAGCAATAATCGCTTTAAATACAAATGAAAAACTGATGACTAAACCTGCGGCAATCCCTGAAAAGATCAGTGCAGTTGTTGGACGATCAAGCTCTTCGGCACCATCACGGCGGATAATTTCATAAACTAAACGGGGAGACAGTTTCTCATGTTCTTCAACTGCCATTTTTTCACGCCAGCTTAAGGTTTTCTCGACTTTCTTTTCCTCTATTTCATGGTCCATTAGATTTACTCCTCACTGAATAAATATCTTATATTTATTGTTTTATTTATTGTTAAGGCAGTGTTCAGGATAAATCTAGTCAATTCATAACAGCTTTATGTGTCTTTTTATAAATTGAATGCACAATGGCTGGATCATCAACAACAAGATTAAAGAAAAGTATAAGCTCTTAAAGTACGGATGAGCGCCATATAGTCGCCTTGAGAGGCTTTAGCAATAACAGATTCAACCTCTGCCTGACTCCAGCCTTGTTTTAAGGCAGTAGTGCTAAAGTTGTTTAATAGGACCAGAGGATTTTCACCAAAATGGATTGGATGATCCGTTACTCTCTTTTCAAGCTTAGATAATTCCATAGGTTCACCCTAGTTTTTAAATTTAATTATTGTGAAGTACTTTGTGTTTTTCTAGATTTTAGTGTTTTAAATTAAGCTTATGCAAGTGTTAATTTATTGAAATAGACAAATCTGTCTACATTATTGGACTTGTATAGTACTGAACATAAAAAAACCGGGCTTTGGCCCGGTTTTTTTATGAAGTTTTACTGATTAGATGTCAGATAAATCTACGCCTAAACGAGCAGCAACTTCTTCATAAGCTTCAACAACACCGCCTAAACCTTGACGGAAACGGTCTTTGTCGAGTTTCTTCTTAGAGTCTTTATCCCATAAACGGCAGCCGTCTGGAGAGAACTCATCACCAAGCACGATGCGGTCATGGAAAACACCGAATTCAAGCTTGAAGTCCACCAAAATCATGTTGCCTTCAGCAAATAATGCTTTTAATACATCGTTTACTTTATAAGTTAAAACTTTCATTTGTTCTAACTGTTCAGCAGTCGCCCAACCTAAAGCAATCGCTTGAGATTCGTTAACCATTGGGTCGCCTAGACCGTCATCTTTATAGAACAATTCAAATGTAGGAGGAGTTAACTCTTTACCTTCTTCTACACCTAAGCGACGGCATAGAGAACCAGCTGCGTAGTTACGAATTACACATTCAACTGGAATCATTTGAAGTTTTTTAACAAGCACTTCAGTTGGAGAAAGCAATTTTTCAAAATGCGTTTCAATACCCGCAGCAGCAAGCTTTTCCATGATGAAGGCGTTAAAACGGTTGTTCACCTTGCCTTTACGATCTAGTTGTTCGATTTTTTCGCCGTTGAACGCAGAGGCATCATCACGAAAGACTAAAATCAGATGGTCGGCATTGTCTGTTTCATATACAGATTTTGCTTTACCAGTATAGAGCAAGGTTTGTTTTAACATGAGGGAACCTTTTTAAAAAAAATGCCTAGTAAACGACTAGGCTGGCCAATTTTGGTAAATCTGGTTTAGCACTTCAGCAGCCACATCTGGGCTTGCAAAAGTGTTATCTACATTAAATAGAGCAAGAGTATGACTAGAACCTACACCAGTAAGTTTAAGCACATAAGTATTGTCATTTACTTTAATCGTCGCTTGATTACTGCCTTGAGCGATGATGTTGAAATTTAAAGTACTTAAAGTTGCTTTGGTGTATTGCCAGATCTCGGCTGTATTTCCATCAATTTTTAACAACGGGTTTTTATTACCGTCAGTCACAAGCTGAGGACGTCCAAGCGCAGTCGTCGTTTGAGCAGAGGCATCTAGTGTCGCATTACCTTGCGTTTGTTCAGGGCGTGGCAGTGCATAGCGGTTGCCACGCTTATTTTCAAACTTCGGTGCGTTATCGATAGCGCGCTGTTCTACAGTTGGTGCAGGATACAAAGGTGTCGCTGGTCGTACAGTTGCATCGGCAGGATATTCAAGCGGGGCAAGTTGCTTGGCATTTTTATAATCTAAAGAGTGATTATTAATTGCGAAGCGACCACAACCAGCTAAACTTAAGGCTGAAACTGCAAGGACTAAACCAAGACGTAATTGCATCATAAATTGCTCTTATTAAATAATTCCCGCATCTTTTAGGGCATTGCGGAGAGGTTCGCGATATTGCTCAGCGAGAGGAGTGAGTGGTAAACGAATACCAGTATCAATCAGTCCCATCTCATGTAGTGCCCATTTCACAGGAATTGGGTTTGATTCGCAAAATAGAATATTGTGTAAATTTGCAATCTTATTGTTAAGCGTCTTCGCTTGTTGTTCATCTTTGGCAATCGCAACAGCACATACTTCACTCATTGCTTTAGGTGCAACATTTGCAGTAACCGAGATGTTGCCGTCAGCGCCAAGAAGCATAAGTTCCCATGCTGTCTCATCATCACCTGAGTACACAGCCATCTTGCCGTTTAACGCCTCAATTAAAGCTTTACCACGAGGTACGTCACCTGTTGCATCTTTAATGCCAACAATATTCGAGATCTCTGCTAAACGTACAGCTGTGTCGTTTGAAAGGTCTACGCCAGTACGACCAGGTACGTTATAGAGAATAAGCGGTAATTCAACAGCTTCAGCAATCGCTTTATAGTGTTGGTAAAGGCCTTCTTGGGTTGGCTTGTTATAATATGGCGTTACAAGTAAAGCTGCATCTGCGCCAAGCTCTTTAGCAGCTTTAGTTAATTCGATTGCTTCACGGGTTGAGTTTGCACCAGTACCGGCAATAATTGGAATACGTTTATTGGCTACACGAATAATTTCTTTAATAACCTGTGTGTGCTCTTCCATGCTCAATGTTGAGGCTTCGCCGGTTGTACCGACGGCTACAATACTGTTTGTACCTTGTTCTATGTGCCACTCAACCAGCTTCTCAAGACCCTTCCAATCTACACCGCCGTCTTTCAACATGGGTGTGACGATTGCGACGATTGAGCCTTGAATGGTCTGTGCTTGCTGAGTCATTTTTAAAAATATCCTATTTATCCATCCGAATCTGAGGTAAGAAAAACAAAATGTGGGATGGTTGCAGTATTTTGATTGTCCAGTTCTAACAATAACAGATTGTTGAATGACAATTATGCAAATTATGACTGATCAGACGCATAAGAACAATACGCCTAACGGATAATCGCGATGTAAACTTGAGGAAAAGATAGGATGTTTTCATTATTGCGCGCTAAGAATACCCAGTAAACATAACAATACGGCTTGATTCGACGGAGCCTTACTTAATATGGGCTTTTTTTGTGGCAAGATAGAATGCAATTTCCCAGTTGGGATTGAAGATGACATGAAAATGAATAAACAACCACAAAATGCGGTTTTAATCGTAGTTGATGTACAAAATGGTTTTACACCGGGTGGAAATTTAGCAGTCGCCGATGCCGATATAATTATTCCAACGATTAACCAACTTGCTGGTTGTTTTGAAAATGTCGTTCTGACTCAGGACTGGCACCCGGATAATCATATCTCTTTTGCAGCCAATCATTTGGGTAAGCAGCCATTTGAAACCATTGAACTCGACTATGGACCACAGGTGCTTTGGCCTAAGCATTGTGTACAAGGTACTCAAGATGCCGAGTTTCATCCTGATTTAAATATTCCGACAGCTCAACTGATTATCCGAAAAGGCTTTCACGCTCATATCGATAGCTACTCGGCTTTTATGGAAGCAGACCACGCCACCATGACCGGTTTAACCAGTTACCTAAAAGAGCGTGGCATTGATACGGTTTATGTGGTCGGAATTGCCACGGACTTTTGTGTAGCATGGACTGCTTTAGACGCAGTTAAGCAAGGTTTTAAAACTTTAGTGGTTGAAGATGCTTGTAAAGGGATTGATCTGAATGGTTCGTTAGAACACGCTTGGCAAACCATGCAGCAGCAAGGTGTTGTCCGTATTCAGTCGACTGATCTGTTGAGTGAGCGCTAAGTATATTGCTCTGGTTTTTAACTTTCATATTTTAATTTTTAGGGATAGAAAGTATGGCTGCATTCCTACGCTTTACCCAATTTATTCAAAAAACTTTTGCCCTATGGGTGATTGTTTTTGCAGCGCTAGCGCTATGGCAGCCTGAATTTTTTGTCTGGCTCAAGGCGTACATTCCATGGATTTTGGGCATTATTATGCTTGGTATGGGAATGACCATGACCGTCGATGACTTTAAAGGGGTATTACAAAGCCCTAAAGCGGTATTGATTGGGGTGGTAGCGCAGTTTGTCGTAATGCCTGGCTTGGCATATGTTCTATGTAAATTATTTAATTTACCGCCTGAAATTGCGGTTGGGGTCATTTTGGTAGGTTGTTGCCCAGGGGGAACGGCTTCAAACGTGATTACCTATATGGCCAAAGGCAATGTGGCGTTATCGGTAGCCTGCACATCGGTATCAACACTTTTGGCACCTGTATTAACCCCTGCGATTTTCTATCTGCTTGCCAGCCAATGGCTAAAGATTGATGCAGCTTCGATGTTTATTTCGATTTTGCAGGTGGTGCTACTTCCTATAGTGGTTGGTTTGATTTTAAGAACATGGCTTAAACGTCAGGTCGAATCTTATATTCAAGTGATGCCTTTAGTTTCAGTCATTGCAATTGTAGCGATTGTGGCAGCTATTATTGGTGGAAGCAAAGCAGCAATTTTACAGTCGGGTTTGCTCATTTTAGCCGTAGTGATTTTACATAATGGACTTGGATATTTATTAGGTTTTACCGCAGCGCGTTTCTTTAAATTACCTTATGCGGACAGTAAGGCGATTGCTATTGAGGTGGGGATGCAAAACTCAGGCTTAGGTGTTGCACTTGCAGCAGTCCATTTTGCTGCTTCTCCGATTACAGCTGTACCAAGCGCGATTTTCAGTCTTTGGCATAATATTTCCGGGCCTGCGCTTGCGACTTATTGGGCAAGTAAACACAAACAAGAATAACTGTATAAACAACATACATGACAAAAGAAGGCCAAACGAATAGTTTGGCCTTTTCATTTAAAGCACATTTTATATGGGAGCTAAAGGTAGAACTGGTATGTCTTTTGCTTTGGATTGATGCACTAAAAATAACGTGAATATGAGTATAAATCGTAAAGAAAAATAAGGCATTTCCTTGATGAACCAGATTTTTAAATTATTTATTCCCATGCTCTCAAGCAATTTAATTCTAGTTTTAAGTGGATTGGTTGATATTGCTTATGTAGGGCATTTTAGTAACGATCATGTAGCAGCATTATCGGTGACCTTATCTTTATATACAGTGGTTTATGTCATTGGTATGGGGATTCTGCAAGGCGTGATGCTCAAGCTTTCAGAAGCTTATGGTTGCCATGACATACCACGTATTCGTCAAATTTTTATTCAAGGCATTTGGCTGATGTTAGGTTCGGCATTGGTTAGTATTGGCTTGCTTTACTTGTTCCGCGATTTACCAAAATTGTTTGGTGCATCTGAACATGTCGTTTCAATTACTAAAAACTGTATGTGGGCTTTGGTATTTATTTTACCTGCCCATTTACTGATGCGCTTATTTACAGCTTTGTCTCAGGTCACTGAAAATGCGCATAAGGTTTTACTATCAGATAGCATTTTCTTTATTCTTAAAATTATTTTGTCCTATCTTTTAATTTATGGTGTCGCTTTATTTTCAATTCCGCCACTCGGTGCGATAGGGGCTTTGTTAGCCACTCTCATTGTACGGTGGTTTATGTTGGCTATTTATTACCTGTTTTTCTTAGAGAAAAGCTACATCTTTATTGAACATCCAGAACGTTCGGTTGAAGATAGCCGACAGAGTCTGCGGATGATTTTAAAAATAGGGATACCGACAGCAATCATGGCGTTGATGGACGTCGTTGCATTTTGTTCGGTTGCTATTCTGATTTTACCTTTTGGGAGTGTGGTGTCTGCAGCCCATCAAATTGTCGCGAGTACTGGCGGCTTCATGTTTATTATCCCTTCATCCATTGCCTCGGCTTATAGCATTTTAGTGTCACGATCTGTGGGCAGCGGAAACATGGAAGAAGCAAACAAAATTGCCAGACAAAGTATATGGGTGATTATGGCAGTAAGCGGCAGTCTATCCCTGTGTTTATGGCTGGAGAGGGACTTAATTGTCACCTTTTATTCAGATGATTTGGCTGTTCAGATTTTGGCTGCATCACTGCTGTTGATTGTCTGTATGTCTCACTTTCTAGATGGCTTAATGACGTTATTGACCTCTTTGCTGCGTTGTTGGGATGTGTCGATTTTACCAATGCTGATTTTCTTGGTCGTGGTGTTATGTTTCGGATTAGGCGGTGGTTGGTGGATGGCCTATAAAGGACTGCATTGGCAAGATATCTCGATTTCTGCGATGGGAATTTATGGTTTCTGGTGGATGGCTGCCATAAGTTATTTAGTGGCTTGTCTAATGAGTGCCATCTGTTTCCATTTTAGAAAACAATTAAGAGGTTTTTGATTAGGTAGATCAACACACTCTTAAAGAGGATGTTCTACTAACCAATCTTCAATCTCATTTTCAGAAATTACTTCAAAGCCATGGTGTTGCAAAAGCGCTGTGGTGATTCCAACTCCTGTAATTTTCTCACCTTGGAAAGTACCGTTATAAATTTTTTGGCTACCACAAGATGGGCTATTCTCTTTTAAAACCACACAAGTTGCTTTTATTTGCTGCGCAACTTCTAGGGTGCGGTAAGCACCTTTTAAATATAACTCTGTCACATCTAAACCAGATGAATCGATAATTTTTGCTTTGCCATCAAGCACATCTTGACCTGTTCCGCCCACAATTTCTGCGGGTAAACGGGGAGTGGTAAAACCCCCTAATAGCTCTGGGCATAATGCATGGGCTTTTTTATTGATTAATAGCTGCTTAAGTCGGGTATTTGGACAAGATTTACCATCATATCGAACAGGTTCACCAATTAAACATGCGCTGACTAAAAGCATAGTTTTCCAAACTCAAAGCAAGAGAGATTTTTGAAGATAAAGAATCATAAACAGAATATCGAATATGACAATTGATTTTAAAACAGGCAAATTAAAAGATTACTAAAATTATGCAATTCATAATTAAGTTATGTATTGCATAATTTATTTGTTTTTAGTAGCATCTAATTCAAGGTAAATGGCCATTGGAGATCCAACAAGGATGTTGGTCTCCATAAATCTATAAATGATTTTTAGGAAAAGACGATTTTTAAGGGTTTATTGAAAAATCTCAATCGTACTTTTAGATAACAAAGGACAGTGTGTATGGAAAATAAACACCACATGGAACGGAAATTAATCATCAAAGGCTCCACGCTCATCATATCTTCATTTTAATGATTCGTTTTTTTCTCATAGGATGCGTTGGGTTAAGGCATTTTGACGGTTCAAATACTCACCCAATGATTACGTATTCTATAGAGAAAGGAGCTGAGTTCATCAGCAATAGAGATAAACGGAACAGGTAATCACCAGAGGGAAACTAGATGGATATTTTAGAGAACCCATTAGAATTATGCGGTTTTGCATTTATTGAGTTTGTTTCAAAAGAAAATGAATTAGATCCAGTTTTTGAGACAATCGGCTTTTCAAAAGTAGCCAAGCATAAATCGAAAGAAGCGTACTTATGGCGTCAAGGAAATATCAATATTATCCTGAATTATCAGCCAGAATCTTATGCTTCATTCTTCTTTAATGAACATGGTCCATCTGCTTGTGCGATGGGTTTTAAAACACGTGATGCAGCAAAAGCTTTCCAAAAAGCAGTAGAACTTGGTGCTGAACCAATGTATTCAAAAGTTGGGCCAATGGAGCTCAACATCCCGGCAATCAAAGGCATTGGTGGTATGCCAATCTTTTTAGTTGACCGTGATATTTATGAAAATGACTTTGTTTTCTTTGATGATGCCGAGAAACGTCCAGTAGGGGCAGGCTTAAACGAGATTGACCACTTAACTCATAACGTCTACAAAGGCCGTATGGAGTATTGGGCAAACTTCTATGAAAAAATCTTTAACTTCCAAGAAATTCGCTACTTTGATATTAAAGGTGAATATACAGGTTTAACGTCTAAAGCATTAACAGCGCCAGACGGTAAGATCCGTATTCCGTTAAACGAAGATTCAGACAAAGGAAACGGCCAAATTGCAGAGTTCCTATCTGACTTTAATGGCGAAGGTATTCAGCATATCGCGTTTATTTGTGATGACTTAATCTCGACTTGGGATAAGTTAAAAGGCCTTGGTCTGAAATTTATGACTCCGCCGCCAAATACGTATTATGAAATGCTAGAAGATCGTTTACCTGAGCATGGTGAACCAACTGATGAATTAAAACAGCGCGGTATTTTGCTTGACGGTAATACTAAAGACGGTCAGAAAAAGCTGTTATTGCAAATTTTCTCTGAAAATATGATTGGTCCAGTTTTCTTTGAATTTATTCAACGTAAAGATGATGATGGCTTTGGTGAAGGTAACTTCAAAGCGTTATTTGAGTCGATTGAGCGTGACCAGATTCGCCGTGGTGTTTTAGAAACTAAATAAATAAGCTGAGCTTTATTCCTGATCTTAAAAAAACCAAGAGTTTGATCTCTTGGTTTTTTTATGGCTATTGATTAGCGGCTTTTAATATATTGATTGATGAGATTCACTTCATTTTTCAAGATTTCAATCGTTTTACTGTGAGGGTCGACTGGTAAAAACATTTCGCTATCCAGTGCGACAATACAAAACTCGATGCTTTGGTTTGAATTAAACACAGGTAAACCTACCGCATTAATTCCTGTCAATAAATCGCCTTTCGCTGCCGACATTTGTTGCTGGCGAATAGTGTCTTTAAGCTCTGTAAATGCTTGCCAGTTTTGTGGTGCGATGTGCAGACCAAGTTCTTGATGCTTTTGCCATTCTGCTTCCATTAAGGGACGAACAAAATGTTCTGGAAGATAAGAAGCAAATAGACGTCCCGCAGCAGAATTGACTAAAGGCATAATCGAGCCGACTTTAGTCACAATCGAAATAGGGTGGTTTGATTCAATCGATTGAACCACGACAGGGCCTTTGGGTGACCATTTACTAATTTGTATACCGCAACCAATTTTGTTTTGTAGGTCGTAAATTAAATGCTGTACCAGCTGTAGTGTGTCGCTATGCTGAACACAGTTGAGACCTAAGCGCCATGCCTGATCACCTAAAGCATATTGCCCATCATCAAGCTGTTTTGCATATTCCATGCGAATAAGGCTAACCAGATAGCGGTGAACCTTGGCAGGATGCATTTCTAGCTTGCTAGACAGATCTTTGAGAATAATAGGTTGATTGTGTTCCAAAAGGGCGTTTAGTACAGATAAACCGACTTCAAGTGATTGAACCCCCCCAGATACTTTTTCTTCAATCATTTAAATACCCTTAATAAATTTACTTCAGCTGTTAAACAGTGACGATCAAAACATAAATTGAAATTGGTGCGTTTTACATCATGCCTGAGCCTAGTGAAAAATAGAAATCACCTTTTTCTATTAGCGAAATTGACATGTTTAATAACCAACAATCTTCTAAAATCACTATTTACTTATTTATAGCGCAATTTTCTAGAAATTTAGCGTTTTTAAATAATATAAATCGGCATTGATATAGAACTGCTCTTAAAACAATTCTAATCAATGCCGATTTTTTATTACGCTCTTTAAAAATTAGGTTCCTAACTCTTCTTCATGCAAGAAATGAGTATGGTGCGGAGCGCGTTTGGTTTTGCTCCATTCCTCTAGCATTTCAGTTTTCATTTCTTCAGTAATTTTTGCAATTTTTTCTTCAGCATGAGCATCGTTATAAGTCAGTTCTAAACGATGGCCATTTGGATCGAAGAAGTAAATTGAGTGGAAAATACCATGGTTAGTTACGCCTAAAACTTTCACACCATTTTCTTCTAAATGTAGCTTGGCAGCCATCAACGCATTTAAGTCTTCAACTTCAAAAGCAATATGTTGTACCCATTGAGGCGTATTTTCGTCTCGGCCCATTTCTGGTTGAGTTGGCAATTCAAAAAATGCCAAAACGTTGCCTTGACCAGCATCTAAGAATAAATGCATGTATGGGTCAAAGGCTTTAGTTGACGGCACATGGTCTTCAGCAAAAGCTAAAATAAAGTCCATGTTGAGCATTTTTTTATACCACTCAACGGTCTCTTTCGCATCCTTACAACGATATGCAACGTGATGTATTTTTTTAATGGCAAATGTCATATTAAAACTCCTTTTTACTATTCCCAATCTGGTTGTTGTTCTGGCGCCGCGTTATAGAAGGCTGGGATAGACAAACAATGGTGATAAATCGATTCAATCTTTGGAAACGCAGATAAATCAATCTTGAAGCGTTTCGCGTTGTAGACCTGTGGAATCAGGCAGCAATCGGCAATAGTTGCTTGTTGTCCAAAGCAAAATTGTCCGTTTGAATCTTGAAGTAGCTGTTCGAGATTTTGAAAGCCTTCAATAATCCAGTGCTGATACCAATAATTTTTCTGCTCATCTGAAACATTTAAGTCATTTTTTAAATATTTCAGTACGCGTAAGTTATTTAATGGATGAATATCGCAAGCGATTGCTTGAGCAAAAGCGCGAACTTTTGCTCTCTCTTGCACATCATTTGGAAGTAATTTGGTTTCTGAGTATTGTTCATCTAGATATTCCAAAATACTTAACGATTGAGACAAGGTTAAATCGCCGTCAATTAAAGTCGGAACTAGAGCACTACGGTTTAACTTTAAATAGTCTTCGCTTTGCTGTTCATTTTTTACCAGATGAACTGGAACAGTCTCATAAGCTAAACCTTTAATGTTTAGACCAATCCGTACTCTGTAGGCTGCAGAGCTACGAAAGTAACTATACAGCTTCATAGTCAGGCTCCGAAGTTTCTGCAAAATCGAAATTTAATGCAGGAAGGACTGTATTTCGAACTTCACCGAAGCCAATGCGAATACCATTTTTCTCACAGTGACCTTTCATAATGAGTGTATCGCCGTCTTGCAAGAAACCACGAGTTTCACCATTGGCAAGTGTTAAAGGCTTGGTGGTGTTCCATGTAAGCTCAAGCAAGCTGCCATACGAATCTGGTGTAGAACCTGAAATAGTACCTGAACCCATTAAATCACCAACCTGAACGTTACAGCCGCCAATGGTGTGGTGAGTGAGCTGCTGAGCCATAGACCAGTACATATATTTGAAATTAGTTTGGCAAATCACGTCAGCTTGTGCCGATTTCGGGCTTTGAATTTCAACACTCAAATTAATGTCATAACTATTCGCGATATTTTCTTGTAAATACGTTAAAGGTTTAGGCTCTTGTTTTGGGCCTTCCACTTTAAATGGCTCAAGTGCTTCAAGTGTGACTACCCAAGGTGAGATGGCACTAGCAAATGATTTTGAATTGAAAGGGCCTAAAGGCACATATTCCCATTGCTGGATATCGCGTGCTGACCAGTCATTGAGTAATACCATTCCAAAAATATGATCCCAAGCATTTTCAATAGAGATCGGCTGGCCAAGCTCTGTTGGTTTACCAATAACAAATGCTGTTTCAAGTTCGAAATCGAGTTTACGCGTAGCTGAGAAAACTGGGCGCTCTTCATTTGGAAGTTTAATTTGACCAGATGGACGCACGACTTGAGTGCCACTGACGACAACAGAGCTAGCACGGCCGTTATAACCAACAGGCAATTCAGTCCAGTTTGGCAGTAAAGCATTTTTAGGGTCGCGGAACATACAGCCTACATTGGTGGCATGTTCTTTAGAAGAATAGAAATCGGTATAACCAGATACTTGGAGTGGTAAATGCAAAGTAACGCTGTCTTGCTTAACCAAAACTTCCTGACGCAATGCTTCATTTTCTTGAAGCGTTAAATTTTCAACCGAGAGAAGAGACTGTAGTGTCTTACGAACTTTTGACCAGTTGGCTTTGCCAGACTCGATAAATTTATTCAGAGTAGGCTGGTTAAAGTATGTGTCTTGTTCTGAAAGTTTTAAAAGACCATGCTTTTCAAGAGCAGCGAGATCAATCACCCAATCACCAATAGCTACACCAACTTGACGCTCACTTTCGTTAGCTCTGCTAAAAACACCGTAAGGCAAATTATGAATAGTGAAATCTGATTGAGGTGAAACTTCAATAAAAGAGTTTAGTTTTTGTTCCATTTTCGCTTCCTTGTCTTTATCTCGGGTCTTATACAAATAAAAGTTCGGTCTAGGACTGAGCTACTCAATAAGTTTTAACCTTTGCTTAGATCATCTTTTGTCTTATGAGTTTGATATAGACCGAGCACAACCAATTGCTTCATGTCTCTATAATACTGAATTCATCAAATTACGCAATACATAATTTAATTACACATTTCATAATAATTGTCATTTCTTGTATTTTCTGTTTTCATTCGCGGTCATGAGAAAAGTCACGCAATTATTTTTTCATGAATCTCTATGAAAGTTTGATCAATTTATGATATACGTAATTTATTGGAAAAAAATTACGTGACACGGATGAGAATAATCATATGTCAGCACAAGAGCAAGGAAACCTGAAACATGGTTTGAGTAATCGGCACATCCAGCTTATTGCATTGGGTGGGGCGATTGGCACAGGGCTTTTTCTTGGTATATCACAATCGATTAAATTAGCAGGTCCATCGGTCATCCTCGGTTATGCCATTGCAGGATTTATTGCTTTTTTAATGATGCGTCAGCTTGGTGAAATGGTGGTAGAAGAGCCAGTTAGTGGATCTTTTAGTCATTTTGCCTACAAATATTGGGGACCATTTGCAGGGTTCATGTCAGGATGGAACTATTGGGTACTCAATGTACTCGTCTGTATGGCAGAACTAAGCGCAATTGGTCTTTACATTCAATATTGGTGGCCGCAAATCCCGACGTGGGCATCTGCTTTAGCCTTCTTTGTCTTAATTAATGGCATTAATTTGCTACACGTTAAGTTTTTTGGCGAAATGGAATTTTGGTTTTCTATTGTCAAAATCTTAGCAATTCTTGCAATGATTGGCTTTGGTTCATATTTACTTGCAACAGGCACAGCAGGTCCACAGGCAAGCATTTCAAACCTCTGGGCACTTGGCGGTTTCTTCCCGTTTGGTGTTGAAGGCTTAGTGATGGCAATGGCGGTCATTATTTTTGCTTTTGGTGGTATTGAGCTTTTCGGTATTACTGCAGCTGAAGCACGTGACCCTGATAAAACTTTACCTAAAGCTGTGAATCAAATTATTTACCGTATTTTGATTTTCTATATTGCGACGCTTTTTGTTTTATTCTCGCTGTTCCCATGGAACCAGATGGCACAAGGCGGAAGCCCGTTTGTGATGGTATTTGCTTCTTTAGATAGCCAAGGAATTGCAACGTTATTGAACTTTGTGATTTTGACCGCTGCGGTTTCAGTTTATAACGGTACAAGTTATTGCAGTAGCCGTATGTTATTAGGCCTTGCGCAACAAGGAAATGCACCAAAAGTATTTGCACGTATTAATAAACGCGGTATTCCAACCAATGCAGTGATCCTTTCAGCGGCAGTCACTATTTTATGTGTACTGTTAAACTACATTTTCCCTGAAAAAGCATTTGGTTTACTCATGATGCTTGTGGTTGCAGCGATTGTAATTAACTGGGTAGTAATTTCATGGACGCATTTAAAATTCCGCAAATATATGCAGCGCCAAGGGCAAACAACGAAGTTTCCAAGCTTTATGTATCCGTTTAGCAACTATTTATGCATATTATTTATGCTTGGCATTTTGATCGTGATGTCTTTAACACCAGATATGCGTGTTGCGGTCATGATGATTCCTGGCTGGATCTTGTGTTTGATGGTGGCTTATCAATTTAAACGCCGAAAACTAAAAGCTGAGCAGTCTATACCTGCCTTAAAAGCAGATATTTAATAAATTATTGAGTTGTATTTAAAAAAGGACGTATCTCATACGTCCTTTTTTATTTTTAAAATTTAGCAACAGAAATTAAAGGATTTTATTATTGTTATAATATAACATTTCATTAATTTGATGATGAGCAATTTTCCCTTTTTTGGTGAAGATAGAGCATATTTATGAAGCGTTATTTCGGTTTAATTTTATTATCTCTCACAGCGTGTAGCACTCAAACTCCCAAGCCAACAATCCCTCTGCACAACCAGACCTCTTTACCTCAACCTACAAAACCAGTGGTCAGAATAAAGCCTCAGCCTGAGGCGTATGTTGCATGGTTAGCAACAGCAGACCATCGACAGTCTGTGCAATCTTACAAGCAATTTCTTAAGCAAAAAGGGCTTGCGAATTTAGTTCCAGACCATGAATTATTAAGCTCGGCTCGAGATTGGCAAAAATGTGGAGTTGAGCCTTATGCGGTGCCACCAAGAGAGATTTGGTCCAATATTGTTCCGACACTTAGCATTTTAAAAGCGTTAGTTGATGATGGCGTAATTAATGATTTTGAAGTGACTTCGGTCTACCGAGCGTTATCTCTAAACCGCTGTGCGGGTGGTGCTGATGCTTCTCGACATGTCTTTAATGCGGCGCTTGATTTTAGAATTGGGCCAGAACAGCCTACCGATTTAGACCAATTCAATATTCAGCAAACCAAAACCAAACTTTGTCAGTTTTGGGCCACAAAAGGCCAAGCGCTTAATATGGGACTAGGTGTTTATGCTTCAGGACAAATTCATATTGATAGCCAAGGATTCCGTGCATGGGGGCCTGACCATCACTACAAAACCTCAATTTGTCAGGGACTATAAAAGCAATTTTTTTCAAAGACTAACTGAGTTGGTCTGAATAAAAGCGGAATAAAAACTTGATCAATAGTTATGTTATAACATAACATTAACATGGTTTAGAAATAGATTACGCCTGTGATCTGGCCATATCTAAATGGTCAGCCATGATCAGTTTAAATATTATTCGAAGAGATCAAGCCATGCGCACTGCAATCGCCAACTCATTTGCCAAGCTTCCCGTCACTGTTTTATCAGGCTTTTTGGGTGCAGGAAAAACCACATTACTCAACCATATTTTAAATAATCGTGAAGGCCGTCGTATTGCCGTGATTGTCAATGATATGTCTGAGGTGAATATTGATGCTGCATTAGTACGCGAAGGTGGGGCAGAGCTTTCAAGAACGGATGAAAAGCTGGTGGAAATGAGTAATGGCTGTATCTGTTGTACGTTACGCGAAGATTTATTGGTTGAGGTGAGAAGGTTAGCTGATGAAGGACGCTTTGACCAATTGGTGATTGAGTCGACAGGCATTTCTGAACCGTTACCTGTGGCAGAGACGTTTACCTTTGAAGATGAAGATGGAAACTCACTCAATGAGTTCGCTCGACTCGACACCATGGTCACGGTAGTCGATGCTTTTAATTTCTTTAAAGATTACAGTTCAGTTGACTCACTGCAACAACGTGGCGAATCATTAGGTGA
Organism: Acinetobacter sp. C13; assembly: GCF_016809775.1. Taxonomy (NCBI): domain Bacteria; kingdom Pseudomonadati; phylum Pseudomonadota; class Gammaproteobacteria; order Moraxellales; family Moraxellaceae; genus Acinetobacter; species Acinetobacter sp. C13. Next base: position 54,803 of record NZ_JAFBJL010000003.1, read on the forward strand.
GCAAGATGAAAGAACTGTAGTCGATCTTCTTATTGATCAAATCGAGTTTTGTGATGTGATTATACTGAATAAAATTGACCTGATTGATCGGGCTCAGCAAGACCAGCTTATCGCCATTTTAAGAACTCTAAACCCGCGTGCCCGAATTGAAATTGCTCAATTTGGAAAGATCGCTTTAGATAAAATTTTAAATACGCAATTATTCGATTTTGATGAAGCTGCCCAAGCACCAGGCTGGTTAAAAGAGTTACGTGGTGAGCATACGCCAGAGACTGAAGAGTATGGAATTAGTAGCTTTGTTTACCGTGCCCGCCGACCTTTCCATCCAGAGCGTTTTTATGATTTGGTTCAGGCTGTATGGCCGGGAGTCGTGCGTTCTAAAGGCTTTTTCTGGTTGGCTGCCGAACCGACATTGGCCTATTCATGGTCACAAGCAGGTGCAATGGCTCGACACGGCTTGGCAGGTTATTGGTGGGCCGCCGTTGCAGAAGAAGACTGGCCGAGTGACCTAGCCAGCATTGAAGAAATTAAGAAAAATTGGGATGCACGCACAGGAGATGCACGTCAGGAACTGGTTTTAATTGGTATGCAAATGGATGAGCAAGCTTTAATACAACGCTTAGATAGCTGCTTGTTAAGTGATGAAGAAATAGCTTTAGGACCACAAGTTTGGCAGAACTGGCCTAATCCTTTTAAACAAGAAGATGAAACCATGTTGATCGCTTAATTAAATAAGCCCCTATTTTAAAGGGGCTTATTTTTATGATTTGTCTTTAATAAAAACCTTTCGAATGTAGCTGTTAAGCGGTGTGGAATAATATTTTTCAATCGCTGCGCTGATGATAAAAGTCAGAACCAAATAGCCAATTAAAAGCATAATTTTGATGCTAGAGTCGGTTTGGGCTGGAATAAAAGCAACCTTCATAAGGCCCAATACAACCAGATGAAACAAATAAGTTTCGTAACTTCTTTGCCCTAACCAGACCATCACTTTGGTAAATAGGTTATGCGCTTGCGTTTCGGAAGGATGCTGAAAACACAAAATAAGTAAGCCTGTAGCAAAAGCAAATAAGCTGATACCCCATGTACTGACTTCTTTAATTGGTGCATATAAATATAGAGCGGTCATACTCAAAATAATTAACCATGAAAGAGGTTTTTTATAGGGCCAATTTGACTGATATTTATGAGAGAAAATGGCAGTTAAACAGCCAATTGCTATACCATCAAAACTCGAAAAATAGTGATATAAATAAGCGCCGCTTTCTTCTCCAAAATGGAGAGACCTAAAATAAGGCCCATATAAAATCACGCCAATTAGTACAGCAACAAAGACCTTATTACTACGCGTAAGCAAGCACAATAATGGAAAAACAAAGTAAAAAACTTCTTCTACAGAGAGCGACCACAACACGCCCAAAGCGTAGTTTACCCAACCGAATTTAATAATCAGGATATTCATCCAGAAGGTTAAGGCTGCAAATATGGTTAAAGGATAAGAGACTTCAATGCCATTCGGTGCTTGGTTCATAAAGGGTTTTAACTCAAATGAACCAAGTATGCTTACACCTAAAATGAGTAATATCAGACACGGTAAAATACGCGCTGCCCGTCGGATATAAAAATGCTTGAGGTTAATTGCGGAAAATTGTTTATCTCTTTTTAAAGTGTGATGAGTAATTAAAAAACCCGAAATCACAAAAAACATGGTGACGCCATAATTTCCGTTTCTTGCGATGACTGTGCTAAATGCTTCACCTAAAAAATCAAAACCTAACCATGTATCTTTAAGTTTATAGGGAATATTAAAATGATGTAAAAGAACCAAAAGGATAGAGATTCCTCGAAGAATATCTATTTTATAATTACGCATTCGATGTGCTTCCAGTTTTATTAATATACTGTGTGGCAGAAGAATACTATCGATCAGTTATTTTAAATAAAAGTTTTAAGCATCATTTCGTAAACCCGAAAAAATGATATTTTTGTTTTCTTGGATGGGGCACTGGCTTACCAGAAATAACTATTAAATAAATATTGATAAAATCCTAATATATTTGAATTTCTCTACATAAAACTTTAAATTAGCTCTTATCGAGCTATGTTTATTTTTTAAACTTTTTAAAATCTATTTATTTCATAAATTAACATGTTGTATGTGGTTGTATATACATAGCATGTCAACTAAAATACTTTTTTGCCTGCCGCCTTTTTGAGTATTTGTTATGCCCAGAACATCAAAACAAGAACATGCTGAGCTTTCGATTGAAGCTGATAGTCCAGTTCCTTTATATCAACGCGTCAAACAGCTGATTTCACAAAAGATTTATGAAGGCTCGTGGGCTGTAAATAAAAAAATTCCTTCGGAAAGTGAACTAGTTAATCAACTTGGCTGTAGCCGTATGACGGTAAACCGTGCGCTACGTGAGTTAACAACAGAAGGCTTACTCGTTCGAATTCAGGGCGTTGGTTCTTTCGTAGCTGAAGGGCAAGGCCGAACTGCACTTTTTCAAATTAATAATATTGCTGATGAGATTATTGCACGAAACCATAAGCACCACGCTGAAGTTTTAGTCCTAGAACAAGTTTATGCAAATGCAGAGCAAAGCGTGTTAATGCAGACTCGTGAAGGGCAAAGATTATTTCATTCGATTATTGTGCATTATGAAAATGATGTACCTGTTCAGGTCGAAGATCGTTTAGTTGATGCAGCACTGATTCCAGATTATTTAGAACAAGATTTTAAAACTATTACCCCGAATGCTTACCTCATGGCAAAAGCACCTGTGTCAGAAGGTGAGCATATTGTTGAGGCAGTTTTAGCATCTCCTCAAGAGTGTAAATGGTTAAAGATTACCAAAGCTGAACCATGCTTACTGATCCGCCGCCGCACATGGTCAAACAAACAACTCATTTCAAGTGCGCGTTTGATCTATCCGGGTAGCCGCTACTATCTCGAAGGGAAATTTAATCCATGATTGAATTGATCAGGGCCGATCAATATACAAAAATGCTTTGGAAAAATGGTGCAGGCTTTACTTTAGAAATTGCCAGAAGCCTAGGTGAGGCTGACTTTGACTGGCGTATTTCGATGGCAGATGTGACCACTTCTGGGCCATTTTCGCTATTTCCCAATAAGCAGCGAATTATTAGCGTACTTGATGGACAAGGCATGGTATTGCATATCGATGATCTTCCTGCCACGACGCTGAACCAAGGTGATATTTTTGCTTTTCATGGTGAAAGTCAGGTCCAAAGTGAACTGGTAGACGGTGCAATTCGGGATTTAAATTTAATTTATGATCCTGCAAAGTTTCATGCCCGTTTTCAGTGGTTGAATGAGGCAGCGGAGCAGGCATTTATCAGTTCGGCAGACCTGATTTTCATTTTTAATCAGGGTAGTGAAACGGAAGTGAAGGTTGATGATCATTCCGTTCAGCTTGCTGCTCAAGAAACACTAAAAATTGAGAAAAACGCTGGCGTGACATCGATTAGTTTTCCCAAAAAACAACTCAAAAGCTGCTATGTCATGGAGCTAATTCAACGATAAAACAATATAATTTACTACTTAAAAAGCACGTGTCGATTTAAAAGATATGTGCTTTTTTTATGCCTGATATAAAAATAAATTAATTTAATTCATAAGCTTATTAAATTTTATTAAAAAAATATGAGTCACCCTCTTCACGCCGAAAAATATTTGTGTAGTATATGGATGTATATACAAGTTAATACATTACTATACAAATGCAGAAATAAGTGATGTTCTGCTGATGTAAGCTCAAAGGAAGGAGTCCGCCTGTGACAACAATGACAACAAAATTTCGTGATGTAGAAATTCGTGCGCCACGCGGCACTGAATTGACGGCTAAAAGTTGGTTAACTGAAGCTCCATTACGTATGTTGATGAATAACCTTGATCCGGACGTTGCAGAAAACCCGAAAGAGTTGGTTGTATACGGTGGTATTGGCCGTGCAGCACGAAACTGGGAATGTTTCGACAAAATTGTAGATACTTTAAAAAATCTTGAAACTGATGAAACGTTATTAGTTCAATCAGGTAAGCCAGTAGGTGTATTTAAAACTCATAAAGATGCACCACGCGTTTTAATTGCAAACTCAAACCTTGTACCGCACTGGGCAAACTGGGAACACTTCAACGAATTAGACGCTAAAGCTTTGGCTATGTATGGTCAAATGACAGCGGGTTCGTGGATCTACATTGGTAGCCAAGGCATTGTACAAGGTACTTATGAAACTTTCGTTGAAGCAGGCCGCCAACACTACAACGGTGACTTAAAAGGTCGTTGGGTTCTTACTGCCGGTTTAGGTGGTATGGGTGGCGCTCAGCCTTTAGCTGCAACACTTGCAGGTGCGTGTTCTTTAAACATTGAATGCCAACAAGCAAGTATCGATTTCCGTTTACGTACGCGTTATGTAGATGAACAAGCGACTGACTTAGACGATGCTTTAGCGCGTATTGACCGCTATACAAAAGAAGGTAAAGCAATTTCAATTGCGCTTCATGGTAACGCTGCTGAAATTTTACCTGAGCTTGTACGCCGTGGTGTACGTCCAGACATGGTGACTGACCAAACAAGTGCACACGATCCACTTAATGGCTACTTACCAGTAGGCTGGACTTGGGATGAATACCGTGCACGTGCGAAAACTGAACCCGAAGCTGTTGTAAAAGCTGCAAAACAGTCGATGGCGAAGCACGTACAAGCGATGCTTGATTTCCAAAAAATGGGTGTTCCAACATTTGACTATGGTAATAACATCCGTCAAATGGCGAAAGAAGAAGGTGTAGCAAACGCTTTTGATTTCCCAGGCTTCGTACCTGCATACATCCGTCCATTGTTCTGCCGTGGTATTGGTCCATTCCGTTGGGCAGCACTTTCTGGTGACCCAGAAGACATTTATAAAACAGATGCCAAAGTTAAAGAGTTAATTCCTGATGATGAACATTTACATCACTGGTTAGACATGGCACGTGAACGTATTAGCTTCCAAGGCTTACCAGCGCGTATTTGCTGGGTAGGTTTAGGCTTACGTGCAAAACTTGGTTTGGCATTTAACGAAATGGTTCGTAGCGGTGAATTGTCTGCACCAGTTGTGATTGGGCGTGACCATTTAGACTCAGGTTCAGTTGCGAGTCCAAACCGTGAAACTGAAGCAATGCAAGACGGCTCAGACGCAGTATCAGACTGGCCTTTATTAAACGCTTTGCTTAATACAGCAGGCGGCGCAACTTGGGTGTCTTTACATCACGGTGGTGGTGTAGGTATGGGCTTCTCTCAACACTCAGGCGTTGTGATTGTGTGTGATGGTACAGATGAAGCTGCTGCACGTATTGCTCGCGTACTGACCAATGACCCTGCAACAGGTGTTATGCGTCATGCCGATGCAGGTTATGAAATTGCGATTAACTGTGCGAAAGAGCAAGGCCTACACTTGCCAATGATCACGCAATAAAAATACACGGAAGAACTGGCGGTGCTTTTTGCAATTGTGAAAAGCACCGTCTCAGCAGAATATAGTGCAAAAAATTAGGAAGCCAACATGGAATTATTGATCCAACCGGGAAAACTGACCTTAGCCGATTTACGTCAAGCCTACCTCAACCCGATCAAAGTTAAATTAGATGAAAGTGCTTCATCTGCAATTAATGCAAGCGTGGCTTGCGTTGAGAAAATTGTAAATGAAGGACGTACAGCTTACGGCATTAATACAGGCTTTGGCTTACTTGCTTCAACCAAAATTGCTCCTGAAGATTTAGAAAAATTACAGCGTTCATTGGTTCTTTCGCATGCGGCAGGTGTAGGTGAAGCACTTGATGATGCAATGGTTCGTTTAATTATTCTATTGAAAGCAAATAGCTTGGCGCGTGGTTTCTCTGGTATTCGTCGTAAAGTGATTGATGCTTTGTTGGCCTTAATTAATGCCGAAGTTTACCCACACATTCCACTTAAAGGTTCAGTAGGTGCTTCAGGTGACTTGGCACCACTTGCACACATGTCTTTAGTGTTACTTGGTGAAGGTAAGGCGCGTTATAAAGGTGAATGGTTACCAGCAGTTGAAGCTTTAAAAGTTGCAGGCTTAGAACCTATTTCTTTAGCAGCTAAAGAAGGTTTAGCACTTTTAAATGGTACACAAGTTTCAACTGCTTATGCTTTACGCGGCTTATTTGAAGCGGAAGATTTATTTGCAGCTGCAACAGTTTGTGGTGGCTTAAGCGTTGAAGCAATGCTGGGTTCACGTGCACCATTCGATGCTCGTATTCATGAAGTACGTGGTCAACGTGGTCAAATTGATGTAGCTGCGGCTTATCGCGATTTATTGACTGATTCGAGTGAAATTGCACATTCACACGAAGACTGTAGTAAAGTTCAAGACCCATACTCTTTACGTTGCCAACCACAGGTGATGGGTGCATGTTTAACCCAAATCCGTCAGGCTGCTGAAGTACTAGAAATTGAAGCAAATGCTGTATCTGATAACCCGCTTGTGTTTGCTGAACAAGGTGACGTGATTTCTGGTGGTAACTTCCATGCAGAACCTGTTGCAATGGCAGCTGATAATCTAGCTTTGGCAATTGCAGAAATTGGTTCACTGTCTGAACGTCGTATTTCGATGATGATGGACCGTCATATGTCACAGCTTCCACCGTTCTTGGTGGCAAATGGTGGTGTTAACTCAGGCTTTATGATTGCTCAAGTTACCGCTGCTGCTCTTGCAAGTGACAACAAAGCGCTTGCACATCCAGCAAGTGTTGATAGCTTGCCGACTTCTGCCAACCAAGAAGACCATGTATCAATGGCTCCGAATGCGGGTAAACGTCTTTGGTATATGGCTGACAACGTCCGTGGCATTTTAGCTGTTGAATGGTTAGGCGCTTGTCAGGGTCTAGACTTCCGTGAAGGCCTAAAAAGCTCGCCTAAACTTGAACAAGCTCGTAAAATCTTGCGCGCTCAAGTGCCTTACTACAGTGAAGACCGTTTCTTTGCTCCTGATATTGAGCAAGCAAGTGAATTACTCTCAAGCGGCTGCTTAAACGAGTTAATTATTCCAAAACTACTCCCTAGTTTATCTGAAGTGTGATTGATAAAACGGTCACATGGAGTGGCCGAATCTAACTAAATATCCTCAAGGATTGGAGATTATAATGTCACAAAACTCCACACTACAGCGGGGTTTAAACACCCGCCATATTCGTTTCTTGGCATTGGGCTCAGCAATTGGAACTGGGCTTTTCTATGGTTCGGCAACTGCCATTAAAATGGCAGGGCCTTCAGTATTACTGGCGTATATCGTTGCAGGGATTGCAATTTATATCGTTATGCGCGCATTGGGTGAAATGGCTGTCCAAAACCCTGTCTCTGGTTCATTTAGCCACTATGCTTCACAGTACATTGGTCCTTTGGCTGGCTTTACGACAGGCTGGACTTATGTTTTTGAGATGATCATTGTGGCGTTGGCTGATGTCACTGCTTTTGGTATTTACATGGGGTTCTGGTATCCCGATGTACCACGGTGGATCTGGATTTTATCCCTGATTATGTTCTTGGGTGCAATTAACCTCATTCACGTTAAAGTCTTTGGCGAACTCGAGTTTTGGCTTTCTATTGTCAAGGTGAGCGCCATTGTTGCCATGATTTTAGGTGGAATCGGCTTAATGTTCTATGGTTTCCATGCTGACCATAGCAGTGTGGTACCGGGTATTCAAAACTTATGGATTTATGACGGCTTTATGCCACATGGGATTGCAGGCTTAGTTGCATGTTTATCTGTGGTTGTATTTGCTTTCGGTGGTATCGAAATTATTGGTATTACAGCAGGTGAGTCACAAGATCCGAAAACCACCTTACCTAAAGCAATTAATGCAGTTCCAGTACGTATTTTACTTTTCTATGTGTTGACCATTTTTGTACTGATGTCGATTTTCCCATGGAATCAAATTGGTAGCCAAGGTAGTCCATTTGTACAGATTTTTGAGAATTTGGGCATTCAATCAGCAGCTACAATTTTAAATATTGTCGTGATTACTGCTGCTGTTTCAGCGATTAATAGTGATGTATTTGGTGCTGGTCGTATGCTTTATGGCATGGCAAACCGTGGTCAAGCGCCTCGAGTTTTCCAGAAATTATCACGTAATGGTGTGCCATGGATGACTGTAGTGGTTATGGCTGGCGTGCTATTAATTGGTGTAGTGCTGAACTACCTGATTCCTGAAAATGTATTCATGATCATTGCATCAATTGCAACTTTCGCAACTGTTTGGGTGTGGCTCATGATCTTGCTTTCGCAAGTCGCAATGCGCCGTAAGTTATCTACTGCTGAAATTAAAGCACTTGATTTCCCTGTATGGGGTTGGCCATATGCACCTGCATTTGCGATTGGTTTTATGGCGTTCATCTTAGTCATGATGGGATATTTCCCAGATTCACGTCCTGCAATTTATGTAGGAATCACTTGGCTTGCTCTCTTAACGATTGCTTATCGCATTTGGGTAAAGCCAGAGCAGAGCTTGGGAAAGGAAAGTAATCCTATCCAGCAAAATGTTGAGATAGAAAGCTAACAAATGAACTGCCCAATGGTTGAACTATTGGGCAGTTTTGAGGATGGGCTAATGAAAAAACTTTGGCAAAATTGCCACATTGCGACCATGCAAAATGGGCAATATTCCTACATTGAAGATGCTGCAATCGTCACAGAAGGGCATCTCATTCACTGGATTGGAAAACAACAACAACTTCCTGCTGACAATTATTCCGAAACAGTTGACTTAAATGGCGCTTGGGTAACCCCGGGGTTGATCGACTGTCATACGCATAGTGTTTTTGGTGGCAACCGTAGTGTTGAGTTTGAAAAACGCTTGCAAGGTGTGAGCTATGCTGAAATTGCAGCAAGCGGTGGTGGTATTGCCAGCACAGTGCGTGCAACGCGTGAAGCAAGCGAAGAACAATTACTAAGCTCAGCACTTAAACGTATTCGTTGTATGCAACAAGACGGTGTAACCACTATCGAGATTAAGTCTGGTTACGGACTCAATTACGAAAATGAACGCAAGATGCTGCGTGTGATCCGTCAAATTGGTGAAGCTTTACCGATGACGGTCAAAAGCACTTGCTTGGCTGCACATGCGTTACCGCCAGAGTACAAAGACCAAAGCGATGCTTATATCGAGCATATCTGTACAGAGATGTTGCCTAAACTACATGCTGAAGGTTTAGTCGATGCAGTAGATGCATTCTGCGAGCATTTGGCATTTTCACCAGCTCAGGTTGAACGTGTTTTTAAAACGGCACAATCATTAGGTTTGCCCGTTAAGCTCCATGCTGAGCAGCTCTCATCGCTAGGTGGCTCAAGTTTGGCAGCACGTTATCATGCTTTGTCGGCTGACCATTTAGAGTACATGACCGAAGACGATGTCAAAGCCATGGCAGAGTCGGGCACGGTTGCAGTGTTATTACCGGGTGCCTTTTATTTATTGCGTGAAACACAATATCCACCAATTGAAAGCCTGATTAAACATGGCGTGCGTATTGCGCTGTCGAGTGATTTAAATCCGGGTACATCTCCAGCACTTTCTTTACGTTTAATGCTGAATATGGGAAGCACGCTCTTCCGCTTAACACCAGAGCAAGCATTAGCTGGTGTCACCATTCATGCTGCACAAGCGCTCGGTTTAGAGCAAACACACGGCAGTTTAGAGCAGGGTAAAGTCGCTGACTTTGTGGCTTGGGATATTGAGCATCCATCTGAAATTGTTTACTGGCTTGGCGGCGATTTGCCTAAGCGAGTCGTTCGGCATGGACAAGAAGTTATTTTTTAAACGGTGGCATATGAATCACATATTTAAATGGCAAGGCCGCCATGATGGCGAAGGTGAAGCACACCAACGTATTCATCATATTATGAATAAAACCCAACATGCCGAATTTGCGCTGATTGGGTTTAGTTCTGATGAAGGCGTGAAACGTAACAAAGGTCGAGTCGGTGCTGCCGATGCGCCAGACGCAATCCGTAATCAGCTTGCCAATTTACCCATTCATCATCCAGTCAGTATTGTCGATTTGGGTACAGTGACCTGCGAATATGATAATTTAGAGCAAGCACAAAGCGAATTAGCTGAACAAGTCGCCAATAGCCTACAAAATGGTTTAAAACCGATTGTATTGGGTGGTGGACATGAGGTTGCCTTTGGTAGCTTTAGCGGTCTGTTCCAATATGTACAAACCCACGCGCCAGATAAAAAAATAGGCATTATTAATTTCGATGCCCATTTTGATTTGCGTGAAGCTGAACATGCCACCTCTGGAACACCATTTTTACAGGCAGCTCGACTTTCAGAACAGCATCAAAAACAATTTAATTATTTATGTATTGGGGTCGCCAACCATGCCAATACTAAAGTTTTGTTTGATACAGCCGATGCTCTAAATTGTTCATATTTACGTGACCATGAGGTTAATATTTTTAACCTAAACAACGTGCTCGCAGCGGTTGATGCTTTTATTGAAAAAGTAGACTGTTTGTACGTTACGATTGATTTAGATGTCTTCGCGGCTGCGGTTGCACCGGGGGTCAGTGCACCAGCTGTTAAAGGAATTGATTTAGCGACTTTTGAAGCGATTTTTAAGCATATTCAAGAGACTGGAAAAATTAAACTTTTAGATATTGCCGAGTGCAATCCAAAATTTGATTTAGACAATAGAACAGCAAAACTGGCTGCCTATATTGTTTATCAATATTTGTTTTCTTGAGAAACAATTTTTAATGTAAAAATTAAAAAGTGCACTGAGATTGCTCATGTGCACTTTTTTTAAGTTCTTGGTCTATTAAAGTCAGATGTGGAATATAGATAGCAACTATAAATAATATAATTAAAAAGAAAATTAATTTATAAAATCATTTAGTTAAAAAAATACTCGATTTTTACACCATTTTATATGCTGCTTGGCACGTAATTTGTTTTGTCTTTATTTTAACCTTTGTTAAATATTTCTGGATAATTAAATGAAAAACAGAACCTTACAATTGGCTTGTATCAGTGTTTTATTTTGGATGTCTCATTCTTCTAATGCTACAACCCCCGAAATAAATACAAATACCATCGAAAAATCACAATCTAAACAAAAGAGTGATATCTCTGTTCGGGTGAAAGCTTTAAACCAACTTTTACAGGAACAGTGGGAGTATACTTTGAAAAATAGTCCTGAAACTGCAACCGTTTTAGGAGATTTACGCTACAACGATCGATGGACAGAGCTTTCAAAAAATCAGATTGAGAAAGATAAAAAAACTACTCAAAATTTTTTAAAAGGTTTTGAAGCGATTGATAGCACAGGGTTTTCAGCAACTGATCAATTAAATAAAGATTTAATGATTTATCAGTTGAAAGAAACACTTAAAAATTATGATTTGAAATTGTATGAGATACCTTTTAATCAAATGTGGGGCCTACATTTACAATTTCCGGGATTTATTAGTTCGATTCCATTTGATAATGCTAAGCAATATCAAGACTATATTTCTCGTTTAAAACAAATTCCTCTTATTCTTGATCAAGGTATTCAGTTAGCGAAACAAGGACAAAAAGATGGTTTGATGCCACCCAAATATTTAATTGAAAAGGTGGCAAAGCAGATTAATAGCATTGCAACTCCCGCAGGGAAAGACAGTGTGTTTGCTTCTCCATTAAAGCAATTTCCAAAAAATATTTCGAAAGCAGAACAAGAGCGTTTAAGCCGTGAAGTGCTACAAGCCATAGATCAGAATGTTCGCCCTGCTTATCAAAAACTTGGAACATTTATTCAGAAAGATTACTTACCCTATGGACGACAACACGAGGGTATATGGAGCTTGCCAAATGGTGACGAGCTCTATCGCTTTTATGTAGAAAACAATACGACAACCTCTGAAAGCCCTGAAAATATTCATCAGCTTGGGTTAAAAGAAGTTGCTCGTATAGAAGCGGAAATGCTGAAAATTGCTAAAGCACAAGGTTTCAATGACTTAAAAAGTTTCCAACAATCATTAAAAACAAATCCAGCGGTTTTCCCAAAATCTCGTGAAGAAATTTTAGAGATTTATCGAGGGTACATTGCCCAAATGCAACCAGAGTTGCCGAAGCTGTTTGGTTTATTACCCAAAAATAAAGTCGAAGTTTTGCCTGTAGAGCAATATCGAGAAAAAGAAGCGGCAGGAGCGGAGTACCACCAAGGCACGCCTGATGGCTCGCGGCCGGGACAAGTATATGTAAATACAGGGGACTTCTCTGAACGTTCCAAAATATCAATGGAAGCAACCGCTTACCATGAGGCAATTCCTGGACACCATATGCAGATTGATATTGCCCAAAACCTGCCAAATTTGCCGATGTTCCGAAAGCAGCCTAACCACACTGCCTATATAGAAGGATGGGCACTTTATGCCGAGCAATTGGGTAAAGATGTTGGTTTCTATAAAGACCCACTTTCAGACTATGGAAGACTATCGAGTGAGTTGTTCCGTGCCTGTCGTCTAGTGGTTGACACTGGCGTACATTATAAAAAATGGACCCGTCAGCAAATGATTGATTTTATGCGAGAACACTCTGCTTTGGATGAACCTGATATTCAGGCAGAGGCAGACCGCTATATTGCTATTCCTGCCCAAGCATTAGCATATAAGATGGGACAATTAAAAATTTTAGAGCTACGGGAGTTAGCAAAACAGGAGCTTGGAGATCGTTTTGATATCAAAGCGTTCCATGACATGATTTTAGATGCAGGAACATTGCCTTTAAATATTCTGGATGCACGTATTAAAAATTGGATTAAGGAACAAAAAGCGGCAGCTTAAAACAAAAATCGAAATTTAGGTCAGGTCCTCGTTGGGCCTGATTTAAAAACCAATAGAAAACAGAATATAATTATAAAAAATATATTTTATTTCAAAACTTTAAAATGGAAAAATCTTTAAAAGAATACCAAGCTATTATTTTTGATATGGACGGTACTTTAGTCGACTCCTTTAGCTTTTTTTTAGGTGCTTTAAATCAGCTTGCCAAGAAGCATAAATTTAAATCTGTAGAGCTACATGAAGTAGAGCAGTACAAACATCTTTCACCAAAAGAAATTATGAAAGAGATGAATGTTTCTAGGTGGAAACTGCCTTGGATTGCCAAAGATTTCATTCGTTTAATGAAAGAAAGAGATCAAGAAGTTTACATGTTTGAGGGCATGCGGGATCACTTAATTGAACTACATAATCGGGGATATACGCTCGCAATTATTACTTCAAACTCTAAAGAAAACTGTCAAAGTATTCTTGGTACAGAACTATGTGAACTTTTTAGCCATATTGATGGTGGCTCGTCTATATTTGGTAAAGCTAAACGAATTAAGCGTGTTCTCAATATTTTGAATTTAAATAAAGAGCAGGCCATTTATGTCGGCGACCAAACGACTGATGGCGAAGCTGCACATAAAGCAGGCATTGATTTTGCTGCGGTAGGTTGGGGTTATACATCGGCTGAAAAATTAAAAACTATTCAGCCCAAAGTCGTGCTCAACGACTTAGCAACCATGAAAGAATTTTTCTAAATATATGAAATGCAGGATAAATCATGAATAACAATAACAACCCGATTGGAATGATTGATTCTGGTTTAGGCGGGTTGTCTCTCTTTAAGCATATTCGGCAGGCCCTTCCGAATGAAGACATTATCTATTTCGCTGACTCGAAATATGTCCCGTATGGAGACAAAGAAAGCGACTGGATTGTTTCACGAACCACTCACTTAATCTCAAATCTTATAAATGACGGGAATTGCAAAGCGATTGTGGTTGCTTGTAACACCATGACGGCTGTAGCGATTGAAACGATTAGAGCGCAAATTAATGTGCCACTTATTGCAATAGAACCCGCCGTAAAACCGGCAGTAGCAATCACTCAAAGTAAGCATATTGCGGTTTTGGCAACTGCCACCACGGTAAAGGGTAAAAATTTAAAAAGTTTAATTGAAATGTATGCGCAAGATATTAGAGTGTCTTTAGTGCCTTGTATTGGCTTAGCTGAAAAAATCGAAACGGGCAAAGCACATACCGCGGAAGTTAAAGATTATTTAGAAAATATTTTGGCGCCGTTGGTCGAACAAAAAGTCGATACGATTATTTTAGGATGCACCCATTACCCATTTGTCTCAGATACGATTCAGGAAATTGTAGGTCGCGATATCCAAATTATTGAGCCTTCGGAAGCTGTAACAGCGCAATTAATACGGCAGCTTAATCAATATAAGTTAAGTTCTGAAAGCCCAAATGAGGGGAATCATATTATTTGGACCAGTTCAGACCCGTTGGAAGTTGCGGACGTGACTTTTTCTTTGTTAGGTACGCGATTACCTGTAAAAACTACTGGTTTTTAAAGCCAAGAAAAACGCCTAGCCCCATAAAAATGAGTCCACCCATCACTGACATAGATTTTTGGGGCTTCTCCGATTTAGTTAATTTTTGACTAATATAATTGGCTAAAAACACACAAACCACATCAGCAGAAACAAAGATCAGATTCACAATCAGTCCTAAAATAATGAACTGAGACCAAACTGGAAAATCTAATGATGTATTAATAAATTGAGGTAAAAAGGCAATATAAAAAATAGCGGTTTTAGGGTTTAAAACTTCAACCAGAATGCTCTGCTTCAAAGATAACTGACCATTTTCAAGATTTTGTTGAAGAGTCGGGGACGAGGTAGATCTAATTAATTTAATGCCTAACCAAATTAAATACAAAGCACCTAAAATTTTAATAATATCATAGAGTTTTGGAATAATTTGAAAGATGGTCGTTAAGCCTAAAGAGGCTGCAATGATATGAAAACAGCCTCCTAAGAAAATTCCAAATGCAGCCATCAAACCAGATTTTCTACCACGAGAAAGTGTCTGCGCAGCGGTATACAGCATTGCCGGACCCGGAATATAAGCAAAAATAATCGTAGTAATTAAAAATGTAATGAAAAGCTCTAAAGAAATCATGTTTTACCTATCTTATTGTTGCTATTTTTGAATGAATTTTAAACAATTTAAAGTATAAGAAATTGATAAGTACTTCAATTTTATAATCAGATTTATGGCTATAAAAACTAAAAATCATCCAAAGAATGATTTAAATTCTTTGGATGATTGAAAATAAGCTTATTTAGCTTTTAGAGTCACTGTCTATTAAGCACTTTTAAGTTCCCAACGTTGGTTTGGGTCATCAGATCGTTGACTAATACCTACAGATGAACCCCAGATATGTGTCAGTACAGCATCTGGTTGGCCTTCTACAAAGATATAACCATCTTCAAATGCCCAATTAGTTTGGTACTGACGACCCGCGCCTTGCAAGAAAACATCGCCAGTATGCCAATTCACTGGTTTTATTTCTTTACCATTGGTACTGTTCAATGCTGTTTGCAGTTGTTCAAAAGATTCATTTGATTTTAAGCTGACTTTTAAAATCTTTTTGACCGTATCCATATTTTTTTCATTCGTATGTAAATTTAGAGTTTTTCTAAGCTCTAAAAGGACTTTTACGGCTTCTTTTTTGAGGTCTTGAGTATTTTCATATTCTTTATATGCTTTTACATGAAGCTCCGCCATGCTCTCTTTCTTCATATTTTTTAGTAGAGCATCGATATTGTCATGGCGTAAATGCAATCGGAACTCTGACCTTGTAGTCCAATCTTTTTGATCCAAGACATCTAATTGCACAGAGGCAAGAATAATCTTATAGAGTTGTTCGTTATGCTGAGTGAAAGGGCTATTAGGTAAATCTTTAAGTTCAGGAATATCTAAAAATAGCAAAGGAGAGGAAGCATATTCATGGAACTTTTGTTCGATGCGACGAATTGATTCATGAGCGAGTACTGCATCTAAAAAGTCATTCAGCTTAGTCTCATCAAGTTTACTAACAAGCTCCGATTTAATCGTTTCTTCGCCGTTACTATCAATAAAGGTATCTAATAGACTAACGATATCAAGACAATCACTTGTTCTTAAGTGGGCGAGTGTTTCTTCATCTTGCTTTGGTAAAAGAGTAAGGAAATGCTCTAAGTCCTTGTCTAATAATTTATATGCAATCGCATCTGTCTTAACATAAGCACCGAGCACCCAACTAGAACGAATATCTTTAACTTTGTTGTATAGCTTATTCTCTCGCCCACTGCGATAGTCGCGGCTGTCAAAATACCAAAGTTCTTCTTCTATGTTTTTAACCTTGTCATGTACTGTAAATAGTCGGTCATTTGTATGCGAGTAAGCTATCTTACCCGTTTCTCCAAGTGAACTTACAGCATCTTGTAAGCCATGGGTTTGTCCACCGTATGCGCTTGCGATACATGCACCTGTTTCTTTGTTAACGATTCTAAAGTTTCCACCTGGAAATCCATTAGCCATGATGAGTTGCTCCTTATAATTAGAAAGTTTTTGTAATAGTCGAAATTTATAGTTATTAGGCAAATTTCGAAGCGTGATTTATACCATAATTTTTCACATATAAATCCAAGTGTTTTTGTTGGTTTTTGTATATAACATATTGATTTGGTTGAATTTATTAGAATATCTTAAGAAGAAGATACCACTATTTTCTAAAGTTTCATGAACGTAATAAAAAAGTCCAGTTTGTATTTCAAAGACATATCAGGCTTTTTAATAGATGAATTATCAAAACAAAGTGTCTTTCATAACACGATATTTTTAAATTATTCTACAGTTACTGACTTAGCCAAGTTACATAATCGGGCAATATCTCTCTATATATTTATATAGACTGTTAAATTAGAATTAACGATTAATCTATTTTATTAACTAAATATATATAACTCATGTTTATATTTTAAATTTTATTAAAAGCTATAAATATAAAATAAAGAAAATATTATATAAACATTAATTAAATTATTATATTTAAACTTTTTCATTAAAATAAATTGACGTTCTTTATTATACAGATTAATATTTCGTTGCTGGCCTACATTGCCAGACGGTTTTGACAGACCGTACTTAGCAAATGGGTTATACTTTCTGAGTATTTCCCATGTGGAACCTTTGTGCCCCCTTTTTCTCTATGGTAGGGCGGAAGGGGGACGCGTTCGCGCGTGCTGGTCGCTAAGTCTAGTCTGTCAACCCTCTTTCGTTCTGCCACCCTAATCAATTGACGGTGATTTGGTGGTAGGACTCCATTTTTAAGGAGTTGGCTATGCCACAATTTAAACTCATTTTCTCTCTCATTTAACTATTTTATTTATTTAAAATTTGGATTTTCTATGTCCTGATTTTTTAAATATATAAATTATTTTTATTTTAAAATCTTAATTATTTTATTTTCCTGTTTTTATGGGAGGATTAACTGTTATTTAAAAAATTATTTTAATATTTAAACAAATAATATTTTTATTTTATTTAAAGATATAAATAATCATGAGAATAATATTAAACTTCATAAATTTATATTAGTTTTAAACCTTGTGGTCGGTGCTTACGGTATTACAAATGATGACGCTAATGCTCAGCAGGAATTTAAAAGAATTTGCTTGTCAGGTGAACACATGCAAGCCAGTTGTAATTGTGTTTGCCAACAGCTCGCGCAAGTGTATTCACCTCAAATCGTGCAACGTTTAAAACACACCAGTTTGCAAAGTCCTGTTCTCCCACAGGACTTTGCCCCTAACTTGTTCAGCAGCATTCAACGCTGCGACAAAAATGAAATGAGCTAAGTATTTCGCTTAGCTCCTTTATCTCTGTGTCGCAATGATCTCTCAAACTTTAAATCAGCGTAAAAGTAAAATTCTGTTGTGATGCAGAGATGCAGAGGCCTGAGGGGGAGTTCTCTATGTTCTGGTATGAACGCAATAAAAAAGCCCGATAGGCAATTAATGCATATCGGGCTTTCTAATCAACAGAAGCGATCTACACCCTTTATGGCATAGATAGCATGTCTGATTATTATTCTACAGTTACTGATTTCGCCAAGTTACGTGGCTGGTCAACGTCTGTACCACGTAATACAGCAACGTGATAAGACAACAACTGAACTGGTACGCTATAAACGATTGGAGCTAACCATTCGTTTACTGCTGGAATATGTACAACGTGTTGACGGTCTTTTCCATTGATTCCGCTATTTTCGTCAGCGAAAACGAATAATTCACCACCACGTGCCTGAACTTCTTCCATATTTGATTTGAGCTTATCAAGCATTTCATCATTTGGAGCAAGAATTACGATCGGCATTTCATTATCAACAAGTGCTAATGGGCCGTGTTTTAACTCACCAGCCGCATAACCTTCTGCGTGAATATATGAAATTTCTTTAAGCTTTAATGCGCCTTCTAATGCGATTGGATAATTCGTACCACGGCCTAAGAATAAGCAGTGATTTTTTTCAACGAATAATTCAGACAAACGCAAAATTTCTGGATCATGTTTAAGCGTATCAAGAATAACTTTCGGGCTGTGCCATAACTCACGTGTAATTTCTTCAAGAAGAGCAGGGCTAATACGTTGTTTAACTTGACCAATTTTCAAGATTAACAACATAAGCGCAGCAAGCTGAGTCGTGAACGCTTTAGTTGATGCAACACCAATTTCAGGACCAGCAAGCGTCAATAAGTGATGATCGGTTTCACGAACCATTGAAGACGTCGCAACGTTACAGATAGTCAAAGTCTGAATATCGATATTGTTTGCTTTCGCACGCTTTTGAGTTTCACGTAGTGCCGCTAAAGTATCAGCAGTTTCACCTGACTGTGAAATACAAATATAAAGTGTATTTTCAACAATTACAGGAGTGCGATAGCGGAATTCACTTGCGATTTCAACTTGACAAGGCACACCAATCAGTTGCTCAAACCAATATTTCGCAATCATTCCTGAGTGGTAACTTGTACCACAAGCAATGATTTGTACGCTTTGAATTTTGTTGAAATCTGCATCGGCATTTTTCAAGAAATCATCACGTAAGCTATTGCCATCAAGCGCTTGAGAAATCGTTTGCTTGATTGCTTCTGGTTGCTCATAAATCTCTTTGAGCATGTAGTGCTTGTATTCACCTTTTGATGCACTACTTACAGTTGCATCAAGCTCTCGCACTGGACGCTCAACGCGTTCGCCATTTGCAAATACTTCAATTGAAGTACGGGTAAGACGTGCAATATCGCCTTCTTCTAGGTACATAAAGCGGTTAGTTACAGGCAAAAGTGCAAGTTGGTCTGAACTAATAAAGTTTTCACCAATACCTACACCAATCACGAGTGGTGAACCTTCACGTACAGTAATCAGTTCATCTGGATAATCGCTATGGATAATACCTAGCGCGTAAGCACCTTTAAGCTGAGGTACAACAGTTTCAACAGCATCTAAAAGGCTATCTGTGCTTTTTAGAGCTTCAGCAACTAAGTGTGCAACAACTTCAGTATCTGTTTGAGAAGTAAAAACATAACCTAAAGCTTGAAGGTCGTCTTTTAATTCTTGGTAGTTTTCAATGATACCGTTATGTACAACAGCAACCTTACCAGACATATGCGGGTGAGCATTATTTTCAGTTGGTTTACCATGTGTTGCCCAACGGGTATGTGCGATCCCGATAGCCCCTGTAAGCTGGTGTTCAGCAACTGCATCGGCAAGATTAATAACTTTACCTACACGACGCTCACGTAAAATTTGTTGGTTATTCAGTAAAGCAACACCCGCAGAATCATAACCGCGGTATTCAAGACGTTTTAAACCTTCAATTAAAATCTCGGTTACACAACGTTCTGCAACGCCTCCGACGATACCACACATACTTCAATCCTCTTATTTTTTAACCTTTTGGGGACGTTGATAATTTGCTTTTGAAATTTGTTGCGCACGTTCAAAGGAGAGACTTTGTTCGGCTACATCTTTCGTAATCACAGAACCCGCACCAACTGTTGCGCCATTCCCAATGGTCACCGGAGCAACCAGCGAGCTATTAGAACCGATAAAAACGGCATCGCCAATAGTGGTTTTGTGTTTATTTGCACCGTCGTAATTACAAGTAATCGTACCTGCCCCAATATTCGATTCAGCACCGATTTCTGCATCACCTAAGTAGGTGAAATGGTTGGCTTTACTGCCCAATCCAATCGTTGTGTTTTTAACTTCAACAAAGTTGCCGATATGTACTTCATTTGCCAATTTAGCGCCTGGGCGTAAGCGTGCAAATGGTCCAATTTGAGCATTTTCGCCTACAACTGCGCCATCAAAAACGCTATAGGCTTGAACTTTAGTGCCTGCTGCAATTTTGGTGTTCTTTAAAATACATCCAGCGCCAATTTCTACAAAATCGCCCAGTTCACAGTCACCTTCAATAATCACATTGACGTCAATACGAACGTCATGTCCAACTTTCACAGAACCGCGTAAGTCAAAGCGTGCAGGGTCTGCAAAAGTTACGCCTTGTTGCATAAGCTCTTTTGCTTGCTGTTGCTGGAACTCACGTTCAAGTGCAGCAAGTTGTAAGCGGTCATTGACGCCTTCAACTTCAAAAGCGAGTTCTGGTTGAATAGATGCGATTTCTAGCCCATCTGCAACAGCCATTGCTACGATATCAGTTAGATAATATTCGCCTTGCGCATTTTCATTTGAAAGTTTAGGCAACCACTCATGAAGTTTTGCGTTGCTAACACAGTAAATACCTGTGTTGATTTCTTGAATCTGACGCTGAGCTTCTGTTGCATCTTTATGCTCAACAATCGCTTGAATCTTACCTTCTTGACGAACGATACGACCATAACCTGTCGGGTTGTCGACATGTAAAGTAATCATGCCAATGCCCGTTTTACTTGAAACTTCAACAAGTTGCTCTAGCGTTGTTTGACGTACCAAAGGTACATCACCATAAAGAATTAATGAAATACCGTCTTTAGGAAGTACTGGTAAAGTCATTTGTACCGCATGACCTGTACCTAATTGTTCTGCTTGTTCAACCCATTGAATCTTTTCTTGTGCAAAAGTTTGTTTGACGTGGTCACCACCATGTCCATAAATCGTAATAATATTTTCTGCGTGTATTTTTTTTGCTGTTTGAATGACATGTCCTAAAAGTGGGCGACCCGCTAAAGGTTGTAGTACTTTAGGAAGCTGAGAACGCATACGCGTTCCTTTGCCAGCAGCAAGAATAATGACGGTAGTTGACATGTATAACTCTAATGATTTAACTCAAATGGATAATAATTAGTGTACAAAGAGCAGCCCATACACCGGCAATAATATCGTCAAGCATAATACCAAAACCACCATGCACTTGACGATCAATAACGCGTATAGGCCAAGGTTTCCAAACATCGAAAATCCGAAATAATATAAATCCCCCAATCACCCACATCCAATTCATTTGTTGTAAATAAAGCAGGGGAAGGAAGGTAATAGATTGACCCGCAAACTCGTCCCACACAATTCGACCATCATCGTGTACATCAATAACTTTTGCAGTTTGACCACAAATATAAATTCCCACCAAGGACATGATGAGGATAGCGATCAAGCTTAAGTTAAAGCCAAGCGATAACCAGATTGGAATGAAGAGTAGGGCAAAGGCAGAGCCAAAAGTATCGGGAGCTTTAGGTGCGAGACCAGATCCGAAACCAACTCCACAGAAAACGATGCAGCGGTTGAACCAAGACATGTCCTTAAAATGAATCGGTGGCTTATGCAAAGTGTTGGTATCCATGAATTTGCAGTGGGTAATCTGAACCCAAATGCTCAAAAGTTAGTTGTGTTTGCTCAACGATCTCTCCGATCATTGTAATCTTAATGTCTAGTTGTTTTTGCAAAAGTTTTTCATAATTTTGCGGTGTTATTGTAAAACATAACTCGTAATCATCGCCACCAGCTAGCGCATATTGCCAGCGCTGCTGTTCCGGTAGTTCTTGTAGTGTTGAATCAATCGGTAACTTTTCTAAAAGTAATCGGGCACCGACCTTTGAAGCTTTTAAAATATGGCCTAAATCTTGGGCTAATCCATCAGAAATATCAATCATACTAGATGCTAACCCCTTCAACTGTTGTCCAAGCTGACAACGTGGGGTCGGGTAGTCTAGTCTTTCTTGTAATGGATGACCTAGGTGCTGTAAACCATATGCGGCGTCACCCACTTGACCGCTCACACAAACATAGTCACCGACTTTGGCACCTGAACGTAACACGGCTTGTCCGGTTTCAATCCAGCCCATGGCTGTGACGGTAATGGTGAGATGAGGGCCTTGGGTCGTGTCTCCACCAATGAGAGCAACCCCAAATTGATTACAGCAGTCATAAATTCCCTGACTGAATCCTTCAAGCCATTCATGATCAATTGTGGGTAGGCTGAGCGCAAGTAAAATACTATGCGGTTTTGCCCCCATGGCAGCAATATCTGAAAGATTGACAGCTACGCTTTTCCAGCCAATCGCATGGGCAGAAGTATCAAGAGGAAAATGACGTCCAGCAACGAGTGTATCTGCACAGATCACCAATTGTTGGTTTACGGGAGGGGTAATTAAGGCTGAGTCATCTCCAATACCCAAGGTGACATCTGTGTAAGATTGTCTGTTAAAGTATTGGTCAATAATAGAAAACTCAGCCATATCAACTTCAAACCTATTAGTTTGCTTGTTGTTTTTCAGCACTACGTAGTGTTGAACTTAAACGATCTAGAACGCCATTAATGTATTTATGGCTATCTGCTCCACCAAAGTGTTTAGCGAGTTCAATAGCTTCATCTAGAACGACACGATAAGGTACTTCTAAATGATCACGTAACTCGTAAGCACCCAAGCGTAATGTTGCGAGCTCTACACCATCAAGTGCACTAAGTTCACGGTCAAGAACCGGAATAAGTAATGCATCAAGATCTTCGTGCTGTGCAATCACTTGTGTTAACAGTTCGTGATAGTAGTTTAAGTCTACCTTGTGCATTGCATTTTCCGCACGGGTACGTGCTTCGATTTCATGTACAGGGTTGTGACTCATTTGCCACTCATAAATACCTTGTACAGCAAAACGACGTGCTTTACGTTTTGCTGCATAAGCGGCTTGCAGTGTTTGAGACATGCTTTAAATTGCCTTTAATAAATTAACCATTTCAATTGCAGTTAAAGCAGCTTCGCTACCTTTGTTTCCTGCTTTTGTACCTGAGCGTTCGATGGCTTGCTCGATGCTATCAGTAGTTAATACACCATTGATGACAGGCAAGCTGCTTTCTAACGCGACTACACCTAAACCTTTTGCACATTCACCAGCAACGAAGTCAAAGTGTGGTGTGCTACCACGAATCACTGCGCCAAGTGCGATGATTGCATCAAACTGGTTTGATGTAGCTAATTTTTTAGCAACAATCGGGAGTTCCCATGCGCCAGGAGCATGAATAACAGTAATGTTATCTTCATTTACACCGTGACGTTTTAATGTGTCGATTGCACCATCCAATAAGTGTTCAACAACAAAGCTGTTGAAACGACCCACTAAAATCGCATAACGACCTTCGCTTGCGAGATGTAATAAACCTTCAATACGGCGAATTGCCATAGCAACCTCGATTATTTCGTTGTGATTTGATCAGCAGTGACATATTCCACTACTTCTAAATTAAAGCCAGATAAAGCATTGAAACGTAATGGTGAGCTAAGAAGCTTCATTTTTTCAACACCTAAATCACGCAAAATTTGAGCACCGACACCAATAGTTTGATATTGATGTGAAAGTGCTGCATTGGATTTCACCGGTTTTGGCTTATTTAAATCATCCAACGCTGGTCCCAAGTCTTGCAAATGATCTTGTCCGATCCAGACTAAAACACCGCGATCACTCGCTGCAATCGTCTGTAGGGCACGGTCTAAGTTCCACGCAGGTTCACCATCAGCTTTATTTAGCTTAAGCAAATCGCGAATTGGACTAAAACCATGCACACGTACTGTTGTAACACCTTCTTTTGGCTCGCCTTTAACTAAAGCCAAATGAATGTCCGGGTTACCAATCTCACGATAACGATAAAGTTCAAATGAACCGTATTCTGTTTGAATGGTTTTTTGATCCAGACGTTCAACCGTTTGCTCATTGGTCATGCGGTAGTGAATCAAGTCCGCAATTGTACCAATTTTTAAGCCATGCTTCTCAGCAAAAATTTCTAAATCTGCACGGCGTGCCATTGTGCCATCTTCATTGATGATTTCACAAATGACAGAAGCTGGTTCAAGACCTGCTAAACGGGCTAAATCACAACCTGCTTCGGTATGGCCTGCACGATGTAAAACACCGCCTGGTTGTGCCATTAACGGGAAAATATGACCCGGCTGTACGATATCAATTGGTTTTGCATGCGCTGCGACAGCAGCTTGAATAGTATGTGCACGCTCTGCTGCTGAAATACCCGTGGTAATCCCTTCAGCGGCTTCGATTGATAAGGTAAAGTTTGTACTGTGCTGAGCACCGTTTTGGTCAACCATCAATGGAAGGTTTAACTGTTTACAGCGCTCACGGCTTAGCGTTAGGCAAACTAGACCACGTGCATGGGTAATCATGAAGTTAATATCTTCAGGACGAACATGCGTTGCTGCAATGACAAGATCACCTTCGTTTTCGCGATCTTCGTCATCCATCAAGATAACCATTTTGCCTGCACGAATATCGGCGACAAGATCTTCAACACGACTCAGCGGCATTCGCTTTCACCTTTTTTTGTCGTAAGACAATTTCTATTTAATAAATTTTGCATAGTTTACGCTGTTTAGAGAATTTTGCCTATGATTCTGATTTATCCAAATTTGTGACACTTAAGAATAGATCGAGATTTATTTATACAAATAAATCATAAGAAAATGGAGTGGTTTTAAATAAAAGCCATGAATTTAAATAAAAAAAACCTAGCCAAAAGGCTAGGTTCTGATGCGCGTAGTTACTTTTTATGAAGCTGCACTACTTGGACTATCATTTTGTGGGATTGATTTTTTCCCCATTAAAATTTCAGTCCGGATATTTTGAGCAAGTTCAGCACATTCTGCATTCATACCATTGATCATAAATGCGTGACGTGTCATCACATTGCTTGGGTTTGGCATAGCAACAAGTTGGTAGCTGTCTTGAATTGCTTTGAGCTGTTCATTCTCGAGATATAAAGCAGACTCTTTAGCGTGAAGATGCTGTGCTAAACGTTGAGCAGCTTCTTTTGCATCGATTTGCATAGCTTCTACAGCATTACATGTTGCACTACGAGTTTGCAGCGCAAAGCGTTTATCTTCACGGTAACGTTTATATAAAACATCTGAAAGTAATTGGAATACTGTTCCAATCATAAGTAGACATTCTACGGCATGCGTATGAGAGGTTGAAATCGCAAGTGTCGCACCGTCGGCATTAAACTCATCTACTACTTCAATATCTGTGAGTTTCAATTGGTAATGCTTAACGCATAACTCAATACTCTTGTTTAAAAAGAGCTGGCAGAGTTTGAAATAAGGAACAGATACCGATTGGTTAACACTGCTTAATAACTGTTTAGGGTCATAAAACTGAATATTGAGTGCCAACGTATGTTGGTCAGCTGAATCTGAAGTTTTTTCGGCTTGTTGGCGAGCTGCTGGTTTCGCTTTAGCTTGTTGCTGAGCTTGTGCAACCAAGGTTACCGTATTTTGTTTTTCTAGAGCCAATGCTTGAGTTAACTGCTGAATTTCATGCTTCAAGCGGTTTTCTTCATTAATGCGTGCCAAATATTCACTTCGTGTTGGACGAGCAATCGCGCGATAGGCAAGCCACAATAAAACATGCAAAAACAGAGAAGCTAAAATTGCAAGCCATTGAGTACGAAGAATTTCTCCGATACTTGGCTGAATCAACGTAACTTCAATAGATCCGACTTTCTTTTCATTTTGAAGGGCATCACGAGCAAAAATTTCGCCTTGGCGGGTTTTTGAAATTCCGCTCGTTGCTAGAACCTGTTTGTTTGCATCAAGAATGCGAATAGACGCAACACTTGGATTGGTCGCATAGCGATTGGCAATCAGAGCCAAAGACACCGTATTAGCAGGTTCAAGCTCGGATAAGCTGTCTGCAACGAGCTGACTGGTCATGAGCTGACCTTGACTCGCACGGTTTTCATTAAGCTGGTGTGTCGTTGCAATGACCAATAAAAAGGTATGCAATGCAAAACTAACGATCAGTAGGCTAGCAAATAGCCCTTGTCTAGGCGCAATCAAGTTAAACTTCCAAGGCAATTATATTGAAATTCGATTATGATTCTTACAATAGTTGTCACTCAGACTAGAGTCAATTCATGCGAGAAATCATTCTTATATCCTTTTTAGGACCGGACCAACCAAACCAGTTTACCCGATTAATGCAAGTACTATCCGTACATTCATTGCAAATACTGGATGTAGGTCAGGCTGTTATTCATAATCAACTTACATTAGGCATTGTAGTCGCTTCTGATAATGAAACTGCGACCGCATTGGCAATGAAAGAGATTCTGATTTTAGCACATGATATTGGCTTAACAGTGCGCTTTAAACCAATCACGGGCGCAGAATACGATCAATGGGTAAGTGAAGGTGGTCGGACTCGTTATATCGTCACGGCTTTAGCTCCAGAACTCACTGCGGCACACTTACAAGCAGTTACAAAAATTGTGTCTAGCCAAGGCTTTAACATCGAAACAGTAACGCGTTTATCAGGTCGTGTAGACTTTGAAAAGGATAGTGCATTCCCACGTCGTGCCTGTGTACAGTTTGGTCTAAGTAGCGGCCCAACTTTAGATGCACAAGCCATGCGAGCTGCATGTTTACTTCTTTCAAGCGAATTAAATATCGATGTTGCTGTTCAAGAAGACAACGCTTATCGACGTAATCGCCGTTTGGTGTGTTTCGATATGGACTCAACCCTAATTGAACAAGAAGTAATTGATGAGTTGGCGATTGAAGCAGGGGTAGGCGCACAAGTTGCTGAAATTACTGAAAGAGCAATGCAAGGTGAGCTTGATTTCCAGCAAAGCTTCCGTGCACGTGTTGCATTATTAAAAGGGCTTGATGCTGCTGTTTTACCTAAAATTGCAGAGCGTTTAACCATTACCGAAGGTGCAGAGCGTCTTATCTCGACCTTAAAGGCACTTGGTTATAAAACGGCAATTTTATCTGGTGGATTCCAGTATTTTGCTGAATATTTACAAGGCAAACTCGGTATTGATGAAGTACACGCTAACATTTTAGATGTGCAAGACGGCTTCGTAACAGGCGAAGTGAAAGGTGCGATTGTAGATGGTGCCCGTAAAGCTGAGTTATTACGCGAGCTTGCAAATAAGATGGGGATTTCTCTAGAGCAAGCGATGGCAGTAGGCGATGGTGCAAATGATTTACCGATGCTTGCGATTGCAGGCTTAGGTGTTGCTTATCGTGCAAAACCATTAGTACGCCAAAATGCAAATCAGGCAATTTCAAGTGTTGGTTTAGATGGTGTGCTGTATTTACTGGGTATGCATGATAAAGATTTAAATCGTGCTTAACCTATATGAATAAGCTTTAAGCGCTACTTCAGAGTAGCGCTTTTTTTATGCAGAATAGTCATAAAAACAAGCAAGTTATGACAAAATTTTGCACAGAAAAAAGGCAATAAAAAAATCTGAAAAAAACTTATTTTGGTCCTTAAAAACAGCATATTTTTTTGTAATGACACGCCAGAATTGATGCCATATAGGGAATCGAACTTTTTGAATTTTACAAAAATGTAATGACAAAAGAATGTTGCGACAAAGTATGTCGCATTAAGAAAAAACGGGTCTTTTTTTCTAAAAAAAAACATCCATAATGCATCCTAAGCTTCAACACAAATCATGAATTAAAGTTGTTTTTGGAATGAGGTCGGGTATTAAAGACCGAATGTTTTTAGACGTTTTCATTAAGACGGAGGTTTCTATGGTAACAGCGAATTTTGCCGCTATCGCCGGATTCAGCTTAATTGCTGTCGCGCTTGTTGCTGTTTTCTTTTCTCCTTACCGTCGTTGGCTTGGTTTTATGCTTGCAGGGATGTTCTTTTGGGGGCTATTGGAAGTGGTCCGTTTTGGAGTTCAAGTCACTTTTGAAATGCCAGTCACATATAGTTATTTAACTGCATTAAGTCTAGCGATGGTAATGGTTACATTTATTTTGTTACGTGAGGATAAACAAGCACAAAAGGCATTGGCAAATCGCCAATATATAGAACACACGCCAGTATATGAAGATGATCAGCAGCAATGTTCTAGCCGATAATTAAATTGTTATCTAACGGTAAAAAGGTATGCACAGCATGCCTTTTTCATTTACGAAACGTGATTTTTATTATACAAAGCATTTATTAAAAAATAGCCAGTTATGCTACGATAGATGGGTCTGTTGACGTTTCATCTAGATTGCGTTGCCAGCTAAAAAATATCAATTGATGCATAAAACACAGGCAATGGTATGTCCTTGCTAAGTTTTGCTCTAAAGTTTTCATAAAAATACAATAGGCGTGAATGTTCATGAAACTTTCTTCCATACCTGTAGTCAAGTTACCTCTTGTTGATGTCAGTACAGACCCATTAGATTTGTTGGTAGCAGGTTTAGTGCTGCGTATGAAGCAGTTGGCGCGTACTAGCCCTAAGTTTATTGAACTGATTCATGACCGCGCATTCCGTATTCAGATCGGTACAGATTTAGGTGTTGCACGTCAGATCATTATTAATAATGGTCAGATTGATACTGTTGCAGGCGCACCTGAAAAAGCTGATTTTATTTTGCAATTTGCAGACAGTGAGCAAGGTGTAAAAACTTTGATCAAAGGTGACCCAACAGCATTTATGACGGGTATGCAAGACGGCAGCATTAAAATGGAAGGTGACTTCAGCCTATTGGTATGGTTCAACCAAGTTGCTAAGCTCATTCCACCTAAGTTACCAAAACCAGTAAAAGATAAAGTACGTCAGGCGCGTGCTTTCATTAAAGAGAAAACTGGACGTTAATATCCAGCTATAAAAAAACTCCCATTTTGGGAGTTTTTTTATATTTATGCTTCGACTTCCAGATTGAATGTCACCGGACCATCATTAATGAGGTGTACTTTCATGTCAGCAGCAAATATTCCGGTTTGAACTTTTTCAAATTGAGAATGCGCATATTCAACCAATTGCTCGTATAACGCTTTTGCGTCGCTAGGTGGCATGGCAGGACCAAAGTCTGGACGCAAACCTTTCTGTGTTTGTGCCATTAAGGTAAATTGTGACACAAGCAAGATTCCACCATTTGCTTGAGACACGTTCCAGCCCATTTTGCCTTGTTCATCATCAAAAATTCGATATTTCAAAATTTTATCAATAAGCTTTTGGCCAATAGCCAAAGTATCATCTCTGCCAATGCCTAAAAACACCAGTAGGCCGTGTTGGATTTCGCCTGTAGTTTCACCGTCTACAACCACTTTGGCTTCAAGAACTCGTTGTATTAAAGCGCGCATAGTTAAAGCAAATTTCTATAATTAATTGAATTAACGTAGTTTAGCAGAATTTAAATTAAATGATTTTTAGAAGGAAATTTCATGGAACTGCAACAATGGTATAAAACCTCGTAATTCATCCATAAAAATATGCTTTAATGCTAAGAAGCAAGCGAATAATCATTGACTATGTCTCCAATTATCCATTCTTTACTAGATACAGACTTGTACAAATTTACGATGCTACAAGTGGTTCTGCATAAATTCCCGCAAACACATAGTGTCTATCATTTTCGTTGCAGAAACTTAGAAGATACAGTCTATCCATTAGTGGATATTTTGGATGACTTAAACGAGCAACTCGACCATTTATGTAATCTCAAATATAAAGAAGACGAGCTACAATATTTACGGAAATTACGCTTTATTAAAAGTGACTTTGTCGATTACTTAGAATTATTCCAACTCAAACGTCGTTTTATTCAGGCTAGCATTGATGCAGAAGGCCGTTTAGATATTCATATTGAAGGACCGATGGTTCAGGCGATGATGTTCGAGATTTTTGTCCTAGCCATTGTAAATGAGTTGTATTTTAGCCGTATCAAAACAGATCAAGTTTGGGCCGAAGGCGAACGCCGATTACAAGCAAAACTCGATTTGATTCAGCAATATGAAAAATCTCAACAGCCAAACGATCCACCGTTTTTAGTTTCTGATTTTGGTACACGTCGTCGTTATAGCTTTGCTTGGCAAAAACATGTCGTAGCGGCATTTCATAAAACTGTACCAAATGTGTTCCGGGGTACAAGTAATGTGTTGCTTGCTAAAGAGCTTAACATTACCCCAATTGGAACCATGGCTCATGAATTCCTACAAGCGTTTCAGGCGCTTGATGTCCGCTTACGTGATTTCCAAAAAGCTGCTTTAGAAACATGGGTGCAAGAGTATCGGGGAGATTTAGGAATTGCCCTAACTGATGTGGTGGGGATGGACGCTTTCTTACGTGATTTTGACCTGTATTTTGCCAAACTATTTGATGGCTTACGTCATGACAGTGGCGACCCGTATGAATGGGGTGATAAGGCGTATGCGCACTATCGTAAATTAAAAATTGATACCAAAACTAAAATGTTGACATTTAGTGATGGTCTTAATTTGCCAAAGGCATGGGAGTTGCATCAATACTTTAAAGATCGTTTTCAGGTGAGTTTCGGTATTGGAACTAATTTGACTAACGATATGGGGCAAAAGCCACTGAATATTGTGTTGAAACTGGTTGAATGTAATGGTCAGTCAGTTGCGAAGATCTCTGATAGTCCGGGTAAAACCATGACCGACAACGATACTTTCTTGGCCTATTTACGTCAGGTTTTTGAAATCGAAGAACTTGAAGAAGCGGTTTAAGTAAAAAGTAGTCTTGCTATTTTTTATTTTTAAAAGTGAGAATCCTGATATCTGATTTTCTGCTAAAGCGTAGCAGAAAATCAGAGTTTGTTAGATATATGCTTATGTTAAGATTGAAAATAAGCTGGTATAAAAAGAAACCATGACGATGACACTCCCTGATTTTAAACTCGATTTATTAATAGAAGCAGAAGAATTAGTGCCTTATTTAGGCAATGAATATATTCGCATTATAGATTTGAGCCGTGCATCGGTTTATGAGCAACTCCATATTCCCCATGCCATTCATTTACAGCCTAAATGGTTAGTGGCTCAGCATGAAGAAGCAACTGGTGTTTTGCCGGATGAAGCGGGTTTACAAGCACTGATTGAAAAATTGAATATTTCACCTAATCATCATGTTGTGGTTTATGACGATGAAGGTGGGGCATGGGCTGGGCGTTTAATCTGGAATTTGCATTGCCTAGGATTTACCCGTACCAGTTTAATTAACGGGGGTATCCATGCATGGTTAGGTGCAGGCTTACCCACTACAGCAGAAGTCGAAAAAGTTTCTCCTGTTACAGACTTAATTCAAATTGATTTATCACATGCCGCTCAGTTCCGTGTGAACTATGAAGAGCTACGCAAACAAGTTGAGCAAGAAAGTGTGCAACTGTGGGATTGCCGGACGAGTGATGAATATAGTGGTGTCCGTTTAGCAGCGCGACGCGGCGGTCACATTCCAAATGCCCTCCATTTTGAATGGAGTACTGCACTTAATCGTCAAAATCATCTAAAATTGCATCCGCTTGAACGCACGCGGCAGCGCCTTGAACAACTTGGGTTCGATTTACAACAACCTGTAGTTGTGTACTGCCAGTCACATCACCGTTCCGGTTTGGCCTATATTCTGGCTAAACTCTTGGGCTGGGAAGCAAAAGCCTATGATGGTGCGTGGAGTGAATGGGGCAATCGCCTCGATAGTCCTATTATTACTGGAGAATCACCGTCGTGAGTTTCACATCTCGATTAAAAAAAGAATTATTTATTAAGGCACAAAACCTTGTACCACAGCATCAATTGAGCCGTGTGGTAGGTAAAGTTGCTGCGAGTGAAAATCCAGTTGTGAAAAACGCTGTTATTCATGCGTTTAAAGCTAAATATGGGATTGATTTATCGATTGCTGAACAAGGCAATGCACTGAAATATAAATCTTTTAATGACTTTTTTACCCGTGCATTAAAAGAAGGTGTACGTCTAATTGATGAAAATGCAGATAGTATTGTGTCACCAGCGGACGGTGCAATTTCCCAAATTGGTAAAATTACTGCGGGTGAAGTCTTTCAAGCCAAAGGTCAAAGTTTCTCTGTAGAGAAATTAATTGGTGATCCGCAACTTGCTCAGCCATTCCAAGATGGTGAGTTCGCGACAGTTTATTTATCACCACGCGATTACCACCGTGTTCATATGCCGTTTGCAGGTACTTTAACAGAAACGTTATATGTGCCAGGCGAGCTATTTTCGGTAAATCAGGTCACTGCTGAAAATGTACCGGGATTATTTGCTCGTAATGAACGTATGGTGTGTTTGTTTGATACTGAACTTGGCCGTATGGCTGTTGTTCTAGTGGGGGCGATGATTGTTGCTGGTATTGAAACTGTGGCAACAGGCAAGATAAAACCTTCAGGTCGTATCGAATTACAGCATCATCAGTTAAAGCTAGAGAAAGGTGCTGAGCTTGGACGTTTTTACTTAGGTTCTACAGCCGTTATTTTATTTGAAAAAGATAAGATCGAATGGGAACAACGTTTTAAAGCTGAGTCTGTGGTTGTAATGGGTGAGCGCATGGGACATACAGTTTAGTAAAAGATATAACCACTATAAAATAAGTAAACCCTGACTTTAATTATTCAGGGTTTATTTTTTATTTAAATTATATAAATCTAAAATAGATAATTATGTTTGGATATATTATATAGAAAAATAATTATTATTAAGTGATCTAAATGAGTACGTTATATGAGCTAGTCTATAAATATGTATCTGAAGAGAGCAAAAATATTAATATGATTAAAAATTAATAAATAAAAATAGAATGAAATATTTAAGTTAGACTTAAGTCGAGGTTTTAATTTTATTTGAAGATAAGTTATTAAATCTAAAAAAATTATTTATTTTTTATAACCATGAAGCGCTTTTTTGATATTACACCACTTTAGCCTTGGCACAATGCTTGCTACTTGTTTAAGACTTTACTGTAACTTTCATATTTTTTAGGTTCTGAAATCATGTTAAAAGTTAAACGCCTGACAGCTTCGGTTTTATCTGTACTTTGTATTTCACTCACCCATGCCAATGATTTTAAAGTTTTAAATCAAATTTCAAAACAGCCTACTCAACTTCAAAGTGGCGAATATAAAGGTAATTATTATGTTCCCTCTACTTTAAATACCATTACATGGGGCTATTTACCAAATCGAGATGCTAAACCCGTGCTTACTGTTCCGTCGGGTAGTGTAGTGACATTCGATACGGTTTCTCATGAAGGTTTACTTGAAGACCAGGGGCGTAATGCTGAAAAGTTCTTTAAATCGAAGGGTGTAAATTCTAATCAAATATTGGAAGATGCAAAAACAATTACACAGTCAAATTTAAAGCATGATTTTCATAAAGATGGGCCGCATATTGTGACAGGTCCTGTTGCCATTGAAGGCGCACAGCCCGGTGATATTTTGAAAGTTGAAGTACTTAAAGTTGAGCCGCGAGTTCCTTATGGTGTGATTTCAAATCGACATGGTAAGGGGGCTTTAGTAGGGGAGTTTCCTAAAAAAGCAAAGCAAGAAAATGCATCGGCCGAGCATCCTGAACGCTATGGAAATGTATCGATTTTCACCCCAATTGAAAAAAATGCACAAGGTGAATATGAAGGGGTATTAAAAACAGAATCTGGTAAATCAATACGTTTTCCGCTGTATCCTTTTATGGGAATTATGGGGGTAGCAGCTAATACATCTGAGCCTGTTCACTCTGTACCACCTGCAATGTATGGAGGAAATATTGATATTAATGAACTAGGTGCAGGTTCAACCGCTTATTATCCTGTTCAGGTTAAAGGTGCATTATTCTATACGGGTGATAGTCATTTCGCGCAAGGCGATGGGGAAGTGGCATTAACGGCACTAGAAGCTTCAGCCCGCGCCACGCTCAAATTTACCTTACTCAAAGCAGGTAAGGACAAAATACCGGGCAAAGATTTAAAACAACCTTTAGCTGAAAATGCTGAATTTTGGATTACACCGGGACTTGATGAAGATCTTGATGAAGCGATGAAGAAATCTACACGTGAAGCCATTCGTTTCTTAAACCAAGAATACGGTATTGACGAAGCGACAGCGTACGCCTATTTAAGTGCCGCAACTGATTTTGAAGTTTCACAAGTAGTAGATAAAACCAAAGGTATTCATGCAAAAATCAGAAAAGCTGATTTTAAAGAGTTTGAAAGTAAATAATTGAGATGATCTGAGCTTGGTATTTAAAATATTAAATACCAAGTTAATATTATTTTAACTATTTATAAGTATTATATAATTTATAATTAAGTATAATAAATATCACACATATTTATTAGTATAAAATCTAATGCAATCACTTCCAAACGTTCTACTATATCTTGCTGCTTTATTAACATTCTGTGCGCATTACTTCATTTTGTTTGTGTGTTCTGGGGAGCAAATGGTTTTCGGTTTTTAGGGGCTGGGAAAAGTATTGTACAGATGGTTGAAAGAGGGCACTGGTATCCTAATTTTACAGCTATAACTGTGGGGTTAATTCTAACTGTATGTGCTATTTATGCCTTCTTTGCAGCAAAGGGAATACAGGTATTACCATTTACTAAACTTATTTTGTCACTTGTTTCAGCGGTTTTTCTTATCCGTGGTTTTGCTTTTCCATGGTTAAAGTTAAAATTTGTGGGAAATAGTGATTTATTTTGGTATATCAGCTCAGCCTTTTGTTTAATACTCGGCGCTTTATATGCCGCAGGCGTATATTTAATTTGAAACGAATATATTCTAAGTGAACTAGAGTGAATAATTTTAAAAATTAAAAAGGGAGCTTAGCTCCCTTTTTTTACTTATTTAGTCCAACCATATTTTTTGAAAATAGTATTGCCTTGCTGAGACGATAAGAACTCTACAAACCGTTTAGCCTCAGCATCTTTTAGACTATGTTTTGTTAATGCAACACCTGTATCACGATAGACAACTAGCTCTGGTTCGATAGGGATAATTTGTCCAACATCTGGGTTACTGATTCCCCAAATATTAAAGACTAACCAAGCATCATAGCTGCTATTTTCTTCCCAGCTTTTCTTGGCAATCCCTGTATTGGCTGCATAGGTGGCAATATTCTTTCGAAAAGCTTTTGTTAATTGAATATTTCCGGTTCTGCCAGCAATATCTTCCCACATACCGACTTGACCTGCACCATGTGTAACTAAAACTTTAATATTGGGTTTAGCTAGGTCTTTAAATCCTTTAATATTTTTAGGATTTCCTTTGCGTACTAAAATGGCTGCTGGGCGTAAATATAAAGGTTCCACCGAGTCTTTTATAATTTGCTCAGAAAAGGTATTTTCGAAATCAGACATCATGGCTTCGGAACCACTATAGATAACATCTGCATCTAGTTTCGCTTTTTCAGACCATTGAGCAGTAGGACCAGAAGTCACATGGACTGCTATGCCAGTTTTATTGGTGAATTGTTTGGCGGCTTCTTTCATGGCGGGTGCGGGCCCACCCGGACCATAGACTTGTACGTCTGCAAAACTATGGATAGATAGAGAACCGAGAATAAGAAAAATCAGGTAGGGTATAAATTTTTGTTTTGACATTTTAATCACTATAGTAATTAAGAAAATATCAGCATATATTTTTTATTATTGAAATTGGATTAATTTTTGCAACGATATTTATAATACATATTCTTTAAAATATATTTAATGAGATTTTAAGAGACTATATATAAATGTAAATTATTTTGAGTTGAATATAAATATAGAAGATTCTATGGTAATTTATATTTTATAAATTAATTATTTAAATAGATGTAATGTAAATAATAAAGGAGTAATCCCTTGATTAAAAAAAGTAATTCTTTTTTAAAAATTTTATTTAGCAGTATTTGTTTGGTGTCTGGTTCCGCTATGGCTGCTCAAATTACTGATTTGGGTAAGCAAATTGTGAACGAAAAACCAGGCTCAATACTCACTATAGCACAACAAGATGTGACAGATTTATTTCCTCATGCTGATCAGCGTTTGTTAGTTAATTATCGTAGTCGAGGTATTCAGGGCGAGCCCATTGTGGCATCGGCTTTTATTTTATTACCGAAAGGAACACCACCAAAAAATGGCTGGCCGATACTGGCTTGGGCGCATGGCACGACTGGAGTTGCTGATACTTGTGCACCTTCGGGTGATTATGTTGGCGGCCCCGTTCATTCATACCAAGAAGTTGCTTCTAAAGCTTTAGATGGTTGGCTTGCACGTGGCTATGCAGTTGTTGCACCTGATTATCAGGGTTTAGGTACATCGGGTGGGCATCCTTACATGAATGCAAAGAGCCAGCTTCATACGGTGGTTGATGCAGTGCGGGCATTACATATGCTCAAGCCTAAGGGTTTTAATAAACAGTGGTTGGTGATGGGGCACAGTCAAGGTGGGGCTGCGGCAATTGCAGTGTCTGCCTATGGTAAAAAAGATGCACCTGAACTGGATTTAAAAGGGGCAATTGCTCTTGCGCCAGGTGGCTATCAATATGAAGGCATTGCAGAATATGTGCAGAGTAATCCAAACCCAGAACCAAGTGTGGCAGCATTTTTCCCGATTGTGTTATTGGGAGCACAAGCAGCAGAACCAAGTATTGTTCCTGAAAACTTAGTCAGTGCAGAAATGAATGCGGTGCTAACTCAAGCGCGCAGTCGCTGTTTATCTGAACTTCAATCTGATTTGAAGAAGTCTCCTTCTAGCATATTTCTGCCTAATGCAGACTTAAAACCTCTTCTGGGTTATCTAAAACAGCAATCTATTGAAAATATGGTGCCGACCGTGCCACTAATGATTGTTCAAGGCTCTAAAGATCATTTAGTCGATCCTAGAGGGACATCTGCTTATTATCAGCAGCTATGTAAATTAAAAAAACCAACTATTTATCAAACGATTGATGGCGGAGATCATCGCGATGCACTGCGTCAAAGTAATACTTTTGCCACTCACTTTTTAAATGTAATAGAGAAAAATCAGACAAAATCGTATTGCTCGAATCTTAAGTAAATTGGTTTAAATAATACAAAAAAGCCGACTTTTCATGAGTCGGCTTTTTAAATGTGAGAGGGGCAAATTTAGGTCATGTTATATAGTCTTTCTTTTGGAAAAACTGCGGTAAATGTTGATCCCTCGTTTTCTTTAGACTGCACATCTAAATACGCACCGTGTTGCATAAGCACGTGTTTTACAATTGCTAAGCCTAAACCTGTACCACCTGTTTGACGACTACGGTCACTGTCCACACGATAGAAGCGTTCAGTCAGGCGTGGTAAATGTTTAGGATTAATTCCAATGCCCGTGTCTTGTACACTAAAGTAAGCATGTTCGCCATCATCATGCCAGCCAATGGTAATGGTTCCACCTTTTGGCGTGTACTTGATGGCATTCGTAATTAAGTTACTAAATGCACTAGCAATTTCCATGTCAGAACCAATCAGGTCGCAGTGGCTATCAATATGTAAATTGAGTGTATGTCCATAATCGGCATTATAGGCCTGAGCATCATCAAAAAGTTGATTCATTAAACTCGGCATTTCAATAATCTGATTTTTCGCAATTTTCTTGTTATTTTCTAAATTTGATAACAGCAGTAAATCATTGACCAAAGCATTCATACGCTTGGTTTGTGACTGCATTTGATCAAAGGCTCGTTTCCAGCGCGGACTAATATCTTCCTGATCGGTAAATGTTTCGATATAACCACTCAGTACGGTTAATGGTGTACGAAGTTCATGTGAAATATTATCGACGAAGTCTTTGCGCATTTGCTCAAGGTTGTGCATACGAGTCACATCGTAAGCC
This sequence comes from Acinetobacter sp. C13, assembly GCF_016809775.1. Classification (NCBI taxonomy): domain Bacteria; kingdom Pseudomonadati; phylum Pseudomonadota; class Gammaproteobacteria; order Moraxellales; family Moraxellaceae; genus Acinetobacter; species Acinetobacter sp. C13. The sequence goes on from NZ_JAFBJL010000003.1 coordinate 92,783, forward strand.
ACCAATAAACGACTTTCTCCACCAAATCGAGTGAGTTTAACCTGCACATAACGGTCATCATCAAAATTTGAGTGAAGCTTAATTCCATCAGGTGCCTGATCAATATTGTTAAAATATTCAATAAAAGTAGGCTGACGTAAAATGGTTAATAAGTTGCGGCCACGGTCGAGAGGACTGATTCCTAACAAACGTTCGGCAGCAGGGTTCCACCACTCGATTTGATGTTGGTCATCAATGAGTACAACCGCTTCAGCAAGAGCAACTAATGAAGACTGAGCCCGGTCAATTAAACCGACCATTTCCGCCTGAACAATTCGTTCTTGGCGCTGGGCACGGTAAACATTAAATAACAATGCCCCCCAAATCCCGTTAAGGTTTGGAGGAACGTCATAAGGTTTATTCGCAATCCAGTCATTGACCAGATATAAAGAACGCAACTGGAGTGTAAAAAACACCACGAAGGCGATAAAAATACAGCTCCAGAAATACCCAATACCGAAACCGACTAAACCGGCAATAATTAGAAAAAATAATAAAAGCCGTAAATCTTGTTTGGCAAACGTCCATAAACTACTGTAGCGAGAAAGCTTTTGTTCACGTACCTGTTCAGGGACGGGGTAGGGTTCATACATAAATCTTGGTTAACCTGCGGCTAAATCTGCACGTGTTGAGAAACGGTAGCCAGTTCCACGTACAGTCTGAACAAATCGGTCAACACCAAAAGGTTCTAACACTTTACGTAAACGACGGATATGCACATCGATAGTGCGGTCTTCAATATATACATTACCGCCCCATACCTGATCGAGCAACTGGGCACGCGTATAGGCACGTTCTGGATGGGTCATAAAAAACGCAAGTAAGCGATATTCAGTTGGGCCCATATCTAAAATACTGTTACCAAAGCTAACACGCTGGCTTACAGGATCAAGAATTAAACCATTGGCATCAATTGTTTTTTCACCACTTAATGCATTAGCGCGGCGCAGAACTGCCTTAATACGCGAAACCAGTTCACGTGTTGAGAAAGGCTTCGTCATGTAATCATCTGCACCCGCATCAAGACCTTGTACTTTGTGGTCTTCTTCTCCGCGAGCAGTCAGCATAATCACTGGAATTTCTGCTAGGTTTTCATCTCGTTTTAAGCGGCGACATAAATCGACACCACTTACGCCTCCAGGTAACATCCAATCAAGCAAGATAAGCGCCGGACGTTGGTCGACGATAATTTGATGAGCTTGTTTGGCATCTTCTGCCTGTAAACACTGAAAGCCTGCCATGTCCAAAGAAGTATGGATCATTTCACGGATAGGAAGCTCATCATCGACAATTAAAATATAGTCATCTTTCACAACGCAATATCCTATAGATTTAACGGTGAACCGTTTTGTAGTTATGACAGGCTTATTACAAAGATTAATTATGACAATTTCATTGCAGAAAAGTCTATAAAAATGAATTTAGCAATAATTTGTGACAAAACTAAGACAAAGGTATGACCAAATTATGACATCTCAGCCTCAAACTTTCTAAAATCATTCAATAGGTTATCACCTTAATTGCTTAGCTATTTTTTCACATTTTTAGCTGTCAAAAAACTTTAATATTATTTTGAAACTTGAGCTAATAAAGATAAGAAAACGATACGGCATGCAGTTAAAACCTGCTCAAGAGACTGCTCAAACCCTCCCATCACCCATCGAATTGCAATTTGAGTGACATATCCATTTAAACCCGTTGCGATTAAAGAGAGTTCATTTTCGTGGTGCTGAATTTGGGGCATGGTCAGCATAACGAAGGCTTGAATCATGCGATCAAATTGCGCAAGTGTTTCTTGAATGGTGGCCTGATTATGTAATTCTTGCACCAGAACTGCATCGACATAGACAATACGAGCTAATCTTGGATCGTCTTTTAATGTCGTCAGCAGAGCTCTTAAACCAGCATCGACCATTTTTTCTGGATCGGGGGCAGCTTTAATCACGGCTTGCATCAGATTTTGTTGTAATTCTTCAATCATTTTTAAAAAGATGGTTTGGAATAAATCTTCACTCTTTTTAAATGATTCATAAAAATAACGTTCGGTGAGTTTTGCCTCTTGGCAGACATCTTTTACCGTTACTGAAAAAAAACCAAGGGTTCCGTAGGTTGCAATACCCGCTTCAATCAGCTTTTCACGGCGTGCCTCTTTACGTTCAGATAGAGATAACCCTTTGAACTGACGTTCTTTACTCACACTTTTTGTTTTCTTTTTACTGGTTGAGTCGTTAGTCGCCATAAATAAATTGTTTCCTGAAGAATGGTTTCCTAATTTATAGGTTTTAGCCAAATATGCTCACTATGATAAAGCCCTCAGCAGAATTGTGCCATTCTATCTGAAATTACAGTGTACTATATTGACAATGTGTATTGTCAAAATTATATTGAAGGTGTCTAAAGTGCACATGCAATGAACCGATTGTGCAAATCGAAAAACAAAGGATGGACAATGAAAAATTTTAAAAACAAAGTCGCTGCAATTACGGGCGCGGGTTCTGGCATTGGGCAACAGTTAGCAATTCTTTTGGCAAAACAGGGCTGCCATCTTTCGTTGAGTGATATTAATGAAAAAGGATTACAACAAACTGTCGAGCTTTTAAAGCCGTACAGCAATATTACTGTTACTACCAAAAAGCTTGATGTGTCTGACCGTGAAGCGGTAAAGCAGTGGGCGCAAGAAACAGTACAAGATCACGGCTCTGTTAACCTGATTTTTAACAATGCTGGTGTTGCGTTAGGTTCGACTGTCGAAGGCGCGACCTACGAAGATTTAGAGTGGATTGTTGGGATTAACTTCTGGGGTGTCGTATACGGGACTAAAGAATTTTTACCGTTCATTAAGCAAACTCAAGATGGGCACATTATTAACATCTCGAGCTTATTTGGTCTGACTGCTCAACCGACTCAATCTGGTTATAACGCAACTAAATTTGCTGTACGTGGCTTTACCGAATCGTTACGCCAAGAGTTGGATATTGAAAAAAGTGGTGTGAGTTCATTATGCGTACATCCGGGGGGAATTCGCACCAATATTGCTAAAGCTGCAAAAATGAGTGACAGCTTGAGTACTTTAGGTATGGATCCAGCTAAATCGATTCAAAACTTTGACAAGCTACTTCGTACTCCTCCAGAAGAAGCTGCCCGTCAAATCTTGGATGCCGTTTTGAAAAATAAACGCCGTTTATTGATTGGTAGTGATGCAAAAATTCTTGATGCATTCCAGCGTTTATTCCCGACCGGATACCAACGTGCTTCAACCATTGTGACTAAGTTAATGAAATAATTTTCAATGTAAAAAAGCCATCAATTGATGGCTTTTTTTATAATATTTAAATAGTTCTAAATAAGAACTTTGATCGTCTTTTTCTTCCAGATAAATTGATAATACAAGCCTTGAATAATACATAGACTGACAAATGCCAAGGCATAGGCAACCCAAATGCCTTTAAGTCCCCACATTGAGCTAAACCAGTAAGCACATGGAATTTCAATAAATAAAATGGCAGAGATGTTAATCAGCATTGGAACAGTCACGGTGCCGCTGGCACGCATGATAGATGCAAAAATGGCACCTGCGCCAAAGAATAAAATTGCCCAAAGTACAATAAACAAAAGCTGTTGACCTAATACCACCACAGTTGGGTCTGTGATAAATAAAGCCATCAAATATTTTGAAAATAGATAACCAAGTGCAATTAAGGCACCTGTAAATAAAAAGTTCATACCTAAAGCGGTGCGTGTAACACGTGTGAGTAGATCTGATTTACCCGCACCAATCGCTTGCGCTGCAAAAATTGAGGCTGCGATGGAGATCGAAATCGCTGGAAACTGAATGTAGTTGAGCACCTGATTCACTGCACCATACGCTGCTGTAGCATGTGAACCATAGTGGTTAACCAACCCGACAATAACCAAGCCAGCCATTGAGGTCGTAATCATTTGAATACCAGTTGGGACGCCTAAGCGTAAAATGATTTTGCTTAGTTCTGGATTATGACGGATATGTTGCAGAAGCTGACGATTCGGCCGAAGTGAATGATTTTTCTTGTTAAGATAAATCGCGAGAAAAATTAATATTGCGATATAACTAATAATTGATGCTATAGCAGGAGCAATAATCCCTAGGGCAGGAAAGCCAAAATAACCTTTGAGAAGAATTGGTGTAATAATTATACCGATGACACTGGTTAAAGCGAGGGCCAGTAAAGGGGTTGTACTGTCTCCCACACCACGTAAAATTGAGGTATAGATAATATAAACGAACAGAAGAGGGCTACCCGCCAACATCCATTGAACATAAGGCAAAGCAAGATGCATGACCTTTGGATCTGTACCTAAAAGCTCCAAAATATCATGGGCGAAAAACACACCGATAATCGCGGTAATAATTCCACCAATGATGGTCATAAACAGGGTAGAACCGACCACACTTTGGACTTTCTCTATATTTTGCGCACCCCATGCTTGTCCTACTAAAACAGTCGTACCTGTTGAAATTCCGATAATAAAAGCGAGGAGCAAAAATAAGATAGGGAAATATACAGAAACTGCCGCAATCGCATCAACTCCCATCATTTGACCAACAAAGATGGTGTTAATAGTTCCCGACAAGTTCTGCAAAATATTGGTTGCAATCAAGGGTAGCAAGAAAACAAAAAATGTTTTCCATAGATTTTGCTGTTGAATTAAGGACTGTCTTAGTGGCATGTGTTCTCCATCGCCCATCTCTTTGATGAGCGGGGCGGATATTCAACTTAGCATAGTTGGAGCGAATGACTTGTAGTATTTTTACAGCGCTAAGTGGCTAAATTTATTAACATTGATTCAAAATTTCTCCTGCTTTTTGCAGAGTCTCATCATTTTTAGCAAAGCAGAATCGAATCAAGCGTAAAGACTCAGGCGCTTGCTGGTAGAAAACCGAAACTGGAATAGCCACAATCTTATGTTGCTCGGCAAGAAACTGGCACATTTCTACATCGTTTAAATCAGGTCTAATTTGACTGTAATCAAGGTTTTGGAAATAAGTACCTTGAGAAGGTTTTAGTAAAAAACGACTATTGTGAATTGCCTGATTAAATCGATCTCTTTTCGTTTGGTAAAACTGAGAAAGCTCTTGAATATGTTCTGGATGTTGCTCCATATATTGCGCTAGCGCAATCTGACAAGGAGTCGTGCCACAGAAATTCGCATATTGATAAATCTGGCGGAATAAACGCATTAGCTCAGGTGAAGCGACGCAGTAACCCGTTTTCCATCCCGTCACATGAAAGGTTTTTCCAAAAGAACCAATCACAAAACTACGCTCTCTGAGCTCTGGAAAATGCAATGCGCTAAAGTGTTGTTGACCATCAAAAACTAAGTGTTCATAGACCTCATCGGATAAAACCAGAATATTTTTATCTTGAATCAGTTCAATGAGTTCTAACCAGTCTTGTTTTGCCCAGATCGTACCGGTTGGATTATGGGGCGTATTCACCACAATCATACGGGTTTTGTCATTAATCAAATCTTTAACTTGTTGCCAGTTCACCTTAAAGTCAGGTGCTTGCAACGCAATATGAACAGCTTTACCGCCTGCTAACTCGACAGAAGGGCCATAGCTATCATAACTTGGGTCAAAAATAATGACTTCATCACCTGCATTGATGCAGGCTTGTATGGCACAAAAAATTGCAATGGTTGCGCCGGGAGTAATGGTGATTTGAGTAACAGGATCAAGTTGAAGTTGATCACGCTGCTGAAATTGTAAAGCGAGTTGTTCCCGTAAACCGAGAATACCATCGCCAGGCGGGTACTGATTATGTCCAGCTAAAGTCGCTTGAGATAAGGCTTCAAGTAAGGCTTGTGGCGCCGGAAAATCTGGAAAGCCTTGTGACAGGTTGAGTGCACCTAGACGATGTGCCAGTGCCGTCATGGTACTAAAAATAGTCACGCCTTGAGTGGTCAATTTTGACTGTAGCTGAAGCATATTGTTCTCTTATTAAAAATATTTAAAGTTATAAAATTGATTCAATCACTGCCCGAATTACACCAAGTGTCAAACCAATAAATGCACCCACTACAACACCATTTACTCGGATCATGTGCAAGTCGCCACCGACTTCATTTTCAATTTTCCCGATCATTTCACGTGAATCCCATTCATGAATGCGTTCACTCACATAGCGTATGATTTTATGGCTATATTGATCCGTAAAATTCATGGCAAGTCCTGTCATTTCTTTGTTGAGAACTTCACGTACTTTTACATTTTGAACAAGATTTTCACCCAATTGCTGAATCGCAGCTCGCAGGTTCATTGCAATGCCAGAGTCTTCTTTCATTAAATCTTCTTTAATGGCATCACACAAAATGGTAACAGCACCACTAATAAAATTTAGAACTTGAGGACTATCAAGGAGCGCATCTTTACCGCTGTTAAGGCGTTGACTGGCAACACTATCGGGTTTCGCTAGCTCCAGCATGAGTGAATGTGCAATCGTTTCAATTTCTTGTCGCCATGGGTGTTCATGGTCGGCCAGCATCGATTCTACTTTTTCAACCAATGAGTCGATGGTACGTTGTTGAACATCAATTCCAATCCAGCTTGCGCCTCTTGCAAGTGACCAGACGCCCAGTGCTTTAAACATTTTTCGGGTTAATTCACGGGTTTTATCCGGGTTTTGTACCACCCACTCATGGGCAATATCTAGACCACGTTGTAAAACATCTTGGTGGAAATCATTTTCCAATACCGCACGAAGCATTTCACTGGCGAGTTTGTTGACTTGGGTATTACGTACCCATTGCACACTGTTGTTTTGCACGAAATTAGCAATTTGCTCTTGGCTCACAAATTCAAAAAATTTCGGTACAGTTTGCTGAATGAGCTGCACCACTTGCGTATTGTTTTGCGGACTTGCCAACCATTGACCAATTGCGAGGCTTAAGTCAGTTTTTTCTAAGCTTTTTTCGACCACTTGAGGCGAAAGAAAATTTTCCTGTACAAAACGGCCCATTGACTCCGCAATGCGTGCCTTGTTACGCGGAATAATCTCGGTATGGTCCCGTAAAAACTTAGGAATCGGTAACTTACCAAAAGGGTTCCGAAACAGAACTGTAATCGCGTACCAATCGGCTAGACCACCAACTACGCCTGCTTCGGCCCCTAGCATCAAAATATGAATAAAACCTGTGTATTCTGGCAGAAAACGGTCGGCTACCATCAGTGCAATCCACAGCACAACGACGATGATCAGCGCTAGGGTAGCAAAATATTTACTACGTTTAAGACTGGGCACGTGGTGAACTTCTTCTGCCATGCTCATAAATTTATCCTATTCATTTTTGTTTTACTGGAGGCTCGGGTGGTGGCAACAGCGCTCCTGTCGGACTCAATCCATATTTTTGTCCGATTGATTTCAAGATCAAGGTTGCATCAAAAGCGTCTTGAGGAGCCTGCTTTTGATCCCGATAACATTCAATAGTATACGACACTTGAACAGGGTCGATATTGACCACTTGTGGGAAATCATAGAACGGATCATGCCAGAAACCCGGATAGCGACGACCATAGCCATAAGGATAAAAGCTTGGAGCAGATGGATAAACCACAGCCTGACGTGGTGGTTTCTGACTTTGGTTACTTGGGTCATTCAGTACTTTAAAAAAGCGGAAACCTTTTTGTACGGTCGTTTGCGCTGATTTTACCAAAGTGATTTCTTCAGCTGCACCGTAACTCATATTCGGATCGGCTTGAAAATTAATACGAAATGTTTGCGCATTTAAAGGGTATGCGGAAAACTGGCCAAGTTGATCAAAGGTTTTTGGTTTACTTGGCGTCGTTGCACAAGCAGTTAAGGTTAAGGCAGTGCCTAAGGCTAAACAAAGAGAGAGATATTTCATGGTGAACTCCCAGCTGAGCATTAAAACAAAGATGACTCAGCATTAAAAATTAAGAAGCTTTAAAAACTACTGTTCGGTTCTAATAAAAATTCGGTTTCCTCTGGAGTAGAAACACGCCCGAGAATGGTATTGCGATGAGGATAGCGTCCAAAGCGATCAATAATGACTTTATGCTTTTTCTCAAAGCTCAAGTTAATTTCATTGCCAAGACGTTGAAATAGTTTCAAGGCAAATTCATGGATCAATTTTGATTCGCTATGCATAAACGGCATATATAAAAAAGAGCGTTGCTCTGGATTAAGCTGTGCATCGAGTTGCAAACTAATTGCTTCTTGTGCCAAAGCTAATGCCAAGCTGTCATAGGCAAAAGATTGGGGCTGATCACGATAGATGTTGCGAGAAAACTGGTCTAGTACAATAATCTCTGCCAAACGACCTTCTGCTGTTTTTCGCCAAGACCAGAGTTCTGCTTGAGTTGCCTGTCGATGAACAACAGAAAAATTTTCACGGATTTTTTTGTCAAAATCATCACTTTTTGCAAACCAAAGTGAACGGTGTTCAGGAGAAAACCAGAAGTTTAAAATGTCTTGTTCGTTCATGATATTGACAACTCTTTAGCAATTATTCTTCAATAAAATCACAATTCTTTCGTGTCTTAAATAACAAGATTGTGATAAAAATTGCCAAACTGGAATGATGTGATTATATAAGTAACCGTATCATCTCACGATTTTGTATATAGTGATCTTTAATAAGCGAGCAAATGCATGAGTCAACCCACTACACCATCTCAATCAGTTATTCCTGCTTGGGTGGATTCGTCGCTACTACAAGGCATGTTACGTGGAATAGAGCGTGAAAGCCTACGTATGCAAAGTAATGGGTTCTTATCACAAGAGTTACATCCGAAGGCACTAGGTTCGGCGTTAACACATCCAAAAATTACGACTGATTATTCAGAAGCGTTGATGGAGTTTATTACTTCACCTAAGCCAACCATTGAAGAAGCTCTGCACGAGCTCACCGATATTCATGCGGTTGTGCATCGTCATTTAGAAAATGGTGAAAAACTCTGGCCGCTGTCTATGCCATGTATGTTAGACGACAATGAAGAACGCATTCGTCTAGCACAATATGGCACTTCTAATATTGGCCGTTTTAAAACACTATATCGCCGTGGGTTAGGAATTCGATATGGTCGTCGTATGCAGACCATTTCAGGGGTGCATTACAACTTATCTTTCCCAGATACACTTTTTGCTGAGTTGCAAGCTCATGAAACTGACGAACAATTAAAATCATTAAGTTTGCAGGATTACCGTAGCCATCGTTATTTTGGCCTTATTCGTAATTTTATTCGTTTAACACCATTGGTCATGTTCTTGGTGGGCGCGAGTCCAACTGTATGTCGTTGTTTCTTGACTGGACACAAACATCATTTGTTGCCTTTAATCAAAGGTTCATACTATTTACCGTATGCTACAGCACTCCGTATGGGGCGATTGGGCTATCAAAACTCAGCACAAAAAAGCTTAGGTATTCATTACAACAATTTGTCCGGCTATCTGGATGGTTTACAAAAAGCCGTTCATTCTCCTTACCCACCGTTTAGCCGTTTAGGGTTAAATGATGCTTCTGGTGAACCGTTGCAAATTAATGATCATGTTTTGCAGATTGAGAATGAATATTACAGTCTAGTACGTCCAAAACAGGTACCTCAAGCAGGTGAAACGCCGTCTCAAGCTTTAAAAAATCGAGGCGTTGGTTATGTTGAGTTACGTGCTGTAGATGTAAATCCATACTCGGCAATTGGTGTTGATGAAACGACAGCAGGCTTTCTTGAAGTGTTAGCACTTTATTGTCTGTTAAGTGATAGCCCAGACTTGTTATGTCCTGAACAAGACTTGGTTGAGAAAAATCAGACAGAGGTGGTCAACCGAGGTCGAGCGCCAAACGCAACCATTACAGATTTAACAGGGTCATATCACATCGAAGATTGGGCACGTTTATATATTGCAAAAATGCAAGATTGTGCACAGCTACTCGATCAGACCTATGCAACGGACTTGTATGGTTCAGCTTTGGCGGTTATGCAAGCACGAATTGATGAAGTTGATGAAACTTTATCTGCCCATGTCATTGACGATACGTTAAAGCATGGTGGAACTTGGAGTTTTGGTAGCCACATGGCGCAATTACATGCTGAAAGTTATGAACAGCATGAGCTTAGTGTGGAAACTTTGAAACATTTTGAACAGTTGGCTGCGCAGTCTTTACAGCAGCAAGAAAAACTTGAGCAAGATACCAAGATCAGTTTTGATCAATATCTTGAACAATATCGATAATAAAACGAGGTTTTACATGCGATTAAGTTACCGTTTGGTGAGTGGACTACTTGTTTTAGCAAGTATAGTCGGCATGTCTTTTGCGTTGTATCTGGAACATGTAAAAGGTTTAGAGCCATGTCCGCTCTGTATTTTTCAACGTGTTGGCTTAATGGCGATGGGCCTTGTAGCACTCATAGCCTTTTTGCATAACCCAGTTTCAAATGCGGTTAAACGTTTTTATGCATTTTTATCAGGCATTGCAATTTTATGGTCAGTGGGTGTAGCAGGACGTCATGTCTGGTTGCAACATTTACCACCAGATCAAGTACCAAGCTGTGGCCCGGGTTTAAACTATTTAATTGATGCCTTACCAATGAAAACGGTTTTACAAGAAGTATTGTCGGGTTCAGGTGAATGTGCAGCAATTGATTGGACCTTTTTAGGTCAATCTTTACCAGTTTGGTCATTGGTCTATTTCCTCTTACTATTACTGGTCTGTTTATGGCAGTTATTCCGTTTTTATCCAATAATTAAATTTGGTAAAAATAAATAGAATTTCTTAGTTAAATGTAAATAAAAAAGGATGCTATTCGAAGCATCCTTTTTTATTTAAAACCAATTTAATTTTTTTAAATTATTAATTTTAATTTTCTTGTTATCACTATTAATTAAATAGGGGAGTTTGGCACCCATCAAAATAGGCAAGTCATCTTCAATATCATCACTATATGTCGCGAACCAAGGTTGTTTGATATCAAGTTTATTCAATCTTCTTACTTTTTCTTCCGACCTACAATGTATCCCACTTATCCATCCTCCTAGTTTCTTTTGCAAAGGAGTACCAATAATTTGTACATCTAAATTGATAGACTCGAGTAAAACATTCGCTAACTTTTCTGGTGCAGCCGTGGCAATAAACACAATCCTTCCATGTGCTAAATGATCTTTAACTTCAGTTATACCTTGCTCAAACCAATATAATGAATCAGAAGTAATATCTTTGATATTATTGGAAAAATTTTTAAAACTGTATTCTAATTCTTCTTCATTCACACCATACGTTGCAATCCATAAATATAATGAAGCACCTCTAGATTTATACTTCTTAAATTTCATAAGAGGCAAAGCAACCGGCGTAACAATGAGTGCAGCGATAAATCTGAGAAGATTAGATTTCAATTTATCTGTTAACCATGCCTTTGTAGAGTCACCCGATAGTAATGTCCCATCCAAGTCAAAAACAACAATTTCTTTCATATATTTCTCTAGATTTGGTAATTGTGGTAAGAATTAATTTTCAAAAAAGAGTATTTTTAATAGTTGATTTATAAAACAATAAAATATTTTATTGTATTGTAATTTAGTTATAATAGTTTGACTTGATTATTTATAAATTAATTAAATGAAAAAATTTTGTTTATTATTGCTGGCTCTTTCTGTTACCACATTTGCAAATGCAGATAAGTGGAATGGTACTTATCATTATTATAGTTCAGAAGAGTTGCTGGGTGGTAATGTTGTGACGATAGAATCGGTTTTAACGCTAACACCCAAAAAGTGTGAGTATTCTATTGCTGGCTTTCAGGTTGATAAATCTTATATATGTAAAGTGAAAAAGAAAAATAACGAACTATATTTCTTTAAAGTTCAAAGTGGTGAAAAGTTAGGAAAAGTAGTCTTTAAGAAAGGAAAATATTATCTTTATTCCGATGAAGTTTTAGATATCAAAGATAATCTATTTTATAAGGATAAATAATTGATATAGGGTTCTTTATAACCTTTTCTTTTTTTAATATTTGAAAAAATAAGAAAAGATTTAAAATTTTATAAAAAAGCCTAACATAAGTTCACTTTTTATATATCTTTACAGTTTATTGTCAACATTTAAGCATATGACTCGGCATATCTAAGATGAAGGTTTTAATACCTAAGTGATGAAGATATTTATGGAAGTAGCTATAGGATAGAATATGATTGAAATATTTAAACGAAAAATAACGGAAGTTACAGGATTTAATATGAAAAAGACTTTTATATCAATTTTTTTATTAAGCGGAATTATTTTTAGTTTTAACATATATGCAAATGATGATACTTTTGTAGTTTCTGCAAAATGTAAAGATGAATATAGTTCTAATTGTGACATTGTGAGAACTATAAATAGTAAGAATGAAATAGTTATAAAAGATGTCAAACTTTTAAATATTTCAAAAATAAATAAAAACTTATATAAAGTGAAAACATCTTGTGGGTCTCCATGTTTAGTTACGCTTTTCTATAGTCAAAATAAAGAGGATTCCACAGACGAATTTATTACTATTGATAATAAAAATAATTGTTTAATTGAAAGTAATAGTCAGAAAAAAGTCATTTATGCAAGAAAATTGTTTACAAATAAGCCTAGAAAAATTGTCGATTTAAAAACCAAAGAATTTAATGGGTTGTTACAAAGGTTTGATTATTATACTTATTTTAAGGAGGAGAGTTTTTTCTCACCTGATGGTAGTTTAAATTTAATTGCAAATGATTATGGGGAAATATTGGTTAAAAAGAAAATAAAAAATCCTTGTGGTGGTGATAAGAAGTAATTTATTTAGTGCCTTTAGTTGATAGAAATACTAATTTTCTTTTAGGTCTAGTGTAAGTGTTAAAAAAAGTATCAGAATTAATTTCTGGTTAGAAAATTGAGTCTTTTGATGATTAAGAGATTAGTGTTCATGGTTATAGAGAAAAACATAAACCTGCTTAAATATTTGAAAAATAAAATTATAAAATTTTACCTTTTTTATATTACGAAGCTAACTATATTGGCTCTTACATTTTTTGGATTTATTATTTGTTCAACCATCTATGCAAAAGAGACATTTAATGTTGAATTGAAATGTAAAGGGCATGATCAGGAATATTGTGATGTCGTAAAAAATGCTGATAATAAAACTAATTTTATTTTAAGAGACATGAGATACCCGGAGGTTGATAAAGTAAATGAAAATATTTTTCATACTTATGGTAGTTGTGGGTCACCATGTCAATATCATTTTTTTATAAGTAAAACAGAGGAAGATCAGACTAAAGAGTTTATTACTTTAGATAAAAATAATAATTGCCTAGTTGAAAGTGACTCTAAACGAAATCTTATTTATGCTAGAAAACTTTTTAATAAAAATAAAAAAATGATTTTTGATTTGAAAAATAAAGAATTTAATAATGTTCCAATCGATGTTGGTATATATAACTCATTTCAAGAAAGTTCATATTTTGATGATCAAGGACAGCTACATTTAGTAGCAATGTTAGCTGATGTTGATAAAAATGGTGATAGCTTATACTTTAATAAAATAATTAAGAAAGCTTGTGAATAATAAAAAGAATGATTGCGAAGATTTAAAATCTTTCTAAATATAAAACTTATGACAGATTTAAATGATTGTAAACTATACAATTTAGAAAAAGCCCAACATAAGTTGGGCTTTTTTTACGTCTCTACAATCCCTTCTAAATCTTCGAGCTTATAGTTCGGCATATCAATAATATGGGTTTGAATACCTTCTTGAACGTAATCATTAGCATGAGGATATAACCAGCGAGTGATCTGTTCCGCAACACTCGAGTGATACTGAATTTCAAAGTGATTTAAACCATAAAATACGGCTTTATGAGAGTCTGGAACTTTGAGCTGAAAACGTGGATTAGGGTGTTCACCTAGCGCGCTTTTCACACTCACCAAGTAATCGCCAATTACGGTCAACGCTTTGTTGCGTACTTTTTCAAATTCTAAGGTCCCTGCCACTAAAAAGGTGTTGATATGGGAAGGTAGTGGAGCAGGAGCACGGTTATCATCCATCATACCAATACGGGCATCCATATGTTCCCAATCATCATCACGAACGCTGCCGTGGCGTAGGTCTAAAATACCATTACTCCGAATATTAACCAGTTGACCGAGTAAGCCGACAAAAGGGAAAGCCCCAAGTTTATCTTGTATGGTAAAGCCAAAGCGCTCTAAAACTGCCCCATGATGTGGAGAGCCAATACAGACTAGATTCTCGACCATATGAATCCATTGATACATATTTTGTTTGCCATAAAATAAGGCACTACGAGAGACTAGCCCGCCCATACTATGGCCAATGATATCGATGCTGGTAATTCTTGGATTACGTTGGACCAAGTCTTCTAATAAGTTTGAAAAACTGCGTCCATTAGCTGAAATGCGTCGACCTGTATTGTAATTTAAATACAACATGGTGTTATGGTCACGCTGCGCTAACAGGCGCTCACCAATGCCGCCATAGTGTGCATTTGACCAAGTCAGATGGTTCATACATAAACCATGAGCTAAAATCACAATACGGCCTGCAAGTTCCCCTTGTTGTATTGCACCGTAGTGATCGTATAGCACCATGGGTAAAGCGAGGGGGCTATGCTGTTTCAGTAGATAATCCCCAAAAATCCCATTCAAAATTCCGACTAAAAAATGTAAGCTCGGGGTGAGGGGTTTTTCGTGAAGTGTGGGATATTTTTCAATAATATGGCGTAAGCTTGGTGCTAAAAAACAACTCCCATATTTTTGTAAAGCACCATAAGAAAACTGATATGCCTTTTGCACAAATGGTCGTTTTTGAAAGTTTTTAGCATTTTGTGTGCTCACACCAAAAGCATTTTTTAATACTTCAATATTAATAACTTGAATTAATTCATGTACACCATTTAAGCTGGTACTGAACAGTTGAGCTAAACCTTCTAATACGTCTGCCTGACTAGGTGGCGTACGATCCCATTTACAATAAGTTTCATGTAGTGGTGTTAAGCTCGGCATATCTTTTCCCCATATACGTTATAACCGACGTTTTAAGCTGTACTTTTTATCAACGGCAGCTAACGTTTCCATCTTAGTAGTTTAAATAACACATGTTTTTAAAATACTGATGAATGGTTAGTTGAGTGGTTTTTCTTGTCTGACAATAGTGTTTTTATATACAAACTGAGAACAAAAATGTGAGTTTATTCTCAATTTAGAGGGAAAATATATGAATATTATCTACCTCCATGGCTTTAATAGTAGCTCTCTTTCAATTAAAGGGCTGAGCCTTAAGCAGTATTGTAGCGAATTGGGCATAAATGTGCATTTGCCAGACTTAAATAGATCTCCTGATCTAGTGGTTGAGCAAGTTTCAGAGCTGATAGAGTCTTTAGATGATGTAGCCTTAGTCGGTAGTAGCCTTGGCGGGTTTTTTGCGACATATTTTGTCGCGAAATATAATGTTCCAGCTGTACTGATTAACCCGGCTATGCAACCATGGAAGCTGTTTGATGAGTTATTTCAAGTTGAAAGTATGCCCTATGTGGTGAATGATCAATGGTCAATTGACAATGTTCAGTTAAGGCAGTTACAACAACTGGAACTGAATCAACCTGAAAATGCCGACAAAATACTCGTCTTATTACAACAAGGCGACGAAATTTTGGATTATCGTCAAGCACAACGCTATTATAGTGCTGCAACGCCATCCTCATTGATTTTGACGGATGCTCATGGCAATCATGCTATGGAAGATTTTGAAGAAAAATTACCGTTAGTGATCGAATTCTTTGCGCACACCATCAAATAAGGAAAACGTACAACGTGACACAATATACGGCTCAATCGCTTGAAGTTCTTTCTGGTTTAGACCCTGTACGCCGTCGTCCAGGGATGTATACCGATACGACTCGACCTAACCATTTAGCCCAAGAAGTTATTGATAATGCTGTTGATGAAGCATTAGCTGGTCATGCCGACAAAATATGTGTCACGGTTTATAAAGATGGTTCGTTGTCGGTTGAAGATAATGGCCGTGGTATGCCAGTCGATATTCATCCTGAATATGGACAAAGTGGTATCGAAATCATTCTGACCAAACTCCATGCCGGTGGTAAATTCAGTACCGATAACTACCAGTTTTCAGGTGGTTTGCATGGTGTAGGGATTTCCGTTGTAAATGCTTTATCAACACGTGTTGAGGTCGAAGTTCAACGTCAGGGTAACCTATACCAAATGGCCTTTGAGCAAGGGGAACCCGTTGCCCCTTTAGCGGTCTTAGAAGGTAAAGCGCCAAAACGCGCGACGGGTACAACGGTACATTTTTGGCCAGAAGCTAAATATTTTGATAGTCCAAAATTTGCTTTAAAAGCGCTTAAACACAATTTAAAAGCCAAAGCTGTTTTAGCAGCTGGTTTAAAAATTATCTATATCGATCAAATTAACGATGAAAAAATCGAATGGCAATTTGAAAATGGCCTCGTCGATTATTTGATGGATGAATTGCAAGACCGCGAAATTTTGCCAAACCCTGCATTTGTGAGCAGCGGTCAGGCAGATCGTGCGGCATGTGAATTTGCGATTTGTTGGAATGTGGAAGGTGGTGAGCAGGTTCAAGAAAGTTACGTCAACTTAATTCCAACTGCACAAGGCGGTACTCATGTGAACGGTTTACGCTCTGGGGTTACTGAGGCGTTACGTGAATTCTGTGAGTTACGTAACTTGTTACCACGTAATCTTAAACTCTCGGCAGAAGATGTTTGGGATGGCGTGAACTATATCTTGTCGCTCAAGTTCCAAGAACCACAATTTTCTGGTCAAACCAAAGAGCGTCTTTCGAGTCGAGAAGCATCAAATATTGTTTTAAATATTGCTAAAGATGCTTTTTCACTCTGGCTAAACCAACATGCTGAAATCGCGATGCAACTGGCTGAAATGGCGATTTCTAAAGCAGGTCGTCGTTTAAAAGCAGCAAAGAAAGTCGAGCGTAAAAAAATTGTTTCCGGCCCTGCATTGCCGGGTAAGTTGGCAGACTGTGTTGGCCAAACACGTGAGGACAGTGAGTTATTTATTGTCGAGGGTGACTCAGCAGGTGGTAGTGCAAAGCAAGCGCGCGATAAAAACTTTCAGGCCATCATGCCGATTCGTGGAAAAATCTTAAATACGTGGGAAGTTTCTTCAGATGAAGTATTGGCTTCTCAAGAGGTCCACGACATTGCGATTGCGATTGGCGTAGATCCGGGCAGTGATGATTTATCTGAACTACGTTACGGTAAAATCTGTATTTTGGCCGATGCCGACTCGGACGGTTTACACATTGCGACTTTGCTTTGTGCTTTATTCGTTAAACACTTCCCAGCATTGGTTGAAGAAGGACATTTGTATGTGGCAATGCCACCATTGTTCCGTATCGACATTGGTAAAGATGTTCATTACGCGCTTGATGATGATGAACTTGAAACTATTTTGAAAAATATTAAAGGTAATCGTAATCCGCAAATTACCCGATTCAAAGGATTGGGTGAGATGAACGCGATTCAATTACGTGAAACCACGATGGATCCGAACACGCGTCGTTTAGTTCAGCTCGATCTAGATGATGTGCATCTAACGGCAGGTTTACTCGACAAATTGCTTGCGAAAAAACGTTCGGCAGATCGTAAGCAGTGGCTTGAGCAGAAAGGTAACTTAGCTGATATCACTGTCTAGAAAGCCGTAAAAAATCCCCGTTCAATTGGCGGGGATTTTTTTATGTAAATCTAAATTGTTGGAAATCACCACAACGATTTCTACCATTAAATTAAAATAGACAGATCTGTATATTTTAATTTAGGTCGTAATTTTTATAACCTGTGGAAATTGAAAAACATCACAATTTGCTCCACCTCCAATTCGGTCCACCACTGCAAAATCACTTGGTGCCTCGAAGGTAAGCAAAGGATGATGCCATGTGCCTGCCCGATAATTAATACTTTGCTTTCCATTCGAGACGAAAGCACATACTTTTGAAATATCAGGAGTATTTTCGTCCAAAGCGGGTGCCACGATAATTAAAAACTTTTGTTGCTGTAGTGGAATAAATGCCTGAGAGCCTTTCGGATGGCGCTCTAGCATTGAAATTTCCAGAGGTAGCACACTGGCCTTAATATTACGGAAAATACTAATTCCTGCCTTTGCTTCCCCTTCAATTTCAGTTTCAACGAGCGCATGATAGCGCTCAGTGTGGGCATCGTTAATATGAAAAAAGTCATGCCCGTCGCAACAGATGACTTCTCCGAAGGGCTGGAAGTTTTCAATGGTTAAAGGCTGAATTTGAACATTCTTCATTATCATGACTTGGCAATTTTCCCCCATAAACGGACACGGCTAATACCACCATCTGGAATCATGTTAATACGAATATGCGAGATTTTTTCATGTTGTAAAATCTCATTCACATATTCATGAATATGATCCATTTGCATCGGTTGGGCTTCTAGTAAGTAAGACCAGAACATACTTTGAGGAATTAACTGTGCATTGGTTGCGTTTTCAAGGTAAACCGCCTGAATAGATACGTGGGCAGGGAAGTTCCCTTTAAAATGAGCCGTATCAATTTCAAGTTTCTCAATTTTTCCGCTTTTACCCAACGCAAGAATACACCAGTCATAACCCGGTGCACGGCGGCGTTTGGTTTCCCATCCATCGCCCATATTGACTCCGCGGCCTGGGTTAATCAAATTACGCGGGTGTCCAAAATGAGCATCACTATAGGCAACTACACGGCCACCATTTTCGAGAGCCAATAAATCGAGAGTTTGTTCACTGTCAGTTACCTGAATATGAACATCACCATAGACACGTAAACGGGCAATACCGCCATCTGGGAAAATATTAAGGCGTATATGAGTGAAAAGTGCATCATTATTGATCATAAAAATATGATGCTGGCTCGGGCCTAGTTCAGTATTTCCTAAAACATTCTCCCATTTTGCCCCTGCCAGGTCCCCATTTGGTGCATAACATGCTTCTAATGATGCAGATGCAGGATAATTTCCTGTAAAAAAGCTGGTATCAATATCAAGAGCAGTGATTTTTCCGCTTACACCAAGCTTCACGATACACCAATCATAACCTGCGTGACGCTTACGGCGTGTCTCCCATCCATCCATCCATTTGCCGTTGTCATCAAATTTATCTTCAACAAAAATAGGTGCATCAAATTGCAGCATACGCTTTGCTTCTGCAAAGAAATCATCTGAACACTCAATGACTTGTGCACCAATTCGGGCATCTGCCAAATTGGTTTTAGTATTCAAAATCTCAGGAAGTTCAAAAGCTGGAGCGTGCAATGTTGCCATAATGGAGTATCCGTATTTCTTGTTAAAAACATGATTTTTCATTTAAAACTGCGCCAACACAGAGCGTGCTGAGACGAGTTTTATACATAAATATATAAGCATGGTGCATGCCAGTTTTGTGGAAAAGCTAAATAAATTTTGAACGATGGCATGTTTTTAGCATAAGCACCCTATAGGTGAATATCTATAGGAGCGTGTTATGAATGTGGTGATTATTGGTGCGGGAATGGGAGGTCTAACCACAGGAATTGCATTAAAGAAATTTGGTCACCAAGTTCGCATTTTTGAGCAAACTGAAAAAATTCTTCCTGTCGGCGCGGCAATTTCGCTCTGGTCGAATGGTGTGAAATGTCTGAACTATCTAGGATTAACTGACAAAATCGCCAAACTTGGTGGACAAATGGATGATTTGGCCTATGTGGATGGTTTAACTGGAGATGTGATGACACAATTCAGTTTATTGCCATTAATTGAAGAAGTGGGCCAACGACCTTATCCGGTTGCACGTGCTGATCTACAAAATATGTTGATGGATGAATTTGGTCGTGATCAGATTTATTTAGGCAAAAAAATGGTCAGCCTTGAAGACAAAGCTGATTCTGTAGAAGTTCATTTTGCAGATGGTAGCTCAACGCAGGCCGATCTATTAATTGGGGCGGATGGCACTCATTCACTTACACGGACCTATGTGTTGGGGCAGCAAGTACAGCGTCGTTACGCAGGTTATGTAAACTGGAACGGTTTGGTTGAGATCTCTGAAGATTTGGCTCCAGCCCAGCAATGGACGACTTATGTGGGCGAAGGCAAGCGTGCCTCCCTAATGCCAGTTGCAGATGGAAAGTTCTATTTCTTTTTAGATGTGCCTTTACCAGCAGGGTTAGATAATAATCGAGATGAATATAAAAAACTTTTAAAACAATATTTTGTTGATTGGTGTCAACCCGTACAGCAGCTTATTGAACGCTTAGACCCGCAAAAGACCAATCGGGTAGAAATACATGATATTGAACCGTTCACTCAATTTTATAAAGGTCGCGTGGTGATTTTGGGTGATGCTGCACACAGCACGACACCTGATATTGGGCAAGGCGGTTGCCAGGCCATGGAAGACGCGATTTATTTAGCGCGTTCTCTGCAAATTAACACTTTAGGGCTAGAAGATGCTTTGCGACGTTATCAAAACAAGCGCAATGAACGTGCTAATGAATTGGTACTTCGTGCACGCAAACGTTGTGATGTGACGCATATGAAAGATGAAGCCGTTACTCAAGCTTGGTATGAAGAATTACGCCGTGAACAAGGTGGACATATTATGCAGGGGATTATTAGCAATATTGTGGGTAATCCACTTGATTAAAAACAAAAACAGCAAGGAATTTTCCTTGCTGTTTATCTTCTAAATCTAGATTTTAGAAGTGGTATTTAACCAATGCACTAACGTTATTTTCATCGGCACCTTTAATACCAAATTTATTATTCCACACTGAGTGCTCGATACCGAGGTATAGGCGTGTATCAGGAGAAATGTGTTTACCTACATTCCATTTCCACTGAGTTGTCCAGTTCAACTCGCTCGCATGGTCGCCTTCAGCAGTTGACCAGTCAAGGAAACCATCTACCAAGAAATCTTCAGATGCGAGTTTAAATGGAATACCATAAACGAACGTCATTTGATAATCGTCGTCAGTTTTCTCATTATTCGCACGGTAGAAGTTTAAATTTGCATATTGGAAATATGGGATATCTAAATCAACTGCAAAACCATACAAGAAGTTGTCGAAGTTTTGGCCAGTTTGAGTATTACTTTCCCAAGTGGTACTGATCAACACATCTTTAATTGGGCCATATGCCAGTTTTTTACCAGACACTTCGCCTAAGCTTAAACGTGGTGATAACTCAAAATAAGTACTTTTATGATCATCTTCGCCACGCATGTGGTCCATGAAGAAAAATACATCAGCATATTTAACTTTTGCTGCATATTCCAAAGTAATGGTGGTTTCTTTGTCATCTACAACTTCATAGTTTTCACCATAAAGTCCAGTCACGCTAAAATCTTGCCAGATTGGTTTTGCCTGAACCATGGCAGTTGCAGATAACAAGGCACAAGTCGCCGCAAGTTGCTTTAATTGCATTTAAATGATCTCCCCCCAAATAAAGCACGCTAAGGATACAGGGTCTTAAGCAAAAATGAAGCCAAATTTGATCAACGGTTAAAAAAAAGCCCACCGAAGTGGGGCGCTAAAAACTAACTCATTAATGTGTATTTCGTGTGTTTATTGTTTGGCTCAAATGCGGGGTACGCGAGCTGCGAAATGAAGGTAAGTGATTAAATAACAAATTCAATAAGATAGCAAAGATACAAGTCGAACTAATACCCGAATGGAACAAAGTTTGTACCCAAACTGGGAAATGAGCATAAAATTCATGGTTAATAATTGGAATCATCCCAGCTGATAAAGCAGTTGCTACAATAATCAAATTTTTCTGATCGTTATAATCAATTTTTGCCAAAGTGCGAATTCCGCTTGCTGCAACCGACCCAAATAAGACCAAACCCGCACCACCAAGTACTGGCATAGGAATTGCCGCAATAAGGCGGCCCATAACAGGTAATAGACCTAAAATAATGAGAATGACACCGCCTGCTGCCACGACAAAGCGGCTTTTGATGCCTGTAATTGCCACTAGTCCAACATTTTGGGCAAAAGCACTTTGCATGAATGAACCAAAGATAGGAGCAATCGCGCTTGAAAACATATCTGCACGTACACCATTGGCGATACGTTTTGAATCGACTTCGGTTCCTACAATGTCTCCGACAGCAATAATATCGGCTGTAGTTTCCGTCATAATCACCAAAGTAACGATTAGCATCGATAAAATTGCACTTAGCTCGAAAGTTGGTAAACCAAATGCAAATAAGTGTGGAAATTGCAGCCATGCGCCTGAGCTCACCTGACTAAAATCTCCAAAACCCATAAAGTAGGCAAGGGTAGTACCAGCAACAATAGCCAACAAAATTGATAAACGGCGAATACTTGCTTGTGGCAGCATATTTAGAATAATCACAATGCCTAAGGTCAGCAAAGCTAAAGAGATATTCTCGACGCTACCCCAATCAGGTGCTTTGTTGTTGCCACCCATCATCCAGCGAATCGCAACGGGTAACAGAGATAACCCAATAATCGTGATGACACATCCCGTCACAACAGGTGGAAAAAAACGAATAATTTTTGAAAAGTAAGGTGCAAGGCATAGTCCAATTAAAGATGCGGCAATAACCGCGCCGTAGACAGCAGGTAAACCACCGCCTGTAGTGATAATAGCAACCATGGTTGCCACACCAGCAAAAGACACACCTTGCACCAGAGGTAATTTTGCCCCTAGATATTTGGTTCCGATGGTTTGTATGAGAGTTGCCAACCCGCCTACAAATAAGGCTGCTGCAATGAGCATTCCGACTTGTGCTGCGCTTAAGCCAGCTGCCGTTCCAATAATTAAGGGCGGGGCTACAATACCCCCATACATGGTGAGTACATGCTGTAAGCCGTAAGCAAAACTTTTGGAAATTCCTAAATATTCATGCTCTGGAGAAATCGCATTCTTTTGCTGATAATTCATATTTTTCTCCTATTTATATTTGAGTTAGCTGCCGCGATAAGTGGAGTAAGCAAATGGACTAATGAGTAATGGAATGTGGTAATGCTGATTGGTGTCTTCTATAAAAAATTGGATACAAACACGTGGGAAAAAAGTCTTAATTTGCTGCGATGAAAAATAAGGAGCAATTTCAAATTCAAGCTGATAAGCACCTTTTGCAAAGTCTGTTATTCCAAAATCACTCACTCGACCATCTTGATTGGTGGTGGCTGTCGCTATCAGCTCATGGGTTGCTGCATGAAACAACTTCACTTCTACGTCTGCAGCTGGTTTACCTAAATTCGTATCTAAAATATGAGTGCTGATCATGCTTGTATTTCCTGATATAGACGTAATAGAGCAATCGCTGCAAGTTGCTCATGTACAATTGTTTTTTCGATAGCTAAGTCGTTTTGTAGTCGTTTATGTAGCTTTTTTAAAATTTCATCGCTACTGAGGCCTGCCGCTTTAATTAAAAAAATAAAGCCAAACTTTTGTTCATAATCAAGATTACCTTGAAGCAGAGCTTGTTGTGTTAGTTCATCTAAAGAAATGCCAGCTTGTTCTTTAGATGAAAAATCTTGCTCTTTTGCATTGAGTTGTTTTTTAGCTTGGCGTTCACCAATTTTTGGATGGGTTGCTAATGCTGCCAGTATCTCTTGCCATGACCACATTTGACTTAACTGTTCTGCATATTCCAAAAGAGATGCTTTTGTTGAATAGGGACGATTTGAGATGATTTTTTCGGCCCATGCTTGAATGTGGACACAGTTTTTTAACAAAGTCTTGAGTTGTTCTGGTGGGGCTTGATTAAACTCGGCTAAAAACACTGTTATTCCTAAACTCGTTGTCTTGATATAGAGTTTTAGCAATAACAGTGCCAATAGCGAGTTTTAATTCGTTTAAGGATTTTGAAAATTAAAAATCAATTATTTAGTTATGTGATTTTTATACCAATGTTCAGCAATTTCCTGGCGACGACATATCCAGACCCGATCGTGCATTTGAATATAGTCGAGAAATTTCTGTAGTGCTTTAAAACGGCCCGGACGCCCTAAAATGCGGCAATGCATTCCAATCGACATCATTTTTGGTGCAGTTTCTCCCTCTGCATACAACACATCAAAACTATCTTTCAAATATTGAAAAAACTGTTCTGAACTATTAAAGCCGCCCGGTGAACAGAACTTCATGTCGTTACATTCTAAAGTATAAGGAATAATCAGATGAGGGCGTGATGCACCTGTAGCATCGGTAAGCGTTGTCCAAAAAGGTAGGTCATCACCATAATAATCTGAGTCATATTGTAATTGTGGAAACTCTGCGAGTAACTGACGTGTATTGGGGCTGTCACGTCCGGTGTACCAACCTATCACTTTATTTTCAAAAAGGTTTTCTAAGACAGTTAAAGCCTGCTCCATATGCTGTTTTTCGACTTCAATATTAGTATCTTGATAGTGAAGCCAGCGGTAACCATGAGAAACCACATCATAATCAGCTTGCTTAATTGCTTCTACAATATAAGGGTTGCGGGCCAGTGCCATTGCAACCCCAAAAATGGTCATTGGAAGTTTGCGCTTTTGGAACTCATTATGAATGCGCCAAAAACCAGCACGTGAACCATATTCGTACATAGAGTCCATCGACATATGTTTGGCTGGGTAACTTGCAGCGCCAATAATCTCTGATAAAAACTGTTCTGAGCCCTCATCGCCATGCTCTATATGTTTTTCGCCACCTTCTTCATAATTAAGAACAAATTGCACAGCAACCTTGGCATTATTAGGCCATTTAACCTGTGGTGGTTGCCCGTGATATCCGATTAAATCACGTGAATAAGGAGACTTCTGGATTTGCTCAATAAGCTCTGCTCCAGATAGATAAGATTTGGACACGATTGCTCTCCTTTTGTTCAATTTTTCATAAAAATTTAAAAAATCAGCTTGCATATTTTTATAGATGGACTGATATTGAAGGTATGAAGATCTTCAAAATAAATTAAAAGCAGTACGTTTAAGTCAGGAGATAACAAACCATTACACCATCAAAATGTACAATTGAAGTCAGTTCATGCATGCTTAAAACATGCCAACATAAAAAAGTTTTGCATAGAAAAGATCCACAGTAAGAAAGAGAGGATGGTATTTATGAATATTGAAATCCGCACAGATAAAAACATCCATAACAGCGAACGTTTAATTACTTATGTACGTGCAGAACTTACTCAAGAATTCCAACGTCATAGCGAACGTATTACGCATTTTTCGGTTCATTTTAGTGATGAAAATGGGGACAAAGGTGGTGACAAAGATATCCACTGTATGATTGAAGCGCGTCCTTCAGGTTTGAAACCAGTTGCAGTACATCATAAAGCAGGAAATATTGACGCCTCGATTCATGGCGCGATTGAAAAATTAAAACGTAGCCTTGAACATACTTTTGAGAAAAAAGAACACCCGAGAGGTGGTCAACCAGAATTCATTGATGATGAAGTTTAATTTAAAATGCTAAAAAGCCCTTCGGGGCTTTTTTTATATTTAATGAAAATAAAACTATTCACAACATTAGGTTTGCAATGCGATGCAATCAACCTCTAAAATCTTCAGAAGAGATTAGGCATAATAGTCCTAATATATTTTTGAGAGATGGTCATGTTAACCACCCAGCAGCAAGCTTTAATTAAAGCCATAGAAGAATTAGAACTCGCGCAAGTGCAAAAATTACTTGCTGAAGGACTTGATCCGAACTTTATTGATCCGGAACAAGGGCCACCTGTATCAATCATTTGTGATGGAATTTTTAAATGGTGGGAAGATGTATCAGAAGCTTATGAAGCGGGTACACCACTATCAAAAGAAGAAAAGCAACAATCATTACAAGTTTACCTCGATATTCTCGAAGCTTTGATTCAAGCCAAAGCGAATGTACACCTTTGGGATGCAGAAGAGTTTTATGGTCCTTTATGGGATGCGGCAAGCTCGGCATGTGCGCCAGCTGTCCAACGTTTATTAAATGAAAAAGTTGATCCAAACACACGCGATGAAGAGGGACTCACTATTTTATCGTCAATCAGTCAGTTGTTCTTTGATTGTGACTTTGATGAAATAGATTGGTCAGAAGCGCTTCAAGAAGAGCGTGAAACATTAGAGTTATTGCGCCAACATGGGGCAAAAATGTCAAAAGAACTAACTACTTGATTGGATAATAGAATGAGAACATTTCAAATTTTAACTTTTGCTCTGACCACTGTTGCTGCTGGAAGTACTTTCGCTGCGGAGTTTTCTTTTGACCGCCCAGGTGCAGGCTTTGGAACAGGGATTACTCCAGTTGGTAAATTGGCTTGGGAACAAGGTTTGCCAAGTGCAACTTATACAGAGTCAACGGTTGATGGCGTTAAAGAAAAGACCGTAACTGTAAATGAGGATATGTTATTCCGTACCGGTTTAGCCGAGGGCTTGGAATTACAATTAGGTTGGCAAGGTCCAGCATGGACTCAAACCAAACGGGCTGGTAAAAAACATGACACTTCAGGCTTTGGTGATGTCAGCATTGGTTTGAAAAAAGCAATTGATCTAAAAGATGAAAACTTATCAATGGCTGTGTTAGCTGAAGCGATCATTGCCACTGGAAATGATGAATTTACTGCACATGACGATATTTATAGCCTAAGTTCAGCAGTCGCTTATAAATATAATGACTTAGTAGGCACATCAATTACCATGCGCTACGAAGTACAAAATAGTAACTGGGCAGTAACTGCAATCCCGACGATTGATTATAAAATCGCAGGTAAGCTGTCAGGTTATTCTGAGTTTATTTACCGTAAAGCTGAAAGCCAAGACTACGAATATGGTTTAGGGACAGGTTTAGTCTACGCCGTAAATGATCGTACTCAGCTCGATGCAAGTATCGGGGTTGATTTAGAAGGTCAAGACAAGAGCTACAACGGTGGCTTAGGCGTGGCATTCTTGTTCTAATCGAAGCAATTTAAATTTATGTTAATGAAAAAGCTTATTCATCAGGGAATTCTTTATTTTCTAGCAGTTGCTGTTTGTGTGTTTAGCCAGTTGGTTTCTGCGCAAGATAAGCTACTCTCACCCGAACAAGCTTTTTCATTTTCGGTTGAATCTTCTGAGCCGCATACTGCGAGTTTGTCTTGGCAGATTCAGCCAAATTATTATCTTTATCAGCATAAATTTTCCGTACAACAAGGTACTCAACCTTTAACTTTAAAGTTACCTAAAGCGGTTGCCCAATATGATGAAAATTATGGGCAAAGTCAGGTTTACTATCATCAAGTTAATTTCCAAATTAAGACTAAGCCTTCAGAGCACTATAGTGTGACTTGGCAAGGCTGTGCCAAAGACCGTATTTGTTATCCACCTCAAACCATTGAGTTTCAAACCGATGCAGATGGCTTGGTGGGTGTGCAAAACCAAGCAGGAACAGCGCCAAAACGATTACTAGATTTAGCGAATACGCAATCCGACACTTCCTCGGGTTCAGAATCTTTAGAAAAAGAGCAGAGTACAGAGACGGCAGCTGATACAACTACACCTCAAATTGCGCAAGATCAGATTTGGTCAGCCAAGTTAATTGAACACTCGCTTTGGTATGGAGTTTTATTATTTTTAGGTTTAGGCATGTTGCTCGCATTTACGCCATGTTCTTTACCGATGCTTCCTATTTTAACTTCACTGATCATTCGCGAACATAAAGGTTTAAAGGCTTGGACCATTGCGCTTACTTTTGTGTGTAGCATGGCATTGGTTTATGCAGGCTTGGGTTTAATTGCTTCTTCGGCAGGCTTAAATTTCCAACGTTGGCTACAACAGCCAGCGACTTTAATTGCTTTTAGTTTGCTGTTTATTGTTTTTGCTCTGAACTTATTTGGTTTGTTTGAGCTTCGTTTACCTCAGACATGGTTAAACCGACTTGACCGTATTCAGTCGATGCAACAAGGCGGCACTTTAGTAGGTGCTGGGGTTATGGGTGTCGTTTCTGCGCTTTTGGTGGGGCCTTGTATGACCGCACCTCTCGCTGGAACTTTATTATTTATTTCTCAAACGCAAAATCAGTGGCAAGGTGCTTTGCTTTTATTCTGCCTAGGCTTTGGAATGGGAATTCCGCTATTGCTGGCAAGTATTTTAGGGGCAAAATTCTTGCCTAAAGCGGGCGACTGGATGCATCAGATTAAAGTAATTTTTGCTTTTCTGATGTTGGGATTAAGTCTTTATTTTATTCGTCCTTTGCTGCCAGATTTGGGCATGCAAGTGCTTAGCCTCGTATTAGGCCTTGCTTTTATAACCTATGCTGTTTATCAGTTTTTCTGGAAAAAAGGGCAGCTACAGTGGCTCTATGCGATTTTATTATTAATCGTTACCCCTTTTGTAGCCTATAACCAATATCAACATATTCAAAATCGAACTTTGCAAAGTTCTGCCCACATGGCCGAGTGGCATATTGCAACAACAGCAGCGGACTTTGAAAAATTTCTAGCGGCAGCGCCTACTGATCGGGCTATTGTGGTTGATGTCTATGCAGATTGGTGTGTTGCTTGCCAACCGATTGAGCACCGTATTTTAAAAGCACCTGAGGTTCAATCTGCTCTTGCACCTTATTATTTAATTAAGCTTGATTTGAGCCATTATGACCAGTCGCATGAAGCACTACTCAAGCAGTGGAATATTTTAGGACCACCGACCTATTTATTTTTAAGTCCAGAGCAAAAAGAGATTCGTGCTTTACGTTTAACGGGCGCTTTTAGTCAGCAAGAGCTTTTGCAGCAACTTGCGAGTTTGGCAAAATTCAAAGAATCATAAGGTATCGATAGCTTCTGTCTGATGAAATGTACGTACCTGATTACGTCCTGAAGCTTTTACTGCATAGAGTGCTTGGTCAGCCTGCCGAATAACCAGATAAGGATCTTGTGCAAAAGCTGAACTGCTTATTCCAAAACTCGCACTAATGTGAATAGGATTATTTTGAGCGGTAAAAACAGGTAATTCTTGCAAGGCTTGGCGACAACGCTCAGCAATTTTTTCTGCTTGAATAATATCTGTATGGGGGAGTAGTAAAATAAATTCTTCTCCACCAAATCGACCAATAATATCCTCGTTACGCAAATTCTCAGAAAGACATTGAGCAATTTCAATTAAGACCTGATCACCTTGATGGTGGCCGTATATATCATTAATTTTTTTAAAATGATCGATATCAAGAAGTACCACTGCATAATCAAATTGTTGTTGGTGTAGCGACTCTAAATGTGTGTTTAAACTACGTCTATTTAATACATTGGTTAAAGGGTCGATTTGGCTTAGACGTTGAATATAAGTTTCTCGCTGACGCCATTGGGTGAGTAATATTTCAAATAAAATAAAACAGGCCAATAAAATAGGCATAATAAAAAAAGCCATACTTCCTAACCAAAACGGATTAGTTTGGGCTCGTTGCATAGCAATAAGATTAAATAATGGCGCATAAGGCAAAACACCTTTCATGCTTAGATACGTACATATTGTTAAAATAATCGTCGCAGGTATAAGGGCGCTATAAACAATTTTTCGCTCGAATAACACCAAACCCACACCGATGGTACCTACATAACCGACCATAGTGGCTGGACTGATACTGCCAATTAAATATCCATCGTGGCATAGCATGAGTGCAAAGAACTGTACACTAATCAAAGGAATAACTTTTTGAGCCCATTCATCATTTTTGTACCGATAACAGGGGATTATCAAAGCGCCTAATAAAAATAAAGTAAATAAATTGAGCAAGATTTGTGATTCAACTAAAGGCAGATTTGCCCATTGCCAAACGCTTGGCGTAATTAAAATATAGCCTTTCCATAAAATCCAACTGAAATTCATTGCACAGGCAAGTGTGAGCATCAGTGCACTTTTTTGTAATGGAGTCCAGTTGATAATGTGATTATTGTGGATGAAATCGATTATCACCTGTTTTGTTCTATGTATTGGATGAGTGATTAAACGATTTTTCATAGTAAGTAAGGGCTCCTAAATATAGATGCCTCTTTGTTAGACCATCCTAAAATTGGATTGTATAAATAATTTATATTTTAAACATAACATGATTTTCAATTTATACATGATGTCTTTTATAAAGAAAATGATGTGAAAAGTTTTGGGACTATTCACATCATTCATCAGTAAATTAAGTTTTATCAAGCTCATGGGCAAATTCAGCAATATCTGCCAATGCTTGTTTAGCTTCATCAAACCAAGCATTAAACATCTGGAAGTTATGCCACATGCCCGTATAAAGTTTGAATTGAACGTTAACACCAGCATCTTCAGCTTTTTCTCTAAAACGCTTGGCATCGTCTAATAATATTTCTTTAGAGCCCACTTGAACCAAAGTTGGTGGAAGACCATGCAAATCGTCGAAAATAGGTGAAACACGCGGGTCATCGGCTGCGATGTGATTGCCTATATAGTACTGAGTGCCTGTTTGTAGGGCTTCAATAGATAATAAAGCATCATGTTTTTTGTTAAACCGAAGAGACTCACTCGTGAGTGTTAAATCCAAAAATGGAGACAATAAAATCAGGCCACTCGGCATGAGTTCGGGTTGTTCTTTTAAACGCAAGCAAAGTGCTAGCGCTAAATTTGCCCCGCATGAGTCACCCGATAAAATAATATCTTTTGGTTGGATGCCTTGGACCACTAAAGACTGATAGATGTCGTATAGAGCTTCGGTTGCCTCAGGGTATGGATGCTCTGGTGCAAGAGGATAATCCACATGGATAATCTGCATTTGAGTACGGGCAGCTAAATCCGTCATAAAAGCATGATGTGTTTTGACACTACCAAGGAAAAAAGCACCGCCGTGAATGTGAAAAATTAGTTGAGTCGCAGAATCTTGCGGCTTGATTTCTTCACCTTTAATACCTGCTAGTCGAATCGGGCGCACGGATACATTTTTTTGTCGTGGGAAAGCACGACACATCTGATCCAGCACAGGGCGTAAGGCAGTAGCCGGCAAATTTAGCTGGCTTGGCTTGCGAATTGTTGTTTTAAGAAAAGTTTCTGTAAAATAATATTTCCAAACATTTGATATATTCATATAGCATCCATTTTTATGCTAGTTTCTTGTTTTCTTGTAAATTTTATTTTGCAAGATTACAAGGTTACACGAAACAGTCACATTCAAAAATTGCAATATCTTTGCGACTTCTGAATACTAAAAATCTTGAAAGACCCAAGGATATTACAAAAATGAAAAAGATTGCTTTAGCTTTAGGACTCATTGGTATGGCTGCATTTGCCAATGCGGCTGATTCACTCAATGGAACGGTATGGAAAACGATTGATGATCAGACCAACAAGCCAAAAGCCGTAGTGAAATTTACGGAACAGAAGGACGGAACCTTAACAGCAACCATCCAAAACATTTTGACACCAGGTGAAGAAAACGCTTGTACAAAATGTGAAGGTCCGTACAAAAACAAACCGCTTAAAGGTGTCACCATTGTACATAATTTAAAAAATGTAGGTGGTAACAGTTATGAAAACGGTACGATTTTAGACCCAAAATCAGGTAAAACTTACAAACTGAAAGGTGAGTTAACCGATGGCGGCAAAAAGCTTAAATTACGTGGTTATATTGGCGTTTCTGCACTTGGTCGTAACCAAACGTGGATTCGCGCGAACTAAAAGTTTTAATAAAAAAACGAGCCAAAGGGCTCGTTTTTTTAGGCTTGAATATTTTGATAGGCGGTTTCATCGAAACCTACAATAAAGCCTTGTGAAGTTTTTAAAACAGGTCTTTTAATCAAACTTGGTTGAGCAATGAGTGCTTCAATGAGGTTTTCTTCACTGCTTAGAGCACGATTTTGTTCTTCTTCTGAAAGCTTGCGCCAAGTCGTTCCTTTTTTGTTGAGAACGGTATCTTTTCCAATTTCTTTTAACCAGATTTTTAAAGTATCTGCATCAATGCCTTGTTTTTTATAATCATGAAAATCGTAGTCAAGCCCTTTAGCCTGTAAGGCATCAAATGCTTTTTTCATTGAGTTACAGTTTTTAATTCCATAAATTTTTAACATTTTATCGGACCATGTCAAAAAGAGAGAGCACACAGCCTAACCCAAAATGCTTTTAATCACTACTTTATACCGATACTTTTAAAACAAATGAAAATTAATGATTAATCGAAAGAGAAATGTCATGTTATTGTCATAAGACAAGGTAATAATGAGCTTAATAAGAAGAAGTTAAAACTAAAAGAACTTAGCGCGAAATAAGAGACAGAAAAGAGAAAACCCGCATTTAATCATCCTGATCATGCGGGTCTCATTTCAACGTCCAATGTCACATCCTTGCAAATAAACTTATCATAAGTTTATTTTATCTTCCTACGGCGTCCTATCCTTTTGCGTCATCCTGACTGCTTCCCTGTGCCGTGGGGCTATAATGCCGTTAAAGCTGTGTAAGAAAAATACTCAAAAACGACATATGCTGTAAGCGAAAACGACAATGTAAGTGAACGAGTGTTCACTTATTCTTGAATTTTATAGTCGATAATAACGGGTGCATGGTCGCTAAACCATTGATCTTTATAAACCCAAGCATTAATTGTACGTGCTTTCCAGTCTGGCGAGCATGCATGGTAATCAATACGCCAACCTACATTTTTTGCACGAGCTTGACCGCGATTTGACCACCATGAATAAAGTTCTGCTTCTGTACGAACTACACGGAAAGTATCGACATAGCCAAGTTCATCATAAATATGGTCAAGCCAAGCACGTTCATGTGGCAAACAACCAGATGATTTCTGGTTACCTGACCAGTTTTTGATATCAATGCGTTTATGAACAATGTTGTAGTCACCACAAATGATGACTGACTTGTTTTCATCACGCCATTGTTTCAAGATTTTTGCGTATTCACCTAAAAATAAATCTTTACGTGCTTGCGCTTCTTCACCACTTGAGCCCGAAGGTAAGTATAATGATGCAATATGTACCGGATGTGACAAACCTAAATCGAATTCCGCGGAAATAAAGCGGCCTTGACTGTCAGCCAACTCAAACCCTAAACCATCTTTAACAGAGACGAAGGGTAGGCGGCTATATATCGCAGTCCCCGCGTAACCTGCACGTTCTGCTGGAAAGAGATGGGTATGCCATCCTTCGGGTCTGAATTTTTCAGTCCATTGTTCATGGGTAATGCGGCTTTCCTGCATGCATACGACATCGGCATCTGATTGTTCTAACCATTCAAGTAAGCCTTTCGTTACTGAAGAACGTAAGCCATTTACGTTAATGGAAACGACTCGAAGAATTTTTACATCACTTGGATACTGATCCTTTGGTATCATGCGAAAATTTAACCTCAATTGTGAATTTGGAGCACCTCATGACAACGCCTGTGTCATTTCACCCGCAAGCATTTATCGAACTCGCATTATCACGCGGTGTGCTTAAATTTGGTGAGTTTACTTTAAAATCTGGACGCGTGAGTCCTTATTTTTTTAATGCAGGCCTACTCAACGATGGTGAAGCTTTATCTCTTTTAGCGCAAGGCTATGCTGATAAATTAACACAATGTGAAAATGTTGATGTGATTTTTGGACCAGCTTATAAAGGTATTCCATTTGTAGCGGCGACTGCTGTTGCTTTGTCTCAAGTCCATAACAAAAGCGTGCCATGGGGCTTTAACCGTAAAGAAGCGAAAGATCATGGTGAAGGCGGTGTATTAGTTGGTGCTGCGGTTGAAGGTAAAAAGGTCTGGATTATTGACGACGTAATTACCGCAGGTACAGCGATTCGCGAAGTGGTAACAATTTTGAAAAATGCTGGTGCAACTATTGCGGGTGTGTTGGTTGCGCTAGATCGTCAAGAACGTGGTCAAGGTGAGCTTTCTGCAATTCAAGAAGTTCAAAAAGAATTAGAAATACCTGTGCATGCCCTCATTACCATGAAGGACTTAATGGATTATTTAGAAGCAAAAGGTGAAAAAGAAGCGCTAGCCAATATGCAAGCTTATCGTGAAAAATATGGAATTTAATAATTAGCTATTAAAAAAGGAAGCAGTGGCTTCCTTTTTCATTTATCAGAGGATTAAATGGTTGAGTAGATTTCATTAAATTTGTAAAAAATGGGTTGAATCATAGTCGTGGAACGTGAAAAATCATGAAAAAGCCCGATCGAGTGTGACTGGGTTTTAGTAAGTGAAATAAGAAATTGATTTAAAAAGAATTTCGTATGACTGCATTATGTTAACTCTAGAATTTCTTAAATTAAAAGAAATCAAGTTTTTATTTTTGAGGACTCTTAAATTTTATATATTCCATCTCAATACTAATATAACTGAATTATTTAAATATCTTTATAAACCATTCAATTTTAGCGTTAATCTTGTAAAATATAAACATGATAAAAAAAGAGCAGCTATCACATTGGCAAGGTCAGATGGCTATTGGTTTGGGTTACGGTTATTTTTGTGGACAAGCAGGAGATAACAGACCACATCGACATCTTGCGCACCAGATCACTTTTCCCCTCGATCCACTAGAATCTATGCAGATTATTGGATACGAGCAGTTATATACGGGTAGGGGTTTTTTTATTCCAGCAAATACCGTGCATCAGTTACAGAAAGGCAAGTATTGCTCGATTTATTTGGATGGAAATTATTATTTAGGGCAGGCTATACATCAATTTTTTGCCTCAACTTCTCAGATACAAATACTGCCAACAACGCTTCTGGAGCAATTGCAGCTTTATTTTTTGCATACTAATAATATTACCAAAGCCTTTGCTCAATTACAGTGCTATTTTGATTGTATGGTAGCTAGTGAACGTGCTCAATTAATGAATGGTTATATCTATCAACATCTATTATATAATTATGTTCCTTCACGTCAGGAGCTGGCAGCGTTACATCACTTATCTGAAAGTCGTCTAGCACATTGGTTCAATTCCCATTTTGGTATTTCATTACGTAGTTATCGCAAGTGGTTACGCTTGATTATTGCACTTAAAAATCTACATGAAGAAAATAATTTAACTGCAGCAGCGTATCAGAGTGGCTTTACCGATCAAGCACATTTTTCTAGAACCTGTATGCAAATGTTTGGCATACAACCTTCGGCTATCAAAAACATTCAAAACAAGATGATCTTGTTGCCTGAATCTTAAGTAAATTCACTTTTTAAATAAAATATAGCCGTTTTATTCAATTTAAACATCAAACAATCCTGCATGGTAGTGATCAATCTAAATAGAGGACATCATCATGCTAAAGTATAGTCATTTTTTAATACGTTATTTGAGTTATCCGATTTTATCTGTTACGACCTTAGCAATAGTATTATTGATGGCTTATCAAAAAATACCCTATTGGCCATCCGCACTAGTATGCATTGTATCCATTAGCGCTATGGTTGCAATGTTAGAGCGCTTTTTGCCATATCAACAAAAATGGTTACATGATCAAGAGGATACATTCACTGACATTTTTCATGCGATTTTTAATGTAATACTTATTCTAATAACCGCAACAATTTTACAATTTATCCTTAAATTCGAGTTTTTTTCTAAATTATGGCCTATTCAATGGCCAATATGGGTACAATTTTTACTGGTGGGGATAATTATCGATTTTGGTTTATGGTATATGCATAAACTGAGTCATCGTCGGCGCTGGTTGTGGAAATTACATGCCATTCATCATCAACCTAAACGCTTATATTGGTTAAATGGTGAAAAACGTCATCCATTAAGTGCGATTGCACTAGCAACACCTAGTTTATTGGTGTTAACGATATTAGGGGCACCAACCTTGCTGATAGGTTGTTGGCTAACCTTTACTGCGGTACATTTAAGTTTTCAACATGCCAACTTAGACTATCGGGCAGGGCCATTAAAACATGTATTTGCTGTTGCTGAAGTACATCGTTGGCACCATAAACAGGGCTTTGGCAGTAAAAATTTTGCCGAGGTTTTTGTGATTTGGGATCATATTTTTGGCACTTTTCACTACGAAGAAAAAGCAGTTTCCGCAGATAGTTTGGGCATTCGTACCCCTATATCGAATCGATATTTCAAGCAGTTGTTGTGGCCATTTAAAAAATAGCTGTAATCATAGTTCTTGGACTATGAAATGGTCTAATTAAATCATCAATAACTTTAGAATTATCAGGTATTGATGATTTAAATTTTCATGGGTAGAAGTTGAAGTAACTAAACGACAAACTGAAGGGTTGGTGAGAAATCACAGCAAATGCCAATTGGTATATGACTTTTAATTTTAAAAAGTACCGTGCTGAGCTATCTAGAGTTTAGCCTTATTTAATAGTTCATTTAACATAATGGCGAATCTACGAAATCTTTCTCATCACACTTTTTACACTCTAGCATCATGCCTAATTTCTCTTTGTATCCTTGTTCAGTCATCCCAAAGGTGAAAAAGAAGCGCTAGCAAACATGCAAGCTTATCGCGAAAAATACGGTATCTAAAAAGAAAAAGGCATACCTCTAAATAGGAGTATGCCTTTTTAATATTTTTTTTAGAACTGATAATTCAAACGCAATAACACATTACGTGGTGTGCCTGGCATACTGTCTGAACGCCAGTACTCTTTATTGGTTAGATTATTCACCGCAAGTGTGACATTCCACGGATCTGCACTATAGCCAATCGCCGCATCGACACGGTTGAACCCTTCCATTTTTACTTGATTATTAATATTTGGATAATAAGAGCCCACATAGGTCACACCCACTTCGGTATACCACTGTTCAGTTGGTAAATAGCGAATAAATAAATTACCCGTGTTTTTAGATGTGTTGGCTAAATAGTTGCCTTCTTGTTCAGGTTTTTGTTTATCTTCTTTTACTTTTGCATCTGTGTAGCCATAACCACCGCGCACAAAGACATTATCAAGTACGCGGCCAATAAAGCTAAATTCAAGACCACGAGATTGATGCTGACCCGCAGTTGCCCATACTTCTGGTTGCTCATTAGGATTTGGTTTATAGCGGATATTATTTTTACGAATATCAAAGATAGAAAATTGAGTATTTAAACGATTATCTAACCATTCACTTTTTACACCCACTTCATATTGCTCGTTATATTGAGGCTCTTTATCCATTTTTGTGACATCGGTGCTTCCAGTGACTTGGTTAACACCCATTTGTCCACCAAACGGTGCAAAGCTCTTAGAGTAAGACGTATAAAAGCTATGTTCAGGAAGCGGTTGCCATACCAAACCAACATTTGGGCTAAAGCTGCCATCTTTTACATTACGGTGTTCTTTTGTCAGCTTGTTGGTGGTTGAAAAGTCAAAGTAATCGTAGCGCACACCCAGCATGAGTTTAAGTTGGTCATTTAGACCAATTAAATCTTGAATAAATACGCCGTAAGTTGTGCCTTCATTATAGTTGTGCTGTTTCATCACTAATGGGCCACTGCCACGACTGTACTCGCGGTCCCCTGTGATCGGATTGACGTAGCCGTAAATAGATCCATCTTTGGTAGCGTTCGCTAGACGTGGCTCTCGTTGCTCATAAGTCCAGTCTGTACCCACCATAATTTGGTGTTCAAGCGAGCCTGTTTTGAACTTGCCCTTAATATCAAAGGTATTGGTGGTGGTCTTATTGCTGGTTTGTTGCCAGTAGTAAATTTGGTCGACGTAACCTTTTTTAGTACAAGACTCATTCTTTGAGTTTTTACCATCTAAACCACAATAAGTTCCAAAATAAAAGTGGTCAAAGTTCTGTTCTGCTTGTCGGTAACTTGCTGCCCAGTGAAAGTTCCAATCAGGCGCATATTGATAATTCACATCGGTGCGGACCACTTGCAAAATATCATCCACATAATCGCCGTCTTGGGCAAATCCCATTTTAATTGAAGTCCCTGCAGGCAGAATGTCACGTGATGGTCCGCGATCAGGTACACGACCTAATTTGTCATAGGTGTATTGTGTGGTCCAAGTGAGTGTTCCATCGTCATTTTTATAAGTAAAACTTGGTGAAAACATTTCAATTTTATTTTCAATACCAGAGCGGAAGCTGCCTGACTCACCATATTCTCCAGTTAAACGTACTGCTAAATTGTCATTAATGACTTGGTTAATGTCAGCCGTTGTTCCGTAGTTATCATATGAACCAGCGTACGCACCAACTGAACTTTTAGAGTCAAAATTGGCGAATTTACTCACCATATTCACAACCCCGCCGCCAGCACTACGGCCATATAAAACAGAGGCGGGGCCTTTTAAAATTTCAATACGTTCGATATTTGCTGTACTACGACGTACTTGTCCGCTTTCACGTATGCCATCACGGTAAATATCACCTGTATCAGCACCAAAACCACGAATCGTGATCCCATC
Organism: Acinetobacter sp. C13; assembly: GCF_016809775.1. NCBI lineage: Bacteria > Pseudomonadati > Pseudomonadota > Gammaproteobacteria > Moraxellales > Moraxellaceae > Acinetobacter > Acinetobacter sp. C13. The sequence goes on from NZ_JAFBJL010000003.1 coordinate 131,188, forward strand.
ACCGCGCATATCATAACTGGTTGATACCCCTGGGGTGCCTTGCAGCATCACGCTTAAATCATTCGATCCATAAATTTTATATTTCTGAACATCAATTGTATCAACGGTTTGAGGAATATCTTTTTTGTCTAAACCATTGCGTGTGACATTGGCTTTATCATAGTCGATATAACTTTTAATTGGGTCGAGTTCACTCATGGCCTCAATTTTTATGGTAGGCATGGTGGCTGCCACTTTTGCGGCTGAATCAGTCGGTTCCTCTGCGTAGGCACCTTGAATATTCAAGATCATTAAACTAAGTAAGCTCAGTGGGAAAAGACGCTTCATTTGGGGAGATGGTATAGAAATTCTTAACATAAAAATAAAATCAATTAACAAAAATAAAAGTATAAATGATAATTATAATCATTTAATTGTTTAGAATAAAAGAACTATTATCTTAAAAAATGACATATTTATTTTTTAATAACTGATTTTTAATAAGTTAATTAGCAAATTAAACGAATTGTATGAGTTGACGCATTAGTTTTTCTTGTTAATTGGGTTTTAAAGGGGACTTTTTATCGATTAAAAGCACCCTTCTGGAATTACGCGTTATTTTTGAGAACATCTAAAATATCCATTTCTGGATCATAATTTTCATCAATTGTTTTGCAAATTGCTTGTCCCACAATGACATGCGTGCCATTAAAGGTCATAGTGGGTGCTTCATATAACTCCCAACCATGATTCAGAGCTTTAGTTACTCGCGCACAAAAAGCAGAGTCATCAGGACCAGTTAAATAGCGATAAAGTTTCATGTTTAGCCTTTAAAAATAATATTTTATGATCATAGTTTAACTGAATTTACCTTAATTCAAGATAAAGAAATAACCGATAAGGTTTTACTGAAATTAAGAAAAACCAGTGAAAAATCTCAGTTATACTCATGCTAATTTAAATTTTAAGAAGAGCTTGAGCATGCGTGTACTTGTCGTCATGGATCCGATTGAAACCGTAAACCTTAAAAAGGATTCAACCATGGCAATGTTGTGGGCGGCGAGCCGTCGTGGACATGAATTAGGTTATGCATTACAACAAGATTTATATATCGATCAAGGCAAAGCTTACGGCCTCATTTCACCGTTAAAGGTGTTCGAAGATTACAATCACTACTATGAGTTAGGCGAAAAGAAAAAAGAATCTATCGCGGCTTACGATGTTGTGCTCATGCGTAAAGATCCGCCGTTTGACATGAATTTTGTCTACACGACTTATGTGCTTGAGCAAGCTGAGCGCGAAGGTTCATGGATTATTAACAAGCCTCAATCACTGCGTGATTGCAATGAAAAACTTTTTGCAACGCAATTTCCAGAGCTACAAGTGCCTACACTTGTAACATCGCAACAAAGTTTAATTCGTGAATTTATTAAAGAACATGGCGATGTAATTGTTAAGCCACTTGATGGTATGGGTGGTATGGGTATTTTCCGTTTATACCAAGACGGTGTAAATATTGGTTCTACCCTAGAAATGCTTACAGAGCTAGGTACTCGTCCAATTATGGCTCAACGCTACATTCCTGAAATTGTAGAAGGGGATAAGCGTATTTTAATGGTAAATGGCGAACCTATTCCTTACTGCCTAGCTCGTATTCCACAAAATGGTGAGGTGCGTGGCAACTTGGCGGCAGGTGGTCTAGGCCAAGCGCGTCCGCTTACTGAAAATGATAAGTTGATCGCAGCTAAAATTGGCCCTTTCTTGCGCGAAAAAGGTTTAGTTTTTGTAGGCTTAGATGTGATTGGTAATTATGTCACTGAAATTAATGTCACTAGTCCAACCTGCATCCGCGAAATTGATGCTCAATTTGGTACATCAATTGCCGATGATCTATTTGATGTATTAGAAGCTGGCAGTACAGCTTAATTATTTATTTCAGGTGATTTTCAGCGGTATTTATTGGAAATCACCTGAAAATATATGAATTAATAAAATAACAATACTAAATACACCACAGCTTTGTAGGCATATTTTCAAAAAAGCACATCTTTCTGTTATAAACGAGTGAAATTAGCTTTTCGTTAATGAAGCTTTAGGATTAAAATAAACGGCTACAAAAATAGATGACAATTTCCATTGTTTTTTGAGTTGAAGAATTAGACCGTGACCGATTCACAGCAAAGCAAACCCAAACATGTCATGATGATGGCTGCCGGTACAGGTGGACATGTTTTTCCAGCCCTCGCCGTAGCCAAACAACTTCAACAACAAGGTTGTCAGGTTTCATGGTTAGCCACGCCAACTGGTATGGAAAATCGGTTATTAAAAGATCAAAATATTCCAATATATCAAATTGATATCCAAGGTGTTCGTGGCAACGGATTAGTCCGTAAAGTTGCTGCACCTTTTAAAATTTTAAAAGCCACTTTTAGTGCAATGCGCTATATGAAACAACTTAAAGTTGATGCGGTTGCAGGCTTTGGTGGTTATGTCGCTGGTCCAGGTGGTTTAGCCGCACGTTTGTTAGGCATTCCTGTACTTATTCACGAGCAAAATGCAGTTGCAGGTTTTACCAATGCGCAGTTGTCTCGTGTTGCTAAAGTCGTATGTGAAGCATTTCCAAATACCTTTCCTGCTGGTGGAAAAGTCGTTACAACAGGAAATCCTGTACGTCATGAAATCACAGATATTTTAAGCCCAAAGTGGCGTTATGATGAGCGTGCGCAAGCAGGACAGCCTCTAAATATTCTAATTGTTGGTGGTTCTTTAGGTGCCAAAGCACTCAATGAACGCTTACCTCCAGCATTAAAACAATTACAAGTTCCACTCAATATTTTTCACCAGTGTGGTCAGCAACAAGTTGAGGCAACTCAAGCACTTTATGCAGATGCACCAGCTAATTTAACTGTACACGTTTTGCCGTTTATTGAAGATATGGCAAAAGCTTATAGTGAAGCGGATTTAATTATTTGCCGAGCTGGAGCACTCACAGTAACAGAAGTTGCAACAGCAGGTGTGGCCGCAGTTTTTGTACCACTCCCTATAGCAGTTGATGACCATCAAACTGCAAATGCCAAATTTCTGGCGGATGTCGGTGCTGCGAAAATTTGCCAGCAATCGACCATGACGCCAGATGTTTTAAATGAATTGTTCACTTCGCTGATGAACCGCCAATTACTTACTGAAATGGCAGTGAAAGCGCGTCAACATGCCCAACCAAATGCGACTCAGCAAGTGGTTGATCTTATCCAAAAAATGTAATCGGATTTACTATGTCTCCATCAACAGCTGCGAACCAAGCAAAAAAACTGATTAAAGTGCCTGAAATGCGCCGTATTAAACACATTCATTTTGTGGGGATCGGTGGCGCTGGGATGTGTGGCATTGCAGAGGTTTTGGGTAACCAAGGCTATAAAATTTCCGGTTCGGACATTAAGGCGTCTAAAACTACAGAACAATTAGAGAAAAATGGCATCAAAGTTTATATTGGCCATCAACCAGATAATATTAAAAATGCCAATGTGCTTGTAGTTTCTACAGCAATTGATCCGGAAAATCCGGAAATTAAAGCTGCAATTGAACAGCGTATTCCAATTGTACGTCGTGCAGAAATGCTAGGTGAGCTTATGCGTTACCGTCACGGTATTGCTGTGGCTGGTACACATGGTAAAACCACAACTACAAGTCTTTTGACGACGATGTTGGCGGAAGAAAACCTTGATCCAACTTATGTTATTGGCGGCTTACTTAACAGTACAGGCGTAAATGCAGCGTTAGGTGAAAGCCGTTTCATCGTGGCTGAAGCTGATGAATCAGATGCATCTTTCCTTTATTTGCAACCAATGGCAGCGATTGTAACCAATATCGATGCTGACCATATGGATACCTATGAAGGAAGCTTTGATAAATTAAAAGATACGTTTGTACAGTTCCTTCATAACTTACCATTTTATGGCTTGGCTGTAGTTTGTGGTGATGATGCAAATATTCGTGAAATTCTGCCGCGTGTAGGCCGTCCGGTCATTACTTATGGTTTTAATGAAGATAATGACATTCGTGCAGTTGATATTGAACAAGATGGTATGCAATCGCACTTCACTGTGTTACGTAAAGGTCGTGAACCATTGCGTTTAACAATTAATCAACCAGGCTTACATAATGTTTTAAATGCCTTGGCAGCAATTGGTGTTGCCACAGATGAAGGTGTTTCTGATGATGCAATTAGCCGTGCATTAGAGGGATTTAGTGGTGTTGGCCGCCGTTTCCAAGTGCAAGGTGAATTTGAACTTGCTGATGGCAACGTTAAATTAGTTGATGACTATGGACATCATCCAAAAGAAGTAGAAGCAACAATTAAAGCTGCTCGTCAAAGTCATCCGGACCGTCGTTTGGTTATGTTGTTCCAACCACATCGTTATTCTCGTACCCGCGATTGTTTTGATGACTTCATTGAAGTGCTCTCTCAAGTCGATCAATTATTATTGTTGGAAGTTTACCCTGCTGGTGAAAAGCCTATTGTGGGTGCAGACAGCCGTACTTTAGCGCGTAGTATTCGTTTACGCGGACAAGTAGAACCAATTTTGGTTGATCCGGTGGAAGGTAATTTGCAAAACATCATGCAAAATGTGTTACAACCAAATGACTTGTTATTAACGCAAGGTGCGGGTAACGTGGGAGCAATTTCAGTAGAACTTGCGCAACACCATTTGTATGTGAAATAAACAAAAAGTATTGAATTATCGGGTTAAGGATTTAAACGTGTCAAATGCTACAAAATTCGGCAAAGTTGCCGTGTTATTTGGTGGGAAATCGGCTGAGCGTGCTGTGTCTTTGGATAGTGGTCAGGCAGTTTTGGACGCTTTGTTACGTTCAGGTGTTCAGGCTGAAGCATTTGATCCACAAGACCGCAGTGTGACTGAACTTGTAAATTATGATCGTGCATTTATTGTATTGCATGGTCGCGGGGGTGAAGATGGCCAGATTCAAGGTGTACTTGAATGGTTAAATCTGCCTTATACAGGAACAGGTGTGCAAGGTTCTGCTATTGGCATGGATAAAGTTAAAACCAAGCAAATCTGGCAAGGTAGCGATTTACCTACAGCGCCATATCGCATTATTACTAAAGAAACAGATTTAGATGCGGTGATTGCTGAGTTAGGCTTACCTGTCATTATCAAACCTGTACATGAAGGCTCAAGTGTCGGCATGAGTAAGGTTGAGAAAGCAGAAGACTTTGCTGCAGCAATTGAAAAGGCGACTCAGCACGATGCTGTGGTTATGGCAGAAAAATGGATCACCGGTCGTGAGTTCACAATTTCATTCCTAAATGGACAACCTTTGCCTGTCATTCGTTTGCAACCACCAGCAGATGTTGCTTTCTATGACTATGAAGCGAAATATCAACGTAATGATGTAGAGTATGGTATTCCTTGTGGTCTTAGTGAGACTGAAGAGAAAAACCTACAAGCATTGTGTTTACGTGCTTTTCAGGCCGTTGGTGCAGAAGGCTGGGGTCGTATTGATGCGATGCAGGATGAGCAAGGCAATTTCTGGCTTTTAGAGGTAAATACTGTGCCAGGTATGACCAGTCACTCTTTAGTTCCAAAAGCTGCTAAAGCTGTTGGTTATAGCTTTGATGAATTGTGCGTTGCAATTCTTGAGCAAACATTGGAAGGTACGGCTTAAATATGGCACAACTTCCGGCTTCCATGCGCCGTAAACGTGCGGCTATCACCTCTATTCATGATAAACCGCCTACGCGTAAGCAGAAGCTTGCGAATGCTGGTGGATGGGTGCTGTTGGTTATTGCTTTTGTAGTGCTGGCAGTCGGAATTTATGGGCTATATAAAGTTATTACAGATGCAACAGTTGCAAAACTAGAAGTTGTAGGTTCGGCGTCTTCGGTTGAAACGCAACAAGTGATGCAACATGTTGCTCCAATTATAAAAGCAAATTATTTCACATCTGATTTAGAACAGATTCGTGACAAAACATTAGAAATTTCATGGGTAGACCGAGTTGTCGTATCTCGTGCTTGGCCCAATGGTATTCGTGTCCGTGTCATGCCTCGCCATGCTATCGCCCGTTGGGGAACAGGTCGCTTATTAAGCGATGGTGGCGATGTATTTAGTGAGGCAGAGCCGACGAATCATCCTGAACTTCCGTTGCTTCATGGGCCGGTAAGTCAGTCAAAAATGATGATGCGACGCTATAATGAAATTAATCAATTATTCCATCCTGTTAATTTACGCTTAAAAGAGTTATATCTGACTGAGCGAATGACTTGGTTTATGCAATTTGATTCTGGTTTACGCATTATTGTTGACCAAGATCAAACAATGAATAAGTTGCAACGTTTAAGTCATCTGGCACAATCTGACTTAAAACCGGTGTGGTCGAAAATCTCAGCCATTGATTTACGATATCGTAATGGATTATCTATTCAATGGAAGAACGCAACACCACCTAAAATTGTGAATGGTCAGTTTGTTGTAACGAGTGATGACACAAGCATTGCAGGTGGAACAAAAGCAAAGCCATAATACGTGGCTTTAAAATAGGCAATTTGCCTGGTATTAAACAACAAAGAAATGGTATGAGTGATGAGTGAAGCTGTTCCCTCAGTTGTTGCGATTGACATTGGGACGCATAAAGTTTCAGTTTTGATTGGAAAAATTCATGCGCCGGATAACATTCAAGTTATCGGTATGGCAACTGCTCGCAATCGAGGCATGAATAAAGGAAAAATTGTAAGCCTCGATAAAGTCATTGCTGCGATTAAAAATGCTGTTGCTGAAGCGGAAAATATGGCCGAATGTCGCATTCATAGCGCATGGGTATCTATTCCGAGTACCGAGTTGCAAAGTTTTTATGCCTCTGGTCGCACACCAGTATCTAATCCGGCACATGTGATTACAACAAATGAAGTCGTGCGCGCGTTAGAATTGGCAAAAGCAAGTCATGTGACTTCTGATTACTATTTAGCAAGTGCAGTGCCGTTAGGCTTTGAATTAGGTGATTCTGCTGAATGGGTGCAGAATCCAATTAATATGACTGCCCATAGTATGACTGGACATTATCAGTTAATGATGATGCCTATAGCGACTATGCAAAACCTTGATCGTGCCATGAAAGGTGCAAATATCGGGGTTGAAAAAATGGTGGTGTCTTGTCTGGCAACCGCTGAGGCAAGCTTACTGAAAGATGAAAAAGAGTATGGTGTTTGTCTAGTTGATATTGGTGCAGGCATTACCAATCTTGCTGTTTATCTAGATGGCCGTTTGGCTCTAGCGCGTACGTTGCAGCGTGGTGGTGAACACGTTACACGTGATATTGCTGCTGTATTGCAAACCACGACAGAAGAAGCTGAACGAATTAAAATTCTGCATGGTTGTGTCGATTTAAGTGCTGTTAAGCCAGATCACATGATTCAGGTAGAAGGAATTGATGGCCCTCAAACAATTAGCCGGATTGAGTTGTCAGAAATTATTATTGCCCGTTATGAAGAGATCTTTAGCCAGATTCGCGATGAACTCGAACAAAGCGGTGCAATTCATGGTTTATACCATGGTGTAGTATTGACAGGGGATGCTTGTCAAATAGAAGGTATGGTGAGTTTAGCTCGTCGTATGTTGGGTGTATCTGCACATTTGGGTAATCCGCCGTTACAGGTTTATGCTGATGATCAACATCAAGCAGCCTTACGTCGTTCTATGTATGCAACAGCAGCTGGTTTGCTCATGTTTAGCCAAAGTGAGTTGCAAGATGCTGTTGAAGAGCCTGAAGAGGCAAATGACCGTTCGGTATGGGAACGAATGGTAAATGGCTGGAATGCGTTTAATAGCAAATTAAAAGCCATTTTTTAGGATGTATGTATTTATTGGTAGAATTGTTAGGAAGTTGTAAGAGAAAACCGCTGTACTTGACAAGGTTGGTATTGCACAGCATTCTTAAAATTAGTTATTTTTGAAAATCAAGGCAGTATACGGGCTGAAGTGACTGCCATAATGTATTAGGAACCCTAAAGGTCATGGCCTCATTTGAATTTATAGAAGATGAACTAAACGATGGCAACGGTCAAGCCCGTTTCACTGTATTTGGTGTAGGTGGTGGTGGCGGTAATGCCGTTCAACATATGGTGCAGTCTGATATTCAAGGTGTTAAATTCGTTTGTGCCAATACAGACAAACAAGCACTGGACTGTATGAATGCACCTTTCAAAATTCAGTTAGGCGAGCAAAGTACACGTGGTCTAGGTGCTGGTGCTAACCCTGAAGTAGGGCAAGTTGCAGCAGAAGAAAGCCGTGAAATCATTCGTCACCACCTTGAAGGTACCGATATGGTTTTCGTTACCGCTGGTATGGGTGGTGGTACGGGTACTGGCGCAGCGCCTGTTGTGGCTGAAGTTGCCAAAGAAATGGGTATTTTGACTGTTGGTGTAGTTACAACACCATTTAACTTTGAAGGCCGTCGCCGTTTAAAGTCTGCTGAGCGTGGTATTGAAGCACTTGAAGCACATGTTGATTCATTGATTATTATCCCTAATCAACGCTTATTAAGCGTATATGGTGATATTTCAATGAAGGATGCTTATAAAAAAGCTGATGACGTGTTGTTAAACGCTGTACGTAGTATCTTTGACCTGGTGGTTAACCGTGGTCACATTAACCTTGACTTCGCCGATTTGAAAACTGCAATGAGTACTCGCGGTTACGCAATGATGGGTGCTGGTTTAGGTCGTGGTGAAGATCGTGCGCGTCAAGCTGCTGAACAAGCGATCCGTAGTCCATTACTTGATAACGTAAATATTATTAATGCCAAAGGCGTGTTAATTAATATTACGGGTGGTGATGACATTACGTTACGTGAGACTGAAATCATTACTGATGTTGTGAACCAGATTGTTGACCTTGATGAAGGTGAAATCTTCTACGGTACAGTATTTGATCCAGATGCACGTGATGAATTACGCGTAACAGTGATTGCAACTGGTTTAACTCGTAATGCAGCAGATGCTGAACCGAGAAAACGTAATACGGTAAGTCATGCATCGTCTCAATCAGCTCAATCTGTTGATGAAGATGACGTTCCTGCAATCAATAAGCGTCAAAACGCTGATAATGAAGTCAGTAGCACAGCAAGTTCTACTCCGCGTTCTTCTCCAATGAGTATTCAAGATTACTTGAAAAATCAGCAACGTAAGTAAATAATCGTTAGATTTAATGAAAGGCAGTGTTTAAACACTGCCTTTTTTTATTTTTGATCAATGACTAAATATGCTAACGTATAGCGGTTTTAAAAAAGAAGTTACAAAGCATGGTGAAACAACGTACTCTCAATCGTGTGGTAAAAGCGAGTGGAATAGGTCTTCATAGCGGTCAAAAAGTGATGATCAATTTCATTCCACATACCGTGGATGGAGGTATTGTATTTCGCCGTATCGATTTGGATCCACCTGTCGATATCCCTGCCAATGCTTTATTGATTCAAGAAGCTTTTATGTGTTCCAACTTGGTAACGGGAGATATAAAAGTAGGAACAATTGAGCATGTAATGAGTGCAATTGCAGGTTTAGGAATTGATAACCTGATTGTTGAGGTGTCAGCTTCTGAAGTTCCAATTATGGATGGAAGTGCTGGTCCATTTATTTACCTTTTAATGCAAGGTGGATTACGTGAACTGGATGCACCGAAAAAATTCATTAGAATATTAAAACCAGTTGAAGCACTTATCGATGATAAAAAAGCAATTTTCAGCCCTCACAATGGTTTTCAATTAAATTTCACGATTGATTTTGACCATCCGGCATTTGCTAAAGAATATCAATCTGCCACGATCGACTTTTCGACCGAAACTTTTGTTTATGAAGTCAGTGAAGCACGTACTTTTGGTTTCATGAAAGATCTGGACTACTTGAAAGCAAACAATTTAGCACTAGGCGCAAGCTTAGATAATGCAATTGGTGTAGATGATACAGGTGTGGTCAACGAAGAAGGTTTACGTTTCGCTGATGAATTCGTTAGACATAAAATTTTAGATGCAGTAGGTGATTTGTATTTGCTTGGTCATCAAATTATTGCCAAGTTCGATGGCTATAAATCAGGACATGCTTTAAATAATCAGTTGTTACGCAATGTTCAAAGTGATCCCAGTAATTATGAAATTGTAACATTTGATGACGAGAATCAATGTCCAATTCCATATGTGAGCGTGACATAAGTCATTGTCTTTACTTGGCTATGTTATAATGTAACATTAAAAAGTGTGATTATTATCACATAATAATAATGATTCTAATTAAGAAATATAAAGCTCATCATTTTTTATTGCTTGCCAAACGTAGTAAAGCTTGGCTAAGCTTAGGGTCGCTCACAAAGTCGGCTGCACTACGTAACATTTCTTGTGTTTCCGGGGGGATGGGTTTAGATGGCTCAGATGAAGGTGCGTTTGGAATATTTTTATTTCTTAATCGAACCTGAATTCTTTGTAGGTCTTTTAGCCCTTCGAGCTGAGATAATTTAGATACATATTGGTTCTGTAAATAACTGAGTTGACTAATCATCGCTTGATTTTCACCAGTAATGATTAAAGAGCCATTTTGATAACACACAACCTGCCATTGTTCCGGTTGGGGCAATAAGGGTTGGATAATTTTCGTAAGTCTTTGCCATTGCGCGACTTGCGTTGTTAGAAACGTAAGGTTTCCTGTTTTTATGTGTTTTCCGGTTTGTTGAAAAACGTTATCGGGTTTGGACATGGTCATTCTCGGATAGATTCTTGTCTTAATCTTAAGCGTTCATTTCAATTGATATCAAGGAAGAGATCATAAGGAACTTGAGTAAGAACAGTTTCAAGAGGTTTTTATGCACACGCGTCGTATTTTATTAGCGTTTTCACTTGCCGCTTCGGCAGCATCAGTTGCTTTTGCAGATTATCAAACAATTAACCAATCTACTGATTCAGATCGATTGGAACAGCTATCAAAAACATTATCTCAAGGTTCATATACTCATCCCGATGATTTAGATCTTCCGGCGAGTGCGAAAGTTTCAGTGACCTTACGCCAAAAAACAGTTGAACTCAACAATGAGTCGCTCGCAAAGAAGTACGGTAATACAACCGCAAAAAATTCTTTTAATGCCTCTTCTTCAAATTCTTACTCTTGGTTAGTTTCTCATCCTCTTCCTGATACTGTACGAGTTTCTTCAAACTTTGGTGGTCGTACCATGGGTGGCCGTGCAGAACATCATGGTGGTTTGGATATGGCTGCTCCGAGTGGCACGCCAATCTATGCTACAGGCCCAGGTATTGTAACCAAATCTGGCTGGGGCACTGGTTATGGTCAATATGTTGAAATTAACCATGGTAATGGCTATTTAACGCGTTATGCTCATGCTTCACGTTTAATGGTGCGTGTAGGCGACCAAGTATCTGCAGGCGAACATATTGCTAATGTAGGGTGTACAGGTCGCTGTACAGGTCCGCATTTGCATTATGAAGTTGTAAAAGATGGGCAACGTAAAAACCCAACTACTTACTTGGCGATGCTTCCATAAAAGCATAGTTAAAAAAGCAAGGTTATTAAATTTATGAATCTAAAACTAAGCTAAACCTTTTTTAACGCAAAGATTGTATAAAAAAACGCCATTATTGGCGTTTTTTTGTTATTTTGTTTACTGCTCGGTCAATGACTATTCATTCAGAAAATAATAGGGCCCCCTCACATTCACCCGAGGCAATAACTTGAAAGGGGTAAAACGTGGTAAAAATACAAAGTAGATTAGAGAACAAGGAACAGGTGAATTATGGCGTTTTACGGTGACTCCGACGCACAAGAAACCCAAGAATGGCAAGATGCATTCGATTCAGTTTTACAACACATGGGAACTGAACGAGCGGCATTCTTGTTGGAAAAACTTTACCAACAAGCAATTGCTAAGCATGTTCCAATTCAACGTCTCAATACACCTTACTTAAATACAATTTCTGTTGAAGAACAACCTGCAATGCCAGGCGACCAAGATATGGAACGCCGTATTCGTGCATTGATTCGTTGGAATGCCTTAGCAATGGTACTTCGTGCGAATAAAACAGGTGATGATTTAGGTGGACACTTGGCGAGTTTCGCATCAAGTGCAACATTATATGACGTAGGTTTTAACCATTTCTTCCGCGCAAACAGCAATAGCTTTGGCGGAGATATGATTTATTACCAAGGGCACTGTGCTCCTGGTATTTATGCACGTTCATTCCTTGAAGGACGTTTAACTGAAGAACAGTTAAGTAATTTCCGCCGTGAAGTTGGCGGTAACGGTTTACCAAGCTATCCGCATCCATATTTAATGCCTGACTATTGGCAATTCCCAACTGTATCAATGGGTCTTGGTCCAATCATGTCGATTTATCAAGCACATATTCAAAAATATTTGATGAACCGTGGCTTGATCAAAGAAGAAGATCGTAAAGTTTGGGCTTATCTTGGCGATGGTGAGATGGATGAGCCAGAAAGTACTGGTGCAATTTCACTTGCTGGTCGTGAAAAGCTTGATAATCTTATTTGGGTTGTTAACTGTAACTTACAGCGTCTAGATGGTCCTGTACGTGGTAACGGTAAAATCATTCAAGAGTTAGAATCTTTATTCCGTGGCGCAGGCTGGCGTGTAATTAAAGTGGTATGGGGCCGTCATTGGGACCCACTTCTTGCAAAAGACACCTCAGGCGCTTTGAAAGCGGTAATGGAAGAGACAGTTGATGGTGAATACCAACGCTATCAAGTGAAAGGTGGTGCATACACGCGTGAGAAGTTCTTTGGCAAGTACCCAGAAGCTGCGGAACTTGTAAAAGACCTAAGCGATGAAGACATTGATAATCTCAACCGTGGTGGTCATGACCCTTACAAAGTGTTTGCTGCATATGCAGAAGCAATGAAAGCTAAAGGTCAACCAACAGTTATTCTTGCGAAAACTGTTAAAGGTTACGGTTTGTCTGAAGAAATTGAAGCGGTGAACAAAACTCACCAAATCAAAAAAATGCAGATTGACTCTTTGAAATATGTACGTGACCGTTTCAATCTTCCATTTACAGACGATAAGTTAGAAGAGCTTCCATTCTACCGCCCAAGTGAAAACTCTCCAGAAATGAAGTATATGAAGGCGCGTCGTGAAGCGTTAGGTGGTTACCTACCTGCACGTCGTAAAGAGAGTGAAATCTTAGCGATTCCTGAATTATCTGTATTTGATGCTGTATTAAATGGTTCAGGTGGTAAAGAACAATCTACCACTATGGTGATGGTTCGTTTAATTGCTTCTTTACTCAAAGAAAAGGCAATTAAAGACCGCGTAGTACCAATTGTTCCAGATGAAGCACGTACTTTTGGTCTGGAAGGTATGTTCCGTCAGCTCGGTATCTATGCTGCTCACGGTCAAAAATATACCCCAGAAGACCAAGAACAATTAATGCATTACCGTGAAGCAAGTGACGGTCACATGCTACAAGAAGGGATTAACGAAGCTGGTGCGATGAGTGCATGGGCTGCGTTGGCAACAAGTTATTCAACGAATAACTTGCCAATGATTCCAATGTATATGTACTACTCAATGTTTGGTTTCCAACGTATTGGTGACATTGCGTGGGCTGCGGGCGATGCACAAGCTCAAGGTTTCTTGTTGGGTGCAACTGCTGGTCGTACAACGTTGAACGGTGAAGGTCTACAGCACCAAGATGGTCATTCACATATCTTGGCGAACACTATTCCAAACTGTGTATCTTATGATCCATGTTTTGGTTATGAGTTAGCTGTAATCGTGCATGACGGTTTAAAACGTATGTATGTGAACCAAGAGCGTGTGTTCTATTACTTAACAGTGATGAACGAAAACTACGAGCATCCTGCAATGCCTGAAGGCGCTGAGGAAGGCATTAAACGTGGTATGTACTTGTTCGAAAAAGATGAAAAAGCAACTGTCCAATTACTTGGTTCAGGTGTAATTCTTCGTGAAGTGATCAAAGCTGCGAAAATCTTACGTGATGAATACCAAATCCATTCAAACGTTTGGAGTGTAACAAGCTTCAATGAGTTGTCGCGTGATGGTATGGCATGTGAAGAATACAACCGTTTACACCCACTTTCTGAAGAAGTGAAAGAATCTTGGGTATCTAAACAGTTACGTGGTACAGAAGGTATCGTTGTTTCAGCAACAGACCATATGCGTGCTTATAGCGAACAAATCCGTGCGTATCTTCCAGATGGTCGCCCATTTGTTGCATTAGGTACAGATGGATACGGTCGTTCAGATACACGTGCTAACTTACGTAGTTTCTTTGGTGTTGATGCTGCACATATCGTTGTTGCTACTTTGAAAAAATTAGCTGACGAAGGTGAAGTGGACGCACGTTTAGTTAAAGACGCGATTTCTAACTTTGAGTTAGATACTGACCGTCCAGTGGCATGGGCTCCTCAAGCGCATCCAGAAGTTCAGGCAGTTGCTGAATATAATGAAACGCAAACAGGTGAGGGGAACTAAGCATGCAAATTAAGACCCCTGATATTGGTGTAGACAAAGCAGTTGTTGCTGAAATTTTAGTAAAAGTTGGCGACAGCATTGCAGAAAATGACAGCCTTGTTTTGCTTGAGTCAGATAAAGCCTCTGTTGAAGTGCCTAGCACTTCAGCAGGTGTTGTAAAAAGCATCTTAATCAAAGAAGGTGATAGCGTAACTGAAGGTACGGTATTGCTTGAACTTGAAGCTGAGGGTGCTGCACCAGTAGCTCAAGCAGAAGAAGCTCCAAAAGCTGCACCAGCAGCTGAACAAACAGCAGCACCGGCAGCGGCTCAACAGCCCTCAACTGCTGCTCAACCAGCAACGGCAACAACTAGCCAAGTGGTTGAAGTTCAAGTTCCCGATATTGGTGTTGAAAAAGCACTAGTTGGTGAGATTTTAGTAAAAGTTGGCGAACAAATCGATGTTGAACAAAGCATCGTTGTGGTTGAGTCTGACAAAGCAACTGTAGAAGTACCAAGCAGTGTTGCAGGTACTGTAGAAAGCATTCAAGTTAAAGAAGGCGATACAGTTAAAGAAGGTGTTGTTCTTATTCAAGTAAAAACAACATCTGCATCAAGTGCGCCAGCTGAGGCACCTGCTTCTACAACAGCAGCTCCGGCAGCAGCAGCTACACCAGCTCAACAAGAAACTGTAGCATCGACTGCTACTCAATCTGGACCGGTTGATATTAACGTTCCTGATTTGGGTGTAGATAAAGCAGTTGTTGCTGAAATCTTGGTTCAGGTTGGCGACAAAGTTGATGTAGACCAAAGCCTTGTTGTGGTTGAGTCAGATAAAGCGACTGTGGAAGTTCCAAGTACTGTTGCTGGTGTTGTGAAAGCAATTCACTTGCAAGCAGGCCAACAAGTTTCACAAGGTGTATTGCTGGCAACAATTGAAGCTGAAGGCCAAGCACCTGCTGCTGCACCAGCACCAAAAGCAGAATCAGCTCCAGCTCCACAGGCAGCAGCGCCTAAAGCGGCAACTCCTGCTCCGACTCAAGCAGTATCTGCTCCAGCCTCTTCTGGTAATGATAAATTAACTAAAGAACAAGAAGCCGAAAACGCTAAAGTTTATGCAGGCCCTGCTGTGCGTAAGCTTGCTCGTGAGCTTGGTGTAGTTTTATCTCAAGTTAAGACTTCTGGTGAGCATGGCCGTGTTGTTAAAGAAGATATCTTTGCGTATGTGAAGACTCGTTTAACTGCACCGCAAGCGGCACCAGTTGCTGCGGCTGCACCAGCGGTTTCGGGTTTGCCAAAGCTTCCTGACTTCACTGCGTTTGGTGGCGTAGAAGAAAAAGTATTGACGCGTTTGCAGCAAGTATCAATTCCGCAATTGTCGTTGAACAACTTTATTCCGCAAGTCACCCAGTTTGATTTGGCTGACATTACTGAATTAGAAGATTGGCGTAATGAGCTAAAAGGCAACTTCAAAAAAGAAGGTATCAGCCTGACGATTATGGCATTCATTATCAAAGCGGTTGCGTATTTGTTGAAAGAAGAGCGTGAATTCGCAGGTCATCTATCTGATGATGGTAAATCAGTGCTCTTGCGCAATGAAATCCATATGGGAATTGCGGTAGCAACACCTGATGGTTTAACTGTGCCAGTACTTCGTAATCCAGACCAAAAATCAATTAAGCAAATTGCAGTTGAATTGGGTGTGTTAGGTCAAAAAGCGCGTGATAAGAAATTAACACCGAAAGATTTGCAAGGTGCGAATTTCACCATTTCAAGTTTGGGCGCAATTGGTGGTACAGCATTTACACCACTAGTGAACTGGCCGCAAGTTGCAATTTTGGGTATTTCACCTGCAACGATGCAGCCTGTTTGGAATGGTAAGGACTTTGATCCACGCTTGATGTTGCCATTGTCATTATCTTATGACCACCGTGTA
Source organism: Acinetobacter sp. C13 (assembly GCF_016809775.1). Lineage (NCBI taxonomy): Bacteria > Pseudomonadati > Pseudomonadota > Gammaproteobacteria > Moraxellales > Moraxellaceae > Acinetobacter > Acinetobacter sp. C13. The sequence goes on from NZ_JAFBJL010000003.1 coordinate 147,602, forward strand.
ATTAATGGTGCAGATGCGGCTCGCTTTACTAATAAGCTTACGAAACTTCTTAAAGATATTCGTACTTTATTAATCTAATATTTTTAAATGAATCATTAAAACCTCGCTTCGGCGGGGTTTTATTTTGATATTTAATTTAATTGGTTTTAAGTTAATCTAAAGACGAAAAAAGAAGTGTCGAGAGAGGAGAAATTTCTCGTTAGTCGGTAAAGGAGAAAGAATAAATGGTAGGATTTTTAAAAATCATGGTGCCGATTCTATTAATTGTATTTTTATTAATGGGGTTGTGGGTGAGTATTTTACACTTTCCTTGGGAATGGATGACCTACGTTGCAATGGGCTTGGAAGTATTTGTAGCAATGCTTATTTTGCCATTTGAATTTCAGTCTCAGCACGTAACTGGCATTAATAATTTTGGATTTATTAACTTAAGTATTTGTTTAGCTTTATTATTGGGTCTAGGACGATTGTTAGTTTGGGCGTGGATAAAATTTTTCGCCTGAATGTTTGAAAAATAGAAGTACTCGAATATAATAAACGCATACTTCATTGGGGAGTAGCCGCTATTCATTTCTAAATGAATAGGTGATGATCAACATAATTGTTCAACAGAACATGGTCATCATAGCTTAAACGTCTCATCGTTTCCGAGTTGGCAAGACCTTTGATTTACCACTCTGCAGATATTTGGCTAGCAGGAGGGGTAGGTCATGGGCATTTATGCTAGCCAGAGAAACGACATGCAAGAATTTCTGATTTCTACTTCAATTGTTGCCCTCGCTGAAATGGGCGATAAAACCCAATTATTGGCCCTTTTACTGTCTGCACGTTTCCGTAAGCCAATCCCTATTCTTATTGCGATTCTTTTAGCTACTCTAATTAATCATGGTATTTCTGCTGTACTTGGACAGTGGATTACGACCGTCCTGAGCCCCGAAATTTTAGTCTGGGTTCTTGCAGCTGGTTTCATTGGTATGGCGTTCTGGATGCTTATTCCAGATAAGCTCGATGATGAAACGGATAATATTAATAGATGGCAAAAGTTTGGTGTTTTTGGCGCAACCTTTATTTTATTTTTCTTGGCTGAAATTGGCGATAAAACCCAAATAGCAACAGTCGCTTTAGCTGCACGTTACGACAGCATCTTTTGGGTGATGTTAGGTACAACCTTAGGAATGATGATTGCTAATGCACCTGCTGTATTTATTGGTAATAAATTGGCTGAACGTTTATCTATCTCGCTCATTCATAAAATTGGTGCTGCTATTTTCTTAATTGTAGGTATCTCTACTTTAGTACAGTATTACTTCTTCTAACACATTTAAAGCTGCCAAAAAAACGCACTCAATTCGAGTGCGTTTTTTATAGGTAATTTTAATAATTAAATTTCACAGTAAAGTTAATTTGACGTGGATTACCTAAAGTCACCAAATTTTCATTTAAGGCACCTGCATAGTAATCTTTATCAAATAAATTACGGATCGCAAGTTGAGCACCCCAATGTCCTGCATCATAGCCAGCTTCTGTATCAAATACGGTATAGCCTGGAATATGGACATCTAACTTATCCATAGTTTTATAGGTTTCACCTCGGAATCCACCGCCGACATACCAACCAAGTTTTGAGGCAGGGTCAAATTTATAACGAGCCGATAGGCTGTAAGCATGCTCAGGAATATTGTCGAGTGCTTTTCCTACATTGCTTGTGTTTGCATCTTTACTAATTTCAGCATCAATTGTGTAGGTATAGGCAGCTGTTAATTTTAAACCTTCTAAAATTTCTGCGCTGAGTTCAGTTTCAATACCACGTGTTAACTGTTCGCCACGTTGTACTTTCTCACTCGTATTGATTGAATCATTGACTACAACATTTTGACGTTTTAAATCATACCAAGCGATAGCGCCTTGAATTCTTTGATCAGGACTTTGTAATTTCATCCCCACTTCAACCTGTTTCCCCTCTTCAGGTTTGAACGGATTGTTATTTACATCTGTACCACTGTTAGGAGTAAATGAAGTGGCATAGCTGACATAAGGAGCAACAATGTCATTAAGGGTATACATGACAGAGGCGCTGCCTGTAAATGCATTGTCTGTTTGTTTACTTGTACTGCCAGTCACCAAACTTGTGGTTTGAGTTTGCGCCCAGTCTTGACGACCAGATAAGCTTAAAAGTAATTGGTCATTAAGCTGAATACGGTCACGTAAATAAAGCCCTAAATATTTTAGGCGGTTGATATCACGAACATGTTGTTTCAATTCGAGGTTTTGATCATAGATAGGGTTATAAATATTTAAACCACCATCACTATTTTTATCGTAACCATATTTATCATTAGTATAGTCACTTTTTTCTTGGAAGGCATCGAACCCAATATTGATGTCATGTTGCATGCCATATAGATCAAACTGTTTATTTAAACGGTTATCGATGGCGAAACTTAAATTATCAATAATTTGGTGGCGGCTATTATTTTTACGGTTAATGGTTGTGTAATCGATTTTACCTTGTTTGTTTTTTGCCCAAAAATTATTGCCCGTTTGAGCAAAGACAGCAGTACCATCCATTTCAGTTTTTTGTACAGCAAAATTCTGGTTCAAGTTCCAACCATTATTAAAAGCGTGTTTAAAGGTATAACCAGTGCGGTAAACATCTGCTTCATATTTACCAAAATTAGGATCGCCAATATATAAACTTCGGTCTATAGCACCGTTAGGGTTATCTTTTAAGGTGCCAATGACAGGTAAACCTTGTTGACGAATGTATTCGCGATGCTGATAGCTTGCGATGACAGAGAGATCAGTATTATCCCCCAAGTCAAAGTTATAAGAGGGGGAGATGTAGTAATTTTTAAAATATACATAATCGGTTGGGTCATCTTGATCTGAGATACGACCATTTAAACGGAAAGCACCTTTTTCACTATTATTAGGACTATAGTTTAAATCGAACGTACCTTCTTTAAGGTTGTAGCTGCCATATGTCATAGTGGCCCGCGCAAAGCTTTCAGCTTGAGGGCGTTTAGTCACTAAGTTGACCATACCTCCTGGAGCAACCAAACCAAAATTAATAGATGCAGGCCCTTTTAAAACTTGGACCTGATCCATGCCTGATAACTCAGTAGCAACATACGTATTTTGGCCTACTCTTAAACCATCTACATAAACTGAATCAGAAGAAGTTTGTCCTCGAATAATGAAATCATCCCAACCACGACGACCAAGTTTCCCAGCTCCAACACCCGCAACACCTTCAAGTGCCTCTGTAAGTGTCTTTGCTTGTTTTTGGTCAAGTTGCTCACGGGTCACCACCGAAACCGACTGAGCAGTTGTAAATAAGGGTGCATCTGATTTTAAGGCAGAGTTTGCTTTCGTTGCGACGTAAGGTGAAGTGCTTTCTTTTTGCGCTTGAACAGAAATCGTGGGGAGAACATTGGTCGAATTTTGTTGTTCTGTTATTTCTTCAGCGTGACTTGCTGTCATCGAAGTAAAAATAGCAACTGCTAACAATGTTTTTGATGTTGAAAAACGGAAGGGTTGATTCATGGGAGGCCTAAGCAGCACAAAAAGTAAATTTGATAATGAGAATTATTTTAATTTATTGTGGGTTAATTTTAAATAACATTATGATTCATTTATAAAATAAGAAAAGCAAAATCAATTTTAAAATATTATTAGAAAAATAAAGTAGTTTATTGCAAGAGTTACTGAATCCCTTTATTTTATTATGGATATAAAAATATCTAATATTTAAAGTTTTTTTGGGGAATTGTATGGGGTTTGAAAAAACAACATCGCAGATATTATTTGATAATGGCGTACATAAATGTATTAGTTTTACCAGCTTGGTTAAAGGGGAAGGCATCCAAGCCAATCAATTTTTAATTATTGATCATGAACGCGCTGCTGTAATAGACCCAGGTGGCGATTTGACCTATGTTCCATTAACGATGGAATTAAATAAATATACACGTTTGAAAAATCTAGACTATGTGATGGCCTCGCATCAAGATCCGGACATTATTACTTCAATGCCACGCTGGCTGGTTTATACCGATGCTAAAGTCGTTGCATCAAAATTATGGGCACGTTTTTTACCGCACCTAAATTCCTCATTTATGAGTGAGCGTATGAAAGGGAATTGGGAAGATCGTCTTATTGAATTACCTGACCGCGGCCAAGTGATTACTCTAGGAGAATCCAAGCTTGTGGTAGTTCCCGCTCACTTCTTACATTCGGTGGGTAATTTTCAGTTTTATGATCCAGTTGCTAAGATTCTGTTTTCTGGCGATATGGGGGCCTCGATTGTTGAAGATGCTAATCAGCCTTTAAAAGATTTCGATACGCACGTCATGAAAATGAAGGCTTTTCACCAACGCTATATGTGTTCCAATAAAGTTATCCGTTTGTGGGTCAATATGGTGCGCCAGATGGATATTGAAATGATTGTGCCTCAGCATGGTAGTCCATTTATTGGTAAAGAAATGGTCAATCAGTTTTTGGACTGGATTGAGACCTTGCCATGCGGCGTAGATTTAATGACTGAGCAAATATTTAGCTGCCCTAGCTAAATATTATGCCTAATGATCAACCCAGATAAAATTCTGGGTTGCAAAAACCTCGATTAAAAAATAACGTTAAAACTATAATAAGTGGGAATTATTTGGAGAAGCTCTATATCTATTGCTGAAAAAGGCAAAGATAATATGAAAATTGCATTGAAATTTGTTTATAATAGCTCACGGAATTTACCAGTGAGATTGTTATGCTGACCATCGTTCAAGAAGCGCTAACCTTCGATGATGTCTTATTACTTCCTGCCTACTCTACTGTTCTCCCAAAAGATGTCTCTTTAAAGACACGTTTAACTCGCGGCATTCATTTAAATATCCCATTAGTTTCAGCTGCAATGGATACAGTGACTGAGTCACGTATGGCGATTGCTATGTCACAAAATGGTGGTATCGGGATTTTGCACAAAAACATGGATATTGCTGCTCAAGCTGCAGAAGTACGCCGTGTGAAAAAATTCGAAGCGGGTATGGTGAAAGACCCTATCACTGTAACGCCTGAAACTACAGTACGTGAACTCATCGCAATCACCAGCGCTAATAACATTAGCGGTGTACCTGTTGTTAAAGACGGCAAGGTTGTTGGTATTGTGACAGGCCGTGATACGCGTTTTGAAACCAATTTAGAACAACCTGTTAGCAACATCATGACAGGCCAAGATCGTTTAGTAACTGTACGTGAAGGCGAGTCTAAAGAAAATATTCAAGCATTATTGCAAAAACACCGTATTGAAAAAGTCTTAGTCGTTGGTGAGAGCAACGAACTTAAAGGCTTAATTACAGTAACTGACTTCCGCAAAGCTGAGAGCTATCCAAACAGTTGTAAAGATGATCTTGGTCGTTTACGTGTTGGTGCTGCGGTAGGTACTGGTGCTGATACACCAAGTCGTGTGGAAGCATTGGTTGAAGCTGGTGTTGACGTAATTGTTGTTGATACAGCACATGGTCACTCTGCTGGTGTAATTGAACGTGTACGTTGGGTGAAACAAAACTTCCCTCAAGTACAAGTGATTGGTGGCAACATTGCAACTGGTGATGCTGCATTAGCATTATTAGATGCAGGTGCAGATGCTGTAAAAGTAGGTATTGGTCCTGGTTCTATCTGTACAACACGTATTGTGGCAGGTATTGGTATGCCACAAATTTCTGCGATTGACAGCGTTGCTAGCGCACTAAAAGATCAAATTCCTTTAATTGCAGATGGCGGTATCCGCTTCTCTGGCGATATGGCAAAAGCGATCGGTGCGGGTGCAAGTACGATCATGGTTGGTTCATTACTTGCAGGTACTGAAGAAGCGCCGGGCGAAGTTGAGTTTTTCCAAGGTCGTTACTACAAAGCATATCGTGGTATGGGTTCATTAGGTGCAATGGCGGGAGCAACTGGTTCTGCTGACCGTTATTTCCAAGATTCAAAAGCGGGTGCTGAGAAGTTAGTACCAGAAGGAATCGAAGGCCGTGTTCCATATAAAGGCCCAATGGGTAACATCGTTCATCAAATGATGGGTGGTTTACGTTCATCGATGGGTTATACAGGTTCAGCTGTGATTGAAGATCTTCGCCAAAATGCGAAATTTGTGAAAATTACTTCAGCAGGCATGTCTGAGTCACATGTTCATGATGTAACGATTACTAAAGAAGCTCCAAACTATCGTGTTGGTTAGATTTTCGTAACCAAAACAATGAAGAAAGCCGTCATTACACTGACGGCTTTTTGTTTTTGGTGTAAAGTAAATCTGACGAAAAGAGATATGGCGGAATTGCCATATATGAAGTAAGCCACGGCTGAAGTGGCGTAAAAATGAGATAAGCTATGAGTTATTTTGGAACGGATGGTATTCGTGGAAAATTTGGGCAAATGCCTATTACTCCAGAGTTTGCTTTAAAACTCGGTTTTGCTGCAGGGAAGGTATTAAAACGAACGAGTCCAAAAAATAAGCCACTTGTTGTATTAGGAAAAGATACTCGTTTATCTGGTTATATTTTAGAGTCTGCTTTGCAGGCGGGGTTAAACGCTGCTGGCGTATATGTTCATTTACTTGGCCCATTACCAACCCCAGCAATTGCGCACCTTACTCGTGCTTTACATGCTCATGCAGGTATCGTGATTTCTGCATCACATAACCCATATTTTGATAATGGGATTAAATTTTTCTCAAGCGAAGGTAAAAAATTACCAGATGCTCTACAAGAAGAAATTAACCTCGAATTAGAAAAAGATTTGTTTATTGAGGACACAGCAAACTTAGGTAAAAGTGTTCGTGTAAATGATGCGAATGGTCGCTATATCGAATTTTGTAAATCTACTTTCCCTTACCACTTTGACTTAAATAATTTAAAGATTGTGTTGGACTGTGCTCATGGTGCGGCGTATAGCGTTGGTCCTTCGGTTTTCCGTGAGTTAGGGGCAAAAGTAGTTGCTTTATATAATGAGCCGGATGGTTTAAATATTAATGAAGGTTGTGGTTCAACACATCCTGAAAAACTACAAAAAGCTGTAGTTGAGCACGAAGCAGATTTAGGGATTGCCTTTGATGGTGATGCTGACCGTGTCGTGATGGTGGATAAGTTTGGTAACTTAATTGATGGTGACCATATCTTATATATTTTAGCGACTCAGGCTCAAAATAAGCCAGCAGGCGTAGTGGGTACTGTCATGAGTAACATGGCACTCGAAGTCGCACTTGAAAAAGCGAATGTTGGTTTTGTTCGGGCTAAGGTTGGTGACCGTTATGTATTACAAGCCCTAGAAGAAAATGGTTGGGTTACTGGTGGGGAACCATCTGGCCATATTCTAACTTTAGACAAGAGTACGACAGGTGATGCGATTATTGCAGCACTTCAAGTTTTAACCGTGATGGTCGAGCAGAACAAAGCGCTGCATGAGTTGGTTCAAGACTTTAAACTATTCCCACAAATTCTTGTGAATGTACGTTTAGAACAAATGCTTGATCCGTATTCTATCCCGGCATTGGTTTCTGAATTTGATAAAGCAGAAGCACAGCTCAAAGGGCGTGGACGAATCTTGATTCGTAAATCAGGAACAGAGCCTGTGATCCGAGTTATGGTCGAAGGTGATGATGAGCAAGAAGTGAATGCTTTAGCTCAGCATTTAGCAGATTCAGTTCGTTCACAAGCACAAGTCGCATAAGGTGCATGACATGAGTGATGTCATTAAAGATTTAAGTGAATTACGCTTAAGCTACGAGCAAGGAGAATTGCATGAGGGGCAAGTTGAATCTAGTCCTCATCAGCAGTTTCTTGGTTGGTTTAACCATGCTCTAGCAGCCAATTTGCATGAACCCTATGCAATGTCATTAGCGACAGCAAGTGCGAATGGCAGACCTCATGTTCGAACAGTTTTGTTACGTGGGGCTACAGAAGCTGGGTATGATTTTTATACTAACTACGACAGTCAGAAAGGTATCGATTTGGCAGAAAACCCATATGCCGAATTATTATTTTACTGGCCAAGTCTAGAGCGTCAGGTGCGAGTTGGTGGTCATGTAGTCAAAATTGCTGAGCAAGAGTCTACAGATTACTATCGTAAACGACCACGTGATAGCCAGATTGCAGCGCATATCAGTACGCCGCAAAGTGGTAAGATTGAAAGCCGAGAGCTGTTACAGCAACGTTTTCAAGACTTACAACAGCAAGTTACAAGTCGTGAAGTGCTTGATAAACCAGAGTTCTGGGGAGGCTATCGTTTGCAGCCAGATTATTATGAATTCTGGCAAGGGCGACCAAATCGTTTACATGACCGCTTGAGTTATGAAAAAATCGACGGTCAATGGACGCTGCACCGACTGATGCCTTAAATGACAAAAATACAAATCAAACAAAGACCTTTATTGACACGCCCTGAACAATTTCAGGGCGTGCCTCCGTTTATTGCCGAAATTTTGGCAAGGCGTGGAGTACAATCTGAACAGGAATTAGAGTTAAAGCTTAAGAATTTATTAGCTCCGCAGCTCAAGGGATTAGAAACTGCTGTGGCATTAATAGATCAAGCTATTGATGAGCAGAAAAAAATTGTTATTGTCGGTGACTACGATGCCGATGGCGCAACCAGCACAGCTTTAATGGTATTGGTGCTTCGCGATATGGGAGCACAAGTCGACTATTTGGTTCCAGACCGATTTAAATACGGTTATGGACTTACCCCCGCAATTGCAGAGCTTGCACATCAAACTTATCAACCCGATTTATTAATTACTGTCGATAATGGGATTTCCAGCCATGCTGGTGTTGAAGCGGCACATGCACTGGGCATGCAAGTGGTTATTACAGATCATCATTTAACGACCAAAGAAACACCACTTGCAGAAGCAGTTGTAAACCCAAATCAGTTAGGTTGTGAGTTCCCAAGTAAGGCGCTTGCAGGTGTTGGCGTTGCATTTTATGTGCTGGCCAATTTGGCAAGTTTACGTAACAAGCAAGGTAAAAGTACAAGTAAAGTCACTCAATATCTAGACTTGGTTGCTTTAGGAACATATGCGGATGTTGCTGTTCTAGATTATAACAACCGTATTTTGGTCGACGCAGGCGTAAAACGTATTCAACAACATCAATGCCGAGTAGGAATATTGGCGTTGCTAGATATTGCTGGCCGTGAGGCTTCATCTTTGCGTGCACAAGATTTAGGTTTTGTTTTAGGTCCGCGTATTAACGCTGCTGGACGCATGGAGAGCATGCGTATAGGCATTGAATGTTTATTAGCTGACACAATGGAATCTGCCTATCCAATCGCGAGACAGTTAAATCAATTAAATATAGAGCGTCGTCAAATCGAAGGGGAAATGAAGCAACAAGCCTTATCTGCTTTAGATGGCTTGCAGCTCTCAAAAGAAGACGTTCCTCCGGCTCTTGTACTTTTTGAAGAAAACTGGCATCAAGGCGTGATCGGGATTGTGGCAGGGCGTTTAAAAGAACAGTTTCATCGTCCCACTATTGTGTTTGCACCTGATGAAGATGGTATTCATATAAAAGGATCTGCACGTTCAATTGATGGAGTGCATATTCGAGATACGATTGAACAGGTTGCTGAACAACATCCAGAATTGGTGAGCCATTTTGGTGGGCATGCAGCAGCAGCGGGTTTAACCATACGTAAAGAAAACTTCGAAGCTTTTAAAACAGCGTTTACCAATTGTATTGCAGCAATGGAAGAATCTTTGTTTCAAGCAACGCTATGGACGGATGGAGAACTCCCTGCTTCGGCTTTGCAACTAAATACATTAGATTGGATAGAACAGTTGGGGCCTTGGGGACAAAAATTCCCTTTTCCTCAGTTTGAGGGGCATTTTAAAGTTGTTGATTATCGCTGGCTTAAAGAAACGCATTTGAAGCTTAAATTAGCACTCGACCAATACAGTTTTGATGCAATTGCTTTTAATGCAGCAGGCCGTTTTGAATTTGACCCAATGCGAGATTATGTACATTTAGTCTATGAAATAGATCGTAATGCATTTAATGGCAATGTGAATTTACAATTACGCATCGTACATTTAAACCAATAAAAAAATCCGCTCAATTGAGCGGATTTTTTTATGACTTTAGGCTTGATTAGAAGCGGTATGCTGCACGAACACCATAAGTGTTGTCGTTATCACCAAATCCAACACGGCCTTCAACACTTACTTGCTGATTTAAGAATTTTTTAGCATTGATACCAAATTCATCTTTATCAGTTAAGTCGTTGTTGTAGTAATCAGCACCAACACTTAAAGTTTTGTCGATGTAGTAGTCACCACGAACTTTATATTCGTCTAGGTCACCGAACGCACCGAACGCTTCAAGGTTTACGTCATGTTGACCTACTTGAGTTACGTATTTAGCACGAACTGTTGGATCAGCGCCGTCTTTACCGTCTTTTTCGTCGTAGCCTTTAACACCTAGAGCAAGTAATAAACCTGGAGCTGGTAAATAACCTACTTCAGCTGCATAAGTAGTTACTTTGCTGTCAATATTGGTGTTGTCGACTTCACGCTCATTTCGACCTACATCACCGCTAAGGTAGAAATCTGAGTTAGGAACGTAATATTCAACACCTACGCCATATTGAGTATCTTTTGTACCGCTGTTATCGCCATAGTTGATAAGGGCGTTAACGTTACTTGCACGGCTTAAGAAAGCTGCTTCAGCAAGTGGAGCGTTACGAGTTTGAACAGGATTAAAGTAATAAGTCCCGTCAACACCGAATTTACTTACGCTGCTACCGTTGTCTGGATCAAGATAATTGTAAGAACCACCAACTTCAGCTTGGTAAGCGTTTGCTGCGCCACTCACTGCGAGTGCAGATAAAAGAGCTGATGCAATTGCTAGTTTTTTCATGGAATCTCTCCCCTCTAAAAAGCGATTTTATAAATGTTTTGTTACAACTTTTAGTCTAGACGAAAAAGCTTTGTCGTCAATCTTGCGCAAGTAACCGTACTGTAACCGTGTGATATTTATGTAAAGTAATTTAATTTAAGATATTGATTTTAAAATATAAAAACATAATGTTTTATTTTATTAAAATTGAGGAGATTTTGTGTAGATCATAAAAAATGCTGTAAAAGTACCCAATTTTGTATGAGGATGTTACTAATTAATCTTAAAATGAACTAAAGGAAGTTTGGTAATTAAATGTGTGAAATATGAGGAGAAATACAAAGCAGGTTCGTAGATAACTGCAGCTATGCTAAAATAATTGACTGTTTATCTGCTCTTATGGGAACACTCGCGTGGAAATTAATCCTTATCTAAACCAATTGAAAGACTTAACTGATCGTAGCCAAACACTACGGGGGTATCTTTGACTACGATCTGAAAAAAGAACGTTTAGAAGAAGTTTTACGTGAGTTAGAAGATCCTGCAATCTGGAATGATCAAAGCCGTGCTCAGGCAATGGCGAAAGAAAAAGGCGAACTAGAAAACGTTATTAATGTATTGGATGGCTTATCTACACAGCTTGAAGATGCAAAAGCGATGTTAGATTTGGCTGTAGAAGCCGACGATGAAAGCCTGCTTGAAGATGTTCAGTCTGAGCTTGGGGCTGCCGAAGATGAACTGGCTAAACTTGAATTCCGTCGTATGTTTAGTAACCCAATGGACCCGAATCCTTGCTATGTAGAGATTCAATCAGGTTCAGGTGGTACGGAAGCACAAGATTGGGCGTCTATGCTTTTACGTATGTATATGCGCTGGATTGAACGTCATGGCTTTAAAGCAGAACTTATGGAAGTATCTGATGGTGACGTAGCTGGTATTAAATCAGCAACGATTCGTGTTGAAGGTGAATATGCCTACGGTTGGTTACGCACAGAGTCAGGTGTACACCGTTTAGTTCGTAAATCACCATTTGACAGTGGCAACCGCCGTCACACTTCATTCTCTGCGGTATTTATTTCACCAGAGGTTGATGACAATATTGAAATTGATATTAACCCTTCTGATGTTCGTACTGATACTTACCGTGCATCTGGTGCTGGTGGTCAGCATATTAACAAAACCGACTCGGCTGTGCGTTTGACTCACATCCCAACAGGTATTGTAGTAGCGTGTCAGAACCAGCGTTCGCAACATGCTAACCGTGACCACGCATGGAAACAGTTACGTGCACGTTTGTACGAATTGGAAATGCAAAAACGTAATGAAGCAGCGCAAGCTCTAGAAGACTCAAAGTCTGATATTGGTTGGGGAAGCCAAATTCGTTCATATGTATTAGATGATTCGCGTATTAAAGACTTACGTACGGGTGTTGAAAACTCTAATACAGGTGCTGTTCTTGATGGTGACCTTGATCGTTTTATCGAAGCGAGTTTAAAACAAGGTTTATAAGAGTCTGCTGAACTTTTAGTTTAAATACAGTTCATCTATGAATATGTAGAACTCTTGGATTTTTAGCGATTAAAACGGCAAAGCAGTTCAGCCTTCGAATGTTAATCGAAAAAATGCGATATGAATATCGAAAAAAATAGATATGAATATCGAAAAAATGCGATATTATGTTTTCGAAATGCTGAACAAAGCTTTGTTTGTTTAAAAGACGTGTTGAGCCTATGGATATTGATGCAATTAGCAAAGCCCTTTCCAACCCTCTACGTCGGCAAATTTTGCAATGGTTAAAAGAACCTGCACATTATTTACCGGTGGAAGAATGTGGTGGTAGTTTTGAGAAGGGTGTTTGTGCAGGTCATATTGAACGTTTGGGTAAAGTAGCTCAGTCTACAATGTCTAATCATTTGTCTGTGTTACAACAGGCGGGGCTTATTCAGGTCCAAAAATATGGTCAATGGTCTTATTTTTCACGTAACGAAGCTTTGATTCAGCAATATATCGAACATTTAAAACAAACACTTTAAATTATTAAAAGTGTAAGTCGAGGCGATTATGGCTGAACTCAATACTCCTTTAACGGTTGGTGATTTTGAAATCAAAAATCGATTGGTAATGGCTCCATTAACGCGTGCGCGTAGTGGTGAAAGCCGAGTGCCTAATGATTTAATGGTTGAATACTATCAACAACGTGCAAATGCCGGTCTAATTTTGACTGAAGCAACAGTAATTGGTTCAAAAACTGTGGGTTATGCAGACACCCCAGGGTTATGGTCACAAGAGCAGGCACAAGCTTGGAATAAAATTATTGAGGCAGTTCATGCTCAAGGTTCAAAAATTGTAGCTCAACTTTGGCATGTAGGCCGTATTTCGCATCCTGAACTTTTAGACGGTGATATTCCTGTTGCACCAAGTGCAATTCAACCTGCGGGTGAAGTGAGTTTATTACGTCCTAAACGTCCTTATGTAACACCGCGTGCACTTTCAATTGAAGAGATTCAAGAAGTTATTGCTCAATACAAACATTCAGCAGAACTGGCTAAAGCAGCAGGTTTTGATGGTGTTGAATTACACGCAGCAAATGGTTATTTAATTGACCAGTTCCTTCAAAGTAATACCAACCAACGTGATGATGAATACGGTGGTCCTGTTGAGAATCGTGCACGTTTATTATTAGAAGTCGTTGATGCATTTATTGAAGTATGGGGCGCTGGCCGAGTAGGTGTTCATATTGCACCGCGTGGTGATTCACACGATATGGGTGATGAAAACCCATTAGCAACTTTTGGTTATGTAGTTGAACAACTTAACCAACGTAATGTTGCTTTCATTTTCTCTCGTGAATATGAAGCTGCTGATAGTATTAGTCCTAAACTTCGCGAAAAATTTAATGGTGTATGGATTGCCAATGAGAACCTAACACCAGAATCAGCAAAACGTATCTTGCGTGAAGGTCAGGCAGATGCTGTATCTTTTGGTAAAGCATATATTGCTAACCCAGATCTTTTACAGCGTTTAGAAAAAGACTTGCCATTAAATGAACTTCAACCAACAACTTTATATGCTAAAGGCGCTGAAGGTTATACAGACTATCCAGCACTAGAAGCTTCATAATATCTTTGAAATTATGATTTGCTGAATTTAGTAAATCGCTTTTCTTGTAATGGTAGAGTTTAGGTATCGAAACTCTGCCATTTTTTCTATCTATGTTATATTTTCCCCAGTTTTAAACTTTGACTATTTGAGGCAAACCGCTTGGCGACCCCTTTTTGGTACAACACCGCACTCCATTTATTAAAACCTTTTTACCAATGGCGGATAAAAAGACGTGCAGAAAGCCAGGAATTATATAATCAGGAATGTCTTGAAAGATTTGGGCCGTTTGAGTCTCCGAAAAATGTAAGAGCAATTTGGTTCCACGCTGTTTCGGTTGGAGAAACCAATGCTGCGCAGCCTTTAATCGAGCATTATCTTAAACTCGGTCAACCTGTATTAGTTACTAATACAACAAAGACGGGGCAGGCGCGTGCCAAATCATTATTTTTAAAAGCACCTTATTTAGATCTATTTCAAGCAGTTTATTTGCCTGTTGATCAAAAGCATCTTTTAAAACAATTTTTTGAGTTATATCAGCCAAAGCTTTTAGCATTGGTTGAGACTGAGCTTTGGCCAAATTTAATTGATCAAGCCAAGCTAGAACAGGTTCCTTGTTTATTATTAAATGCGCGATTATCAGAAAAATCAGCAAAAGGTTATAGCCGCGTTTCAGGGCTAACTGCAGGAATGCTGAAACAAATTGACTGGGTGCTGGCACAAGATAATGCGACTCGACAACGTTATGTAGAACTTGGTTTAGATCAACAAAGAAGTCAGGTGGTTGGAAATATTAAATTTGATATTCACGCACCAGAAGCATTTATAAATCAGGCAGCAAAGCTATACCAGCTATGGTATTTGGGCCAACGAAAAGTACTGACAATTGCCAGTACACATGCACCCGAAGAACTACAAATTTTGCAAGCACTTCAGCCTTATTTAAGGTCAGATCCAGAGTTAGTTTGTATTGTGGTACCTCGACATCCTGAACGTTTCGACGAAGTCTTTGAAATTTGCCAAAACCTAGATTTAATTACTCATCGTAGAAGCTTGAACCAAAGTATTCATACGAGTACACAGGTTTATCTAGCCGATAGTATGGGGGAGCTTTGGTTATGGTACGCCCTAAGTCAGGTGTGTTTTGTGGGTGGATCACTTAATGAACCGGGCGGTGGGCATAATATTTTGGAGCCTATGGTTTTAAATGTACCGACCGTAATTGGACCTCGTTACTTTAATTTCCAAACCATTGTTGATGAATTTATTGATGAAAATGGGGTGCTCATTGCTCAAGACGCTGAGCAAGTTGTAGCAATCTGGAGGGCATGTTTAGCCGAGCCTGAAGAAGCAAAGCAGGTGGTAGAGCAGGCGCATAAAGTCTTACAACGTAACCAAGGTTCATTACAAAAGCATATTGGTGTAATTAACCGGTATTTGGCCGAAAAACCATGAATATCGTTTTACTAGAACCTGACGATGTTCAGTCAGATTTATGGTTAATCCGTTCAAAACGCCAATTGCAGCATTTACGTGAACATCTTGATATTACGGTGGGCCAAAATCTAAAAGTTGGTGTTCGTAATGGTGCACGCTATATCACTGAAATTGTTTCGATGAATGAGCAAGAAGTTTGTATACGGCCTATTACTGAAGAAGTTGTACCTGCAAAACTTCCAGTACATTTAATCGTAGCGTTACCAAGGCCCAAAGTTTTACGCCGTTTAATTATGGATAGTGTGACTCTAGGTGTTGAAAGAATTAGTTTGATTCACAGTTACCGCGTAGATAAAAGCTATTGGCAAACTCCATTTTTGCAACAACTTGATAACTATGTGGCTTTAGGACTTGAGCAAGCAGGCGACACCATTGCTCCTGAAATTCAATTATATAAACGCTTTAAACCTTTTGTTGAAGATGTTCTACCAAACTTAATTTCAAAGGAAAGGCCCGCTTATGTGGCACATCCTTATGCAGAGCAGAGCATGCCAGTTAATATTCCGCATGCGTGCAGTGTAGTCGTTGGACCCGAAGGTGGTTTCATTCCCTATGAAATTGATTTGCTCACAAAAAACGGCTGCCAAGCTGTGAGCTTAGGCAACCGTATTTTAAGAACTGAAACGTCTATTTCTTATATTTTAGGTCGTCTGTTTAGTTGATGCTTCTGGATTTAAAAGTGGCTGATTTGAAGCCATTTTTAATTCCTGAATTGGGTAAGGAATATTAATTCCGTTCTCATTGAAAGCTTGTTTTACTTGAGCTTGAATTGTGCTTGTAGATGAGGACATATCAGTTTCAGTGGTATCAACCCACCAACGTACAGTCAGGTTAACCGAGAAATCTGCTAAAGCTGTAACGTTAACCGAGAAAGCTGGCTGACTGAGTACATTTCGGTCATTATTAAGAATATCTAAAATAATCTGTTTAGCTTTTTGTTCATCGTCGTCATAGCCAATGCCGACTACAAACTCACAACGTCGTTGCTGATAAGCCGTATTTACAGTTAAAGCACTCGTATAAACAGTGGCATTTGGAATAACAATACGACGGCCATCTGGTGAACGTAAGAATGTTGCACGAATTTGAATATCTTCAACAGTTCCTTCAAGTGAATTGACCACGATGGAATCGCCAATACGGAACGGTTCGCTCAATAAAATCAAAATACCTGACAGCAAGTTTTGGAAAATATCTTTAAATGCGAAACCAATTGCGACCGAACCGATCCCTAATGCGCTCATAAGTTGTCCTGGGGTAAAACCCGGGATCATGATGACAAGTGCAATTAAGAATCCAAAAAATAAAATTGTCGTACTTCCTACACGGTTTAGAACCAACACTAGGTTTTGGCGCGTATAAGAGCGATTTTCTAAGGTTTTACGAACAAAGAACTTAAATAATTTGGTAAGTAGCCAAAAAATAATAAAAACGATAATCGCAATACAAATATAAGGCACACGTTCCCAGAAGCTATCCACGATTTTATCAATGGTGGTATAGGCATCATGATACTTTTCGGTATGGGCTAAAACCGTTTGAGTGGTTTTAGTACCTGCTTCTTGCAAAAGTTCGCCTGTATTTTTTGCAACATCCGTTAAGGATTTTTGTTCATCAGCCACAACAAGTCTCTATTTTAAAAAATTATGAAAGCGATGATCGGCCTTCATTATAGTAGGAGATAAAATGTGCGCCTACTATAATGAGTTCATCTAAATAATAAAGTGTTTTTTAATTAAAAGTATTCCGTTCCTTTTTGTAAGATTTGTGACGGGGTTTGAATAGTATCGGTGCCAGAGAAGTAGTAAAAAAAGCCTGCGGTAGAAATAAGGCTAATTAAAATAGCCAATAAAATAAACCAAGCCATTAACTTTTCTATGAACGTTGATGGTCGAGCTGGACCATATTGATTTGGACCTGCTGTACCTGAGGCAAGTAGTAAATAAATCATAAAAAAGAACTGAACAACTGGAATGAATAGTAGTAATCCCATCCAACCACTTTTATTTAGATCATGCAAACGTCGCACGACGAGAACAACATTTAAATAAATCAGGAATAGCCAAAAAGCCCATACCACCAAAGCACTGAGGCCAGAAAGAGAGCTATAAAACTCAAAATTAAATAAATTACTTGAAAGCTGAAAACCTCCAAGAAAGGAGGCCAGAATAAAATAACCCACGATTGTGACTAAATAAATCAGTCCATATCCACCTAAATAACTCATACGGTTAAAACGGCCATGAATTGAAAAAGGGCTATCTTTTAAAGGCAGCTGTGGTGGGCGTGAGGAAGTTGTTTGGGCAAACATATTATTTTATTCCTAGGTTGCATATGAGAGACAAAATAATCTTTGTTGATGATCAAAACCATCAAATATTGAAAAAATTATAAAAGTAAAAGCTATAGACAAATGTTTTAAATCAACTTAATTTTATAAAAATGTTCATAATTTCGTATGCTTGAGTAAGTGGTTAATATATGACCAAAGTCGCATTGTCTAGGCTTTGAAAGAGTCATCATACTGCAAAGGCATGCAAATAAGATCCAGTAAAATAATAGCCACAGTCTCGAGATGGGATGCACAAGATCAAGGAAGTTGCGTATGAATGAGATCTATCCAGTACCAGAGGAATTTAAAAAAACAGCTCGTACTGTTGAAGCAGACTACTTTAAACGTTATCAACACTCTATCGAGAACCCAGATGAATTCTGGGCAGAGCAAGCTAAAATTGTCGATTGGATAAAGCCATTTACCCAAGTTAAAAATACCAGTTTTGACAAAGACAATTTCAAAATTGAATGGTTTGCTGATGGTGAGTTGAACGTGTCAGCAAACTGCCTAGACAGGCATCTTAAAGAACATCCACATAAACCTGCAATTATTTGGGAAGGGGACCATCCTTCTCGTCATAAAATCGTTTCTTATAAAGAATTACACGATGAAGTCTGCCGTTTTGCCAACGTTTTAAAGAAATATGGCATTGGTAAAGGTGACCGCGTTGTACTGTATATGCCAATGGTGACAGAAGCTGCAATTGCCATGTTAGCTTGTGCCCGTATTGGTGCTGTTCACTGTGTGGTATTTGGTGGGTTCTCGCCAGATTCTTTAGCAAGTCGTATTGAAGACAGCCAAGCGAAACTCGTGATTACCGCGGACTCAAGTCTACGTGCCGGAAAACTATTACCACTCAAAGAAAATGTTGATTTGGCTTTAGCGTTGCCGGGTACTGAGTGTGTTGAAAATGTGATTGTGGTTTACCGTAATGCGAACCCGATTGAAATGAAGCCGGGCCGTGATTTGTGGTATCACCTTATTATTATGGAAGTGGATGCAGACTGTCCTCCAGAACCAATGAAGGCAGAAGATCCATTATTTATTCTCTATACCTCAGGCTCAACAGGTAAACCGAAAGGTGTGTTGCATACGACAGGTGGTTACTTAGTCTATGTTACAAGTACCTTTAAAGAGGTCTTCGATTTAAAACAAGATGATGTGTATTGGTGTACAGCCGATATCGGTTGGATTACAGGACATAGTTATCTAATTTATGGACCGCTAGCAAATGGTACCACGACCTTAATGTTTGAAGGCGTGCCTCAATACCCAACATGGGCACGTCTTGGTCACGTAGTCGATAAACACAAAGTTTCTATCTTATATACAGCTCCAACCGCGATTCGCGCCATGATGCGAGAGGGTGATTCGTTTGTACGCGAAAGTAACCGTAGTAGCTTGCGTTTACTCGGTTCGGTCGGTGAACCTATTAACCCTGAGGCTTGGAACTGGTACTACAATGTTGTTGGTGAAGGTCGCTGCCCGATTGTTGATACATGGTGGCAAACCGAAACAGGCGGTATTTTGATTGCTCCATTGCCGGGGGCAACAGCCTTAAAACCGGGTTCAGCAACACGTCCGTTATTTGGCGTCCAACCTGCCATTGTAGATGGTGAGGGTAATGAGCTAGAAGGTGCGGTTGAAGGTAACCTTGTGATTAAAGATTCATGGCCAGGCCAGATGCGTACCATTTGGGGTGATCCGGACCGCTTTATTGAAGCTTATTTCTCGACCTTTAAAAATACTTATTTTACAGGTGATGGTGCTCGCCGTGATGAAGATGGCTATTACTGGATCACAGGTCGTGTTGACGACGTCTTAAACGTTTCAGGTCATCGTCTGGGTACTGCTGAAATTGAAAGTGCTCTTGTTTCGCATGAATCAGTCGCAGAAGCAGCAGTGGTGGGCATGCCTCATGATATTAAAGGGCAAGGTATTTGTACTTTCGTGACCTTACAGGCAGGTGTCCCAGAGTCGGAAGAGCTGCGAAAAGAGTTAATCAACTGGGTACGTAAAGTGCTTGGACCTGTAGCTTCACCAGATGCGCTGCATTGGGCTCCAGCATTACCGAAAACCCGTTCGGGTAAAATCATGCGCCGTATTTTAAGAAAAATTGCAGCGAATGAATTAGATAGTTTAGGTGATACCTCAACCTTAGCTGAGCCTGCAGTGGTAGATCAGTTAATTGCAACGGTTTATCCTGATAAGCAAAACTAATTTAAAAAAAAGCCCCAATGGGGCTTTTTTATTGAGCCTTATTTAAGATTTCGCTAAAAAATCGGCAGTATTTTCTACATTTGCAAATGTACTCAGCGCAGTTAAAAAAGCAGTTTGTACGTCTTCAGCTTTTACAGTTTTTCCATCATGGCTTAAATCGCGAGTTGCGGTTGCATCTGCAATTAAGATGGGTTGATAGCCAAGTTCTTTGGCTGCACGAGTCCCTGAATCAATACACATATGCGTCATCATGCCTGTAATCACGAGTTGTTCAATTTGATGTGTTTTTAAAAGCTCATTTAAATTGGTTTCTAAAAAACTGTTTGGATAATGCTTTGTTACGATTAATGAATCACTGCCAGCACTGAGTTCAGGATGAAGTAAAACCCCATCTGTATTTTCTTGGAAGAAACTCGCTTGTGGCGGGTTAATATGCTGTACATAAATAATCGGTAAATTTTTCTCGTTAAAATATTGTTCAAGCTGCTTTATTTTATCGAGCGCTTGATCTGGCCCAACCAATTCCATTTTGCCATTTTTAAAATAATCATTTTGTACATCGATAACTAATAGAGCTTGTTTCATGAGGTCACTCTTGTTGATATGAGATAAAACAAGATTATTCTCTGCTTGAAAAATCGGCTATAGTCAGATGAAAGCATTACCGCCAGTTTTCTTTCACCATGAAAAATGAATATTGAATTAGACCCGATTGATCTAAAAATTATTGCATTACTCAAACAAGATTCTCGTCTGACAAATAAAGACATTGGGCAGCGCGTCCATCGAACAGGACAGGCGGTGGGTGCTCGAATTGCTCAGTTAATGGATGCAGGTGTTATCAAAAACTACACCATTGCCGTGCAATATTCGCATAAGCAATTTATTCACTTGCATTTAAATGAACAACGCGCATTTGAAGAAATTGAAAATTTGGTTAAGCAATATGAACAAATCGATGAATGCTTTAAAGTCATGGGCAATGCTTGCTATATGATCGTAAGCCATTTTGAACCAGCAGCATTAAATGAATTTATCGAGAAACTTTCACAATGGTGCCGTTACTCAGTTGAAACTGTGATTCGAGAAGTCGAGAAATCTTAAAAAATAAAGGCTCCAAGCCGAGTCTTGGAGCCAATAAATTCTTTATTTTTAATTTATTGTTTTTATTATCTTGCGCTGTTTTAACTGGGGTTTTTTAGGCTGATTTAGCTTGGATTTCTACCTCCTTTTCCTGTTGAAGTTCTAACTGACGAACGAGCGGCAGAACTTTTTCTCCGAAATATTCCACCTCTTCAATAAAGTGTAAAAATCCGGAAAGAATCAAATCAACACCTACATTTTTGAGTGCCACAATACGCTCTGCAATTTGCTGCGGCGTACCAATTAAATTGGTTTTAAAGCCATCATTGTATTGCACTAAATCTTCAAAACTTGATTTTGCCCAGTTACCTTGTTGCTCTGGTGAAGCAGCACCTGCTTCACGTGTAGCATCTCCAAATGCATTTACCGCTTCAATATTGGCTTGATCAATAATTTCTTGAAGTACTGCTTTTGCTTCTTCTTCGGTATCTCGGGCAATAATGAAAGCATTTACCCCAATTTTGACATGATGGTTATTGGCTTTTGCTTTAGTACGAATATCTTCGACTTGTTTTTGAATTTCTTCCACAGTATTACCGTTGGTGAAATACCAATCAGATACACGTGAAGCCATGTCACGTGCGGCACGTGAACTGCCACCTTGAAAGACTTCGATATAAGGCTTTTGCAAAGGTTTTGGTTTAAGTGTGTAGTTTTGGAACTGGTAGTATTTACCATTGAAACTATAGTTGTCGGTGGTCCAGATTCCTTTTAGAGTGCGAATAAATTCTTCAGAGCGAACATAACGTTCATCATGCTCAGGCCACTCTTCACCAATGGCATCAAACTCGCCTCTGAACCAACCACTCACTACGTTAATCGCAATACGGCCTTGAGTTAAATAATCAATCGTTGCAAGTTGTTTAGCCGCAAGTGCTGGTTTCCAAGGGCCGGGCAGAATCGCCGCAATGACTTTTAATTTTTCAGTTTTTGCTAGTAATGCATGACTGAAACTTACCGATTCATGTTGGTTTTCTGCCCCGTACCCCGCCGTAAAACGAATTTGGGTGAGCGCATATTCAAAACCATTGTTTTCGGCAGCCTGTGCAAGTCGAACATTGTAGTCATAACTCCAGTCTGTACGCTGTTCGATGTTACTCACTACAAGGCCACCGCTTACGTTTGGTACCCAATAAGCAAATTTAATTGGTTGTTGTAATTGCGTCATGGTTCGCTCTCCCCATTCGTTCTTTTTATTTAGCTATATTGCGCTTAGGCAACATGCGTTAATGATTTGCCAGACTTGTGATGCAAACGAGATTCTGCCGCATCAAGGTCTGGTACAGCTGCTGAAGGTAATACTTCTTCTTGCTCAATTTGCTTGTTAATACCAAGCTCTTGATTTGCTTGCTGTGATTTAGATTTAACCACTTCAGCGCGTTTACCTTTCGCTGGCGCCCATTCTAAAATTGGTAATGCGCGTGCTACTGCTAACGTAATACGATCTGATAATTGCTCGCTTTTGACCGTATATTCCGGAGTAAAGTCACGATCGGTCGCATATACGCCAATTGGTAAAGTTTGTGCTTGGAAGAAACTGAACAATGGACGAAGTTGATGTTCAAGTACGAGTGCATGACGATCACTACCGCCCGATGCTGCTAAAAGTACAGGCACATCGACTAAAGCAGTCTGTTCAACAAAATCGAAGAAATGTTTGAAAAGACCTGTAAAAGAAGCACGGTAAACGGGTGTACCTACAATTAAAGCATCTGCTGCTTCAACTGCGGCAAGGTCATCTTGTACGCGCTGTGGAAGTTGATTGCGATAAAATGCGCCGCCTAATAGAGGCCCGATTTCGCTTAATTTAATGAAGTGAACTTTAATATCGATTGCTTCTGATAATTCATCAAGAATGGCTTGAACCAGACTTTCCGTTTTAGATGGGGTATTTAATCCACCAGAAACAGCAACGATATTTAAAGGTTTTGGTGATGTGATACCAGTCATAATTTGGTTCCTAAGCCTAAAACAAGAGATTGGACTTATTAATCAACAACGACGGTAAACTGTAAAATAACGAAATTGGTCAACCTTATCAGTTTTAAATATAAAAGATAAATAGTGGATTTTTATACTTTGTTTTTCTATTAAGTTGCTGTTTTTATTTTATATAATTATAGGTGATATATTTTTTATAATAAAAAGGAAGCTTATATAAAAAACAGATTAATTTTGATTAAAAGTTAAAAAACATCTGAAAATCTTGGCTAAGTTCTGCATTTATCAACATTTTGCATAAAAATGGATAAGATGAACGTATCTTTCATCTAAATAGTAGGGTTACAATAGGCCATACTTATGCTCAAGATTACTTTAATCGCTTATGAATATTTTAATCGTTGATGATCATCCTTTGTTTCGTCATGCTTTAATTCAAGCAGTACGTTATAGCCTGCCACAGGCACAAATTCATGAAACAGCCTCGGTTGATGAGTTTTATGAGCGTTTGGAAAATGGGGCAGAACCTGATCTAGTATTACTCGATTTAAATTTACCGGGTGCTTCAGGCTTTTCGGCTCTGGTTTATGTAAGAGCACAGTATCCATCTATTCCGATTATTGTTGTTTCTGCACATGAAGAAACTTCAATCATTCAGCGTGCAATCGCTCATGGTGCGATGGGTTATATTCCTAAGTCGGCTCATCCAAGTCATATTGGCGAAGCGATTCGTCAAGTCTTAGAAGGTGATATCTGGTTACCACCTAATTTGCCATCTAATCTTAACCTTGACCCAAGAGCAGCAGATGAGACTGCTTTAGCTGAACGTATTCAATCTCTAACACCTCAGCAATTCCGTGTGTTGATGATGGTTGCTGAAGGTTTGCTAAATAAGCAGATTGCATACGAGCTAGATGTTTCAGAAGCAACGATTAAAGCTCACGTAACGGCTATCTTTAGAAAATTAGGTGTGCAAAACCGTACACAAGCCGTATTGGCCATTAGCGCACTCAATATTGAAGATAAAAAAATCTAAAAAGAAAAAAGACCTCGATTGAGGTCTTTTTTATGTGTGCTACTTAAGCAAGGCAATCTTGCTTTGGTGTTAGGCTGTCGCAGTACAAAGGATTGAGTGCACATTGCAAATCATCAATTTGATCTTGAGTCACATAGCCTTTCATTTTTAAATATTCAGCTACGCGGTCATCGCGTAGGCTTAAGAAGGCTGCATCATAAACGCCTAAATCAACAAACAAAGCAGCTGTTTCTAGACTGTTGAAGCGATCAAGGAAAATGTCATTGCCATACATTAAGAAGATATGGTCGAGTTTTGCTTTTTCATCAACATGGAGTCGTTCAGCAAGTTGATCGGGGTGCGTTTTAATAAAGAGTAAATCCGATAATTCATCAAATTGAGTCATATCTAACTGATTCTCGCCGAGTTTGACATGACCAAGCCAAGCTTTGAAAACGAGTACAGCACCGCCACGGAGTAGCATGCTCCAGATTTGATGACGTGTGTCATGATCAAGATTTTCACTTTCAGCGCTAAGAACTTTTAAGAAATTTTCTTCTTGTTTTGCCAATTTATCAAATAAACCTAAACCTTGCGGATGATAAGCCGCAGGTGCAAATACATCAAAATTTAGATCATGAAATACATTAAGTGCCAGCGGGACTGCACACTGATAAATCGTATTTAATGCTTTGATGTGGGCCTCATTCAGTTTGCTGTGGGGGAAAATACTTTGCCAATCTAATTCAGGAAGTAAAGCATTGGCACTGTATTGACGATAAAACTGTTGAGACGAAAGTTGGCCTTGCGGGCTGTTATCAGAAATATTCATGGCAATTGTCCTTTGCATTAATTCGTGAGCAGGGGTGCTTAATATGGAAATGGGTTATAAAAATGACTGTACATTTAGGAAATAGGTTTTGAATATTTATGTGTCAGGAAGAATGCAAGTAGAATACGACTAAAGTCTTATATAGTTATTTTTTACTAATTATAATTTTAAAAAACAGTAATTTATGAAATTGTAACTAAGTGTACAAGTGTTCACTTACAAAAAAGGTGAGCTTTGCCATAGAAAAAGGGCTAATGGAAAGTTTGGCCAATGATTTAATCAACAAAAGTAGAATTTTTGAGCAGTTCTGCCTATTGGCTTAAATTAGGCCAATAATTTTTGCCAAAAATCTCTCCCAAACTTATTAAAAGGTTTGGGACAGAAAATATTTAATCTACCTCACTGGCAATTTTAAGTCCCGATAACCATGCTCTTAGAGAAGCAGGCTTAAGTGGTTTTTTGAGTAAAACAATATTCAGTTCTTTCAATTGTTGAGGTAACTCAGGATGAGAGTCAGCAGTAATTAAAGCAACAGGAACATCATATTGACGATTTTGCAAAATAAAATCGACACCGAGTTGGTTGTTATTTAAATGCTGATCGATAAGCCAGACTTGAATATTTTCTTTTTGAATAATTTCAAGTGCTTGTTCTGGTTCAGTGGCTTTAAAAACTTCGTAGCCCCATCGACCTAATAAGCTACTCATGCCCTCAAGAATTGTTTCATCATTGTCTAAACATAAAATTCGGTAAGCCTTAGTTTTTAAAGGCACTGCTTGTACGGTTGGGGTTATCACTTTTGGAGCTTCTACCACCGGCACCTCAATCATAAAGCAGGAGCCTTTATCAAGTTGCGAATAGACATGGACTGGATAATTCAGCAAACCCGTCATACGCTGCACAATAGCAAGACCCAAACCTAAACCTTGCTCACCCCACGGTGATAAATGCCCACAGCGTTCGAATTCTTGAAATAGTTTAATACGTTGCTCTTCGGCAATTCCGGGACCTGTATCCCAAACACCAATTCGAATGTGTCCAGGTTTTTGAGCTGAGCGTAATACGCCAACAATCACTCGGCCTTTGGCTGTATAACGCAGTGCATTACTCACAAAGTTTTGGATAATACGTCGTATCCACTGTGGATCTGTGTCAATCCAGAATGATACATCATGAACTTTTAATGAAATATTTCGCTGTGCAGCAATCGATTTAAACTGTAGTTCGAGGTCGCTTAATAAATCATGCAAAGGATAAGGCTGTCTTTTTGGTTGTATGGTGCCGCCTTCCAAACGCGCAATATCGAGTAGAGCAGAGAGCATGCTTTCTGCACCATACAAAGCACGGTCAAGTTGCTGTAGAGTTTGACGGTCTTCTTCGGTCGCAATGCTTTGTTCAAGAACAGTACTAAACAGACGGGCAGCGTGCATTGGTTGTAATAAGTCATGACTTGCCGCAGCAATAAATCGGCTTTTTGACATATTGGCCATATCGGCTTGTTCACGTGCAAGCTGTTGCTCGGTTAAGGCATCGGCAAGTTGTTGGGTTCGGTCTTTTACGCGGGCTTCAAGTATTGCCTCATTCGCACGGAAAGCCGTAATGTCGGCGAAGGTAGTTACAAATCCACCACCTGAAATAGGATTCCCGCGCATTTGAATAACGCGTCCGTCTTTACGGATTCGTTCAAATTCATGCGCACTTCCGACTTTCATCCAGTGCAAACGTTTACGAACATGCTCTTCGACTGAACCGGGGCCGCATTCGCCGCGTTCAGCGTTATAACGAATCAGATCGGCAATTGGACAACCCACATAAACTAAATCTTTAGGGTAGCCAAATAGTTTTAAATATTGGTTATTCCAAGCCACCAAACACATGTTTTTATCAACCACACTTACCCCTTGGGTCATGTGGTCAATCATGGTCATCAGCAAGTTTTGATTGAAACGTTGCCATTGTGAGGCTTGGTCTAAAATATTGGCGACTTGGCCTAATGCCAAACCATTATTAATCATTGCTGTAGTGAGCAAAGTACGGGCAGAGGCTGCGCCGATAATGCCAGCTAAATATTGTTCGGTGAATCGCCACCACATTCCGTTGGCGATACTATTGGGGTTGAGCGTGAGATGATTTTGCTCACAAAAGTTCTCGAATGCTTGGGTTGTGGGTTGCTCACCTGTAATTCTTTTAGCAAGAGCGAACAAATCACCTACTTTTAAACGTGCAGCATCGTGCGGTAAATAAGTTAAATCGGTAGAGGTGTGTGGTGATGGCAGAGGCTTAGTTTCATAGTAGAAAAAGCTTTCTGCCTGAATTTGTTCTGCCACACTTGGGCGATAAAGTTTAGAAATCCAGATATATAAAACAATATTTAAACCAAGCGACCAAATAACGCCGTGGGTTAAAGGTGCAAATGACTCAAAGCCAAAAAGTGATTCTGGACGTAATGCATTAATTCCAAAAGGGCCAAAAAGCAAAATACTCTGTGCTGTTTCTTGATAGGCTTCCGGCAAGCTACGTAAGATGGTTGGAAATAGTAATGTGTAGCTCCACATTAAAAATCCAACGATGAGACCTGCATAAACGCCTTGGCGACTTCCGCCTCGCCAATACAATCCCCCAATCAGTGCAGGAGCGAATTGAGCAACCGCACTAAACGCTAATAAACCAAATACTGAAAGCTGGTTAATATCATTAAAGAAATGGAAGAATAAAAAGCCAAGTAGCATCACTGCGACAATACTAATACGACGGCTAAATTTAAGAACTTTAGGTAAGTGTTTATCGTGTCGTGAAAGCAACTTGAAGCGCCACAGGGCAGGCATAATCAAGTCATTACTGAGCATGATAGACAGGGCAACAGATGAAACCAGTAACATGCCTGTTGATGCAGAGAACCCACCTAAAAAGGCCAGTAGGGCTAACCACTCTTGGTTATAACTCAGGGGTAATGAGAGTACTGCCACATCAGGCACTGTTAGGAATTTTGGCGCTGCATGTAAAGCCCAGCTTGCAATCGGAATAATAGCTAAAATTGTTAAAATGAGATAAGCCGCAAACCATTTACGTGCACCGCGAATGTGCTTTTCATCGCGTAATTCGACAACAGCCACATGGAACTGACGGGGTAAACAGATAATTGCCAGACCTGCTAATAATGTCTGAATCCAGAAGGTTTCAGGCACCCCAAATAATTGAACTTCTTGAAAGGTTTGGTTTACGTCGGCTGAGACTTGTACTAAGTTTGCGGGTGCTTCAAAAATAAAAAATAAAGCGACACAGATTAGGGCGAATAATTTTACAAAAGATTCAAATGCAACGGCTAACATGAGGCCGCCATGCTGTTCGGTATTCGCAATCTGCCTTGTGCCAAAAATCATGGCTAAGATCGCAAGGACACTGGTTAAAAGCAAAACGCTATTGGTGGTCGTATGAATATGAGCATTTTGCTCCAATATGACTGATGTACTTAAGGCAATTGCACGTAACTGTAGGGCGAGGTAGGGAATAATCGCAATAACTGCCAAGATCGTAACCAGCGATGCCAATACGCCGCTTTTGCCATAACGTGCAGCAACAAAGTCAGCAATTGAGGAAATCGCGTGGTGCTGACGTACTCGGCCTAAACGTCGCCAGATATCGTAACCAAACCAGACAAATAACAGCGGACCTAAATAAATAGGTAAGAAAATGACGCCTTCTCGGACGGCAGCTCCGGTTGCACCATAAAATGTCCAAGATGAACAGTAAACACCTAAGGTCAAACTAAACAAGAACATTCGGCCACGTGTACTCAGGCGACTAGCATGCTTCTCGCCAAAAAAAGCACAAATGAATAAGAGTGCTATATAAAGAGTGAGTACCCCAATAATCAGCCAGCTGTTCATATGACCTACATGATTAAAACCTTGCGCCTATCATACCGCAAGCAGAAACAAAGCTATAAATTGATTAAATTTTAACGACCAAAGTCTAAGTTACGAATTACACGTTATTTTGCTAATTTTAATAATGAGAAACTACTATTAAAAAAGTGACCAAGGTTGGGCACAGGCAAGGAGTTTGGTTATGGATCAAAGCCAAGTAGAACAGATTCTACGCAATCCAAAGTTTCAAAAGATGGTCAAGAAAAAAAGTGCATTAAGCTGGACGCTCACAATCATTATGTTAGTGCTTTATGTGGGCTTTATGCTACTTGTTGGCTACAACAAAGAATTTTTAATGAGTTCATTTAGTGGTGGTGTAACGACATGGGGTATTCCACTAGGCTTAGGAATTATTGTTTTATCTTTCCTACTGTGTGGCGTGTATTCCTATATCGCAAACAATACCCTTGACCAGTTGAGTGAAGAAGCGTTGAAGGAAGTTGAAGCCATCACGCATGAGAAAGGATTACACTAATATGAAATGGAATTCATTAAAAGCGAAAGCCTTATTGGCAGCAGCATCGCTATATTCAACTGTTGCTATGGCAAGCCCGGACTTAGGTGAAGCAGAGCAACAAGCCACTAACTGGCACGCTATCATCATGTTTGTCATCTTTGTTGGTTTCACTTTGTTTATTACTAAGTGGGCTGCAAAACAAACTCAATCAGCACAAGATTTCTATACCGCAGGGGGCGGAATCAGCGGTTTCCAAAACGGATTGGCAATTGCCGGTGACTATATGTCAGCAGCATCTTTCCTTGGTATTTCCGCGATGGTGTTTAGTTCGGGTTTTGATGGCTTACTTTATTCTCTTGGGTTTATGGTAGGTTGGCCAATCGTTTTATTCTTGGTTGCAGAGCGTTTACGTAACCTTGGTAAATACAACCTTTCAGATGTAGTGTCATTCCGTCTTGAAGAAAAACCAGTCCGTACCTTAGCTGCCTTAAGCTCGCTTGTGGTTGTGGCATTCTACTTGATCGCTCAAATGGTGGGCGCGGGCCAGCTCATCAAATTACTATTTGGTTTGAACTATAACATCGCTGTTGTCATCGTTGGTCTATTAATGATGGCATACGTAATTTTTGGTGGCATGTTGGCAACAACATGGGTACAGATCATTAAAGCAGTTATGTTGCTTAGTGGTGCGACTTTCATGGCATTCATGGTGATGAAAGCGGTTGGTTTTAGCTTCAGCAACATGTTCACTCAATCAATTGAAGTATTCAGTAAAGTCCACAGTGTAAGCTTTGAAGAAGCTGCAAAAATTATGGGTCCGGGTAAACTTGCCGCAAACCCGATTGATGCATTATCTCTTGGCTTGGCACTCATGTTTGGTACAGCGGGTCTTCCACATATTCTTATGCGTTTCTTCACTGTAAAAGACGCAAAAGAAGCGCGTAAATCGGTTGTGGTTGCGACAGGTTTCATTGGTTACTTCTATCTTCTAACTTTCATTATTGGTTTCGGTGCGATCCTTTTCGTATCAAACAACCCTCAATTCCTTGATGTTGCAAAAATGGCAGTATCAGGCAAGCTTGAACTTGTTGGTGGTAACAACATGGCAGCCGTGCATTTAAGTGACGCTTTAGGCGGTGACTTATTCATGGGCTTCATTTCAGCAGTAGCGTTCGCAACGATTCTTGCTGTTGTTGCTGGTTTAACACTTTCAGGTGCATCTGCAATCTCACATGACTTATACGCTAACGTATTCAAGAAAGGTCAAACGACTCCAGCTTCAGAACTTCGTATGTCAAAAATTGCGACACTTGGTTTAGCAATCTTTGCCATGATTTTGGGTATCTTGTTTGAAAAGCAAAACGTAGCATTCATGGTGGGCTTAGCGTTCTCTGTGGCATGTTGTGCAAACTTCCCAATTCTTGTTCTTTCAATGTTCTGGAAAGGTTTAACTACTCGTGGTGCAGTTATCGGTGGTGTGGTTGGTCTTGTAACAGCGGTAGTACTGATTGTTCTGTCTAAAGCGGTTTGGGTAGATACTTTAAAAATCTCTGATACACCAGTTAACCCATTCAATGGTCCTGCATTATTTGCTATGCCATTGTCATTCCTTTGCTGTTGGTTCTTCTCGGTGACTGACAACTCTGCACGTGCTAAAAAAGAGCGTGCTGCATTCGATGCCCAATACGTTCGTTCAATGACAGGTATCGGTGCTTCTGGTGCCTCAGATCACTAAAATCAAAATGGATTAAATATCTATCTCATTAAAAGCCCTGCGGGGCTTTTTTGTTGATCGTATACCTTAAGGTGAAAGAAGCTCTTTAATAAAGAACAACTTGTTTGTCCTATTTTTTGTACAGTATGATTTCTTATAATTCAAAACATAATGAAAAAGGAAAATAATTAAATGCGATCTATTATGGACTTCTGGGCGAGCTTTCGACTGCTACCTTCTGCATGGTTGCTGCTTGTGCAATTTATCCTACTCATTTTGGCCATGCTCACTTTTCATGATGTATTTTACCGGACCCTAACGTGGGCTTTAGGAGTGCTTGCCTTACTTATTATTGCCAAGGTCATTCGTCAAACCCCAATGTTTACTTTTCTGGGATTAACTTTTGTCAGTGGAGCGATTATATCCTCAGTCTTTATTTTATTAGGCTATAACAATTTAACGATCCAGATTTTTGCCCATAGCTGTGAAGCGCTAGCTTACTTTTCGGCTGCTTACGGTTTATTTCGTTATATGTTTGCTGATCGATATTTAACAAGAGATGAATTATTTGCAGCCGCCGCGGTTTTTACTTTGCTTGCTTGGGGCTTTGCATTCCTCTACAACATTTGTCAGCTATTGATTCCAGCTAGCTTCCAAAATCCAAACAATGTTCATCATTTGCAGACTTGGTTAGATCTACTGTTCCTGAGCTTTAGCTTACAGTCAGCAACAGGCTTATCTGATTTAATGCCGCTTAGTCCACCAGCACGCGTTTTAGCCATGCTACAAATGTTTTGTGGTGTGATGTATCTCGCTTTGATTGTCACACGTTTAATTGCTCTACAGTACATTGCCCATCCAACAAAAAAGGATTCTGACAAATAAAGGAGAAGGTGTTTTAATTTTTTACACCTTTGTAACTGCAATATTATTTAAGTTTATTTAAAGTATTATCGGCTTTCTCTATTGAAAGATTTAACTTTGTTCATTCTGTGAATGTCTTTATTGGCTTTATGCCTGTCATTTTTCATTAAAATAACATGGAGGAGTTATGCCTTCCAAACAACCAGGTTGGTTCGCAAACGTTAATCCTAACGTATTTTTTGGTACGGTCATTATCATTGCTTTGTTCTTGGCAGTTGTTGTGATCGCCCCGAGTTCTTTTGAACTTCTAACACAGCAATTAAAACAATGGATCACCGATTCATTTAGCTGGTTTTATGTTTTATCTGTAGCCTTCTTTCTCATTTTATTGATTTATATCGCCTGTTCATCAATAGGTCGAATTAAATTAGGACCTGACCATAGTCAGCCTGAATATAATAATGGGTCTTGGTTTGCCATGCTGTTTACAGCAGGGATGGGTATCGGTCTCATGTTCTTCGGAGTTGCCGAACCTGTCATGCATTATGTTAATCCACCGAGTGGAGATGCTCAGACAATTGAGGCAGCACAGCAAGCATTAAGGGTGACCTTCTTCCACTGGGGCTTGCATGCGTGGGCTATTTACGCAGTGGTCGGATTGGCATTGGCTTATTTTGCTTATCGACATAATTTACCGTTAAAGACCCGTTCAGCCCTTTATCCACTCATTGGTAAGAAGATTTATGGGCCTTGGGGCGACAGCATCGATATATTCGCGACCATTGGTACGGTATTTGGTGTAGCAACTTCTCTCGGGTTTGGCGTTACCCAGATTAACTCGGGTTTACATTATTTGTTCGGTGTCGAGCAAAGCACCCATATTCAAGTATTACTGATTATTTTTGTGAGCATTTTAGCTTCCTTGTCTGTGTTCTTAGGTCTAGATAAAGGGGTGAAACGCTTATCAGAGCTAAACTTAGTCTTAGCGTTAATATTATTAGCCTTTGTTTTTATTGCTGGTCCTAGTATTTATTTACTCCAGACTACTATTCAAAACACTGGGCAATATATCTCTAACCTTTTTACCATGACATTCAATTTATATGCTTATCAGCCGAATGGATGGATTGGTGGTTGGACAATTTTATATTGGGCTTGGTGGATTTCTTGGTCGCCATTTGTGGGTATGTTTATCGCAAGGGTTTCACGTGGTCGTACCATTCGAGAATTTATTGTAGGGGTTCTCCTCATCCCGACAGGCTTTACCATTATCTGGATGGGCTTTTTAGGAAACGCTGCATTATTTAGCATTATCCATGAACATCAAGCCACTCTCATTCAGGCTGTTCAGCAAGACTCATCAGTAGCTCTATTTGAGTTTTTAGGACACTTACCGTGGTCAGGTGTCATGAATATTTTGGCTACCGTTTTAGTCGTTTTATTCTTTGTGACCTCTGCTGACTCGGGAGCATTGGTAACAGACTACTTAACTGCAAAAACTGAAAATTCACCAACTTGGCAGCGTTTGTTCTGGACAGTACTGATGGCTGTACTCGCCATTATTTTATTGTTAGTCGGTGGTTTGGCTGCGCTTCAATCTTCAATCATTATGAGTGCATTGCCGTTTACTGTGGTTATGCTGTTCATGAGTTGGGGATTAATAAAAGCATTGCATCTTGATGTCACGAAAATGCAAGCAATTCAGGAAGCTCGAATTACCCCACGTGCCATTCATAATCCAAGAAGCTGGCAACAGCGGCTAGGTTTAATCATGCACTATCCTCATAGTGAAGAAGAGGTTAGAGAATATATCGAAAAACAAGTAGCTCGTGCGTTTGAAAATATCAAACATGAATTTAGACGCCGTCATTTAGAAGTTTCAATTACTCAACTTGAGGATGGGATGCAGCTTCGAGTCGATCATCACAATGAAATTAATTTTATTTATAAAGTTGTTTCACGTGAAACAGTGCCACCAAGTTTTTTAATTGGACGTACTGAAGCCGAAGATGGGCAATATTTCCAAGCCGAAGTATTTTTAAGAGAGGGTGGGCAGAACTATGATGTGATGGATTGGACCCAAGAAGATTTAATTCAAGACATTATTGATCAGTATGAACGTCATTTATATTTCTTAAATATTGTACGAAGTTAATATTTAGCTGTAAAAAAAGGACTCAAATGAGTCCTTTTTTAATTCGATTTCTAAATTAAATTAGAAACGGAATTTAGTATTTAAGCCGATAGTTTGTGTATCGTAGCTAGTAGAAGCATTTTTAACATCAGCTTTCATGTACGATGCACCAACTGCTAAAGCTGGAGTAATGAAGTAGTTTACGTTACCACCCCAAGCTTGACGGAATTCACCAAGGTCATTACCTTTGATGTCAGCTACACCATCGTTACCCACGAAAGATGCACCAACACTTAACTTAGGAGTTAAGTAAAGGTCAGTTTTCAAACCGTATTGGTTTTCTTGACCGAAAGCACCAGCAGCTTCAAAACCAATTGCCATGTTAGTTCCATCGATTGGACCTACATATTTAGCACGTGCTGTAACAGCATCTTGGTCGTTTTGAATCGCAGCAGTTTGGTTTACAGCAGAGTAGATACCGTTGCTGATGATACCGAAGTTATCTAAAGCGAATTGGTTAGCAACGCTTGTATAACCAACAGTCATCAAGAAGTTAGGTAACAACATAGCACCAACTTCTAATGCATAACGGTCGCCGTTGTCATCTTTAGAGAAGTTGTTTTTACCATCAACATCAGTGTGGTTGTAAGTTGCGCTAGCATATACAGGAAGGTAAGGAGTAGGAACATAAGCCTCACCTTTAACACCGTAAGTACCAACGTGGTAGTTTACGTTGCCTTGGTCATACTGTTGGTAGCTGTAACCTACAGATACGTTAGAAGCTTGGTTCAAGAAAGCTGCTTCAGCTAAAGGACCTTTAGTGGTATCAACATTTTTTAAATAGTATGTACCAGCAACGTCACCAGTGAAGTTTTTATCATTTGCAGTTGTGTCAACATATTCAGATTGACCTTGAACTTCAAATTGATAAGCATGAGCACCGGTCATGGCTAATAATACAGCAGTGGCTAAACCAAGTTTTTTCATAATCATTTCCAGCATTAACAAGAGATAAAGCTGAGGTCATTGTATTGTAACAATTTATGAAGTCAATAATAGATAAAAGGTAATGTTAATGAAATTTGATACTTATGTTAAAAATGATTAAAAAACAATCAATCGAAGTATATTATGTCAACCTGATAAAAAAATGAACATTAACAAACAGCTAAACCTTAAGTTTCATAAGGATTTGGCATTAAATAGTTTCAAAATAATTACATTTATAATTGGAAAAAATGATTATATTAATCGGATTTAACGTTAATTAATTTGTTGATCTGTTCGATAAATAATCATTTAAATATTATTCTTGTTCTAATTTTTATATGTTTTGAGTAATAGTTATCACTATTTTGATAAGTTTATCTAAATAATTTATCTATTTTAGATTATTATATAAGTTAATAAATCAAAAAAAAAAGGCTTTAAGTTGAAAAAACGATTAATAAATTGATTTTGATCAATTAAATCTACTTTACGAAATTAGAGATAAGTCACATAATTCAATTACAAAGTTTACTGTCTAACATATTTTTGGTTAGAAGTACTTTTCTAGATACGATGTGTTATCACATCAAACTTTATGAGCTCAACTTTCCCCAAGGTTGAGCTTTTTTTTATCTATAAGAAAACATTAACATTTATTAAAAAAAATTACATGAAAATTCATCTTTTGCTTTGTATAAAAAGAACCCATCTTAAAGCTGGATTTTGTGTGAGGGGAGAAATGTTTAAGAGGCAAGTAAATACTTTATTATCATAAGTAAAAAAAACTTTGATTTTTAAAGTAAGGTTTTTTATAAAATCATTCAATTTTTCGATTCATTTTATTATTTAAGCTTACTAAAATGTAGGAATCGTATAATTATTAAAAGAGAAATGAAGGGGCTAATGATGAAATTTTAGTTATTAAAATGCTAGGATGGATTTAAGCCTAATTTATATCGTATTAAAAATGGCAGGGCATTTACGGAGTACCAGCTAGAAATGTCAGGATTACGTTCAGAGCATATTAGTAATCGACTGTTCTTTTTTATGCTGGTTATTATTTTATCTTTATTATTCATGGCAGTACCTCTTATTGTGGGAAGCTATCAGGATTATATAAAAACTAGACAAGCTCTAGCTGAAATAAAAAGTTTAAGAGCAGTTGCCGATATTGCCTATAAAGTTTCTAAAGAACGTGCTCCTGCCAATAAAATGATGTCGAGTGGTCCTCATGATTTGGTAAAAAATCAGCAAGAATTAAAAAAATTTCGTTTAATTGTTGATGAGCAAATTGATACAAGCATTCTTATCTTAAAACAAGCAGGCTATGTCTCCTTAGCGAATGAACTACAAACGACCTTCAAAGAAAATCTTAGACAAGCACGACGTGTCGTTGATTATTATGGTGAAACTCCATATGGAGCCAGAACTTCCATTCAAATGGATAATGCCATTTTAGGGATGTTTGGAGTATGGGATAACTGTAGGGAAATACTGCAAAAGCTGATGTTGCAGTTAAAAAGTAAAGATAGCCGTATTTCTAATTACTTTACACTCATTATCGTTCTGACTGATATGCGCGATCAGGCTGGGCGTATGGCATCTAATATTATTGCCCCTCTAAGTTTTAATGAAGAAATTCCAAGTAATAATCGTGCTCGTTCGCTACAAACTCAGCATCAAGCTAGATATTTGTGGATTTTGGTCGATACCTTGCAGCCTGAACAAGCAAAAACTCCAGAATATCGTCGGTTATATTCCCGAGTGAAATCGGAATTTATAGACAAGGGTATACCGATTGTAGAAAAGCTATTAGAAGAAAGTCAAAAGGGGGAGCCATATTATTTAAATGGTACCCAATTAACGGAAGCAATCGTTGATAAATTTACTACTGTGGTTGATTTGCAAAGTTATATTCTTGATGAAAGTGTAGTCATTGCCGCTCAAGAAAATGCGATTGCTCGAAATGGTTTCTTTTTAACCTTATTTATTTCTTTAATTTCATTAGCTACTGCATTACTTACCTTGATATATGCTCAAAGAAGAGTATTTTCTCCTTTAATTAAAGCAAGGACTTTAATTTTAGATTTATCGCATAGTTCTGATCATTGTAAAGATGAGATGAATGTCACAACAAAAGGGGAATTTTTTTCTTTGTTTGAAGCGATTGATCGATTACAACGAATGTTGCAACAACGAGATGCTTTTGAATTTCAATTAAAGAATATTGCCAATACTGATCCGCTCACTGGTGTGTCTAACCGTTTAGCTTTATCTGAATATTTAAAAATTGTTGAAAGTTACCCTCAAAAATTTACGCAGACTTGTTTAATGATCATAGATATAGATCGTTTTAAACAGGTGAATGATCAATACGGCCATATTGTGGGTGATCACGTCATTGTGAGTATTGCTGAGCAATTAAAGCAAAATATCCGAAGTTCGGATTTAATTGTTCGTTATGGTGGTGATGAATTTTTAATATTGCTAGAACAGGTGCAATTTGTAGATGCTCGCCTTTTAGCAGAGAAAATTCGTATTGCAATTTCTTTAGAAGAAATTGATTTATCGGGTTCAGAAGAAAAGTTGCATGTGTCTGTCAGTATTGGTTTTGCTATTGGAGCAGCGAGTTGGATAGAACTCTTAGAGAAAGCGGACAGTTCACTCTTAAGGGCTAAAGCCCGAGGCCGGAATGTAGTTGAGGGATAAAAAAGCCGGAAATGATTTCCGGCTTTTTATTTTATTACTTCAACATCGGTTTTAAGAAGCGTCCAGTGTGGGAAATTTCAACCTCAGCCACTTGTTCAGGTGTGCCTTCGGCAATGATCATACCACCGCCCGAACCACCTTCAGGACCTAAGTCGACAACCCAGTCTGCTGTTTTAATCACATCAAGGTTATGTTCAATCACCACAATGGTATTACCCTTGTTGCGTAGCTCATGCAAAATGTCGAGTAACTTGGCAATATCATGGAAATGCAAACCTGTTGTTGGTTCATCCAAGATATATAAAGTTTTACCCGTATCTCGTTTCGCTAACTCACGTGCAAGTTTTACACGTTGCGCTTCACCACCCGAAAGTGTGGTAGCAGCTTGACCTAAGCGAATATAGCCTAAGCCTACCTGAGTTAAGGTTTCTAAACGGCGGTGGATGACCGGAATTGCGCTAAAGAACTCAGCAGCATCTTCAACAGTCATTTCTAAAACATCAGAAATGTTTTTGCCTTTATAGCCCACTTCAAGTGTTTCACGGTTATAACGTTTGCCATGACACGCATCGCAAGGCACATACATATCAGGTAAGAAGTGCATTGCGACTTTGATCATACCGTCGCCTTCACACGCTTCACAGCGTCCGCCTTTTACGTTAAACGAGAAACGGCCAGCGCTATAACCGCGGGCTTTTGCCTCTGGTGTTTGTGCAAATAACTCACGGATTGGTGTAAATAGACCTGTGTACGTTGCAGGGTTAGAACGTGGTGTACGTCCAATTGGGCTTTGGTCAATATCAACAACTTTATCCAGATGTTGAAGCCCATCAATCGAGTCAAACTTTTCAGCTGTTAAGGTCGTTGCACCATTGAGCTGTGTAGCTGCTAATGGAAGCAAAGTACGGTTAATCAGTGTTGATTTACCTGAACCTGAAACACCAGTGACGCAGGTCATAATACCAAGTGGAATTTTCAAATCGACATTTTTAAGGTTATGACCACTTGCCCCAGAAAGTTTGATGAATTCATCTGGGCGCGGTGATTGAGTCCGTTGTTTTGGCACTTCAATTTTGAGTTTGCCAGAAAGATACTGTCCTGTAAGAGAATCAGCATGTTTAGCCAATTCATCATACGTACCTTCAGCAATAATTACACCGCCGTGTACACCAGCACCAGGACCGATATCAATAATATGGTCAGCAGCACGAATTGCATCTTCATCGTGTTCAACGACTAATACGGTGTTACCTAAATCACGTAAGCGAATGAGCGTTTGCAATAAACGATCATTATCACGTTGATGTAGACCAATTGATGGTTCATCGAGCACATACATGACGCCCATTAAACCTGCACCAATTTGCGAAGCTAAACGGATACGCTGTGCCTCACCACCAGATAGGGTTTCGGCAGAGCGAGCTAGACTTAAATAATTCAGTCCCACGCTCACCAAGAAGTGTAGACGTTCACGAATCTCTTTAAAGATTTTATCTGCGATTTCACCTTTGGCACCTTCAAGATTTAGGCCTTGATAATAGCTTTCAGCGTCACCAATCGACATACGAGTAATGTCAGCAATGGTCTTGTCTTTCACACGAACATGACGTGAAATTTCATTGAGACGTGAACCATCACATGCATCACACGCAGCATTGGAAAGATATTGAGCTAAATCATCTCGTACATAGTTACTTTCAGTTTCACGGTAACGACGTTCAAGGTGCGGCAAAATTCCTTCAAACGGTTGTACGCGAGTGTGTTTACGGCCACGCTCATCGATATAGCTTAAATCGACTTTTTCTTTACCCGTACCTTGTAAGAATTTCTTCTGAGTATCTTTATCAAGCTGGTTCCAAGGCGTATCAAGTTGAAAACCAAAATGATCGGCAACTTTTTGCAGCATTGAATAATAATATGGACGCTGACGATCCCATCCACGAATAGCACCCTCACTAATTGCAAGATCAGGATTTGGAATCAGCTTTTCAGAGCTAAAATGACTGCGTGTACCTAAACCATCACAAACAGGGCAGGCACCGAACGGGTTGTTAAACGAAAACAAACGTGGCTCAAGCTCTGCAACTGCGCGATCACATTCAGGGCATGAGTGCTTTGCAGAAAAAACACGATCAGGATGTTCACCATTCATCCATGATAAAACAGCAATATCGCCACCTAAACGCAGTGCAGTTTCAAATGATTCGGCAATACGGTTACCTAAATCTTCACGCACTTTGAAACGGTCAACCACAACCTCGATGGTATGTTTTTTCTTTTTGTCGAGTTCTGGTGGCGTATCAATATCAATGATTTCACCATCCACACGGGCACGAACAAAACCTTGACCTTGTAGCTGCTCGAACAAGTTACTGTATTCACCTTTACGTTCACGAACCACTGGGGCAAGCAACATAAGTGCTGTACCTTCCTCAAGGTTTTTTACCGCATCGACCATTTCAGAAACAGTTTGCGCGACCATCGGCAAATCATGTTCAGGGCAGTAGGGCGTGCCGACACGTGCATAAAGCAAACGCAAATAGTCATAAATTTCGGTAATCGTACCGACGGTTGAACGTGGGTTATGGCTGGTAGATTTTTGCTCAATGGCAATCGCTGGTGATAAACCCTCAATCGAGTCGACTTCAGGCTTTTCCATTTGCGATAAAAACTGGCGGGCATAGGCCGAAAGTGATTCGACGTAACGGCGTTGTCCTTCGGCGTATAGGGTATCGAAGGCAAGAGAAGATTTTCCTGAACCTGATAACCCCGTAATTACCACAAATTTGTCGCGTGGAATATCGAGGGACACATTTTTTAAATTATGGGTGCGTGCGCCTCGAATACGGATATGACTTTGGCTCATAAAACATCTCAATTATGTATTGATGAAAATTTAGGTGTTGGTTGATCAGTCACGAGGGGTGGCTGGTTATAAACAACAGACCATATGATAACGATTTAAAATTGTTCAAGTGGTACAAAATGATTTAAAGCGACAAATTGTGACGGTTAAACGACAATCGACAAAATTTGTTTAATTAAGCAGGTTGTATTTTTAACATTCCTTACTTCAGATTTCTACTCTAAGCAAATTTTAACCAGCAACATAACTTTACTAGACGACTGGTCTAATAGTTGTTTATGATGTATGCATGAAACGATTAAATAAAAGTGAAACCACACGACAGCACATTTTAGATACCAGCTTTGAGTTGGTGCTACGAAAAGGGTTTGTCGGTGTTGGTTTGCAAGAAATTTTAAAGGCTTGTGACGTACCTAAAGGTTCGTTCTATCACTACTTTGCTTCGAAAGAGGCATTTGGCTGTGCATTGCTAGAGCAATATATGGCTGACTATAAAGTGCGTATGGAACAACTTTGGCAACATAGCGAGCAAAGTGCTCATGCCCGTTTAATGGCTCTATGGCAGGCATGGATTGATGATCCCGTAAACGGTAGTTGGGCTGAAAACTGTCTGATTGTGAAGTTAGCAGCAGAGGTTTCTGACTTGTCGGAAGATATGCGTCA
This sequence comes from Acinetobacter sp. C13, assembly GCF_016809775.1. Classification (NCBI taxonomy): domain Bacteria; kingdom Pseudomonadati; phylum Pseudomonadota; class Gammaproteobacteria; order Moraxellales; family Moraxellaceae; genus Acinetobacter; species Acinetobacter sp. C13. The sequence continues at coordinate 188,887 of NZ_JAFBJL010000003.1, forward strand.
AATTCTCAATGACGGTGTGCACAAACTAACGCAGCGTTTGGCTCTACTACTCAAAGAAGGGCAACAAGAAGGATCAATTCCAAAACACGTTGAGCCTTTAAAAACTGCGCAAGTCATGTATCAGTTATGGTTAGGTGCTGCTTTACTCACAAAATTGTCGCAAGACAAAGCACATCTACATCTAGCTTTAGAAACCACCCAAGAACTCTTAAAACCGATAGAGGAATAAAGCATGCGAAGTATTATCCATCGTAATTTTGGCGAACCTGTAGACGTTTTAGAGCAGGCGGATATGCCAAAGCCGGAACCGAAAGCAGGCGAAGTACGTATTAAAACCATCATGTCTCCGATCCATAACCATGATGTATGGACAGTACGCGGAAGCTATGGCTATAAGCCGACTTTACCTGCGATTGGTGGTAGTGAAGCAGTTGGTATTGTTGATGCGTTGGGCGAAGGCGTTACTCATGTACAAGTCGGGCAACGTATTGCAGTTGCAGCTGTGCATGGCAGTTGGGCTGAATACTTTATTGCACCAGCACAAGGGCTTATTCCGCTCAATGATGAAATTGATGATGAGACAGCAGCGCAGCTGATTGGTATGCCAATTAGTGCTCTCATGCTATTGGACTTTGTAAATGTTCAACCGGGTCAATGGCTCATTCAAAACACGGCGAATGGCGCAGTAGGTAAAACGGTTGCCATGATTGCGCAGGCACGTGGTTTACCTGTCATTAATTTAGTTCGTCGTACTGACGCAATTGCAGAGATGCAAGCATTAGGTATTCAGCATGTTGTTGCAACTGATCAACCTAACTGGAAAGAGCAAGTTAAACAAATTCACGGCGACCAACTTCTGATTGCTGGTGTGGACTCGATTGGTGGCAGCGCAAGTGGTGAAATGCTTAATCTGCTCAGTGAAAATAGCCTGCTTGTTTCGTTTGGCAGTATGACTGGTGAAACTATGCAGATTTCATCGGGTGATTTGATTTTTAAACAAGCGACAGTAAAAGGTTTCTGGGCGAGTGTGGTCAACAAAGAAATGCCGGCAGCGCGTAAAAAGGAACTGATTGTTGAACTATTAACGCTAGCGACTCAGAAAAAATTAATCCTACCTGTAGAAGGCGTATTTAGTTTTGATGAGATTAAAACAGCTGCTCAAAGAGCAACGCAAGGTGCTCGTCAAGGCAAAGTGTTGTTAAAGCCCTAACACATAAAAGATCAGTCGAGAGACTGATCTTTTTTCATATCTTTAAAATAAAAAGGAAAATTGTATGATCGGACAAATTTTAATTGCGCTTATCGCAATATTACATGTCTATATTTTAGTACTAGAGATGTTTTTGTGGGACAAGCCTTATGGCATGAAAGCCTTTGGAAATAATGCAGAAAAAGCAAAACTCACCAAAGTTATGGCACAGAACCAAGGGCTTTATAATGGCTTTTTAGCGGCGGGTTTATTTTGGTCTTTATTGGTAGATGCACCATTTGCCACATCACTTGCCAATTTCTTTTTAGGCTGTGTATTCATTGCAGGTATTTATGGTGGTCTGACTGCCAGCAAAAAGATTATTTATATTCAGGCAGTTCCAGCTTTGATTGCATTGGTCGCTGTTAATTTTCTTTAAAAAGCGCAAAATACAGCGTTTTGGGTTGGAATGACCAGATAGGATCAGCGCATGTGGGCGTTATTTTTAAAATGTATGTTGGGGGCTGGGATTGTCCTTATTATTTCGATTTTATCGAAAAGTAAGGCATTTTATATTGCAGGCTTAGTCCCGCTTTTTCCTACATTTGCTTTGATTGCTCACGTGATTGTTTTTCAGCAAAAAGGGGCAGAGGCGTTACAAAAAACAGCTCTGTTTGGTCTATGGTCACTTATTCCCTATGCCATTTATTTAATTGCTGTTTATGTGCTGGCAACGCGTATGTCGATGTGGTCTTGTCTAGGACTGGCAACTTTATGTTGGGTGGTGGCCGTGGCAGGTTTGATTTACGGTTGGCAGTTGTTTCAAAGTTAAATTTAAGGCTGACCATTTAAATAATTAAATGGTCGAAGCCTCATCTTGATTTAGATATGATCTAAACCTAACCATTGTCTTTGATGGTAGGCGCTATCCCAAAACAACCATTCAAGTTTTGCACCCATGGTGTAAGCAGCATGCATTTTTTCTAAAGTGTCTGCATCACAACGTGCAGCAACTTTATCTACTGTCGCAATCACATTACGAACGGCGGTATGGAACTCTTCACCTGCGTAGGTATCAATCCATGCTTGGTAAGGGTTATCCGGAATTGATTTATTTACAATATCTTTGCCAACTTCGGCATAAATCCAGAAGCAAGGTAAAAGCGCAGCAAGTACAACGGGGTAGCTTTCAGACCAAGCAGTTGCTGTTAAAAATGAAGTGTAGTGGTGGCCTGCCAAAGTTAATGGTGTATTTTTAAATTCTTCTTGGGTTACTCCAAAATTTTTCATGAAGTCATCATGCAAACTACGCTCCACCACAATCGCAATTTTAGCTGCATCTGAAAATTGCATAATATCGTCAGCCTCAAAGGCCTTTGCTGCTGCAACAGCAAGCACACGACCATAGGCCACTAAATATTGAGCATCTTGAATAACATAATGACAAAAAGCTTCTTTATCTAAAGTACCGTTAGCAAGTTCCTGATTAAAAGGCAGGTCGAGAATTTTTTGATATAAATTTAAATTGCGTTGCCAAAGTTCTTGAGAAAAAAGCATAAAAACATTCCATTTAAATTAAGACAGCTGAACCAGATTTTAAATCAATTTTAAAATACAAAAATAATAATGATAGATATATCCAAAGAAAATATTTAATACGATTAATGAGTTAATTAAATATTATAAATTTCTTTATTAAACATATAGATAAATGAAATTGAATAACGGCACAAAACAACATCGTTTTGTGGTTAATTATCGATATAATAGCGGCGGTTTTTAAGAAAGATTAAATTTATTCTTGGTATAGGTCTGATCCATGAAGCATTTCCGATTTTCGATATTTTTTACGGTGGTGTGTTTAGCACTATCCGCGTATTGGGGTTTTACCCATGGACCTGAAGCGGGCGTGTCTACCATGCTTAAAGCTTTAACAATTACAGCCATTTTAGCTGTAATGGAGGTCTCTTTATCTTTTGACAATGCTGTCGTAAATGCATCGGTTCTACGTAATTGGGATCCGTTCTGGAAAATGCTCTTTTTAACGGTAGGTATTTTAATCGCCGTTTTTGGTATGCGTTTAATTTTCCCGGTGGCGATTGTTGCCGTGACTGCGGATATGGGAATGATTGAAGTAGCTAAATTGGCACTCAATGATCCGAAAACCTATTCTGAACGTTTAATGGCACATCACGCTGAAATTTCGGCTTTTGGTGGAACATTCCTATTACTGGTGTTCTTAAACTTCTTCTTTGATGAAGAAAAAGAAACCCATTGGTTCAGATGGCTTGAAGCTAAACTTTCTAGTTTAGCAAGCGTACCAGCAATGTCTGTCTTTATTGCTCTAATTGCGATGTTAATTATGGCAGCAAATGTTGATGAGTCGCAGCGCCTTGTGGTGACTATGGCAGGTATTTGGGGCATTGTGGTTTATATTGGCGTTGAAGTATTAAGTCATATGTTAGGTGGTGAGCCTGAAATTGACGAAGATGGCAATGCTATTATGAAAGATGGATCGGGCGCGGCTTCTGGCGTAGTTAAAGCGGGTATAGGTGGTTTCTTATATCTTGAAGTATTAGATGCATCATTCAGTTTTGATGGCGTGATTGGTGCTTTTGCAATTACTAGCGATGTTGTCGTGATTATGCTGGGCCTTGCGATCGGCGCTATTTTTGTCCGTTCAATGACAGTTTACCTTGTTGAAAAAGGCACACTAGATGCCTATGTGTTCTTGGAACATGGCGCGCATTATGCGATCGGTGCTTTAGCATTCATTATGATTGCAAGTGGTACAGGCGTACATGTACCTGAAGTTGTTACTGGTTTAATTGGTGTAGCGTTTATTGTTTGGGCGGTTATTGCTTCAATTCAATATTCAAAGCGCGAGCAACAATCGCCTTAAGCTAATTTTCAGCAAACTTCGATAGAATAAAGAGGCTGAATGCCTCTTTATTGTTTTAAGCCCAAATCGTTATTTTAAATAAGGTGTTCCGTATTTTTAGAAACGAATCGGCTTATAATTTACCTAGTTTGATAACGTGTATTGATATGATGAATGCTTTGGAACGTCGCTCAACTTTTGCCTTAAGTAGTATTTTTGCACTACGCATGTTGGGCTTGTTCATGATTATTCCTGTCTTTTCTGTAGTTGGGCAGTCATATCAATATGCGACTCCAGCACTCATTGGTTTGGCTGTAGGTGTCTATGGCTTAAGTCAGGCGATTTTGCAAATTCCATTTAGCTTACTGGCAGATCGTTTTAGCCGTAAACCACTTGTGGTCTTTGGCCTATTACTGTTTGCGATTGGTGGTGCAATTGCGGGTTTATCTGACACCATTTATGGCGTAATTATTGGCCGTGCTATCGCTGGGGCGGGTGCAGTTTCAGCTGTTGTCATGGCGCTTTTAGCCGATGTGACACGTGAAGAGCAGCGTACTAAAGCCATGGCCGCGATGGGCATGAGTATTGGTCTGTCTTTCGTGGTCGCTTTTAGCCTTGGGCCTTGGCTCACAAGCCTTGTCGGTATTTCTGGCTTATTCTTTGTCACGACCATTATGGGCTTGATTGCGATTGCGATGTTATTGCTTGTACCTAAAGTCACTCGCCATCATCGTAATTATCAGCAAGGCTACATGGCACAGCTTAAGCAAGTCATTCAAATGGATGATTTAAACCGATTACACGTTTCGGTTTTTGCACTGCATTTATTGCTGACGGCCATGTTTATTTATGTGCCTTCACAGCTCATCGAGTTTGCACATATTCCTTTAGCAAGCCATGGTCTAGTGTATTTACCACTGTTAGTCATTAGCCTGTTTTTTGCATTTCCAAGCATTATCATTGCTGAAAAATATCGCAAAATGCGCGGGATTTTCTTAACAGCAATTACAGGCATTATTGCAGGTTTGCTGCTGCTCATATTTGGTTACCAGTCAAAATATGTTTTGCTTGCTGGCCTAGGAATTTTCTTTATTGCATTTAATGTGATGGAGGCTTTATTGCCTTCTTGGTTGTCGAAGTCTGCTCCAATTCAGTCAAAAGCAACGGCTATGGGCGTAAATGCCAGTAGTCAGTTTTTAGGCGCTTTTTTTGGTGGCACACTAGGTGGTCAATTATTGATGTTACATAATACTGCGATTGGATGGAGTGTCTTGGCAGGGATTGCTATAATATGGTTGCTAATTAGTTTTGGTTTAGCTCAGCCGCGGTATTTGTCATCGATTGTGTTGCCATTGCCGCAAGTGCAACAGGTGAATGAGTGGACCACACAGCTATTGGCAATTCGTGGTATCGAAGAAGTTGTGGTGATGCCTGACCAGCAAGTTGCTTATATTAAAGTCGATAAACAGTCTCTAGATGATGCTGCGCGACGTGATTTAACGCAGTTGTTCGGTAAAGAGGTAGCCATTTAAGCATAACTCTTATAAAGTAAAACATAGAAATTTATAGGATGAAGACAGCTAATGCGTGGTGTAAATAAGGTTATTTTGGTTGGTACTTTGGGTCGTGATCCTGAAACAAAAACTTTTCCAAATGGGGGCTCGTTGACCCAATTTTCAATCGCGACAAGTGAAGCTTGGACTGATAAAAATACCGGTGAACGTAAAGAACAAACAGAATGGCACCGTATTGTTTTGCATAACCGTTTAGGGGAAATTGCTCAGCAGTTCTTACGTAAAGGTTCTAAGGTTTATATTGAAGGTTCATTACGTACGCGTCAGTGGACAGACCAAAATGGCCAAGAGCGTTATACAACAGAAATCCGTGGCGACCAGATGCAAATGTTGGATGCTCGTCAACAAGGTGAACAAGGTTTCGCTGGTGGTAATGATTTTAATCAACCACGTTTTAACGCACCTCAACAAGGTGGTAATGGTTATCAAAATAATAACAACCAAGGTGGCGGCTATGGCCAAAACAGCGGTGGTTATGGTAACCAAGGTGGTTTCGGTAATGGTGGAAGCAACCCTCAAGCGGGTGGTTTTGCGCCTAAAGCGCCACAACAACCGGCTTCTGCACCAGCTGATTTAGACGACGATTTACCGTTCTAGTACACTTGAGAAATTATGTTTTGTTAAGTTCTAAAAATTAACTTTAGAAAACAATACTTTAAGAAAAGGTTTACAGAATTACAAGTAATTCTGTAAACCTTTTCTGTTTTTAAAGAGGTTTTGGTAATTTCAATAAAATGAATTGTAATAAGCAATGGTGAGAGATTCGTTTTTCTTCTTGATAAGAATAGTCACGCAATGTCAAACCCTAATCTTTATTCTGTTATTCATTAAATGAAACAGAAGGCAGTCAATTAATAGCATTGTTGCTATACGTGAAGACATTAAAGTTTTGTATCAAGTATTAGATAAGTTAGCTATTAATTTAGAACAAAGACTTCAAATCAAAAAATCTTAAACTTTCCAGCTAAAGCTCAAAATGAAAGATATGAGCTAATTTTATATCGCAGAAATTTAAATACCATAAATTAAAGAACTTCGCTAATTATAGGATTGGGGTTACATGAGCTTATAAGAACGTAATATTAACCCTAATTAAAAATACCTTGTGGTTTTATGTTACTGGGAATGGTCCATAAAATTTGGTAAAATAACTTTTCTAACGATTCCTTGAGCTACTGCATGTTGTCTATTTTTAGCTCCAATTTTTTTAACAACATTATTCATATGAAATAATACGGTTCTTTCAGTTATACCTAAAATTTGTGAAATTTCCCATGAAGTTTTACCTTCACTAGCCCACAATAAACAATCATGTTCTCGGCTAGTTAACTTTGATATATTTGTGTTTAGTTTATTACTTTTTATTAAATTACTTGAGTATATGCAATCGGATAGATGACAAGCTAACAACATTCCGAAAGGAATACTTTGGGTTAAAATTTTTTCACTATTTTTAATGTCTAATTTACTTACTAAACTTATCATTCCCATATCACCTTTAGCAGTTGTAAAGGGAATACTTACTCCTGAATTGAGATTAAACTGTTGAGCTACAGTAAACATTGTTTTATATCGTGGTTCTTGATATTTGGGTAGTTTAAGAAGTTCATGCCAAAAAATAGGTTTTGCATTTGAAAAACAATAATCTGTTATTGGGTCACATTTTTGGAAATTTCTTTCAAAATATATTTTACACCAAAGCTTAGGGAAATTATCAATTATGATAGTTTGAGGTTTAACTAATGAAGTAGTATCACAAATGCAGATCATAAAATAATCAATTTTTATACTATTGAAAAAATAATCACATATCTGTATAAACTCTTCTTTAGTAACAGCTTTTTCAAAATTTTCTTTAGTAATATCAATTAAATCATATATATCCATTGCTTCCCCTCTTCTAATGAGTATTAATATCTACTCAATTTTTGTAAAACTATAATTTATACTCTTAGTTGAAAATTTTGGTCATTAATTCCTATAAGTTTTTTTCATAAAGACATGAGCTATTTATGTATAAGATAATTTCTGATTTCATTGTAATAAATCTCAATATATCCAAACAATCTTTCATCCATTCTTTTCGGATATTAAAAAAGCAGTCAGTTAAAAAAAACTATTTTTAGCATATAAAATAAGCATCTATTACTGTATACCATCTAAATGACTTTTTTATGACATGCTTGAGTCCATTGATTTATCATTACTGCTCTATCCGTATAGCTAAAACGTTATTCTATTAGAATGTACTAAAGCTCATGAAGATATTGAATTCCAAATGATGATTGTATTGTGGTGTACTAATCTACTGAAAAATAATAGGTAGTAAAATAAGTCGAGAAGAACATGTAATCATATTTGGCTTTATATAGGAATAAGTCAGATACTATTAGGCTGAGATTCAGCTAGTATTAAATTTATTTAAAATTCTGTAAATTAGTCTTATAAGCATATTATACTCATAAATTAGCCTTTGTTAGTTATGTAGTGATATGTTCTATTTTACAATTATTTGTTTATACTAATTGTATTTTGTATTAATTTTGATATTAATTAAGTTCTCTACTAAGAATTGATTTTGGTTTTTGGGGATAAAATTTAATATATAGCCAATTTTTTGATTATCATAATTATATATCTAACATATTAGTTTACTGCGTAGAGAATTTTTTTAATTATTATTGATCTGTGTGAAGTTTATACTTTTCATAAATATCTTACTAAATTCAATCTGTAGAAGTGGCCTTATAAATTCTTTTTAAGAATGCTCAATAATCTAACGGTAATGAATATTTTCTGATGATTTGGATAGAGTCCAATACTTAAATTAAAAATAATTAATAAAATTAATAACTTATTGTTTTTCATTTTGTCATTTTATATTGTTTATATCAAGATTTAAATAATTTAGAAATATAATTAAATTAAAAGTTATTTATGAAATTACATAATCATGGCCATCTATAGTGTACCTGTCAGATGTTACAGGTTTTGGTTGGAAAGTTTTGATTAATTTCAAAATAAATATAATAATTTCCAAAATTTCTTATATTCATTAATAAAATTTATATCTTGCTCATCTTTACAGGAAAATTATGCAAACTATCATTGATTATTTTAATTACAATATAAAAAATGCTGGAAGTAAGCCATCATTAGTGCTTTTAAATGATAGAGGTGAGAAAAGTAAAGTATTAACTTTTAGTGAATTACATCAAGAAGTCCTGAAAGTTGCGGGTCATCTACAGAAGAGACTAAATAAAGGCGATCGCGCTTTATTGTTATATAAACAAAATGTAGATTTCATTATTGCATTTATGGCTTGTCAATATATTGGTGTTGTTGCAGTACCAATGTCTTTTTATTCATCAAAATCGGTTCACTTTCAACGAGTTCGTTATATTTTGAAAGACGCTGATGTTTCAGCTATTTTAAGTACGCAAAGTTTAAATAATGAAATTCAGGTATGGAATGAAAGTTCTAATATACTTTGTATTGCAACAGATAATTTAGAAGAAATATACCGATTAGAATCAGTAGCATTAAGCCAATCTGATCTAGCATTTTTACAATACACATCTGGTTCGACTAGTGACCCTAAGGGTGTCATGGTTAGTCATGGAAACTTGCTTCATAATAGTTTGCTTATTAAACATAAATATCAACATAGTAGTAATACTGTAATGGGTGGATGGCTACCGTATTATCATGATATGGGGTTGATTGGACTTATTTTACAGTCTTTATATTTGGGTGCGACATTAGTTCTTATGTCACCTATTGCATTTGTAAAAAATCCAATGAATTGGTTAAAAGCAATTAGTGAATATAAAATCACTACATCGGGCGGTCCTAATTTCTGTTTTGAACATTGTGTAAAACTATATAACCCTAATAAGTTATTAGATGTAGATCTATCGCATTGGAAAAATTGTTTTAATGGTGCGGAACCAATTAGAGAAAAAACAATTGATACATTTGCTAAATTATTTAGTCAATATGGTTTTAAAGGACAATCTTTTTACCCTTGTTATGGTTTAGCTGAGGCAACATTATTTGTTACCGGTGGTAATCCTGATATGAAGTATCGCACTTTGTATATTGACTCCTCAGCTCTTTCATTAAATAAAATTATTGAGAAACAGGAGGGTGATGGTGTTTTTGCAGCTGTAAGTTCTGGTTGGAGTTATGAGTTAGACGTTATTATTGTTAATCCTGAATCTAAACAACAACTAGCTGAAAATGAAGTTGGTGAGATTTGGGTGTCTGGTTTATCTGTTGCAAAAGGATATTGGGGGAAGATTTCTCTTAGTGATGAAGTATTTCATGCAAGAACTAATCCTGAGAATGGGAAAGAATATCTAAGAACTGGAGATTTAGGTTTTTTAAATCGTAATGAATTATTTGTAACTGGCCGTTTAAAAGATTTAATTATTATTAATGGTAAAAATATTTATCCTCAAGATATTGAGGAACATGTTACACAAATGGATCCTGTCCTATTTTCGGGTTACTCAGCAACTTTTAGCTTAGATCATGATCACAATGAAAAAATTGTAATTGTTCAAGAAATTTCTAATAGATCCCAACTTGATAAAGAGCAGTTCATTGAAATAAAAAAGAAAATAAATTTAGAAATTAGTGCAAATTTTCAAACACCTGTTGCTTCAATTGAATTTATGCCTAAAGGTAGTTTACCACGAACTACAAGTGGCAAGGTGCAGCGAAGAAGAGTAAAAGATTTATGGCTTAAAGGTGAGCTCACAATAATTAATTTTTAATTTTTGTATTTTATTCAGTTCCAAACAGAAAAATGGTTAAAGCATGATTAATCTAAAATGGTTGACGCACGAGTTAGAAACTGCATTAGGTGGTGCCTATAATTCAAAAAATATATATTCAAATCAAGCATTATTAGAGCTTGATCAAAGATCTGAATTTCCGAATGCAATCGTAAATAAGCTTAATGAGTGGGGGTTGCCAAATTATTATATTCCTAAAGAACATGGAGGAAGACTCGAAGGATATGATGAACTATTTCATTTGCTTAGATTAATTTCACGACGAGATTTAACAACAGCTATTGGTCATGGAAAAACCATGTTGGGTTCAATTTCAATTTGGATAGCTGGTTCTGAGTTTCAATGTAAAGAATTGGCTAGTAGTCTTCAAAGCTATGAAGCTATTTCTCTAGCATTAACAGAACAAGAAAATGGTAGTGATATTTCGTCTACTAATACTGTAGCTCATAAGTCAAATAACAAATTTATTTTAAATGGTGAAAAATATCTGATTAATAATGCTCGGCGATCCAAAACACTTTCAGTATTTGCACGTACAAATAACGAAAATAATTCGCGTGATTTTAGTATTTTTTGGGTGGATAAAAGCACTTTAAATGAGGGGCAATTTAGTTATTTACCTAAAATAAAAACACATGGTATTCGTGGTGCAGATATTAGTGGAATCCGTTTTAATAATGCAATTCTATCAAAAGATCAATTGGTTGGGCTTGAAGGGCATGGATTAGAAATTATCTTGTGTGGATTCCAGATAACAAGAACTTTATGCTGTGCTTTATCTTCTGGTGCAGGTGATCATGCACTAAGAATGGCTTGGCAATTTGCGAATCAACGTCATATTTATCATAGTACATTAGCTCAACTACCTCTTGTAAAAAGAAGGCTTGAACATGCAGCTATTGATTTAATAATTTCAGAATGTGTAAGTCTTTTTTCTAGTCGTGCAATAAATTTATTACCTCAACAAATGAGTATTATCTCTGCTGCTGCAAAAGCTTTTGTGCCCCCTGCTATTGAGTCAATGACTAATTATTTAGTAGATGTTCTTGGTGCTAGATCCTATCTTGAGAGACTTGATGATTATGGGGATTTTAGTAAATTGCAACGAGATTGTAGACTAATTAGTTTATTCGACGGTAATACAACCATTAATTTACAAATGCTTATTGTTCAACTTCCTGCTATTGCAAAAAAAAGATTTAAATGTGCTGAAGATGTACTTTTAAATAAGGAAATGGAATATTTATTTTCACTTAAAGAGGATCTTCCAACATTAGACTCTAAACTTCTAAAATTATCAAGTAAAGGAAATGATTTTATAGTTTCAGGTCTTTTAAATGCAAAGTCTAATATAAATATTTTAAAAGAGATTGATGATAAAATACGTTTCAGAATAAATAATAAAATTGAACAGTTAATAATTAAATTAGAAGAAGTGGACGATTATTTTTTAAATCATGCTTTATCTAAAGATATACCTGTATCATCGTTTAAAAAAGCTGAAGAATATACAAAAATTTTTGCTGCATCATGTTGTATTCATGCATTTATTTATTCATCTCATTACATGCATAAAGTTGTTCGTAATGGTAATATTTTGTTGAATTGTTTAGAAAGGTTACTAGGGAAAACATTATCATCGACACAAGATTTAGAGAGCTTAGTCAATTCAGCTGTTGATAATAATCTATTGATTTCTAAATTTGAATATTCACAAATTAATAATTAAGGTTGAAATGAATACTTTACAAATATTAAATAGTTTAAATCAACTGCAAGCTAAGCATCCTAGTTTCTCAATAAATAATATTTTAGCTACAGATGAAGCTTGTGTTCTAAATATTAATGCGGAGAAGCAATTAGATGCCTTGAAACTAACATCAATTTTAACCATTAATGAAGATAATCAAATTAATTATTCAATGCCAGACTTGGTAGAGATTTTACGTAAAATCAGTCAAAAAGATTTAGGTTTTGGACTCGGTTATATACTTACTACATTTATGGCAGTTACAAATATATGGGTTGCTGGTTCCGTTGAACAAAAAAAACAATGTAATAAACTCCTTTCTGAAGGAAAAAAAATTTCTATTTCTTATCATGAGCTTAATCATGGAAATGATTTTACAAGTAATGAGCTATATGCAGAAAAAGTTGAGGATGGGTATTTATTAACTGGTAAAAAAGAAGTTATTAATAATATTTCTCGTGCAGGAGGGATTGTATTGCAAGCAAGAACCTCTGACATTTTACAAAATAAAGGTGCTAAATCCCATTCATTATTTTTTATTGACCTTTCCCAGTTGGATGAAAATAATTACGAATTTATAGAAAGATATACGACACAAGGTGCAAAAACATGTCAAATTGGGGGGATTGAATTTCATCAATGTTTTATATCTGATAATACTTTATTGGGAAAATTAGGTCATGCTTTTAATTATGGTTTGACAGCATTCCAAATTACGCGTGCTGTCTTGCCTGGTGTAAGTTTAGGTGTAATTGAAACTGCATTGAAAATTACTAATAAATATTGTCATGAGCGTATTCTGTATAACAAAGAAATATTAAAAATTCCTAATATTCAGAATCTATTGAGTAAAGCTTGGTTAGAATTTTCAATTGCAGATAACTTAAATTATGCTGTTCTTGGAGCTCTACATATTTTACCTAAACAAATGTGTGTACTTGCTTCTTTAGCAAAGGCTCAAATTCCATTGCGGATGAGAGAAGTTCTTAAGCATTTAGCTTTAATCTTGGGTTCTCGATATTATATCCGTGAAGGTGAAGCAGTACTCTTTGAAAAAATACTACGCGACTATCCAATCGTAAGTTTAGGGCATTCAAGTAGTTTTACTTGCCAGTCAGCTTTAATAGCTCAAATGCCATTTATTGTAAGAAAGCTTAAACCAACTACTCATGATTTAGAAGAAATAATACCAGCAATTTTTATACAAGATCAATTACCTGTATTTGATATTCAAAAACTCCGTTTATTTACTGATGGTTCGGATACTCTTTTTCAAAGTATACCTTATTGGATTAATTTAATTTCCCGATTAGAAGTTTCAGAAAATTTTACTATTGAAAATAAGAAAATTATCCTTGGGTATTTAGAATATCTCCAAATAACTAGTGAATCTATTATTCAATCTGATTTTAATCCGCAGGATATTTCCTCGTTTGATGCTCTTGAAAAATATATGTGGGTTCAATGTGCTATAGCAACTATAGGGCGCTGGAGTTTTGATCAAAAATCAAAATTTTTTAAAGATTCTATTTATTTAATTACAAGTCTTGACTTTATATATTCTCAATTAAATCAAACTGAATATTTACCTTCTGCATCTATTGAACAATATCTTCTTCAATATTTAGATGATTTTAATACTACGAACTAAATTGCTATAGAGGCTTCTTATGAATATGACTATTGAACAGATTACAAATTTTATTATTGAAAGACTTGCTAATTTATCACAAATTCCTGTTGATCATTTTGATGTAAATCAACCGCTTGCAAACTATGGTGTTGATTCTATACATGCTTTGAGTTTATGTGCTGAATTAGAAGAATGGTTGAAAATAGAAATTGACCCTACATTCGCTTGGGATTACCCAACAATATCACTTATGGCTAGTTATATCCTTTCAGAAATTAACTAAAAATAAATTTTTTTATAAATTTTGAATGGAGACATGAAGTGGAAAATATTGTTATTAGAGGAATGGCTTGTCAATTTCCTGGTGCTAGAAATCTAGAAGAATATTGGGAGGTTATAAAAAATAATAAAATCAGTATTCAACCTTTTAGTCCAAGTCCAATAGATTCAAATAGAAATCATATGCGAGCTGGATATATTGAAAATGTTGATCAATTTGATGCAGAGTTTTTTGGAGTTTCTAAGCGTGAAGCAAAACTCATGGATCCGCAGCAAAGATTACTATTGCAAAATACTTGGCATGCTATTGAAAATGCAGGTATTGCTCCAGAAACATTACGTGGTTCCAAAACTGGTGTGTTTATTGGAGCTATGGCAAATGATTGGTTTGAGCGTTCAGTAGATACTGAAACACTTAATAGTCAAATGATTACAGGTAATGGCTTAGCATTACTAGCGAACCGGATTTCATATTTATTTGATTTTAAGGGTCCAAGTTTAACTATTGATACAGCTTGTTCTTCTTCATTGGTTGCTCTTAATCTCGCCATTCAATCTTTACAGCAAAATGAGTGTGATTATGCAATTGTTGGGGGAGTCAATGTTATTGCCTCAAGCACGTTAGCACAATTTTATCAATGTTCGGGTATTGCTTCGGCATCAGGATTATGCCGGCCATTTAGTAATCATAGTGATGGTATTATCCGTAGCGAAGGTGTAGGAGTGATTGTTTTATGTCGAAAAAATATACAGATTGCTAATTATGCTGAAATTGTGGGGGGGGTAATTAATCATAATGGGTTGAGCAATGGGATTACTTCTCCAAATCGATTCTCCCAACAAGAGCTATTAACTGAAACTTTAAGAAAAACAAAACTTTCATCTCAAGATATATCATATATTGAATGTCATGGTACAGGTACTGAACTAGGTGATCGAATAGAATTACTAGCTTTGGATAATGTCATTAAGCCCCAATCTCTATCTGAGCCATGCTCAATTGGTGCTGTTAAAGGTTTGATTGGGCATACTGAGGCAGCTTCAGGAATTGCAGGGATTATTAAATTAGCCTTGATGTTATATTATAATTATATTCCAAAAAGCTTATATTCAAATCAACCAAATCCTATTTTAGAAAAATGTAAGAATATCAATTTATCTGATAGAGAAATTTTCCTATCAAAAGAAAATATTTATATGGGTATTAGTAGTTTTGGACTTGGAGGAACTAATGCACATTTTATTTTAAAAGATACAGATAAACTGAATTTTATGGAAATGAATAATGATTTAAATCATTTGTTTGAATTTTCTGCACCAAATACAGAATTATTAATTGAGCAAGCATATGGGCTAGTGGAATTTATAAAAAGTCATCCTGAATATGATGTAAGTGCCTTATCTAGTTTATGTTGTAGTGTAAAAAACCACCAAAAAGTAAAAATAAAGCTTTTAGCATCAACATTAAAAGAATTGGAATATAAACTTAAGATGTTTATAGAAAATCCAGATTCTAATGAACTGAAGTATTTAAGTAGTCGTACGGAAATTACTCAAAATAAGGAAGTAAATAGGAGTGTTGAGTTTCCATTTTATAAGTTTAAAAATACTTGTTATTGGTTGGATGATGTTAACCATAAAGAATTAAAAAATGAAATCTTTTTTAATTCTAGTGATGAAATAGTTATAAAATCAATAGCAAATGTATTAGGTCTAGATTCTAAGCAAATTAAACTAGAATCAAAATTGATCAATGATTTAGGGTTGGATTCAATAATCGTAATTGAACTTATTGAAAAACTTAATAAAGAATTACCTGCTGAAAATAAAATTAACTTTATGGATACTTTATATTTAAATACAGTATCTGATGTAATTAAGCATTTTCAAAAATTAAACTTAAATAAAATTGAAGGATAGAAATGTCTACATATATTCAAGGGTTAGGGCTCAGTCTTCCAGGTTTACCTGTTACGAATTCCATGTTATCTCAAAAATTTGGTATAAATTCTGATTGGGTTTCATTATATTTAAAAAATAATAGTCGATACTTTGCTACAGATTTAAATAGTGGTGAAGAAATGATGAGTCTTAAAGATATTTCATATAGTGCTGCTATTGATGCTATTAATAATGCAAAAATAAATATTGAACAAATTGATTTTATTATTATGGCAACAGCAACACCAGATAAATTAATGCCTGCTACTGTTAATGAAATTGCATTTGATCTTGGTTTACTTGGAATTCCTACTTTTCAACTCCAATCAGGATGCTCAGGTGCTATTCAAGCAATATATCTTGCCCATGAATTATTAAGTCAAGAAAAATATAAATATGGTTTAATTATAGGGGCCGATACTTGTAATAAGTTTATAGATCCAATTAAAAATTATAATGAAACTAAACCATCTGAGATTATTAATTATGCACTTTTTGGGGATGGTGCTGGTGCATTAATTTTAAGTTCAGAGAGAAATAATAATGTTCTAGAAGTAGAGAGTGTTAATTATAAAATTTTAAATAAAAAATATGATTCTGGTCAAATTGTAAACTGGAATGGGATTAAAGAAAATTCAAAAGAAATGTTGATGGAAGATTATAAATCAATTGAAAATAATGTTCCTAATATTACGAAAGAAGAACTTTTATATATATTAGAAAATACTAAGAAAAATATTGATCAGATAGATTGGTTTTTATTTCCACAATTATCAGGAAAAATGACTGATAAAATCATAGCTGATATAAATGTTGACTATGAAAAAACAATAAATTGTGTAAAAGAAACTGGTAATAATGGTAATGCATTGCTTATTTTTCAATTAAGTGGATTAATTGGAAAAATAAAGCCAAATGAAAGTGCTATAGCAATCACTGTTGAATCTTCACGTTGGTTAAGTGGTAGTATGTTTATTAAGTGTAAAGAGGGTAATTAAAATGAGTAACTCTTCACTTTCTAGTTTGCATTTAATTTCAAAGCTATATAATAATGATTTTCCAGCTAGTAATTTAAATCAATTAAAATATCTGTTATCTAAATTAAATACTACAGATGATAGAGCTCAAGCTGGTATATTATGTCGTAAATTAGACCAGAAAATATATATTGATCATACATCTTCGAGAAGTTTTAATTTAGCAATAGTTAGTAATTTTACATATCATTCTATTGCTAATTTATTACGTTGTAGATTGTTGGCTGAAGGCGTTTATCCAAATTTTTATTTATCTGATTATAATCAATATTACTATGAACTTTTAAATAATGAGAGCTTACTTTATCAATCTAATCCAAATTTAACATTATGTATATTTGATGAACATATAATTTTTGATGAGCTGAATGAAAACTGGAATATTGAACAATTAGATTCCATTATTCAAAATAAATTATCACAGTTAGCTATATTTGCTGAATATTATAATCGGCATAATTCTGGACTGCTGGTTTTCACTACAATTCCACTTAGTTTAAATAATTTGAAGCAATGTATTGATTACAAGAGTAGAGCGAAAATATGTAAAATCTGGCATCAGTTCAATGCTGATATTAATGCATTATCAGAACAATATAATCATGTATTTACTATTGAAACATCTCATTTATTAAATTCTGGTATCGAATTACATGATCCTCGTTTGGCATTTTATACAAAAGCATATATGAGTACAGATTTACTTGATCAAATCTCTAATGAATTAGTCGGAATTATTCGTGCTCAGTGTGGTTTAGCAAAAAAATGTTTAGTCCTAGATTTAGATAATACAATTTGGGGAGGAATTTTAGGTGACGATGGAATTGATGGTATTCAACTTTCTGGACATCCTGTTGGTGAAGCATATCTCTATTTTCAAAAAGTAGTTAACTATCTTTCGAAACAAGGAGTTTTATTAGCTATTAGCAGCAAAAATGAATTGGCTAATGTCAAAGAAGTTTTTCGATCTCGAAAAGATATGAATTTAAGTTTAGATGATTTTTCAGTAATTTTTGCAAATTGGGATCCTAAAAGTTTAGCAATTAAAAATATTAGTGAAACATTAAATCTTGGTATTGATAGTTTTGTATTTGTAGATGATTCTAATTTTGAGCGAGAAGAAGTTAAACAAAAATTTCCTAATATAGTTGTAATTAATCCTGGATATGATCCTAGTGAATATGTATCTTCGTTATTAAATAATAATAATTTTTGTCAGTTAGAACTTAGTCAGGAAGATTTTAAACGAAGTGAGCTTTATAAAGTAGAAGCAAAAAGAAAAAATGTTGAAAGAGAAAGTAATAATATCGATGATTTTTTAAATCAGTTAAAAATAGAACTTAAACTTTTTGTGCCTATGCAACAAGATATTTCAAGAGTTTCTCAATTAACTTTGCGTACAAACCAATTTAATATGACGACAAAAAGATTAAGCGAAAGCGATGTTGAGTCATATTTGTCAGAGCGAGAAAATAATATTATCAGCTTACAGAGTCATGATCGTTTTGGTGATTATGGTCAAATTGGTTGTATATTTTATCGTATAGAGGGAAAAACACTTTGGATTAATAATTTTATTCTTAGCTGTCGTGTTTTTTCTAGACAAATTGAAGATGCTGCTTTAAGTCATTTACTTACTTGGGCTAAAGCACAACATTTTAAAGAGGTTAGAGCTAAGTTTATACCTACATTAAAGAATCAAAAAGCCTCAGATATTTATGCATTTCATGGGTTTGACTGTATATCTGATAACGATGAAGGAAAAGAATATATTCATATATTAAAATCTATTCTACCCTTGCCAAAACATATTCAAATAAATGCTACTTATGGAAATTGAAAATGAACATTACTGATTTTTTAAATTTTGTTAATTTAAATATGGGTATTCAAGTTACAGAGAAGGACTTAGATATTGCTTTAGTTGATATTGATCAATGGGATTCCATTAATGCAATTCGGTTAATGAGTTTACTTGAAAAGAAATTAAGTTCCCAAATTTCTATTGCAGATTATTTACAGGCTTATACTTTAAGACATATTTATGAACTATGTCAGAAGGTTCATATTCAATGATATTTAAAAATTTATTTCCATGGCAAAGAAAGCATACTTTACTTTTTGCAGATTATGCATGGAGTAATCGACCTGTAGTGCTTGAGACCGAAGTTGATATGTCAAGTATCTTACAACATCGTCAAATGAGCGCGAATAAAATTAGCTATATCTCCTACTTCATTAAAGCTTTTTCAGATGTTTTAGAAAAATTTCCTGATGCTAATAGCATGATTATTGGTAATTTTCTCCCGAATATCATTCAATTGAAAAACATTAATGCAAAATTTACCTTAGACAAAACTCTAGAAGGTAGAAGAATTGTTACTTCTGCTGTGATTCTTAATTCAAATCATATTTCTTTAGAACAGATCCAAGAAAGGGTCAATTATTTTAAGTCTCATGATTTTAAATCTTGCTCTGAGTTTAAGCCAATCCGTATTTTGCAAAAAATACCATTACCTTTCGGGCGATTATTATTTAACTATACTATGAAAAATGCCAATCTTAAAAGTAAGGTACAAGGCTCATTCACAATTACATCTTTAGGTGGCCGAGATGTTTCTCGGTTTATTCCGCTTTCAGGTTCCACTATTTCTTTAGGGCTTTCAGATATTATAGATAAACCTATAGTTAAAGAAGGTCAGATAAAAATCAAGCCAATAACTAATATAGTTTTAGTTTTTGACCATCGTGTATTAGATGGTGCTATTTCAGCTGAGATTTTATCTGAGTTAAAGAAATATTTAGAAAATAATTTTTTTAGAATTTGAAATCATATTATTAATAATGACGTTGGGATCATATTATGAAAACTGATATTTGTATCATTGGGGCTGGTCCAGCAGGCCTTGTTTTAGCATTACAACTTGCCAAAGCTGGTGTAAAATTATCTATATTGGAAAGCTCGACAAGTTATAATCGTTCATTCCGCGGTGAGTCGATGCAACCAGATACTGTAAGCATTTTTGATGAGCTGGAAATATTAGATGAGTTAACAGAGCATGGATATCTTGAAACACATGCACTTGAAGTAACTGAATTTGGAAAAAAATTATTAAATATAAATTATACGAATGCTCCATATAAATATAAATATGTTATGGACATTCCACAGCCTGTATTATTAAATGCTTTACTTAGCCGATTAAGAAAATTTGAAAATTGTACTATTTTACGTGGAGCAACTTGCACGGATTTGATTTGGGATAATCAGCGTGTATCTGGCGTTAAATATCGTACGAAGGATCAAGCAGAAACTAATAGTATTGAAGCTAAATTAGTAATTGGTGCAGATGGTAGGTATAGTAAAATTCGAAAATTAAGTGGGCTCGATTTTGTTAAAAAGAATACAGAGAGAGATGTTCTTTGGTTTAAAATCCCTATTCCAGATAAACAAAAAAATAACACAGCTAGAATTATTGTTGACGGTTCTAAACATTTAATTCTATTACCAACTTTTCCTCATTATTACCGTGCTGGAGTAAATATTTCAAAAGGAAGTTATAATAATTTACGCAAAAAAGATATCAGTGCATTTTATAATTTAATTGAGAGTATTGATATGCAAATTGGATTTTCTGCTAGAGAATATATTTCATCTTGGCAAGATGTTCATTTACTTGATATTTTTACTATACAAGTAAAAAAGTGGTTTAAAGATGGTATTTTATTAATCGGTGATGCTGCTCATACAGTTACTCCTCTTTTAGGCCAAGGTGTTAATTTGAGTATTCAAGATGCTATGGAACTTGCCCCAATACTAATAACAGCAAGTAAAATGCAAAATATTGAAAATATAGATTTTTCTAATTTTCAAAAAAATAGACAAAAAGAAATTGATTTTGTTCTTAATCTTCAGCTAAGACAAGAAAAGTTATTATGTGCTAATAGCCCAGTACATCAATTAATTCGCAGAACAAGTTATAGATTAATAAATAATTTTACTTTCATTCAGAAGAGAATTAGCAATCGAATTGCTTATAAAAGACAAATTCAAAATAATCTTTACTTATGAAATAAATATTATGCATTACTTAAATGAACTCAAGAACTTTGTCAATCTACATAGCTCTGCACAGCAACTTAATCCTAGAAAGATCAAAAAGATATTGAAATCAATATCAACTATAGATAATGGTCTTCCTGATAATTGGTCTCAAGTATGGTCTAATCATGCCCAGTTAATGGAAGAAAGAGGTAAATGGGCGGAAGCATGTAAACTTTATAATCTCGCGCGATTTCCATTTATTGAAACGGCAGTACAGCAAGATGCACATGAGGCATGCATCAAAAATTTTAAATTAGCCATGAAAGCAAGCTCTATTGAATTTGAAACGCTTAATCTTATGAATGGCGAATACAAAGCTTATGCAACAGGTTTGGATCGAGGTTGGCCTTTGCTCATAGTATGTGGTGGAATTATTTCAATCAAAGAGCAATGGCAGCGCTTTATGCATTTATCAGCAAAGCTTGAACTTGCGATTGCTATAACTGAGATGCCTGGTGTTGGTGAAAACAAACAGGTATATCAAGCGGGTCCATGCACATTATTTTCGACAATCATTAATGCATTATCTGGCAGAGCTAAGATTGAAGAAACACATTTAATGGCTCTTAGTTTTAGTGGTCATTTAGCAATCATAAATGCACTTAATGATCCCCGGATTATTGGAATTACAACTATTGGTGCTCCAGTAGAGGATTTCTTTTCTAATTTTGATAAATCAAAAATTCCCTTAGTAACTCAGAAAACTCTTGCTCATATCATGCAGCATTCAATTGAGCAATTAGATATACAAATGCAAGCATTTGGTTTAGTTTCACAAAAAGTTTCTTTACTCAATATTCCCATTCATTACTTACAAAGTAGCTTTGACGAAATAATTTCTAAACGAGAAATCCCGATATTACGAAGCATGGCTCCCCATTTGGAAGTTCTAGAAATTGCTGATGTACATGGTTCACCTAACAATATAGGGCTAGTTTCACTTTGGGCATTATCTTCTATTTTATCGAGTTATCCTTCAAAAAGAAAACAGAATATTATCTTAAGTAATTTATTAGGGATGAAAATGTTATGGATTAAATTGAAAAATAAAATATCTTTTAAATATGATTCCTAGTTTCCAAAATAAGAGTCTAATGATTATCTAAGATAAATTGAGTTAAAAGGAAAATTCAAATCAAATGAAAAATAAATCTCTCATTTTAATTTGCTTTACTTATGCTGGTGGTACAAGTGCCCTTTTTTCAAAATGGAAAAAGTATCTTTCTGATGATATTACTATTTATCCTATTACTTATCCTGGACGTGAGAATAGATATAATGAACCACGCGAAACTGATTTTCTAACTTTATCTAAAAAATTAAATGAATCACTTGACTCAGTATTAGAAAATAATAAATTTGCAATTTATGGGCATAGTATGGGGGCATGGTTCGCGCATCAACTTGCCTTATATGCTGAAAAAAAACAATTGCGGCCAGAGATACTACTAGTAAGTGGCCAACGAGCACCACATTTATCATACCCTTTTCCTTCGGCAAAGAATCTTGATGATAAAAAATTATTAGAATTTATACAGTCATTTGGCGCTATTGACCAATCTTTATTGAGTCATCCAGAGTGGGTTAACTATGCAATCTCTTTATTACGGGATGATTTAGCATTATGCGAGAGTCATCAGCCTGTTGATGTTCCTCTTGAGTGCCCAATTCATGTTTTTTGTAATGAACAAGATCCGCTAATTACACTAGATTTGCAGCAAGCTTGGCATATTCATACCCAAAGTCGTTTTACAACATCATTTCATATGGGTGATCATTTTTTTATTAGAAATCAATCAGAAAATTTTTTAACAACGTTGTCTAAAACAGTAGAAAATTATATTAATTAATTGCGAGGTTTATACCATGAATTCATATCATCACTATATTATACGAATTGAAAATTTTTTAGTATTTCTAGCAGCTATATTGATTTATTATTATTTTAATTTAAGCTGGAAAATATTTTTTATTACATTTTTTATTCCTGATGTCGGTATGCTAGGATATTTTTTTAATAAAAAAATTGGAGCTTTTACTTATAATTTAACGCATAATTTTATTCTCCCTATTATCTTGGGTATTTTATTTCATTCAAATTTGCTATTGTTAAGTCTTTCTGTAATTTGGATTTCCCATGTTGGTTTTGATAGAATGCTTGGGTTTGGCTTGAAAAGTGCAGAGGGTTTTTTTATTACTCATTTAACATTGTTAAAAAAAATTGATTGCTGATTTTCTTGATGTAAATAGGCTTCTTTTTATTAATATTTATATATTTTTTATCATGAAGTCTATTTGTTTAATGTAAAGTGTATGTGTTGGATATTATGTTTTCTACTTCTACTCTAATTTTTAAAAAAGAAAATTATTTTATTAAAGAGATACATCAGTTTTCAATGAAGAGATTTCCTTCTTTACATTTTATTAAGATACATTTTGATGAGCTATATTTTAATTTATCACTTTTTGATTATTATAGTATTAAATTGCCTTCCAATATGGAAGAGTCAGCTAAAAAGCGTCAAGCTGAATATCTGGCAAGTAGGTATGCTACAAGTATAGCACTTAAGAATTTTGGGTTTGAGAATTTTCATTTAAAAAACACATTAGAAAGAGCTCCAATTTGGCCTGTGAGTATAGTAGGATCATTGTCACATACCTATCAACAGACAATAGTTGTTTGCGCCAAAGATTGCTTAACTAGTTTATTAATTGGTATTGATATTGAAAGAATAATTAATGAAGATGATTGCATAAAACTTAGTAATTATATAATCAATGAAAGTGAGCTAAAAAATATGTGTAGCATTAAACTCCCATTTAATATTAAACTCACATTAGCTTTTTCATTAAAAGAAAGTTTATTTAAAGCTATTTATCCTAAATTAAAATTATTTATGGATTTTAATTTGTTTGAGATATTAGATTTAAATCTTGAATTTTCAACCGCTTATTTGTGTTTGATGACTGATTTGCCCCCATATTTTAATAAAGGTTATATTTTTAAAGGTTATTTCGAAATTAGAAAAAAAGTGGTTATAACATTAGTGGTTGATGATATTCCACCCATAAATAGTGAAATTATAAATTGAAATTTAGATGTAATTAATATAGAAGTTTTTTAAATAGTCTGGTTAATTTTAGTTAGACTGAATTAATTGTAAATATATTTTAAAAATACTATTCAGAGTAAAAATTTTATACAATTTTAACTTTTTTGGTAAAATTTTTTGAATTTAAAATTCTTGTGTAAAATATAGATGGTAATTTTATGTGGAAGTTAACTTGAAAGTATTTATTAAAGCTTTTGTGTTTTCTCTATATGTGCATTATTGTAAAACTTTAAATATATTTTATTATGCGATATAGGTATTTTTTTAATTAATTTAACTAAATTAAATTGTTATTTAACTCTATAAATTTGTATTCACTTAAGTCAATAAAATGATCACGTCATAAAATTCACTTAAATAAAAAATAATTGATAGCGTCTTGCAAGCAGTTTCGATATATGTTGGTATTTTTCAAGAGATCGGATGAGAAAATGAAAATGTTAAGTTTAAAGAAATTAATTTGACATAATATTTAACATATTTATTTAATTTGTTGTAATTTAAATATTTATTTGTTTTTTGGTATGTATATCCGTTCTAATCAAAGTTTCAAAAAAGCGAGTTTATCTCGCTTTTTTTATTACTCAATTCCAAGCAAACGTATAAGTGCCGTGCCAGCAGCTGCCAAGCAAATCACTAATAACAGCGGTACTTTCTTCCAAACCAAGAACAGTGCTAAGCCAACACCAAATATACGCGCGAATCCCGCAAAATGTTGACCTTCAAAAAATGTTGTCGTCACTGCAATCGCACAGAGCAAAACAGTCGCACCGTTTGAGAGTAAAACTTGGTATTTTTCAGAAAAAGAGAACTTGGCACCCAAGTGAAACCCAGCAAAGCGAATCCCATACGTTCCAAGTGCTAGCAAGCCTATACCTAAAATAATTAGTAATTGTTGACTCATTTCTTTCTACCAAATATCAAGCCAAAAAGTGAAATCAGAATTGGAAGTCCTGAGGCCAAAAAAGGTGTGGTGATCAGTGCTAAAGTTGATCCAGCAAATGCAGCTTTTCGAGTAGATTTATTCTTTAAAGCATTAAAAGTAAGTGCAATTAAAATCGCGGGGAAAATGGCATCTAAGCCAAATGTTTTAGGGTCTGGAATCGCACTTCCAATGAAATAACCCGCCGTTACACCAAGTGGCCAACTGAGCATGATGCCTATACCACATAGCCAGTAAGCAGCTTTTTTCGTCTCAAAATCGGGCTGTGCCATACCAAACAAAACGCTTTCATCGTTCATGATATGTGCCCCAAAATATCGAGAGAATTTGCCACGGATTAGTTCATTGACCGCAATACCAAAAGGTAGATGTCTTAAATTGACGAGTAGTCCTGCAATCGCAGCTGCAATTGGGCTACCACCTACAGCCAAGAAACCAATAAAAATAAATTCAGCAGTTCCTGCGAGCACAAACACGGATAGACAAAGCGGGATCCAGAGCGCTAAGCCATAACTTGCAGCGAGTGAACCTAAAGACATACCAACGACACTCGTCGCTAGACATACAAAGAAAATCGAGCGGGTAGTGTCTTTACTTAGTTTTTTAATCAAAGAGTATGTGGACATAGCATGATATAACGAACGATTTTCCATTATAATGAATAAGTCTGATTTTTTTGTCAAAACGAACGATCGTTTTTTTTATAGAACGGATGTGGTGAATGTCTCAGCCAATTGAAATTATTGCCAAAGGTTTAACGCGTGAACGTCAAAGAGCAGGGCTTTCGTTGGCAGAGGTTGCTCGTCGTGCAGGTGTTGCTAAATCTACATTGTCACAATTAGAGGCAGGGCAAGGTAACCCTAGCATTGAAACCTTATGGGCACTTTGTGTTGCACTAAATATTCCATTTGCAAGGTTGATGGAAGAACCGAGTAATCAGGTACAAGTGATTCGCTGTGGCGATGGGCCAACAGTGAGTTCTGAGATTGCCAATTACAAAGCGATTTTGTTGGCGGCTTGTCCGCCACATGCGCGCCGCGATGTTTATTTACTGATTGTTGAGCCAGGCGAAGACCGTCTTTCAGAGCCGCATCCAGTTGGTTCTGTGGAGCATATTATTGTGGTTGAAGGTAAAGCTTTGGTGGGCTTAATTGATGAAGCTGTTGAGCTTGGTGTTGGCGACTATATTTGTTATCCAGCTGACCAGAAACATATATTTAGAGCATTGGAAACAGGCACAAAGGCATTATTAATTTCTGAACAAAACTAAAAGCTTTAAATTCATTTAAATGAAGTCTTTTCTTGTAATGAATTTAAACCTCTATTATTCATTTGTTCCAATCAGTCTAAGTAAGTTTTCTTGGGATAATGTTTTATTGTCGACTTCTTCAACCAGAGTAATTGCTTTACGAAGCAAATCTAATCCTTCATCAGTCAACTCAACTTGTTGTTCGCGTAAATCTAAAGGGTAAGGTGAAATGGTAATTAATTTACTTTTTTTTAGGCGCTGTAAAATAAGAGAAACCTGCATTTTGGGCATACCAGACATTTCAACAATCACTTTCTGTCTAATATAGGGGGTGGAAATCGATACATTTTGTTGTAATTGCCAACCAATAAGCGCGAGTATGCTGAAGTTCTGCTGAGTTAAATCTAATGGAGCTAAAACTATATCAATCTGTCTTTGCCACTTAATAAATGTTTGCCAAAATCTGAATCCTATACTTTCCATTGGAGAGGTGTGTGTAAATATATCTGGCTTTACCATTTCAATAAGACCCGTTAAGTAAAATTATAATTTTTAAAAAAATTATAGAAAGCGCAAGTATAGCTTATTTAAAATATACGTGCTGTTTACGACGAATAAGCTAAGTACAAGTTGTATCAGTTATTTATCTTAAAGCGTGTCATAGATCAAAATTATAATAAGAAAATAAAATTGAAGTGAATAGAGTTTAGTTATATTGCTGGGCCGCTTCCTGAGGAAGCGGAGGCTAGAGCAAAAATTATTTAATTAAAATTCAAATGAAGACTTCAAGTTTTGATCATTAAATAATATTTTGAGAGTAGATCTATAATTTAAAATTATCTCCTAGGTTTTACTATCGTTAATTAAATTCGCATCATGCTGACTTATTTCAAAAAAACCTCTTCGCGCAAGTATTCCCCAGTTCGGGTTACTCGTAAGTTCTAATCCTTTAATATTTTTGATGGGTTTGGATACAAAATTTGAATCAAAGATTACATCTTTTCTGAAAGGTTTAAAATCTGGAGTTTGCTCAAACTGATAGATTTCATTATTTAAAAAAGAGCATCTAAATGCGATTAGTTTTAATTCCTTACCAGCACGCATTTCAGTTCTTGGGCAATATATAAATACCTCATCGCCAGCATGAGTCGCGATGAGGGGGCCCTTTTTGCCATGGCAGACTTGAAGAATATTTAACTTTGAAGCTATTAAAGCATGTTCATAGGAAATCACAGCGATCCATGATTTCATTGGTTCATTTCTTTTTGCGTTATTTCAACAAGATTATTAACACTTTGAACAATATTCTGCTTTAAATTTTCCCAAATATTATCTTTAAAAAAATCATAGTTATGAGCTTGAGCACAAATAGTATGCTCAATTCTGTCATCAGGACATGCTGCACTTTTTTCAATAAGTGAATGTCCAATAGACATGGAGCCTATAGGAGTATGACTAGTTGTTGTAAAATGTTGTTCATCAATAAATGATGTTACACAAATAGGAACTAAATCGGGGGTTCCGTATGGAAGAATATTAATATTCTTCCCCAGCTTTATTTTATTTCCATCGGATTGGGTTTCTAGTAAACCCTTATCCCAGTTGCTCCAGTTGGTAATATCATTCCAGTGCTTCCATATAAGTGGAAAGGACTCTTTTGGAATCTTAATACTATAGCTAAATGTTAACGTTTTAAGTTTATTGTTCATTAATTTTGCCTTTTATATAAGTTAATAATAGTTTTATTAAAGAATAATCAGTTGTTATGAATGACAGATTTAGCTCGAAATGAGTTGATATCGCTAGTCATATTTAAACAAAACTTTAATAGTAAAATAATATACTATTATTTTATTAATTACAATTTTAAAATTTTGATGCTTTATCTTTATTCGATTATCCATAAGTTATTTTTTATAAACTTAAGGTACTTTTATAAATTCTAACCAAACACATCGATATTGCATACTTGGAAATCTGATTCTATTTTTATGTAAATTATTTATAGAAATATTAAATTCATGAAACGAATCTAGACCAATTTTGCGTATAAATTTTGCAATTGGCTCTCTCTTTTATTCCAAAAATGGCTCTCGTTTCTTGACTGCCGAAACGACAAATTAAAGCCATTGGAAGTATGCATACGGAAGCGCCGAATAAGCTCAGTGAATTTTCTGTTTTAGGAATTGGGCAGAACGGCTAAATTTTTAGGGGATATTTTTTGGCTTCGGAGGTTTTCCGAGACTAGCCGATATCCTCCATATATTAAGGAAAATGATATGGCAGCTCATCAAAATGGTTCTGAAGCCAATCACTCCCAAAGTTTAAAACATGGACTCAAATCACGCCACCTGACCATGATCTCTATTGCAGGGGTTATTGGTGGTTCTCTATTCGTGGGCTCAGGCAGTATTATTTACAATACCGGACCTGTAGTTTTCTTAACTTACGCTTTAGGTGGTCTACTCGTTTGGTTCATCATGCGTATGTTAGGCGAGATGGCTGTTTTAAACCCAGATAGTGGCTCTTTTTCAACATATGCTGACCGTGCGATTGGCCGTTGGGCAGGTTTCTCAATTGGTTGGTTGTACTGGTGTACTTTGGCTATGCTCATGGGTTGGGAAGCCTATGTGGCAGGAAAAATTCTAAACAATTGGTTCCCGTTTATACCGATCTGGGTCTATATGGTCGTGGTGATTGGTGCACTGGTTGTCGTTAATTTACAAAACGTGAAAAACTATGGTGAATTCGAGTTTTGGTTCGCCCTCATCAAAGTCATCGCGATTGTTATTTTCCTTGTGATTGGTAGTTTAGCCATCATGCATTTGTGGCCTTGGGGTAATCCGGCTGCTTCTGGTATTAGTAATTTAACCTCTCAAGGCTTTATGCCTAATGGTGGTTCATCCGTTATTACCGCTTTGCTTGGAGTCATGTTTGCTTATATTGGCGCTGAAATTGTCACTGTAGCGGCAGCAGAATCGGCAAATCCATCTAAAGAAATTCGTAAAGCTTCAAATTCGGTGGTTTGGCGAATTATTTTATTCTACGTCGGCTCAATGTTTGTGGCGGTATGTTTAATTCCTCACAACAATGAACTTTTGAAAGATTCGACTTGGGGAACTTATAGCGTTACGTTGTCTGCGCTTGGTATTCCGGGTGCGCGCCATATCGTAAACTTTGTGGTTCTAACCTCGGTATGTAGCTGCTTTAACTCAGCGCTTTATACGTGTTCACGTATGTTGTTCTCATTATCTAAACGTGGTGATGCACCGAAAAGCTTTGGCTCTGTAAACAGTAAAAGTAGTCCGTGGGTGGGCGTGATTGTGTCATGCTTCTTCTCTGTAATTGCTGTGGTTTTAACTGCAACCAAGAGTATGGATGTGTATGACTTTTTCATGCTAACAACAGGTGCAGCAACACTCTATGTATACCTGACCATTGCTTATTCTCAGCTTCGTATGCGTAAAAAGTTAGAAGCTGAAGGCGTGAAAATTGACTTTAAAATGTGGATGTTCCCTTATTTAACCTATGTAGTGATCTTTGCAATTATTGGTGCAATTCTTACCATGTTGATTGAAGGCACATATTTTAAAGAAGTGATTTACACCACTGCATTGTTCGGCATTATTGTGTTCTTCGGATTGTTGTCTGAAAAATTGGGTTGGGGTAAAGAGCGTAGAGCGACCCATTTAACTCATAGCCATGAAGAAAAGTTAGTTTAAATTTTTAAATAAAAAAGAGCCTTACAAACAGGCTCTTTTTTATTTGTTTTAATAACAGAGGGAAGTTAATTTAGCGTAGGTACGCCTGCTTCACGTAAGCATTGGAGCAAGACGCCAAAAGCCATCACCATATCTTTTTCATTTACACAAGCAAAGCCCATCAGTAAACCACGCTCTGCATGTGCATGCGACTGCATGTAGTATTGAGATAAGGGACGAACTTTGACACCACGTTCAAGCGCTGTGGCTGCAATCGCGACATCATCGCAAGAGTTTGGCAGTTTTAAAACCAGATGTAATCCTGCTGCTTCGTCATATTCATGAATAAATTCGGGGCCAAGATAACGTTGAATTAAGCTCACCAAGTAGTCGCGGCGCTTGCCATAAAGTAGGCGCATACGGCGAATATGCGCTTCATAATGGCCTTCACGAATAAATTCAGCTAGGGCTTTTTGCTCAAGCAAGTGCCCACCACGATAAAGCTCGGCTGCCACAATGCGTAATGGTGAAAATAACGGCTTAGGTACGACTAAATAGCCAATTCTTAAGGATGGATAAATAGTTTTACTAAACGTGCCCATGTACAGCACAGGCGCATCATTTTCTAAACCTTGTAAAGATGGATAAGGCTGACCCGAGAAACGGAACTCACTGTCATAGTCATCCTCGACAATCCAGCTATTATGCTGACGTGCAATCTCAATCAATTTACGTCGGCGGTTTAGGCTTAAATGAGAGCCAAGCGGATATTGGTGGGAAGGTGTGACAAAAATGAGTTTTGGTGGCTTTGCTGGATTTTCCTCAGGAATAATACCTTCAGCATCGACAGGCATCGGTTGAATATCGAGACCATTAATACGTAACGTATTACGCATTCCCCAATAAGCAGGATCTTCAATCCAGATTTTATCTCCCATATCACTGAGCGCACGCGAGACTAAATCAATAGCTTGATGAATGCCTTCGGTAATAATAATCTGGTCTGCATCGCACTGGACTGAACGTGCAACACGCAAGTAATCTGCCAATGCACTTCGAAGCTCAATACATCCACCTGCATTGCTATAAATCAGGCGATTAATATCGGGTTCGCGGCTTAAGCGTGCTTGAATACGACTAAAAATATGATGTGGGAACTCAGTCACATCGGGTGCTCCCGGCACAAAAGCGCCCCATTGGTGTGGCGACGCTGCTGCATAGCCCAATAAGTTGGAACCACGCTGCGATAGCTCATAAGAGCTTTGAACTTTCGGACTTGAAACCGCTTTTTTCTTATTTTGTGTATTTAAAAAACTCTCTGGTAACTTTTCGGCAACCCATGTGCCGTGTCCCGTACGGGCTTCTAAGTAGCCTTCAGCTTGTAGCTGTTCATAGGCACTAAGCACCGTATTTCTTGAAACATGAATTTCACTGGCTAAGTCGCGTGACGCAGGTAGACGAGTCTTGGGCTGGATGACTCCATCAATAATCGCACCACGCAGGCAACGGAAAAGGCGTTGATGTAGTTTCCCTTCAGTGTCCTGTTGGAGTCGTTGCAGCAAATGATCTCCAAGTAAACTACGCAATTGGCTCTCTCCTACAGTTAAAAAGTGGCTCTCGTCAGTTGGCATCAGACGAGCGAAATTACATGCATAGGCAGTCGTTGTAAAGCACCCTGAAAATTAAGCACAGGATGCAAGAAACCAAAGCTGCAACTGATGATGAAAATATGAGGGAATCAAATGGATAATCAACATTCTGCACTTAACGCACGTAAACAGCAAGCAACTCCACGTGGTGTAGGCGTGATGTGTCAGTGGTATGCGGAAAAAGCTGAAAATGCCACGCTTTGGGACAAGGAAGGCAACCAATTTATCGACTTTGCTGGTGGTATCGCGGTTTTAAATACAGGCCATCGCCACCCTAAAGTGATTGCAGCAGTAACTGAGCAACTTACTAAATTTACTCACACTGCCTATCAAGTAACACCATATGAAAGCTATGTCGCTTTAGCTGAGCGTATTAATGAACGCGCGCCAATTGCGGGTCCTGCGAAGTCAGCTTTTTTCACAACTGGTGCAGAAGCAGTTGAAAATGCAGTGAAGATTGCTCGTTCTTATACAGGTCGTCACGGCATTATCACTTTTGGTAACGGTTTCCACGGTCGTTCATTTATGACGATGGCAATGACAGGTAAAACGGCTCCTTACAAACGTGATTTCGGCGTAATGCCAGCGGGTGTGTTCCACGCGCGTTACCCAGTGCCTGCTAAAGGTATTTCAGTAGACGCGGCAATTGAAAGCGTTGAAGATATTTTCAGTGAAGATATTGCACCACATGATGTTGCGGCAATCGTACTTGAGCCAGTACAAGGTGAAGGTGGTTTTAATGTTGTGCCAGCTGAGTTCTTAAAACGTTTACGTTCAATTTGCGACAAGCACGGTATTTTATTGGTTGCTGACGAAGTGCAATCAGGTTTTGCCCGTACTGGTAAATTGTTTGCAATGAACTATTACGAGACTAAAGCAGACTTAATTACGATGGCGAAAAGCTTGGGCGGCGGTTTCCCAATTTCAGGTGTTGTGGGCCGTGCAGAAGTGATGGATGCACCAAACCCAGGTGGACTAGGTGGTACATACGCAGGTAGCCCGATTGCAGTTGCTGCTGCACACGCAGTGATTGATGCGATTGAAGAAGAAAACTTGTGTGACCGTGCAAATGAATTAGGTGCTGAATTAGTTGTTACCCTTAAAGATATTCAACAAGCAACAGGTGACGTCGTAACTGATATTCGTGCATTGGGTTCAATGGTTGCGGTAGAGCTTGAAACAGCTGAGCAAGCAAAAGTTGTACAAAACTATGCAATGGAAAACGGGTTGTTACTTCTTACTTGTGGTAAATACGGTAATGTAATTCGTTTCTTATATCCATTAACCATTCCTGCTGAACAATTCCGTCAAGGCCTTGATATCTTGAAACAAGGTTTTGCGACACTCAAAGCAGGTAGTGCAAAAGCAATGGAGCAATCTGCATGATTCAAAATGATTTGCAGTATTTATTAAAACATCCTGATATTTCATTAGAAGCACCTGCATCAAATGACTATATCGAAGTTAATGATGCTGCTACAGGTGAAACTTTGGCATGGGTAAAAACCTATGACCGTGCAGGAGTTGAAGCCGCAATTAACCGTTCAGCAAAAGCGCAGGCTGCTTGGAAAAAGCAAACTGCCTTGGCTCGTGCTGATGTGCTATTGGCATGGTACAACCTCATGCTTGAGCACAAAGAAAATCTGGCTCAAATCTTAACAGCTGAGCAAGGTAAGCCATTGGCAGAAGCACGTGGTGAAATTGGTTATGCAGCATCTTTCATCCGTTGGTTTGCCGAGCAAGCGCGCCGTATTGATGGTGAAGTCTTAACACCTACGTTGCCAAACCAACGTTTGCTCGTAATTAAACAAGCGATTGGTGTTACTGCTGCAATTACACCGTGGAATTTCCCGGCTGCCATGATTACGCGTAAAGCAGGTCCAGCGATTGCTGCGGGTTGTTCAATGTTGGTTAAACCAGCAGAGCAAACGCCGTTAACCGCTTATGCGCTTGAAGTATTGGCTTTACAGGCAGGTTTACCAACTGATGTTTTAATTAACATTAGTGGTGATGCGGTTGAAGTAGGTAAAACCCTATGTGAAAGCGATATTGTTCGTAAGTTAAGCTTCACAGGTTCAACTCAAGTTGGTCGTATCTTGATGCAACAATGTGCGCCAACCATTAAAAAGCTTTCACTTGAACTCGGTGGTAATGCACCAGTTGTGGTATTTGATGATGCTAACCTTGAGCAAGCAGTTCAGGGCATTATGGCAAGTAAATATCGCAATAGCGGTCAAACCTGTGTATGTGCTAACCGTATTTATGTTCAAGACGGTATTTACGATGCATTGGCAGAGCGTTTGGTTGAAGCTGTGTCTAAGCTTAAAGTTGGCGATGGCCGTCAAGAAGGTTCAACTCAAGGGCCTTTAATCGATGAAGACGCGATTGCAAAAGTTCAGTCTCATATTGCAGATGCAACTCAGAAAGGCGCAACAGTTCGTATTGGTGGTCAACGCTCGGCACTGGGCGGTACATTCTTTGAGCCAACAGTTTTAACTGGCGTAACACAAGACATGAAAGTATCTAAAGAAGAAACTTTTGGTCCGCTTGCACCACTATTCCGCTTTAAAACCGAAGATGAAGCAGTGGCAATGGCGAACGATACCGAGTTCGGTTTAGCTGCTTATTTGTTTACGCAAAGCACAGCTCGTCAATGGCGCGTGGGTGAAGCACTTGAGTACGGTATGGTCGGCATTAACACGGGCGCGATTTCAAATGAAGTTGCTCCGTTTGGTGGCGTAAAACAGTCAGGTCTAGGTCGTGAAGGTTCAAAATTCGGCATCGAAGAATATGTCGAGATGAAATACCTTTGCGTAGACTTATCTGAGTAAGGAATAAAGCGAGTTCGTTTTGTTCTTAACGAAAACATACAGTTATGCTGTATGTGATGTTTCACAAAAAACCGGTCATGCCCATTCATGACCGGTTTTTTATTTTAAGTCGATAGATAGCCATCACGACTTTCAGGCAAACGCCTGAGTTCATCAATCAGCGTTTCAATGAGTTTTTCAACCACCAGACGCTGGCCTTTTCTTGAAACATATACCAATTGCAGCGTACCAATATTCGACTTCCAGTCAGGAAGAATATGAATAAGCGTACCTTTACGAATTTCAGATTCGACGGTTAAAAAAGGAAGGTCGGCAATGCCTAAACCATCCATCACGGCATAGTAAACGCCTGCCAAATCATTACTTTTTATTCGTGGTTGATAAGGCACATCAACCGATTCACCATTACGAATATTGCATAAATGCCAAATAGGATTTTGCTTTTGAGTACCTAAGCTAATACTTGGGAAATCTTGTAATTCAGAATAATGCTCAATAGTGCGGCCTTGTAATAATTCAGGCGAAGCCACCAGACAATGATCGGTTTTAATCACATCACGAACAATTAAATTTGAATCTTCATTGGGTTCAAAATTGGTACGAATCGCGAGGTCGATGTCATCATGCAAGATATCTACTCGACGGCTGGTTAGCTCGAGTGCGATTTCAACTTTGGGGTAGGTTTTTAAAAACTGATTTAAAATTTTTCTAATTTGAAAATGCATCATTAAAGGTGGGCAACTTACTTTTACCAGACCTTGAGGCTCACTTTTTTGCTTTAATAACACGTTTTCTGCACATTCAACTTGAGTAATAACTTTGCAGCATTCCTCATAAAATTCTTGGCCTAAATCGGTCACTTTAAAATGACGTGTTGTTCTTTGAATCAGGCTGACATTAAATTTATTTTCAAGGTCAATAATGCGTCGGCTGAGCTTAGATTTACTAATATTTTCAGCATCACTGGCCGCACTAAAGCCGCCGTGTTTTACGACCAAATAGAAATAATAAAAATCATCAAAAGAGCTTATCAATGTCCGATCAATCCATTTAAATTTAAGATTAGAGCGCTTAAGCACTCTAATCTTGGCAATAGAACTTATTTTTGTGAGGTATTAAAGCTATAGCTTGTCATCAGGTTGCGGTAATCAGGGATATGATTTGAGAACAACGCACCTAGACCTTCCACATCATTACGCCAGTCGCGGTGTAACTCACACGCCATACCAAACCACGTCATAAGCTGAGCACCTGCTTTTGACATACGATCCCAGGCAGCATCACGTGTTAATTCATTGAAAGTACCAGAAGCATCGGTAATCACAAACACTTCAAAGCCTTCAGCGAGTGCAGATAAAGCTGGGAATGCCACACAAACCTCAGTCACTACCCCTGCAATAATCAGTTGTTTTTTACCTGTCGCTTTGACAGCTTTTACGAAGTCTTCATTATCCCATGCATTGATTTGACCAGGACGTGGAATAAATGGTGCATCTGGGAAAAGTTCTTTTAATTCTGGAACTAAAGGACCATTTGGACCATTTTCAAAACTAGTGGTAAGAATAGTTGGTAAATTAAAATATTTAGCAGCATCTGCAAGTGCTAATACATTGTTTTTAAATTTATCTGGATCGATATCTCGAACTAAAGAAAGTAAACCTGCTTGATGGTCAACTAAAAGAACCGCAGCATTATCCTTGTCTAAACGCACGTAATCTTGAGCCATTTTTTATGTCCTCATGTTATCAAAATAAATAATCAAAAATTATTGAGTAGGTCGTTATTGCCTAAAATTATGCTAGTTGAGTTTTATGTCGTGATTAAGTCTAAAAAATAGGATTAAGAATTTTAAAAATAGGACGATCTTAAAAAGAGCACATTAAACTCTTAGATTGTCTCATAGATGAAATAATGTGTTGCTAATCCTGATCTATAAACTGCAATTATTGAGGCGTAAAATCAATACCAGTTCAAGAAAATCCTACATATATAGGAGAGATCAGATGAAGAAATTTCTTGGTGCATATCAAAATAACCACATGCATTGGGTGGGTGATGGTTTCCCTGTATATAACCTATTCTCTTATGACCGTTTAGGCCAAACCTTAAGCCCATTTTTGCTACTCGATTATGCAGCGCCTTATACGTTCTCGCCAACGACTGAACAGCAAGGTGTAGGTTCACATCCTCACCGTGGCTTTGAAACAGTGACCATCGCCTACCAAGGTGAGGTGACCCATAAAGACTCAAGTGGCGGCGGCGGAACCATTAAAACTGGTGATGTACAGTGGATGACTGCGGGTGCAGGCGTGTTGCATGAAGAGTTCCATTCTCCTGAATTTGCTGAACACGGTGGTCTTTTTGAAATGGTGCAATTGTGGGTAAATTTACCTGCTCATTCAAAAATGACGCCTGGAAAATACCAAGCGATTGAAGCTAAAGATATTCCAGACATTGCACTAGACGAGGAAGGTAGTCATTTGCGGATTATTGCAGGTGAATATGCAGATGCAAAAGGTGCAGCAACGACATTTAGTCCATTAAATGTATGGGATGGTAAATTGGTTAAAGGCCAAAAACATACCCTCTATGTACCTGAAGGTCACACCACGCTTGTTGTGATATTAGATGGCGCGGTTGTGGTTAATGATGCAAATCTTCTTGAAGGTAAAACCGTTGCGATTTTATCTCGTGAGGGCGTTGAGTTTAGTTTAAATGCTGAAGAAGATACTAAATTTTTAGTGTTAACTGGCCAACCACTCAATGAACCAATCGAAGGTTATGGTCCATTCGTCATGAATACCAAAGCCGAGATTATGGAAGCGATTAATGATTTTAATCGTGGAAAATTCGGTTCACTTATGCAAGAAGGTTAAATTGTTTAATTGTGCTTAATTGGCTATTAAAGCAAAGTAATAAAAAGCCCGCTATCAAGTGTGAATAGCGGGCTTTTTCGCTGTAAAGATTCTATTTTTATGATGGTTTTCATTATTCTCTCGGCATTGTTTTGTGTGATTTGCTTCTCATTATTATGGGCTAATGATATCTTAAAAAAAGATAGTTGTAAAACAAATGATATAAATATAGTTAAATTATCTTATTTTATTTAAAAGATTTTTTTTAAATTTTTAAAAAATATAGATTTTTATACACTCATCCTCTTTTGTAAAATTTTATGAAAAACTTTTGGGCGGATCTGTTAAATTTTTTCTATATAAATTGATGCAAA
The DNA here is from genome assembly GCF_016809775.1 of Acinetobacter sp. C13. Classification (NCBI taxonomy): domain Bacteria; kingdom Pseudomonadati; phylum Pseudomonadota; class Gammaproteobacteria; order Moraxellales; family Moraxellaceae; genus Acinetobacter; species Acinetobacter sp. C13. The sequence continues at coordinate 226,793 of NZ_JAFBJL010000003.1, forward strand.
AAATAAAAATCTGGTAGTTTTTAATACGGTGTTTTTTTGGGGTATGAGTGATAATCAAAAAAATTCTCGAAAAATGGGACATCATTTTGAATATCGCAATTATTGGCAGTGGAATGGCAGGGCTTGCGGCAGCAAGAATTCTGAAAGATGCAGGGCATACGATCACGATATTTGAAGCACTTCCTGGCCGGGGAATGGATAGCCATAGCATTGAGTTCGATGGTGGAATTATTGATGCACCGCTACGTGTGATGAATCCACATCTGTGGAAGAATACACTCAGCCTTGCCGCTCATTTAGGTATTAAGACCTTCCCGGTTCGTACTTATATGTCATGTAGCTGGTTATTCGAAGATCGTACGGAAACATGGTTAACGACATCTCGTAGCCGTATTGGTAATTTCCCGATTATTAATAACCGTAAAGGCATTCAGCAATATGGCTGGCGTCTTGTGAAAGGGATGTTGCAACTAAAAACTGCGATTCACCAGTTTTTCAAATCTCAAAATCAAGATATTACCCTCGCTGAATTTATTAATCAGAACGATATTGAAGAAGTATTCTGGCACGGTGTGGTTATGCCAGTGCTCTATACAATTTGTACGTGTAATCCAAAAACAATTGGCGATTGGCCTGCAAAAAACTTACTTGAGTTTTTACGTCACTTAACTGATGGCGACATGTTATTGCGCATGAAAGGTGGCACACCTGCATTTGTAGATAGCTTGATTAAAGGCATCGATATCCATAGCGGATCAGCAATTAAAAAAGTTGAATTACAAGGCGAAAAAGTATTGGTTGAAAACAGCCAAGGCGAACAGAACTTATTTGATCGAGTAATTGTTGCAACGCCAACCTCTAAAATCGATGAGTTTTTAAATCCTGAACAATTTGCAGAAGATATGAACCTGCTTAAGCAATTCCGCTTTGAGCAAGGCGATCTTGTCATTCATACCGATGCGACCGTTATGCCACCACGCCGTAAGGACTGGTCAGTGCTGAGCTACATGATGGACCGTAAGTTTACGCGTCAGCAATTTACAGTTTGGATGAATGCGGTTGAGCCAACACTCGTGGGTAAAAATCCTGTATTCCAAACTTGGCGTCCAGTGGTTGATATTGACCCTAAAAAAGTTATTTCAAAAGTGACTTTAACGCGTGCGGTTGTAGACTCACAAACGGTTGCTTTAAACAAAGAATTGCAACAACGCCATTTAGACCCAAGCCGTAAAGTATTCTACTGTGGTTCATGGTCGTGTGATGGCTTGCCAATTTTAGAGTCAGCAGTTACTTCTGCCATGCATATTGCTGAAATTTTAGGTGCACCTTTACCATTTGTAGGTTTAAAACCTAAGGTGGAAGTTGCCCCAGAACTCGGCTACTAAAATTGTGAAAACAAAAGTTCGAGTAGCTCTCTCTCGATTCATTCCCCATAAATATGCAATTGATGCATCAAGCTTAGGGGATGATCAAGAGCTTGCTTGGACAAATTTGGGTTTTTGGAAAAATACCCAAAACTACCGTGAAGCTTGTCGCCAATTGGCTGACCATTTGGCACAAGCTGTTAATTTAAATTCAAAAGATCATCTCTTAGATTTAGGCTGCGGACAGGGTGCAAGTTTGTTGCACTGGTTAAAGCATTATCAGCCTAAAAGCCTCAGTGCAGTTGAATTGCAAACCCAATGTGTTCATAAAATTCAAAAGCTTATTCCCGAAATAAGCCAGATTTTTTGCGGTTCATTTTTAAATTTAAAACAATTTGAATTTAAACAATACTTCGATGTGGTGATGTGTATTGATGCCGCTTATCACAGTCATTTAAATTCATTTCTAGATTCCATTGCTCCAGTTTTAAATTCAAAAGGCCGATTAGGTTTTCACTACTTAATGCGTGCCGATTCATGTCAAAACATGACCGCTCTACAAGAACAAAAGCATCGTTATTTACTCAAAGCAGCAAATGTCGCTTGGGATGCTGTGCCAAATGAAAAAATGCTGAGAACTACCTTGGAACAACAAGGTTTTGTCGATATTCAAATTGAAGATTTATCTGAGCAAGTGTTACTCGGTTTTTCGCAATATATTCAAAATCAACAAGGACAAAAGCAAAGCCGAGGATTGGCAAATTTTAAAATTCAAATGACTGCAAAGTTATGCCAACAACTCTACCAAAATGGATATGTACGTTATATTCAAATCACAGCAATAAAAAAATAGGATGAGCCATGTCAGCCAAATATCAAGGATCATGTTTATGTGGAGCTGTGAGCTACCAAAGTGAAGCAGAGCCACGTTATAGCTTTAATTGCCATTGCCGAGATTGCCAAAAGGTAACAGGTTCAGCATATGCACCAATCGCTTTTTTTCATCAATCTGAATTGAAAGTAAGTGGTGAGCTGAAATATTTTGAGACTTTGGGATCTTCTGGCCGAGCTATTAAAAGAGCATTCTGCCCGACGTGTGGTTCTCAACTTTTTGGCTTACCTGAAATTGCGCCTGAAATGATTTCAATACGTGCAGGTACTTTGGATGACCCTAGTCTCTATCAGCCTAGAGCAGAGGTGTTTGTGAGCCAAGCATATGCATGGGATACGTTGAACCCAAACCTTAAACACTTTGAAAAAATGATAGAGAAGAGCAAGAAATAAAGCTTAATTAAAAAAGCCAAATATTCCTAAAATAATCACTAAAGTAAGGCTACCAATAGCTAGAAATAATATAGTTTTTCTATATTTTAGCTGCGGCATTTTACTTACAATGAAAATAAGGCATGCGAGTATGAGCGCTAAGGGCTGAAAAATATTTGATGGCAAAGTAAACATCTCGTTCCTTGTTGTTTTTAAATTTATTTTAGAAATAAAGTAATAAACTCATTATATCGTCTTCTTATTTAATTGAAGAACAGAACTTCTTTATAAATTCATATTTTTATTTCAATGATAGATCAATCAAGTTTTAAATTTAAAAGAACCATGTACGCTTTTTCGTACATACATTCGGGAAATTGGCGTCTTTTTATGACGTGATAAATTGCCTATGATGAACTCATCAGGAGCAGGAAGTTCCGAAACGTAAAACAACAATAATAAGTTTAGGCATCAGGACGTGAGGTATTACAGGAAGTGTACCTAGTAACGAAATACGAAAAAAGCCCAACAGGATGTTGGGCTTTTTTCATTTCTTATTAACGAATTTCTTTACCGCCTAAGGCTGCACAGTTAAATGGTGTATTCCATTTCACAGCAGTACCTGTGAGTACTGGGCGAACAATACGCCAAGGCCAGAAACCAAATCTTTGGCTTTGGTGATAATTAATTACCACATCTGCACCATACTTACGGGCAACGTTAGCTAATTTAGGTTTTACTTCTTCAAAGCCACCATAGGTTCCTTTTGCGGCTTTAATACGTTTAATAGATTTATAGTGCTCTGCTGAAGGAGTACCTTCAATTAAGCAAATAGGTGGATTTGCAGTAGTTTGAATTTGAGGTTGAGATGCAGTTTCTTGAGCATATGTTGTTAAAGGGAATGCTAGAAATAAAGCAGGTAAAATAAAACGAAGTTTCATACTTTTCCGTATTGGTATCTTAATGAATTAAAATTTATAAAATAGGTCTTATTTATATGACCTTATTTGGTGGCGCATTATAATCTTATCTTTTTCATATTTCTTGTTTTAAAATTATATTTTTTAATAAATTAAGAACGCATATTTTTCTATTAAAAGAATAAATTGGTTTTAGAAAAAAATTTTTGAAGCTCGAGTTTATAATAAAATTTTAGGTAAATACCTTCCGTCAAAATAGTATGAATATACTATGCCTAAAACCACAGACAACAAAAAACCCCATAAATCAAATATTCATGAGGTTTAATGATGGTGCCGGCACACGGATTCGAACTGTGGACCTACTGATTACAAGTCAGTTGCTCTACCAACTGAGCTATGCCGGCGATGTGGAGTGAATTTTACAGTTTCTTAAAAAAATTACAAGCCAAAAAATGAGCATTTAAATTTTTTCATATCATTTTTAAATGCTCATAGGGGCTAGCCTGAAAAAGTTAGGGTTTCAACGCATTAATGCGCTTTTGCGTGTTTTGTATAAATTACTAAAAATATCCCAAGTAATGACAGTACAACGGTTAAGCCAACAATCGCATTCCAACCACCGTGCAACCAGAACCAACCACCTGCCGAACCGACAATACTTGAACCCATATAGTAAAAAAGTAAGTAGAGCGAACTAGCATGTGCTTTAGCTTGTTTGCTTTCAGCTCCAACAGAACTACTGGTGAGTGAGTGGGTAATAAAGAAACCCGTAGTAATAAATGCAATACCAATAATAATGCCGAAAAGAGAAGTGAGCAGGGTCATGAGACTTCCCACAATCATTAAAGCAAAGCCACTCATCATCATGGTTTTTTTGCCAAAGCGATCGGCTAGTGTTCCTGCCAACGATGAAGACACCATGCCAAAGCTATACGACAAGAAAATAAGGCTAATTTGTGTCTGACTGAGTGAATAAGGCGCTCCACTTAAACGGAAAGTGGCATAGTTAAACAAGGTGACAAAAACACTAGTCAGCAAGAACCCAATGGCAAATAGGCGTAATAATTTTGTATTGCTTAAATGAGCACGCCACATTTGCATGTGAAAATCTAAATTTAGCCCTTTTTTCTGCACAAAATTACGCGAAGCAGGCAGTAGTTTTAAAAAGGCAATTGAGCAAATAAAACAGATTGCTCCAAGTAAGCCTAAAGCAGTGCGCCACGAAAAATATTCAACCAAAATACCCATGCCGACACGGCCCATCATGCCACCAAAAGCTGTACCTGCAATATATAAACCCATAGTTTTACCTAGGTGCTCAGGTGCAATTTCTTCGGCAATCCAAGCCATTGTCACTGCTGGCACGCCGCCGAGCAGTAAACCTTCTAAAGCGCGTACTATCAGCAAACTGTGCCAGTTCGGGGTAAACATTGAGACAATATTTAAAATTGCGGCACATAACATTGATGTAAAGATTACACCGCGACGGCCAAGGGCTTGTGAAAAGGCGCTTGATAGCACAATCGAAATCGCTAAAAAGGCAGTCGTTAATGACAGTGCTAAAGAGCTACTCGCAGGGCTAATCTGGAAGCTTTGGCTAAATGCAGGTAAGAGTGGCTGTACACAATAAATCAGAGAGAAACTAGCAAAACCTACCAGGAATAAAGCAAATCCTGCGTGTTTATAGGCTTTAGTCCCTTTGTGAATCCACTCACGGGAAAGAACAGTAGTTGCCTCAGTACTTAAAGTACTGGGTGTAGATGAAGAACTCATATCATGACCATGACAGAAAAGAAGCAGTGCCTAAAGGCATGCTGCATCGAGAAAATTCGATAAATTAAAATTAGCAATTTGAGAGGTATTTTTCTAATATATTTAACAATGGATCATGATATGTTTTATATATAGCAATGGAACTAAGACATATACGCTACTTTTTAGCGGTAGCAGAAGAAAAAAACTTTACCAAAGCTGCGCAACGTTTAAACATGAGCCAGCCGCCTTTAAGCATGCAAATACGAGACTTAGAAGAAGAACTCGGTGCAGATTTATTTATTCGTTCGCCTCATGGGGTGGAGCTGACCGAAGCGGGGCTTGCCTTTTTAAATGCAATTCAGCCTGTACAACAGCGTGTAGAAGATGCAGCAAACCTTGTTAAACAAGTGGCAAATGGCGAAGTGGGCCAATTGCGATTAGGCTTTACAGGCACTTCAATGCTGAACCCTCTCATTCCTAAATGTGTGCGCTATTTCCAGCAGCAATACCCGAAAGTAAATTTAAAACTTGAAGAAGCCAACACCTTACTTCTCATTGATTTGCTGCTTGAAGACCGCTTAGATGTTGCGATTATTCGTTCACCACGAAATATTCCAGATAGTTTAATTATTCAAGAATTATTAGCAGAACCACTCATTGCGGCTTTGCCTTCCGAGTCTTTGAGTTTAGATGACTCAACGCAAGAAATTGATTTAACTACACTGCGAGAGCTTGATTTTATTGTCTCACCACCATCCATTAGTGCAGGGCTTTTTGATGCAATTAAACAAGCCTGCCATGAGCGCGGCTTTGAACCCAAAATTGGACAAAACGCACCGCAAATTGTGTCGATTTTATCTTTGGTTTCTGCAAACTTAGGGGTATCTTTGGTGCCAGAGTCGACCAAACAATTGCAAATACAGGGCGTGGCTTATCGCTCTTTGAAAGCGCTTGTCCCTACGGTGGGTTTAGGGCTTGCCTATAAAAAACATGCCCCTTCACAAATGGCGATTAACTTTGCCAGTGTGGTGCAAGTGGCTTGCCACCACGCAGACGAAATAAATGAAATTGGCTAAATTATGATTTAGGCGCTTTATTCATTAAAAAGATGCCTGAAATAATGAAAATCGCGCCATATAAAAACGATAAAGTCGGTTGTTCATGAATGAAAACCCAAGCCATAAGCGCTGCAAAAATAGGTTCGGAAAGCTCGGTCACTTGTACTTTTGCGGCACTCATATAAGACAATGCTTTAGTGGTACAGAAAAAGCCGAGTATGGTCGGTAGAACAGCTAAACCAATCAAACCTAAAATGATGTCGGTATTAAAATGAATACTATGCAAGTTTATTAAAAACGGAACGGCAAGATAAACACTACCAAATAGCAATAAATACTTGGTAAGAAACAGCCCGCCGTTTAATTTGAACCTTTTAACTAAAACCGAAAATAGGCCATAACCCGTACCGGCAATTGAAGCGTTGATCAGCATTAATAAACTATTTTCACCTTTCCATGAAATGATACTAATACCGGCGATAGCCAATAATGTTCCTACAAGAGAGTGAATATAGATACTTTCTTTTAATATGAATCGACCGAAAAATAGGGCAGAAATAGCAGCCGAAGCCATAAGGACCACCACCACATTGGCGGCAGCACCGTGGTTGTAGGCAATGGTCTCAAAAAAGAATAAAGAGAAAATTCCTAAAAAGGCACAGATGGCAATTTGAGTAAAAACACTGAGCTTACTTGGCGTGCTGCTGATGTAGGCAATCTTTTGGCTGACAGGCACTTTAAATAAAAACATACTTAAAAAGAAAAAGGCGATAATAGTTTTTAAAAAGGCAATGTCTTGGGGGTTTAAACCACTGTGCATGAGTAATTTACTAATGACGCCAATAGAGGCATTTAAAGCCGCTGCACAAAGTGCAAATAGGGTTCCAATAACTAGATTATTCACTCTTATAATTCTTCCTAATTTTTACGCATGCAGTCTACATTATTTTTTGGTTGAATATTCAATTAAAATAACCAGTTAAGGTTGAATATTTTCAAAAATTTATTTTGTATGGATTTAACTATTTTTATAAAAACATAAACTCTTCTAATAGACTTTTGTTTCAAATAATTGTGATTTATAGCGCCAGCTCATATTATATAATTAGTTAATTATTAAAGAATTTTAAAAATGATTAAATCTATTATTTCAGGTTGCGCGGTTCTTACACTTTCAGCTTTAGCAGTGACTCATGCAGAGTTTTCTTTTGAACAAGAATTACAACAAGGCTGTAATAAAGTGAAGCAATACGCGAGTTTAGGTAAGAAAAACTACGACCAAAAACAATATAAAAAAGCGCTCGAAAACTTCAAAAGCCAAGCCTCTTGGACTGCATTTTGTAAAGCCAATGAAGATGAAACCACAGTTAAATTTACCGACCGTGATATTGAGGTTGCTAACAATAACGTGGGCTTAGCCTATGCCAAATTGGGTCAACCACTTTGGGCAAGAGCATGGTTTATGCTCGATGAAAAATCCAAATCTAGTCAATTTAACCTTAAGCAGTTACCAGCCCCTAAAGCATCAAATGATTTGTCGGGTGAGTACGTCCGTTACTCAGGTTTTGGTGAGTGGGATCACATCACGGTAAGTCGTAAACAGGGCCAATATGCCATTGGCTATTCGGGCGTTTATATGGGACTTAGAAGCTTAATTTATGGCCCGAATATGGGTGAGTTTGGCACTACAATGCCGACCAATGCCAAGCAAACCATTTATAAAGATCAAGACTGCCGTATTCAGCTCGATTTTAAATCTAACGCGAAATTAGGAAATTATATTCAGGTTAAACAAAGCGAAGGTGAGTCGGGTTGTGGCTTTGGACATAACGTTTATGCCGATGGAACGTATTTAAAAGTTGAGTCTGGAAAATAAGATTAAACATATAGGAACACAATAATGAAAAATATATTTGCACTTTTACTACTTCTTTCAACGGCTATTTTTTCTGCTCACATTTATGCAGAGCCGACTAGTACCTGTAAGGAAGTGAAATTCCAAAAAACCGATCAGGCATGGAGTGGGCACTATTATCTAAATGGTGTGATGGAAGTGGGTTCGGAGCTTTTACTTCAACCAGACGGAAAGTTTCAATGGATGCTCGCTGTTGGCGCTTTAGACCAATATGCCGAAGGCACATGGTGGAAAAATGGAGACTGTATTGGTTTAAAACCAGAGGCTAAATTTAAAAAGGATTTAAGTATATTCCCTGAAAGCCTAACGATTTCTGACAAATCATTAGACGCGATTTGGGAAGGGGGACGCCAGCAGGGAACATATAGCAAAAATTAAATTAAAAAGTCCGACACAGAGTCGGACTTTTTTATGGCTTAGATTTTAGTGATTTACCGCAGCAAGTTGCTGAGCGTTATAGCGTGCGCCCATGTTTGGATATCTCGCAATAATCGCGTCGATTTCTGCCAAATCTGCCGCTGTTAAATGAAGGTCTACAGCACCTGCATTTTCCACAAGACGCTCAATTTTACGCGTACCCGGAATTGGAATAATGTCGTCACCTTGCGCCAAAATCCAAGCCAAAGCCAGTTGAGCCGCTGTCGCGTTTTTGCTTTGGGCAAACTCGCTAAATGCTTGCGCCAAGCTTTGGTTATTTTTCCAGTTATCGCCTTGATAGCGTGGTAATTGGCGACGGAAATCGTTTTCGTCTAGGCTGCTCACATCAAGCGTATTGGTGATTAAACCACGTGATAGCGGTGAATACGGCACAAGGCTAATGCCTAACTCACGAATGGTTTGCAAATGGGTTTGCTCAAACTCACGGGTAAGTAGTGAGTATTCATGTTGAACCGCTGCAATCGGATGAATCGCATGTGCTTTACGAATGGTTTCAGCCGATGCTTCACTGAGTCCTAAATAACGAACTTTACCTTGTTTTACCAAGTCAGCCATTGCGCCAATGGTGTCTTCAACTGGAATATTTGGGTCAATGCGATGCGCATAATACAAATCAATTACGTCTGTATTTAAGCGTCTTAAACTGTTTTCGACCGCAACTTTAATCCACTCTGGAGAACCGTCGATATAAGACTCTAAAGAGTTTTGCGGGTTAAGGTTGTCTTCTTTATAACGGAAGCCAAATTTGGTCGCCAAGAACACTTTGTCGCGGTGTTTTTCTAAAACTTTTGAGAGCAAAACTTCGTTTGCACCGTTGCCGTACATGTCGGCAGTGTCCCAAAAGTTAATGCCGAGGTCTAATGCTTTTTCTAGGGTTGCAATGCTTTGTGTGTCGTCTGAGGCACCATAGGCAAAGCTCATTCCCATGCAACCTAAACCAAGTGCTGATACTTTTTCGCCTGTTTGTCCTAAAGTTCTATATTTCATTTTTCACACTCTTTTTGCAAAATCACTTGAGTAGAAAAACTATAAAATGCTTTGGCTCAAACTGACGTATAACATTCAAACCAATAATTATAAAATTCAAACAATCTGTTTTTATGCCACACAGTCTTCGCGGAACTTTTTAGGCGAAAAGCCCGTATTTTTCTTAAAGAAGTTAGTGAAATACGCTGAATATTCAAAGCCTAAGCTATAGGCAATTTCGGAAATATTCCAACTGGTGTGTTGTAGCAGCGCTTTGGCTTCTTGCGTAATGCGCGAGCTAATATGCTCAGACGTGGTTTTGCCTGTGGCTTCTTTTACAGCTCGGTTTAAATGGTTCACATGCACAGACAGGCCATAGGCATAGTCATTTGCAGTTTTGAGTTTAAGCTGAAAATGTGGCGAGTCGATGGGGAATTGACGCTCTAATAACTCAAAGAACAAATGGCAAATCCGAACCGCAGCATTACTATGTTTTTCAAACTGTTGGGTCGGTTGCATTTTCATGGCTTCATGCACAATCAGGTGCAAATAGTTTCTTAAAACGTTGTATTTATGAATATAGTCTGAATTTATTTCATTCATCATCTTTTTGAAAATAAATGAAATTTCTTCAACTTGTTGGTCGTTTAAAAAATATAGCGGGTCGCCGTCGACTTTAAACAGCGGTGAATCTTTTAAAAAGCTTTGTCGCGACTCTTGGTTTACAAACTCTTCGGTAAATAAACAAAACCAGCCTGCCTGTTCAGGCGAATTAATTTCCCATGCGTAGGGAACCATCGGGTTTGAAAACAGTAATGCAGGGCGGTCGACTCGTATCCAGCGGTTGGCGTAGTGGAGTTCGCCTGTGCCTAAAACCAGTGAAATTTTATAATAATCGCGGCGGCTATAAGGTGTCAGAAACGAGCAGGCATCGCGTTGGAACACGTTGAAATGTCCAAACGAAGTGGATGGAACCGAGTAATCGCTATCTCTGGTTAAAGAAAAGCGGCGATAAAAATCATGTATGGTTTCCATGTCTTTGCCTGCATCCGTTATTAATTTATTTAAAGTTATAAAATTCAAACTTTATTTACTGTAGCTTTTATTTATAGCGCGATCAATCTGTTCATTTAAACAGGTTTGAAAAATGAATGGTAAATTAATAATGAAAGAATGAATCAGTCGAAATAAAAATATTTTATAAATTAATAATATATGAATATTGACACTTAAAAACTTGATAACTATTCTTTGTTTGCAAACGATTTTGCGGTAGAACGAAAAGGGGACACTTTCGAGTGTGCTGGTGCTGTGCCCAGTCTGCTAACCTCTTATTGTTTTGCCACCATTTTACGGTAGAACGGTAAGAGGACACCTTCGGGTGTGCTGGTTCTGTGTGTCCAGTCTGCTAACCTCTTATCGTTCTATCACCACTCTACGGTAGAGTGTTAAGGGAACACCTTCAGGTGTGCTGGTTCTGTATGCCCAGTCTGCTAACCTCTTTTCGTTCTGCCACCATTATTTCTTATTATCATTACATCGTTAAATTTAAGTTGAAGATCTTTTTAGCTTAAATATCTAATTGAATAAACAACAATAATTATTTAACTAATTTCTATTCAACCTTACATTGACACTCAAAAACGTGCGGATTATCCTTTGCCTGCTGGCCTACATTGCCAGTGAGCTTTTGACAGAGCTGGAACAAAAGGCGCACAACAACGTATTATTTCGTTTTGTGCGTTCTCTTAAGTCACGCCTTTATGGTGAGGCTAGGAGGGGCACGCTTGCGTGCGCTGGTTTCCTTTTGTACCAGTCTGTCAACCCTTCTAGTCTTGCCACCATTATTTGACAGTAATTGGTAAGACTCTTCTAAATCAAAAGGAGTCCGCCATTATGCGTACTATTTCATCTCTCTCATTGGCAACCTTTGCCAAAATCTTTATGTCTACATCCAACTGGTCTTTAAAACGGTTTAACCGACTCTAGGTTTTAAGCCATAGGTCATTACGACTAAAAAATCATAGCAATAATAAAACCCGAGATAGGCGAGCACACCATTTTTGTGCGGCTTCTGCATGCCTGTTTTTAGCGCTCAATTTAAGAGTGACGGCATTTCTATCTCATTTATTTACAACAAAAAATTATTTTAAGCGGTATACATGAAAAATTTAGACGCTTCACGTAGGGCATTACACGTGATTGATACGGCAACAGATTTATTTAAACAATATGGCTTTAATAAAGTCGGGGTAGACCAAATTATTGCCGAATCTCAAATAAATAAAGGCACCTTTTATAGCTACTTTCACTCCAAAGAAAGATTTATTGAAAGGTGTTTGGTCACGCAAAAAGAGCAGTTACAAGAAAAAGTGAGTGTGGTGAGTGAGTTTTATCAAAATGCAGATTTGTCTGATCAACTCAGGCAAATTTATCTTTTACATGCTGACTTAAAAAGCGCGTATTACCTGTTGTTTAAGGCGATTTTTGAAATTAAAAAGCTTTATCCAAATGCCTACCAAACCGCACTCAGATATAGGCGGTGGCTTAAAAATGAAATTTTCTGCTTGCTCATGGAAACCAAAAAAACAGTTTCCTATTCAGAAGCGGAGATCTTTGTATTTATGATGGATGGTGCAATTCTGGGGCTGTTAAGTTCAGATGAAGAAAGGGAAAGAGATGCTTTGCTTGAGTATTTTTTAAAGCGGGTTTGATAGAGGGAAGGCCTAGCTTTAGGCCTTTTTAAACTTAAAAATTTGAGTGCTCAAGCATATATTTCATGGGGCTTAATCGCCTAAAGTAATTCGAAGTCTGTTTAATGCTCCCATTAAAGAAATACTCGCCGTTAAATCTACAATCTCTTTTTCACTAAAATGCTGAGCCAAACTTTCTCTAGTCGCTTCAATTTGTTTCGGGTCATTTAAATAGGTAATTGCGGATGCAAACTCTAAAACGACTTTTTGTTTTTCAGTGAAAGTTTTTGAAAGTTTATAACCCGGTATTTGGTCGATAACTTCTTGAGCTATGCCAAAGTCTCTTAACTCCTTGGAATGAAAAGCACAGCAATACGCGCAGCCATTGATTTGAGATACATACAACTCGGCTAAAGCAATCAATTTTGGGTCTAAATCTGAAGATCTAATAGATGAATGAGCTGAATATAAATGCCCGATGGTTTTCTTTGAAATTTCTTTATATTCCACAGTAAATATCCGTGACTGGTTAGATAGAAGCATTATTTATAATTAGGTATAGGTTGTAAATTAGGCATTTTTTTGTTATGTAGGTATATTTATTATACTTAGTAATCATCCATGAAAGATAACATTTCAGGCTGTACAGTCGAAGAAGCCATGACTGTGTTAGGTGGCCGTTGGCGTATGCTCATTATTTCTTTTTTATTAGAAAGAACGATGCGTTTTAATGAGTTACGCAGAGCAATTCCTAATATTTCACAAAGAATGCTGACTTTAGAGCTACGTTTTTTAGAAGAAGAAGGTTTTATTCTAAGAGAAGTCTATGCACAAGTGCCTGTTAAGGTTGAATATTCTTTAACTGAGGAAGGTCGAAAATTAGAAAAATTAGTAGACGTATTAAAAGAAATCGGTGGATGGCTTAAGTCGAGATAGTTTTGTTTGGCGTAGAGAATGGTTGTTTATTTTAAGGTGGATTTTCTTAATGATATTTTTGTACGGTAAAATTCATTGTCTTACAATAATATAGGAGATATTAAAAGATTAAAGATAACTTTATAATACATCCATTAACTGCGATGAAATTTAATCATGGATTACAAACTTGTTTTTACTTGGATATCTATTATTTGTGGTTTTCTATCTGCTTTTTCATGGTTATATGCCAGCCAAGTTAAGGTAAGCGATAAAAAAGCACTAGCTTTAATTGAAAAAAGAGCGAGAAAGAATAAAGAAAAACCTAACTATGCTCGTATGACTTTTGATGGTGCGGATATGAGAGAAACTTTGCGCGCACAAACTAAATGGAATAGTTTAGGTGCCATTTTTGCGAGTATTTCTATGTTGTTTCAGGTTATTCTCCAAATATTTTTTTAAAAGTCTTTGTGTCAAATTTAAGAAATAATATTTATTGAAAAAAGTAGTATATTGATAGTATAAAGTTACGGGCTTATTCAAGAAGTTTTAATGTCTTTAGAGAAATTTATGATCTCCTTGCTCATAATAGTGAAAGAAATCGAGGGCTGGATAATCACGTGCTTGAGCATATGCATTTAAGTATATGCTTTTTTTTAGAGTATCAGGAAGAAAATAAAAAATCTTTACATATATGTACCTCTTTTCTAAATTAGATAATTAAGTTAATAAATTATCAAATAGAAAAATTATTGTCAGAGGATAAAATTGATATTTATATTATATTAATTAAAAAATATGAAAATAAAATAATTTTTATAGATTTATATATTAAATAGTAAAAAGAAAAATAGTAAATAAACTAAAGGCCCATAAATGGGCCTTTAGTTTATTTACTTAAAAAATTCTGTTGCACACTTGGTGAAATTTTTGGAGCGAGTTCTATACCAGCTGCATAAATCCAACAAGAAATTACTAAAAATAGAATTACGGTTAAGAGTTGTTTAATACCAGACATTTGACTTCGAAATATTTGGAGTGAGATTTTTCCAAAAGAGAATGTGAATATTATTATAGTAGCAACAAATAATATAAAACTAAAAAGAGCAAATGCAACACTACTTTCAGTAATTTCAAATATCTTTCTTCCATATACTAGCATTAATGTAGTTAAAAAAGTTCCAAATACTTGATCACTTAAAAATGACATTATATGATTATATTTTAAGTCTCCACTGGGAATTTCTAGAAAGTTTTCTATTTTGTCTGGTTGTTCTCTTTTGTTTTCTGTGTATGCAAAGCTAAGTAAAGCAGCAATAAGAAACATAGTTAAATTAAGGAAAACTCCAATAAAGATAGATAAGTTACTTGGGTAGCCATAATTATAATATAGAGCTATATCAATACCAGAAATTAATAAAATAAAAAGACATAAGAAAGGTCTACTTTTAAAAAATTTAATCATATGATATACGAGTTAGGTTACTAAAGAAATGAGCGACTATTTAAATATAATTATTTATAATATATATTATATTTTTGTATATATTGTTTTATTAAAAGTAACCTGAATAAATTTAAATATTTTATATAAATATTTCATTTTTTTTAATATTAATAAAAATATGGTAATTAAAAAATCAGATAATTAAGTTTTTATAAAAGTAATGATTACTGTTTTTTATTTACAATAGAAACTCAACCAGAGCTACAATAAAAAGTTATCTTATTTTTTGAATTTTATAAAAGGAGGTTAATTTTCATCTTGAACCAGTTGTCTAATCTTAACCGCTTTCTCAAAGTGATCTAGCTTATGCTCCATAATCCACCAATGCGCTGCTTCCATCAGTAACTCAGGGTTATCATTCTTATTTTTAAAAAAAGCATAAAAAGATAGACCGACATTGTCTCCCTTTTTTTCAATTTTATCGTCGCATCCCTTAATAAAAATTTCTCTTAATTCATTTCTCATAATTAGTATCACTTCAAGTCTATAAAACTAAGACGGCTTATTCTGCTCGCCCCATTGGCACATCATATCTAACAAAGGAATTAAAGATTGCCCTTTTTCTGAAAGTCGATACTCAACCTTTGGCGGAATTTGAGGATATTCCTTGCGAGTAATCAGCCCATCTCTTTCCAATTCTTTAAGTGTATTACTGAGTGTTCTAAATGAAATGTTGCCAATACAGCGTTGCATCTCATTAAAACGCATGACATTTTTTTCATATAGCCAATACATAATAATCATTTTATATTTGCCATTAATCAAAGAAAGGGTGTAGCCAAAACCCGTATCTTCTAATGAAGTATTTGATGGTACGCATTCATCCATTTTTAAAATCTACACTATCTTTTAGTATAGTATATAACATAAATTACCGTACTTATATTTAGGAAAGCACACTTCTATAATCGATTTATCAACTTTCCGATAAGCGTGTTTCCATAATGAAAAAGACATTAGTGATTGTTACCCATCCCCACATAGACCAGTCTGTTGTAAATAAAAGATGGGTAGAGGAATTAGAAAAATACCCAGACCAATTTACAGTTCACCAAATTTATCAAGCCTACCCAGATGGCGTAATTGATGTTGCCAAAGAGCAAGCACTGGTAGAAGAACACGAAAATTTAGTATTTCAATTTCCAGTGTATTGGTTTAACTGTCCACCGCTTTTGAAACAATGGATTGATGAAGTTGTGACTTATGGTTGGGGGTATGGTTCAACAGGCGATAAGCTTAAAAATAAAAAGTTTATGTTGGCTTTGTCTGCAGGTGTGCAAGAAAAAGTTTATTCAGAGTATGGTGGATATAACCTTTCTTTAGAGCAGATTTTTATTCCATTTAAGCTAACGGCTTTATATGTGGGCGCGGACTACCAACCACTTCATGCATTTTATGGTTTAGACACAAATCCATCAGAAGATGACGATGTTCCGACACACCAAGACATAGCGGATAATGCGGTTCAGTATGTTCAGAAGTTATTAGCGTTGTCTGAGTAAGCTTAAAAAGGAGGCCTAAACTTGAGAGTTTGGGCTTCTTATATAGAAGATTTTTTAAAAAGTTACATTAAGGTTTTAAGTTAAATATACAATTTATTTATGATATAAATGTCCACTAAATATAGATTAAATTTAAAAATTTATGACTATTCTTGATATTAAAGAAAAAGAAAACTCCCTTATAACTGACGATGCTCATGAATTAATATGCTACGCAACAATCAGTGAAATAAACTCATGGAACGATGTCGTTAACTTATATTCAGAAATTAAGCAGAAGCATTTACCTAAAAAAGTATTATTACTTTTAGAAGATATTGGGCAATGTGAATACACCTCCATGCATGCTTCAATGGGGGATGGACTTTATTTTGATACTACAGAATTCGTTGAAGATGACAGTGCAGCAAGTTGGGAAAATACTCGACCTTTAGAGCTTCAATATCATATTGAACAATTATTGAAGCCAGAAAATTATATAAACTTTAATAACTTGCCTAAAAAACTTAACTATAGCGATGAAGATCAAGCAACTCTGCTACAGATCAATGCTGAACCCGACAAAATTTTAGATGCCGTTATTCAAGTAAAGTTAGTCAATAGTCCAACTGAAACTCAAAAATTTGCAGCATGCCTCAATGGATATTTTAGTTGTGATTTGAATCCTTTTGAGTCTTTTAGCTTGATTGAGCATTTAGATCAAAACTATGGCTTAGAGTATGTGGGATTAGGGGCAAGCTTATTATTCTTTATGAAAACACCAAAATTTGATGCAAATAAAACGTCTCAATTGCTTAATGAGTTGAGCAACTTTTATCAATTCAATCAAACAACGCATAACCAGCTAGAACAGCATTTATCTCATCATGAATATCTTATTTTGCCTTATGTAGAGTCATTAGAAGTGTTCGATTTGGATTAAGGCTGATTAGGGAAGTTTAATGGACTTCTTTCTGAGTTAGGCAGTGGACCTTAAGAAATAGACTTTTAAATCGTTTGCAAAAACCAATTTTGTCTATAAGTTGAAAATACAATAATGCATCTTTGGAAAAACTATGAATATCGCGCCTTTTCCATTTCAAATTACAAACTGGGAAGAAATAGAAGTTTCTGAATATAGCGGTGAAACAGGAAAAGCTTATTGGAAAACCCAATATTTTGGTGAAGAAGGGAACAAAATAAGAGTAAGGCTTGTCGAGTATTCAGCAAATTATTTGGCAGACCATTGGTGTGAAAAAGGGCACATATTATTTTGCCTAGAAGGTGAGTTAGAAAGTAGGTTGAAAGACGGGCGAACATTTACTTTAACTTCAGGTATGAGTTATCAAGTCGGAGACAATTCAGAGCCACATCAGTCTTTTAGCTTGAATGGTGCGAAGTTACTTATTGTTGATTAGATTTATACAAAGAACACAATTAAATAGAGGGATAGAGGCTTAAATATATTGCAATAGTGCACTCATTTATTCAGAAAACCCGGTAAGGTTAATGCCACCGGGTCCTATTAAGCATCTGAATTACATCAGATATTCAGGTTAAATCAGTCCCAAATTTAATCAACAATGTTCCACTTCGCTGGAGTGGCTCCGGATACGAATCGTAAGATATTACCTTCTACTGTCAGTGGGCGCCCTGACTCACGATCTTTCTGCCAGATCTCGTAGTAGTTACCCATATCGTAAAATGTAACCTTATCAGCCTTAGAAGACACCGGTAATACCCATCCGTTACTAGAGTCTATGTATTTATTATTCTGTGTGACACAACTGATCTGAAGATAACCTCCCCAGTTACCGTCTTTTTCCCATCCCTCATCTACGGTTACCCACAAAGCAGGATTTCTTTCACCGTTATCATAATATTCGCGCTTTTCGGCATCATAACTGGTACCTTCCGGTTGAACGTTGACACCCAGATATCCATCTTGTCTGAAACGGACAGTATCTCCAGTAGAGTGTCTAGGTTTATAGCTGTTATCTGGTAACTCGGCTTGCGAGTGCGCGATTTTGTGAACTTCATGGCAGAATGTGCGCCAAGGCATTTCACTCGGAGCTCGGAAGGTTCGACGAATGTATTCATGGAGCACATTTGTATTATTATCTAATTCCTTTACAGTATTCGCTACTTTTCGAAGTCGTTCCTCATTTGTTTGTCCAAGATCTTGTGCATAGGATGTGATCAGATTTTCAATCCTTTGCTTCTTATTTTCGTTATGTTTTAACTCAATCTCTTCAATTTCATTTTTGCTTAACGTTTTATTCGCTACTGGAGCGTCAGCATCAAGAAAGAACATGAAACTTTTTTTACGCAGATAACCCATAATGGCACCTTTTTTATAAAGTAGTAATTAGTTGTTGATTTTTTAATAGCACAAGATAGTTGTGTTGCTTTTTAGCAATTTGACATAGAGTAAAATACTCAAAACAGATTAAGTATTAAATCCATCTCAAAAGTAATTCAGCAGTCACATATTATAATTAACTTTAATACGGTAACATTCACATATTATTACTAACTTTTAGGCTATAACATTAATAAAACAAAGACCAATAGTCTTAGAATTGAAAGGGGAAAATGCTTCTTAGTATTTACTAATTTATAGTTTGATCGCTTGAATTTATTCGATAGTAAGCGCTGAGACTTCTTTTCAGTTGGTTTTCTACACCACTGTGAAGGCCTATCCCCAGTAGGTAGGTGATTTATTAAAGAACATAATTAAATGAGGGATAGCAATCTCTATCCCTGATCAAACACTTTAATTTGCTAAAGCTGTCATGGCATTCACCAAGCTTATAATACCTGCATAGATATCTTTTAAGTTAGCTTGATCATCCATATAGGCAGGGGTGGTAACAAATAAGTTTTGTTGATCGACCACACAGCTTGAGGTTGGACAGGCATGGTGAATTGAACCCGTTTTTTCAATTTCCTTAGCCATGTTAATGTCAGAGCCTAAAGTAATAGTTGGGTGTAACTCTCCAAATGTAAGCGCCAAGAGTGCAGGCGAAATACAAATTGCGCCAATCGGTTTTTTGCTCTGATGAAACGCTTTTAAAATTGAAGCTACCGTACCATGTACACGTGCCTCTGCGCCTTTAAATGCAAAAGTTGATAAGTTTTTTGCGACACCAAAGCCACCCGGTAAAATAAGACCATCAAATTCATTTGCATCGAGTTTATGAAGTAGTGAAATTTTACCTCGGGCAATTCTTGCCGCTTCTTGTAAAACATTTCTTCGCTCAGTCAGGTTTATTTCACCGCTTACATGGTCAATGACATGAAACAAAGGCTCATCGGGTGCAAAAATTTGATATTCAATATTGGCTGTATCTAAGGCTAATAGGGTTAAAACAGATTCTCTAATTTCAGAACCATCTAAATAACCACAACCCGATAAAATTACTGCTACTTTTTTCATTTGCTTGCTTAAGAACCTTTTTTAAATGTGCAAAAGATCTTAAGTTTTCTTCTAAAAGTTTTTTATACGCAGATTTGCCATATATTCGCCCTAAGTGAGCATTTTGGTTTTGCGTAGCTCACGTGGGGTAATCCCAAACAAGTTTTTAAATTGTTCAGTAAATCGGGATTGAGATTGATAGCCACATTCAAAAGCAATATTTCCAATGCTGTCATTGGTGGTTTGAAGTAAGTGTAATCCGTGTCCCAGCCTTACTCTATTTCGAATGTCTTGAATGCTGTTTCCTTCACTTTTCAGTTTTCTTCTTAGCGTTGATGAGCTCATAAAAAGTTGAGCAGCGATAAATTCAGCGGTGAGTTCTGTAGATAAATGATCAGAAATAAAAGCCTGAACTTTTTCGCTCAAGCTTGTATTCATGTTGAGTTTAGAGATGTCGGTATAGCCCGAATAATAAATAAGTTCTAGAAGTTCTCTTTTTCTAAATTTAAATGCAGAAGGAGGGGCAACTAAAGAGAAGTCTATAAACTGATGTAGGGCACTTTCTAAAAGAGAATTAAGCTGGCCTTGAACATAGTTCTGAGAAGTACCCGAGCTTTGAGGAAGATCGTTAAAATCTTCAAAATCAAACTCGATAAGAAGAGCGAAATATTCTTCTTGATCAGGAATATTACGCATATCAATGCTGGAGCTGTTGGCTAAAAAAATAAAAGAACCAGCATCACACTTAATATTTTCAGTTTTTCCAAGTTCTTTGTATCCACTTAATACAATTATGAGTAAGGGTTTAGAATTCGGAACGTTTGTGATTTTTTGCTCTTGGTAAGCTGAATAGACCGCAAAAGACAGGTTTAAGTTGCTATGCTCGAGCAGGCTTTTTTTAGCTAAAGAAATAAGATTCTTCATTGAATTTAAGTGCTTAATAAAATTTAGGCGTTGTGATGGATATAAAAATTATCAATATTTTTTTGGCTATTTTTAATGTTTGAGCCAATAAAAAAGCCTAAACCGATTAAGTTTAAGCTTCTTTAAATTTGAATTCTGGCGGTGAGAGAGGGATTCGAACCCTCGATACGCGCAAACGTATACACACTTTCCAGGCGTGCTCCTTCAGCCACTCGGACACCTCACCAAGGCGTGCGATAGTAACTAAAAAAACGAGTCCTGCCAAGATTTAAGACGAGCATTACAGAAAAAAAATAATAGAGGTGATAAGATTGCGCTAAAAATCATATTGGTTTAATTACACAATGCAAAATACGGCCAAAAAAGCGACCTTGCCTGCCACGGCTTTGGCAGCTCTTGGAGTGGTCTTTGGAGACATCGGAACAAGTCCGCTCTATGCCTTGAAAGAGTCCTTCCATGCAGCGCATGGGTTGGGAATTCAGCCTGAAAACGTATTAGGAATTTTATCTATTATTTTTTGGTGCTTAATGCTGATCATCAGCATCAAGTATGTCGCGATTGTCATGCGTGCAGACAACAACGGCGAAGGCGGGATCATGGCCTTACTCGCATTGAACTTACGTAAAGCCAAAATTGCCGACAACAAAAAAATCTACATGATTGCCATTGGTTTTATCGGTGCATCGCTGTTTTTTGGTGACGGTATTATTACCCCAGCCATTTCGGTATTGTCAGCCGTTGAAGGCTTGTCTATTGCCACCGATGTGTTTGACCCGTTCATCATGCCGATTGCGATTACCATTATCATTTCTTTGTTTTTGGTGCAAAAACACGGTACGGCCTTTGTCGGTAAGTTTTTTGGCCCGATCACCATGGTATGGTTCTTATCTTTAGGATTATTAGGTCTTCACAGCGTCATTCAGACTCCTATTGTGCTGGGCATGTTCAGTCCACATTGGGCCATTCAGTTTATCTATCAGCATCCAATCATGACATTCTTTGTGATGGGTGCTGTAGTGTTAACAGTAACAGGTGGTGAAGCACTTTATGCCGATATGGGCCATTTCGGACCAGTGCCAATTCGTATGGCATGGTTCTTTGTCGTGTTGCCGTGCTTGGTTTTAAACTACGCAGGACAGGGTGCATTATTACTCAGAGATCCAGCGGCAATTGAAAACCCGTTCTATTTATTGGTGCCTGAGTGGGCACTTTACCCAATGATTATTATGGCAACCATGGCAACCGTAATTGCCTCTCAAGCTGTAATTTCTGGGGTGTTTTCTCTTGCGCGCCAAGCGATTCAATTGGGTTATTTACCACGTTTAAGTATTAAACATACGTCTGAGTCTGAAGAAGGCCAGATTTATATTCCTTTCTTAAACTGGTTACTTTTGATCGCAATTATTATCCTAATCTTGATCTTCAAAAGCAGTTCGAACCTTGCGAGTGCATATGGCTTAGCTGTGACCTTGACGATGCTTTGTGACACGATTTTGGTTGCGGTATTTATTTACTCGGCTTGGAAGTGGAGCTTGCCAAAAGTGCTTCTTCTGATTATTCCGTTCTTTGTTTTAGAGTCGGTATTAGTCGGTGCCACTTCACTTAAAATCTTGTCTGGCGGTTGGGTGCCATTACTGATTGGTGCGATTGCAGTTACCATCTTAATGACATGGAAACGTGGTCGTGAGCTTACATTTGCTAAGCTTGAACATGACACTTTGGCTCTAGATTTGTTTGTGAAAAGTATTGGTAATAGCGTGCACTGGGTGCCGGGTGATGCGGTCTTTATGACAGGTACACCGAACGTTGTGCCACATGCCATGCTGCATAACATTAAGCACAACAAGGTACTGCATCAGCGTAATATCTTGGTGACGGTCGTTATTGAAGATGTACCGTTCGTTGCACCAGAAGAGCGTATTACGACAGAAACTTTAGCTGAACATTTCTTCCGTATTAAAATCTTCTACGGTTTTAAAGATGAAATGAATGTACCAAAAGCACTGATGCAAGCCTATGAGCAGCTCGGTCTTGAATATGACTTGATGCACATCAGCTTCTTTATTTCCCGTGATCGTATTGTTCATTCGGTGGGCGATGGTATGTCTCCATGGAGAGAAAAACTGTTTATCTCTATGCAGCGTAATACCAGTCCGGTGAGTGACTTCTACCAGATTCCAACCAACCGTGTGGTTGAGTTAGGTAGTCAAATCGAAATATAAAAATTGATGTAATAAAAAAACCAAGACATAAGTCTTGGTTTTTTTATGGCTCGGATTATTGAGCTTGTTGCATAGGTGCATCTGCTGGTAAAGCACCGTCTTTTGCCATCGGGTCTGCCGACTGACTTGGATCTGCCGGAGGCGGTGGAGTGTTCGGATCTTGTGGCGCTGGAGGCGCTTGGTTCGGTGCAGGTGGCACTGCATCAGTTGGTGCTGCTGGTGGTGCCATTTCACCGCCTGCTGGAGGAGCGGGTGGAACGTCTGCCGGAATAGGAGCACCTGTAGGCGCTGCATTTGTTGGTGCAGCAGAAACTTGCTGTACTTGTCCGCTATTGACTAAATCGCTAATAGAGCCTGGTTGGCCATTTACGGTTGTGGTTACTTTTACTTTAGACAAACTTTCTAAAGTATCTCCTGGCTGCACTGCTGGCTCAGCCAAAGCGGCCATACTACATAATCCCGTGATTACGCCAATACCAATAATCTTTGAATGGATCATTAAGTGGACTCCGATTATATTTTTATCCAAATTTGTGGAGCTAACGATGTCATAAGCAATCAGTGTTTTTCAACGAAAGATACGCAATTGGCGCAATTCAATAGCCAAAGGCTCTCATAATTCCAACAGATTGTTACGTAATGGGTAATGGAGTTACAAAAAAGATGACCATGTTTTAACCATTTGAAAGATAAGAGATATACTTAAAAAAGCAGGATTGTTAAGCTGCGTGTGGACAGTGGTATTGATAGAAACATGGCAAGTAAAAAACGTAGTAAAGGTACAAACTCATTCTCTATAAGTCAGCATTTTGGCAAGATTATTCTTGCTTGTATTGCGGCTGGAAGTTTTGCGATTGCTTTTGGTAGTGAAAAGATTTCGCAGTGGTTTTCGCCTTTAACGACTAACTCGACTTGTCTTAATCAGTTCTATCGTGAAGTTCCACCTGCTTTAAATAAAGACAGCCTAAAAAAGGACAGTTATCCACTGTGCTTTAATGGCTTTAACGTTTTGTATTCAGGTATTTCTAAAACGCCGTTATGGTCGGCAGAGCATTTAAATGCAGAACGTTTAAGTGTCAAAATTAAGCGTGAAGATAACTTCCATGAAGAAACCCGCGTTGATCAAAAACATCGGGCACTGTTAAGTGATTATCGTGGTTCAGGCTATGACCGTGGGCATATGGCGCCAAATGGTGATATGCCAAATAAAGAATCCCAATCTGATAGTTTCTCGCTCAGTAACATGGTGCCGCAAGCGCCTAAAAATAACCAAGAAGTCTGGCGTAAGCTCGAAGAAGCGACCCGTGCTATTGCCACTAAACAAAAACAAGATGTTTATGTGGTAACAGGTCCTGTTTTTGAAGGCAAACGTCTTAAGACGATTGGGCAGGGTGTCATTGTTCCTACCGCAGTTTATAAAGCGGTGTATATGCCAAAAACTGGCGCAATCGGCGCTTATTACGCACCTAACAATAACTCTCTACAAGTGAAGGTTGTGAGTGTTTGCTACCTTGAGGAGCGCTTAGGCGTTAACCTGTTCCCGCAGTTAACCGAGCAACAAAAACGTAATGTCTATCGTCTACCTTTAACAGCGAGCCAAGTTAAGCCAAATCAAAAGCTAGACTATTTACACTGGGATGGCGAAAGTCAGTGTGAGCAAGACTTAAACGCTGACCAGATTCAAGCGCTACAAGACCAATTTAAAAAGCAAAAAACTGGTTCTTCGGAGCCAATGGAAGCAAAAGTTCCAACAATTGATGAAGAAACGAGAAAGGCGATTGTGAAACAACTGGTAGAAGCCTTAGTGAACTATTTCTTGCAAATAATGAAATAAGCAGCTTTTTTTGATTGTTATTGCAACACCGTAATTGATTAAAATAGAATTCATAGACAGATCTGTCTATGGATCTTATTTTAATAAGGACAATAACAATGTTTGCCTCGATGTTTCTTTTTTCATTTGCAATGTCTATAACCCCAGGACCAGTAAATACTGTCATTTTATCGACCAGTTTAAATCACGGTTTAAAAAGATCGCTTCCCTATATTTCAGGCGCCACAATTGGTTTTACCTTGCTTTTAATTTTTATGGCATTTGGTCTTCAGAGTTTATTAACTCAGTTTCCTGTTGTATTAAAAATTCTTGCAGTTTGTGGAACGCTATTTGTTTGTTATATAGGCATAAAAATTATTCTTGCTGCCGCCAATATTTCCATTTCAAGTGCTCCTGTAGAGCAAATTATTATTCCTAATTTTAAAGATGGTTTCTTGTTACAGTGGCTCAACCCCAAGGCTTGGTTGGCTTGTGTGTCAGGCATTACCATGTTTACTAGCATTGAAAACCCGCAGTCGTTGCCGATCTTTATTATTATTTATTTCTTCACTTGCTACGCGTGTTTGTTCTTTTGGGGACTATGTGGTGATAAATTTTCAGTGGTGCTTAATCAGGGCAACCGTTTGAAATATTTTAATATCTTGATGGGCGCTTTTTTAATTTTATCGGCTCTTTTAATTTTGATCGATTTTTTTTAAATTGATCGTATTACACTGTGAATATATAACAACGAGACAAAACCTATGTTTAAGCCATTTGAAAAGGGTACAGAGTCTTCATCAATTGAAGATTTGACATTAGAAAATGATGTCGATTGCGTCAGTATTTATGGCAACTTGCAA
Source organism: Acinetobacter sp. C13 (assembly GCF_016809775.1). Lineage (NCBI taxonomy): Bacteria > Pseudomonadati > Pseudomonadota > Gammaproteobacteria > Moraxellales > Moraxellaceae > Acinetobacter > Acinetobacter sp. C13. The sequence goes on from NZ_JAFBJL010000003.1 coordinate 252,311, forward strand.
ATTACCAAAGACAAAGTCGGGTTAGAACAGGCAAAGGCATTGCAGAGCTTTGTAAATGATGTCGTTGCGGCTTTGGAAAAAGAAGAGTTGCCTGAGAAAATTGAACGTCCAGCTGAACAAGAAATTAATAATCCGTTTTTGTAATTTATGCATGCTATGCGTGATATTTAGTATGGTCATGCTGTCATACAGTCTTTAATACCACGTTAGACGTTATTAAATGTGTATAGACTTTTTTTACTTTTGAAAGCCCAAAAGTAAACAAAAGGCTTTGTTGATCAGAGGGTACATCCATGTACCCCTGCTCAACAGGTGACATCCATGTCACCTTCCGCGATAGTAGATTGAGTCTAGGTAAAGTTAATCTTTATCGCCAGCTACCACCTTATAAATAATTGCCCCAATCACAGCTCCTAGAATCGGTGCCACCCAGAATAACCACAATTGACTTAACGCAGCAGTTTCAGCAAAGAATGCAACACCTGTACTACGTGCTGGGTTTACCGAAGTGTTCGTCACCGGAATACTGATTAAGTGAATGAGTGTTAAGCCCAAACCAATTGCAATAGGAGCGAAGCCAGCAGGCGCACGGCGATCAGTTGCACCTAAAATAATGATTAAGAAGAAAGCAGTAAGAACGACTTCAATAATGAAAGCAGAACCTAAGCCAAACTTGTTTGGTGATAAATCTCCGAAACCATTTGAAGCAAAACCACCAACACCGCTAAAGCCTGCTTGGCCTTGAGCAATAATATAGAGAACAAATGCAGCAGCAGTCGCACCGACCACTTGAGCAACGATATAGGGAATTAAATCTTTAACATCGAAGCGGCCACCGACCCAAAGGCCAACACTTACCGCGGGATTAAAATGTCCACCTGAGATATGCCCTAGAGCATAAGCACCTGTGAGTACGGTTAAACCAAAGGCAAGGGCTACACCTGCAAAGCCAATACCAAGTTCAGGGAAAGCTGCGGCTAAAACTGCGCTACCACAACCACCAAAGACTAGCCAAAACGTACCTAGGAATTCAGCAAAATATTTATTCATTGTGATTACTCATCTATTGATGTATTTTTTAATTAGTGTGAAATATGTCACAAAAAAATAAGCATGTGACTATATGAAATTTTTGTTTTCAGTATTGTTTTAATCAAGAAAAGATTTGTAAGTTTTGGTTGGTTATTCTTTGTCTAAAAATTGATCCCTCCATTGCTGGGGTGTTTGATTGGTCCAATGTTTAAATGCTCTTTGAAACGCACTTTGTTCTGAATAACAAAGTAAAAGTGCGATCTCTTGTAAGCTTAAATGCGGATCTTTTAAATACTCGGTTGCGAGCATAAAGCGCACTTGTTGAACGCGTTCCTGAAAGGTGGTGTCTTGTTGTTGTAAATGTCGTTGGAGTTGTCGAACTGATAGGCCTAATTGAGCAGCAATATGTTCAATTTGATATTGATTCTTTTGTAACCCAGTCAAAATTGAATGCTGTAAACGCTGATCAAGTTGGGTTGAATTTGGTAATTGCTCTAACAGCGCTTGTGCTTGCTGAACTAATAGCTGCTGTAATGTATGGTCGGCACTGCTGAGGGGCTTATGAATTTCCGTAATTGGGATGAGTAATTCTGTACGCGGCTGGCTAAAACGAACGGGACATTGAAAGTATTGTTCATAGACTCTGATATTTTTAGGGGCAGCATTTAAGAAACGTACTTCATGTAAATGCACGTCTTCATAAGACATAAAAAGACGTAAGAACTGAATCACCAACGCAATCGCGATTTCATCGGTAAGCTGGGTAGGGTGTAGCTCAGTCGCTTCCCAGCGAATAGAACCATATCTCCCTTGTAGCTCAACCACTAATGGGCTCCCGTCATAAATCAGACGGTGAAAATCATGATAGCGAATTAAGGCTTCACCTAAGTTGTCGCAAGAGAGCGCGAGGTAAGCAATAATCCCTAAGTGTTTGGGTTGCACATATTTGGCAATTTCTAGCCCTAAACCTGGCTTCGGGTCTAGTTTATAAATCACTTCTAATAGATCACGCCAAACGACGTAGTCAAAGCGTTCCAGATTTTGAATTTGTTCTAGTTGTTCTGGAATAGCTAATTGATTGGTTTCACAGTAAGCCTTTAAAAGATGCCCCAGTCCTCCATACACTGAGCCTGTATAATTTTTTAATTGTGGCATCCCTAACCACCTCTTTCTTGTCGTGATTTGTCAATGAAACCATAAATTCTGGTCAATACCTAGCATAACGAATTTTATATTCTGAATAAAAATAAAAAGGAGTTAGGTGATGTTAAAAGGGTTAATTGCAGGAATTGCGGTTGCAAATGCATTTGAATGGGTGGCGCATAAATATATATTGCATGGTGTACACCGTGCCGGAAAACCGCGCTATAGCCCAGTACCAAAAAGCATGGAATCTCATTGGGCACACCATCGTGAAGTCCGCAAACAACAATTTCATGATGATTGCTATGTTGAGGGCGTTGGTAACTGGCGAACTAAAAATGAGTTAATTTCGCTTGCTGTGGTGGCAACCGTTTCAAGCGCAATTTTCTATCCATTTTCAAAAGGCATGGCACTCGCAGCTTGGTACAGTGCTGGAAATTATTATTATATTCATCGCCGTGCACATTTAGAGCCTGACTGGGCAAAGCGTAAAATTCCATGGCATTACGACCACCACATGAACTCTAATCAAGACGCCAATTGGTGCGTGACCAAACCTTGGTTTGACTATGTAATGGGAACACGTGTGGTATCTTCAGCAGATTTAAAAGAACAAAACCCTTCGGGTATTCGGTTGCCTACTTTATTTGCTAAACCGTTAACTCAAGCTGTAGAAAAAATCTTTCCAGCAAAATGGGTCGAGAAAAAAGAGAAGCCTCAACTGGTTAGTGACATAAATGCGGTAGATGGCGCTGCATAAAAATTAAAGGGGCATATTGCCCCTTTAATTATGATTAAGCTTACAAGCGCATTTCGATGCCTTGTTCAGCCAAATATTGTTTAGCTTCCGGAATCGTATATTGACCAAAGTGGAAAATACTTGCTGCCAATACTGCATCGGCACCACCTTGTAAAATACCATCTGCAAGGTGTTGTAAGTTACCTACACCGCCTGAAGCAATGGTTGGAATGGTAACGCGGTCATTAATAGCACGCATTAATGCAATATCGTAACCTGCTTTAGTACCGTCAGCATCCATACTAGTAATCAGTAACTCACCCGCACCGTAGTCAGCCATTTTTACAGCCCATTCAATGGCATCAATATCAGTTGGTTTACGGCCACCGTGAGTAAAGATTTCCCATTTGTTATCGCCAGTTTTTTTGGCATCAATCGCAACCACAATACATTGCGCGCCAAAGTGCTGAGAAGCTTCTTGAACAAATTCAGGGTTAAATACAGCAGCTGAGTTAATACTCACTTTGTCTGCACCTGCATTTAATAACGCACGAATATCTTCAACCTTACGTACACCACCACCGACAGTTAATGGCACAAATACAGTCTCGGCCATACGTTCAACAGTACGGTAAGTGGTATCGCGTCCATGATGTGTAGCGGTAATGTCTAAGAAAGTAATTTCGTCTGCACCTTGTTCGTTATAGCGACGTGCCACTTCAACAGGGTCGCCAGCATCACGAATATCGAGGAATTGAACGCCTTTAACTACGCGTCCGTTATCAACGTCTAGGCAAGGAATAATACGTTTAGCAAGCATAGCTTTTTCCAAAAATAATCGCCGTTGGTGAAAGTTCCTACACAGGCGCTACACCTTCATGGAGGGAAGAGGTATTCTATCAAACTTCACAGATGTTTTTTGCAGGTTTTCCATGTCGGTTTATACCCCGTTGAGTTTAGATGAAGTTCGCACCTTTGCTGCACCTTATGGATTAGAGGTGTTGGAGCTGAACCCAATTCAGGGAGGTATTCAAAACACCAATTATTTTCTGGTTGATGTAAACCGCAAACAATATGTACTCACCGTGTTTGAAGAGTTAGATGCACAAGGGGCGGGCGAACTTATTCCTGTACTTGAACAATTAGGAACTCATGATGTACCCGTTGCTGTGCCGTTAAAACATAGCGGACAAGCGGTTCATGTGATTGCAGACAAGCCTGCACAGATTGCACCACGTTTAATGGGTCACCATCCCATGCAAACCACAGTAGCGCAAGTTGCAGCGATTGCAGATGCACAGGCGAAACTGCATGTGGCTTTACAAGATTTTCCACTTGAACGTGAATATCGCCGTGATCACCAATACTGGACAGGTGTTGCAGAGCAGCTGAAACCAAGCATGACTCAAGATGATCAAACTTTACTTGAGCAGGTCTATCAAGCTTTTAATGCGAAAACAGCGCAGTATTTAAATCGACCAACAGGTTTTATTCACTCTGATTTGTTCCGCGACAATACTTTGTTTGAAGGTGAGCAATTACAAGGTATTCTAGATTTTTATGAGTTAAATCAAGATGAATTGCTATTTGATATTGCGATTACCATCAATGATTTTTGTACCGAATATCCGGCAGCGCATTTAAACTCAAATAAGGTAGCAGCTTACTTAGAGGCATACCAGAAAGTTCGTGCGCTGACTTCAGATGAACTTGAGTGTTTAGATGTATTCTTGGCAATGGCAGCGTGCCGTTTTTGGTCAATGCGTTTGCAAGTTGCTCAAAAAAATAAAGAAGAAGGACGTACCGGCGATGACATTTTGCAAAAAGACCCGCAAGAAATGCGAGCAATGATGCAAGACCGTTTAAGTCATGTAAAAGCATAAAAGGGAATAAAGATGCGAGATCAGGGGCGTTTAGTCGAATGGTTCGACGAAAAAGGTTATGGCTTTATTCAGCCGGATGATGCTGAAAAAGAACGAGTCTTTTTGCATATCAAGGATTTTGCACGCCCCGGACCTCGGCCAATTATTGGCTGTGCACTGGAATATCGGGTGATTCTCGACGAACGAGGTCGTTTTCGTGCTCAGCAGGTCACTTATTTAAAAGCATCTCAAACTCGAAAAGCGTCCAAACCTGCAAAAGCAGAATCTTCTTTTCAAGCTAGCCCTTGGTCTGCAATGCAAATGGGGATCGTGTTTTATTTCGTTTTAATGGGAATTATGAGTTTTATTCATATTTTACCCGCCTACACCTTGTTATTTGTTTTAATGATGAATGCCTTAAGTTATTGGCTCTATTCACAAGACAAAGAAGCCGCACAATTGGGTAATCGCCGTGTACCTGAACAAACATTGCACATTGTTAGCTTTTTAGGAGGTTGGCCAGCTGCATGGTGGGCACAACAAAAACTGAGACATAAAACACAAAAACAACCCTTTCGTAAGATTTATTTTTGTACCATATTCTTTCATTTACTTTTGATTTTGTGGCTAATTTCTCCCTTAAACGTATTGCGGGGCTCATAAAAGTAAATCGTTTTATTAAACTTGAGAGGTATAAAAATGAATAGTTCTATCGACCAAGATCCAAATCGTACTTTAACACTTATTTTATATGTACTTTATATTGTTGCCATTTTTACAGGCGGCTTACTTGCGGTTATTGCTTTAATTATTAACTACGTAAAACGTTCTGATGTACAAGGCTCGATTTTCGCGAGCCACTTTACATGGCAAATCAGAACATTCTGGTGGTATCTGGCTTGGAATATTATTGCCTTTCTGCCGTTTATTTTCCTGTTCTTTACGGGCGAAAATACTAATCTATTTGCAGGCGTTGCCGTTTCATCGACCGTATTCTGTGTGGGCGTAATTGGTGCTGCGTGGATCTGGATTGTATATCGTGCAATTCGCGGCTTGATTGCGCTAAATGATAACCGTCCGATGTATCAACCTTAATAAATAAAAAAGAGAGCGTTAAGCTCTCTTTTTTTATTCTCGAATTCTTTTAGTTTTTTTAATGGGTAACTTAATTTTTAACTCACTGACTAAAACGCCTAATACCACCAAAGCCCCACCAAAAAGGGCAATCAATGGCAAACGCTCACCTGCAATTCGGCCAATAATGCCCGCCCAAACAGGTTCGCCTGCATAAATAATTGCAGCACGTGAAGGATCAACCACACGTTGAGCCCAGTTCATAACAAATTGAATGAGCGCACTCGCTAAACCTAATGCAACAGCAATCAGTACTAGGGGCCATGAAAATGCTGGAATCGTATGTTCACCCACCACAGGCATGATAGCGAAAGAAAGTAGAGAAGCGACACCAAGTTGAATGATTGTGACGCGGCGTAAATTTACCTTTCCAGCAAAGTAGCTAATAAAAATAATTTCTAAAGCAATCGCAAAGGCACCCAAGATTGTTAAAAGCTGCCCAAAACTTAATGAAATTTGCTCAAAACCATTTCCCGTTAAGAAAACAAGGCCAGCAAACGCAAGAGCGGCTCCCACCCAAGTCATAATATGTGGAGTTTTTCTAAAGATGAGCCACATTAAAATAGGAACAAGCGGAACATATAGCGCTGTTAAAAATGCTGATTCACTACTCGGAATGGTTTGCAGGCCAATAGTCTGGGTACCATAGCCTGCCGCAATCACAAGACCAATCGCACAACCCGCACCTAAATCTTTTAACGTGACGCCTTTTATGCTTTTTAATGAGATAAGAAGCAAAGTAAGAGCTGCTACAGCAAAACGACAGCCTACAAAAAACATAGGCGATGAAAAATGCAGTGCATACTGCACAGTAAGAAATGTTCCACCCCAAATGATCGTAATCAAAATGAGGGCTAACTGTGGGGCTTTGCTTGAACTCAGAGAAATTGGCGACATACTCAAATTAACGTAAATTGTGCAATATACTGCACATATTGCGCTATTCTTGTATTTTGTGCAATATATTGCTCAAATTTTCTTGCTAATCCATTTTATGAGCCAGTCGAGTACCGTTTTACAGCACGTAGGCACAAATATTCGTTCATTAAGAGATGAGCGAGATTTGAGTCAACAAGATTTGGCAGATCAGGCAGGTGTGAGTAGACGAACCATTGCTGCTTTGGAAACAGGGCAGGTCAATATTAGTTTGGCCAAACTCGATTCGATTGCGGTAGTGTTGGGTGTGGATTTTAAAACGATTGTGAGTGCACCTGAGCATAAAGAACATGCTGTAGTAAATGCACTTGCTTGGCAGGGGGAAGATGAAGAAAGTAAAGCAACCTTGCTCGCTTCAGTTCCATCTCGTTCCCAAGTTGAGCTTTGGATATGGTCTTTGGCAGTGGGAGAGTCTTACGTGGCGGAAGCAGATGCTGACGGATGGCAGGAAATTATTTACGTATTAGAAGGTGAGTTGACCTTACAATTTACAGACAGCAAAAAAATAATATCTGCTGGTTCATCTTTTATTTTTGAAAGTTCTGTTACTTATACTTATATTAATAGTGGTAACCAAGTGCTTAAATTTACTCGTAATGTGGTGTATTGATTTGGAATATATTTTCATGACAGCAATAAAAAAGAGCCTAAAGCGGCTCTTTTTTACATCTTAAAAATTAAAGACGGTTTTCATCTAACAAAAGCTGAGCTTCACGAAGGTTTAAAGTACCTTCATAAATTGCGCGGCCTGTAATCGCACCTAAAATACCCGGTTGACCTTTTAAGTTACGAACGTCATCAAGGTTGGTTACACCACCAGAAGCAATTACTGGTAAGCCTGAGTATTGAGCCAAGTTTACAGTTTGCTCAACGTTTACACCTTGCATCATACCGTCACGAGCAATGTCTGTATAAACAATGCTAGACACGCCTGCATCAGCAAAGCGTTTCGCTAAATCAGTTGCTTTCACATCAGTAACGTTTGCCCAGCCGTCAGTTGCAACCATACCATTCATGGCATCAATACCAACAATGATGTGGCCTGCGAAACGTTTACAAGCTTCTTCTACAAATTCAGGTTCTTGAACAGCTTTAGTGCCGATAATGACAAAAGTCACGCCAGCTTCTAAATAGTGTTCAATCGTTTCTAATGAGCGAATACCACCACCAATTTGAATTGGTAATTCTGGCTGAGCTTTAGCAATTGCTTCAACTACAGGTTTATGAATTGGAGTACCTGCGAAAGCGCCATTCAAATCAACCAAATGCAAACGGCGCGCACCTTCATTTACCCAATGCTGGGCAGTTGCAACCGGATCGTCAGAGAAAACGGTATCGTCTTCCATACGCCCTTGTTTTAAACGCACACATTTACCATCTTTCAGGTCAATTGCTGGAATGATTAGCATGCTTTCGCTCCTTGCTTCATCATGTTTATGAAATTGTGCACATCTTAGCAAAGTATTGATCAATCGCTAAGCCTTAGAAAAGACTTTTATTACTTTACGCTTGAAGTGCGGTTTGAATCGTTTGTGAAATGTGAGCAGGTAATAGTTTTTGGTTTCTGAGCTCTTCAAATACGAGTAATGCAGCATAAGCATCGGCGGCGGCATAATTTATTTGCTGAGATGTAAGTGGCTTTCGTGCCCAATTTGAAGTTCCAACTTTTTTCGACTTTGCGAGATATTGTCCAAATAACAGTGCCACCGCTTTTTGTAAGCCCATTTGCTGTTTAAAACCAAAGTGACTAAACCCTTTGGCAAGGTCGACACAACTTTCTAGCTCTATGCCTTTTTTATGAAAAATGTGCTTATCATTTTTAAGGCCAAAACCGACTTTAATTTGCTTCTGGTTAGATAAAATGGGCTGTAAGAATTTTAATGTCGATGAATTGACATGAAATAAATAGGCTTTTTGTGTTGTAGCAAGTTGAATTAAGTGTGGACCAGTTGAGATTTCACCCACTTTAAATGTAGGTTTAGACTCAGAATCAAATCCCAAAATTGCAGCGTTTTTTAATTCTTCTTCAATACTTTTGCATTGCTCAATATTTTCAATCACCACAATATTATGGTGGTTAAGATTTTCAAAAGGAGGAAGCTGCTGAATGGAGGCTTTATCAAGGAGGGCAACGGCTTCGGACATATTTAACAGCGTACAAATGAATTGGGCTATTCACTTTATATATGAATAAAGCCTAGAGAACTAGGCTTTATGAATATCTTTAAAAATTACTGAGACTGAGAAGGTGTACCAATGACCACACTTTCACTTTTCTCGACATAGCCTTCATAGGTCGGAGACATGATTGTGGCAACGACAGCAAAAACCAAAGCAAGTGGAATTAGGATAATATAAATCCAGCCTAAAACGCGTTCCCAACCAGGAGTAGGGCGCTGTGGTCCGTAATCATTATTGCCTTCTGTACCTTTTGCCGCAAAGAGATAGATCATAAAAATGAGGTTTACGGCAGGGATCAGCATCAGTAACGATAGCCATCCTGTATTATTGCGGTCGTGCAAGCGGCGGATGGTAAATACAAAGCTTACATAGAGGCAAACAATATAAAGAATGGCGATAACAATCATGCCTGCCGTAGAAAGACCCGTTAGTTCCTGACTAGATGTAAACCCAAAAGTAAAAGCGATGATGACAACGGCGATACCGATGACGAGTGAAAATAAGAATGTCCAAGCAGCATAAGAGAGTCGCCCAAAACGACCACTAGCTTTAAAGGGGGAATCGTGTTGAAGTGGCTGATTTTCGAAAGGTGAATTCATTTTGTTTTCCTGATCATTTGGTTTTATTTAAAAGTATAAATATTCAATATTTTGTTGAATAAAACATCATTCTATAAATGATTAGTTGTTATTGTAAATAAAAAAAGATCAGGTCATCTAGACCTGATCTTTTTCAGTTTTAAATCAGATTAAATATTCCATTCCACAAAGTTTTTAAGTAACTGCAAACCAGCAGTATGACTTTTCTCTGGATGGAATTGAGTCGCGAACAAATTATCTTTGTGAATGGCTGTGCAGAAGTTCACACCATACTCGCAAGTCGCAGCCACAACGCTTTCATCTTTGGGTTCGACATAGTAACTATGTACAAAGTAGAAGCGAGCATCTTGTTCGATGTTGTTCCACATTGGATGGCTTGGGTCCATTTGGTGAACTTGGTTCCAGCCCATGTGTGGTACTTTCAAACCTTCCATTTGAGGGAAATGTTTTACTACGCCGTCAAAAATACCTAATGCGTCTACACCGCCATTTTCTTCAGAACTTTGTAGCAATGCTTGCATACCTACACAAATCGCAAGAACAGGTTTATTAAAAGCAGCTTTACGTACAACTTCATCAATACCTGCTTCACGCATGCCTTGCATGCAGTCACGCATTGCACCAACGCCTGGAAAAACAATTTTGTCGGCTTGTGCAATTAACTTTGGATCATTGGTCACATCGACTGTAGCGCCCACATGCTCAAGTGCTTTAGCCGCTGAGTGTAGATTGCCCATGCCATAATCAAGTAACGCGATACGTGTCATTAGAGGCTACCTTTTGTCGATGCAATCGTGTTTTCTGCACGTGGATCAACTTCACATGCCATACGTAAAGCACGAGCAAGTGCTTTGAACACACTTTCGATTTGATGGTGGCTATTTTTACCTTTTAAGTTATCGATGTGTAAGGTCATAAGCGCATGGTTTACGAAACCTTGAAAAAACTCAGAAAATAAATCGACATCAAAGGTACCGATGCGTGCACGAGTAAATGGAATATCCATAAATAATCCCGGACGACCAGATAAATCTACAACAACGCGAGATAAAGCTTCGTCTAATGGTGCATAAAAATGACCATAGCGTTTTAAACCTTTTTTATCGCCTAAAGCTTGTGCAAAAGCTTGTCCAAGCGTGATACCACAGTCTTCTACGGTGTGGTGATCATCAATCTCGAGGTCTCCGTCACAATGAATATCGATATCAAATAAGCCATGTCGCTTGATTTGATCAATCATATGGTCTAAAAATGGAACTCCAGTGTTTAGTGTGCCTTGACCAGTACCGTCGAGATTTAAACGAACTCGAATTTTGGTTTCATTGGTATTTCTAACCACTTCACTGATACGTTGCGTCATGGACACGTTCCTCAAAAAACGTCAAAAATGATTGGATGTTAACGATAATTTCGCTGTGACGAATTCGTGACAGCATCATAGTTTGCTCAGGAGGGTTAATCAATGCCTATTACCGTACATGCTTATAGTTCTCTAGATAATTCAGAGATCCGCGATCAGCTTGAGCGACTGTATGATACAAGTCCGGAGTTTGGTGACGGGCACGATGCGATTGAACAACTTGAACAAGATTTACAACAGTATACCACGCTATACACTGCCGAATTTAACACCAAAATTATAGGTGCAATTTGGTCTTCAGGACAAGGCGAAAGCAAGGTTCTTGAATATATTGTTGTGCACCCTGCTAACCGTGGTCGTGGGGTAGCTGAGCGCTTAGTTGAAGAAGCTTGCCGCATAGAAGAGTCAAAAGGTGTTAAAACTTTTGAACCAGGCTGTGGCGCGATTCATCGCTGTTTGGCTCACATTGGTAAACTACATCACTAAAAGCTTCTATTATTTTGTGGTTGTGATTTAAAAATAATCACTTGTTACAAAAAACACGGAAGTTGCTTGACGTCTTCTTATAAACATTGTTTAATACGCCCACTTCGGCGTGATAGCTCAGTAGGTAGAGCAACGGATTGAAAATCCGTGTGTCCCCAGTTCGATCCTGGGTCTCGCCACCATTATTTGTGTTTTCAATCCCTGATCCCATCAGGGATTTTTTTTAAGTATAAAAAATACTCATTTAAATCAGAAACTCAGGATAATTGTTGACTATTGTTCTGAGATACGGCTTAATACAGGCCATCGGCGTGATAGCTCAGTAGGTAGAGCAACGGATTGAAAATCCGTGTGTCCCCAGTTCGATCCTGGGTCTCGCCACCATATTCGAAAAAGCCCCATACATAATGTATGGGGCTTTTTTCATGCTTGTTTATTTAATAAAAATGTTAAGACCTTACCTGTGTATAAATCTCATTTTATCCACAAGCAAAGAGGGTTATCCTCAATATCGCCTTAACTTTCTAAAAATAGCCCAAACAAAACGTGGTTCTAATCATGAGAACTATCACGAATAAGTCGTTTTCCTAAGCACACTGCTTCTACCTCGTCATAGCCAAGCTGCTCGTAAAAATTCAATACATTCAAATTGTCTTTACGAACTAATAATTGCAGTTTTGGGCAGCCACGAGCAATGAGGCGCTTCTCAAGCTGCTGAACGAGCGCTGTAGCGATTCCTAAGCGTTGTTGGTGGGGGTGAACAGCCAAATAGTTAATCCAGCCTCTATGGCCATCGTAGCCGCCCATAAGCGTACCAATCAGTTGCTCATCTTTAATAGCAACTAAAAACAAATCATCCTGTTGTGAGACTTTCCTGAAAATATCGGTTTCAGGATTATTCCAAGGACGGGTCAGACCACAGCTTTCCCATAAAATAACGACATCATCCAGATCTGCATTTGTAAATTGACGAATAATAAACATATGGATTTCTACTTTTTGTTTTGATGTGCTGAAAAGATAAAATAAAAATTCGGGCTTGAGCAGTTTTTTATTAATAATTTAAACAAATAAAAAAGCACCCCCGAGGGAGTGCTTGAATTAAACCAGTGATTTAAGCTGATTTTGCAACTGGTGCTGCTTGAAGCATTTGACCTGTTTCTTCGAAGTTTGCATGCCAAGACAATGCTTCACGAAGTAAGTGAGGAGTATGTCCACCTTTAGCGCATGCACGGTCAAAGTAGTCATTTAATGCATCACGATAAAGTGGGTGTACACAATTATCGATAATAGCGCGAGCGCGTTCACGAGGCGCTAAACCGCGTAAGTCAGCTAAACCTTGCTCTGTCACTAAAATATCAACATCGTGTTCACTGTGGTCAACGTGGCTCACCATTGGCACGATAGAAGAAATATCGCCGCCTTTAGCAATTGATTTGGTTACAAAGATCGCCAAGTGAGCGTTACGAGCGAAGTCACCTGAACCACCAATACCGTTCATCATTTTAGTACCGCACACGTGAGTTGAGTTCACGTTACCGTAAATATCAAACTCAAGAGCAGTGTTAATGCCGATAATCCCTAAACGACGAACTAATTCAGGATGGTTAGAAATTTCTTGTGGACGAAGCACTAATTTGTCTTTGTAAGCTTCGATATTGCCAAAAACTTTTTCACCACATTTTGCAGAAAGGGTAATTGAGCTACCAGAAGCAAATTTCATTTTGCCTGCATCAATGAGTTCAAAAGTACAGTCTTGTAGTACTTCTGAGTACATGATGAGGTCTTCAAAATCAGAATCTTTTAAACCTGTTAATACAGCATTGGCAATGGAGCCAATCCCTGCTTGTAATGGACCAAGGTTTTTCGGTAAACGACCTTCTGCAACTTCTTTATTAAAGAAAGCAATTAGATGGTTTGCAATGCCTTGAGTCTCATCATCTGGAGGAGTTACTGTTGATGGTGAGTCATGTGTATCGTTAAATACAATACCTACAATTTTTGCAGGATCAATTTGGATTGCGGTTGTACCAATACGCTCATCCACTTTTGTTAATGGAATTGGAGTACGTGTTGGGCGATAAGTCGGAATATAGATGTCGTGCAAACCTTCAAAGCTTTCGCTTAAAGATGTGTTGATTTCAACAATAACTTTTTCGGCAAAAATAGCAAAGCTTGCAGAGTTACCTACAGAAGTTGTTGGAATAATGCCACCATCTTCAGTAATCGCAATTGCTTCAATCACCGCAACGTCTGGACGTTTAAGTTGCTGGTTACGCATTTGCTCAACAGTTTCTGATAAATGTTGATCAATAAACATAACTTCGCCGTTGTTAATCGCACGACGTAAAGTGTTGTCTACCTGAAATGGCATACGACGAGATAAAACACCTGCTTCCGTGAGTTGTTTGTCTAAGTCATTACCTAAGCTAGCACCCGTAATTAACGTGATTTTTAACGGATTTTTCTTTGCATGCTCTACAAGTGCTTGTGGAACAGCTTTAGCTTCACCGGCACGAGTAAAACCACTCATACCAACAGTCATTCCATTTTCGATGAATTGCGCAGCTTGTTCAGCACTGATGACCTTGTCATGAAGAGAAGCTAGGCGAATACGACTTAAAGACATTGGACATCCTCAATATTGTCAAAACATACGGGATTTTAGCTATGAAAAATTGAAAAGTGCATAGGTGTTAGGCTAAGGTCTAATTTTGTAAATAAATGGCGGTATAAATTATATTTATGGTTTTTATTTGATTGATTTTTATTACTTTTATTTGTCATTAAAACAAGGCTTTTAATTACTAATTGATCAAATTAAAAGCGCTCACTTAATGTTTGTTTTATTTTTTCCAAAGGATTCGTCGTGGTATTTTCTTCGGTACTCGGTTTTGGGATTGGTAAAGAAATAATAACTTCGAGACCACCTTGTTCACGATTATGAATTTGAATCTCACCATGATGAATATCGACAATACGTTTAACAATAGCCAGCCCAAGACCACTACCTTGAATAGTTCTTGCTGAGTCTCCGCGAACAAAAGGTTGCATTAACTCTTCAATTTGATCTGCCGGAATGCCTTCACCATGATCAGCAACAGTAATTAAAATAGATTCATTTTCAACTTTTGCACTGAGCTCTATCGGTTCAGCACCATAGCGTTTTGCATTATTAATCAAGTTGGCAATCAATCTTTTTAAAGAAAGACTACGTGCCGGAATAATAGGTACATCCTGCATCTCGAATTGAATATCGAGAGGTTTAAATTGCACAACAAGTTCTTGCAAAAGCATGTTGATATTGGTGTCTTTCAACTCCTCATCTGAGCCATCGCGCATGTACGAAATGAACTGATTAAGAATTGCATCCATATCATCTACGTCATAGACCAAACCTTCACGCAAAAACTCATCAGGCAGCATCTCTGCTGTTAAACGTATGCGTGTAAGTGGAGTGCGTAAATCATGTGAAATACCTGCCAACATAATACGTCGCTCACGCTCAGTCTGATCGAGTGTGTAGACCATACGATTAAACGCTTGGTTTACTTGACGAATTTCTAATGGACCGTGATTGGTATCAAGGTAGGGTGCTGTTCCAGATTTACTGTATTCATTGGCAGCATTCTGCAAACGACGCAGGGGGCGGTTCATCTGTCGAACCAAAATTAAAATAATGATAGCCGACAGTAATGGAACACCCACGACCCAACCCACTAAAAGTTCAGGACTGTAGTTGGCATAGGTTTTTAAAGGCTCTCGAACCCAGTTTCCATGCATTTCAGGTGTTTGAATCCAAATGCGTGGGCTCGGTTTAAACTGGAAGTAAACGGTAACGTCTTTAGTCCCGATCTCATTTGCCAGCTTATTTTCAACGTGATTGGTAAAAAACTCGGCAATGACCTTTTCTCGGACACTTGGATATTCTTTGGGGTTGGTAACGTATTCAATACCGACTCGATTACGCAACCACGCATCAATATCTACTTCATTTTCACGATGAAAAATTCGTATATCAGGATTATTGACGAGCTCAAGCTCGACCGCAAGATAACGGGCGTGCTGTTGAATTTCAGGTAAATAAAGAGTGCGCCAAAAGAACCATAACGACATAAATAAGCTAAAGAACACCACCAGCAGTACCAGAATAGTGGTACGCATGGCAGCAGAACGTGGCTTTATTTTATCGAGAAAACGTTCCCATCGAGTCCGTTTACGTTCTGAGTAGGTCACGTAATCGGTAAAGTTCTGTGGGGCGATTGGTTCTAAACTCACTCTATCTTATCTCAAGCTTATTCAGCACCATCTGGAACGAATACATAGCCTACACCCCATACAGTTTGGATGTAACGTGCACGTGCAGGGTTATCTTCAATTAAACGACGTAAACGAGAAACTTGAACGTCAATTGAACGTTCCATTGCACCCCATTCACGGCCACGCGCCAAGTTCATCAGTTTATCGCGTGTCAATGGTTCACGTGGATGTTGTACCAATGCTTTTAATACTGCAAATTCGCCAGTTGTTAAGGTAACGATTTGTCCTTCACGTGTCAGCGTGCGGGTAGACAAGTCTAAAGACCATGGACCAAAGCTTACAACTTCAACTTGTTGGCTTGGTGCACCCGGAACTTCGCGAACTTGGCGACGTAATACTGCGCGGATACGTGCTAAAAGCTCATTTGGGTTAAATGGTTTTGGTAAGTAGTCATCTGCACCAGCTTCAAGACCGGCAATACGGTCTGAATCGCTACCACGTGCTGTTAACATGATGATTGGCGTATCAATATTTGATTGGCGTAAACGACGGCAAATACTTAAACCATCTTCAACCGGTAACATAAAGTCGAGTACGATAAGTGAAAATAACTCACGTTGTAATAAACGGTCCATTTGCGAAGCATCGTGGGCAGTTTTTACAACAAAGCCTTTATCTTCCAAAAAACGTTGCAAGAGGGTACGTAAACGCACATCGTCATCGACCACTAAAATACGTTCGACACGATCCGTTTCGTTGTGTACGGTTTCAGGATGTTCAGCAGGTACAACTAAACTCATGATGTACTCCCTTTTAAAGTCATAATTTATATATTATTGGGTCGGATAGGCTTATTGCCAACAAGCCCTCAGTATAATGCCGATGTTCTTGTTTAGACTATGTATCAATTTGCTCAAAATTACAATTTTCAAGGTGGTTTGAAACCAAAAAACAACATCTTAAGCCCATAATTTAGCAAAGACCGCCCTAAAACAACAAATAGTTAAATTTTCAATAAATTTATAATAATTCAATAGTAATAACTAATTGTTTCAAATCAGTTATTTGAAATAAATATAATAAACTTTTGATTGCTGAATTAAGATAAAAAACTGAGTAGATAAGAAATTAGAAGAATAAAGTAGTGCTCAACCTTAATATTTTTGTCTTTTGGGCTATGTATCAATATGATCAATTTCTCATAAATTATATTAATTTTTTGTCATGTTCATGACATAAGTCATACGTTTATATTTTATAAAGATTAAAAGGTAGGGTTCAGTCTTAACTTTTTCATACTTAAACCACTGTTTTTACGTGCTCTAGTAGTCGTAAAAAGTATAAATATTCAGAGTCAATACAAAAAAACGTTTTGAATACGCAAACAAGTGTGGATTTTATGGGCTTGGTCTTTATAATCAGTGCTTTTAAACTTTATCCTTGTGGGATCAAACACGATGACTGACTTAGTTCAGCAGTTGGCAAGTGAGCTTGCCGTACGTCCAAACCAAGTAGAAGCTGCCATCCGCTTAATTGACGAAGGTGCCAGTGTTCCATTCATTGCCCGTTACCGTAAAGAAGTAACACAAGGTTTAGATGATACGCAGTTACGCCAATTAGATACTCGTTTAGCGTATTTACGTGATTTATATGAGCGCCGTGAAAAGGTCATTCAGTCATTGCAAGAACAGAATAAATTGAATGATGACTTGTTGGCGCGGGTGAATGCAGCCGAAACAAAAAATGCTTTAGAAGAAATTTATGCACCGTATCGTCCTAAGCGTACAAGTAAGTCTTTTAAAGCAAAAGAAGCAGGTTTAGGACCGATTGCTGAAAAAATTATTGCAGAACAAGTTGACCCGACAGAAGCATTGGCTGGTTTTAGTCATGAAGACTATCCAGATGTTGAAAGTCAGTTAGATGCGATCCAGCATATTCTGATTGATGACTGGGCACAAAATATTGCGCTTACTACAGAATTAAAAGCAACTTTTGCGAAAACTGCGGTTTTAAAAAGTACAGTTGCTTCTGAAGAAAAGAAAGAAGTCGGTAAAAAATTCCGCGATTACTTTGAATTTTCAGAAGGTTTAAACAAATTACCTTCACACCGTTTATTAGCGATGTTACGTGGTCGTCAAGAAAATGTATTAGGTTTAAAAGTTGATGGTGAAGATGATGCACCATTAGCGCGTATTGAAACTGAATACAACCTTGAGCAAATTCAACCTCAAGCACGTCAGGACTTCTTGAAACAAACTGCAAAATTATTCTGGTTGGGTAAAGTTCGTCCTCAAATCGAGCATTCATTGCTAACAGAGAAACGACTTACTGCCGAAGCAGAAGCAATGCAGGTATTTGCTGAAAATCTTCGTCATTTATTATTATCAGCGCCAGCAGGTGGTCGTACTACTTTAGGTGTTGACCCTGGTATTCGTACTGGTGTGAAACTTGCGGTAGTAAGCGATGCAGGTGATGTACTTGCTCATAGCACGATCTATCCATTTGCGCCTAAAGAAGATAAAGAAGGTTCTATTGCTGAACTTGCACGTCTATGCCGTGAATATAATGTAGAGCTTATTGCTATTGGTAATGGTACTGCTAGCCGTGAAACAGAAGCTGTAGTGGCTGAAATGATGGCTGCAAACACCGACCTCAAATTAACACGTGTGACTGTAAGTGAAGCGGGCGCATCAGTTTACTCTGCAAGTGAGCTTGCTGCGGCAGAACTTCCAGAGCTTGATGTTTCAATTCGTGGAGCAGTGTCGATTGCTCGCCGTTTACAAGATCCACTTGCTGAACTAGTTAAGATTGATCCGAAATCAATTGGTGTAGGTCAATATCAACACGATGTAAACCAAACTGGTTTAGCAAAAACTCTTGACGCTGTAGTAGAAGACTGTGTGAACGCTGTTGGTGTTGATGTAAATACCGCTTCGCCAGCAATCTTGGCTTATATTGCAGGTTTGAATAAAGCCATTGCTCAGCAAATTGTTGAATACCGCAAAGAGCATGGTCGTTTTGATAACCGTCAAGCTTTGAAAAGCGTACCACGTTTAGGCGAACGTACTTTTGAACAAGCGGCTGGTTTCTTACGTATCCAAAATGGTTCTGAACCTTTAGATGCTTCTGCTGTTCACCCTGAGAGTTATGGTCTTGTTGAGAAAATTGTTGCAGCAAAAGCGACAACTGTGAAAGACATCATTGGTAATACCGAAATCATTCGCCAAGTAAAAGCTGATGAATTTGTTGATGACAAATTTGGTTTGCCAACAGTACAAGACGTATTAGCTGAACTTGAAAAACCGGGTCGTGACCCACGTCCAGAGTTCCGTACTGCTAAATTCCGCGAAGATATTACTGAAGTGGGCCAATTAACTGAAGGTATGCAACTTGAGGGTGTGATCACTAATGTCACAAACTTTGGTGCTTTCGTTGATATTGGTGTACATCAGGATGGTTTAGTTCATATTTCTGAGTTAGCGAATGAGTTCGTTTCTGACCCGCATAAGGTTGTAAAACCGGGTCAGATCGTACAAGTGCGTGTTATGCAGGTTGATGTTGAACGTAACCGCGTGAACTTAAGTATGCGTGCTGAAGGTTCTGCACCTGTAAAAGCACAGCGTCCACCACGCCGTGAACAAAATACAGAACAGCGTTTTGAGCGTAAGCCTCAAGGTAAACGTCCTCAACCGCGTAAAGATCAAGCTGAACGCCCTCAGCGTAGCAAGCAAGAGAAACCACAAGAACAAAAGATTGGTGGTTTAGGTGCATTGTTATTACAAGCAGGAATTAAAGGTTCTAAATAAGAGTCTTTAATTGATAAAAAGGCCTCCAATTGGAGGCTTTTTTTATGGGTTAAAATATTACTTTTTTAATAATTATATAAAAGCGAAATAAGAAAAAAACAGTCGTAAAGATGAGGTGAATCTTAAGATCAACAAATCGTTGTTAAATACACAATTAAATACACAACGTTATAGCATAACTAAACTTTAATGATATTCAGTTGTTCGACATTATCAACCCAGCCTTGAAGCATTTACTCACTTTCAGGCTGTAATAGTACAACTTTGCTTATTTCTTTATATTATAAATGGTTGTTTTATGTCGGTTTTAAACCTGAAAAATAGATTTCATTTGAAAGACCTCTTGTCCGGAGTTGTCGTATTCCTCGTGGCATTACCGCTGTGTTTGGGTATTGCTTTAGCCTCAGGTGCTCCCATCATCTCTGGTATTATTGCAGGTATTGTGGGCGGCATTATTGTGGGTTTACTGAGTGGTTCTCACATTAGCGTTGCAGGCCCAGCGGCAGGGCTGACTGCTGTCATCCTTGTACAGTTAGAACAATTAGGCGGCAATTATGCCGCCTTTTTATTATGTATTATTTTTGCCGGTGTCCTACAAATTCTATTTGGATTATTTAAGTTAGGTTTTTTTGCGAACTTTATTCCAAATAATGTCATTTTAGGGTTATTAGCTGCTATTGGTGTCATCCTGATTGCCACGCAATTGCCTTATCTGTTTGGACTTTCTAATTTTTCATGGAAACAAGTTTGGACTTCAACACCAGATGCCTTCCTTCAACGTTTTGATGGAGGTGCTGCGCTTATTGGTTTACTCAGTTTATTTTTAATTTTAGCGTGGGATAGCAGTCCGCTTAAAAAACTAGCTTTACCTTCTGCTTTGATTGCGGTTGTGCTCGCAGCAGTTTTAAATTTTATTTTGGTGAGTATGGGTTCTGCATGGGCAGTGCAAATTGATAACCTCATTCAATTGCCGAATATATTACAAGCACCCGAAAAAGTATTAATTTTCCCTGATTTTAGCTATTTAGCTGAGCCTATGATTTACACAGGGGCAATTACTCTGGCTGTCGTTGCATCTTTAGAAACGTTATTGAATTTAGAGGCAGCAGATAAAATCGATCCTCAAAAACGCTCTTCTCCGCCGAATCGTGAACTCTGGGCACAAGGTACAGGGAATATCGTATCGGGCTTAATAGGTGGCATGCCCGTGACTTCAGTGATTGTGCGTAGTTCGGTGAATGCGAATACAGGTGCGCGTAGTAAATGCTCTACCATTATTCATGGGGTATTGTTGCTGTTGGCGGTTTTGTTCTTTGTGCCATTAATGAACATGATTCCTTTGTCTGCATTGGCAGCGATCCTCATCGTGACAGGCTTTAAACTTACCCATCCAAAACTATTTAAACAGCTTTATCAAAAAGGTTGGAAACAGTTTTTACCTTTTATTATTACCTTGGTTGCAATTTTACTGACCGATCTTTTAATGGGAATTTTAATTGGTCTGTTCACCAGTAGCGCTTTTATTCTCTATGGCAATTTTAATAAAGGTATTCGTGTTTATAGAGAGAAGCGTTTACATGGCGTAGTGACTCGTATTGAACTCCCATCACAAGTGACCTTTCTTAATCGTTCTGCGCTTATTTCGGCATTAGAACATGTGCATAAACATCAACAACTCATTATTGATGCAACCCAATGTGATTCGATCGATCCTGATATCTATCAAGTTATTCAAGATTATCAAAGTGAAACGGCTATTAAACGCCAAGTAAATCTTAAATTGGTCGGGTTCAAACAGCACTATCAAGACGTTGATGATGCGGTACTTGATATTGATATTAGTACACATGATTTGCAACAAAAGTTGAGTCCACAACAGGTCGTTAACCTACTTAAAGAGGGGAACGAGCGTTTTGTAAAAAATGAACGCCTTCAACGTGATATTTACCGACAAATTCGTGTGACTGCAGATGAAGGGCAACATCCGATCGCAGCAGTCCTTGGGTGTATGGACTCACGTGCTCCTACGGAAATGATTTTTGATGTGGGTATTGGTGATCTGTTCAGCTTGCGAATTGCAGGTAATATTGCTGGGCAAAAAGTATTGGGTTCACTTGAATTTGCGTGTCAGGCTAAAGGTTCTAAAGTAATCGTTGTTTTAGGACATACTGATTGCGGTGCGGTGACGAGTGCATGTCAATTGCGTTTAGAACAAAAACAAGTATCTGATGTGAAGGAAATGCCACACATCCAATATGTACTTGGACCATTAATGCATTCGGTTGATAGCGTATATGACATTATGCAACCACGTGAATTAGGTAATGCTTTTATTAGTCAAGTCACAGCAATGAATGTTCATTACAACATCCAGTACATTATTAATAATAGTAGTGTGCTTAAAGATATGGTTGATCGAGGTGAGATCGTAGTTGTGGGTGCAATTTATGATGTAAAAACAGGGCACGTTCAGTTTCTTGATTGATCAGTTCTTTAGTTAAAAAAGCGCCTTATTTAAGGCGCTTTTTATTCGTTATGTGATTAATTCAAAATTACCAATGTTCACCTGGGAAAATACGTGCATATGCTTTTTGCGCCCAGTTTAATTTCTCGGTTTTTTGTCCCTTCGCTGCATCTGAACTTGGGAATAAACGGAAACCAATCGACATGAACATATTATTAATGCCTGGCGCTACAGAATAAGTCATTGAAGCTAAGCGGCCTAAGTTGGTTGCCATACGTTTTGGACGTTTCACAATTGCATAAGCAATTAAATCAGCGGCCTGCTCAGGTGAAAGTGTTGGTACATATTTATAAATTTTAGTTGGTGCAATCATTGGGGTACGAACCAATGGCATATAAATTGAAGTAATTGCGATTTTGTGTGCATGAACTTCGGCAGATAGACAGCGGCTAAATGCATCAAGCGCTGCTTTAGACGCGACATATGCAGAGAAGCGAGTAGCGTTTGCTAAAACACCAATCGAGCTAATGTTAATGATTTGTCCATCTTTACGCTGAATCATATGCGGCAAGATATTGAGAACTAGGCGAACCGCGCCAAAATAATTTAATTGCATGGTGCGTTCAAAGTCATGAAAACGATCATAAGACTCATGTACAGCACGGCGAATAGAGCGACCTGCGTTATTAATTAAAATATCAATGTGATCAACAGTCGCTAAAATTTCTTTAGAGACTTGGTCAATCATTTCCATATCGTTAAGATCACATGGGAAAATTGATGCCTTACCGCCACGTTTTTCGATATCTGCTTTTACTTCTTCCAAAGTTTCTTGAGTACGGGCAACCAGTAAAACATGGGCACCAGCATCAGCAAGTTTGTTTGAAATCGTTAATCCGATTCCACTCGAGGCGCCTGTCACTAAAATGACTTTATCTTGTACCTTTTCCTGGAACAGAGCTTCTAATTTTTTATTCACAGCATTTTACCTAAGTAGGGGCAGGGACTATTTATTCCGGTATGTAATTTTTATTTTTTACAACCGTAGATTCATCCAGATGAACTCATAAATATTGTCTTTATCTTAATAGATGTTTAAAAATTGTCTAGTCTGTAAATATATGAAATTTAACAATTTATTTAGAGTAAAAACTCTAAAATGTAGATTGAGATATTATTTTATTTACTCTAATCTTCTGAATAATATGATAATTGTTTAATAGATTTTTACTGCTTAAATAATGAACAGCAATGTTATGGCTTAATAATGGCAAGAACGATGATTGAAATAGTACAGATGAGGATAATCAATGTTGCTTGTTTTTTTCTTACATTTATACCATTTGCGATCTGCCGTAAAAGCTTAGCTTGGAATCCATGAATACCTGCCAAAATAAGTACGAATACAATTTTTGCAGGTAGCCACTTAGAGCTGAACCATTGACCATGAATTGCTATGATTAAACCCGAGGCAAAAGTAATAAAGAGCGCTGGGGTCGTCATAATTTGATCCCATCGATACTCACGCTGAGCCCAAATAGGAATATGGATATTTTCAGTAATATCCAGATCTATTTTAAATGAAAACGAAGCAGCAAGAACGCCACTTATAAAAATGGTCATTGATACTATATGTATAGCTTTAAGCCATGGGTTTAATGTCGTAAAAAGCTCGATCATGATGATTGAGCTTCGTCTACATTAGTCATTTTATTTTTTATAAATGATAGATTAAAGTAAACACCGAACGGAATAAGTGTAACTACCACTAATCTTAATAGTTCTAATGGTGTCCATTTGCTCTCGGTTATAGTTTGTACCGCGAACCATAAATAGACAAAAAATGTAAGCCCATGGATAGGCCCCATAAAATGAACACCTGTATCCCATCCATTGAAATATTTTAAAGGTACTGCAACAACAGCCAATAACAGCAAAGAAATTGTCTCTAATAGTGAAAAAAATTTCAATTTTTGAAATTGAGTAATATTTTGTGCTTTCGGATTAGCCATATTTATTGATCCGTATCTAGCCCATTTGAAGATTTAATTTATCGATACTAAGAATGGGGGAGATAGCTATTCATTCTATATTTTGAAAATAGACAAGCTGAGCTGAGAGAATAGTGTTTCCATTCATAGTTTTGACATAAAAACTACTACGGATAATTTTGTCAGTATTAACCTATTGTTATGAGTGGCAGAAATGACAATAAACGTTCATTTACTGCCAATTTGATTTCTGCCAAGATAGGAAAAGTTTTTAATTGAGCTCTCACCAATGCATACGGTAGCCATTTTAGCTTTACATGATTTCATTCCATTTGATTTGGGTATTCCATGCGAAGTCTTTGGTTTTGTACGGTTATTAAATGGTGAAATGGGCTATTGTGTAAAAGTTTGTGGCGAAGCTGAGTATGTAAATACAGGAGCGTTTACGCTTCAGGCACATTTGGGGCTTGATCATCTTATTGATGCAGACACCATTATTATTCCTGGTATTAAAGATCCTAAACAGCCCCTTAATCCAAAAGTAAAAACTGCAATTCTTAAAGCGTGGCAAAAAGGAGCAAGAATTGCTTCAATTTGTTCGGGAGCGTTTGTTTTAGCAGAAACGGGCCTTCTTGATGGATATCGGGCCACTACCCATTGGATGCTTGCAGAGGAGCTGGCTACTCGATATCCCAAGATTAAGGTCGATCCCAAAGTATTGTTCGTTGATGAAGAGCGTCTTATAACTTCAGCTGGGGCTTCATCCGGACTGGATATGTGTTTACATCTTGTGCGTCGGGATT
Source organism: Acinetobacter sp. C13 (assembly GCF_016809775.1). Classification (NCBI taxonomy): domain Bacteria; kingdom Pseudomonadati; phylum Pseudomonadota; class Gammaproteobacteria; order Moraxellales; family Moraxellaceae; genus Acinetobacter; species Acinetobacter sp. C13. The sequence goes on from NZ_JAFBJL010000003.1 coordinate 277,107, forward strand.
ATGGGCAAAGCGTGGCTGCTCAGGCTGCAAAGCTTGCTGTCGCTCCATTAAATCGTGATGGGGGACAAGCGCAGTTTATCCAATATGAAATACCAGAGACACGTGATAGCTTAGCGACGCTATTGGAGTGGATGAACACTCATCTGGATGACAAGATTGATATTAAATTACTTGCTTGTAAAGCAAATATGAGCCCAAGAACATTTGCCCGACGTTTCCGTGAACAGATTGGAACTACACCATTACAGTGGTTGCTCACCATGCGCATACAACGGGCTCAGGAATTACTTGAAACTTCTTCACAGTCGATTGAAGAAATTGCCTTATGCTGTGGTTTTAATTCTCCTGTCACTTTTCGAACTCGATTTAAAAATAGTGTAGGTGTTAGTCCTAGCACCTATCGGGCTAAATTTATTTCTTATCTTTCATCTTGAATTAATTGTTTTGTATGAATAGATCAATTAGCTGTTTCAAGTGAATATAGATTTAAATTGAATTTAATATAGCCATAAAAAAGCCTCTATTTCCAGAGGCTTGATGAATAGTTTAAAGGTTATACAGCTGAAAGTGCTTGTTCTAAATCGGCAATTAAGTCATCAATATGCTCAATTCCAATGGAAAGACGAACCATATCTTCACTTACACCAGCAGATTTAAGCTCTTGTTCATTGAGCTGGCGGTGAGTCGTAGTTGCAGGGTGGCAAGCCAAACTTTTCGCATCACCAATGTTTACAAGACGAGTAAATAGCTGAAGTGAATCAATGAAGCGAGTACCTCCTTCAAGCCCATCTTGTACACCGAAAGATAAAATTGCAGAAGGTTTACCTTTTACATATTTTTGAGCAAGCTGGTGCTGCGGATGATCTTTTAAACCTGCGTAATTCACCCATTTTACTTTTGGATGGGTCTGTAAATACTCTGCAATTTTTTGCGCATTTTCAGTATGACGCTCCATGCGGAGATTTAGAGTTTCGAGGCCTTGTAAAATCAAGAAGACACTGAGCGGGCTAATTGCAGCACCTGTATTACGCAATGGTACAACGCGAGCTCGTGCTATATAGGCAGCCTCACCTAATGCCTCAACATAATTAACGCCGTGATAGCTTGGGTCTGGTGTATTCAAAACTTTAAAACGCTCTGGATATTTACCCCAAGGGAATTTACCGCTATCGATAATTGCACCACCAATACTATTGCCATGACCACCAATATATTTCGTAAGCGAATGGATAACGATATCGGCGCCATATTGAAATGGTTTTAATAAGGCAGGGGTAGCAACGGTATTATCAACGATGACAGGTACGCCATATTCATGTGCAATTTTTGAAATTGCTTCTAAATCGATAATATTTCCGAGTGGATTCCCAATTGATTCAACAAAAACAAGTTTAGTTTTATCATCAATTAAATTACGTAAGCTTTCAGGCTGTTGATAATCAAAAAAGCGAACTTCAATGCCTTGTTTTGGTAAGGTGTGGGCAAATAAATTATAAGTTCCGCCATATAAAGTTGAGACGGAGGCAATGTTGTCTCCCGCTTCTGTAATCGTTTGGACAGCATAGGTAATCGCTGCCATTCCAGAAGCCAAGGCTAAAGCACCAATTCCGCCTTCGAGTGCAGCAAGGCGTTGCTCAAGCACAGCAGTGGTCGGGTTCATAATGCGAGTATAAATATTGCCCTGAACTTTTAAATCGAAAAGGTCGGCACCGTGCTGTGTATTATCAAATGCATACGAAGTGGTTTGATAAATAGGGACTGCAACCGCTTTTGTTGTTGCTTCGGGTGAGTAGCCAGCATGAATTGCTAAGGTTTCATCTTTATAAGTCATGATTACTTCATCTTCGTGAGTTAAATATTGAGCGAGTCTAGCTTAAAAGTTAAATAGAAAATTGCACAAATTCTGGTTTGTTTTCTAATTTTAGGAATATAGATAGAAAAATATACGCTGAAACGCTGTACAAATCTTATCCATAAACATTTTGCAACTTATTGAAAAAGAAAATTGTTTGATAAATCCGTACGATGGAAATCATAACTTCAAGTCATCGAGGTTTTCAGCGTATAATACGCGCGATTATTTATCGCTTATGCGATGTATTGGTTTTTCAATTGAGGAGTCCTGCGTGGCCCAATATATTTATACGATGAACCGAGTGTCTAAGATGGTTCCGCCAAAGCGCGAAATCTTAAAAGATATCTCTTTATCATTTTTCCCGGGTGCCAAAATTGGTGTGCTCGGTTTGAACGGTGCAGGTAAATCTACCTTGCTTCGTATTATGGCTGGCGTAGATAAAGATTTCTCTGGTGAAGCTCGTGCACAACCTGGAATTAAAATCGGCTATTTAGAGCAAGAGCCACCTCTTGATCCGACTAAAGACGTTCGTGGTAACGTTGAAGATGGCGTGCGTGAAGCTTTAGATGCATTAGAGCGCCTTGATCAGGTTTTTGCAGAATATGCAGATCCGGATGCAGATTTTGATGCACTTGCAAAAGAGCAGGAAAAATTAGAATCAATTATCCATGCTTGGGATGCACATAACTTAAATAACCAGCTTGAAATCGCCGCAGATGCCTTGAACCTTCCAGCTTGGGATGCAGACGTAACTAAGCTTTCAGGTGGTGAACGCCGTCGTGTAGCACTTTGTCGTTTATTGCTTTCAAAGCCAGACATGTTGCTTCTTGACGAACCGACGAACCATTTGGATGCAGAGTCTGTATCTTGGTTAGAACGCTTCTTGAAAGATTTCCCTGGCACAATCGTTGCGATTACGCATGACCGTTATTTCTTAGATAACGTTGCCGAGTGGATCTTGGAGCTTGACCGTGGACATGGTATTCCTTACCAAGGTAACTATTCTTCTTGGTTAGAGCAAAAAAATGCTCGTTTAGAACAAGAGCAGAAACAAGAAGAGTCTTTTGCTAAAGCATTGAAGAAAGAACTTGAATGGGTTCGTTCAAATGCGAAAGGTCAGCAAAAGAAAAACAAAGCGCGTATGGAGCGTTTTGAAGAGCTTAACTCTAAAGAATTCCAGCAACGTAATGAAACGTCTGAAATCTACATTCCACCTGGCCCTCGTTTGGGTAATAAAGTTGTGGAAGTGGAAGGTATCAGTAAATCATTTGACGGCCGCGTATTGTACGAAAACTTATCGTTTACTGTACCTCCAACAGCAATTGTAGGTATCGTTGGTCCAAATGGTGCGGGTAAAACGACTTTATTCCGTATGATGACTGGCGAACAGCAACCTGATACAGGTACTGTGACTTTAGGTGAGTCAGTTAAGGTGGCTTACGTAGGTCAGATTCGCGACACTCTAGACAATAACAAAACTGTTTGGGAAGAAGTGTCTGGTGGTTTAGATATCTTGAAAGTGGGCGATTATGAAATTGCTTCACGTGCTTATATCGGCCGCTTTAACTTTAAAGGCCAAGACCAGCAAAAACGCGTAGGCGAATTGTCTGGTGGTGAGCGTAACCGTTTACAACTTGCGAAAATTTTACAGCAAGGTGCAAACGTTATCTTACTGGATGAGCCATCAAACGACTTGGATATTGAAACTTTACGTGCGCTTGAGGATGCAATTCTTGTGTTCCCAGGTACGGTAATGGTGGTATCGCATGACCGTTGGTTCCTTGACCGTATCGCGACACACATCTTGTCATTTGAAAATGAACAGCCAGAATTCTACACAGGTAACTATGCAGAATATGAAGCGTATCGTCAGTCACGTTTAGGTGAAGACGCTGTTCAAAAACGTACTAAATACAAAAAAATTAGCGGATAATCTCTGTTAATTTAAAAAACCAGCCTAAGGGCTGGTTTTTTATTTAAGGATTTGGAAATATTAATTATTAAATTCGCCTCGTAAATCAGCCCACATCAGTGACGGAACGACCGTAATCACATCGAAGGTCATGGCAAATGGATAGAGCACCATACGGGTCGCCTTTTTCAAAGGATGCTTTTTGGTAATTTTATTTTCCTGTTGCAGGATAATTGGATAAGGTTGCGCTAAGGTTTTCTGGACCTTTTTAGCTCCCTGTGATTGATAGAGCTGGCCTTTAAAAGAAATATTGATATAGGGATAAGGTGCTGTTTGCTGATTTTGAATAATATCGAAATTTTGTCTAAAGCCGAGGGATTTTAATAAGTCTTTTTGCGAGTCATTTAAATCAACCATACGCGTGTTATAGCGTATTTGTAAAACACCATGAAAATGATTGGGATCATCCATGGTCAGTACCAGTGGGGAGGGACTGGTCAGACTTCGTTGGTCTACTGGGATTGCATGAAGAAGTTTTGATAGCTCAGCGCTTCCCTCGGTCATTAAATAACTAAAATCTTGACCTACAAATACGATCCCTTGTTCTTGCTGGTTTTGAACAGCTTGTCCTAAAGCAATGATTTGATCTTTTGCTAAAATGGTTTTCTCGGTTTTTGTGGTTTCGTTAGGTAAAGCTTCTGAAAGTAATGTCGTGGCACAAGCACTCAAATTTAAACAGACGACAACGAGTAGGGTGGAAAATATTTTATACATTGCAGGAACTCAAACAGGAAATTAATTTTTCTAAAGAAAAAACTTTTTTAAAACAGCGATAAATTAACCAAAAATCATTTTGTAATTTTATTACATTGCTATCGCTTGCTATAGTGACTTTGTGCAATTTACTGTCATGGTGTACCGTTGCCACGTTCTACAGTTTTTATGTCCGTCTTGTTTAGTTTGCTTATATTCCAAAGCTTATGGAATGTGGCAGCGGCATTTTGCGTGCATAAAAATCAGGAAAAGGCATTACAACATTTTGGTCATCATGCAGATTTAAATGTATATCAATCTTCAGACCATATGCAGACTGAACATGTGGGTATTGTAGAAAATTCTGATAATGCTCCTCTAAGCTGGCAAGATCATCACGATCATTTACCTTCGTGTTTTCATGTAGTGATGACTGAAAATGCAAAACAAGCTCAAGAACCTTTTGTACGTGTACATGAGCTTTCACAAATCTATTACTGGTCTAATTCTTATCAGTCTCCCTATCTTGGCTCTTTAAATCCCCCTCCTGTCTTAACCCTGCTATAGGTGGGGTAGCCGAAAAATAACCCACCAGAAATTTATTTATTTCAAAGGGTTATTTTATGCTTAATTATATGTGCAAACAAAGCGCAGCAATCTTCTATGTAGATTACTCGCTTAAACATTCACGTCTTTATGTTAATGACAAGGCGGGATATAAGGTTCTGTCAAATTTTTCCGGAAAACAAAAATATCATTTTAATGAATCGGTTATCGCATCTCTGATGATTCACAGTGATGGAGGTTTATGGAAATGAATATTTTATTTTCCCCTCGTGTTAGGACTGTGAGTTCCCGAGTGATTGGGCTTGTTTTAGCTATTATTCTCGCCTTCAGTTTTAGTAAATGGCATTTTCAGGCGGCATTTATAGAACATATTTTATGGTTCTTTGGATGGTTTTTTGTGGGCATCGGAGTAATGGGAAGAATATGGTGCAGTCTTTACATTTCCGGATTTAAGAATGCCAAGTTGGTGACAGACGGTCCCTATTCTTTATGTAGAAATCCACTCTATCTGTTTAGTTATCTGGGTGGAGTCGGGATCATGTTGATTACAGAGACGTTTATCTTTCCAATAGTATTCACGCTTTATTTTCTCTGTTACTACCATTTTGTTATACGCCAAGAAGAAGCATTCCTGAGTGAAAAATATGGAACTGCATATTCAGATTATATAAAGACAATTCCACGCTTTTTACCAAGTTTCAAAAATTTTAAAGAGCCTGAGTTCTATCAGGTTTCACCGAAGCATTTCCGTATTTTTTTGACGCAGGTGGTGTGGTTTATCTGGGTTGCGGCCTTAGTCCAACTTTTTGATGAGTTGCGACTGCACGGTGTTCTCCCTTCATTGTTTAGTTGGTTCTAAAAATGAAATGAACGTATATCCGTATGCTTCTTAGAGACTCAGAAGATTTGTCCTGAGTTGATTAACTAAGGCATGCGAAAAATTAATTTTATTTCTGGGTTAAGTCCTTAAATAAATTATGAATATTTAGATCTGGTGATTATTATGTCTATTAAACTAAATACAAAATCGGCTTTGATGGTTTTACTTCTTTCAACAAGTTTGGCTCATGCTGATGGAGGGTTAATATTCCTCGAAAAGAATATTAAGTCTCAGCAAGAAACAAAAGCTAAAGCTGAAGAAAGTAAGAAGCCCCATTTAACTTGTAAGCGTAAATAATTTCTTTTGTAGGAAACTAATTACTTAATAATTAGTTTCCTATGAGTAAAGATAGAGATTCTTAATGATTTATTCTTATCTTTACTCAAGCGAGATTAGAATCGTTTCTATACTGCTACTTATAGATGTAATTTTATTACATGCCCACTGCCTGCTATAGTGGCTTTGTTCAACTTCTTCGTTTAATGGTGTGCTGTTGCCACGTTCTGCACTTTTCATGTCCGTCTTATTCTGTTTGCTTATATTCCAAAGTTTATGGAATGTGGCAGCGGCATTTTGCGCCCATGAAAATCAGGAAAAGGCATTACATCATTTTGGTCATCATGCAGCGTTGAGTTATGAAGCTTCACAGCATAGCCATACGGAAAAGACAGATATCGTAGGGACTCATAAACCTCCCTTAAACTTGTCCGATCATCATGACCATTTGCCTTCATGTTTTCATGTTGTGATTGTAGAAGCACAAGAAAAACTTGTTTCACCGTTAATACAGTCATCTGAGCCAAAACAACAATATTATTGGTCCAATTCTTATAAGTCCCCTCATATCTCTAAACAAGACCCGCCTCCTGTTTTAACCCTGCTATAGGTGGGGTAGCCGAAAATTAGCCCACCAGAAATATTATTTATTTCATAGGGTTATTTTATGTCTATTTTTTTATACGAAAAAAGTTTCGTTAGTCTGAGTACATCTTGGGTATTTAAATCATTAGTTGTTGCTGTTGCACTTTCAACTGGTGTCGTAACAAACGCAGCCAGTTCAAATCAGAACCTTGCTGAGAATACACAACCACAGCGTGTACAGAATGTTTTAACGTTTGAACAGGTGCTCGATCAGGTTAAGCAGTTTCAGACTCAAACAGGAATTTGGCAAACTCAACAAGATATCGCCGCGAGCAATATCAAACAGAGCCAGCTATGGGAAAATCCGACGGTTTCTGTACAGCAAACGGGTTTTAAATCTGGAAAAGATCAGGAATTAGAACTTGGGATCTCGCAAAAACTAGATATTTTTGGTGTACGTTCTGCAGCAAAAAAAATGGCAAGTGTTCAGCAAAATCAAGTTGAGTTAAATCAGGTTTTATATCAGGCTCAACTGAAGCTGGCGGTAAAATATTTATGGTCACAAGTATCTATTTTAGAGCTTGAACATGAAGTTGCTAAAGCCCAGTTAAGAACGAGTAAAAATCTTCTTGATGCTACCCGCTTACGCTTTCAGGCAGGCAGTATTGCTCAGGTTGATTTAGATCGAACTCTCATGACGCATGTTGAAAATCAGCGTTTATATCAGGAAGTTGAATTATCTCTGAGTAGTGCTAAAAGAAAACTGGCGAACTTATGGGGTGAGACGGAAGATAACTTCACGTTACGTCCAGATATAAAAAGTGTGTGGCCTTTAAAAAATGAAGGTGATATCGATCAATACTTAAAACAGAATTTGTTAGAACAGTCTATGCGACTGCAAGCAATACAACAAAATTCTGAAATTAACTATTTAAAGGCAAAAAATCGCCCTGCGCCTACCGTAAATATGGGCGTAGTTCGTAGTAAAACCGCAGAAACGAGCAGTACCGAAAATCAGATTCGAGTAGGGATTGCTGTTCCTTTAAATATTTTTAATCGCCAGCAATATGCGCTGAAAGTTGCCCAAAGCAAACTCAATTTAATTGATCAGCAGCAAAGCTTTTATAAAAAGCAAAGTCTGAATTCTATTCGTACTCTACAGTACGAGTTAGCGGGTTTGAAGCAGCAATATAACTTGATGAATGAGCAACAGATTCCTTTATCAGAGACGGTACAGGAGAAAATGTTGCTTGGCTTTAAAGTTGGTAAATTTGCAATTACCGATGTTCAGCAATCTACCCTTCAATTACAAGAACAACGCTTGAAAAAAGTTCAACTTCTTAAATCTGCTTGGCAAAAAGCAATTGAAGCAGAAAGTTTAGCTCTCGGGATCGATCCAAATATGGTGATGTCTGGAGATGCATTAAATCAAATTAATCAAAATTTATGGCAAGACACCTATAAGTTGCCGACAGTTGGAGGGGCAGAGTAATGTCAGTGAAGAAAATGAAAAACCAATGGCTTATTGCTCTTTTGTTGTTGATTGTCTGTCTTGCTTTAAGTGCTTGGTTATTTTTCTCTGGAAAAAAACAGTCCAATACCGAGAAAAGTGAAGAAGGGCATGCAGAAGGTGAAGCTGGCCATGGTGAGTCTGAAAAAGAGGAAGGAAGTTTAAACCTGACTTCTAAGCAACTGGTTGAATATGGCGTGAAGTTAGAACAAGTGGGACGTGGAGAAGTTGAGCAGAGCCTTTCTTATCCTGCCAAACTGGTCGTAAACACAGACCAGCAAGCACATGTCTCTTCAACTTTTTCTGCACGAGTAGACAGCGTAAATGTTGCACTGGGACAACAAGTTGAAAAGGGTCAGGCACTTGCGACTTTATTTGTGCCAGATTTAGTCGATCAACAAGCCAATTTAAGCATGGCGCAAGAAGCGTTGACATTAGCGCAGCAAGATTATCAGCGTGAAAAGCAATTGTGGGAACAAGGTGTTTCAGCACGTCAAGATTATCAGAAAGCTTACAATGCTTATCGTCAAGCGCAAATTCAGGTACAGGCAGCAAATAGCCGTTTAAGTGCCTTGGGAGCGACTCGCTCAAGCAAAGGCCGATATGTTTTAACTGCGCCTTTAAGCGGTGTAATCAGTAATAAAGATATTGTGATTGGTGAGCAAATTGGTCCTGATAAACAGTTATTTGTTATTGATCGCCTAGATCAGTTATGGGTTGAGTTTGTGCTACCGAGTGCAAATACCAATATTCAGCCTAATCAGGAAATTGAATTTAAGTCACTGCAAACGAATAATATTTTCAAAGCGCAGGTGCAAAGCCTAACTTCAGAAGCGGACAGTCAAACTGGTCGTTTGCAGGTTCGTGCCAAGGTGCTGACACCTTCAAAAGAATTACGTCCTAACTTAATGGTCAATGTGTTACTGAAACAAAATAATGCAGCGACTGTATTACGGGTTAACAAGGCAGCAGTACAACAGATTGATGGAAAGAATGTGGTCTTTGTTGCAAAACAGGAGAAGGACAAAATTCATTTCGCTCCAGTTACCGTGGAGTTAGGCAATTATTCTTCAGATGCACAATGGGTCGAGGTTAAATCAGGAATTACTGAAAAGCAGCAATATGTGACTCAAGGTAGTTTCTTGCTTAAGTCCGAACTTGAAAAAGGGGAGGCTGAGCATGGACATTAATAAACCTGATTTGCCAGAGGCTGAAGGTTTGTTTGATCGGATCATTCAGTTTTCAATTAATAACGCCATTTGGGTCATGATGTTTGTCATTGCTTGGATTGGTGTTGGAATTTATAGCTACCAAAAACTTTCAATTGATGCTGTGCCTGATATCACCAACGTACAGGTACAAATCAATAGTCAAGCAAATGGCTTTACGGCGCCTGAAGTTGAGCAAAGGATCACTTATCCGATTGAAAATGCCATGTCTGGTATTCCAAATCTGGAACAGACTCGTTCAATTTCCAGATATGGTCTTTCTCAGGTCACCATTATCTTTAAAGATGGTACTGACATTTACTGGGCAAGGCAGCTGATTAACCAGCGGTTACAAGAAGCTAAGAGTGCTTTACCCGATAGCATTGATCCGCAAATGTCTCCAATTTCAACTGGACTCGGTGAGATTTATCAATGGGTGGTAAAAGCAGAGCCAAATGCTAAAAAAGCAGATGGTTCAGTCTATAGCGCAATGGACCTGCGTGAAATTCAAGACTGGATAATTCGGCCCCAGTTACAACGCGTACAAGGGGTAGCCGAGGTTAATAGCATTGGTGGATATAACAAAACCTATGTGGTCTCTCCAGATCTGACACGGTTACAACAGTTGCAAATTCCACTCACTGATTTACAGGATGCTCTTCAAAATAATAATGAAAACCGTGGTGCCGGATTTATTGAAGAGAATGGCCAGCAACTCACCGTTCGTGTTCCGGGTATGCTGACATCGATACAAGATATCCAGAATGTTACGGTCGCCACTAAAAACGGTTTACCTATACGGGTTGCGGATGTAGCGTCAGTATCGATTGGTCATGATTTGCGTACAGGTGGTGCTACCTATAATGGACAGGAAACTGTTTTAGGTATCGCCATGATGATGATGGGTGAAAACAGTAAAACTATTGCTAAGGCGATTGACGACAAAGTTCAGGAAATTCAAAGATCACTCCCTCAGGGCGTGGTGATTGAAACAGTCTATGATCGTAGTAGCCTCGTAGATAAAGCGATTAAAACAGTAGCTAAAAATTTGATTGAAGGGGCGATTTTAGTCATCGTTATCCTTTTTATTTTTTTAGGAAACTTTCGCGCCGCTTTAATCACTGCTTGTATTATCCCATTGGCAATGCTTTTTACCTTAACAGGTATGGCGGAACAAAAAATCAGTGCCAACCTGATGAGTCTGGGCGCTTTGGACTTCGGGATCATTGTTGATGGGGCCGTTGTTATTGTTGAAAACTGTATTCGGCGTTTAGCTGAAGCGCAGCATTTAAAAGGTCGCTTATTAACACGTTCCGAACGTTTCACTGAGGTCTTTCTAGCGGCTAAACAGGCACGCCGACCATTAATATTTGGTCAGATCATCATTATGGTCGTGTACCTACCAATTTTTGCTTTAGCAGGCGTTGAAGCAAAGATGTTTCATCCTATGGCAATGACCGTTGTCCTAGCATTGTTGGGAGCAATTATTTTATCTGTGACCTTTGTTCCGGCAGCAGTAGCTCTGTTTGTTACGGGTGAAGTGAAGGAAAAAGAAAGCCGCTGGATGATGACGCTGAAAAAAGGTTATGCAGACTTACTCGATAAAGCATATGCCTTTCGATATGTTGTTGTCACAGCGGCTGTCAGTATCTTAATTTTGACAAGTGCTATTGCAACAAGAGTGGGGAGTGAGTTCGCACCTCAACTCAGTGAGGGTGATTTTGCATTACAACTCATGCGTGCACCGAGCACAGGCATAGAAGAGTCGCTTAAGATTCAAGAGAATGTAGAAAAGCAGTTACTCAAAGCTTTCCCTGAAATTAAAGCCATTTTTGCAAGAACAGGAACAGCCGAGGTTGCTACCGATGTCATGCCCCCTAATATTTCCGATGGTATTGTTCTATTAAAACCACATGATCAATGGCCAAACCCTAAAGAAACGATAGATGAATTGCGTACCAGAATGCTGCAATTCGTGAATCAGATTCCTGGTAATAACAGTGAATTCTCGCAACCGATTGAACTACGTTTTAATGAACTCATTTCAGGTGTCCGCAGTGATATTGGGGTGAAAATTTTTGGGGATGATATGCAAATCCTCAATCAGGAAGCGGAAAAAATAGCCCAACAGCTACGTAGCATTCCAGGTGCCAGTGAAGTCAAAGTTGAACAGACTGATGGTTTGCCATTACTCAATGTCGATGTTGATCATGCTCTGGCTGCGCAATATGGATTATCAGTCAAGTCTATTCAGGATATTGTCGCTGCAAGTATTGGAGGACAGAGTGTAGGGCAAATTTTACAGGGCGATAGACGTTTCGATTTCATGATTCGCTTACAGGAAAACATGCGTACGCCTCAGCAGCTAGCACAATTACCGATTCGCTTACCAAACGGCGGTCTGATCCAGTTACAAGACGTTGCCAAGGTTGAGAATATTCTGGGCCTTGCTCAAGTGAGCCGTGAAAATGGCAAACGCCGAGTGATTGTGACGGCAAATGTGCGTGATCGTGACCTTGGGTCTTTTGTACAAGAGATGCAAAGTAAACTGGCGCAGCAAAAGCTACCTAGCGGTTATTGGTTAGGTTATGGAGGGCAATTTGAGAATCTTGCTTCTGCCACTGCAAGAATGCAAATCGTTGTACCGATGGCGCTCATCATGATCTTTGTGTTGCTGATGGCGGTATTCAGTAATTTTAAAGATAGCTTACTGGTATTTAGCGGGGTTCCTTTCGCTTTATCAGGTGGATTAGTCGCTTTGTGGCTGAGAGATATTCCGCTTTCTATGTCTGCTGGAGTCGGGTTTATCGCTTTATCAGGTGTTGCGGTATTGAATGGTTTGGTCATGCTCACATTTATTAAAGAGCTAAGAGCAACCCTAGATGTTCATACAGCAACTTGGAAAGGTGCTGTACTGCGACTACGCCCTGTATTAATGACGGCATTTGTTGCTTCACTTGGTTTTATTCCAATGGCTTTAGCAACTGGAACTGGTGCAGAAGTACAACGACCTTTGGCAACTGTAGTAATCGGTGGCATTATTTCATCTACGATACTAACGCTGGTTTTATTGCCAGTCATTTATCGATGGATGAATGAAAGCAAGACGAATAAAGTTGAGCATTCATAATGTCATCGATTTGAGATATCTTTTTTGATGAAAAAGTTTGAGTCAGAAAAGTATTTGAAACAGGTAAAGGTAAACATGAATTCATGGTTACTTTTACCTCACCATAAAGATAAATAATAAGGAGTCCGCAAAATGGGTGGACAACATGGTCATGACCATAGTCATGCTGTAGTGACTGAAGGTAATGCCAAGAAATTAACGATTGCCTTGGCGCTTACTACGACATTTTTAATTGTTGAAGTTATTGCAGGTTTAATCACACAAAGTCTGGCGTTGCTCTCTGACGCTGCGCATATGTTTACAGATGCAGCTGCTTTGGCAATTGCTATGGTCGCAATTCAGATTTCAAAACGTCCCGCTGATAATAAGCGTACTTTTGGTTATCAACGCTTTGAAATTCTGGCCGCTTTATTTAATGCACTCATGCTGTTCGTGGTGGCAATTTATATTTTATATGAAGCCTATATCCGTTTCTCTAAGCCACCCGAAATTCAAAGTGTGGGTATGCTGGTTGTAGCGACTATTGGTTTGGTAATTAACCTCATCTCAATGAAAATCCTGATGTCGAGTGCCAATAACAGCCTAAATGTGAAAGGTGCTTATCTAGAAGTATTGAGTGATGCACTAGGTTCGGTAGGCGTTATTATTGGTGCAATTATTATTTACTTCACTAATTGGTACTGGATTGACACGCTTATTGCGGTACTGATTGGATTTTGGGTGCTGCCAAGAACATGGGTTTTACTTAAGCAAAGTATTAACATTTTGCTCGAAGGTGTACCCGAAGAGGTCGATATTGAGAAGCTACGTGCAGATTTACTTTCTTTAAATGGTGTTGAGAGTATTCACCAACTCAAAGTGTGGGCGATTACTTCTAAAAATATCCATTTAACCGTGCACTTATTTGCACCTGAAGCTGATCGTACCAAGTTGTATCAAGATGCTGTTGAAATGCTTTCTCATGAACATGGTATTGGTGAAGTGACATTGCAAATTGAGGACGATGCTGAGATTAATTGTCAGCATATTGCTCAGCATGCTTCGCATAAACATGATGAAGCAGACAATGCACATTCACATCAGCATTAAGCTGATGTGAACAGTTTTTTTAAATTTCCCATTCATTATTGCAGTCACGGCATTTCCAGTGTTTTTGTGACTGCATAAATGCTTGCATAGACAGTTTGAAATCAGGCAAATCACGCCAGAACATAAAACCTGCTCCTACCGTAACCACAAATGCAACTACTGTTGCGATTTGAAGAGAACTACCTGCACCATTGCCAAAAATCCACATAAAGATGCTAATAACTACTAACAGTAAAAGCACAAAAATTGCAGGAATCAAGATAACCAGACTTTTAGGAACGACAGGTTTTGCGCTGTTCACGCCTTGGCTCACAGGCATAATTTTAACACTTTGACATTTAGGGCAACGATATTGCATGAGAACTCCACATTTAGTTTGAATCTATTCTAACGGAAATGTGTAGAAAGAAAAAAATTTGTAAGATATCGATGAAATGCGTTGAGTTAGCAGAAAAATTACTTATGAATAAACAAAGAAATATAAAAAACAGATGATTTATCCGTACACATAAAAATTAAAATAATATTGTAGAGCATGCTAATCTACAGAAAAATGAAGTGTGATTAGCACAATAAATGAGCTTAAATACTCGAATAGGATGTGGGATAAATATAAAAAGGAGAGAGGGACTTGGGTCAACAAGATGACAATAAGTCGCAGCCTACAACGACAGCATCGGTTTTAGCTACCCCAGATACTGCTAAACCGTCATTATCTCGTCGATTACTGCATAAGACATTGCAACATGCCCAAGATGCAGTTGGGTTTGCTAGCGACACGACACGTAATATTGCAGAGGTTGCTGATGCTGCTTTGGACGCGCTCGATCAAGTAACTACTCATACACGACGTGGAGTTGTCGGAATGACAAATCTGGCAGCAGGCACGGTAAGAGATATGGTGTCTGAAACCAGTGAAACAGCACGCCAAGTCGCGTTGATTATGGCGCGAACTTTTTTGGGCAAAAGTACCTTAACGTTGTACTTACCCGAAATGTTATTAAATAATCAAATTCGTAAGCGCATTGATCGCTCAGAAATTGATGATATTAAAATCAAGTGCGGCAATGACAGTTTCCAAGTCGAGATCGATGGGCATTATCATCGCTTCATGTATCGTTTGAGTTTAGATTTTAAAGTATTGGAATGTCGTATTGGGCAGGAAAAATTCTTACGCTTGCGACAAATGGATGAAAGTCTTGATGTTCAGATTCGACATGGCGGCACCTTGTCAAATTGGGCTGTGCGCCGTATTGGTCGAGTTGGTTTCGAAGTCGTAAATATGTTGCCTATTCCATCACTAATTAATCACTTGATTGGCGATATTCCCGGAATCCAACGCGATGGGCATCGCATGTGGTTTATTGACCTAGAGCAAGCAGGATTTATTGACTTTATTAACAACCGTTCATGGATGGTTGAAAAGCTTTTAAGTTTGACTGATTTTAGTATTTTACCAGGCTTGAATATTTTGAGAGAAAGTCGCGAGCTTGTGCAGCAGCTCGTAGATCAGTTTGAAATTAGAGGACTACGAGTGCAGTCAGGTCGCCTTGAAGTACAAGTAGGAATTGCGGGTTGATAGAACATATGAAAAGCTAATCATTGATTGGCTTTTTATTTTTTTAGGCAAGAAAAAAGCCACTGACGTTATGCAGTGGCTTTTTAGAATTTGGCGTCCCTACGGGGATTCGAACCCCGGTTACCGCCGTGAAAGGGCGATGTCCTAGGCCTCTAGACGATAGGGACTTATATGAGGCATACATCTGAAAAAAATATTGGCGTCCCTACGGGGATTCGAACCCCGGTTACCGCCGTGAAAGGGCGATGTCCTAGGCCTCTAGACGATAGGGACGTTTCAGAGGTGGGCGTATATTAGGTCGATTTAATAAAAGTGTCAAATAGTTTTCTGAAGAAATATTAAAAAAAACAGTCAAGCGATTAAAAATAACTCAAATTGTAGAAAATATATACATTTAGCCTTCATTTTTCTGAAAAGGTTCAATAATTGCCTTTATAACCGACGGATGTTGTAGATACCCTAAAATCTCATGCGGCTGGTTGGCGAAAGTATAAATTTTCTGATTAATAATGGCAGGTTCAAAATTAAATGGGGCTTCGCACAATGGAAATGCAGTCAAAAAATCATCCTGAGAGTAAAAATTAAACCAATCACCGTAAATACATGGCGGTCTGGAAATTGGATTCGGGAGCTTACTTTGAATCACGCGAAAAGCTAAAGGGGAAGCTAGGGTAATAAAACGCTTAACTGAGAATTGATAAGATGGATCTGATAATAATTGGAAAGCAATAACTGAACCGAGAGAGTGTCCAACCACAATATAATCTTCGTCTTCTCGCATTTTCTTTAAAATTCTTTGATGTACTTCCTCCATAAACTCTGGGTTAGATAGATACATATAGGTTTCGATGAGGAATTGTTGAATCAAACTTTCATGCAGTTTAGGAAAGTTATTTAATAAAACAACTAGTTCTTTCAGTACACGATCTTTAACTAATTGAGAAGTCAGATAAAGCCGTTCTGAGAAGCTTTTATCAGTTTGATCGGTTGAGGGACGTAACAATGGAACAAATGGAGTGTGCTCTCTAGTAGGAGGATTACTTGGGTGTACGTTAATAGGGAAATAATTATTAAAAAATGATTTAGGTAATAACGTGTTAAGGTCTAATTGGTTGCTTAATTGGTATTTGGTCATTAAGTCGCCATAAAATGGCATGTGAATATGAAGATCGCGGACATTAACTTTGCAAGGCATTTGTTTCAGGCCGAGCTTGAATACTTTTAACCAATGCTCTTTCAAGCGATGTGCTGTGTAGTTTTGTTGATTCATCCCGTGGATAAATATAATTTTCATTCTATACAAGATTTTGTTTTTAATATAAATTTTAATCTACAACGGTATGTTGTTTAAAACCAGTATATAGGCAAAAAAAAGTGTAGCTTTTTGCTACACTTTAATTGAATAACGACTGGTTTAGTCTTTATTACGATAAAAAATAAAATAACTGACATAACATAAAGCTGTAAAAATAAGACAGCCTACAAAACCAGCGCGCATTTCAGGGTCTGCTGCCATGCTCAAGCAAGTAATGAAACAGAAAACAAAACCTAAAATTGGCACAATAGGGAATAAAGGCGCAGCATATTGTAAGTCTTTAACTGTATGACCTGATCTATACCATTGGCGGCGGAAATTGAACTGACTTAAACAAATGCTCATCCATACAATGACCATGGTAAAAGCAGCTACACCCAGCAGATTCTTAAAAATAGTCTCAGGTGCAAATTGCTCTGATAATAAACCTGGAATTGCGCCGAACATAGTTACAACTAGGGCTACGATTGGTGTTCCACTTTTTGATAAAGTCGCAAACACACTAGGTAGTAATTTTTGTTCTGATAGAGACCACATCATACGTGAAGCTGCATATAGGCCAGAATTTGCTGCTGAAAGCAGAGCTGTGATGATTACAAACCTAATAATGTCATCCGCATATGGAATGCCAATATAATTAAATACCGTCACAAAAGGACTGCTACTTACACCGTCACCGCCTAAACCTGCAAGTTGGAAAGGAAGTAAAGCGCTAATAACAATGATGGTACCCACAAAGAAAATAAGGAGGCGCCAGATCGCGGCATTAATCGCTTTTGGTACATTTTGAGCTGGATCTTTTGTTTCGCCAGCTGCTACACCAATTAATTCGGTTCCTGAGAATGCAAAGTTAACAATTAACATGGTCGTAAAAATAGGAATTAAACCATGAGGGAACCAGCCTTGAGCCGTAAGATTGCTAAATAGTGGAGCAGTTTGGGCACCATGGAATGGAATTAAACCAAAAATTGCTAATAGGCCGAGCACAATAAAGGCAATGACAGTAACGACTTTAACAAGAGCCAGCCAAAACTCAGATTCAGCAAAAATACGCGTTGAACTAATATTTAACCCAAAGATAGTAACTGCAAAAATAATTGTCCAAATCCACATGGAAATCTGTGGAAACCATTCTTGCATGAGTAGGGCTGCGGCAGTGAATTCGGTTCCAAGCGTTGCAGTCCAGGTGAGCCAGTACATCCAAGAAATCATATAGCCAGTACTTGGACTGATATATTTTTTGGCATAGGCACCAAAAGAACCTGAAACAGGCATGTGTACAGCGAGTTCTCCTAGGCAGAGCATGACCATGTAAGCGATCGCGCCACCAAGAATATAGGCAATAATTGCGCCAATAGCTCCAGTTTGTGAAATGACTTCCCCTGAACCTAAAAATAGACCAGTTCCGATCGCTCCGCCCAGTGATAGCATCACAAGATGGCGCGTACTCATGGCTCTTTTTAAAGGTGCAGTACTGTTCTGATGCTGATGAGCATCTAGTTGATTGTCAGATGGCTGCATATTACACATTGAGAGAATTAAGAAAGACGCTATTTTAGATAAAATAGACAAATGTGCAATCTAGAAAGAGATAAAGAATAAACAGTAAGGTGACGATAGAGTCTTTTTATAATTTTTAAAGCAGAATATGGCGTCCCTACGGGGATTCGAACCCCGGTTACCGCCGTGAAAGGGCGATGTCCTAGGCCTCTAGACGATAGGGACTTGATGAGGCAAACACAAAGGAGCGTGGTGGAGTCAAGCGGGATCGAACCGCTGACCTCTACAATGCCATTGTAGCGCTCTACCAACTGAGCTATGACCCCAGTTTGTGTGAGCGCAATCTTAGGGTGAATGCGCTCACACGTCAACAAAAAAATGAATTAAACTTCGCTAGTTGCGTCATTTTTCGGCAATTTTAAGCTCTCATTGAGTTTTTCCCAATTTTTAACTTCTTTCTTGCTCGGTCCGCCCACAATTTCTAAGGCATGACGTAAGCGAGCGAAAGTTAAATCAGGCCCAAGCGTAACCATTGATTGCATCACTGGTGTTGAACTCGTTGAACCGGCAATTGCAATAAAGAACGCTGGCATGAAATCACGTAATTTAATGCCCATCTGATTTGCAAGATCCATTAGGGTTTGGCTAACGGTGTCATTATTCCAAGTAAACTGACCTTCAAGACGCCAAATTGCAAATTGTAAACTTTGACGAACTTGCTCTTGAGTCAATTTTTTACTTTCAAACATTTCAGCAGTAATTTGTGGCAGATGGTTAAAATAGAAACCAGCCCAATTCACAGCTTCTGAAAGTAAATTAATACGTGGTTGAATAGCGGCAGCAATGTCTTCTAAAGTGCTACGATCACTCTTCCATGTTAATAAACGGTCTAATAATTGACCTGGAGTTAACCCTTTAATCCACTGACCGTTGAGCCAGTTGAGTTTCTCAACATCAAAAATTGGTCCACCTAGTGATACACGCTGAATATCAAAGTTATCCATCATATCTTGTAATGTGAAAACTTCTCTTTCATCTGGCATTGACCAACCCATACGACCTAAATAATTTAACAAGGCTTCTGGTAATACACCGATATCGCGGTAGTAGTTAATTGATGTTGGGTTTTTACGTTTAGATAATTTTGATTTATCTGGATTGCGCAACAATGGCATATGGCAAAGAGTTGGCATTTCCCAACCAAAATATTGGTAAAGCAACTGATGCTTCGGTGCAGATGGAAGCCATTCTTCACCACGCAATACATGAGTGATTTCCATTAAATGGTCATCAACAACGTTAGCTAAGTGGTAAGTTGGTAAACCATCTGTTTTAAGAAGGACTTGCATATCGACTTGAGCCCAAGGAATTTCAACTTCTCCACGTAGCAAGTCGTTAAATTTACAAACACCTTCTTCAGGCACTTTCATACGAATGACATGAGGTTCACCCGCTTCAAGACGTCGAGTCACTTCTTCTTGAGAAAGTTTTAAACCGCGGCCGTCATATTTTGGTGTTTCGCCACGTGCTTGTTGTTCAGCACGCATTTGGTCAAGTTCTTCTGCGGTTGCGAAACAGTAAAAAGCATGACCTTTTTCAACAAGTTCTAATGCGTATTGCTTATAAATTCCCATACGTTCAGATTGGCGATATGGTGCATGTGGGCCACCTACATCTGGACCTTCAGACCAATTCAAACCTAACCAACGTAATGAATCCAAAATCATTTTTTCAGACTCTGGTGTAGAACGAAGTTGGTCTGTATCTTCAATCCTTAAAATAAATTCTCCGCCATGTTGTTTCGCAAAACACATGTTAAATAAAGCAATGTAGGCTGTGCCGACATGAGGAAAACCAGTAGGGGAAGGTGCAATACGAGTACGAACTTTCATAGATAATGGGTCAGAATAAAAATTGAAACTATTATAACGAAAAAGCCCAGTATTCTGACGTTTTATTTAACGTCAGGCTGGGCTAAAACTGAAACGAAGAGGGGGTGTTTCAGATTTTAAGAAGCATGGGGCTGAAAGATTGCCTGAACAAAACGTGAAAAACGTTCGTGTTGTGCAGCAAGAAAATTTTGAGTTGGTGTAACGCGAATCGTATTTAGAACTTTAAGCTCATCATTTGTAGAAGGTAACACAATAGGGTTACGTTTCTGCTGATCTAAAGCTTTTTCAATAAGCGAAGTCTGTTTCTCTGAACCAGTTTTGCTTGGAGTATCTTTAAGTACTGCTGCTGCAGAAAACTGTGATGCCAAACTCAGCACCAAACTTAAGCTTAAAGCTTTTCCATAATGAATTTTCATTGTTAATCATCCCCTCTGTTCATTACATTTCATCTATTTTTTGAGTTTAACAAAATGTAAAATTACGGTAATGCTACGATTTAAACATAAATATTAATAAAAAAGTGGAACTGTGTCACACTTTTTACAAAATTTACCTATATTTTAAACTGGTCGACTCAAATGTAGACCCTATGTATCCTTTACGCTTCATTATTTAACAAATTAATGTGTAGATAAAGTGAAGGTCTAAAATAAGTTGTAAGAATAATTACAAAATTTTTCAAAAATGAAATAATTAAGACATTCTAAGCTATATATCTAAAAAAGATTAATAAAAAAGATATAAATATAAGTAATTGATTGTAAAAAATAAAATTAAAAATATAGTTAAACTAAAACGAATGATGGATTTTGTAAATGAAAAAAATATCAATAATAGCTGTCGCTTTATATGTGGGAATAACGACAACAGCGGCTCAAGCAGCGACCTCTTTTTTAAATGTTTCTTATGATCCGACTCGAGAGTTCTATCAAGAATATAACCAAGCATTTGGTAAATTTTGGAAACAGCGAACAGGGCAAGACGTTGAATTTAAACAGTCACATGGTGGATCTGGCAAACAAGCCCGCGCGGTAGCCACGGGACTTGAAGCTGATGTAGTAACGTTAGCATTAGCGAATGATATTGATGAGATTGTGAAAGCTGGGTTTATTCAGCCGAACTGGCAAAAAGAATTCCCAAATAATTCTGCCCCCTATACGTCAACTGTCGTGTTTCTAGTACGAAAAGGTAACCCGAAAAATATACGCGACTGGAATGATTTAACAAAACCAGGTGTGGAAATTATCACCCCTAACCCTAAAACAGGTGGTGCACCGCGTTGGATTTATCTCTCTGCGTGGGGATATGCTTTAAAACAGCCAGGTGGAAATGATGCTAAGGCTCGAGAGTTGGTGAAAAAGCTTTATCACAATGTGAAAGTTCTAGATTCTGGAGCCCGTGGTTCACTTACGACATTTGCCGAACGTGGCATTGGTGATGTTTTGTTGTCTTGGGAAAATGAAGCTTTGTTGGCGACGAAAGGACCTGATAAGGATAAATATCAAATTGTTTATCCATCAGTTTCAATTTTGGCCGAACCATCTGTCGCGATTGTAGATAAAACCGTAGATAAAGATGGAAACCGAACCTTGGCAAAAGGTTATCTGAACTTTTTATATTCACCTTTAGGCCAAGAATTAGCTGCTAAACATTATTTCCGACCGCGTAATGCTCAAGTGGCTGCGAAATATGCAGCGCAATTTCCAAAAATTAAATTATTTACCATTAATGATGTGTTCGGTGGCTGGGCTAAAGCTCAGAAAACTCACTTTGCAAACGGTGCTATTTTTGATCAAATTTATGATGGCAAGCAGTAAATAAAATGATCTAAAAACAATAGTCCAAAAAGAAAACTTAGAAGTTAAATATTCATAAAGAAAGCAAGCAAACTTAAAAAAGTAAGCTTGCTTTCTTTTTTTGCTTAAAAAATGCTAACAAAACGGTTTTATCTATGAAAAATTAATATTTTCCTACAAAAAGCCGTTTGGCGTTGGTCATAAACAAGGTGATAATGTGCAGTTACATTTTTACGCAATGATTTAACACCTATGTCGCATATTTCTGTCTTACTTTTTGAGACCGTTGAGAGCTTATTGGCAGATCGCACAACAGGGGTGTATATCGATGCAACCTTCGGACGAGGTGGGCATACACGTTTATTGCTCTCGAAACTTGATGAAAATGCACGAGTATATGCATTTGATAAAGACCCTCAAGCTTTGGAAGTTGCAGCTGCTTTGGCGCAAGAAGACCCGAGATTTACCATTATTCATGCCAGTTTTGCTGATATTAAAGAAAAAATGCAGGAAATTGGTGTGATGAGTGTTGATGGCATTATGGCTGACTTAGGGGTGTCATCTCCTCAACTCGACCAAGCTGAACGTGGTTTCAGTTTTATGCAGGATGGTCCTCTAGACATGCGAATGGATAATTCTAAGGGATTAACCGCAGCTGAGTGGTTACTTGAAATTGAAGAAGAACAATTAGCAAATATTATTTATCAATATGGCGAAGAACGTTATAGTCGGCGTATTGCAAAAGCGATTAAACAAGCTGGAAAACTGGATACGACAGCCCAATTGGCAGAACTTGTTAAAACGGCTCATCCAAAATGGGAAAAACATAAGCATCCAGCAACACGTACATTTCAGGCAATTCGTATTGCTATTAATAAAGAACTAGATGATATTGAAGTATTTTTACCACAAGCTGTAGACTTGCTAAAACCAAAAGGACGTTTGTCTGTGATTAGCTTTCATTCTCTTGAAGATCGTTTAATCAAACAATTTATTCAAAAAGAATCGACTTTGGCAGAAGATATTGGCTGGGGAATGCCTCAGCAACAGGTAGATACAAGAAGGTTAAAGAAAATTTCACGGGTTCGTGCGAGTGAAGAAGAAGTAAAAGCGAACCCACGTTCACGTAGTGCATGGCTTCGGGTTGCTGAACGCTTGGAACAAAAAGGCGCGTAATGAAAAGCAGTGATGAAATTGAAACCACCGAAAATAAAGTGGTGAAAAAAGTTGTGGCATACACCGTATTAGTGGCGCTTGTTTTTATCAGTGCCATGATGGTGGTATTTCAAGTATTTGAATATCGTCATGATTATAGAGAGCTTAGCTCTTATATGCGTGAACGTGATGATCTCAATGCTGAATGGGGGCGTTTGCTTATTGAGCAACAAACCTTTGGTGCAACAGCACAGATTGGTACGCGTGCTGTAACTCAACTACGCATGTTTTCGCCACCTGCTGCAGAAACGGTGGTAATTTCTTTACCGATGACCTCAGAGCAAAATAAGTAAGGCCTTGCTGTATGGTAGATAAGCGAATAAAGCAAACACGGAAAAAACAGCAGTCTATTTCGGAAAAACCAACTCTTGCCTTCGATATGTGGCGGTTTTATCTGCTCTGGGCAACAGTACTGCTCTGTTTTGTTGTATTAATTGCACGTGCATTTTATGTGCAAGTGATTAATAAAGACTTTTTACAAAACAAGGCCAATGCCAATATTTTGCGTACGGAACGTATTGAGGCAATGCGTGGGGTTATTAGCGACCGTCATGGTGTGCCTTTGGCCATTAGTACGCCTATTATGAAAATTGTCATTGATCCACGTGATTACTTTGATACCAAGCATTTATATGACGAAATTACAGCCGAATTAAAAAAAGATCCAAATAATCGTAAGTTAAAACGACAATTACCAGATAAAAACTTAAACCTTGATGAGTTGGCGGATGTGGTTGGTTTAGATCGTGCAGATCTAAAAAAACAGATGAATGCGCGCCCACGTTCTCGTTATTTGGTTTTGAAAAAAGAAGTGCCGCCACAGCAGGCAGATCTCATTACAAAGGGTAACTTCCAAGGCGTTTATGCTGAGAAAACATATAAACGTTATTATCCTCAACCGCAGCCAAATGCTCAGATTATTGGTTTAACCAATAGTGAAGGCCAAGGGATTGAAGGCTTGGAAATGCAGTTGAATAAACAACTGTCTGGGGTAGATGGCGAACAAAAAATTATTCGTGATAAACGTGGTAACCGCTTAAAAGTTTCTGAGGTTATTCGTGAAGGTGAGCCAGGCGAAAACATCACTTTAAGTATCGACTCTCGTTTGCAATATATTATGTACCGTGAGTTGACTGCTGCTGGTGTTGCAAATAACGCCCGTTCGGCGACAGCAATTGCTGTAGATGTTAAAACAGGCGAAATTCTGGCTATGACCAGTTGGCCATCTTATAACCCGAATGATAAAAACGGTTTATCTAATAAAGATGCCATGCGTAACCGCGGTGCGATTGATATGTTCGAGCCGGGTTCTACTATGAAGCCTTTTACAGTTTCTGCTGCACTCGAAACTGGACAATATACGCCAAATACGATTGTCAACACTTCGCCAGGTTCAATGCGTTTAGGCTGGCATACTATTCGTGATACGCATAACTATGGTGCTTTGACTGTTAGTGGCGTAATTATTAAGTCATCAAACGTGGGTTCGGCAAAAATTGCGTTGTCACTTCCTAAGGAAACATTGCCAAGCTTCTTTAACCGTGCTGGCTTTGGTAAGCGTTCTGCTGTGAAGTTCCCTGGTGAAAGCTCTGGTTTAGTACTTCCTGTAAGCAAGTTAAACTCTTCCCAAATTGGTACCATGGCTTACGGTTATGGTCTAAATGCAACTATTCTTCAGTTGGCGCAAGGCTATGCAATGCTTGCAAACCATGGGGTAAAAATGCCTCTAAGTTTGCATAAACTCGACCAAGCTCCTAAAGGTGAGCAAGTTCTTGCTCCAAAAATTGCTGATCAGGTTTTGCTTATGCTTGAGCAGGTGACGATGCCGGGCGGTACTGCAAAGCAAGCTAATATTCCAGGTTATCGCGTTGGTGGTAAAACAGGTACAGCTCATAAACTTCGTGCAGACCGTAAAGGTTATTCAAATAATGAATACCGTGCTTTATTTGCAGGTGTAGCTCCGATTAGTGATCCTCGTTTAGCGGTTATTGTAGTTGTTGAAAATCCACAAGGCCGTTATTACGGTGGTTTGGTTGCGGCCCCTGTTTTTGCACGCATTATGCAAGAATCATTGCGCTTAATGAATGTGCCGCTTGATAAGCCCCTTGATACTCCAGAAAATCCTATTCGCAGGTAAGCTATGTCTGTTTCTTTCCAAGAAATTAATTCAGTCGAGATCGATGCACAGTGGTCTAAACAGCCTTTTCAAGGCTTTAGTTTAGACAGCCGTAAGGTTGCGTCAGGCCAGATCTTTATCGCTTTGACCAGTTATAGCCAACCTGAAAAAACACGCGCTTTTGCTGAGTCAGCTTTAGCTAATGGTGCACTTGCCATTATTAGCGAGACTGAGTTGGGCGTAGCAAATGAGTGGGTGTGTTCTGATGTGCGTCAACGTATGGGTGAATGGCAAGAACGTTATTTACAGCATATAGATCCCGTAGTACCAGTGCGTATTATTGCAGTGACTGGTACAAATGGTAAAACCACAATTTCGCGTCTAGTGGCTGAATTAATTAGCTCTCAACAACAGCGCTGTGCTGTGATGGGCACTACAGGCAATGGTATTTTACCAGACTTAACACCATCAACTCACACTACGCTTGATGCTTTACAACTGCAAAATGCATTGCATGATTATGCAAAACAAGGTGCGACTTTTGCTTCTTTAGAGGCAAGTTCACATGGTTTGGAACAAGGTCGTTTAAATGGTTGTGCGATTGAGATTGCTGTTTATAGCAATTTGAGTCGTGACCATCTGGATTACCATGGCACTTTAGAGGCTTATGCAGAAGCGAAGGCTCTTTTATTCCGTTTTAGCTCTTTAAAAGTAGCTGTTATTAATTTAGATGATGAGCATGCTGCTCTCATGATCAATGCAGCAAAGCAAAATCCTGCTCAACCGAAAATTTTAACGTATTCACTTACTCAAAATACTGCTGATTATTATATTACTGACCTGAGTTACAGTTTAGTAGGGGCGACATTTAATTTAGTGAGCCCGCAAGGTTCTTTTGCTGTGCAGAGTCCATTGTTAGGGCATTTTAATGTCGAAAACTTGGTTGCAGCTCTTATTGCTACTGAGCAAGCAAGTTTTGATTTAAAAGCGCTAGTAGCTTTCGTTCCTGAGCTGATTGGTGCCCCAGGTCGAATGCAGGTTATTCGTGATGGTGAGCGTTTATTTGTTGTTGATTATGCGCATACACCAGATGCATTAATTCAAGTGCTTAAAACATTAAAACGTCATGTTTCGAATCAACTTTGGGCTGTATTTGGGTGTGGCGGGGACCGTGATCGCGGTAAGCGCCCATTAATGACTCAAGCAGCTTTAGACGGCGCAAATCCAGTTATTTTGACGTCGGATAACCCAAGAACAGAAGACCCTGAACAAATTTTTGCTGACATGAAGCAAGGAATCGATTTTTCAGGGCACCGTATGCATGAAATTCATGACCGCCGTGAAGCAATTAAATTTGTTGCACAGCAGGCTCAGGCTGGTGATATTGTTGTGATTGCCGGTAAAGGACATGAAAATTATCAAGAAATTAATGGCGTACGTCACTGGTTTGATGATGTTGTTGAAGTGCGTTCTGCGATTGATGCACAACATCACACTGTAGACGCTGCTTACCCTGCACAATAGGACAAATTATGCATACTTCAACCACCAGTACCGTGCCTTTGGAACCGTGGACAGCTCAACAATTACAACAGGCAACACAGGGCTACTGGCATAAAGACCAAATCCCTCAAACTGAAATTAAACGTATTTTGACGGACTCTCGTCATGCGGAAACTGGGGATGCCTTTTTAGCACTAAAAGGTGAGCGTTTCGATGCGCATGATTTCGTTGCGCAAGTTGCTGCAAATGGTTGTCAAATAGCTATTGTTGAACGTCCGCTAGATGTAGATATTGCGCAACTCGTTGTTGCCGATACCCGATTGGCTTTAGGGCAACTCGGCGCTTATCGCCGTGAGCAAAACTCACAATTAAAGGTGATTGCCTTAACTGGAAGTAGTGGTAAAACTACAACCAAAGAAATGCTGGGAAGTATATTGTCGCGCTTAGCACCGACACTAATCACCCGAGGCAATTTAAATAATGACCTTGGTGTACCAATGATGTTGCTAGAGCTTCGCAAAGAACATCAATATGCGGTGATGGAGTTGGGTGCAAGCCATCAAGGCGAGATTGATTACACATCAAAACTCGTTCAGCCTCATGTTGCCGGCATATTAAATATTGGTACAGCTCATTTAGGCGAATTTGGTGGCCGTGAAGGTATTTGCCGCGCAAAATCAGAAATTTATCGTCATATTTTACCAAATGGTGTTGCAATTGTGCCGCAACAAGATGACTTCACTGCCGAAATTCTTGATGCTGCAAAAGCTCATCGTATTTCTACATTTGGTGTAGGAGGCGATGTCTATGCAACAGATGTGGAATTATTGCCTCAATCAACGAATTTTAGCCTTCATACACCACAAGGTAGCAGTGCAGTTAAGCTTCCTTTTGCGGGTGAGCATAATGTTCAAAATGCGACCGCAGCTGTAGCTTTTGCTTTAGCAATTGGTATTGGACTAGAAGATATTGTCCAAGGACTAGAGCAAGCTCAGGGAGCGAAAGGTCGTCTTAACTTTATTCAAAAGTCACCTTACTTATTTATTGATGATACCTACAATGCCAATCCGAACTCTATGCGCGCTGCTGCACAAGTGTTGTTGCAGCAACAAGGCGTAAAAGTGATGGTTATGGGGGATATTGGTGAGTTAGGTGATAGCAGTTGGCAAGAGCACCATGATTTAGGTCGTGATCTTGCCGAACTCCCTTTAGATCATATTATTGCAGTTGGACAGTTCGCTCCAGCTGCTCTCGAGGGTGCAGACTCTCATTCTAATAAAGTGAAAGCATTTCAGACACAAGCTGAGGCGCTTCCATTTTTAATCAATCTAATCCAAACACATCAACCCCAGTCCATGAGTTTCCTGTTTAAAGGTTCTCGCTTTACTCATATGGAAACGTTGATGGCTGATTTGATGGAGAAACTTTAAATGCTGTTATGGTTGTTTGAACAACTTGCGGGCTATCACAGCTCGTTTCAGGTCGTTCGTTATTTAACATTACGTTCTTTACTCAGTGTATTAACTTCACTGACCATTGGTCTGGTCCTTGGGCCGATCATGATTCGTAAATTACAAGCGTTAAAATACGGTCAGGCAGTAAGTTCGTTTGCTCCTGAAAATCATGCTAAAAAAATGGGTACACCAACGATGGGCGGAATTTTAATTCTGCTTTCAATTGGTATTAGTACTTTACTATGGGCTGATTTATCTAACCCTTATGTCTGGATTGTGCTTGGTGTAATGGTTGTATTCGGTGCTGTAGGCTGGGCAGATGACTGGATTAAAATTCGCTATAAAGACAATGCAGGTTTACCCGCACGTAAGAAGTTTTTCTGGACTTCTGTTGCATCGCTGGGTGCTGGTATTGCGTTATATTTAATTGCAACTCAACAGTCCAATGCAGAACATACGGCAAACATGCTGGATTTATTGATTCCATTCTTTAAGAATCTTTCAATTCCACTCTCAATTGTTCCTTTAGGTTTGGCATTTATTGTATTTACCTATCTGGTGATTAATGGTGCTTCTAACGCTGTTAACTTAACAGATGGTTTAGATGGCTTGGCAATTATGCCGGTTGTCATGGTGGCTACAGGTTTGGGCGTATTTGCTTACTTGTCTGGTGACATCCGTTTCGCTAACTATTTACATATTCCATATGTGAAATATACCTCTGAACTCGTAGTAATCTGTTCTGCCATGATTGGTGCAGGTTTGGCATTCCTTTGGTATAACGCGCATCCTGCTCAAGTATTTATGGGTGATGTCGGTGCTTTAGCTTTAGGTGCGATGCTTGGAACAATTGCGGTTATGGTTCGTCAAGAAATCGTATTTGCAATTATGGGTGGTGTATTTGTAATGGAGGCAGTATCTGTATTCTTACAAATCGGCTCCTTACGTATGCGTAATAAACGTGTGTTCTTAATGGCGCCGCTGCATCATCACTATGAAAAGCAGGGCTGGAAAGAAACGCAAGTTGTGATCCGTTTTTGGATTATTACAATTATATTAGTAGTTTTAGGTCTAATGACTTTAAAATTGCGATAGATCTTATTTTAGTGTCAATATAAAGCCAGTTCTACTGGCTTTTTTTATTGGAGAGGTGAATGACAAAAGTTGCTGGTCTAGACCAATTATCTGTGATTAATCAAAAAGTAGTTGGAGAGGGCGAAGTATTACCTCAAGTTGTACTTAAAGATGGAAGTCAGGTGCAAACAGGAACTGTAGCGACAATGTTGCACAATATTGAATTATATAATGCTGGGCAAAGAGGACAAATTGAGGAAGAGCTAAAGATCGCAATTCCAACGTTAGTCAAAGTAGGTCTGTTTGATTTGTTTCAGGTAGATGAATGGATTAATGGTACAAATGCAGGTCGCACCTTTGTTGGACTACACGCAAAGACTTATTTACAACAAAAAGAACAAGAGAATAATTAAACGTGGCTAAGCAAATTTTAATGTGTCCTGTGTGTCGTCAGTCTCTGAATTTAACTGAACGAACTTGGCGATGTGAGCAAGGACATAGTTATGATGTAGCTAAACAAGGCTATGTCAATTTACATGTGGTGCAACATAAACATAGTAAAAACCCAGGGGATACACCCGAGTCAGTAGATGCACGACGAGCTTTTTTGCAAGGTGGTTATTATCAGCCTTTACAGCAAGCTGTAGTCGCTTTATTAAAGCAACTAGATGTAAAGTCAATACTCGATATTGGATGTGGTGAGGGCTACTATACAAGTGCTATGCAGCAAGTCGTTGAGCAGTGTGTTGGAGTTGATATTGCAAAAAACGCGGTACAACGTGCGGCAAAGCTCAACACTGAAGTAACTTGGGTGGTGGGAACAGGAGCAACTTTACCTGTATTGGATCGGAGTATGGATGCTTGCACCAGTTTATTTAGCCCAATTCCGCAAGCAGAAATTGCGCGTGTTTTAAAAGATGAGGGCTATTTAATTGTTGTCACGCCTGCTTCTGAACATTTGTATGCCATGCGTGAGGCTTTATTTGAGCAAGTTAATCCTCACACACCAGAAAAGTTTGTAGAGCAACTACAAAATTTGTTTGAGTTAAAGCAAGAGCAAATTATTGATGCGCCTTTTGTGCTTGATCAACAAGCCCTAAAGAATCTGATTGCTATGACACCTTATGCTTATAAAGCCTCTCCTGAGCGTCGTTTGCGGTTAGAGCAGCAATTGCAATTAGAAGTAACGGCATCATTTCAAATTTATATCTTTCAGAAGCGCAATAAAAAAGCCATATAACGATCTATTTTAAGAGCGCAAAAAAGAAGCCATCTGATGATGGCTTCTTTTTTGCTATTCAATCTGATTAATCAGATTTTCTAATTCATCTTTTTCTCGCTTAGGAGCGGACTCCTGTGAAGGTCTCATGGCAGGAGGTGCAGCTTTTGACGGAATAACAATTTCTTCACCTGGTAAATCGGAAAAGTCATTGTCATTGCTTAATTTTGGTTGTGGCGGTGCTGGTCGATAGAGCGGACGTGCTAGTGGTGGAGCCGCACGATAAGTTTTCTTATCAGCTACTTCAGTTACAGTTTCTTGTTGGTCACGTGAAATAGGACCTTTAGCATCTTTATCTAAACGGACCCAAGCTGCTGGCGTACCTTGCAATGCTTGACCCATAAAGTTAATCCAGATCGGCAATGCGGCAATACCACCATATTCACGACGGCCAAGCGTAGTCGGTTGGTCAAATCCAACCCATGCTACAGTCACTAACTTGCCGTTGAAGCCTGCAAACCATGCATCTTTTGCATCATTCGTAGTACCTGTTTTACCACCTAAATCACTACGGCCAATTTTAAGTGCAGCACGACCTGTACCATGCTCAATTACATCACGTAAGATGTTCGCCATATCATAAGCAGAGCTTGATTTTAAAATACGTTGAGCTTGGCGATATTGACTGTTATTTTTGTCAGTCTGTTTAAGATTAAGCTGCTTAGCTGCGTTTTCTTTCTGTTCTATGTTTTTATTCGTAACCTCAATGACTTCATCATCAGTCGTTTTAGGTTTTTGCTCTTCATCCGTTGTATCAGGTGCATTAATACATGGAATACACGCGTATTCTGGTTTAGCTTCATAAATGACTTTGCCGTAAGCATCTTCAATACGTTGAATGAAATGCGGTTGAACACGGTAGCCACCGTTTGCAAACGTTGCATAACCAGTTGCCATTTGAATTGGTAATACTTGAGGAGTACCTAAGGCAATGGTGTAGTTGCGTGGAATTTGATCTTCCTGTAAACCGAAATCCATAAATAATTGGCGAGTACGTTCAATCCCTACAGTTTGTAGAAGTCTTACTGATACGGTATTACGAGACAAATATAAAGCACGACGTAATGGGATCATACCTAAGTAACGCCCATCAGAGTTTCGCGGTGTCCATTTGCCAATCGTAATAGGGCTATCATTCACCATGCTATACGGGGTCATACCTCTTTCTAATGCTAAAGCATAGAGGAATGGCTTGATAGTAGAACCCGGTTGGCGCCAGCCTTGTAAGGCACGGTTAAATTTTGATTGGTAGAAGTTATAGCCACCTACAATTGCTTCAATTGAGCCATCATTTGGGTTAATTGCAATGAGTTGACCTTGAACTTTAGGAACCTGAACTAAAGACCATGCGGTTTTATTATCATTTGGGCGTAAACGAACAATATCTTTAACTTTAACAATTTGAGATGCACGTGAAGGAGCGCCACCTACGCTATTTGCATTGCGATAGGGACGTGCCCATGACATGCCTGACCATTGAACCGTAACGGTTGAGCCATCTTGCATTAATGCTTCAAAAGAGCTGCTATTTACCTTAGTAACTTGTGCAGGATAGGTGTTGGCATATGCTCTAAATTCAGTTAACGGTTTGTCATGTGCTTCTGCACCACGCCAGCCATGACGACGGTCATAAGCTTCAAGGCCATCTTGCACAGCTTTTTCTGCAATCGCTTGGCGTTTAGCATTAATTGTTGTGTAGACTTTATAACCAGAATCAATGGCTTGTTCGCCAAAATGCTTTACAAGTTCTGAACGAACCATTTCCCCAGCATAGGGATGAATATTATTTAAATCCCGATTGGGCATATTTAAATTGATCGGCTCTGCAACTGCTTTTTGATATTCTGCTTGAGAAATATAACCCAGCTGTAACATACGGCCTAAAATCCAGTTGCGTCGTTCGAGTGCGCGCTCAGGATTAACTACAGGGTTATATTTAGAAGGTGCTTTTGGCAAACCTGCAATCATTGCCATTTGAGCAATGCTGAGCTCATTAATGCTTTTGTTATAATAAATTTTAGCTGCTGCCGCGATACCATACGCATTTTTCCCTAAGAAGATTTTATTCACATAGAGACTGAGAATTTCTTCTTTAGACAAATTTTGCTCAATTTTTCGAGCCAAAAAGATTTCGGTTATTTTACGTTTTAGAGTTCTTTCTGGACTCAAATAATAGTTCTTTGCAACTTGCATGGTGATCGTTGAACCACCAGTTTGCACATCTGAACCCGTCACACTTTCGCTCAAAGCACGACCTAAACCTTTAAAACTGATCCCGCTATGTTCAAAGAAAGAAGAGTCTTCTGCTGCTAAAAATGCATGAATAAAAGCAGGGGGAATTTGTTTGTATTCAACCGGAATAGAAAGCTTACCACCGTACTCAGCAATCAGTTGATTGTCTGAGGTGTAGACCTGTAATGGTTTTAAAAGGGGAGCTTTTTTTAGTGAACTCATTTCTGGAAGCGATGGGGCGATATAGAGATACATGCCATAAAAGCCCATCGGAAGTGAGACTAAGATAATAATAATGATCAAAAAAATTGGACGCACGAAGCCCAAACTGGATAGCTTTTTCATGATAAGTAAGCTTTAATAAGATCGAATACAAACTAATTGTGGTCAGTATAGCCTTTAGACATGCGGATTGTTAGATGAGATATTGTATCCGTGTAAAAATAAAGACCTAGATTATTGGTTTGTAATTTTTTTTGGGGATAAAAAAATAATAGGACAATAGTGTGCTCAGGTTATATCGTAAACCAAATAAGGGGTTAATGGGCGTCGATATTAGTTCGACTTCTGTTAAGTTGTTAGAGCTCTCTGTTAAGAACGGTAAATATTGGGTAGAAAGCTATGCTTTAACGCCTTTACCTGAGAACAGTGTAGTTGAAAAAAATATCTTGAATCCAGAAGCAGTTGCAGAAGCTTTGGAACGGGCGATGAATTTAGCAAATCCCCATACCACTAACGCTGCAATTGCTGTTCCAACATCGACGGTTATTCATAAAACCATCGAAATGGATGCAGATATGAACGATGATGAACGTGAAGTTCAGATTCGATTAGATGCGGAGCAATATATACCGTTCCCTTTAGATGAGGTGAGCCTTGATTTTGAGGTTTTACCAGATCGACTGCCAAATCCAAATCGTGTGAATGTACTTTTAGTCGCAACACGAACAGAAAATGTTGAAACACGCGTAGAAGTACTGGAACTGGTTGATTTAATGCCTAAGCTAGCCGATGTTGAAAGTTATGCTGTTGAGCGTGCTTTTAGTGTGTTTGCTGATAGCTTGCCCATGGGTGCAAATACCATTGGTATTTTAGATATTGGCCATACCATGACCACATTGTCGGTTATGCAAAATGGCAAAATCATTTATACCCGTGAACAAGTCTTTGGCGGTAAACAGCTTACTTTGGAAATTCAAAGCCGTTATGGTTTGTCATTAGAAGAAGCGGGACGCGCTAAAAAAGAACGTTCTTTGCCAGATGATTATGACATCGAAATCTTGGAACCATTTTTAGATGCTGTGGTTCAGCAAGCTGCTAGATCTCTACAATTTTTCTTCTCTTCATCCCAATTCAATGAAATTGACCATATTTTGCTAGCGGGTGGCAATGCCAACATTCCAGGGCTTGCTAAATTGTTGCAGCAGAAACTCGGTTACCGAGTCACTATTGCCAATCCATTTTTACAAATGGGTTTCTCTCCTCAAGTCGACGTTCAAAAAATTGAAAATGATGCTTCTTCATTAATGGTGGCATGTGGCTTGGCTTTAAGGAGTTTTGATTAATGGCAACAATTAATTTACTCCCTTGGCGTGATGGGCTTAGGGAGCAGCGTAAAAAACAATTTATTATTTTATGTTTTGGGGTCGTTGTTTTTGGGATAACCACTGTATTTGCAGGGTGGTTTTATTTGAATCAAAAATTAGATGATCAAGAACAAGCAAATCAGCTCATCATCAGTACAAAC
This sequence comes from Acinetobacter sp. C13, assembly GCF_016809775.1. NCBI lineage: Bacteria > Pseudomonadati > Pseudomonadota > Gammaproteobacteria > Moraxellales > Moraxellaceae > Acinetobacter > Acinetobacter sp. C13. Next base: position 311,574 of record NZ_JAFBJL010000003.1, read on the forward strand.
CAGAATCTAGATCAACAACTTAAAACCTTAAATGGCTTGCAAGAACAGCGGGACGCAATTATTGAGCGTATGAAGCTCATTCAAGGTTTGCAAAGCCAACGTCCGGTCGTTGTGCGTTTGGTGGATGAATTAGTACGTGTGACTCCGGCAGCCATGTATTTGACTAAATTCAGCCGAACCGGAGATAAATTTACGATTGAAGGTAAAGCGGAAAGTCCAAATACAGTTGCAGAATTATTACGTAATCTCGAAGCATCACCATGGTATCGCAACGCTTTTATGAGCTCTTTCTTGGCGACCGAAGAGAAAAAAGATAAAGCTGTCAGTTCTTTGCTTCCTAGAGTTGAAGATAGCTATGGCAGTTTTGTTGTTACTGTTGATGTAGGGGAAATGGGGGTGACTACAACAGATGATACCGCCAATACTTCTGTTGGTACGGATAAGGAGGTGGTAAAATGAGTCCTGATGAACTTCATGAGCTATCTTTAGAACAAGCTCCATCTAAGAAAAAAAAGATCACCTTAGAAAAATTTCTTCAGCAATTTAACACGCTCGATATGAACAGTTATGGCAGCTGGCCATTATCTGTGAAAATTACGTGTTGGATTTTTATTTTCTTTGCTGTATTGGCTTTGGGGTATTTTGTTGCTATTCAGCCAAAGCTACAAGCAATTGATAATGCTCAAGCACAAGAAAGTAATTTATTAAATGAGTTTCGAGAAAAAGACTCAAAATTACGCAACTTGCAGCAATACCAGCTTCAACTTCAAGAGATGCAAGCCAACTTCAATCAGCAGTTAGAACAATTGCCAAAAGAAACCGAAATTCCAAGTTTAGTTGAAGATATTAACTTAACGGGGGTGAATTCTGGTCTGAAGTTTAAAAATATCCGCTTAGAAGATGAAGTGAAGCAGGAAATTTTTATTGAACAGCCTATTACGATCGAAGCAACTGGGGATTATCACGCTTTCGGTGCTTTTGTTAGCAGTATTGCGGCATTACCACGTATTGTGACGATGCATGATTTTATTGTTGAAGCTGCTCCTGTTAAGGATGGTAAATCAGATATTCCTGTGCTTAATTATTCTATCAAAGCAAAAACTTATCGCTATATGGGTGCTGTAGAAAATCCTGAACATCAGGAAAAAAATGCTTCGGCTTCCTCGGTAGCACCTGATTCTTCTACTGCTAACACACAGCCGAAATAGAGGAATTACGATGAAACTTAAACAATTTTCTCTTTCTATTTTGGCATGTTTAGCTTTAGCTGGATGCGACTCTAGAATCGACGCCGTAAATCAGCAAATGGCCGATATACGTAATCAGCCACCACAAGCCATAGAACCCGCGCCTGTTTTTACGCCTGTACCACAGTTTAATTATGCAGCCCATCAGTTAAAGAGCCCATTTTTACCAAGCTCACTTGCTGCTGAGCTCAAAATTATGGCGGGGAAACGAGTATATCCGAATTTCTCACGAGCACCACAGCCACTCGAAAGCTATGCATTAGAGTCCTTAAATATGAAAGGAAGTATGCGTAACAGCCGTGGGCAAGTCATGGCTCTGATCCAAACACCTGATCAACAAATTGAGCGAGTGCAGGTAGGGAACTATATCGGGATGAATCAAGGTCGGATTACCCATATTGGTCCTACTCAGATTGATTTGGTGGAGATTGTCCCTGATGGGCGAGAAGGTTATGTGGAGAGACCAAGAACCTTAGTGTTAATTGGACCTGCGCCCTAAAATTTAGGGAATAACAAAGAAAAAATTATTTTTAAAGATTATTTATTGGGGATGGTTAGACAATGAATCACGTATTCCGTCAGTTTTCGATGGGGGCTATAGCGATTGCAATTACGCAAGTTGCATCTGCACAGGTCAGCATGACCAATATTGTACCGACGCAAATAGCGGGCCAAGGTACAGAAATTCGAGTTATGTTTAATGGCTTGCCGCCACAACCGCAAGCATATCAACTTGAAAATCCTTCACGTTTGGTTTTAGATTTTAATAAAGCGCAGCTGAATTTAACCCAATCAAAAGTAGCGATTGGAACGGATGAAGCGAGTTCGGTCGATATAAGCTCTGATGATCAGCGTTCACGTTTAACTGTAAATTTGAAAGAGGCAGGTGCTTTTACAACTCGTATTGAAGGCAACACTTTTATTTTAAAGATTAATTCTGCGCAAGCTGTAGCTAAACCTGTAGCAATAAGTGCGGCACAACCCCAAGGCGTTTCAAATATCGGCTTCCAACGCGGTAGTCAAGGGGAAGGTCTTATCGTTATTGACCTATTGGGAAGTAACACTCCTGTTGATGTGCAGCAACAAGGTAGCAAAGTTGTAGTAAGAACTTTAGGTTCTAAAATTCCTACTCATTTAGCTAAACGCTTAAATGTAAATGATTTTGCAACGCCTGTTTCGACCATTGAATCATATAATGATAAAGGCAATGGTATTATTACGATTCAATCTACTGGTAGCTATGAATATATGGCTTATCAGGCGGAAAATAAATTAACAATTAGTCTAAAACGTCCTCAAGATAAAAGTGTAAACACTTCATCTAAACCATCTAATTATTCTGGTAATAAGCTTTCTCTTGATTTTCAGGATATTGAAGTTCGTAGGGTTCTACAGTTACTTGCAGATTTCACTGGTATTAATATGGTGGCTGCCGATAGTGTTCAGGGTAATATTACTTTGCGGTTAAAAGATGTTCCGTGGGATCAGGCACTTGATATTATTTTAAAAACTAAAAATCTGGATAAACGTAGAAATGGTAATGTTATTTGGGTTGCTCCAGTTGCAGAGTTGATTAAAGCCGAAGATGATGAAGCAAAAGCTTTAGCGCAAACGATTAAGTTAGCACCGATCCAAACCGATTATATTCATTTGAGTTATGCCAAAGCCATCGATTTACTTAAGTTAATCGAGGATTCTCGTGACGGGAAGGGGGCAGTTGCGAATCGTACTGCAAACTCGGATTCTCTTGCGTTGGAGAGCTTGCTAAGTTCACGCGGTAGTGCTGTGGCTGATACACGGACTAATACTTTAATTATTAATGATACAGCTCAAAACATTGATAAAATCCGTAAAATGATTGATTTACTTGATGTACAAGTGAAGCAGGTTATGGTTGAGGCGCGTATTGTAAGAGCCTCTACTTCTTTTACCAAAGAGCTTGGCGTCAAATGGGGAATATTATCGCAAGGGATTACCAACAATAATAATTTATTAGTTGGTGGTAGCGAAACAACCTTATGGAATTTACGCGAGCCCAAAAAAGATGATACTACCGGTGGTTATAAATATACGATTGAACGTCCAGATAATTTAAATGTCGATTTAGGGGTTTCTAATCCAGCTGGAAGTATTGCCTTTGGCTTGATTAGTATGTCTGATTTTATGCTTGATCTCGAACTTTCTGCATTGCAAGCCGATGGCTATGGTGAAGTTATTTCCACACCTAAAGTCATGACCGCAGATAAGCAATCTGCAAAAGTCGCTACTGGCCAGCAAGTTCCTTATCTGATGACGACTACTTCTGGTGCGGGTTCCACAGCAACTACTTCATTTAAAGATGCGCTCCTAAGCTTAGATGTTACTCCGAGCATTACACCTGATGGTAAAATTCAAATGAAATTGGATATTTCAAAGGATTCTGTAGCTGGTGAAGCACCTAATGGTGAATTAATTTTAAATAAGAATAATATTAATACCAATGTACTTGTTAATAATGGTGAGACAGTCATTTTAGGAGGGGTGTTTGAGCAGACGACTTCTAATTCACAAACCAAGGTTCCTTTCTTTGGAGACATTCCTGTGGTTGGGCGTTTGTTTAGAAAAGATGTGAAATCTGATGATAAGCAAGAGTTACTGATTTTCGTTACGCCACGAATTGTTAATGACACTTTGGTGAGAAATCATTAATATATTTTTTAATGAAAGCAATTGAAATAGGTGGCGCCTTGCCAAGCAAAGCGTTTGAAACCCTGCCAAATATTTATTTGGTAGGGCCCATGGGGGCAGGAAAAACAACCGTTGGACGTCATTTAGCCGAACTATTAGGGCGTGAATTTTTAGATAGTGATCATGAAATTGAACGCAAAACAGGTGCCACTATTCCCTGGATTTTTGAGAAAGAAGGGGAGTTTGGATTTCGTACTCGTGAAACCGTAGTGTTAAATGAGTTGACTTCCCGTAAAGCCTTAGTGTTGGCGACAGGCGGAGGTGCAATTACTCAAGCACCCAACCGCGAATTTCTAAAGCAACGTGGTATTGTTGTTTATCTTTACACTCCTGTAGAACTACAATTACAACGAACTTACCGCGATAAAAATAGACCTCTATTACAAGTTGAAAACCCTGAACAAAAATTACGTGATTTGTTAAAAATACGTGATCCTTTATATCGTGAAGTTGCGCATTACACGATTGAAACCAATCAGGGTGCTGCTCGTGATCTTGCTCAAAAGATTTTGCAACTTATTTTGTCCAACCCGCTAAAATAGCCAAACTTACTTGTGGTTTTATAAACTCATGCAAACTTTACATGTTGAATTAGGCGAACGCCGTTATCCTATTTTTATTGGCAGTCAACTTGATCCTAAGCAGTTGCTTGAGCCTTATATTCATGGTCAACAGGTCATGATCGTGAGTAACGAAACGGTCGCTCCTTTATATTTATCTCATTATCAAGAAGCTTTAAAAAGTTTAGGTAAAACTGTAGCGACTTGTATTTTGCCAGATGGTGAGAAATATAAGGATATTCAACATCTAAATTTAATTTTTGATGCTTTACTTGAAGCTGGTTTTAATCGTGATTGTACGGTTTTAGCTTTGGGTGGTGGTGTTATTGGGGATATGGCTGGTTTTGCGTCAGCATGTTTCCAACGTGGTGTTTACTTTGTTCAGGTTCCGACTACACTTCTTTCACAAGTAGACTCAAGTGTGGGTGGTAAAACGGGGATTAATCATCCTCTTGGTAAGAACATGTTGGGCGCATTTCAGCAACCTCAAGTTGTTTTGGCTGATATGGCTCAACTCGATACTTTACCAGATCGAGAATTATCTGCTGGATTATCAGAAGTCATTAAATATGCCTTGTTGGGTGACGCTGATTTTCTTGTTTGGTTAGAGCAGAATATGGATGGGTTAATTGGGCGAGATGCTGAACTTTTAGCAGAAGCTGTTTATCGTTCATGTGCTCATAAAGCACGAATTGTTGCCAACGATGAAAAAGAGCAAGGCGAACGAGCTTTACTCAACTTGGGTCATACTTTCGGTCATGCGATTGAATCTTACCTTGGCTATGGCACTTGGTTGCATGGTGAAGCAGTAGCGACAGGCATGGTGATGGCGGCTGATTTATCACAACGTTTAGGTTGGATTTCAAGCGATGATGTAGAGCGTACAAAAAAAATTATTCAACGCGCTAATTTGCCGATATCATGTCCAAAAATTCCATTGGATGAATTCCTTGGATATATGGCGCATGATAAAAAAGTTCTCAATGGTCAATTACGTTTAGTGCTGTTAAAGCAACTTGGGCAAGCAGTAATTACTAAAGACTTTGATGTTGAACTCATGAAACAAGCTATTTTGGCAAATCAACACGGATAATAAATTAAGGTAACACATGACTGTATCACGTACACTTTGGCAGAATGTTCAACAATATATCTGGTTGGTGGGTGGTATCGTCTGCTTGTTGCTCGCTTTTATTTTTTGGGTAATGACCGATAGTAAAAAGCTGGTTGAAGTTGAAAAATCAGCTGATTCGGATGCGCCAGTGCAAATTCAGCCAGAGAAGGTGGCAACAACGGCTAATTTAGGGGCTTTAGCTGATGAAGTTAGACCTCTTGATTTAACAACCCGTACGGTTGCCTCTGGTCAGCATGAGGCAGAGTTCCGCGGTACAAAATTTATTAATGAAAACAAGAAACAATGGACGCTTGAGCTTTTCCGTGCGTCTGATGAAGATATTATTAAAAACTTTTTAAAAAATCGTCCAGAACGGAATAAATTTATCTACTTCCGTTTAAGCGGAGATAAACAATCTGAACAATATGTTTTGACATATGGTGTATTTAAACGTTCTGAAGATGCAATTCAGCAGTTAACCCAACTTAATCTTGATTTACCTGAATCAATTAAACCCCAACCGCAACAATTTTCGACCTATGCGCCATTAGTCAATGATTTAGGTGCGGATGAAATGAAAGGTGGTATTAGCCAAACTTATGAAGTGCGGTTACGTCCAGCTGCTCTACCTAAAATTGATGAGTCCTTGCTCATAGGGGGCGGCGTGGCTACACAACCTAAAGTGACGGCTCCAGCCACAAACTCTACAACTCGTACAACCATTATTCGTCGAGATGCTGAGGGGAATGTTGTGGATGTACATCAGTCTAATTCGGCAGTTGATGTGGCTAAAAAGGCTCAACAGAATCGTACAACAGAACCTTCATTAAAAAATGCAACAAATGAGGGCACAAGAGGTAATTAATTATAAGGATGTATCGCACAAATATGGTGCAATAATAATGGTTATATATAATTTTTGATCACCTGTGGTGCATATTTAGTCATTTATTAAAATGATAACGCGAATAAAATCGATCTATTTTCAATAATTATAAATACTTAATTGCAAAAAATAACATTGGCATAGTTTTTGCTTTATTCTTGTGCTTATTAATGTGCTGTAAACTATTTTAGCGCTCTAAAGAGTAAATTCTATGCAGAGTCGAGGGGTCGAACTGCTTTAAAAGAGTGCGAAATAAGTCAAAACATTTTTATAGCAAAAACCAGTGTACGTAAAAATGGAACAGCGTATATTGGCTTATCAGCCCAAAAATTTTTTTTGTGAAACATTGAGCTAACTGTCGTCCGTAGGCACTATCGCAAAAAGAAGTTGTTTGTTTGACGCTCGAAAGAGCCTTATTGAAAGAAGGGTACGCTATGCACATGCCATCGCCTAATACTGTAGCTCCCGCTCAAGGTTTATATCAACCTGATGAGTTTAAGGATAACTGTGGTTTTGGACTGATCGCCCATATGAAGGGTGAATCAAGTCATCATCTAGTTGAAACCGCGATTCACAGTTTAAGTTGCATGACGCACCGTGGTGGTATTGCCGCAGATGGCAAGACGGGAGATGGTTGCGGCTTATTATTGGCGATGCCAAAGCAATTTTTCCGTGATGAAGCAAAAAAACTGAGTGATATTACACTGAGTGAAATTTTTGCTGTGGGTACTGTATTTTTAAATACTGATCCGGCATTAGCGCAACATTCTAAAAATATTTTAACGAAAGAAATCGAGTCAGATGGCCTACGTGTACTGGCTTGGCGTGTTGTCCCTACAAATAACGATGCATTAGGTGAAATTGCGCTTCAATCTTTACCAGCTTTTGAACAGGTCATTGTGAACTGTCCAATGGGCGTAACTGAAGTTGAATTTAACCGTAAATTATTCTTGGCACGTCGTCGTGCAGAACAACAATTACAAAATGATCCGTCATTCTATGTGACTACGCTTTGTTCGACAGTAATCAGCTATAAAGGCTTGATGATGCCGGCTGCAATTGCTGAGTTCTATACAGACTTAGCTGATGAGCGTTTAAAATCACATATCGTGGTATTCCACCAACGCTTCTCTACTAATACATTGCCGCGTTGGCCGTTGGCTCAACCATTCCGTTACCTTGCTCATAATGGTGAAATCAACACAATTACAGCAAACCGTAACTGGGCGTTGGCGCGTACTCCTAAATTTGAAAACCCATTATTACCAGGTCTTACTGAGCTTAACCCAATCGTTAACCGTACGGGTTCGGACTCTTCAAGCTTAGATAATATGCTTGAGATCTTAGTCGGTGGTGGTATGGATTTATTCCGTGCCTTACGTATGCTCGTACCACCAGCTTGGCAAAACGTAGAAACTTTAGATGCAGACTTACGCGCATTCTATGAGTTCAACTCTAAACATATGGAAGCTTGGGATGGCCCAGCAGGTCTCGTTATTCAAGATGGCCGTCATGCAATCTGTATGCTTGACCGTAACGGTTTGCGTCCTGCGCGTTGGGTAATTACCAAAAATGATTACATTACCTTGGCATCTGAAATCGGTGTTTGGGGTTATGAGCCTGAAGACGTAGTTTCTAAAGGTCGTGTAGGTCCTGGCCAAATTTTGGTAGTTGATACCTTAACAGGCAAAGTACTTGATACTAAAGATGTTAGTACACATTTGAAAAACATGCGTCCGTACCGTGAGTGGTTACGTGATCATGCGATTCGTTTAAATGCAAACCCAGAACTTGAAGAGCAATTAGTCGATAAAGGTTTAACTGGCGATGCTTTAAAAGCGGCTCAAAAAATGTTTATGGTGACATTTGAAGAGCGCGACCAGTTGTTACGTCCAATCGCTGAAAGCGGACAAGAAGCTGTTGGTTCTATGGGTGATGATACGCCAATGGCTGTATTATCTCGTCAAGTACGCCACGTAACAGATTACTTCCGTCAACAGTTCGCTCAAGTTACGAACCCGCCAATTGACCCGCTACGTGAGTCAATTGTAATGTCGCTTGAAACCTGTTTAGGTCGTGAACAAAATGTCTTTGAGCAAGGCCCTGAGCATGCTGACCGTATCATCATCTCTAGCCCTGTATTGTCAAATTCAAAAATGCAGCAAATCCGTAGCATCGAGCGTCCGGGTTATGAAGCAGTTGATATCAATTTAAACTATGCTGAAGAAGAAGGCTTGCAAGCTGCGATCACGCGTATTTGTGAAGAAGCGGCGCAAGCGGTTCGTGATGGCAAAACTTTAATTGTTTTAACTGATAAGAATATCCGTCAAGGTTTACTGCCAGCAAACGCAGCACTTGCAACAGGTGCGGTACATCATTACCTCATCAAAACTGGTCTGCGTACTGATGCAAACATCATGGTTGAAACTGGTTTTGCACGTGATCCGCATCAATTTGCAGTATTACTTGGTTTTGGTGCAACGGCTGTTTACCCATATCTTGCATATGACGTGATCAATGACTTGATCGCTAAAGGTGAGCTTTTAGGTGACCCAATCCATGCTCAAGCAAACTTCCGTAAAGGTATTGAGAAAGGCTTATTAAAAGTTCTTTCAAAAATGGGTATCTCTACAGTTGCTTCTTATCGTGGCGGTCAGCTATTTGAAGCAGTAGGTTTATCATCAGAAGTGGTAGATCAATGTTTCTTAGGTGTTCCAAGTCGTATTCAGGGTGCAACATTTGCTGATCTTGAAAAAGACCAGAAAAAATTAGCAGCGACAGCTTGGTCAAATCGTAAGCCAATTGATCAGGGTGGTTTGCTCAAATTCGTATTTGATAAAGAATACCATGCGTTTAACCCAGATGTGATTAACGCATTACACAAAGCCGTTCGCTCTGGTAAATACGAAGACTTTAAAGAATATGCTGAGCTGGTGAATAATCGTCCAGTAGCGACTATTCGTGACTTATTTAAGTTAAAAACAACGAACTCAATTCCAGTTGAACAAGTTGAATCAGTTGAAGATATCTTGCCTCGTTTTGACTCGGCAGGGATGTCTTTAGGCGCTCTTTCTCCAGAAGCACATGAAGCAATTGCAATCGCGATGAACACGATTGGTGGTCGTTCAAACTCTGGTGAAGGCGGTGAAGATCCTGTTCGTTACGGCACAATTCGTAACTCGAAAATCAAACAGATCGCATCTGGTCGTTTTGGTGTAACTCCTGCATACCTAACTTCTGCTGAAGTATTGCAAATTAAAGTTGCTCAGGGTGCGAAACCAGGTGAGGGTGGTCAGTTACCGGGTGGTAAAGTAAATGGCTTAATCGCACGTTTACGTTACTCAGTACCGGGTGTAACGCTAATTTCACCTCCGCCACACCACGACATTTACTCAATTGAAGATTTGTCTCAGTTAATTTTTGACTTGAAGCAAGTTAACCCGAAAGCAATGGTATCTGTGAAATTGGTATCTGAGCCGGGTGTAGGAACAATTGCAGCAGGTGTTGCTAAAGCATATGCGGACTTCATTACCATTTCTGGTTATGACGGTGGTACGGCGGCATCTCCACTTTCTTCAATTCACCATGCAGGTTCTCCATGGGAATTGGGTCTTAGCGAGGCGCATCAAGCACTTCGTGTAAACGACTTGCGTGGAAAAGTGCGTGTACAAACTGATGGTGGTTTAAAAACTGGTCTTGATGTAATCAAGGCAGCAATTTTAGGTGCTGAAAGTTTCGGCTTTGGTTCAACACCAATGATCGCTTTAGGTTGTAAATACCTCCGTATTTGTCACTTAAATAACTGTGCAACTGGTGTTGCAACTCAACAAGATCATTTACGTCAAGAGCACTACATTGGCGAGCCAGAAATGCTCATCAACTTCTTCCACTTTATTGCGGAAGAAACTCGTGAATGGTTGGCTGCACTAGGTGTTTCTTCATTGAAAGACTTAATTGGTCGTGTTGATTTGCTTGAAGTATTACCGGGCGAAACTGAAAAACATGCTCACCTTGATTTAAGTGCTCTGTTAACTTCTCATCCTTCTGCTGAAGGTAAAGCACAATACTGTCAAGTAGAAGGTAATGCACCATTCGATAAAGGTGTATTGGCTGAGAGAATGGTCACTGAAATGCTGCCTGCAATTGAGTCAAGCGCTGGTGGTCAGTTCAACTTCAACGTCGTGAACTGTGACCGCTCAATCGGTGCTCGTGTTTCGGGTGAAATAGCTCGTCGCTACGGCAACTTGGGTATGGAAGCACATCCAGTTGTAATGAACTTAACTGGTACAGCTGGTCAGTCTCTTGGTGTTTGGAATGCTGGTGGTTTACACATCCGTCTTGAAGGTGATGCAAACGACTATGTAGGTAAAGGTATGGCGGGTGGTCGTATTTCGATTTTCCCACCACAAGGTTCACCTTTCCAAACACAAAACACAGCAATTATTGGTAATACCTGTTTGTATGGTGCAACTGGCGGTAAGCTTTTTGCAGCAGGTACAGCGGGTGAGCGTTTTGCAGTTCGTAACTCTGGCGCATTTGCTGTAATCGAAGGTGCGGGTGATCACTGTTGTGAATATATGACAGGTGGTGTTGTGACTGTACTTGGTAAAGTAGGCCATAACTTTGGTGCGGGCATGACTGGTGGTTTTGCTTATGTACTTGACCTCGATAATGACTTCGTAGATTACTACAACCATGAATTGATTGATTTAAATCGTATCTCAACAGAATCTATGGAAGATCATAAAGAGTTCTTGTTGCGTATTATCGATGAGCATATCAAAGAAACTGGTAGTGCTTGGGCTTATAAAATCCGCAATGAGTTCGATTTCTACAGCCGTAAATTCTGGCTTGTGAAACCAAAAGCTGCTAATTTGCAAACGCTTTTGAAAACAACACAAGCTGACCCACAATAATTCCACGACTGCAAAGACATAGGCAGGTGCGGGCAACAAGGAAATCCGCGCCTACCCACGGAGAGAGACATGGCAGAACGCCTAAATAATGACTTTCAATTTCTGGATGTACCACGCCAAGATCCAGAGAAAAAAGATATTACTGTCCGCAAAGCAGAATTTGTGGAAATTTATAAACCTTTTACATCGGAAACTGTCACTAATCAGACTCATCGTTGTTTAGGTTGTGGTAACCCATATTGCGAATGGAAATGTCCTGTACATAACTACATTCCAAACTGGTTAAAACTGATCGCTGAAGGCCAAATTTTCCAAGCTGCTGAGCTTTGTCATCAAACCAACACACTACCTGAGGTATGTGGTCGCGTATGCCCACAAGACCGTTTGTGTGAAGGTGCTTGTACCTTAAATGATGGTTTTGGTGCAGTAACCATTGGTAATGCTGAGAAATATATCAATGACACAGCTTTTGCTTTAGGCTGGCGTCCAGATATGTCAGGCGTAAAATGGACTGACAAAAAAGTTGCAATTATTGGTGCGGGTCCTGCTGGTTTAGGCTGTGCGGATATTCTAGCTCGCGGTGGTGTTAAACCAGTTGTATTTGATAAGCGTCCTGAAATTGGTGGCTTACTTACATTCGGTATTCCAGAATTTAAAATGGAAAAGGACGTAATGAAACGCCGTCGTGAAATCTTCACGGGTATGGGCATCGAATTCCGTTTAAATACTGAAATTGGTAAAGACATCACGATTGATGAATTACTTGCAGAATATGATGCTGTATTCATGGGTATGGGAACTTACACCTACATGAAGGGTGGCTTCCCAGGTGAAGATCTTGATGGTGTTTATGATGCACTTGATTTCTTAATCTCTAACGTGAACCGTTGCCAAGGTTGGGAAAAAGATCCAAGTGAATACATTAGCCTAGATGGTAAAAAAGTTATTGTTCTTGGTGGTGGTGATACCGCTATGGACTGTAACCGTACTTCATTACGCCAAGGTGCTCACGATGTAACTTGTGCATACCGCCGTGATGAAAGCAACATGCCAGGCTCTGCGCGTGAAGTAAAAAATGCCTATGAAGAGGGTGTGAAATTCCTATTCAATCGCCAACCAGTCGAAATCGTTGGTGAAAATGGCAAGGTAACAGGCGTAAAAGTGGTAACGACACAAATGGGTGAACCAGATAGTCGTGGCCGTCGTAGTCCTGAGCCAATTCCTGGTTCTGAAGAAGTATTACCAGCTGATGCAGTTTTACTTGCTTTCGGTTTCCGCCCAAGCCCAGCAGACTGGTTTGGTAATGTGAATATCAATCTTGATGGTTCAGGCCGTGTTGTCGCAGCTGAAAAGCAAGAATTCAAATTCCAGACATCAAACCCGAAAATCTTTGCTGGTGGTGATATGGTACGTGGCTCAGATCTTGTCGTTACTGCGATCTGGGAAGGCCGTCAAGCTGCTGAAGGCATTTTGGATTATCTTGGTGTTTAATAAATTAATTTGTTAAATAACTGAAAAAAAGCCTACTTCAAGTAGGCTTTTTTATTGTCTACCATTAGTCACTTTGATGTTTTTGGCAAATATAATAAGCTTTTTTGCCCTTTTTAGCGTTTAAAGCTCGCGACATACTCGAAACTTCCTTCTTCAATACAGTAGGTGTTGAATATGAACATCGCAGGTATGACGGCAGAAAAATCATATTTAAATCGTCGAAAAGCGTTGGGTATTACAGTGCGTCGTCTTGAATTTAATCCAAAGGCGATCAAGCGGCACTATTTTGCAAATTCACCTCTCATGTCGCATTTTTTAACTGCACTCTCATCAACGTTTCCTGTGGGTGAGCAATTTTTTGTAAATAGCGTACGTAATGTGCGTGATAAAGTCTCAGATCCTCAGCTACAAGCACAAATTGCGGCGTTTATTGGACAAGAAGCCATGCATTCTAAAGCTCATAGTGAGTTTAATGAAGCTTGGCGACGGGATAATTATAATCTGGACAGTTTTCAAAATTGGCTAAATGAGCGTGATAAATATTTAAGAACAATTCCACCTAAGCTGCAATTGGCATTGACCTGTGCGTTTGAACATTTCACTGCTTTACTTGGGGGATATGTCTTACAGCACCCAGAGTTATTAAAGACGCTAGATGAAGATGCGCTAAAACTTTGGGTATGGCATGCGATTGAAGAAATTGAACACCGTTCGGTTGCATTTGATGTTTATCAACATGTATATGGTGATGATCGTATTCGCAGATTATTAATGCGTAGCGTCACTACAGGATTTGCGAGCCTCGCTTTTTATGGAACAACTCGTTTATTTTGGCAAGATAAATGGAATAGCTTACCTAAAATCGGGGGTAATTTATTTGGATTATATTTGCTGATGAAGATGCTTGTTCAGTTAATGCCTGAATACTTCGCATATTACAAAAAAGACTTTCATCCGAGTCAAAAAGATTATGGCAGGATGGTTAATTATTGGAAAAGCTCTTTAGCAGAAGAATATCAAATGGCAAGTTTTGAACAAGAAAAAGATTAGCGATTGAGCTAATAGATAACCGGATTTAAAAGTCCGGTTTTTTAAAATCAATAAAATAAAAGCAACACAATAATGCCTAATTCATCATACAATCAGGTAAAGAGGTTAAAAATATAAAGAAAAACTTGAGGATAATGTGACGATGAAAACGTTGAAACAATTTGCGATCGCAACAACACTTGCCAGTACCTTACTGTTTTCGGGATGTGGCTATAACACTCTACAAGTAAAAGATGAGGCTGTAACAGCAGCGTGGTCTGAAGTACAAAACCAATATCAACGTCGTTCAGATTTGGTACCAAATCTTGTGAACGTAGTTAAGGGTTATGCTAAGCACGAAGAGCAAGTATTAACTGAAGTGACACAGGCACGTTCTAATGTGGCAGGTTTAAAAGTTGATAAAGAAGTTTTAGAAGACCCAGCTTTACTTGAAAAATATCAACAGGCTCAAAGTCAATTAACAGGGGCGTTATCTCGACTCATTGCTGTTTCGGAAAATTACCCAGATTTGAAAGCCAATACTCAATTCCAAGAACTACAAGTTCAGCTTGAAGGTACTGAAAACCGTATTGCTGTTGCGCGTAATCGTTATATTACAACAGTACAAGACTATAACTCATATGTGCGTCAGTTCCCGCAGGCGGTAACAGCAAAAGTAATTGGTATGCATCCAAAAGCCAATTTCTCTGCAGAAGCATCTGCACAACAGGCTCCAAAAGTTTCTTTTGATTAATTTTATAAATCAAAGGGGTGCCGTATGAGAAATACTCTATTGCTTCAATCAAAGCAAATTAAGGTCTTTATCTCGACCTTAATTTTGCTCTGTTGTGGTGTTCTTTTTCAGAATACGGCATGGAGTGAAACTAATATTGCAACTGCTACCGATGAGGCTGATGCAATAGTTGCTGGCAAAATTATTCAAAAGCAACAAACTCAAGCTGCTGCAACTAAACTAGAGGGGCAAGCTGCTTCAAGTCCTGCTCCTCAAGTCCAAGTTGCGAATGATATGGCTGATGGTGAATCAATTCGTGGTTTGCCAACTTTAAACCAACCTGTGATTGATCAAGCCAATATCTTAAGCGAGGCTGAGAAGCAGCAACTTAATCAAAAAATTCTAAGTTTATATCAACAAGGCAAAGCGCAGATTGGTATTGTGATTGTTCCCACAACTGGTCAAGAAGATATCTTTGATTATGCGTTACGTGTTGGCGAAAAGTGGCAATTGGGATCATCTAAACGTGACAATGGATTACTCATTGCAGTCGCTGTAAATGACCGCCGTATACAAATACTAACCGGTTATGGCTTAGAAGGGGTATTGCCGGATATTGTGGCAAGTCGGATTATTCGAAACCAAATTACACCTTATTTTAAACAAGCCCAATATGCCCAAGGTTTGAGTGCAGGTCTTGATGAAATCGGAAGAATTTTAAATCTTGACCCAGAAGTAGCACAGCAAGCTGCTCAAGATTTAAAAGAACGCCAACATCAAGCTGCGGAAGAGCAACAAGCCAAGCAGACAACGCTGACAATGGCTTTATTTATTCTTGTTGCTGGAATTGTGGGTTCGTTTATTGTTGGTCGTCCGCTTAGTGCCTCTACAGCAGGGGTTGCTGCTGCAGTAGCAGGATTCGTAAATGGGGCAGGGCTAGTCACTAGCTTACTACTTGGTTTTGGTATCTTCTTTTTACTTATTACATCAATTGCCCAATTTATTTTACAGGCCATTTTAAGTGGTTCTGGTGGTGGACGTGGAGGAGGCTTCGGCGGAGGTGGCGGAGGCTATGGTGGCGGCGGAGGTCGTTTTGGCGGTGGAGGTGCTTCAGGCTCATGGTAACAACATCAGAAACAACACAAATTATTACTCAACCAAAAATTGAGGAATCTGTAGAGCCAAGTCTAAAACGTTGGTTTAAACATCTAAGCTATTTACCTGCCAGTAGTCGTTATTTTTCAAAACAAGATAAGCAAGCTATTGCCGATGCTGTACAACAAGCAGAACATGGCCATGTTGGAGAAATACAGGTTGTAATTGAAGGCCATATTCCAGTGTCACAAGCCTACAGACAAAATACTCGTTTAAGAGCACAGCAATTATTTGCAGAATTAGGTGTTTGGGATACCGCCTTAAATAGTGGCGTATTGTTATACCTAAATTTATGTGAACGAACAGTAGAAATTATATTTGACCGTGGTATTAGAAATGCAACCAATGATCAGGTCTGGCAGCAGATTTGTGAAGTAATAGTACAAAAGCTGAAGCAAAAGCAATACCAACAAGCTGTAGTAATGGGCGTACAACAAATTGGAGAGGTGATGTCACGGTTTTATGACGAAAACATGCCTGATCAATCCAATGAATTAGGGAATGCTCCGATTATTCTTAATTAAACTACCTTGTAACATTCCTATATTAGCTAATTTTCTTAATTTTATTTTCAAAGGTGACTGACAAAAAATGTCACCTTTTTTTCTATTTTTAATGAGATTTTTATCACAATAAAGAATTAAAAAATTGAAATAAGTTATGAGCTATTTTTTATTAGTGACATATTACCAATAAAGTTTGAGTGACGATTTTTGTCAATTATTTACACCGATTTAATATTTAAGAATAGTTAAATTTAATATAAGTATTTGTTTTTTAATTAAAATAAAAGTTGGCATGGATGCTGCTATATAGTTCGTAGCTGAAAAAGCTTACATAAAAACATACATACAATCTTTGGGGAAAAGGCTATGAATGCACAAAAAGGTTTTACATTAATTGAACTCATGATCGTAGTTGCCATTATTGGTATTTTGGCAGCGATCGCAATTCCTGCTTATTCAGATTATACCGTACGTACACGTATTTCTGAGGGATTAAATTTAGCGGATAGTGCAAAACAAATGATTGCATCAGATGCTGCTTCAGTAAACGATTTAAAGTCGGTAGCTGCTACTTGGAATGCGCAAGCTGCAGGCAGTGGTGCAAACTCTAAATATGTTACTTCTGTACAGATTGATGATGAAACTGGCGAAATTGAAGTCATCTATAACGGAGCAGCAGTTGGTGTTGGTGCAGCCGCAAACACACTCTTCCTTAAACCTTATGTTCGTGCTCAGGCTGCAGGTAACCCAGGCATAGAATTAGATGTTGCATTAAAAAATGGACAGACTGGAGCAATTGATTGGGGGTGTGCATCTGCTACACATAAAGCTGCTACAGATTCACAATTAGATCAAGGTTTAAGTGCTGGTACATTAGAAGCAAAATTTGCTCCAGCTGCTTGCCGTTAATTTTTAGATAAATAAAAAAAGACCGTTTTTTCGGTCTTTTTTATTAAGTACAGAATAATTAAGAGTATTAAGATGTCTAAGCGCTTTAAATTCTTTTTAAGTCACCTATCTATTTCGATGATAGTAGCTTTAATTATTCTCATTTGTTTTTTTCTTGTTTGGTATCCAGAACCTTTAGCCAAAGCTGTAGGAGCTATTCACCTCTTTATAATGATAATAGCTATAGATGTTATATTAGGCCCTACCTTAAGCTTCTTTGTATATAAAGAAGAAAAGAAAACACTTAAATTTGATTTAACAGTAATCATCCTAATTCAAATTTTAGCTTTAGGATATGGTTTATATAGCATTGTTCAAGGTCGACCTGCTTGGGTGATCTATAATGTTGATCGTTTTGAGCTTGTACGTAATAATGAAATTACTAATACCAATCTTCAAACAGTTCGGCCACAATTCCGTTATCCTTCTTGGTTTAAGCCCAGCTTTGCCGCTGTTGAAGTGCCAAAAAATAAGGAAGAGCGCAATAAAAGTATGTTTGATGAAATATTTAGTGGTATTTCTTCTGCTCAACGGCCAGAACTTTATGTAGATTTAGTACAAATTAAGCCTCTTATACAGCATAGAGTTCAAAACTTAAATGAGCTTGAAAAATTTAATTCTAAACAGCAAGTAAAAGAAATTCTAAAAAAATATCCATCAGCTGATGCATGGGTTCCTTTAAAAGCCAATGCTGTAGATATGGTTGTTTTGATGAATAAGAGCTCTGCTCAGGTTGTTAAAATTGTAGATTTAAGACCTTGGAAGTAAAAGTAAGAGATATAGGATGAGGGAATACAAATAGGGCTTAATTCTTATCATCCTCTTCCATGTATAATTCTCCCAAGTTTTGGCCTTTAACCTTTCACTATGCAAGTATTCTTCCTATTCCTCGCTGCAATCCTGTTGAGTTTTGCATGGTTGTCTCCATTTCATTATAGCCCTTGGGTGATGTTCTCAAGTGAACTCAGTACTTTTGGGGCTGGGTTATGTGTATTGGCGGCTCTAATTCAACAAAATATTAAAATTCCTAGAGCACAACTATTGTTGCTGCCATTTACTTTAATTCCTATTGTCCAGTGGGGCTTTGGTTTAGTTTTTGATTTAAGTACGGCTTTATTAAGTACATTTTACTTATTAGGTTTTTGGTTTATGGTCTTGGCTGGCTACAACTTATCTTTAGATCAAAAAAAGAGAGATCAAATTTTTTCAGGTTTTAGCTTATTAGTAATTATTACATCGCTATTAACTAGTCTTATAGCAATTTTCCAGTGGCTGAATATTGAATCACATTTAATTTATACACTTCATCTAATTGGTAATCGTCCTTACGGTAATTTTGGTCAACCTAACAACATGGCGACATTCTTAATTATCGGGTTGTTAGGATGTTTATATTTATATGAAAAAAATAAAGTAACGTTGTGGTTATTATTACCTTCAGCATTGATTATTTTATTTACCATTGCATTGAGTCAGTCTCGAACTTCATGGATCGTTTTTCCATTCCTATTCATCTACTGGGTGGTTAAGCAATTTAAAAAGCAAAAAAGATTTGGATTTACTCAAGGCTTCTTATGGTGCTTAGCTTTTTTTCTAATTGCGGGGCTAATCTTACCTTATATTACTCAATTTATTGAATTCTCTACAAATACAGAAATTACTGAAACAAGTTCGTTTGTCGCGCGTGCAGGGTCGGGGCATGAGCGTATAGGGATGTGGATACAAATATTACATGCTATAGCTCAACAGCCATGGTTAGGGTATGGATGGAGTCAAACTAGCGTTGCTGTAGTTGATAGTATTCAATATGGGACAGTGCATGTATGGTTTAATAGTGCTCATAATGTGCTACTGGATATCATCATCTGGAATGGTATCCCATTAGGCGCTGTAATCATTACTTACTTTGTTTTTTGGTTTCTTTGGCTAAATCAACAGGCTAAAAATACTATCTCAATTATAGCGATTATGATGGTATGTGCGGTACTTATTCATGCTATGTTTGAGTTTCCACAGCGCTACGCTTATTTCTTGCTTACCTGTGGATTCCTGCTTGGTATGGTACAAGCCCAGACTCCTGTGCTTAAAGGAATTGTCCTCAGTAAACATCTTCTTCGCTTATCATGGGTTGTAAGTTTATTGCTTATTATTGCAATTCTACGTGATTACAATGTCTATGTTCTGAATAGTAATTTGCTTTTTAATAATAAGCGTCCAAATGCTGAATTTATGGGAAGTGGTAAAATT
This sequence comes from Acinetobacter sp. C13, assembly GCF_016809775.1. NCBI lineage: Bacteria > Pseudomonadati > Pseudomonadota > Gammaproteobacteria > Moraxellales > Moraxellaceae > Acinetobacter > Acinetobacter sp. C13. The sequence continues at coordinate 331,133 of NZ_JAFBJL010000003.1, forward strand.
TTTGTTTTAACACAGTTTGAGCAGCGTTTAAAATGGATTGAACTTAATCCTAGAACTACCTTATCTGAGAATGATTTAGTGGAATGGGGAAATTTAGTAAAGAATAAAGCAACTCCATACAACTTACGTAAATACGCAAAATTGTTGGCTTACAATGGCAAAGTGGAACAAGCACAACAGCAGATATTAATTTTACAGCATCTCTATAGACAAAAAATAACGCTATCGGAATTACTAAAAGAGAAGTAATAAAAAAATCCCCTTAAGTATAAGGGGATTTTTTTATGAGAAATTACATTTGGCTTTGGATATAATTTTCAATACCTACGCTGCCAATAAGATCAATTTGGGTATCTAACCAGTCCCAGTATTCTTCTTCTTTTTCTAAAATTTCTTGAACAAGGTCGCGGGTGACATAGTCTTGCTCTGTTTCAGCTAAAGCAACCGCTTTTTGAATTGCTTCTATATTTTCTTTTACTTTACGAATGTCACAGTGCAAAACTTCTTCTGTGTGTTGACCAATATAAAGCTTACCTAAATGTTGAAGGTTAGGTAGTCCTTCTAAAAATAAAATACGTTCAATGATTTTATCGGCATGTTTCATTTGACGAATTGATTCTTTATATTCAGCAGAGCCAAGCTGCTCAATTCCCCAGTCATTAAACATGCGTGAATGTAAAAAGTATTGATTAATTGCAGTTAAATGATGATACAGCACTTGGTTAAGCTGATTAATGACATCACGATTGCCTTTCATTGTAGCTACTCCAAAACAATTTCTGCCTCAAACTTAATTAAGGCAATCTACAAATCCATTTTAGTGAACAATCATGGAGATGGCGAGTAATTTATGGAACAGCAAATGAAAATCGCAATCAAAAACAACACAATATTAAAAAGGAGGTCTTTATGTCAAAAAAAACCGCTTGAATGAGGAACTATAAATGTTCCGCAAAAAGCGGTGGAGGAGTCAATAAATTTTGTTAAATATTAATTTTTATTATGCAGCTACAGAAATGCGAGCAGCGATTTCTGCTAATTCTTCGCTAATGATAGCGCGGGCTTCTGGTGCACAGCGTCCACAGCATGTACCAAGATCAAGCAAATCGCGAATTTCACGATAGCTTTCAGCGCCATTTTCAATAGCGTCTTTAATATCCTGATCGGTAATGCCACGACACAAGCAAACGTACATGGGAGTGATCCCCAAATATAAATGCGATAATTGATATTATTGATAATTATTATCGTTTGTCAATGAAATTCATTTAAAATCTCATTTATCATTATTGGGATTTTGAATAAAAAAAGACCACCTAAGCGGAAATCCAAGAAGAATTTAGATTTTTATGCAAAGGTGGTTCGTGTTTTTAAAAACTAAATAGTGAAATTTAGATATTTTAATTTTTATATCTTATTGATTAATAATTACAATTCCATCCATTTCCACTAATGCACCTTTTGGCAAGCTTGCTACACCAAGAGCTGCACGTGCAGGGTAGGGCTGAGCAAAATATTCACCCATAATTTGGTTTACGAGTTGGAAATTTGATAGATCAGTTAAAAAAATATTGAGCTTAGCAATATCTGCAAGTGAACCACCAGCAGCTTCACAAACTGCTTTTAAATTATCAAATACACGGCGAATTTGAGCTTCGATACCTTCTACAAGTTCCATACTGTATGGGTCTAAACCAATTTGCCCTGAAAGATATAGCGTATTGTCTACTAAAATAGCTTGAGAGTATGTGCCGATAGCAGCAGGGGCATTTTCAGTATGAATGACTTGGCGGGACATTTGGTTCTCCTTGATTAAATCTATTTCCATCATAATCGATGATAGCTTTGGACAAAAGTATCATCGATTTAATTGATTAAGTGAATTTGGAAAGTTTGATTTTGTTAAGGAAACATAAATCTAGTCAATCGTCTCTATAGAAATTTAGCTTACTTTTGAAATTTCCATTTGCGGAGCAGGAGCATCTAAACGTTCAATCCGTGGGAAACCATAGTGCATGCGTAAATCACGAATGACTTTTGCAATATGCTTACGGTTATTCACTACAATATTCACAAAAGTTCTTTGCTCATTTGAGTGAACCATCTCTACCCCAGCGTTATTTTTACGACATTGGTAGATCAGGTCTGATACTTGTTCATCATTCATTGCCATATAAATAGCGAGGTAGGCTGTAAAACGTACATCATCTACATCATCTGCTTTCCATTGAAGCGGCATAATATTTTCAGGGTGTAGATGTTGTTCATGTAGTAAGTTATGACAGCGAATGCGATGCACAATTAACCCGCGACGCGTTAAATGTCCTTGAATTGGATCGCCTAGAATAGGATTACAGCAGTGTGCATATTTAACGTCGACCCCTTCAGTACTTTGAATAAGTCGATCTGAGTTTTCTACTTGCGGATGTTTATCATGAGCAAACAGGTGGTTTGCTACAAGTTGAGGTAGTAAGTCGCCAACCGCAATTTGTTCAAACAATGTATTTTTATTATCGATGTGCCGCCATTGCAATAGATCTAACCAATCAGCTTCAGAAAGATCATTGATTGAACGGTTAAAAAGTTTCAATGCTCGAGAAAGCGCTTGTGCACCAACTAGACGTTGTTCTTCGATATCTTGATCTTTAAGCACATGCTGTAATGCACGACGCGCTTTTTGCGTATTAATAAAGCTTAGCCAGTCCGGGTTTGGTGTTGCTAAAACATCCGTAATAATCTCGATAACCTGACCGCTAACTAATGGTGTAGAGAGTGGTTTAATCTCTCCATCGACTTTTGCACCAACCGCATGGTTACCTAAAAATAAGCTTGCTGAATAAGCAAAATCAACTACGGTAGCGCCTTGCGGTAGCTCATGCAGTTGACCATGGGGCGTATATACCCAGATTTTTTCTTGGTGTAGATAATCAAGCAAATCATTAAAAGTTGTTTTAGCGCATTCGCCGTCAATCAATGTATTTAAGTTCTGCATTGAAGCCTGAATGGCAGAACGGCAAGTTTGCGGCGCATTTTCGCCTAATACTACCCCAAAACGGGCAGCTTTACGCATGAGCTCGGTTTGAATGGTAAGTGATAGTGTTGTTTTTTCGCCTTTAAGCTTTATCAGTAAAGACTGATTACCGCCGGGTAATGGGCGACGAATGTGGTCTTGGTACTGGATAACCTGAAAGTTTTCTCTTAATGCTTCTTCTAAGCGGTCACAGTCGGCAATGCTTTGTAGAACAATTTCGAAAGCATGACTATGAGTAAGCTCTTGGAGATCCATCTCGTTTTTAACGAAATGGCGTAATAATTCGATATTGTTATTTTTCTTTTTAATACGGCCTTGAATATGATAATTATGCAGAAGTTCAGCGAGGTTTTGTTCCCAAATACTTTGATATTTACAGCGTTCTGGCTTTGTCTGTAGCAGAGCATTCTGAACGTTATCAAACATATCAAGGTCAAGGTTTTGATAACAAAGATTTTCTAGATTATCGCCCATCTCATTCATGCCGACTAATCTTGCCATCGGTACAAATATATCAAAAGTTTCTTGAGCGATGCGGGCACGTTTATCTGGACGTAAAGCACCTAGAGTTGTCATATTATGATAGCGATCTGCTAATTTAATAATGATGACACGCGGATCTTGTAAGGTTGCTTGCAGAATTTTTCGGAATGAAGCTGCCTTGTTATATTCTTTATCGCTTGATTGGCTAAGTTTGGTTACACCATCGACTAGCTCTGCAACGGTTAGGCCAAACTTTTCAATAATATCTTCTTTTGTATATTGAGTATCTTCAATAACATCATGCAAAAGTGCTGCCATTAAAGTTTCAGCATCTAAACGCATGTTTGCAAGAATACAGCTTACAGCAATCGGATGCAGAATATAGGGTTCGCCACTTTTACGCGTAATGCCAGTGTGCGCTAGATCGGCAAAATCGCAGGCAGCAAGCACTTTTTCGACTTCACTTACCGATAAGTAAGGGTCGATAATTAATTTGAGCTGTTGCTTGGCTTGGCTGACCTCTTCGCCTGGCATAAATCACCCTTTTTCCTATTGCTGAAAAACTAAATCTATCTGCTTCTTAATGAAAAGCATATTGCGGAACTTGTCAATTTTTTCATTTGAAAAAGTGTATTTTTTTTTCAATGAAAATAATTGCTTTTCTCAATATGTTTGAATATGGCGCAAAGCCAAATAAAAAACCATCGCAGAAAAACGATGGTTTTTTTATGAAACAGGGTGAATTAGAAAGAAAAACCTTCTAAATTCAAGCTATTTGTAGAAAGGGCAAGATCAAGACTAGAAGTTTGGTAATCTTGCTCACGTTGTTTAAGAATTTCTTTCGTAACGTGCCCTGCCGCGATTTCGCGCAAAGAAACTACAGTCGGTTTGTCGTTATCCCATTCTACAGTTGGCTCCATGCCTTGACGTGCCAATTGACGAGCACGTTTACTTGCAACGAGCACAAGCTCAAAACGGTTGTCTACATGATCTAAACAATCTTCAACGGTGACGCGTGCCATAAAAGTTCTCGTTTTGGAATGGTGAATTTGAACAGACTAAATAGTATAAAAGGCTTTCGATCTAGACTCAAGCTATTCCTGTTTTGGTTGAGGAGTAATCAAGTCCTGAATTAAAGTTTGATGACGTTTTGCTTGCTGAGATAGCACCAAACGGTTTGCAGTAATCACAGCTTCAAGCTCATGTAAGGCTTTATTAAAATCATCATTAATAATGATGTAATCAAAGTTCGTGTAGTGCTGCATATCTTCTACTGCACAGCTTAAACGATGCTCAATGACTTCAACTGAGTCAGTGCCGCGATTAGATAAACGCTGACGTAGATCAAATTGAGTTGGAGGTAAAATAAATATTTGCTTGGATTCAGGGAAAAGCTTGCGGACTTGTTCTGCACCTTGCCAATCAATTTCAAGTAAGACATCGTGTCCTTGAGCTAACTGTTGTTTTACCGTAGCTTGAGAAGTGCCATAGTAGTTACCAAATACTTCAGCGTATTCGATAAAGCCATCATGGTTGACTTGGTCTAGAAATTCATCTTTCGTAGTGAAGTGATAGTGAACACCATCTAACTCACCGGGACGTTGACCTCGGGTTGTATGCGAGACTGAAACATGTAAATTGCTCACACGGTCAAGCAGGGCTTTTACCAAAGATGTTTTGCCCGTTCCTGATGCAGCAGAAACGACAAACAATAGACCCGACATGATATTTTTCCTGATATGATAAAATATCTTCGCTATTGTAGTGTACCGTGCGTTTAAACTGAATAGTTTTAATTGCAAATATTCAAGAGAAATTCCCCTGTTTTATTAATTTTGAGGCTGTTATGGAAATTGTGTTAGCTAATCCGCGTGGTTTTTGTGCCGGTGTTGATCGAGCCATAGCAATCGTCAATCGGGCTTTAGAATGTTTCAACCCTCCTATTTATGTACGTCATGAAGTTGTACATAATAAATTTGTGGTAGATGACCTGCGTCAAAGAGGGGCCGTTTTTGTTGATGAACTAGATCAGGTTCCAGATGACTCAATTGTAATTTTTAGTGCGCACGGTGTTTCAAAAGCAGTTCAACAAGAAGCTGAACGCCGAGGCTTAAAAGTTTTCGATGCGACTTGTCCTTTAGTGACTAAAGTTCATATTGAAGTGACTAAATATGCGCGTGAAGGTACTGAAGCTATTTTAATTGGTCATGAAGGGCACCCGGAAGTCGAAGGTACAATGGGGCAATATGACAAATTAAAAGGCGGTGATATTTATCTGGTTGAAGATGAAGCTGATGTTGCTGCACTCACCGTACGACATCCTGAAAAGCTTGCATTTGTAACTCAAACAACGCTATCTATTGATGATACAGCTAAAGTTATTGATGCTTTGCGTGCTAAATTTCCGCATATTCAAGGTCCGCGTAAAGATGACATTTGCTACGCTACTCAAAACAGACAAGATGCTGTACGTGATTTAGCTGAGAAGTGTGATGTCGTATTGGTTGTAGGTTCACCTAACTCATCAAATTCAAATCGATTACGTGAGCTTGCAGAGCGTATGGGTAAAGCCGCTTACCTTGTAGATAATGCTGATCAGTTAGAGCAGTCATGGTTCAATGAGACATGTAAAATTGGTGTTACTGCTGGCGCCTCTGCGCCAGAAATTTTGATTAAACAAGTGATTCAACGTTTACAAGATTGGGGTGCTCAAGCGCCGAAAGAATTAGATGGGCGTGAAGAGAACATAACCTTTAGTCTTCCTAAAGAATTACGCATTCATGTGACTCAAGCATAAAGTGTGATGTGTTTAACATACTGATTTTAAAAATTTAAACAGATAATTGTTGATATGACAGTTATCTGTTTTTTTATACCCTTTATCTGCTTTGTATTTGTTTTGTAAACATAAGACGTAAAATTTAATTAATAAATAAAAAATTTTAAAGTTTATTTGGGGTATGGGGATGAGGGGAATTATTCCGCAAGATGGGTTCACCTTGGTTGAGCTTATGGTGACGATTGCGGTCATGGCTATTATTGCGATGATGGCTGCACCACTATTTGGGGATATGTTGATTAACCAAAACTTGAATAAAAGTACGGAAGATCTAATTTCAAGTATAGATCAAGCTCGTATGAAAGCTGTATTAGAGCGTAGACAAATAAAAGTGCAATTAAACTCTACTTATACTGCGGATACTAACAATCAAATCAATTGGATGCCAAGTGGGAAAGCTCAATTAAGGACGGGATCTAATACCTCTTTAATATTTTTGATGTCTGGTTTAGTAAAAGATGCAACCGGAGATACTACATTTGAAATTTGTAATAAAGCAGGTGGTGATAAATCAAAAATTATTAGTGTTTCAAGAATGGGGGTAATTCAGTTAACCATGATGGGAACATGTTCATGAAGAATATTAAGTATCAACAGGGTATGGGGATGATTGAGATTCTAGTTGCTTTACTGATTTTGGCGATTGGGATTTTAGGATTTATTGCTTTGCAATATAGAGCTTTGGAAGCAAGTGCAGAGAGCACATCACGTGTACAAGCAATTACGATCGCTCGGGATATAGCCGAACGGATTAGAGTTAATCGTAATTCTTTATCTATTTATAACCAGCAACTTCAAGATCCTGCTAAGCAAAAAGACTTTATTAAAAATTGCTTTCAGGACAATTGTAATGATACAGATTTAGCAGATTTCGATGTTGCACAGGTTGTTAAAAGTGCGTCTTCTGTAGGCATGACTGTGAATATGGTTGCTTGTCCAAAAACTAATAATCGTCAATGTGTTTATATTGCATGGGGCGATACGAGTGCAACAAATGGCACTAGTCCGGGAGATTGTACTCAAGATACTTCGTATAGCGATAATTCAACTTGTGTGATTATGGAGACCTATTAAAATGATAAAAAATCAAGGTTTTACATTAATTGAACTCATGCTTTCTTTAGCCCTGGGACTTATAATTAGTGCAGCAGCCATACTATTATTTTTAACAAGCCAAAAAAGTTTATCTATGCAACTAGGTGTTTCTGATATACAGGATAATGCTAATTTTGGTCTTAATTATTTAACGCAAGATATTCGTCTTGCCAACTTAAATAATCCCAAAGCAGTTATTAATGACCAAACTGCTTATGGTGGTATTGTCTTAACCTCCGCAATTAATTCAGCTAAAGATGCGGCTAATGAACCACTTAGCAATCTTTATAAAACTATTGTTGGTGTAACTGCTAATACTAATTTACTTTCAAGAAGTAACGGGGATAGTGTTGGTAGTGGTAATGCTTGGACTGGAGCATCAAATGCCCAAAGTAATGGAAGTGATATCACTAGTGACCAACTCGTTATTCAATATATACCGCAATATATAGTTGATACCAAAGGTACAACAACTCAAAATGATGATGAATATAAAGGTGGTATAGATTGTGAAGGAAATAATCTGAGTTTTCCTCTTGCTAGTGGTCGTCAAGTTATTGTTCAGCGTTATTTTTTACGTAAAGACGCCAAAAATAATATTGATGAGCCTAATCAACCCTTGGCACTTGCTTGTGATGCTGGTTATTACTCATTAACCGGTAATCCATCTGCTATAACTCGTTATGGGGATGCAGGTGAAATCGTAATGAAACGTGTGGATTATCTTCGGGTTTTACTTAATGTTCAAGGGGGAACTGGACGACGTTATATTTCAATACATGATTATTTGAATTTGACAGCTCCCCGTCCACGTATTGTTTCTGTACAAATTGGATTATTAACCCGCTCATTGCAACCTGTAGGTGCAGAAGTAGCAATTAAAGATGACCAGCAATTTTCAGTATTAGATCAAACTATCACAGTAAAAAAGCCTGAGAATTCGACCAAGAAATATGTACGTCAAGTGATATCACAAACTATTGCCTTGCGTAATGTAATTGGGGAGCGTGGTGAATGAAACTGAAGCAGAGTGGCTCGGCATTAATTATGGTACTAATTTTTTTAGTCGCAATTATGATTATTGGCACAATAGCAATTCGTAAAGGTTTGATTAATCTAAATATAGCGACAAATAGTCAAGTACAACAATTGATATTGCAAAATTCGGATGCTTCTTTTTTTCAGATAGAGAATCCAACTAACCTAATTCAGAGCTTAAGTGCGACAGGTCTTTTTGGTTATATCAGCAATGAAAATGACAAAAATAAAGAATTAGTCTTTTGTTATCGTGGAGATCAACGCGACTTTTTTAATATTGGGCGTGCCAGTTTAATGCAGTGGGTAGATGGAAATAGTACACCTACTAATAATGCTTTAGGTACAGATGGATATTGTGATGCAGTCGATACAACCAAGAACTGGTTTACCAGTGGTCGTAAAGCAGTCATGACTCAGGTTGCGATTAAATTTTCGACTATTGGGGAGGATGATCCATTTTATGCTCAAACTCGTGGCCTTGATGAAAAAGAAGGACAAGTTCAGGAAGCCAAACGAGTCAAGATCTTTGCTGTGTCATTAATGCCAAGTTTAAGTAGTGTTAATCGGGTTGATATTAACAAGTGTTTACAACAACACATGAGTGAAGTGACACTCCCAGATGGAACGCCAGCACCAGATGTCACTAATAAATCCGACTTAGATAATCCTCTAAAGTCAGTAGCAGAGTGCTTAACCAGCTTAAATGTTCCATTCACTACGAACGTCACTGAATACACTATTGCACAAGATTTTAATTAATTGGGGAAATAATAATGGATAAGAAAGGCTTAAAACTTTTATATCATTCAAAGCTTCTAACAAGTGCAGTAGCCGCTTTATGCACTGGATTAGTAGCGAGTAGCGTAAGTCAGGCTAGCGATATTAAAATTTATCAGGCAGCGACAGCTGGTAATATTACCCTAACACTTATGATTGACACGTCAGGGAGTATGACGGACTCCAATAGTTATGATGGTACAAGTTATACTCGTTTACAGCGAGTTCAAAATGCTATGGTGGACTTATTACAAGGAAGCAATACAGTCACTAAATTATCAGATGATAAGGTAATCGGTCTATCTAGTTTTTATAATAGCTCAGCTGGTTATATTATTTTACCAGCTCAACCTTTAAATACACCCAATGTTATTTATAAGGGTATTTCCTATGCTACTCAACGTGACGCTTTATTAAAGGCTGTAGCAGATTTTAAAGGAACGGGTAGTACTCCTACAGCTAATGCTTATGCTGAGGTTGCTGCTTACATGATGGGAAAAATAACTGGAACGGTTAAATGGTATGGCTGTGGTAGCAGTGGTTCTACCAACCAATATGATTGTCAATCTCTTTTAACAACAACACCTAGTATATCTAACTATTCCACGTCTTCCCCGTCTAATGGGACGGTTTATTATTATATGCAAACAGGAAGTGGCCGTTCTAAAGTAACAACCTATTATTATAAATCGGTTAGTTCAACTGGTAGTGGTTTTGCTTATTCAGCAGATAATACTAAAATTATTGATAAAACTTTATATGAGATGCCCGGGCCTATTCGAGCACAGGTAAATAATACTGGTACTAATACAAATAAATCTTGTAGTGCGCAAGGTATTTATATGTTGACAGATGGTGAACCCAATGGTTCTAGTGTGACAACTGCAAAAGAATTAATGAAAACAGCTTTGACTAGTGGTTATAGTAGTGCTTTAACTTGTTCAGGCACACTATTTAATGCTGCGAATGCTAGTTATTCATCACAGAGTGCTTGGGAATGTATTAGTGATTTTTCACAGCTACTATTAAATAATACTACAGCAGGAAATGTTTCAAGTACGCCAATGAATCCACTGGGATTAAAGATTAGAACTGCTGTAGTGGGTTTTGGTAATGATTATAATAATATGACTTCATATGATGGAACAGATCTTTCTGTAGAAGCTAATCGCTTATTGAACTTAAATAAGATGCTTTTTGGCACTAACACAGCGAATTATAAAACTAGAATAAGTGATATTACATCTGCCTTATTCAATAGCGATGTTAAGAAAGCTGCTGCGTGGGGGATTTATGGACAGGGAGGGTGGTACTCTGGCTCTAGCTCACAAGATGTCGTTAATAGTGTAAATAACTTTATTAAAATCTTATCTAGTGATATTCCGGCAGTAACAACAGGTTCACCCACAATTCCTAAAGATAGTTTGAATCCGGCAGTATTGCAAAAAGAAGCATATTTCCCCCAATTTCAGCCTACACCAGATAAGAAATTTCAACTTTGGGCAGGTAACCTGAAAAAGTATAATGTTGTCAATGGTGTGTTAAAAGATAGGGATGGAACCAATATTATTGAAAGCACAGGTACTATTAAAGCTAATTATGATCTTTGGTCAGAGGCAATCACAAATACTAATATTAATGCTGATGATAGTACAATCGGAAGTAAAAAATTTGCCTTAAAAGGTGGAGCTTGGTCAAAGCTTTTATTAAAAATGAATAGCGATAATTCAGATTCGCAACGTAAATTAGTAACTAATCGTGTTTATAACAGTTCAACAAAGACATTTGATAATAGTAGTGGTGATTTAAAGAAAATCTCTCGAGCTAGTTTACTCGCTGGAGATTATCAAACTGATAGTTATAGGGGCTATTTAATGGCGTTGTTGGGGTATCCAGTTACTAAGGTAGATGCTGAGAATCCCGCTAATATTACCTTGACTTCATTAAGTGCGATGACTACAGAGCTTCGCCAGATTGGTGCTGTGATGCATTCTTCACCATTACTACTTACAAATAGCGGTAAAATTACTTACCTTAACGGTAAAATTGATACTACGGATAGGGAAGATTATGTGCTCTTTGGCACAACACAAGGTTTATTACATGTAGTAAAAGCTGGAAAAAATGATTTAGATAGTGACGGTGGAAAGGAGGTTTTTACCTTCGTGCCAAATGAAATGATTGAAAATCAACCTGCTGCATTTCTCAAAAATGATGTTACCGATGGTGGGATTGACAGCCTTTATTATGGTATCGATGCGCCGTGGACTAGTTATACTGAATATGTATTAGATAGTAGTCGAGAAGGGTTAACTGTTGGAGCAGGTTATCAGTCTGAGACAGGTAAACAGATGGTTTATGGGGGGGTGCGAATGGGGGGGCGTAGTTATTATGCACTCAATTTGCAAGATATGAGTAATCCAAAACTTATGTTTCAAATTTCTCCTAAAGATCAGAAAGTTTATTCGAATGGCACAACTATTAGCTATCCAGAATTACAATATATGGGGCAAAGTTGGTCAAAACCTGCTATCGCATGGGTAAATTGGAAAGAAAAGAATAGTCAAGGAATATTACAAACGAAACGGAAGCGCGTAATGTTCATAGGTGGTGGTTATGATGAAGGTTATGAAAGTGAGACATATAACCCCTCTATTAGCAAAGGCGCAGGCATATATATGTTTGATGCGGATAATGGTAAATTATTATGGTGGGCAAGTGCCAATACTAATAGTGTAACTGCATCATCAGGTGTGGAAAAAATGTATTCTCCTAACTTGCAATATAGTGTTGTAAGTGAAATCCGGACAGAAGACAGAAATGGTGATGGTTTAGTAGATCATCTTTATTTTGGCGATTTAGGTGGACAACTATTCCGTATCGATTTAGATAATGCTGCCGCAACAAATTCAAGCTTTGCCAAGCTGCCAAAATTATTATTGAATTTACATAATGGTGGGACTGGTCCTCGTTTTTATGAAATGCCGGCTTTTTCTATTTATGATTATAATGGCGTAACATTTGCTGTTATTTCAATTGGTAGTGGAGATCGTAGCACTCCTTTGGCATCTAAAACTTCAGGCGACTATGATGCTGTATACAATATCTATGATCGGGATGTGGCAGCGAGAAATTTATATCAATCAAATTATGAATATCAAGATTCAACTGTAATTAGTACTAGTCAGCTTGGTGAAATTACTAATAATAATTGGAATACATATGATGCAGGCGCAATAGCTTTACTTTCCTCTAAACGTGGATGGTTTTATCGTTATAACGGTAGCCAAACAAAAGTATTTTTTACACCAATTGTTCTAAATCATCGTTTATTTGTTTCAACGTTTGATGGAAGTAAAGATGGTTTATCTGGCGATTGTGGAGCAGGGGTAAAGGGAGAAAGCTTTTTAACGCAGTTCTGTATGCCTTTTGGACAATGTAGTCAATCTATTCTAACAGCTGAAAATAGTCATGTGGAATGTGCGCCAGGTGCGGATTGTTCACAAGGTGCTGGTATTCAGGGTACTACAGTAGTAGATGATGGCAAAGAGAATCAGAATAATAATGATGATGATCCTCCCCCTCCTGAAAATCGTAATACTACTAACAATAAAAATTATTGTGTAAATATGGGTAATCGTGGTGTCACGACTATTGGCGGTATTATTGCCTCGAATAGTAGTAAAATGTGTTTAATACCACAGCGCTGGTATGTCCGTTAAGAAGGAATGGGTGATGAAAAGTAAATTCACATATTCTTTCGGCTTTACTCTTATTGAGCTAATGGTTGTAGTAGTGATTGTTGCTATTTTTGCTGCAATTGCATTGCCCTCATATCAAGCATATGTTCTGCGTGCTGATGCTTCGCGTGCAGAACAAAAAATTCAACAAATCGCCATGCAACTCGCGCGTCAGAAATCTAGAAATTTTAATTATAGAGGTTTTTCTACTGGTGCTACCGCACCAGTAATTTTACCTGTTGGAGCGATTGGTAGCGCTATTAAATATCAAATAACGGTAAGAGATGGTGACGATACGACGAAAACTTTAATGGATACTTCGGTTTTAGGGCAAAATTGGGTTATTCGGGCAGAGGCTTCCGATCCTTATAATTTTACTTTTTTATTTAATAGTAGCGGGTTACGTTGTAAGAATAAAGCTGCTGATAATGTTACTTATACAACTTGTGGTACGGGAGGGGAGTCATGGTAATTAAAACAAAAGGCTTTACCTTAATTGAGTTAATGATTGCTATAGCAATTATTGCGATTTTAGCAGCGATAGCTTATCCCTCTTATCAAGAGCATATTCGTCGTACTAAACGTATGGAAATGCAAGCTACTTTGCAACAGATCGCTATGCAGATCCAACGCTACAAAATCGCAAATTTTAAAGTAATAGGTGCAACAAGTTCTGATTTCAATATAGCAGAATCTTATCCAGTACAGGGCAATCCTCTGTATACAGTCGATTTGGCACCTATTACCTCTGGTGCTTTAACTGCTGAAACATGGGTGTTAACTGCGACTCCAATTGTAAAGACTTCACAGTCGGGTGATGGAGATATCGTTTTAAATTATCGTGGTGAGCGTTGCTGGACAAAAGGGACTGATATTAATAGTGGTACCGCTTGTGTTCCTTCCGGAACATCAAATTGGGATGGTCGCTAATTTAAATTTAAAACTGCGGATAACTCAAAAAATAATCTTTCTTTCAGGGCGAAAATCACGTAGAATGTCGCCCTCTATGAAAGGGGTTTGAAGTGTTGCCGATGGTCGGCGCAGGGATAATCCGTAAGAATTATAAGGCTTTTATCATGGTTGTTATTCGTTTAGCACGTGGCGGCGCAAAAAAACGTCCATTCTATCAAATCGTTGTGACTGACAGCCGCAATGCACGTGATGGTCGTTTCATCGAGCGTATCGGTTTCTTTAACCCGACTGCACAAGGTCAAGCAGAAAAACTTCGTTTAGATGCAGACCGTTTTGCTCACTGGGTTTCTCAAGGTGCTCAACCTTCTGAACGTGTTGCTTCTTTAGCTGCTCAAGCTAAAAAAGCTACTGCATAATTTTTGTAGTAGGTAGCCCATGACATCAACACAGAATGTTCCCGAAGATCGTATTCAGATTGGACAGTTACGTTCAGCTTATGGATTGAATGGGTGGCTCTGGGTGTATTCAAATACAGAACCTATGAGCAACATGTTTGACTACCTGCCTTGGTACATTGAGACCAAGGCCGGTTGGCAAACAATAGATGTAAAACGTTGGAAACCACATGGCAAAGGCCTAGTTGTTGCGTTGAAAGGTGTGAGTGATCGCACTGGGGCGGAAAGCTTGGTTGGCGCTAATATCTGGATTGCTAAGTCTCAACTGCCAAAAGCAGATGTAGATGAATACTACTGGTCAGATTTAAAGGGCTTAACTGTGTTAGGTCTTGATGAAGAAGAACAGGAAGTAAACTTAGGGAAAATTCATGAGTTGTTTGAAACTGGAGCCAATGATGTGATGGTGGTGCATGCTACCCCAGACAGCATTGATTCAGAAGAGCGCATGATTCCTTGGCATAAAGATGTAGTACAACGTGTTGATCTTGAAGCTGGTCGTATTTACGTCAATTGGGGCGTAGATTATTAATCCTTTTAGGATTAATACAGCAGGAAAATAGAGGAGTCTGTGATGTTTTTTGCAGTCATTACGCTTTTTCCTGAAATGTTTGAAGCGATTACAGCCTACGGCATCAGCGGACGTGCGGCAAAACGAGATATTGTACAAGTCACTTGTATTAATCCTCGTGATTTTGCTGAGGGAAACTACAGAAGAGTGGATGAACGTCCATTTGGTGGCGGCCCGGGTATGGTGATGATGGCTGAGCCTTTGGCGAAAGCAATTGCACATGCCAAACAGCTTGCCTCACAAGCAGGACATGTTCATGTTCCTGTGGTGTATATGTCCCCACAAGGCAAAACCTTAAATGAACAGGCAGTACAGCAGTTTGTTGATTATGACGGCTTAATTGTACTGTGTGGACGTTATGAAGGAGTCGATGAACGTTTGATCCAGCATTATGTTGATCAAGAATGGTCAATTGGTGATTATGTTCTATCTGGTGGTGAACTGCCCGCTATGGTGTTACTTGACAGTATTATTCGCCGTTTGCCGAATGTAATGTCAGATGAACAATCAGCAGTACAAGATTCTTTTGTTGACGGTCTTTTAGATTGTCCACAATATACAAAGCCTGACCATTTTGAAGGGCTGGATGTGCCAGAGGTATTAAAATCTGGACATCATGGCAATATTGAAAAATGGCGTTTTTTGCAGCGGTATCAAAGAACTCTAGAGCGCCGACCAGAATTGGTCGAAAACGTAGAGTTGACTAAGCAGCAAAAAAAATGGCTAAAAGATACGCAAGAGAATGGTGGTAATTCTTAATCGTTATTCTCAAGAACGAAAGTTCTGCAACAAGACGAGAAGCAATGCTTCGAGTTAAAGCATAATTCTATTTAATGAATAGTTTTATGTAAATTTAAAGGCTCTTTATAGACATATTGTCGTAAAGGGAAAGATAAACGGGTTGATATGCGCTTTAGCCTCTATCCCCAGCGGAAATTCAGACCTCTTCTGACTCCGTACATATTGGAGATTCCCACAATGAGTGGTAAACATCCTTTAGTTCAAGCTGTTGAAAATGCACAGTTAAAATCTGATATCCCTGCTTTTGCTCCTGGTGACACTGTCATCGTTCAAGTAAAAGTAAAAG
This sequence comes from Acinetobacter sp. C13, assembly GCF_016809775.1. Classification (NCBI taxonomy): domain Bacteria; kingdom Pseudomonadati; phylum Pseudomonadota; class Gammaproteobacteria; order Moraxellales; family Moraxellaceae; genus Acinetobacter; species Acinetobacter sp. C13. Next base: position 347,158 of record NZ_JAFBJL010000003.1, read on the forward strand.
AGGGTGATCGTGAACGTCTTCAAGCATTTGAAGGTGTTGTAATCGCTAAGAAAAACCGTGGTTTGAACTCTGCGTTCACAGTACGTAAAATTTCTAGCGGTGTTGGTGTTGAGCGTGTATTCCAAACTCACTCACCAGTTGTTGCTAAAATCGAAGTGAAACGTCGTGGTGACGTTCGTCGTGCTAAACTTTACTACCTTCGTGACTTGTCTGGTAAAGCTGCACGTATTCGTGAAAAATTACCAGCTCGTAAAGCGTAAGCTTATAGCGAGTAAAAAAATGCGCCTTTTGGCGCATTTTTTGTTTAAAAACTATAGTCCTTGAAGTTTCAAACGGTTTGCATGTTGACGGTAAACTGATACAGGGTCGGAAGCAAAAATAGAGCGTATACCAAGCACTTGGTTTACTTCATCTAAATGATTCCAGTTGTAATCATCACGAATTGTTTTACCAAATTTGGCACTGCATCGGGAAACAAGTCCATCATTATCACCAAATGGATCGACCACTAAACTGCTGCCTGTAAGAGCAATATCAAATGGATCTAATGGGTTGGTCAGCGCTTTATTCCCCGAGAAAGAATACATATAAATACCTTTCTCTTGGTATGTCCCTTCACCACAAGAAGTAGTTGGTACACCCATAGGGAACTGAGCATTAAATTGAGCTGAACCTTGCGTAGATAAGCTATGAGCACCTGCTAAAGAGTCGTGCGGATAGCTTGTTGGGTCTAGGCCTCCTGCCCAAGTAATGGCTGCTGAAAACCAGTTTACTAATGTTGCCAGTCCAGACAGAGGAGTACCCTCAACGTTCAAGATCACATCTGCCATTGGTGATCCCTTATGAGGCGCACCAATTGTAGTGAGTGAGGCAACTTTCTCTGGCATGATACCGGCCACATAGCGAATTGTCGGGCCCCCATGGCTATGACCTATCAAGTTGACTTTAGGTTTACCAGTAATGGCAATAATCTCTTCTACTTGCTGGGCAAGTTGTTCACCACGCACTTCAGTTGAGTTAAAAGGTGACACTCTGGTTGCCCAGACATTTCCACCATTACGAGCCAGATCAGGAAGGATTTGGTACCAGTAATCGAGACCAAGTGTATCTGTCCCAACTCGGTTAAAACCTGCCATACCGTGGTTAAAAACCAGTGGATATTTGGTTTGTGCATAAGATGAATAGACGAACGAGTTTTTAACTTGTTCAGCATTTGTGGCATGGGCCGCTGAAATACTCAATCCTGAGAGCATTGCAGCGCAAAAAAACGTTAACTTTCTTTTCATTTTTTACTCACTATTTTTATTTTGTATGAAAAGCAGCTTCTTACTGCTAGTGCTTGTTTAGTCAGTTCCTAATAGGAAAGACTTAATAATTAAATGGCAGTTCACCTCCCTGATCATGGACCGTTTCAAAAGTTCGCAATCTTAATTGTTCTTGTGATGAGTTAAATTGTTGTTGGCGTAATTGTTGTATGGCTTGGCTTTTAGCACTATCACTCATGTTACTTTTAATAATTTCATCTCGTCCACTCAAGTAACTTGTGACCCTTTGTTGCCAAGCACTACGCTGTGTATCTAAAGTTTCTAGCCTTTGAGTTGCTTCAGCTCCGACGAGTGCTGTACGCATTTGTCTAAGCTCTTCTGCTGAACCATGACGTGCTTTAATTTGTTTGGTCAGTGCATGTAAGTCATCAAGTTTAGAAAGTTCTTGTAGGTTTTGCTGCCAGTCTTCAGGAAGTTCTTCAAAACGTTCTTTAAGCTTTTGAGCCTTTTCAATTTCGCTTAAAGAAGAGTCCTCAAGTATTTGCATACGATCTAGCGTGTAGTTCTGATATATATCTTCATTTGAGAAGAGCCCTTCAATTTCAGCGGCCGAAAAGAAACGTTTCCTTAAATCTTGAATTGAATTAAATATCTTTTGAAAATAATTTTTATCTTGTTGTTTTGATGGAGGTGTTTGGATTTGAGCAAGCTGTTCACGGTATTTTAAGTAGCGGGTCCATAAATCCAGAATCTGTGAGCGAGCTGGCTCTAAATATTTCCCCTGAATAAATTGTCCAAAGTGATTTTTAATTTGCTCTAAATCATTTTCTCCATATTGAGTAATAAAATATTCAAAGCAGTCACGAGTTTGACTGTTAACAACCAAATGTTGGGAACTATCAATTTTTAACTGACAGTTAACTTCAGTATCTTGCTGACTTTTACTATGGTAAGCATCTGCATTTAGCGATGAATGATTTGTAGGTAGAGCTGATGCTAAATTTTGAGCTGTCTTTTCACTGACTTGGGGTGATGTGTTTTTTGAATCAGGACTTAACCAATATACACATGCAATGAGGCTCAAAATAAAAAATCCGAGCACGCACCACAATACCTTCTTCTGCATCCCTTGCATAAAGATATCTTCCTTAAGTTTTAATTTGTTGTTTTTTTACTCGATCATTAATGTGCCATAAAATAAGTGAAAAGGCACCTAAATATTATGAAAATATCTTGCCGAATTTGCTAACATGTCGGCACTTTTTTCTAGCTTTGTGTTCCAGTAAAAATGACGACAAAAAATCAAAAAATTTCTCGTCGCCATATCAGTGGTGTATTTCTATTAAATAAACCATTAGGCTTAAGTTCAAATGCCGCTTTGCAAAAAGTGCGTTGGTTATATCGCGCCCAAAAAGCAGGCCATACTGGAGCGTTAGACCCCTTGGCGACAGGTTTGCTCCCGATTTGTTTGGGAGAGGCCACTAAATTCTCACATTATTTGCTGGACTCAACAAAGCGCTATCAGACCACTGTTCGATTGGGGCAGACCACAACAACAGGTGACGTGGAAGGGGATATTTTACAAGAACGTTCTGTCCCTGTTCTTAACCAAGAACTTATTGAACAAACTTTAGAAAAGTTTAGAGGCGATATTCAACAAGTTCCGCCCATGTATTCGGCTTTGAAAAAAGAAGGTAAGCCGTTATATGAGTTGGCGAGAAAAGGTATAGAGATTGAGCGAGAGGCGCGTCCAGTCACGATTTATGCTTTAGAGCTTATTGAGTTTACCGAAAATAGTATCACTCTGGATGTAACCTGCTCTAAAGGGACATACATCCGTGTATTAGGTGAAGATATTGGTGAAGCACTCGGTTGTGGTGGGCATTTAACGATGCTGAACCGGACTCAAACAGGACATTTTGAGCTTATACCGAGCTATACCATTGAATATCTGGAAAGTTTAACAGAAGAGCAAAGAGAAGCTTTGTTACTTCCAGTTTATGCACCAGTTGACCATTTCTTAAAAATTCAGGTTCCAGAAGGGCGTGAAAAATATTTTTGCAACGGTTTAGAAAGCAATATTGAACATTCTGCAGAAGCAGAAGTTTTGGTGTTTTCGGGTGAGCGCTGTTTAGGCTTAGCCGAGATTACCGATAAAAAACGGTTGGTACCTAAGCGTATCTTAAATTTGTAGTAGATGTAGAGTATAGAGCATGGGCATGGAATGGGACGTTATCCTTAGTTTGATCTTTTTTGCGTTTACTGCGGGAGCAATTGATGCTGCTGTGGGTGGCGGTGGACTCATCCAGATTCCCGGGATCATGAGCACTTTTCCTAACATGTCGACTGCTACGGTGATTGGTACCAATAAAGTCTCATCCATTTTTGGTACAGCGTCGGCGGCTTATACATTTGCTAAAAAAGTAAAGTTGCAATGGAAGCTTTTAGCCGTTATTGCCATTTGTGCCTTGATTAGTTCTTTTGCCGGCGCGGCATGCTTATCACTTATTCCTCAATCGGTATTGCGTCCTTTCGTTTTCGTAATGTTGATTGTGATTGCGATTTATACCCTAGTTAAAAAGAACTTCGGTCAAGTTCATACCGAGCAAAAAATTACCACGAAAATGTTAATTTTAGCTGGTATCGGTAGTTTGGCAATTGGTTTTTACGACGGTATTTTTGGGCCAGGTACAGGTAGTTTCTTTATTTTCTTCTTTATCCGTTTTTTACAAGTTGATTTCTTGCATGCTTCAGCTTTGTCAAAAATCGGTAATTTTATGACTAACTTAGCTGCGCTGAGTTTCCTCATCCCAACTGGTCACGCTATTTTACATATTGGTTTGATGATGGCAGCGGCTAACGTGCTAGGTTCTATTGTTGGGGTACGTACTGCGCTTAAATACGGCAGTGGTTTTGTGCGAATTATCTTTTTAATTTTGGTAAGTATTCTGATTTGCCGTTTGGGCTATCAAATGTTTGTTACGGGTTAAATAAGATTAAAAAAGTATGAGCTGTCCCTAAAATGCAGTTCATACTTTTTTGTATCATTTGAAATTAGAAATATAAAAATCATTACAGAAGTTTACTAGAAAGAAAACTGTGTAAAAAATAGTCTCATTTTAAGCTACTTAAACATTATAAATTTCAACGTATGATAAACCTTGAAATAAAAAAGATTTTTTAGCTAAAAAATGAGGAAGAGAATGAATATTTTCGAAGCATTAAGAGAAAGCCACGAAAATCAACGTAACCTTTCTGAACAACTTATTCAGACACATGGTTTAACTGAAGAAAGAAAAGAACTATTTGATGCATTAAAAAATGAACTTTATGCCCATTCAGTTGCCGAAGACCGTTACCTCTATATTCCTTTAATGTTTGACGATGTCGGTTTAGATATTACGAGACATGCTTTATCTGAGCATCACGAAATGGATGAGTTGGTTGAGCAGCTCGAAAAAACCGATATGAGTAGCCCAAGCTGGTTAGCAACCGCCAAACAGTTGAGTGAAAAAGTCCATCATCATTTAAAAGAAGAAGAGCATAAGTTTTTCCAGCAAGCCGGAAAAATTCTTAAAGACAGCGAAAAAGAGACACTCGGCAATAAATATTTAAAGGAATATAAAAAGTATAAAAAGCAGCAGTAGAGTAAACCTATACAGCTTTTTTAGTACTTCTTAAAGTAACACCAATAGAGGCCAACATTACGCAAGCCAAAGCCACCCATTGCAGCATGCTGATTTCTTCGTGAAGTAATAAGAAACCCGTTAATGCTGCCAATGCTGGTGCTAAACTCGTTAGAGTCCCGTAAGTTAATTTATTGAGTTGTTTGAGAGCCATTAAGTCGAGTGCATATGGAATTGCAGTCGCTAACACCGCAATAAGTAAGGCTTTACCCCAGTACTGTGTCTCAAGTAATGCAGGAGCATTATGCCAGATTCCAATTGGCAATAAGGCAAGTGCAGATACACCGATCCCAATCGTTAATGCATGCATCCCGATATTTTGGGTCACAACTTTATGACCGAAATAGATATAGAAGGCCCAGCAAAGTCCGGCACCTAGCGCACATGCTGCACCTACATACGAGAAATGGTGTTGAATAGGGTTTTGCCAAGGTACCATGAGTGCAATGCCTAACATGGCCAGTGCTACCCAAATGTAGTCGCTCTTTTGTTTAATAGAAAGAAGCGCAAGACCCAATGGACCAATAAACTCTAATCCAACAGCAATACCTTGGGGTAATTTTCCAAGTGAGGTATAAAATAGGATATTCATTAAGCCTAAAGATGCGCAGTACATCAATAAATCACGCCATTTTAAATAGGGTAAGCGTGACCAGATTTTCCAAGATCGGAACATAATTGCGACAATAACGGTTGCAAAACTCAGCCTTAAAACTGTAACGGTGAGAGGGTCTAATGTTGCAATGAGCTGCTTAGCAAATGAAGCGCTGATTTGATATGAGACCATCGACAAAATCATATACAGCACAGCAATAATTGGAAGATTTTGCATGGAAAATACTCTAGCGCTTCATCTGATGTCTAAAAATAATGGTGGACAATTATAACGAATACTGTGTTTTAGCTGGCAAATTTCATTAAATTAACTTGCTACTTTTTCACGTTCTTGGCGAGCTTTTTGGGTGGTTACGGTACAACCAACAGAGGCAGTGATAATGGTTGCAAGTGCTAGCCATTGGTTCCATAAAAGATATTCACCCAAGAAGATAAAGCCAGATAGTGCTGCAACTGCGGGCTCTAGGCTCATTAATGTTCCAAAGCTTAAAGGTGTCAAATTGCGCAGTGCTAACATTTCTAAAGAGAATGGAAGAGCACTGGCTAAAATGGCCAAACCAATAAAATAAAAAAGATAGGGAAGTTCTATAACTTGTGCAATTGAGCCTGAAAAAAAGGTAATGGGTAATAATATGCATGCACCTACACTCATTCCCAAGCACACCGTATGATTACCTGAAATACCAGAAGGTTTCTGGCCGGCAATAATATAAAGCGCCCAACAAGCCCCTGCACTAATTGCAAATAAAACGCCGATCCAATCTAGACTATGTGCCTGATTAAAAGGGAAAAGTAAAATCAGCCCAATAATTGCGAAGCTGACCCAAACAAAATCATATTTTTGGCGTGCGTGGTATAACGCTACACTTAAAGGGCCAATAAATTCAAAAGCAACCGCGATCCCAATCGGTAAGCGTTCGATCGACAGATAAAATAAGGCGTTCATGCCTGCAAGCGCAAATCCATAAGCTAAAATTGCTTTCCATCGAACCTGACTAAAATTAATTCGCCAAATTCTAAAAATAAAGGCAAGAATAATAGCACCTAAACATAGGCGCATTGCTGAAACAGTCAGTACAGGGAAGTTCTGAAATAAAATTTTAGCTAAAGATGCGCTACTTTGAACGCTTAACATAGCAAGAATAAGAAAACCCAAAGCATGTAGCTGAGATTTCTGGTTTAAAGTGGACATTTTATTATTTGATCAATTGGTATACTTTTCACATGATAATGTAAATGCCCATAAAAAAGCCACAGACAATGCTGTGGCTTTTGAATTTACAGTTCGTATTAGAACAATACGCGCACGCGAATTGTACCTTCAACTTCATGCAACATATCTAAAGCTTCTTGAGAAGCAGAAGCGTCAACATCCATTACGAGGTAACCGATGTCACCTTTAGTCATAAGTGACTGACCAGAAATGTTGATGCCTTGTTCAGCAAACAAGTTGTTGATTTTAGACAATACACCTGGCACGTTTTTGTGGATGTGCAATAAACGGTGTTGGCCAGCTGTCAATGGTAACGCGATTTCCGGGAAGTTCACCGCAGAAAGTGTCATACCTTTGTCAGAGTAAGCAACAAATTTCTCTGCAACTTCTAAACCGATGTTTGCTTGCGCTTCCATGGTTGAACCACCAACGTGAGGAGTTAAAATCACGTTGTCTAAGCCGCGAAGTGGAGATTGGAATTCTTCACCATTTGCTTTTGGTTCTTTCGGGAATACGTCAACCGCTGCACCAGCAATATGACCAGACCTGATTGCATCAGCTAAATCTTCAATCACTACACATGTACCACGTGCAGCATTTAAGAAGATCGCGCCTTCTTTCATTTTCGCAAATTGTTCTTTAGTGAAGAAGTTACGTGTAGACGGAACATCTGGCACATGCAACGTTACAACATCTGCAGTTGCTAAAAGTTCATCTAAAGAACCAACTTGGCGAGCATTACCCATTGGTAATTTCGTTACTGCATCATAATAAATAACATGCATACCCATGCTTTCAGCAAGAACTGAAAGTTGAGAACCGATGGAACCGTAACCCACAATACCTAAAGTTTTGCCACGAGTTTCAAAAGAACCGACAGCAGACTTGTCCCAACCACCACGATGACAAGCCGCCGATTTTTCAGGAACACGGCGAAGAAGAAGAATCGTTTCAGCAAGTACAAGCTCTGCAACCGAACGCGTATTTGAATACGGTGCGTTGAATACAGGAATACCACGTGCCATTGCTGCTTTAAGATCAACTTGGTTTGTTCCGATACAGAAACAACCTACTGCGATCAATTTATTTGCAGCTTCGAAAACTTCTTCAGTCAATTGGGTACGCGAACGAATACCAATAAAGTGAGCATCTTTAATTGCTTCTTTAAGCGCTTCGCCTTCAAGAGCAGTTTTACGATAGTCAATATTGGTGTAACCCGCAGCGTTTAAAGTATCGACTGCGTTTTGGTGAACGCCTTCTAACAAAAGGAAACGGATTTTATCTTTAGGTAGTGAAAGATGTTGGCTCATTACGGCTCCGCTACAAAGGCCAAATTTGGTGGCGGTATAATAACATACTGGGCAGCGCTATAGATATTTCGTTTATACCATCGCCTTATGGCAATTTTATCTATGTCTAATCACTTCTGTTTATGGCTTGTCGAGCATTTTAAAATATGCTTGGTAGGGGGATAAATGTGATTTTTCTCTGAAAGCCCCATAGAAAGTATTTATTTACGTTAAACATGTTTTGTAGTGACAGTATCTCTATTCTGAACTTTATCGCTTGCGCGGATACATGTAGAATATAGGAGTTCCTTGAACATTATGGCTTTGCTCAGGTGAGAACCTTGAGAATTATGAGGTCATATCCCACCACAGTTTACTTCTTGCTAGGTCTGCAAACGATGAATGCTCCAGTCGCTTTAACACCTGAGTTACTCACCCAATTAACAGCAATCGTCGGTGAAAACCGTATTAAAACCGATGCTGATAGTCTCGAAAACTGGGGTAAAGATCATACCAAGCATTTTAATCCGAACCCATCGGTCATCGTTTTTCCTTCAACGACTGAACAAGTTCAGGCGGTTGTTAAGCTTGCGAACCAGTTTAATGTTGCGATTACACCGTCAGGTGGTCGTACTGGTCTCTCTGCCGGTGCGGTAGCAACGAATGGTGAAATTGTCATTAGCATGGACAAAATGAACCAAATTCTTGAGTTCTTCCCAGCAGACCGTATGGTTCGTGTTCAAGCTGGTGTTGTGACTGAGCAATTGCAAAATTATGCAGAAGAACAAGGCATGTATTATCCAGTGGACTTTGCATCCGCTGGTTCTAGCCAGATTGGCGGTAATATCGGTACGAATGCTGGTGGTATTAAAGTTATTAAATATGGCATGACACGTAACTGGGTACTTGGCTTAACCGTAGTGACTGGTAAAGGTGATATCCTGCGTTTAAACAAAGGCATGGTTAAAAATGCGACTGGTTATGCATTACAGCATTTGTTTATTGGTGGTGAGGGTACACTAGGTTTAGTGACTGAAGCAGAAATTAAACTTGAGCGTCAACCACAAAACTTACAAGTTTTAGTTTTAGGTGTTCCTGATTTTGATGCAGTAATGCCTGTATTACATGCGTTCCAAAAAGACATCGATTTAACTGCATTTGAGTTCTTTGGTGAACTTGCAATGCAAAAAGTTTTAGATCATGGACATGTACAACGCCCATTTGAAACTCAATGCCCGTTCTATGTATTACTTGAGTTTGAAGCACCATATGAGCCGATTCTCGATAAAGCAATGGAAATTTTTGAGCATTGTATGGAGCAGGGTTGGGTACTTGATGGCGTAATGAGCCAGAGCCTTGACCAAGTAGAAAGCTTATGGCGTTTACGTGAAGATATCTCTGAGTCAATCGCGCCATTTATTCCATATAAAAATGATATTTCAGTATTAATTACTCACGTACCTGCATTTATTCGTGAAATTGATGCGATTGTTCAAGAAAACTATCCAGATTTTGAAATTTGCTGGTTCGGTCATATCGGTGATGGTAATTTGCACTTAAATATTTTAAAACCTGAAAACTTAACCAAAGATGAGTTCTTTGCGAAATGTCAGGTGGTTAATAAATATGTGTTTGATACCGTTAAAAAATACGATGGTTCAATCTCTGCTGAACATGGTGTAGGCATGACGAAAAAGCCATATTTGGAATATTCACGTTCGCCTGAAGAAATCGAATATATGAAAGCTTTGAAAAAAGTATTTGACCCGAATGGTTTAATGAACCCAGGTAAATTGTTTGATCTTTAAATTAGATCTATTTTGTAGAACTACATAGTTTCTACAGAGTAACCAACAAAGCCATAGCATCATAAAGCTATGGCTTTTGTTTTTGGTGATAAAAATGCAACGTTTATTTTTAATTTCAGCGCTCTGTGCTGGACTTTTCACTGGGTGTGCGACGACCAGTAAATTAATTCCTTTTGTGGGTTCTGAAACCCCGATGCAACAAGTACTTAAAGCCCAGCCTGAGATTGTAAAAGAGCACAATAATACCTCAGTTCAGCAAGTATTTAACCGAGTAGAATCTCCAACAGTTTCCCGTATTACCGTTATCCAAACAGGTTTAATGGATGATTCTGTTTCTGCAATCCGAACAGAATATTCATTTAAGCTAGTTGATGAAAAGTGGCAATTGCAAAATAAGCAAAAGAGCTATCAATGTGCGAGAGGAAAGGGTTCCAAAGGTTTCCAAACCCAGCTTTGCTCTTAAAAATAAAAAAGACGATAAATATATCGTCTTTTTTAATGACCTAAATTATACGCCGCTTTCTAAAATTTTAATTTTAACGTCAACTACATCATCTTTAACTGCTTCATGATGTGCTTGCATATGATGCGTCGCTAAATGTGCTTCAAGATGGGCAACACTTTCCCATTTTTCTAACATTACAATAATGTCTGGGTCTTTGTTTTGGAAGCTCGCATTTGAGATGTGGTCAACTAAAGGTTCATAACCATGACAACCATCTTCTGCTAAAACAGTTGGAATGATTTTTTGAAAGGCATCCAATACGTTCTGGCGATGCTGTCCACCCGATTTAGTACGAATTTCCGCAATAATGGTTAGCATGGATTTCTCCTTATTAGGCTGCTGCAAATACAGTATTTAAGTGTGCTTTATATTCTTCAACATAACTATCAACGTCAGGCATTTTAATTACGTCATTTACGATAAATGTCGGAAGGGTGCTCATGCCTAAGAACTGATTGGCTTTATGAAATGGTAAATAAACACCATCTACACCTACGCCGTGGAAGAATTGATCTGCATCTTCAAATGCTTCCATTGGAGCATTCCAAGTCAATGACAGCATATATTTTTTGTCATGAATTAGACCACCTGAACCATATTTTTTTGAGGAATCAGAACGGCTACGGCCATCACTTGCATAAAGTGAACCATGACCAGTGGTAAAGACATCATCAATATATTTTTTGACTGTCCAAGGTGCGCCCATCCACCAGCCTGGCATTTGATAAATAACAACATCTGCCCATAAGTATTTTTCAACTTCACTTTCAGCGTCATAATTGCTGTCTGCACGGGTGACTTGGACTTCATGGCCGAGTTCCGTGAGGTGTGTGGTTGCTAGGGTGGTTAATGTGTCATTTAATTCACCGTTTGAGTGGGCAAATTGTTTAGCACCATTAATCACTAAAATCTTACTCATGGAGGTTGCTCTCATTAAATTCCTGTATTTGACGCATACTCTATGAGATTTACTGTTGTAGAAAAATGCATGAATAGGAAAAATATTGTTGATAAAAAATCAATAATTATTATTGGATTTCTATTTAAAATTAATCTATCTCATTAATATCAATAAATTTATGCCTATTTACAAAGCTCAAAAGGAAAAAGTGGCCTATTATCTTTAGCATTAATTTTGAGTAAATAGAGGGGAAGAGTGATGAAAAAGAATGGTTTGTTGATTATTTTCAGCCTAAGTATATTAACTGCTTGTGCTCCACCTCAAAATTCTTCTGTTCAACTCGCTGATAGTCCTATACAGGCTGTATTACTCGATCAACCAGATCTTTTAAATGATGCAAGCAATTTAGATATTTCACAGCAAATGAATGCTTCAGATGATCCTTCCAATGCGCAAGTTACTATTTTGCAAACAGAGCCTAGTCCAGATGCGGTGTCGAAAACACGTACTGAATATTTATTAAAACGGGATCAGCAAATCTGGAAAATTGTGAATAAAAAGCAAAGTTATCAATGTACAAAAGGAGAGGAAACTACAGACTTTCAAGTTAATCCTTGCCCATGATGCTTAATTTATTATCGAATATGTGGATAACTTTGAGTTTGTGCACAACCATAATTTGCATGCCTTTTTGTGCAAAAAACTGAAATTTAAGCTTCTTGAAATTGCATGATTGCTGATCAATTTAAAAAGTGCTATTGTTGCGCTCGGCAATTGTGCCAATTGGTAAAAAATTACCGAATCTCACGTCATATATTTTTTCTCGTTTTAGACACCTTGTGAATACGGTGTTTCACACTCTAAACATGCACTCTCACGGCATATAACAACTTAACTAAAGATTGATTGACCATACATGTCATCGTCATGACTACATCTTATTTTATAGGTAGTCGTACAGACATATGGCCGCTATTTTGAAGTGTACAACTCATGAAAAATATTCAAACGACAACGTTGAACCGTACAACGTTGATGTTTCCGTTGGCCTTAGTGCTATTTGAATTTGCGGTTTATATTGGTAATGACCTGATTCAGCCAGCCATGTTGGCAATTACTGAAGATTTTGGTGTAAGTGCAACTTGGGCACCATCTTCGATGTCATTTTATTTATTAGGTGGCGCATCTGTTGCATGGTTACTTGGTCCTTTGTCGGACCGTCTCGGACGTAAAAAAGTACTATTAGCAGGAGTTTTATTCTTTGCTCTATGCTGTTTTTTAATTTTACTGACGACGCAAATCGAGCAATTTCTAGCTTTAAGATTTTTGCAGGGAATTGGCTTAACCGTAATTTCAGCCGTTGGTTATGCGGCTATTCAAGAAAGCTTTGCTGAACGTGATGCGATTAAAGTCATGGCACTCATGGCAAATATCTCATTACTTGCACCCTTGCTAGGACCTGTACTTGGCGCTTTCTTAATTGATTATGTGTCATGGCACTGGGGCTTTGTCGCCATCGCTGTATTGGCATTACTCAGTTGGATCGGGTTGAAAAAACAGATGCCAAGCCAGCAAGTCAGTGTAACCAAGCAACCTTTTAGTTATCTTTTTGATGATTTTAAAAAGGTGTTTGCCAACCGCCGTTTTTTAGGTTTAAGCCTCGCATTACCTTTAGTGGGTATGCCTTTAATGCTATGGATTGCTTTATCTCCAATCATTTTAGTAGATGAATTAAAGCTCACCAGTGTGCAATATGGCTTAGCTCAATTCCCCGTATTTTGGGGTTTAATCGTAGGCAACATTGTCTTAATCAAAATTATTGACCGTTTGCCTTTGGGTAAAACCGTCATGATGGGTTTGCCGATTATGCTAACCGGTACACTCATTTTAATATTAGGTGTAGTGTGGCAAACCTATCTCATACCATGTTTGCTTACAGGCATGACACTGATTTGTTTTGGTGAGGGGATTAGTTTCTCGGTCTTGTATCGTTTTGCGCTCATGTCATCTGAGGTCTCAAAAGGAACTGTTGCAGCAGCAGTTTCAATGTTACTGATGATGAGCTTCTTTGCAATGATTGAACTTGTACGTTATCTCTATACACAATTTCATTTATGGGCTTTTGCATTGTCTGCATTTACCTTTATTGTTCTTTGGTTTAGCCAACCGCGAAGTGCTTTGAAGCAGGAAATGCAAGAAAGACTGCAACAAGGCAACAATTAAATAAAAAAATACCGGAATTGATATTCCGGTATTTTTTTATTCTTGTAACATTTTTTCCATTTCTTCACGGTCTGCTTCATAGGTACAACCTAACAGTACCATTGGCTTTTTCCCTTTCATTTCTGATAAGTTCAAATTATGGTAAAAAGTAACCGAATCTGAAGTGGCGGGTTCTGTTTTAATTGTACGTACCCCTCTAAACAGAGGAAGCATTGTAAAATCAGGATGTTGAGGAATATCAAATTTCTTTGAAAGTTGCTGAACATTTACATTACGAAAAACAGCAGTTATACCTTGACCAGCCAAAGCAATCTCGTTTGTCTTTAAGCCAAATAGCTCAATAGGTTGATTGGTTTTATACAAATAAATGAAAGGTTGGTCTGAATCTTCAACTCTTTTAAAGCCAAGTGCTGTTAAATTCTCGTCATATTCAGAACCAAAATCTGAATAGGTCGCGTAATCAGATTGACACTCAATAATCTCTTTTAAATCATTCCTTTCAAACGCATAAGAACTACTACTCAGCATTATTAAAATCACGGAAAGAATCGAAGGAATTTTTGGGAAATGCATTTTTATCCTCAATAAAAATCTATATCTATTTAATCTCTTGTTCTAAAAGTTTGCCTTTAAGGGTTAATAATTCAGGCAAGGTTTCTAATAATAAGCTAATTTGTTTTAACACGAGTGTGTAATTCTCTGAAAAGTGCTCATGGGTAGTTAGGCTTTGAATTTGCGCTAAAGTCTGCTCAAGGAAATTGAAATCAATATAAGCCGGATCAAATAAGCTCTGTTTAAGAATTTGCTGACAATCCAGTAAGAGTTGTAATACTTGTTGATCATCAATTTTCTGTCGTTGGCTTCCTAATGCTGCTACGTAACTCAGTTGACTGTGGCTATAAACCAAATAACGGAAAGCATAGTGGATGAGTTGAGGGTTCGGGTTGGGTTCAGCACTCAGGCTTGAAATCATATTCGATAGTTCAATTTGAGCGTTATGTGCAGCACGACGAATTCGGCGGTACTCTATATCCTGATTTTTGCCATATTGATATTGCTCAACAATCACATTGAAATAATCTAAGGTCGCTTTGCTGCTTTTATTAATATTGTTGGGGATGTTTCGAAAGTTCCAGTCGGGCCAAATAAAGTTTACGGCGAGCCATGCAATAAAGCAGCCTAATAAGGTATCTATCAGTCGAGGCAAAATAATACTGTAGCCAGCGCCTTTTAAGTTGAAAATTAATAGCACCATAAGGGTGGCCATGAGCGTAGCCAAAGCATATTTCTTTTGACGTAAGTAAAAAAAGCAAACTCCACAAATAATTGTAATGATGAGCTGGCCTTCAATACTCGGTACAAAATATAAAATTGGTATTCCTAATAAAACGCCGAGTAAGGTACCAATCGTTCTTAATTTAAGACGGCTTTTAGTCGCAAAATAAGTAATCTGACAGACAAACAAACTGGTGAGTAAAATCCAGTAGCCATGCTGCGCAAAGGGTAACAGTGAAATTGCATAACCTGCGGCGAAAACCACAGCAATTCGTATGGCATGCCTAAACAGCGCTGACTGTGGCGTAAGTTGTTGCCGAATTTTTAAGATAAGATCTGAAAATCCTTGAATATCATCATCAAGTAAATTTAAGTGTTCTTGTCTTGTTTGAGTGCTATTTTCAGGAACAGGTTGGGCATATTGCAGTTGTTCAAACTGTTCATGCATTCCTTTTAAATTATCAAAAATAAGTTTTAAATTTTTAACTTCAAAATTTTGTGGATGTTGTTGTATCCAATTTTTTAAAGAACTTTCCAAATGTCCTAGTACTTTCTGACTTTCTTGCGAAGGCTGATATGGCTGGTTATATAAAATACATTGAGCTAAGTCTTGGCATGCTTGTGCTTGTAGGCGCAGGTTTTTTTGGAAACGGAAAATAAGATCGCTACGGCTAAAATTCTGTTGAATATGTTCGTAATGTAAATAATTAGAAGTTGCTTGCTCGTGAATATCTCGGGCGAAAAAATATAGGTTTAGCCAATAGATACTTTTATTACTGACTCTGGAAGCTTTGAGCCGAGTAAGTAGTGAACTGCGTATTTGATTGAGGCTTTGGGCAACTTGCGTATTTTGTAGAGATAATTCATATAAAAGCTGCTCAACATTCTCTTTATTGTCCGGATCAAACAAACGAGCTTTTGCTTGTAGTAGAACAGTAATTTCTTTAAAAATTTGTGAGAGCTTATCTTGTAAGGGAAGTGTCGGTTTAATAATAAAAAATAAAATAGAAGTTAAACCGTACCACAGAGCACCATAAACAAAATAAGTAGGTTGTTGATACCAATGTGCGTATTCGCCTAAACCGAACATACTATAAATAGAGAGCAGAATCGTGCCAAAAGAAATCGTGGCATAACGTTGCCCTAAGGCGCCTAGTAATATAAAAAAAGCGCTTGAGATAGAGAGATATAAAATAAAGAAAATTTTGTAAGGAGCTAAAAAGCCAAGAATACTACTGACTGTAAAAAAGAGCAGGCAGACATAGACCAAGTTGCGTAATCGAATACTTAAACGATCATCAAAGTCTGTTAATGCTGCTGCAATTGCGCCTAAGGTTACGGGAACAATAAGTTGATTATAGCCCAGCCACAGCAAACCTAAAGTTGTGCCAGTGAGTACAATCAGAATTTGCAGGCAATAAATTAAAATAGAATTGGTCTTAAAGCTATTAAATATTTGGGTCAGATAATTCACGGCTTTTGTTCTAAATTAGAGAATACGTGAGAAAGCAGTATGTAACTTTAAATTTTTATTACTTCAAAAATATTATTCTTTTTATCTACAAAAGTCAGTCATTTTTTAAGATTTTATTAGACTTAAACCAAGTTGTAACGATCAATAAATTAACAAAATTGTGGATATCTTTTTAGATACCCACAATTTGAAAAATATATAAATTATTTAATCACACCACATGCAATTCGTGCTCCACCACCGCCAAGAGGTTGAGGTGAGTCTGAATAATTGTCGCCACCCGCATGAATCATAATCGCTCGACCCTGAATATCAGCAAGTTTTAATCGAGGTGCGATTACGGCAGTTGTTGCAACACCTGTATTATCGACAACTAAAACAGGTAGATCGCCTAAATGGCCAGTCGTTGGAGTACCGTGATGAGGGGCTTGGTTCGGGTTATAGTGGCTACCCGCAGCTAAAGCAGCGCCAGTTTTTCCATCTTTTACAGCAGGTGCACAAGAAGCGTTTTCATGAATATGGAAACCACGAGTACCACTTGGTAAGTCAGCAAGAGCAGGGGTAATAATTAAACCTTTGTCACTATCTTGAAAGCTAATCGTACCTATTTTTTTGCCAATACCGTTAGCTGTCACTTCATTTACATCGACCACTTTTTTTGTATGCATTGAGGTTAATGCTTGGGCTGTGTCAGATACAGTTTTAGTTACCGAACTACAGCCAACGGTAAAAAGGGCTGTAAGCGCACAGACTGCGCCAATTTTATTAAACATCTGCATGATTGGATGTCCTTATAAATATATATGATTGTTTGATTCAAACAAACAGAGGTCTGACCTACAAGTTAATTTAAATAGTTAATTTGTATCTAGAAACATTTTTAAATTAAATCTCTATGTCACTTTTCATCATTAGACGATTCACCCTCAGAATCATAAATCATGGTCGTTTTTGGCATAGGTTCAGGCTCAATCGTCTCATGTAACCATTCACGCCAAATTGCCAGTAAAATAGCCAAAATTACAGGACCAATAAATAATCCAACCAAGCCAAAACTCGCAATACCGCCTAATACACCAAACATAATTAATAAGAACGGAATTTTGGTGGCACCAGAAATGACGAGTGGTCTAATCACATTATCTGAGCTACTGACAATCAGCACACCCCAAACCACAACACCAATTGCCTCCATAGTTTGTCCCTGAGAGAACAACCATAAGCCAACGCCTAAATAAGAAATTGGAGTACCAAATGGAATTAAAGCCAATAAGAAAGTAACAATAGTGAGTACCATAGGGTTTGGTACACCTGCTACGAAGTAACTTAATCCAGCTAAAACGGCTTGAGCAATTGCAGTTAAACCCACACCATAGACTACTGCACGAGTTGTTTCAGAAATTGTATCGAGATAATGATGAATACGAGGGCCAATGACCATTTCTAAAGCTTTACTCACTTGAGATAAAATCATTTGACCATCACGATAGAAGAAAAATAGGCTAAATACTGCAAAGCCAAGTTTGACAATATTTTTACTAATTTCACCAAGCAGCACACGGCCATAACTTAAATGGCTTTGTACCCAAGCTGCGATATTTTGAATCGTACTATTAGGATCGTTATTTAATTCATTGAGTGTACGAGAAATCTCTTTTCCTACAAAAGGAAGATCACGAATAAAATCTGGAACGCTTAAATGACCCGAAAAAACCTGACGTTGTAAATCAAAATATAAGTTACGTCCCTCATGCTGCAAAATAAAAACCGCGCATGTAAAGGGGATACCAACTACCAAAATGACCAGACTAATCATCAGGGTTGCGTTTAAAGTATTACGTGATTCTCCAAAAAAACGCTGAATTCTTAAATAAATAGGCCAAGTCATATATGCAATGATGGCAGCCCAAAGTACAGGAACAATAAAATATTTCAGGATATTAAATCCTAAAAAAATCAAAATAAAAAACAGCCCAAACAATAAAACGCGCTGTAAATTAGGAGCGTATGGATGCACGAACAATATTTCTCTAATTTTCTACATAGAATAAAGTCATATTAACTGAAAAATAACCTGAGGCAAATTTTAAGGCCGTAATGTAAAGAACCTTATACATCCAGTTTCAAAGGCTAAAATTCCTTTAAAACCACTCAGCTTTATCTTCAATTAACTTGTTTAGAACAGGTTGCCATTGATTTTGGATACTAATAAAGTTCTTTTGCGGTTTATCAAAAATGCTTAAACCTTGCATTGCTAAGCTGCCATAGGCAGTGCGTTCAGCAATCCATGCAACAGGTTCCTGTTCAATTTTTTCAAAGAACTGCTGGATATCTTTTGAGCTTGCACTGTTTGGTTTTACACGGTTAGCAAGAAGCAAAATCTGTACTTTGCCTTTGCGAATACGTTTAATATCTTGTAAATGCTTCAAAAATCGACGAGTACTGTCTATGTCAAAAAATGAAGGCTGAAGCGGAGTAATAATGGCATGAGCTTCACTAATAAGTTGTTCAGCATGCTCACCTGAAAGTGCACCAGGCGCATCAATAATTAAATAGTCCAGATTTTTGGGTGCATCACCAATTGATTTCTCATGACGCCAGTCTAGGCTTTGAATCGTTACAACGGTATCAGGGCGCTGTTTTAACCATTGTAAAGCCGATTTTTGATTGTCCGAATCTGCTAATGCTACTTTATATCCTTTTTGTGCCAATGCTGTTGCCAACGTAATGGCCGTCATGGTTTTTCCGCATCCGCCCTTTTGATTTGCAATAAGTATCGTTTTCATAAATCCAATTATTTTCAGCAGCACATTTGTTTATGTTTTATACCTTAGCATCTTTTTATGTGAAGGAGATGACCACATTTGACAAAAGTTTAAGCTGTTTCGTTATTTTAGATATGATTAGATCTGTAATCTTAATTCGTGCTTTTTAAGGAAAATTTATGTCTGTATGGCTTGCCATGCTTATTGGTGCTGGAATTGGCATCATTATCACTACTCTTATTTTATCAAATACACGTAATGGACGAATTAAGGCTGAATATGAGCAATATATTGCTGAACTTGAACTAGAGCATCAACAAGCGCTTACTCAAGCACAAAAGAGAAGTGTAAATACAAGTCGTGCGGTGTTGAAAGGAAAAATGGCAGAACAATTTGCTCCGGTTTTACCTGAATTTCAGTATTTACCAAGCGATGCAAAATTCATGGGCGATCCGGTGGACTATATTATCTTTGATGGATATACCGATTTTCGCGATGGCGATGGTACGGCAGAAGACATCAATATTATTTTGCTCGATGTAAAAAGTGGTGGAGCTAGACTTACAAAGGGTCAACAGGCAATTGCTCAAGCTGTTCAACAAGGTAAGGTTCGTTTTGAAACGTTGAGAATAGATTTCGAAGATTAACAAGCTGTTTAATTCAGCACAAAAATAGACGAAATTGATCTGTATTGTTACTAAATTTCGATATTTTTTTCATCGCTTAAAGCTATTATAAATTGAAGATCTATTCACTTTGATCTAGCAATATTTGAGGTGTAACACGATGAAAAAACAACGTTTGATGATGGGCTTACTCGCCGCGATTGGCATGAGTTCAACATTTGCATCGACCTCAAGTGAATATAATATTGCCAATGGTTTGAGCCCGATAGAAAAAGATCAATCTATTTCTGTATTACAACCTTTTCAAGGCAATTTTAGAATCTTGGGTTCAAAAGTTTATCAAAATGATGAACAAGCTAAATTTTCTCCTATTGACTATGCCGTAAGTTGGGGATTGTTTGCACAGCCTGAAATCGCACGTCATATTTCAGTGAAACAATATGACCGTTATTTAAACTGGAAAATTCCTAAATTACCTGTTCCAGCAGAGCAAGCAATGCAAATGGTGTCTAACATGCACATCATTCCTGCGAACCCTGAGATTGCTCAGCAGATTAAACAGGTTAAACGTGGTGATCTGGTCTATCTTAAAGGTGACCTTGTCGAGATTAAGGACAAAAATTTGGTCTGGAAATCTTCACTTACGCCGACTGATACGGGTGATGGTGCATGTGAGTTATTCCGCGTTCAGGCAATTCATTGGGTTGAAAAGCAAAATATATAATTTGAAAAAAAGCCTTCATAAGTTTGAAGGCTTTTTTATAACCACTACATTGCTTATTTCTGTTGCGATGCTTTCCAATATTTTAATTGATTTTGCGCTTGTAAATAGTCGGCAAGATCATTGATCTGTTCATCTTTAGTGGCTTGCTTATCACTCAAGTGTTTTTCTTGGTTTTCCCAATATTGATAAAGTAGACCCTGAATGTAACGACCTTGCTCAGTTTTTAAATCTAAATCTTTTAACATGGTCAGAGAAGAGCGCACATTATCGAGAGTACGCTGTTGCTCAAACTCTGTAGTGAGGGTTCCAGCTTCATGCATTTTTGCTAATTCACTTTCCATCTCGTCACTCATTTCTGTAAAGCGGCGGTCATAATCCTCTAAGAGCGCAATATCGTGTGCATCATTAGCAGTGGCAGGGAAGGTCTTAACAGGTCTTTCATTTAGTTTTTCTAAAACCTGATCGGTAGATGAGGTGGCAGAAGGTTGCTCCGTCTTAGCAGGCTCATCCGCTTTTTTACAAGCAGTCAGAAATAGGCTAGAGCAAAGCAAAGACATTAATATGATTTGAGGTGTTTTCTTCATAACTTTCAACCAAACCTATTCACTAATTATTTAACGGGTAACGTACTTTTTTGAAAGTGATATGCATACGTAACATATGGAAAATCAATCTGATCTTGAGGACCTAATCCAGTAAAATCATAAACAATTTTTTCAAACTGTGCTTTGAGTTGTAATTGATCTTTTTCAGTCATTGCAGCAATAAAACTCGTAGAGAGTAAACGTTTACTCACGACTTGTTCGACAGAACCATGTTGTGACTGTGTGAATGTTTGCAGGCTATCAAATATAAATAAATCTTGTTGTTCAAATACGCGTTTCCACTTTCCACTATGATAACGAGGTGTATCGCCTTCAAGTGGAAGTAGGAAATCAGCTAAAGCCTTGACCCAATCTGTACGTTCGTCGCGTTGATTCCAAACGAGCCCTAAATGTCCTTGTGGTTTTAATACTCTATGCATTTCTGTTAGGGTGTCGAGGTTGTCAAACCAGTGAAAAGATTGCGCACAAATAATGGTATCAATTTTATGATTTGCTACAGGAATTGAATGGCTAAAAGCCTGTAATGTTTGAATATCAGGATAAACTTGTTGAAGCTGCTGTAACATCTCGCCAATTGGCTCAACTGCAATAACATCAGCATGTGTTTGTTTTAAGTAGGGTAAGAATTTGCCAGTACCCGATCCAAGATCAATAACAGTAGAGTTTTCCTGTATTTGTAGGCAATTTTGCAGCCAACTTACTATTTCTGCGGGATAATTGGGTCTAACTTGCTGATATAGTTCAGCAGCTGAGCTGAAGCCTTTTTGAGCGGCAGGATGTAAGGATTGTGTCATATTTTGCGCTTTTTAATCTGACTGGCATCTATAAAATAAGATACTCCGCAATCATAAATTGGCAAAACACCTATTTTGTTTCATTTTTGACGTTGTATGTGGGAGTAAATTTTCTTTCGGTGTGAGCATGGATAAGCAAATTATTTTTGAAGACGAACACATTAGAGCCATTTTTTTACCAGGCGATTCTAATACATTAGTTCTCTCTTTTGGCGATTTGATTACCCGAGCGAGTGGCTTATCTATCAATGCTGAAAAGTCTCTAATTAAATACCAATATAATGTTATTGGGGTAATGCCAAAACAAAAATCATGGTTTCCTCAAGCAAGCATGATTGAGCTGGCAAAAGCAATTTCGCCTATTCTAGAAGGCTTTAAAAATATTGTGGGTTATGGCGGTTCAATGGGCGGCTATGCGGCAATCAAATATTCTAATTTATTGAATATGAACCGTGTGATTGCATTTGTGCCTCAATATTCAATTGACCCAGAGCATGTTGAAGACCGACGCTACGCTGAGTTTTTTGATTCGGTAGCAAACAAGGACATGCAGATTCAGCCGCAAGATGTCGATTCAGCGCGTGAATACGTTATTGTTTATGACCCATATTTCTCGATTGACCGTGAACATTACTTAAAAATAAAAGAGCTGTTACCAAGCTTACATACGATTCATTTGCCATTTACTGGTCATGAAGCATTGTCTGTATTGGCTAGTTCAAGTTTATTACATGATTTTATTGAACATGATTTCGATGAAATCTATTTTTATCAGCAAGTTCGTAAGGTCAAAAAACAAAGTAAGTTTTACTTCCGTAATGTACTTGCGCATGTTCTTACCCAACATGATGAAATGTTGTTAAAAATATTGCGTCAAAATGATTTTCAGTTAGATGAACGTTATTTTGATAACCCACTTAAACAGGCTATTACACGTAGTCTGATAAAAACAAATCAAGCAACTGAGTTGGATTTTCAAAAGCTTGGTATTAAAGTGCTGCGAATTCAAGAAGATGCAAATTACACAGAAGGCTTGCAGACTAGCTTTGGTTTAATTTTGGTATTTAACCTTATCAATTCAAAGTTTGAAAGTTATACAGTAGATACTCTACTGGTGAATAAATCTTATTTGGTTCCAATTGTGGCTGAGCAAACCGGTGTAGTGCATATTGAATTAAATAATGAAGTTTATTTGTTAGCGATGAATGATCGTAAGATTATTAAATTGTTCAAGAGTGAAGAGCCTTTAACATCGGATATGAGTCCTTTTGTAATCAAAAAATATTCGGATTCTTTTGCGATTAGCTATAAGCAACTAAATTTATCTTGTGATGAACAAGGGCTGTGTGAATTTACGGAAGGTTCAATTCAACCTACAGAGCAGTTGACCACCATCAGCTATTAAAACTTTATAGTGTTTAAATAAAGCTCAGACCTTTAGGTTTGGGCTTTATTTTTTGCTTAAAAAATATTTTTTTATAAACTTATTTGTATATTATTTTAAAATTCATTATTTAAATAAATAGTAGGTTTATTATATGGTGATCTGCTGTATTTAAAGTAGGCATAACTAGTAATATATATAAATACTATATTTAAAGATAAATGGGTTTTCCTAATACATAAATTATAGAAATAATATAAGATTAATTAAAATACAGTCCTAGCTATAAAAAAATATAACTAAATGTTTTTATTATATATTTTATTTTTACCTGAAGAGCTTGGTTAAAATAAGTTCACTATTCAAAGATAATTGCATATTTATTTTTTTCTCCTAAAATGATTTTTTACTAAATTGTCGTTACAGTTTTTTATATGCAATCATTAAATTATCGGAATAATGATGCATCGCAACATGGAAGTTCTGCACCTTTGAAACGAGCAATGAGTACTCGACATTTGGTGATGATCTCCCTTGGCGGTGCCATAGGTACAGGTCTTTTTTTAGGGTCTGGTGATGTAATTTCCCAAGCAGGCCCAATTGGCGCAATTATTTCTTATTTTTTGGGCGGTTTAATTGCCTATACCGTGATGTTATGTCTTGGTGAGCTTGCGGTTCATGTACCGGAATCAGGTTCTTTTGGTGAATACGCCCGCCGTTATATTGGTCCGGGTACGGGCTATATGATTACTTGGCTCTATTGGTTAACTTGGACTGCAACTTTGGGGACTGAGTTTACTGCGGCAGCTTTATTGGTGCAGGAGTGGTTTCCATCTACCTCGGTATGGGCTTGGACTCTTTTTTTTGGCGCCTTAGTTTTTTTCCTTAATATTAGTTCAACTCGATTATTTGCCGAATCTGAATTCTGGTTGGCACTCGTCAAAGTTATTACAATCATCTGTTTTATTGGTTTGGGTCTACTGGCAATTTTTGGTTTTATTCCTTACCACGGACATGAAACAGCGCCATTGTTTAGTAACCTAACTGCTCACGGTTGGTTTCCAAATGGTCTTTTTCCAATTTTTGCTACTATGCTGATTGTTAACTTTGCTTTTTCGGGCACAGAATTAATTGGAGTAGCGGCGGGGGAAGCCGAGAATCCAGCACAGACAGTTCCTAAAGCAATCAATGCGGCTATTTGGCGTTTACTGATTTTCTTTGTTGGTACAATTGTGGTGATTAGTTCATTACTGCCGTTCCAGCTTGCAGGCCTTAGTGCAAATGAAGTAAGTAATAGTCCTTTTGTGACGGTATTTAACTATATTGGTATTCCATACGCAGAAGACATTATTCGCTTTGTAATTATTACGGCTTTACTATCTGCTGCAAATTCTGGTTTGTTTGCTGCTTCACGTATGATGTGGTCGCTTTCGGCAAAAAATCAATTACCAAAAATATTTTCTAAATTAACTCCTTCTGGAACACCGATTGTTGCCATTACTGTAACTATGTTTGGTGCAATTCCTGGATTGCTTTCAGAACAATTCGCGCCAGAAACAATTTTTAAGAATTTGTTGGGCGTTGCAGCTTTTACAATGGTTGTGGTTTGGATTGCGATTTGCGTTTCACAGTTTAACTTCCGTAGACAGTGGTATAAGTCGGGTAAAACAGCAAAAGATTTACGCTTCGCGGCACCTCTTTTCCCTCTTACTCCAATTGTAGGTGGGCTGTTCTGTATCGTTACCTGTATCAGTATGGTGTTTGACCCATCTATGCAAGTTGGTTTTATCTGCTGCATTATTTTTATCATTTTATGCTATGCAAGCTACTTCATTTTTTATCGAAAGAAAGATCTAGTGTAAAGCTAAGCTTTTTAGTCGAAAAATGTGTTTTTAAAGGTCCCGAAAGGGGCCTTTTTTGTGCCTTAAAGGAACTGCAAAAGAAAGAATTTCTGTATTTTTTTTAAAAATGAAGTTTTATTTTTAATCATGAAAACAAATATTGTTTTATAAAATTACCATTGATCGGATTCTTATTAATATTTATTTATTATTAATAGTTGATTAAGTCTATGTTTAGCTTGGTTATTTGATAAAGAGCTTTTTGGGTTTTTATAAAATATGAATTAGAAATGGACTTATTATAGATTTAATGTAGAGGTGGTATAATTTTTTGACAAATTCATGAAGGTGATTAATTTTTAAGTTATTGTTATTTATAATTTTAATTTGATATATTTTTTTAAATTATGAATTTATGTTTCCTATAAATTTTTTTTATTAAAGTTAAGCTTTTTTTAATATTTGTTGTTTTTTTATTATAAGGATTAGTGCGATTTGATTATTTTTTCTCTGCTTATTTATTTTAAAATGTTCTAAATGAGTGTGCTCTATGCTATATTTATTGGAAGATTTTATAGCTATGTTCCGGCTTAATTTTAAGCGGTATGTGTAGAGATAATTAATCTGTAGCATTATTGAACAATGTTTATTTTTAAAAAGACTAATGGAGGGATCTATCGATTAGTCAAAATAATTTTTATGGACATATGATTTTTTTATAAATCATCGTTCTTTTTAACTCCCAAACGGTTATGCCATTTCTTTTGTATTTATATTTCAGCCGACTGGATTAAGTGGGTTGTGGTTAAACTTTGCTTTTATAAAGATAGCTTTATAAACAGTAAGTTAAATGAAAGAAAGCTTGTAAAAGATATCGATATATAAAAGTAGATCATACTTTTAGTATCAACAAATGGAATTTAAAAAACCTAATGCTTTAGAAGAGCAGAAGGTTTAGTAAATAAACTAAGACTTTGTTATTGCAAGGTTTTAGTTGCTGAATAATAAAGACTACGGATTTATCAAATCTGAGTCTATGAAGGTATATAGGAAAAAAGATGTCAGATCTTTCATACGTAAACGAACATAGCGATGCATGGCAAACTTACTTGGCACAAATTGACCGTGTTGCTCCGTACTTAGACCACTTAGCTGAGTTTATCGATACATTAAAACGTCCAAAGCGTGCGCTTATTGTTGACGTGCCAATCGTAATGGATGACGGTTCTATTCAGCACTTTGAAGGCTACCGTGTACAACACAACTTGTCTCGTGGTCCTGGTAAAGGTGGTGTACGTTACCATCCAAACGTTGATTTAAATGAAGTGATGGCGTTATCTGCATGGATGACAATTAAAACTGCTGTTTTGAACTTGCCATTTGGCGGTGCAAAAGGTGGTATCCGTGTTGACCCACGTAAACTTTCAAATCGTGAATTAGAACGTTTAACTCGCCGTTATACGACTGAAATCGGTCACATTATCGGGCCTCAAAAAGATATCCCAGCTCCAGACGTTGGTACAAATGCCAATATCATGGGTTGGATGATGGATACTTATTCTACTAGCCAAGGTTATACAGTAACTGGTGTTGTAACTGGTAAGCCAGTTCACTTAGGTGGTTCTTTAGGTCGTGTGAAAGCAACTGGTCGCGGTGTATTCGTTACAGGTCGCGAAGTAGCTGCAAAAATCAATTTACCAATTGAAGGCGCGAAAATCGCTGTTCAAGGTTTTGGTAACGTAGGTAGTGAAGCTGCTTTCTTGTTTGTTGAATCAAAAGCAAAAATCACTCACGTTCAAGACCACACTGGCACAATTTTCAATGCTGACGGTATTGATCTTGTTGCATTACGTGAACACGTAAATGCAAATCAAGGTGGTGTTGGTGGTTTCGCTGGCGCGCAAGCAATTGCTGATGAAGATTTCTGGACTGCAGATGTAGATATCATTATTCCTGCTGCGCTAGAAGGCCAAATCACTGTTGAACGTGCTCAAAAACTTAAAGCTAAGTTGATTTTAGAAGGCGCGAACGGCCCGACTTATCCTAAAGCTGAAGATATTTTAGTTGAGCGTGGCATTGTTGTGGTTCCTGACGTGGTATGTAACGCCGGCGGTGTAACTGTAAGTTACTTCGAATGGGTTCAAGACATGGCGAGCTACTTCTGGACCGAAGAAGAAATCAACGAGCGTTTAGATAAGTTGATGGTTCAAGCTATGCATGACGTTTGGAATACAGCAAACAGCAATGCTTGTACTTTACGTACAGCAGCTTACATCTTGGCATGTGAGCGTATCTTAAAAGCTCGTAAAGAACGCGGTATTTTCCCAGGCTAATCTGCGGAAATTACTTTAGATAAAGTGGTTTGAGCAAATATAAAGGATGTTATAGGGTTTATTTGCTCATTCCCTTTTTCTGAATTATTCAAATTTAAGTGTTATCGAATATATTAAATAAATACTGAGGTAAGCATGGAACAGCCAATTTCTGTAACTCGAAGCAACTTTAACGACTGGATGGTTCCAGTTTTTGCACCGGCAAATTTCATTCCGGTACGTGGCGAAGGTTCACGTATTTGGGATCAAGAAAATAAAGAATATATCGATTTTGCAGGCGGGATTGCAGTAAACGCATTAGGTCATGCGCATCCAGTGGCAGTGAATGCTTTAACAGAACAAGCAACAAAACTTTGGCATGTAGGCAATGGTTATACAAATGAACCCGTTCTACGCCTTGCAAAACAACTCACCGAAAATACATTTGCAGATAAAGTATTCTTCTGTAACTCAGGTGCTGAAGCGAACGAAGCTGCTTTAAAACTGGCTCGTAAAGTTGGTTTAGACAGCGGTATTGCTGGTAAAAGTGGCATTGTGGCATTTAACAATGCTTTCCATGGCCGTACCTTATTTACCGTTTCAGCAGGTGGTCAACCTAAATATTCACAAGACTTTGCACCACTTCCAAATGGCATTAACCATGTTGCCTTTAATGATTTAGAAGCTGCAAAAGCAGCCATTAATGAGCAAACATGTGCTGTTATTGTTGAGCCGATTCAAGGTGAAGGCGGTGTTATTCCTGCTGATATCGAATTTTTAAAAGGCTTAAGAGCACTGTGTGATGAGTTCGGTGCCTTACTGATTTTTGATGAAGTACAAACGGGTGTTGGCCGTACTGGTGAACTCTATGCCTACATGAACTCTGGTGTCATTCCGGATGTGTTAACGACTGCAAAAGCATTAGGTGGTGGTTTCCCAGTCGGCGCAATGTTAACAACCGATAAGTTTGCTCCGCATTTTTCTGTCGGTACACATGGTACGACTTATGGTGGTAACCCGTTAGCAAGTGCGGTAGCAGGGGCTGTATTTGAGTTTATTAATACGCCTGAAGTACTTGACGGTGTAAAACATCGTCATCAATATTTCCTAGACGCATTAAATAAATTAAATACTGAGTACCCGATTTTTGAAGAAATTCGTGGTCAAGGCTTACTCATTGGTTGCGTATTAAAAGCTGAGTATGCAGGAAAAGCGAAAGACATTACGACTTGGGCGGGCGAAGAAGGTTTGCTTGCTTTAATCGCGGGACCAAACGTGGTTCGTTTTACACCGTCTCTAATTATTCCTGAACAAGATATTGATGAAGGAATTGCTCGTTTAAAACGCGCATTGGCAAAGTTGGCTAAATAAAAAAAAGGAAAGCTAGCCATGATGATCGTCCGTCATGCCGAGTTTCGAGACCTTGAAGATATTTATAAATTAGCAGGTAAGTCGGGTGTAGGCCTGACTTCCTTGCCACAAAATATGGATACACTTTCGGCTCGAATTTCACGTACTCGCAATACTTTAAATGGCAATGTCCATAAAAGTGAACAAGGCTATTTATTTGTTCTTGAAGATACAGAAGCTCAACGTGTTATTGGGTTAAGTGCAATTGAAGTTGCTGTGGGACTCATTGAACCTTGGTACAACTTTCATGTTGGTACTCAAGTACACGCTTCAAAAGCATTAAATGTTTATAAGTCATTACCTACTTTATTTTTAAGTAATGACAGAACAGGTAGTAGTGAACTCTGTACACTATTTTTAGATCCAGAGCGTCGTGAAAACCAAAACGGTAAATTCTTATCGAAGATCCGTTTTATGTTTATCGCTGCCTTTAAGCAATATTTCGAGAAAAAGTTAATTGCTGAAATGCGTGGTTTCTCAGACGAAAATGGATGTTCTCCATTTTGGGATGCGATTGGTCACCATTTCTTTAATATGGATTTTTCAACAGCAGACTATTTGAGTGGAATTGGGCAAAAAGTATTTATTGCAGAGCTTATGCCACGTTTCCCAGTCTATGTAGATCTCTTGCCAAAAGATGCGCAAGAGGTAATTGGAAAAATGCATCCACAAACTTTACCTGCTTATCATGTGCTTGAGTCGGAAGGCTTACGCTATCAAGGATATGTCGATATTTTTGATGCTGGTCCAACTATTGAAGCCAATATTGATGAATTGCGAGCAGTAAAAGAAAGTCAGTTACTAAACGTCAAAATTACAAGTGAAGCTGCGGTCGGTAAGACCCAATATCTCATTGCCAATGATAATTATCATGACTATAAGGCAATGTTGTTAAAGCTTGATCTTGTTGATAACACAATAAATTTAACACATGAACAAGCTGAAAAACTCGGTGTACAAGAAGGTCACGTTGTTCGTGTGTTATCACTAAATCCAATGGAAGTATCCTGATGTCAAACTCTTTATTTATAAACGGTGTCTGGTTACAAGGCAGCGGTGCAACATTTGAAAAAACAAATCCAGTTGATAACCAAACTGTATGGTCAGGTGCCGAGGCTACTGCTACTGATGTAGAGCAAGCTTGTCAGGCAGCGCGTACTGCGTTTCCAGCTTGGGCGCGTTTACCACTTGCAGAACGTGTAGCGATTGTTGAAAAATTCGCCGCTTTGCTTGAAGAAAATAAAAAGCATTTAGCAGAAGTCATTAGCCAAGAAACCAGTAAGCCATTTTGGGAAACGTTAACTGAAGTTCAATCAATGATTGGCAAGGTTGCGATTTCGATTCGTGCTTACCACCAGCGTACAGGCGAAAGCTCAACTGAAATGGCTGATGGTGTGGCATCTTTACGTCATCGTCCGCATGGTGTACTTGCGGTTTTCGGTCCATATAACTTCCCGGGCCATCTACCAAATGGGCATATTGTTCCTGCATTACTTGCTGGCAACACAGTTGTATTTAAACCAAGTGAATTAACGCCATGGACTGCTGAAGAAACTGTAAAACTTTGGCAGCAAGCTGGTCTGCCAAATGGTGTGATGAATTTGGTGCAAGGTGGACGTACCACGGGTGAAGCACTAGCTGCTTCACATGAAATTGATGGTTTATTGTTTACCGGAAGTGCAAACACTGGTTATCACTTGCATAAGCAAATGGCAGGTGCACCTGAAAAAATTCTTGCGCTTGAAATGGGCGGCAATAATGCATTGATTATTGATGAAATTGTTGATGTTGATGCAGTAGTTAATCTTGCTATTCAATCTGCTTTTGTTTCGGCAGGTCAGCGTTGTACATGTGCGCGCCGCATCTTGGTAAAAAATGGTGCTGAAGGTGATGCATTTATTCAACGTTTTGTTGAAGTTGCTAAAAATCTAAAAGTTGGCCGTTGGAACGACGAACAACAACCATTTATGGGTGGGGTAATCTCGTCAGTTGCTGCAACAAACATGATGAATGCTCAGCAAAAGTTACTTGAGCTGGGTGCAAAAAGTTTATTAGCCATGACGCGTCCTCAAGAAGACAGTTCTCTACTTACTCCGGGTATTGTTGATGTCACAGGCGTGAAAGATATTCCGGATGAAGAATATTTTGGCCCGCTTACCACCATTCAACGTTATGACAACTTTGATGAAGCATTAAAAATTGCTAACGCAACTCGTTTTGGCTTGTCAGTTGGTTTGGTTTCACCAAAACGTGAACTGTTTGATGACTTACTCATTGAAGCACGTGCCGGTATTGTGAATTGGAATAAGCCGTTAACTGGCGCTTCAAGTGCTGCACCGTTTGGTGGTGTAGGGGCATCAGGTAATCACCGCGCGAGTGCTTTTTATGCTGCCGACTATTGTGCTTGGCCAATGGCATCACTTGAAAGTGACAGCTTAACCTTACCAGAAAAATTATCTCCAGGGATTGTGTTGCCTTAAACACTAGGGAAAGAAAAAATGAAAGGATATGAAGTAAATTTCGATGGTTTAGTGGGACCAACACATCACTACGCGGGTTTGTCGTTTGGTAATGAAGCATCGACAAAAAACCGTAATAATACCTCGAATCCAAAATTAGCAGCTAAACAAGGTCTGCTAAAGATGAAAGCCTTGGCTGACATGGGAATGAAACAAGGTGTACTTGCTCCGCATGAGCGTCCACATGTTCCAATGTTACGCCGTTTAGGTTTTACAGGTGATGACATTAGCGTTGTTGCTCAAGCAATGCGTCATTCACCTGAACTATTGTCATCTTTAAGTTCAGCTTCTCCAATGTGGACTGCTAATGCAGCTACCGTTTCACCTTCGGCAGATAGCCAAGATGAGCGCGTGCATTTTACAGCAGCGAACCTGAACAATAAGTTTCACCGTTCAATTGAAGCTGAAACTACAAGCCAAGTTTTACAAGCGATCTTTAAAAATGAACGCCACTTTGTACACCACGAAGCATTGCCACAAGTGGCTTTGTTTGGTGACGAAGGTGCAGCCAATCACAACCGCTTAGGGGGTGATTATGCTAAGCGCGGTGTTCAGGTGTTTGTTTATGGTCAACAACATTTAAATAATGGCTTGCCAGGACCAAAACGTTATCCTGCTCGTCAAACGCGCGAGGCAAGTGAAGCTATTGCACGTTTGCACCGTTTAGATGATGCGCATACCGTTTTTGTTCAGCAAAATCCGGATGTAATTGATCAGGGCGTTTTCCATAACGATGTGATCGCGGTAAGTAACCAACAGGTTTTATTCCACCATCAACATGCCTTTTTAAATCAAGATCAGGCCTTTGCTGAAATTCGTCAAAAAATGGCAAGCATCGGTGAAGACTTTATTTCAATTGAAGTCCCTGAAAACCGTGTTACCGTTGACGATGCCGTAGCAACCTATTTATTTAATAGCCAAATTTTGACTCGTCCAGATGGTGGAATGACTATTGTTGTACCGGAAGAGTCTCGTCAAAATGCAGCAGTCTGGGGCTATTTAAATGACATGATTCAAATGGGCTCACCAATTGATGCTATTCAGGTATATGACTTACGTGAAAGTATGCGTAATGGTGGTGGTCCAGCTTGTCTACGTTTACGCGTAGCTTTAAACGAAACGGAATTAAATGCCGTAAATCCAAAAGTACTCATGAACGATCAGTTGTTTGGCACACTCAATCAATGGGTTGATAAACATTATCGTGATCGTTTAGCACAAGAAGATTTGGCTGATCCGCATTTGTTAATGGAAAGCCGTATGGCACTTGACGAACTGACCAAAATTTTAGGTTTAGGTTCGGTTTATCCTTTCCAAAAATAATGAGGAGGTGACATGCAAGATTTTCTAGCATTAACCTTACAAGGCGAGCAGCCTACAACTCGCGAAGGAAAACAAAATAATTTTTCTTGGCGCTGGTTGGGTGAAGGACTTCTTGAATGTACGCCAAACGCACAGTACGACAAAGCTGTCGTACTGTCAGCTGGAGTGCATGGTAATGAAACAGCACCAATTGAATTGTTATCTCATCTTTGCACGGATTTATTTGCAGGGCGTTTAAACCTTGCTGTGAGATTGCTGCTTGTGTTGGGTAACCCTTATGCAATGCGTCAAGGCAAACGCTATGTGCATGACGATGTAAATCGAATGTTTTGTGGTGGATATAAAACTCTAGCCGTGACTGAAGAATCAAAGCGTGCTGAAGTTTTAGAGCAAGTTGTCACAAACTTCTTTCAAGAAAGTGCAAGTGACGCTAAACGCTATCACTATGATTTACACACAGCAATTCGTGCTTCATTGTTACCAACGTTTGCTTTATTTCCATATCAAACGCATGGCTATGATGCTGATTTAACAGCAAGTCTTGAAGCAGCCGATTTAGATGCTTTGGTTTATCACAATGCGGTAGGTAAAACGTTTACACATTTTACGAGTGAGAATTTTAAAGCGGCGAGCGCAACTTTAGAGTTAGGCAAAGCCTTGTCATTTGGGCAAAATGACTTGAGCCAATTTGCTGCAATTGATGAAGTTATTCGTAATGTAGTTTCTGAGCAAGCCTTACCGCTACGCAATAAAACAAAAATTCGAGTCTTTAAAGTGTCTGATTCTTTAATTAAAAAAGATGAAGACTTCCAGATGAATTTATCTGCTGAAGCTCCGAATTTTTCGACTTTTACCAAAGGTGAAATCATTGCAACTCAACCTTCTGGTAATTATGTGGTTGAGCAAGATCAGGTCTGGATTTTATTTCCAAACCCAAATGTGAAGCTTGGTTTACGTGCAGGCTTAGTTTTAACTGAAACGAGTTGAATACTTGATTTTTGAGAAATAAAAAAGGGCAATTAATTGCCCTTTTTTATTTATAACGGATTAGTTATTACCGAAAAGACCTTTAATAAAAGATTTCTTTTCAGCTTTTTGTGTAGTCGCTTGAGCGCCTGCATTTACGTTTGCATTTGCATTAATACCAGCAACATTAACACCAACGTTTACACCTGTTTGAGCGTTAACTCCATGAGCTGGTTGAACTGCATTTAATTTTGCTTGAGCATCAGCTTTAGTGTCAGCTACAAACTCTTTTTGCTCAGCTTGGTTTTGAGCTACACGAGTTTTTACAGCATCTACATGCGCTTGAGCATTAGCTTGTTTTTCAGCAGTAAATTCTTTTTGGTCTGCTTGTTTTTCTGCAACTTTAGCTTTTACAGCATCAACACCTGCTTTTGTATCAGCTTTCGCTTCAACTGCTAGGTTTTTAGTACCGTTTGCAGCTTTAGTTGCTACATTTTTAGTACCTGTTACTGCTTCGGTAGCAAAATGTTTAGTACCAGTTGCAGCTTTAGTTGCTACATTTTTAGTACCTGCTGCAGCTTCAGCAGCAAAATGTTTTGTACCATTTGCAGCTTTAGAAGAAAGTTCAGTCACTTTTCCTGTTGTTTTTTTTGTTGCTTTAACTGTAGTGTCAGCCGCTACATGACCAGCATGCTTTGCTGTGCTACCCACAGTATGTGCAGTATTTTTGACTGTATTGGCTACGCCACTAACAAGACCACCCGGTTGTACATTTACTTGAGCAGAAGCACCTGCATTAACGCCCGCACTTTGTGCAAAAATAGAGGCAGAAGCAAGAACACTTGCAGTAACGATAGCTGTTTTCATCATTTTCATTGCGATATCCTTCAAAGAATATACCCTTTTAGTGAGGTATTTCATAAACGCAAACGAATCATAGCTAAGGGAATATAGTCTTGTGAACTGGCTTCATCAAAATGTTACAACAGTGTTACGTTGAGTAAACAGACTAGGGATAAATTGTGAAGATTAATAAAAATTAATAATAAAGTGAAAAAGAACATTTATTTGTTAGATATTCTAATTAGACTCTCTTGTCTTTCCTTTTTTAAAAAATATCCTTTAATTTTTTTCTCTTTCGGTTTTTCTCGACTTGTCCTTTATATCTTTAAATGTGATGTGAATCTCATTATTTATTAGAGGAAACGGCATAATTATTGCTTATTATGAGAATGGAGTGCTTTTTTAGCACTTTTTTGAACCATATTCTGCCAGAAATATAAATGTACAGGGCAGAACTGTATTTTTGCTTATTCGGGAAAAAGTACTTTAGTTTTTCTCAGGTTTGTATATTTCATGAAATAGAAATTTCACATGAAATATATTTAAAGAAATAGCGCTTTATTTCGAATAATCAAAAATAAAAATAGATATCTATAAACAAAAAAACAGAGATATGACAGATGAAAATTATTGCTTCCCTTCTTGTATTGGTCGGCTTAGTCGCCGTTGTTCTCTATCTTAAGCCGACAAGTGGTGCATCTGATGTGTTCAATTCTGCTTTACATGAGTCGAATTCGCCACAACCAGACACATCGTCCTTTCTTTCTAAACTTAAGGAGCCTACTCAACCTAAAAATCTATCTCAACATTCAACTCATCCTCAATCGGTATCAGCTGATACCGTTCCTTTTTATGACACAAAAAGTGATCTTTCTATTCAACCGATTGATCCAGAAAAAGATCCAGCAAATGAAATAAAAGCGAAATAAGCAAATTGTTAGTTGAAAAACTACGGAGAAAAATAATGCAAAGTAAAACGTTATTTCTATTAGGTCTATGTACGATATTAAGTACAACTGCATCCGCTCTTCCTTTGGATTCTCAAGGGGCTAAACAGCGGTTAAATCAAGCAGCAAAACAAAAAGTATTTCAGGGCAAAATCGATTTGGATGCCTTGGTCAATAATGATTCGAATGATTTAATCGTCGAATACAATATTCCTTCGGTGAGTGTGCCTTCCGGTTTAGAGCGGCGGAGTTATATTGCAACAAATAAAAAGAATATACAGGCAAGGTTTAATCGTGCTGGTGGTGTCCAAGTACTTCGGGACTACAATAATTTGCCTTTAGCTTTCTATCGAATTAGTAATCGCGAAGCTTTGGTGACTTTATTAAATGATCCAAATGTTAAAGCAGTTTATCCGAACCGTATTAACCGGACTACGACCAATGAAAGTTTACCTTTAATTAATCAACCACAGGCCAATACCAATGGTTTTACGGGCGAAGGCTCTAGTGTGGCAGTGATTGATACAGGTGTGAATTATCTTCACTCTGATTTTGGCTGTACGGCAGTAAATACACCATCAAGCACATGTCGAGTGGTTTATTCATTTGATAGTGCACCAGATGATGGCGCTTTAGATGATGATGGGCATGGGAGTAATGTTTCAGGCATCGTATCTAAGGTTGCTACCAAAACCAAAATTATAGGCATAGATGTTTTTAGAAAGGTCAGATCTCAAGGTAAATGGGTAAGCACAGCTTATGATAGTGATATCCTCGCAGGGATTAATTGGGCTGTAAATAATGCACAAACCTATAATATTAAAGCAGTCAACTTAAGCCTTGGCGTACCGGGTGTTAAATATACCTCGGAGTGTAGTGATAGTAGTTATGGAACTGCATTTGCCAATGCGCGAGCTGCTGGTGTGGTACCTGTAGTCGCTTCAGGCAATGATGCATTTTCAGATGGCATCTCATCTCCTGCTTGTGTTGCTGGTGCAGTAAGAGTGGGGGCTGTTTATGATAGTAATATTGGTGGTGTGTCATGGGGGAACCCTGTGAAATGTTCGGACCCGACCACAGCGGCAGACAAAGTGGCGTGCTTTAGTAATGGTGGTAGTCTTGTGACCTTATTAGCACCGGGAGCAATGATCACGGCGGGTGGTTATACCATGGGTGGTACATCTCAAGCGACACCACATGTGGCAGGTGCAATTGCTTTGTTACGAGCAAATCGTGTGAGTCCAACAGAAAGTATTGATCAAACCATCAGCCGTTTAAAAACGACAGGTAAACCAATTACTGATTCAAGAACGGGCTTGGTTTTCCCACGTATTGATTTACTGGCAGCAACAAATGGTTTAACCATTAATTAATAGCTTATTTATAATTTTTTAAATTAGGTCCAAGAAATTTTTAAATAGCTATAACCCGTTGCAACGGGTAACTTCTGCAACGGGCTTTTTATGAAAAAAGTATTAATTACACTTTGCTAGATTCGCTGGATTAAAGTTGCTTTGGAGTTTCTTGAAATTATTCTGAATTTCTGGATCTTGAATATTAAAAGTCGTTGAGCTTTTGGTTGTAGAGTTGGTTGCCTGATTTAATATGCCTGATTCATCAGGATATTGCATAGTCGAAGAGGTCGCTGAAATCAGACCATTATTATTAAAAGTCCAGTGTTCAGTTACATGTCCACCCCCTAAATAGCCAGTAAATTCAATCATACAAGCCTGTTTATCTTGTTTAATGAGTTTGGCTACATTACCTGTAGTAGAGGGATAAGCCTCGATATTCGTATCTTGTTCTAAAACTTGTGCCTGAGAATAAGATGAAGAAGGAGGTGTAGAGGTCGCACACGCAGTTAATGCTAAGCAGCATAGTGTTGAAAAGAGGAGTTTTTGACTATTCATAAGGCAGATTCCTAGCTTTCTTATACTTAATGACATTATTTCTAGATGAATATCTGGGTTTATAAGCGCGCGAAGTTATCGCGCTATCCAAAAAATTAGTTAGCTGTTGTGCTCGATTTACTTAATTCACCTTGCTCAATCGGAATATTTTCACCATTTCGGCTACTGGTAATATTTTGTTTGGCTTGCTTTATTTTCTGTTCAGTAAATACTTTAGCAGTATCTACTTTTTGCTGGGCAACTTCTGATTTTTCAGCTGTAAATTCTTTAGTGCTTTGCCATTTTTCACTAATTTTATTTGACGTATTTTCAGAAGCACCTTGAATAGAGTTTCCTAAATTTTGTATACCTTTACCTGTTTTATACAACAGGACACGTCCTAGGCTAGGATTGTCACCATAAGGTTGTGTTTTGGATGTCGTTTCAACAACTTGTTGTGGCTGTGTTGTTTCTGCAAATAAGGTTGATGAAGCCAATATAGAACTTGCAACGCATAACACTTGTAAGGTTTTCATATGGATCAATCTCCCCAACCAAAATCAAAAGATGAAGAGGTGATCTTACTGTTAAAAATAAAGCTTGTACTGCAATGAGATAAAACCCATACGATTTGATTACGATAAATCATCATTTCAAATATAATTAAATAGCATATCTAAATTCCTAGAATGATCTGGAGCTTCAGGTGATACAAAATATAGAATTAAAATGGTTATATGATCTGATCATTCTAGAAAAATACCGAAATTTTACAGTAGCTTCTGATATTAGGAATATTTCACAGTCTTCGCTAAGTCGCCGTATTCAGGCTCTAGAAAATAGTTTGGGATTCGAGGTTTTTGACCGAGAAACTTCGCCGTTACAGTTGACAGAAAAGGGTAAGCTTTTTGTTCTACATGCCAGAAATTTGCTAGATGATTTTGAGTTCAATATAGATCGAATTAAAGGTGATAATCATGTTAGAAGTAAAGTCACTATTGCGTCTGCTCACTCATTGGCGGGTTATATTTTCCCTAAAATTTTAGGAAATTTAAAAAACTATCAAGAAAAGATTTTTCATGTTGAAGCCATTAACGTAAATGAAACTGTAGATTCTCTTAAAAATGGACAATGTGATTTTATTGCATCTTTTTATGATGACGAGCTTATGAATCCACAGTTCTTGTGCCATAAATTATTTTCAGCAAAGCTTTATTTAGTCACTGCACCTAACCATTTAGGTCGTCCCAAATATTCACTTGAAGATACTTCAGTTCCGCTCATGAATTACACCGATGACAGTTACATGGGTAAAAAAGTAAATAAGTTTCTTCAAGAGCATCATTCAGACAAATTTGAGACAAATTTTGTGTCTTCAATGAGTTTACTGCTTAAAGATATGATTAAAGGGGGATATGGAGTGGGGTGGTTACCTGATTACAGCATTCAGGATGAGCTTGAAAAAAATCAACTCATGATTGTCCCTTTGAAAGATTCAGTCTTATCTGTAGATATTTACTTATATCGTAGTAGTGCGAGGCTCAATACAGCTTCTGAAAGTTTATGGAACTTTATGAAGGCAATTGACTGGACAATTGCCTAAACCAATTTATGCATAAGTTGCATTATCTTTCATTTAACTATGCAACTTTTGCTATAGGAGAATTCTGATACCACGCAATCGCATTTTTAATGAGTATGTCGGTTGTGTCTATGAATAGTTGAGGATAAGCCTCAATACTTTCTTCTAAAATGAGAGGTATTTCTGTACAAGCCAACAGGAATTTTATATTTCTCTTGTTAGTGTAAAAATTAATAACTTCATTTATCATTTCTCTAGCTTGTTGAATATTTCCTGCTTTGTATTGGTAAATACTTTGCATTACTTTATTTTGCATTTCAGCAGAAGGAGTAGAGAAATCAATACTATTTTCAATAAACTGGCTTTGATAAAGCTCGGTGTTTATTGTGGCAGATGTAGCAAGAATACACACCTCATCAATTTGACTGTCTTGAATAAAATGAACCGCAGACTCAATGATACTGATCATTTTAGTTTGGGTACGCTTTTGCAGTTGGTTAAACCAGAAATGAGCAGTATTACAAGGAATAATGATACAACCGACTTGTGCTGCTTCTAAGATTTTAAGATATTCAGCCATTTTCTCGAGTGGTTTATCATCATGATTTATAATGGATTGAGTTCTGTCAGGAATATCTGGGATAGAAACTGTAACGACAGGAATATGTTCTTGATCACAATGTGCTGGTGTATTTTTAATAATTTTATTCATAGCATCAATCGTAGCTTGTGGTCCCATACCACCTAAAATTCCAATTGCTTTATTCATGTTGAACGACTCAAAAAATTCTATAGGTTTAGAATGAGCGTATTTTTATTATGATCATTGCAAAAAGCGGATGACTTATGCAGAACTTATTTCTAAAGTTATAATTGGTATTTGATTAAATTTTTGTTTTATATTTATAAAATTTTAAAATGTGAAATTTAGCGATGCTTTTTATGCATCATGCTTTTATATAAAGCATAGATTTTTGCATGGATAGTTGGTTGTAGGAAAAAATCTAAACGATAAATTCAGATTTAATCAATTCTATAAACATGTCTCTGGCTTTATGGTTGCTCACATTTTTGTGCCAAAAAAATTGATTTTGCATAAAGGCAAGATGTTCAAATTTATAGCCTCGAATATTGGTTAAATTTTTATATTGCTCAAAAAGACTCTTTGGCACTAAAGACACACCAGAGCCTGCACTCACGCAACCAATAATTGTGGCGTAACTGGTAATGCTGGTAATTGGAAGCGAAATATTTTTGAGCTTAAGCCATTCTTCAAGTGCAGCGCGGTAAGGGCAGCCTTCGGTCCACATAAAAATTTCTTTACCAATCAAATCTTCTTGGCAATGAATCTCTCCCAAAGAGTGAGATGCAATTAAGACCATATCTTCTTGGTAAATACCGAGCTTATTTAACATTGGAAAATCAATATTGCCCGCGACAATTGCACCATCAAGTTTGTGCTGAGAAATATCAACTAATAACTGTTTCCATGTGCCTGTAATAATTTGAATGGAAACCTCTGGAAAGCGTTGATGATATTTCGCAAGTAAATTGGGGAGGCGAGTGGTAGCAGAAGATTCAATTGCTCCAATTTTTAATGGGCCAGAAGGTGGGGCATTTGGATGAATACTTCGTTTTGCCTCATCGCATAGCGCTAAAATTTTATGGCAATAATCGAGAAAGATTTCTCCTGATGGGGTGAGTTTTAAAGCTTTACCTTCACGATAAAACAAAGGTGCTCCAAGCTCTTCTTCGAGTTGTTTAATCCGTGTCGTAATGTTGGATGGTACACAATGCAGTTGCATTGATGCCTTTGCCATTGTCCCGCATTCAACCACGGTTTGGAACATCTTTAACTGAGCGATATCCATGTTTTATCATTCACTTTTAATGAATATTAAACTCAATATAAGTTAATTTTATTCAACTATCCATGCGCATATGATGAAAGAGTTCCATTTCATTAGTGCAGATTTAACATGGCAATTTCTCTTGCTGCCGAAACCCAGCCTCCAGCTTTTAAGCTCTATTTATGTATTGCTGTGACTGTCTTTTGTTGGGGTTATTCACCTATTGGTGTGCATAGTGCTTTGCATTCATATACCCCACAGCACATTGCCTTACTTCGCTTTTTGATTGCATCGTTTTTTTTACTGCTTTTGGTCATGAAAAAAGGCATTCAGCCTTTAAATTGGAAAGATGTTCCTGCGCTTGCAGTATTAGGATTTTTCTCTGTAACGTTGCATCATTTGCTGATAAATACAGGGCAGCAATATGTGACTGCGGTTGCATCTAGCATTTTAAGTCAATCTATTCCGCTATTCACTTTTATTATTTCAGCTTTGCTTTTTAAGGAACAAATCAGTTTCAAACAATGGTTATGTATTTTATTGGGGCTTTGCGGCGCCGTGTTGGTGGTTAGTGGAGATCATGGTTTTGGTATACCGAGTCCTTATAGTTTGTTGATAGTTTTAGCTGCAATTGCATGGGGTCTCTACTTTAATTTATATAAGAAATTTGCTTTAAATTATGATGCTTTGAGCATGATGTGCTACATCATCTGGTTCGGGACCATTCCTTTACTATTTTATAGTGCTCATTTATCTAGTGAAATTTTACATGCCACTTGGCAAGCCAATATGTCTATAGTTTTGTTGGGTATTTTTCCAAGTGCGATGGCGTATGTACTTTGGGGATATGTACTTAAAAATATGCCATTAACGATTGCATCGAATTTTTTATATTGTTCGCCCATTGTCGCAATGAGTTTGGCAGTACTTTTCTTAAATGAAAAACCGTCAATAATGGTGCTGTTAGGTGGGGTGATTATTGTGGGGAGTTTGGTATGGATGAATTG
Source organism: Acinetobacter sp. C13 (assembly GCF_016809775.1). Lineage (NCBI taxonomy): Bacteria > Pseudomonadati > Pseudomonadota > Gammaproteobacteria > Moraxellales > Moraxellaceae > Acinetobacter > Acinetobacter sp. C13. The sequence continues at coordinate 388,799 of NZ_JAFBJL010000003.1, forward strand.
GGGGAATAGGCGTACTATCGAATAATCTATAGATCATTAAACTATCTATAGACTAATGCTATGTCATACGCTACTTGCTTTAAGAGAATAAGATGATTGTTGTTACCTTGACCTATAAAAAACCATTAGCCGAAGTTGATGCTGTATTGAAAGAACATATTGCATTTTTAGATCATTACTATGAGCAAAAGAAATTTCTGGCATCGGGGCGCCGGGAAAATAGAGTAGGTGGGGTGATTTTGGTTTTAAGCTCTTCGATTCAAGAAGCTGAAGAAATTATGAAAAATGATCCATTTTATATTCATAATGTAGCTGATTATGACTTTATGTGGTTTGAGCCGTCGAAAATTTTAGAAGAAATTAAAGCATTTGTTTGATTACATTAGAGAACAACTTAAATTTAAGTAGTTCTCCAATGTATTTGGTTAATATTTATTATTGCTCAACAATATAAATACTATTTTCGAATACATCTCCTTTATTTGTTTTAACTACACCAACACATAAATTGTCAGGAGTTTGGATAAAAGAAACTAAGGATGTATCCGCATTAGTTTTACAGTTCTTTTGCTTGTTCTCATCAAATGCTTTTAAATTTAATTGATGTTGTAAATCTAAAGTGAATACTTGGCTAAGAGCGCTAAATGCTTGATCCGCTTTTTTCATAAATAATAAATTATTATTAGCTTCCCATTCAGATAAAGAAATACGATCCTTACTTACATAGTGATATAAGCGTTTTGTATCTGCATTATTGTCCGCTGCATTTTTAAATTGTGTTTTTAATCCAAAATTTACTTTTACAATGGGTTTTTCACGGAAAGAAAGACGTGAATAAGGCACAATTTTAATTTCAGATGCCTGATTTAAACTTAGAAGTTTGAGAGTAGGATCTGTTTTATTTTGGGTGAGAGAGTCAGTAATTTTTTGATGTATTAACTGGTCAAATTTAATAGGTTGATTGAGAGAGCTTTTTTCAATGGCTGAACTATTTGCGTTTTTATCAATTGCCATTGCAACACCTACTCCGATAAGACCGAACATTCCAGAAACTGGGCTGGCAGAAGCATTGCTTGAATCACCAACTAATATTTGGCTGTCTTTTATAAAGTAATCACCTGCACCTGATTCAGTCATTGAAGATAATTGTTCTGAAGAAACGGAAAGAGAGGTTTGTTTACCCGCAGCTGGATATTGAATCGATTTAGTCGTTGCACATCCAGTAAATAATAATGTTGATATGAGTAATAAATTTAGGTTTTTCATTGCAATGGTACTTTGTTAAGTTTGGTAATTATTTGTTTTAGTTTATTGAATTGTGGATAAAAAGTGAAGGAAGTAAATAATTCTTATTTATTAATTGGATGTAAAATAATCATTAATAATTATACTGCATGCAATTCTTCAATAAAAAACCATGTTTCCAACTAGAGTGAAAACATGGTTTTTATTAAAGCTTAATTATACAAAAATTAATTTTTATATAATTTTAACCCTGCAACACACTCACATCAGCAACAGCAGTAAACAAGTTACGTAACTGAGCCAATAAACGTAAACGGTTTGCTTTTAGGTCAGCATCATCTGCCATTACCATTACGCCATCAAAGAATGCATCAATCGGCGCGCGAAGTGCTGCAAGCTTAGAAAGGGCAGCTGTGTAATCTTTTGCTGCAAGTAATGGTTCAACCACAGGTGTCACTGCTTGAAGTTCAGCAAATAATGCTTTTTCAGCGTCTTCAACCAAGTTTGCTTGAACTACAGAACCTTCAGGTGTTGCTTCTTTTGCAAGAATGTTCGCAACACGTTTATTTGCAGCAGCAAGTGCAGCAGCTTCAGGTAGTGTACGGAAGTGGTTAACAGCATTTACACGCTTGTCAAAATCAAGTGGAGATTTTGGTGCAAGGGCCTGAACCGCTTGAAGTACGTCAACGGCAACACCTTGGTCTTCGTACTTAGCACGGTAACGACCTTCCAAGAACGCAACAGCATCAGCACGAGTTTTATCGTGGTCTTTAACGATATCGCCATAACCTTGAAGCGCAAGATTCACTAACTCCTCAATAGTTACATCTAATTCATTTTCAATGATTAAACGTAAGATGCCAATTGCTGAACGACGAAGAGCAAACGGGTCTTTAGAACCTGTAGGCGCTTGTCCAATACCGAAAATACCAACAAGTGTATCTAAACGGTCAGCAAGAGCAATGGTTGTACCTGTTTTGGTTTTTGGTAAAACATCACCAGCAAATTTTGGTAAATATTGCTCACCTAAAGCTTCTGAAACTTCAGTGTTTTCACCTTCAATACGTGCGTAGTAAGTACCCGCAATACCTTGAAGTTCTGGGAATTCACCAACAAGCTCAGAGGTTAAGTCGCATTTAGCAAGTAATGCAGCTTTTTCAGCATCGGCTGGGTTTGCACCAGTGATTGAAGATAATGCAACTGCAAGTTTTGCAATACGTGTTGATTTGTCCCAAAGCGTACCAAGCTGTGCTTGGAATACCATGTTTGCTAATTTTTCTTTACGAGATGCAAGCGGTTGCTTTTGATCTTGTAAGAAGAAGAATTCAGCATCAGACAAACGAGGACGAACAACTTTTTCGTTACCTTCAATAATTTGAGTTGGATCTTTAGACTCAATGTTTGAAACAGTAATGAAGTAAGGCTGTAATTTACCTTCGCTATTGATCAAACAGAAATACTTCTGGTTGTCTTGCATTGTCGTAATAAGAGCTTCTTGAGGAACAGCTAAGTAGCGTTCTTCAAAAGTTGCACGTAAAGCTACAGGCCATTCAACTAGACTTGTTACTTCATCAAGTAAGTCAGCTGGAACAATCGCAGTTGCGTTCACTTCATCAGCTAACTTTTTCACTTGTTCTTGAATGGTTGCTTGACGTTTTTCAAAGTTTGCAACGACGTAAGCTTTTTCTAAAGCAGCCAAGTAGTCATTTGCATGCGCTAAAGTCACAGCTTCAGGTGCATGGAAACGGTGACCATAAGTTACATTACCAGCTTTGTGATCTTGAATAGTTGCGTCAATAATTTGGTCGTCTTTGAGTAAAAGAACCCATTTCACTGGACGTACAAATTCGGTACGGCTTGCAGCAGAACGCATACGTTTAGCAATTGGTAAATTGTCTAATGCAGTTTGTAAAATTTGTGGAAGTAAAGCGTCAAGGCTTTGACCTTTCACATCTTTTAAATAGCAAACTTTTTCAACTTTACCAGCTTGGAATGTAGAAAGCTGATCAACAGTAATACCTTGACCACGCATAAAGCCTTCAAGTGCTTTAGTCGGTTTGCCTTCTGCATCATAAGCCGCTTGAACAGCAGGGCCGTCAAAACGTTTTTGTGTATCTGCTTGAGCAGCATCGATATCAACAATTTTAAGCGCTAAACGACGTGGAGCTGCATAAGCTTCAATTGATGCGAAGTTTAAGCCCGCATCTTTTAAGCCTTTTACCGTTTCTGCCTGTAATGCATCACGTAAAGTTTTCAAGCTTTTTGGTGGAAGCTCTTCACAGCCAAGTTCGAATAAAACAGTATGTTTGCTCATTAGTTTTTCTCCGCCTTTGCTGCTTCACTTTCAGCTTGTGCTTTTAGCTGTGCCAATACTTCATCACGTAGGTGTGGTTCTGCCATTGGGAAGCCAAGTTCTGCACGTGCTTGTACATAACTTTGTGCAATAGCACGCGCTAAAGTACGTACACGTAAAATGTAACGTTGACGCTCAGTCACAGAAATTGCACCACGTGCATCAAGCAAGTTAAAGGTATGAGAAGCTTTAACGACTTGCTCATAAGCAGGAAGAGAAAGTTTTGCTTCAATTAAACGGTTTGCTTCTGATTCGTAAAAATCAAATAGTTCAAATAGTTTTTCAACTGGAGCGTATTCAAAGTTATAAGTCGATTGTTCAACTTCATTTTGATGGAATACGTCGCCATAAGTTACAGTACCAAATTGGCCTTTAGTCCAAACAAGGTCATAAACCGAGTCTACACCTTGAAGGTACATTGCAAGACGTTCTAAACCGTAAGTGATTTCGCCTGTTACTGGGTAACATTCAACACCACCGACTTGTTGGAAGTAAGTGAACTGAGTTACTTCCATACCGTTAAGCCAAACTTCCCAACCTAAGCCCCAAGCACCTAGCGTTGGAGATTCCCAGTTATCTTCTACGAAACGGATGTCGTGAGTAAGCGTATCAATCCCGATTGCTTTTAAAGAATCGAGATAAAGCTGTTGGATATTGTCTGGATTTGGCTTAAGTACCACTTGGAACTGATAGTAGTGTTGCAAACGGTTCGGGTTTTCACCATAGCGGCCATCTTTTGGACGACGTGAAGGTTGAACGTATGCAGCATTCCAAGTTTCAGGCCCTAAAGCGCGTAAGAATGTTGCGGTGTGGAATGTTCCAGCGCCCATTTCCATGTCGTAAGGTTGCAATACGACGCAGCCTTGTTCGGCCCAATAGTTTTGTAGGGCAAGAATTAAGCCCTGAAATGTATCAATGTGCGAGATGGCGCGACTCATGTAGCATCCACGAATTTATGAGAAAAATTGCCACTAAGTATAAGGATTTTGTGGGGTAGTGGCAAAGGCTTAATCGCAGGAATATGTGATTAGCCGATTTGTCTTCGCCTCAGCCATTCCAAGCCAAGCCAGTAGCAAAAGCTGGTAAATAAAATCATAAGATAAAAACTATAGATCTTATAAATATGCCACCAAGGAGAAGGGAATGAACCGACAAAAATTAAGCGTGTAATAGGGCTAATCAAAATCCAGATGACAGTTGCGCAGATAAAAATACTCATCAGATTTAAACGATTTTTACGCGCGAGAAAATATGAAGTGATATATGCGAAAGGAATAACCAGAAGGCCATAAAAAAGTAAATAAAATAAGAAATGGGCTAGAAAAATAACTCCAATCGAATAAAGGTTGAACTCAGCATTTAATATTATTACCCCTAAGGCAGATAAACTCAGCAATGGGATGGGTGCAAGCGCAAGTGCGTGAATAATCATTTTTTTGTTATATTGAAGCATATTAAAAATTATAGAACTGAGAAGAAGTTATGTTGAAATTTTGCTGCAAACTTATTGTTTTATCCAGTCTTTCCTGTAGTCCATGGCTTTACGCGCAAACAGAAACTGATGAGCAAGATGAATACAACCAATGTGTAGAACAGACCATTAAAGAAATGAAGCTTGAGAGTATTAACAACATGATCGTGCATAGCTGTTCTGAACAAGCTAAAAAGACTTATGAAGAAAAAATTGTTGCTCTCATTGATCAAATTCGCACACAAAGCGAAGAATATAAACAGCCAGAGCGTTATCAAGATATTTTAAAATCTCAGCGACTTTGGAAAGCTTATGTAGATCAGGAATGTAGTAATGCAGGCTCATACATTGGCTCACCCATGTATTCGTATTGCCCAATGCAAGAGTATGCAGCGCGTGTAAAGCAGCTTGAAGAATACGTTAATTAAGACGAATTATTTTAAACGTCACTTCATGACGCCGAGCGTATTTCACTGGATTAAATTTAAGAATGCGAAATGATATTTTTTAAACGATGCCATAAATGAGTCGTTTGATATGTCTGATCGCATTCGAGAAAAACTACAAATTCTTGCTGATGCTGCTAAATATGATGTGTCTTGTTCATCAAGTGGTAGTGATCGTAAAAACAAAAATAAAGGTCTGGGGGATGCCAGTCATTCGGGTATTTGCCATAGCTATACCGAAGATGGCCGCTGTGTATCTCTCTTAAAAATTCTATTTAGCAATGTCTGTATTTTTGACTGCGCCTATTGTGTTTCACGCCGTTCTAACGACGTCCAGCGTGCAGCATTTACGGTGCAAGAGGTTGTAGACTTAACTATTAATTTTTACCGCCGTAATTATATTGAAGGGTTATTTTTAAGCTCCGGCATATTTAAATCGGCCGATCACACGATGGAGCGCATGCTTCAAGTCGTGAAAAAGTTACGTCTTGAAGAAAATTTTAACGGTTATATTCACCTAAAAACAATTCCGGGTGCATCGCCTGAACTGATCCATGAAGCAGGTTTATATGCTGACCGGATGAGTATTAATTTAGAGATGCCGACCGAAATTGGGCTAAAAACTTTTGCCCCAGAAAAATCACATCAGGAAGTGCAAAAAGATTTAGGATTAGTGCGTGACAGGCTGATTCAGCTTAAAGATGAGCGACAAATCATTAAGCATGTACCGAAATATGTGCCAGCAGGGCAGACCACACAAATGGTAGTGGGGGCCCATCAAGAGTCAGACCAAGATGTCTTGTTTATGGCAGACAAGCACTACAAAGAATTTAAACTCAAACGCGTCTATTTTTCTGGTTATATCCCAATTAATACCGAAAATAATTACTTGCCAGCAGTGGGTTCTGCACCGCCATTACTACGGGAAAACCGACTCTATCAAAGCGATTGGCTGATGCGTTTTTATGGTTTTCAGGTCAATGAAATCGTCAATGAAAAACACCCAAACTTAGACCTTGATGTAGACCCGAAATTAAGTTGGGCTTTAAGGCATCCTGAACAGTTTCCAGTAGATTTAAATCGTGCTGATTATCAAATGATTTTGCGTGTGCCGGGTATTGGCGTGAAATCGGCCAAGAAAATTGTACAGGCTCGCCGTTTTGGAAAAATCCATATCGATTTATTAAAAAAACTCGGGGTAGCTTACCAACGTGCCAAATACTTTATTCGCTGCGAAGACAGTCCAAAATTCCAAAAAGAACTATCATCAAGTTTTATTCGGCAGCAGATTTTAACGCAGGGATCTTCGAAATATGTTCAGCAACTCTCGCCACAATTAAGCCTTGGGTTTTAGCCATGTTTAATGAGGAGGTTGCTTACTATTTTGATGGTTCAATGGTTGGGTTGCTGAGCTGTGTTTTTCGTGCATTTCAATTTAAAGAATTACAGGTCAGGCTCCATCTGAATGATGCAGCTCAACATGGCTTATTTGCCGATAAAATTGAGGTGGCAAATAACGAGCAGCATGCTGAGCGTGTGTGGTCAGCGCTACAAAAAAAGCTTTCACCATCTTCGTTAAAACAATTTTATTTTGCCTCTTTATCTGAATCTTTAGACGCCTATCAGCACTTATTTGATTATTGTATCTATGTGTTTACTAGCCATGTTTCCATTGAAAAAGATTATTCAAATCCTAGTGTTTTAGCGATTGCGCAGTGGACGAAAAAGGTCGGGAGAGAGAAGCATCGGATGGAAGCTTTTATTCGGTTTAAGAAAACTAAAGATGAGCTTTTTTTAAGTTTAGTACGTCCCGATTTTAATGTTTTACCGCTTATTCAGCCTCATTTTAAACGGCGTTATCAAGATCAACGTTGGCTTATTTATGACGAACAACGCAAGTTTGGAATCTATTATGATTTACGTGAAATACATGAAGTTTCATTAGAAGCCTCGGATGTTGATCGTAATTTAAAAAATGGAATGAGCCAAAGCTTTCAGCTTGAGCTTGATGAGCAGGAAGTTTTATATGATCAGCTTTGGAAGGATTATTTTAACAGCGTAAATATTACTGAACGGCAAAATATAAAACTTCATGTGCAATATTTGCCGAAGCGTTATTGGCGTTATTTAAATGAAAAATTGATGGAATATTAAAGTATTAGAATAGTAAGAATAGGTTTAATAAGTTTTCTGATAGTTAAAAGGTATAATTTAAATGCACTTTATGTGGCTTTGGGCGTATACTTTTGCCCGTTATAAATGACGGCATATCCCCTAAGGTGTACTGTGAGTGTTATACAGCGAGAATGGTTACAGATTTTAAAGCCAAATTTTAAAGTTTTACCCTTAAAAGAACGGTTACTTTGCGGTATTGGAGCTTTGTGTGGTTTAGCAATTTCCTCCTTAATTAGCTGGTATGTTCTCGGTGGAATTAATGCATGGTACATCGCCCCAATGGGCGCCTCATCTGTTCTATTGTTTGCTGTGCCGACTAGTCCTTTGGCCCAACCATGGAATGTTATTGTCGGTAATACATTAGCCGGAATTATTGGGGTTGCTTGTGCGCAGTGGATTCCGGATTTAACCACAGCTTTTAGTGTTGCAGTTGGTTTTGCCATTTTTTTAATGATGACCACCGACTCTTTGCACCCACCGAGTGGAGCGGTTGCGATTACAGCAGTACTAGGTGGAGCCACAATTCATAAGTTGGGCTTTTACTTTATTTTTTATCCAGTTTTACTCAATTCGTTACTTCTACTTGGGTTTGCTGTTTTCTTTAATCGATTGATTGGGCGACATTATCCGGTTACCGCGCATTTAAATGAGCGAAGTAAGGACCCAACGCCAACTCAAAAAGTATCGATTCAGCCGAAAGATATTGAGTATGCATTAGGGCATCACACTGAACTTTTAGATATTAGCCAATATGATTTAGAAAAAATCATTTTAGAAGCTCAGGAACATGCCAATGAGCGTATGGTAAATCAATATATCTGTCAGGATATTATGAGCCGTGATGTGATTAAACTACATGAAGATGATGATATTCATCAGGCACTCGATAAGTTTAAACATGTGAATTTAATGAGCCTACCTGTAGTAAATACAGAAAATCATTTGGTCGGAACTTTAGCGTTATATGAAGTCGTAGAATGGTTTAAAGGTGCAGCCGACCCAAGAAATTCTTGGCAGCATTATGTAAAACAAATTATGAGCCGTAGAGTGATTACCGTACTGCCAACTCAACCTATTCAAGATTTGGTGCCATACTTTGTTGAAAAGTCTTTTAATTACATTCCTGTTGTTGAAGATCGTAAGCTTATAGGAATGATTAGCCGTGCAGATATGATTGCTGCATTGCAGCAACAGTTAAATCGAAAGCTATAATTTCTAGAATAAAAAAAGCTACGGTTGATTAGGGGATGCAACCGTAGCGACCAAAGTTATTAATTAACGTACTTGTTCTTCATTTACTGTTCGGACGGATTGTCGATAGCCTTCAATATGTTCTGGCTGTTTTTTAGGAATCACTAACCATAAAACCAGATAAACTAAAATTCCTGGAAAGGCAGCACTCATAATTGAGATCAAAACAAAAATGACACGTAGTAAAGTTACGTTCCAACCAAAACGTTCAGCAATACCACCCATTACACCGGCGATCATGCTGTGTCGGTTCGAGCGATATAAACCAGAACTGGCCATCTAATTCTCCTTAAAGATAAAAGTTACAAGAAGCTATTGCTCTTGCTTAATAAAAATATGGAGACAAAATAACGGGTTTAAAGTCCTTTAAAAAGTAAAATAGTTAAAATATGTAAAGGATTGAAATGAACGAAACTAACATCTACTAAAATGCACCCTTTCAGGGCTTAAGAGTTTAAAGCGGCAATCAGCTAATACTTGATTTGAATCGTAAATATAGCTGTTGCTGTTATCTGTGAATAATGTATATGTCTTTGAAGTGGTCTCGTTTTTCAGTTAAGCATGTGGTTGTAGTGGCTGCGATGTGCATGACACTCAGTGCTTGCGATATAAACCATACCAATTCGAAAGATCACTCAACTACAAGTTCTAGTTCTAATCATGAAGAAAACTTAATAAAAAGTAGTACGTCTATAAAAACATTGGATTATGTCGCTGGACGAACTTTCTTACCTGAAGATACCTCAGATCAAACCCAAAAATTAAACGCAGCGTCATTACAATATGTAGGGCGATATCATACTCGTATTTCATGCGACGATGCTTTTGCTGATTGTGAATCAGGCGAAGCAGAGTACATTTTAAATTTATTACCAAATGGGTCGGCTTATTGGAATGTTGTTCATTTTGGTCGTGTGGGAAGTAAAGACGGGGCTAAAAGTGCCGCTGTAAATCAATTATGTCCTACTCTAAATTGGAAAGTGGATGAAAAAGGGAATGAGTTAACGATTCAATGTCCATTATCTAAAGTTAATTTTTATTTTAATATTGATTCAAATAAAAGATTGGTCACAAATTTAGAAAAATTACTTTATAGCGACTATGGAAAAAATCGTGAATTTTTAGAGCAAAACTATTTTGTTCCAAATCAGGCTTATGTTTTAACTAAAGAATAGATATCCGATAAATATAAAAAGAGCGCAATATTAAATTGCGCTCTTTTTATATTATGACTTAAAAATCATTAGTAGTCGAAGCTAAAGTGTTCAACTGGTAATGATGTTAGGGTGCGAGATGTAGTCACCATTGATTCTGCATGACCTTGAGCGCGTGGCAATAAACGATCAAAGTAGAAATCAGCAACTTTGATTTTTGCTTTATAGAACTCAGCAGTTTCTTGGCCGTTACCTGCTTCTAATTTTTCAGAAGCAACCACAGCTTGTTGAGCCCAGAAATAAGCCATCATCACGTAGCCTGAGAACATCAAGAAATCTACAGAAGCAGAAGATACGATGTCGCGGTCTTTACGTGCAGCAAGCATGATACGAACTGTTAAAGTGTTCCACTGAGCACAAAGCTTAGTTAAGTCCCAAGCAAAACGACGTAAATATTTATTACGTGCATGTGCAGCACAGAATTTTAAGATTTCAGCAGTGTATTCACGAACTACTTTACCTTTTGAACTTAACAACACTTTACGACCAATTAAGTCGAGTGCTTGAACACCAGTTGTTCCTTCATACAAAGTCGCAATACGTGCATCACGTGCGATTTGCTCCATACCCCATTCTTTAATGTAGCCATGGCCACCGTAAACTTGCATACCGTGGTTAGCAGCTTCTAAACCAAGTTCAGTTAAGAAACCTTTTAAAATTGGTGTATAGAAACCAAGTTTATCATCGTAGTCTTCAAAAGCAGCTTGATCACCACGTGCTAAAGCATCTGTCATTTTGTCAGCGATTTGAGCAGCGTAGTAAATCATAGAGCGACCGCCTTCAGCGATTGCTTTTTGAGTTAACAGCATACGGCGTACGTCTGCATGGTGAATGATTGCATCAGCAACTTTATCAGGATCTTTTTTACCAGAAAGCGCACGCATTGACATACGATCTTTAGCATATGGTAATGCGCCTTGGAAAGATAACTCAGCGTGTGCAATACCTTGAACAGCAGTACCAATACGTGCTGTATTCATGAAGGTAAACATTGCATGTAGGCCTTTGTTCACTTCACCGATTAAATAACCAGTTGCATTATCAAAGTTGAGTACTGCAGTTGCAGATGCACGGATCCCCATTTTGTGTTCGATTGAACCACAAGCGACTGTATTACGCTCACCAACACCGCCATCAGCTGTAGGCATGAATTTTGGTACGATGAATAATGATATACCGCGAGTACCAGCAGGTGCATCCGGAAGGCGTGCAAGTACGATGTGAATGATGTTTTCAGTTAAATCATGTTCACCGGCAGAAATGAAGATTTTTGTACCAGTGATTTTGTAACTACCGTCTGCTTGAGGTTCAGCTTTAGTTTTTACCTGACCTAAGTCTGTACCACATTGAGGTTCGGTTAAGCACATTGTGCCGCTCCAAGTGCCTTCAACAAGCTTAGGCATATATGTTTGTTTTTGCTCATCAGTACCGAATTGCAAAATAGTGTTCATACAACCAGAACTTAAACCTGGGTACATGGTAAATGACCAGTTTGCAGTACCCATCATTTCTGATTTAATCAGGTTTAAAGACATTGGAAGGCCTTGACCACCAAATTCTTCTGGGTAAGAAAGACCTTGCCAACCGCCCATTACGAATTGGTCATAAGCTTCTTTAAAGCCTTTAGGAGTAGTTACTTCGCCGTTGTCAAAATGGCAACCTTCTTCATCACCAGATTGGTTAAGTGGCGACAATACGTTTTCACAATAATCTGCCGCACCTTCAAGAATCATATCAACAGTATCTGGATCAGCATTTTCACCATTTGATAAAGTTTTATAGTGAGCAGGGTAATCTAGTACTTCATTCATTAAGAAGCGGATATCGTGTAGCGGAGCTTTATATGCTGGCATGGCTTTAATCCTAATTTTGAATCATTGTGGGATTATCTGTATCGATGATTTGATTATTCACTCGCATGATAAAAATACAATGTTAATCGCACCCGAAAGAAATGTCAGAAAAGCGAATTTTGTCGAAAATAAATACACCTGAAATTATAATTTCTGCTACATTCAGGACTTATACTTTTATGTGAAAAAACAACTAATTTTCTTATTTTTAGCAAGTTTTGTTAAAAAGATAAAGCGATAAGGTTTTAAAAAAGGTTATGCATTTAAAATATCTCAGTTTATGTTTATTTAGTTTGGGTTTGACCGCTTGTGCGCAGCATAACCTACGTCCATCGGTACCATCTACTCAGTTAGATCAAAAAGTCATTCAGGGTATGAATGCAATATATGAATACCCAAGCTATGACTATCGTGGGCATTTTAAAGTTAGTGTTGATCCAAATCAGTCAAAAAAAATAAATAATGTAGAAAAAACAGTGCAGCTAGATGCTGCAGTGCAAAAAAAAGTAGATCAATATTTACGTGAACAAAAAATTAATTTGAATAAAAAACAGAAGCAGGCGTTGTATGCCGCAATTGCAAATGAGCAAGCGGATTCAGGCATTTCTGTTGAATCACGCTCAGAAAAAGTAAACGCCGTATTAATTAATTTATTAAATGATCTTCAATTTAGTTACGATGGTTCGGTTCACTATCGTCAAAAAATGGGGTCTTTAAACCTTACAGCAAGGTATGAAAAACCGACACTTTTGGTACAGGCAAAATTGCCAATGGTACTTGATCTGAAAGATTATAAATTTTACGTTAATTATTTTGGATTAATGCCTTATCTGGTTAATAAAGATAATCAAAATAATTTAGCGTATGTCGATTTTTCAAAGTATAAAAATCTGTTTACGAATGTCGATATGAAGAAATTCGTTGAATATGCGAAAGCTTCTGGCGCTGTATCTTATCGTTTGGCTGAACCACAAAATTTACAGCGTTTATCAGTTAGTGACGCTGAGCGTAAAGCGGGAATTGTAGAAAAAATTCGTTTAAAAGATACGGTTGAAGCGTTATTGCTACAATCGGAGCTCTATAGTCAGGTCAATGCTAAATATCTGCAAAAAAATGTTTTCGGTTTTGATGAAGAAAAGATTGCCGAAACTATAGCAACTGAATTAGTTGCTTCAGAAGCGAAGAGTAAAGAAGGTAATGCTGATGGGCAAAAAGTTTCTTCTGAAGATGCAGCCGCAGTTAGCCAACAACTTTACTCACTGATTAATGCTCATTTCGGTAATGCCTTAGATTCTGAGTATGATGAAGACCAATCAAGTGCAGCTCAAGATGGGGCAGCCGAAGAGGATGCTTCTGATACGGCCCAAGCCGAATATGTTGCTGTAGCAGATGCTGAAGAAGTGACACAAGATGAAGAAGTGGCTTCACTTACAGAAGATCAGTGTGTCGAATTACAGTCTCAAAAAAGTTCCGTTGCCTTAGGTGATATTAATTACTGTCAAATTTACGGTATTGATGTGCTTGATCAGAGCGCTGGAAATACCGAAAAAACTCAGATTAAGGCTCGTCAAACTGCCTTGAAACAAACTTTTGCTGCTTATGATCAAAACCAGTTTGTTGATGATGAAGCATTCAAGGCTCTATGGATCAAGCATAAGGCAGAAATTGAACAAGCTTTACCAAAACAAAGAAATCCGGTTGCGATTGATGTCGGACTGGATGAAAAGGGCCGTTTAGTCAACGCGGATTATGATATTGCGTATACACCAGCTGAATTTAACCATCGCTTTAATATTAAAGCAGACATGCAAATTCTCAATTATGGTAAAGCGACCCCAATTAATCAGCAGCAACTTAAACAAGCTAAATCGGTTGCAGAGGCAAGTAAGGGTTCGTTATTTGAAAACTTCGTAAAAGGATTTAGTGAAAAACTTGGGCAGAGTGATGTTTCTGAGCATCCAGTTGGTGCACATAGCGATGTACAAGATTTAGATTCGAGTCTGGCGCTGTTGGCTAACCAAACTTATGATGCAACACATGCTTATGACAAAACATATAAGGCTGTGTTTATTGCAAAATTGACTGCCGAAAAACCGTCATATATTAATTATTATTCAGTTCAACAGTTGCAAGAAATTGCCGAGGTTTATGCTTATTGGTTCTCTGAAGAGGAAACTTATAACCCTCAAGGGAAAGCTTTAGAACGTATTGAGGCGTTACAGAAAAAACATCATCTTGAGCAAGAAGATCAGTTTGATAATGACTTAGGCCGAGCTGTGGACCATATTGTGATCACAACAATACAAGGTGAAGCTGGGCGTGAAGCATGGCAAAAACTACAGAAACAATATAAGCAACCTGAACAGCTTTTCTCAAAACAGTATCAATTAGAGTTTGAAAAACAAAATGGTAGTTCTGATGAAGAAAAACACTTGTTGTCAGAAACAGCTGATATTTTAGGTAAGGTTTATGTCGCTGCTCGCAAACAGCAACTTACGGAAAAAACAATTCAGAAGTTAAAACCTGAACATAATGAATTTATTGATTATGAGATTTTCCGAGATGTTTATAAGCAGATGGTTACAGCTAAAAAATAATAGATGAGATAAAAAAAGAACCTACTTCGTGTAGGTTCTTTTTTTGACTTATAGAAAATCTTTTAATTCTGGCTTTACGCCATTCCAGATAAAGAAAGCTTCAATGGCTTGGCCAACTAGCATGCCAAAACCTTCCGCATAAGGTACATTGCGCTGTTTCGCTTGATCAAGGAAGCTAGAGCGCTTGCCATAAGCCATTTCATAGGCATATTTGAACTCTAGACTTTCTGGTAGTTGTAATGCATCACCAGACAGGCTTGCAGAAGTTGCATTAATCACAATATCAAATTTCCCTTCTAGCTCATTTAGAGAAACTGCTTGCAATTGAGCTTGAGGAACTGCTGCTTTTAGGTCATTTACAAGTTGTTCAGCACGAGCAAGAGTCCGGTTTGCAATCACAATCTTTTTAGCACCAGCCTGCACAAGCGGGTAAATAACACCGCGAGTTGCACCACCAGCCCCTAAAATTAAAATAGCTGTATTTTCTAAGTTCCAATCTAAAGCTTGAATTGCGGCAACTAAGCCTTGGCCATCTGTATTGTCACCATGCAATTTGCCATCTTCCATCCAAAGTGTATTTACAGCTTTGGCAATTTGAGCACGTTCAGTCAGTACATCACACAAAGCAAAAGCCTGTTCTTTAAATGGTATGGTAACGTTCATGCCAATCCCGCCATTTTCAAAAAAACTACGCATACTCGGCTCAAAACCATCAAGAGGGGCAAGACGTTTTTGGTAGTCTAGGTCAACACCTGTTTTTTGAGCGAAAGCATGATGCAATTCAGGAGAGCGTGATTGTTCGATGGGGTTGCCAATTACTGCAAACTGTTTGGTCATTCTTATATCCAAAATTTTAAAATGGCATGAGGCAGATAAAGTCTGTACTGAATTTTCAGCAGGCCTCACTATAAGCCAAATTTTAATAAGAAAAAATATTTGAATGAAACTCAGAAAATTGGAAATAAAAAAGGAGATTCTTTAGGGTGGAAGCCAAAGAATCTCCGAAAAGCAAAAAATTAAGCAACTTTTTCTTTTAGGTTTAACCAATCACGTGGTTTTAAGTAATAGTCGGTTAAACGTTTCTCTGGTGAGTCTTCATCCCATTCTGGACGATACGACCAACCTGCAAGGTTAGGGAGGCTGACTAAAATAGACTCAATACGTCCACCTGTTTGTAAGCCAAACAATGTTCCGCGGTCATAGACTAAATTATATTCGACATAGCGACCACGACGGTACAGCTGGAACTCTCGTTGAGCTTCGGTATAAGGCTGTTCACGATGTTTTTCAAAAATTGGCAAAATGGCATTTAAATAACCATTACCTACAGCTTGAATATATTTAAAGCAGGTTTCGAAATCCCAGCAATTTAAATCATCAAAGAATAAACCACCGACACCACGCTGTTCATCTCGATGTTTTAGATAGAAGTAATCATCACACCATTTTTTATGTTCAGCATAGACATTGTCACCAAAAGGCTGGCATAGGTCATGTGCGGCTTGATGCCAATCGATAACATCCTGTTCATCTGGATAGAACGGTGTTAAGTCAAAACCACCACCAAACCACCAAATTGGATCTTGTCCTTCAGGCTCTGCAACGAATAAACGTACATTGGCATGTGAGGTTGGAATATTCGGGTTTTTAGGGTGAATCACTAATGACACACCAAGCGCTTGTGCTTTAGCACCAGCAATTTGAGGATGTCTTTCTGTAGCAGAAGCGGGCAGTTTACTAATATTGATGTGAGAAAACATCACACCACCTTTTTCAATCACGGTGCCATTTTGTAAAACTCGAGAACGACCGCCACCACCTTCTGGACGTTCCCAATCATCAATAATGAATTCACCCGTACCACCACCAGCTTTTTCTTGTTGTTCTAAACCAGCACAAATACGAGCTTGTAAATCGAGGAGAAATTCGCGGACACGTTGAATATCTGTTGAAGTCGGATGTTGCATAGTGACCCTCAAAGATGATTGAGATAGGAGATAGATACATCAAAACACAAAACCATAAAAAAAGTAAGGGATTTTTAAGAAATGTCTTAAAAATCCCTTCCAATTATTTTTAAATTTATAATTTTGTTCTAGAAATCATCTTTTTGATAAAGGTGATCCATGCGTTCACGTTTAGTTTTTAAATATTGTTCATTAAAAGGATTACGTCCAACCGTTAATGGAACACGACCAACCACATTAATACCTTGATCCTTGAGTGCCTGAATTTTCAAAGGATTGTTAGTAATTAACTTAACTTCTTTTACTTTTAAATGATCAAGCATAATGCTACACATGTCATAACGGCGTGCATCAGCTGGCAAATTTAAAAGTAAATTTGCATCTACGGTGTCATGACCTTGATCTTGTAAGGCATACGCACGAATTTTATTTGTAAGTCCAATACCACGGCCTTCTTGGCGTAAATATAAAATAACGCCTTGACCTGCTTCGTTAATAAGCTTTTGAGTTGCCTGTAATTGAGGGCCGCAGTCACATTTTAATGACGCAAAAGCATCACCTGTTAAGCATTCTGAATGAACACGTACTAAAACAGGGCCTGTGGGTGGATTTTCTAACCCTTTAGAAAGTGCCACATGTTCTTCACCTGATACTGGATCTTGAAACACAGAAATATTGAATTCACCAAAAGCGGTCGGGAGTTTTGATGTTGCAATGAACTCTATAGGCACAGATTAACTCATCTTTTAACCGAAAACGGTTTAAAGTATAGCGTAATGCTGGGAGATTGGTCGAATTGTCATAATCATTTTGAGCACTAAGGTTTTCTTTTTTGTATAAAGAAGACGATAATAGTTGATAAATAGTCAGATTATTCAGGATAATCTGCCAACCATACCCATACTGTATGAGAGACTGCTTTGCATGACCTCGTTCGCAAATGTGGCTGATTGAAGGTGACTTCATTCGATTGTATGATCGACCCATTTTGACCCAGCTTAGGATTTGCCAGGCTTATAAAGGCTTTGCCACATATGTTGTATACCGAAATTCCAACTCAACGCCCTGTTACGCCATTGTTAGATGCAATTGATCATCCTCAACAATTACGTCAGCTCGAGCATAGCCAATTGTTTCAAGTGGCTGATGAGTTGCGTCAATATATTTTATATGCAGCAGGCCAGAGTGGTGGCCATTTCGGTGCTAACCTCGGCGTGGTTGAGCTGACGGTTGCGCTGCATTATTGCTTTAATACTCCAAATGACCGATTAGTTTGGGATGTAGGACATCAGGCGTATCCACACAAAGTCTTGACTGGTCGCCGTGAGCAAATGACAACAATTCGTGCTAAAAACGGTTTAGCAGCATTTCCAGCTAGAGAAGAATCAGTTTTTGATACTTTTGGTGTAGGGCATTCATCAACTGCAATTTCGGCAGGTTTGGGAATGTCTTTAGCACGTCGCTATCAAAATGACCCATGTGAAGTCGTTTGTATTGTGGGTGATGGCGCAATGACAGCAGGTATGGCATTTGAAGCCATGAACGATGCTGTGGCACACGATGCCGATTTAATTGTTGTACTTAATGACAATGACATGTCGATTTCTTGCAGTACAGGTGGTTTTGCTAAGCATTTAGCTGCAATTTGGGAAAAAGGCCATTTAGTTAATGTCGATGAACATGGCGAGGCGTATGTACAGCCACATCCGAAATGGACGTACAACTCTCGTTTACATCAATCGGCAACAGATGCGGCCGATAATTTATTTAAAGCGATTGGTTTTGATTACTTCGGTCCTTTCGATGGACATGATGTAAATCAACTTGTTCAAGTATTTAATGCTTTGAAAAAACGTAAAGGTCCACGCTTAGTCCACGTTTATACTAAAAAAGGTAAAGGCTTTACTCCAGCAGAAGCAGACCCTATTACCTATCATGCAATTGGCAAAATTAATGCGGCTTCTTCAGGTAAAACGCCACCAAAATATTCTGATGTATTTGGTCAATGGTTGTGTGACGAAGCTGCACAAGATGAACGTTTATTAGCGATTACTCCAGCTATGTGCGAAGGCTCGGGCATGGTTAAGTTTGCTAAAGAATTTCCAAAGCGCTTCTTCGATGTTGCAATTGCTGAACAGCATGCAGTAACACTTGCAGCAGGCATGGCGTGTGAAGGTTTAAAACCTGTTGTTGCGATCTATTCAACATTCTTACAGCGTGGTTACGACCAGCTTATTCATGATGTTGCATTACAAAATCTTGATGTAACTTTCGGGATTGATCGTGCTGGTTTGGTGGGTGAAGATGGTCCAACTCATGCTGGTGCATATGACTATGCATATATGCGTACAGTTCCGAACATGGTCATCATGGCACCAAAAGATGAAAATGAATGCCGTCAAATGCTACATACAGCCTATGCTTATAATGGGCCAGCAGCAGTACGTTACCCTCGTGGTGCTGGGGTAGGCGTTGAAATTCAGCAAGAGCTAACTGCTATTGAATTAGGTAAGGCAGAAGTCGTTGCTGAAATTAAACCTGCTTGTGATGAGCAGATTACGATTTTAGCGTTTGGTAGTCGCGTTATGGTTGCCATAGAAGCTGCTGAGCAATTTTCACAAAAACATGACGTTGGTGTGCGTGTTGTAAATATGCGTTTTGTGAAACCACTTGATGAAAAAATTATTCGTGATTTAGCTGAACATACACAATTATTTGTAACTGTTGAAGAACACGCAATTATGGGTGGTGCAGGCAGTGCAGTAAATGAGTTCATGGCACAAGAACAAATTGTTAAACCTATCATTAATTTAGGTCTGCCAGATTTGTTCTTGCAGCAAGCGTCACATGGTCAAATGCTACAAGATTGTGGGCTAGATGCTAAAGGTATTTTGAGCTCAATTGAACGAGCTTGGCTTAAGCTAAATCAGGTGGTTTAAGCCTTTAATAAAATTTTTGAAACATTTTTTCCCATAAAGCGCATTCATTTGCTAAAATGTATGCGCTTTTATGCATTATTCTTTGTCAAAATCTTCAAATTTGTATTGTAGTGGGTGTTCAATGGAACCTATGGTGGTTATGGCTGCGCGTGCGGCTCAAACAGTTGGTCAAGAGCTTTTAAAAGCGCATCAAAATCGTCATAAACTCGATTTGCAAGTTGAAGAGAAAGGCATTGATGGCCCAGTAACACGTGTAGATCGTTATTTGGAACAATTGACGATTGATACATTACGTAAAAGTTATAAAAACCATAGCTTCTTAGGTGAAGAGTTCGGTTTGCAAGAAGGGAAAGGCCACGATGCAGACTGGTGCTGGGTAATCGACCCGCTTGATGGCACGCAAAACTTTATTAATGGATTTCCTCATTTCTGTATTTCTATTGCAGTTCAGCATAAAGGCGTTACTCAGCACGGTGTAATCTACGACCCAGTGCGTGACGAATTATTCTCTGCAAGTCGCGGTCGCGGTGCAGTTATGAACCAACGCCGTATCCGTGTAAATGTAAAAGATACTTTAGAAAATACATTCTTGGCAGTAGGCCATCCTTACCGTGCTAAACGTGCTGGTGAGATTGTATCTTATGCAGAACAACACTTTGCTTCATTATTAGCTGTGACTCAAGCAGGCGCACAAATTCGTCGTGGTGGTTCAGCTGCCCTAGATTTAGCATATGTTGCTGCTGGTCGTTTTGATGGTTTCTTTGAGCTGGGTTTAAAACCATGGGATATCGCTGCTGGTGAGCTTATTATTAAAGAAGCGGGCGGTGTAGTGGTTGACGCACGTGGTGGTAATGAGTCTCTTGAAAACGGTCAAGTGCTTGCAAGTTCACTCAAAATGCTAAAACCTTTAATGCAAACTGTAGTTCCAGCTTGGGGTCAAGCCGCAAAATAATTTAATTATTTATAAATAAAACCCTCTATTATCAGAGGGTTTTATTTTTTTAAGCCACGGGTAAATTTTACTGAGTTCAATAAATATGAAGAAAGTTGATTAAAACACATGACTTTTAATTTCTTTCTGCTATAATCCGCCCACGCACTTAAATTTCCGTTCATTACCTGAACATTCTGTTCTATTCATTGTAAGCGCACGCTGTCCATAGAGAGGACCATTTCTTGCGCCCCGATCGCTCAGCGATTCTTCAGGTTCGGCCGTAATCAAGCGTGCGTTTAGTCCACATCGTCGTTACTCGGATTGCTGCTGAAAAAAACGTTTCAGCTAACTTTGCTTTGCCGCTTTGTGCCGATGTCTATTTTGTATTTATTAAAAATGGAGCACCCACTAGGGTGAAACTCTCTATGAGCAAAACTTTTGCCGAATTTTCTTTGCATGAAACCTTACAACAAGCGCTTGAAGGTTTAGGTTTTACTACCCCGACTCCTGTGCAAGAACAATCTATTCCTGCAGCTTTAGAAGGAAAAGACCTTCTAGTATCTAGCCAGACTGGTTCTGGTAAAACTGCGGCATTTTTATTACCGACATTACATAATTTAGCTGGTCAAGAAACTTTTGTTCCGTTCAAAGAACGCATGAAAGCTGTGACCCAACCTAACATTTTAGTTTTATGCCCAACACGTGAATTGGCTCAACAAGTTAGCCAAGATGCGATTGCTTTCGTACGTCACATGAAAGGTGTTCGTATTGCTGCAATCATGGGTGGTATGCCTTTTGGTAAGCAAATCCAACAACTTAAAGGCGCGCAAGTTATTGTTGCGACTCCTGGTCGTTTATTAGATTTAGTAAACCGTCGTCAATTAAAGTTAGATAAAGTTGAAGCTTTAATCGTTGACGAAGCTGACCGTATGTTAGACCTCGGCTTCTCTGAAGATTTAGAAGCGATCAGCGATTTAGCTGGTAACCGTCGTCAAACATTAATGTTCTCTGCAACTTTCGCTGACCGTATTATTCGTCTTGCTGAGCGCATGATGAATGAACCTGAGCGTATTGCAATTGAAACAGGTCACAGTACAAACACTGACATCACCCAAACTTTACACTGGACAGATGGTTTCGAACACAAGAAGAAACTTCTGACTCACTGGTTGGCTGATGAAACTCTTGATCAAGCGGTTGTATTCGCGAGCACTCAAGAAGATACAGATATGTTGGCTGAAGAACTTGCAGAAGCAGGTCACTCTGTAGTTGCACTTCACGGTGCAATGCCACAAACAGTTCGTAACCGTCGTTTACGTAGTATTCGTGAAGGTCGTGCAAAAATCTTGGTAGCGACAGACGTTGCTGCACGTGGTCTTGACGTACCGACAATTTCTCACGTAATTAACTTCGGTTTACCAATGAAACACGAAGATTATGTACACCGTATTGGTCGTACAGGTCGTGCTGGTCGTACAGGTCAAGCAATTACTTTAGCGACTTATCGTGAACGCGGTAAAATCCGTGCGCTTGAAGACTATTTAGATGCACGTTTAAGTGTTTCTGAAATTGAAGGCTTAGAGCCATCTCCACCTCCTGCTCGTTCAGGTCGTGATGGCGGTGGTCGTGGTCGTGGCGGCAACGGTGGTCGTGATGGTCGTCGTGGTGGCGGTTTTGGCGGTGGTCGTCGTTTTGAAGGCGAAAGCAACTTCAAACGCCGTGAAGGTGGTCGTGATGACCGTCCACGTCGTAGCTTTGATGACAAACCACGTGGTGAACGTCCATTCGGTGGTGAAGATCGTCCACGTCGCGAGTTCAATTCAGATCGTCCACGTCGTGAAGGTGGTTTTGAAGATCGTCCACGTCGTGAGTTCAACTCAGATCGTCCGCGTCGTGAAGGTGGGTTCAACGATAAACCGCGTTTTGACTCAAATGATGACAACCGTGGTAACCGCGTAGATTACAAACCACGTCGTGAAAATGGTTTTGGTGATCGTCCAAAACGTAGTTTCGGTGGTGAAGATCGTCCACGTCGTAGTTTTGATGATAAACCTCGTGGCGAGCGTCCATCATTTGGTGGCGAAGATCGTCCACGTCGTGAGTTCAACTCAGATCGTCCACGTCGCGAAGGTGGTTTTAACGATAAACCGCGTCGTAGCTTTGATGATAAACCACGTGGTGAGCGTCCAGCGTTTGGTGGCGAAGATCGTCCAAAACGTAGCTTCGGTGGTGAAGATCGTCCACGTCGTAGTTTTGATGATAAACCGCGTCGTAAATTCGACCGTTAATCAAAAGTTTGTTTAAAGAAAGGCCAGTAGAAATACTGGCCTTTTTTATTTTCCAGTTTTGTTATAAAATAACAAAATGTGAATTGGTTCAATTTTTTATTAAATAATGAGTAAAAGTAAACGAAAAGAAACAATAATGGCACAGTTGAAGAACTTATTAGTTCAGCACGGCTTGCCTTATCTTTTTATTGCACTTGTTTTGTGTAATGGGGTTTATTTTGCCTATGCTTTTATAACTGGAAGTTCTATTGAGCAGTTTCAAATTTCTGAATTAACCTCTTTTTACGAACATACCTCGTCTATTTCTACCAACTAACTTAGCTTTGCTTTTGTCAAAATAACAACAAGTTTGCCAATTTTCAGTGTTATAGTATGCGTGCATAAAAGTGCAGGAACGATTGCCATTATGAATAATAAAACTCCTCTCTCGACTCAACCACTTATTGAAGTGAAAAATTTGAGTTTTAATCGAGGGGAACGCGTCATTTATGACAATATTAGTTTAAATATACGTCGTGGCCAGATTACGGCCATTATGGGACCTTCTGGTACAGGTAAAACAACATTATTACGTCTGATCGGTGGACAGTTAGTTCCTGATCAGGGCGAAGTTTTGCTCGACGGTAAAGATATTGCAAAAATGTCCCGTCAGGAGCTTTTTTCAGCCCGTGCACGTATGGGAATGTTATTTCAGAGCGGTGCTTTATTTACGGATATGTCGGTCTATGAAAATGTGGCATTTCCAATTCGAGCACATACCAAACTCCCTGAAAATCTAATTGCTGAACTGGTTGCATTAAAACTGGAATCAGTTGGTTTGCGTGGTTCTGAACAATTAATGCCTACAGAACTCTCAGGTGGTATGAACCGTCGTGTTGCTTTGGCACGTGCGATAGCGCTTGACCCTGATTTAATCATGTACGATGAACCTTTTGCGGGGCAAGATCCTATTGTAAAAGGCGTGTTGACACGTTTAATTCGTTCATTGCGAGAAGCTTTAGATTTAACCACAATTATTGTTTCGCATGATGTTCCCGAAACCCTTTCTATTGCTGACTACATTTATGTTGTAGCAGAAGGAAAAATTCAAGGGGAAGGAACGCCAGAAGAGTTACAGGCATATGCTTCTCCATTTGTGCGCCAATTCTTAACAGGTTCGGCAGAAGGACCAGTTGAATACCAATTTAGTCATCAAGCCTATTTAGATAACGAGGTTCGTCCATGAATACGATTGCCTGGTTAGGTAGACTCGTTATTGAGCGGATTCGAGGGATTGGTGTTGCGGCACTAATGCTCTTACAAATTGTTTTTTCTTTTCCTTCATCTGGTGGGTTTGGACGATTTATTTACCAAATGCATCGGGTAGGAGTGATGTCTTTGTTAATTATTACTGTATCGGGCCTATTTATTGGTTTGGTACTGGGTTTACAAGGATATTCAATTTTAGTGAACGTCGGCAGTGAATCAATGCTAGGCACCATGGTGTCTTTAACATTGCTGCGTGAATTGGCACCTGTGGTTGCTGCTTTATTATTTGCTGGTCGAGCAGGTTCTGCATTAACAGCAGAAATTGGTTCAATGAAGCAAAGTGAACAACTTGCCAGCATGGAAATGATCGGGGTTGACCCATTAAAACAAATCGTATCACCACGTCTTTGGGCGGGAGTGGTCAGTTTACCGATGCTAACTGTCATTTTTGCTGCGATTGGTATTGTGGGCGGTAAAATGGTAGGTGTCGATTTTCTTGGCGTCGATGAAGGCTCATTCTGGAGCGGTATGCAAAACAACGTGCAATTTGGGCATGATGTCGTAAATGGCATTATCAAAAGTATTGTGTTTGCTTTGTTATGTACATGGATTGCGGTATATCAAGGATATGCATGTGATCCAACTCCAGAAGGAATCGCAACTGCAATGACGAGAACAGTTGTATATTCTTCATTATGTGTTTTAGGTTTTGATTTCGTGTTGACTGCGGTCATGTTCGGAGGGATTTAATGAAATCACGTAGTAGTGAGCTGGCCGTAGGTATCTTTGTTATTATCTTCGGTATTGCCTTGTTCTTTTTAGCCATGAAAGTTAGTGGCCTTGTTGGTACTAATTTAAATGATAGTTATACCATGAAGGCTCAGTTTGATAACGTCAATGGTTTAAAGCCTCGTGCTAAAGTAACGATGAGCGGTGTCACAATTGGTCGTGTTGATTCAATTACCCTTGATCCAGTTACGCGTTTGGCTACGGTAACCTTTGGTTTAGATGGAAAATTGACAAGCTTTAATGCTGAGCAGCTAAAAGAAGTTCAAAAAAATGCTTTAGATGAACTACGTTATAGTTCTGACTATACGCAGGCTTCTCCAGAGCAACAAAAAGCAATGGAACAGCAACTGATCAGTAACATGTCCTCCATCACCAGTATTGATGAAGATGCTTATATAATGGTTGCAACCAATGGTTTGTTGGGTGAGAAATATTTGAAAGTCGTTCCAGGTGGTGGTTTAAACTATCTTAAACGTGGCGATACAATTTCAAATACCCAAGGAACCATGGATTTAGAAGATTTAATTAGTAAATTTATTACTGGTGGTGGCGCAGGTAAAGTTGCCGCTGGTTCATCCTCAGCAGAAGAAAAAGCTCCTGCAAGTACCGACAGCAGTGCACAGCCGTCATTTGTTGAGTAAGAGTTTATTTGAAGGAGTGGTTCCAGGTGAATACGTTGTTTAAACAAACCCTGACAGCAAGTCTTTTGTCTACTATGATTGCAGGTACAGCTTTTGCTGCACCTTCAGAAGCACCGCCTGATTTTATTAAGCGCGTTGCTGATGGCTTGATCGCTCGTTTAAAAGCAGATCATGCTAAGTTGCAGAACAATCCTGCTTTAGTAAAATCAATTGTACGTCAGAACTTAGACCCATATGTTGATTCACAAGCGTTCACTCGTATTGTGATGGGTACTTATGCGACGAATCAGTATAGTACAGCTGCACAGCGTGCTCAGTTTGAAACAAACTTCCGTAATACATTAATTGAAAATTACGGTAGCGCATTTGCTAAATATACAAATCAAAGCTATACCATGCGTCCTTACAAGGCAACTGCGGGTAAAAACCCTGTAGTGACATTGGACTTTAATCACAATGGTGAAAAAATTCCTGTTTCTTTCCAGTTGGCTGACAAAGGTACTCAATGGAAAATCCGTAATATCAATGTCTCTGGTATTGATCTAGGATTACAGTTCCGTAATCAGTTTGCTGCAACAGTGAAACGCAATGGCGGTGATTTAAATAAAGCAATTGCTACCTTCCAACCTGATGCAGACGCTGCTGTTAATCAAAACAAAAAGAAATAAGTAGGTGACGTGTGGTTCAGTATCTCAACCAACAATTGGTTGTTTCGGGAAAAATTGATTTTGAAAATGCGGAACAACAGTATCAAGCAGGTTTGGCCATCATAAAGAAGCAGCAAAGCTTCCCACTTGTGGTGGATTTAACTGAGCTTGAGCATGGCAGTACCTTGGCATTGGCTGTTTTAGTTCAATGGTTACGAGTGACTCCAAAAAATACTGGTTTGCATTTTAAAAATGTCCCTGAAAAAATGCTGAAGATCATTCAAGCCTGTCATTTGCAGGACGATCTGCAAATGATCTGATGTTTTTGATGTAAAAAAGCACCTATATTTAGGTGCTTTTTTATACTCGAAATTAGCATTTTATTACAAAGCTTAGATCCATTTTTTCCAGCGGAAATAAATGATCGGCCCAATAAAGAAACCCATAATAATCAGCAAAACAACGAAGAAACTGGTCGTACCATGTGCAAAAGGTAATACGTCTGTGTTCATACCATAAATACTGGCAATAAGCATCGGAGGAGCTAACATACTTGGTAAGATCGAGAATCGACGAATCGTGTCATTCTGTTCTGTGTTAATGAATCCAGACGTCGTATCAAGTAAGAATCGTACTTTTTGGAATAAGAACGCATCATGTTCTACCAGTGAACGCACA
Source organism: Acinetobacter sp. C13 (assembly GCF_016809775.1). NCBI lineage: Bacteria > Pseudomonadati > Pseudomonadota > Gammaproteobacteria > Moraxellales > Moraxellaceae > Acinetobacter > Acinetobacter sp. C13. Next base: position 415,535 of record NZ_JAFBJL010000003.1, read on the forward strand.
TCTTCACTGAGTTCTCGAATGTCTGCATCATAAATATGACTGCCTAAAGCACGTGGACGCGATAAGAAAGTAAGTACACGTCGTAAGTCAATGAGACAAAGCTGTGCTTTTCCTAGCATGTCTTCTTGTTGAGCTAGGCGTGTAATCATGTCATCGAGATCTAGAATTTTTTCACGTTGGTGGTTATTAAGAACCTCGGTGGAGTATTTTTCTAAATCTTTGTGGATATCTTCTAAGATATCCGCAAGCTCATCAAGTTTTGCTTCAAGAAGACCTAATAAAATCCACGTTGGATCTTTATAGTCCATGTCATAGTCATTTCGGCGAGCACGGGCACGAAAGGCACGAAACGCAACTAGTTTTTCTCCGCGCATCGTAAAGAGGCGGTCTTTATGTAAAATAAAAGCTACGGTTTGCACCATGGCCAGCATATGTGATGACTCTTCAGCGTCGCCATCCACCTGATAATTTTTATTTTTCGTTAAAAAATAAGTACTGATGTGCAAAATACCGTCATCATCACGGTAAAATCGTGCAGAAGATGAAATGTCTTCAAGCGACTTTAGTGTTGGTAAATTTTGGTCATAGGCATCTAATACCCATTGTTGCTCTTCTTGCGAGGGTGCAATAAGATCAAGCCAGACTAATTCGGGATGTAGATCAAATCCACCATTGATGGTGGCATCTTCCAGACTTCCGCGTTCTGTGGCATAAAAGGCTTCAAGCATGTGTCTTTTTTCCTCACGCAGTCTGATGGAAATGGATGGGTGTATTTTAGACAAGGATTTGCCGAAAAACACTTGCCAATACGCTATTTTGCAAAAAAAAACTCTATCGATAGTTTAGTTTGTCAGCATGACAGTTCAATAAAACGGTTTTTTACACTATGAAATCAATTTGTATTTTCTGTGGTTCATCTCTTGGTTCAAACCCAATTTTCCAAAAAATTGCCCAAGCTACAGGCGAGGCTATTGCAAAACAAGGGAAGACCTTGGTTTATGGTGGTGGTCGCTCAGGCCTAATGGGTGTAGTTGCCGATAGCGCCTTACAAGCAGGTGGACAAGTCATTGGTGTGATCCCTCGTGCTTTAGTTGATCGTGAGTTAGCTCATCCGGGCCTAACCAGATTATATGTGGTTGAAAATATGCATGAGCGTAAAACCAAGATGGCGGATCTTTCAGATGGCTTTATTGCTTTGCCGGGTGGCGCTGGTACATTGGAAGAAATCTTTGAACAATGGACGTGGGCGCAATTAGGGATTCATCAAAAGCCATGTGCTTTCTTAAATGTAGCGGGCTTTTATGAAGATTTACTTAAAATGATTCAAGGAACGGTGGATAATGGATTCAGCCAAGCACGGTTCGTTGATAAATTGATCGCATCAGACAAAATTGAAGATATTCTTCAACAATTCGAGCAATATCAGGCTCCTGCTCCAAAATGGACAAATGCAGATGTTCAACCATAAACGAGGTTAAATAGGTGAAAACAATTACGGTCGCTGCCGCAGTGATCTTAAATGAGCAAAATCAGTTGTTGCTTGTAAGAAAGCGTAATACACACACTTTCATGCAAGTGGGTGGCAAGCTGGAACCTAACGAGGCGCCAGAGATCACCATGCAGCGAGAAATTTTAGAAGAAGTCGGAAGCTCTTGTGTGATTGAGCAATTTATTGGTCATTTCGAAACAGCAGCTGCCAATGAGCCAGATCATATTCTGGTGAGTCATTTATATCTAGTTCAGCTCGACCAAGCACCTAAAATTGCAGCCGAAATTGCAGAAATGAAGTGGATAGATTTAAATGATTCGGAAACTCAACTTGCACCATTGACCCGAGAAATTGTCATTCCTTGGTGTGAAGAGTATTTATCTACAGTGCAATAGCTTAACTCTTCGGCGTCGCTGCTAGGCACGCCGTATGAATGGATGTGCAGCCTAATTGTTTAAGTGCCTGACTGAGCGCATGAACGGAGCTTCCTGTGGTTATCACGTCATCAATAATGAGAACGCGGCGATAACGTCGTTTCTCTTGATGATGAGGTAAAAATTGTTGTTCTATATTTTCAAAGCGTTCTAGCCGAGTAAGCCCTTTTTGAGAGTGCTCATTTAAGCGTTGGATTGGTTGCCAAACAGGTATTTTTAAGTGTCTGCTTAAGATATTGGCAAGTAATAATGACTGATTGAAACCACGTTCAATTAAACGTTGATTGGAAATAGGCATAGGTACAATAGCTTGTACCTTGGGAAATTTTAATTGTTTTAAAATTTCACCTAATAAGATTTGATAATGTAACTTTTGTTCATATTTAAACTGCTGAATAATCCGGTTAACTGGATAAGCATAATTACAGGCTACAAGGACAGATTGATTATTACGTTGAATCGTTTGTTTAAGCCAAGGTAGCTGTTCCCAACAGTCTTTACAGAGCGAGTATTTTTCTCGCATGCCTAACTCGCACAATGAGCAAGGTGAAAATAACTGAATAAGATGCTGGAAGTTTAAAAAATTAAACATACGCGTAGCGAGGCGCCTCAGGAAGCCAACGTTTTAATAGAGCATCTGCCTGTTCTGGATAATCTTTTAAAACTTGCTGTGCCACATAGTGAGCTTGACTCAGTAGGTGATCATCTCGCTCTAAACGAGCAACTCTAAATCCCATATCCCCAGTTTGTTTAGTCCCTAGTAATTCACCTGGTCCGCGTAATTCCAGATCTTTTTCCGCAATCACAAAGCCATCATTACTTTCTCTTAAAATAGAAAGTCTCTCTTGTCCATTTTGAGAGAGAGGCGTTTTATATAAAAGTACGCAAAAACTAGCTTGAGCACCTCGACCTACGCGACCTCGTAATTGGTGTAGCTGAGAAAGCCCTAAACGCTCGGCATTTTCAATGACCATAATGGAAGAGTTAGGAACGTCTACTCCAACTTCAATCACTGTCGTTGCGATAAGAAGTTGTAATTCATTATTTTTAAATGCTTGCATGACGGCTTGCTTTTCATCGGCTTTCATTTTGCCATGCACCAAACCAATATTGAGTTCAGGGAAACGTTCTTTCATCTCTTGGTAAGTTGCTTCTGCTGCTTGAGCATCTAAAGTCTCAGACTGCTCAACCAATGTGCATACCCAATACGCCTGTTTCCCATCTCTGCAATTTGAAGCAATACGTTGAAGTACTTCTTCTCGACGATCAAGAGGAATCGTAACTGTTTGAATTGGGGTACGGCCTGGAGGTAACTCATCAATTATGGATGTGTCCAAATCACCATAAGCACTCATTGCTAGAGTTCTTGGAATGGGGGTTGCCGTCATCACGAGTTGATGGGGGGTGAACTGCTCAGCACCTTTATTGCGTAAAGCTAAGCGTTGATCTACCCCAAAACGATGTTGTTCATCAATAATCACTAGCCCTAATTTAGCGAAGCCAACATTGTCTTGAAATAAGGCATGGGTACCGACAATAAGTTCCGCGTGGCCTTCTTTAATCTGTTGTTCTGCTTGGGCACGGGCTTTACCTTTTTGTTTGCCAGATAACCATGCCACGGTTACACCTAATGGTTCAAACCAACGTTTAAAGTTTAAATAATGCTGTTCTGCAAGAATTTCAGTAGGAGCCATTAATGCAACCTGCCAATCTGCTTCTAAAGCATGGCAAGCTGCTACAGCGGCAACTAAGGTCTTTCCAGCACCTACGTCGCCTTGTACTAGACGTAGCATAGGTTGGTGTTGTTTTAAGTCATTTAAAATTTCTTTAGATACACGTTTTTGTGCATTGGTCATTTGAAATGGTAAAGCTTCTAATAGTTTTTTAGCTAATACTTTACTGCTTGAAAAAGCAGGTGACGCAATTTGTCGAATATAAGCACGGCGATTAAGTAAACTAATTTGGTGCGCAACCAACTCTTCAAAAATAAGCCGTTGCTGAGCAGGATGCGAGCCTTGAGCCAATTGGAGCATATTGGCATCAACGGGAGGCTCATGAATATAATATAAAGCCTCTTTAAGCGCATAGCCATTGGTATATTGCTTTGGGAGTAGTTCTGGTAAGGCGTCGCTATGATGTTTTAAAGCTTGTTTAACGTATTCGCGTAATTTGGGTTGAGTTAACCCATCCGTACTTGGGTAAATTGCTGTAAGCTGAGTTTTTGGTAGAGGCGTATGTTCATGAATGAGCTGAATTTCAGGATGATACATCTCAAGGCCACGAGCACCTACGCGGACTTCACCAAAAATACGTAAGCGATGACCGGGTTTTATTTTATCAGTCAGGTTTTTATAAATATGATAAAAGCGTAAGGTGACTTTACCGAATTCATCTTGCACCAAGGCTGCCATAGATTTTCGTTTTCCCGGAGGGAAATCAATTGATTTGACTTCTCCTTCGAGTAAATAGCTCCGCCCAACCACCAGTTGATTCATTGGAATAATCGTACTTCGATCTTCATAATCACGTGGCAGATGAAACAGTAAATCATCTGTGGTAAAAATATTTAGTTTTTCGAGCAGGGCTGCTGAAGCCGATCCAACGCCTTGTAACTGATGGACTGAAGTCATGTCCCCTCAACGAGTTTTCTATGCATATATTATTTATCGGTTATGGTAAAACATCTCAGCGTGTTGCTAAACAACTATTTGAGAAAGAACATCAAATTACCACAATCAGCCGTAGTGTAAAAACGGATAGTTACGCAACACATCTTGTTCAAGATATCTTTAAACTTGATTTAAGTAAAATTGAACCTGTGGATGTCGTATATATTTTACTTTCTTCAAATGAGAGTACGGTTGAGGGCTATCAACATACTTATGTAGATAGTATTGAACCGATTCGAGAAGCATTAAAAATACATCCAGTAAAAAAAATAATTGTTGTCTCTTCTACGCGGGTGTATGGTGAAAATGCAGGGGAGATCATTGATGATTTTAGTGAAATTCATCCAAATGATGCACAAGGCCATATATTGCGTAATATGGAGTTACTCTGGCAAAAATATTATCCAACTCAATCTGTAATTGTTCGTCCTACAGGTATTTATGGAACTTCCATTGCCCGCTTAAAGAAAATGGCTGAAAATAATCAAAGTTATCCAAATATACATTATAGCAATCGAATACATATTGATGATTTAGCAAGATTTTTAGCTTTTATGGCTGATTACGAAAGTCATCAAGCAAGCTATATTGTGACTAATAATCAACCATTGCCTTTGCATGAAATTATTGTGTGGTTTCAAAAACAATTGGGATTGCCAGAATTAACTTTAGAATCAAACCAAATTTCAGGTAAAAGAATTTATGCAAAACATTTATCTACAACAGGTTTTCAGTTGGAACATCCAATTTGCTTTAATGACTATTTATTATGTTTAAATGTTCATAGCACTAAATGAAATTTTGATTAAACTTTAAATAAGAACATAAATACCTGATGAGGCAGTCAAATTGCCGATAAAGATAAAAAGGTTGAAAGTGAAAAAAATTTGTTTAGCTCTTATCTTGAGCGTAACAGCTGTTGCGAGTTGGGCTGAGGATCAGGTGTGGTGTGCCTATGATCCTATCGGGTCCCAAGGGGATATTACTCGCCGTTTAAATGACATTCGACTTTATGCCCAGCAATACCAAGTCAAATTTAAAGTGGTTACCTATCAAAAAGAACAGCAGGCCATACAAGCTTTTGATGATGGAAAATGTTCAGGTTTAGCTGCATCCAATTTCAATACTTATCGTTATAACCAATTTATGGGAAGTACCGCGGGTATAGGGCTTATTCCTAATAACCGTACGGCCAAAAGCTTTTTGCAGCTTTTAAATCATCCTACAATCGAGAAAAGGTTAGTTTCTAAGAATTATGAAGCTATAGGAATGATTCCAATTGGAACTGCTTACATGGTTCTAAAAAATAAGAACCTCTCTAGAGTCGCTCAATTAAGAAATCAGCGTATTGGGGTGCTACCCAACAATCCACCACAACAAGCACTGGTGCGAAGTGTAGGTGCTCAGCCAGTTTATGTCGATTTATCTAACGCGATTGCGCAGTTTAAGCAAAATAAAATCGATATTATTGCTGCCCCAGTGTATGGATTATTGCCGTATAACTTACAAAAAGAATTTGGACCAGATACTCAAGTCATTAATTTTCCTTTGGCATATTTCGGTGTTAATTTAATTATTAAGCCGCAAGCTTATCCCGCTAATTTTGGCCGGAAAATTCGAGGATGGTTCGTTCAAAATAGCCAATTGCTGACGAATCGTGCGACACAATGGGAAAATCATTTACCTGCTTATTATTGGGTAGATGTCTCTTTTTATGAGAAGCAAAGTTATGACGTAATGGTTGCCAAAATACGTAATCAGTATGTTCTTTCAGGTTATTACGATGCTTATTTTGTTCAGCTTATGAAGCGCTTACGTTGTATGGACGATCCACGTTATTTTGAATGTCCAATTCGCTAATAAAATAAAAGGCAACCGAAGTTGCCTTTTATTTTGACTAAAGACGTTAAGCTTTTTTACGTTTTAAACGGCGTTTAGCTTGTTGAGATGCCATTGCTTCAAGAGCATCTTTCAATTCTTCGTCAGTAAAGGTGGTGATGTGCTGCAACATTTGCAAGGTTACTTCATCAAGCACCAACTGTGCGCCAGCAGCCATTTGACGGAAGTTATCATCAAACTCAATTTGGCCTTGGTCATTGGTACGAATGTAATTTTGTTGTGTAAGTACTTTTAAGAAGCTTTGGAATAAAGCTTTATCGAAGAACTCTGGCGAATTAAATTCATAGAGAACTGATAAACGTTGTCCTAATAAATGACTTAATTCTTCAACTTGTTTAGCAGAGATATTACCTGAACCACGTTGAGTAATGAGCGCAAGTGTCATGTAGTAACGCTCAAGACTTTGCTTAACTGGCGTTGCTAAAACAACAAGCTGATTATGCTCTTCTGTATTTGGCGCAGAGCTAATCAAGTTACCTTCATCGTCTTGTTGAATAAGGTTAGATTGAACTAGAGCATCTGCATATTGCTCAACTTGTGCTTTAAGCTCGCTGCTCTTCCATTTAAGGAATAACTCAGCTTTCAAGAATGGATAGAGCGTATAGATGACATTAGTTAAATCTGAACGACTGATTTTTCCATTATGCTCAACAAGCGATGCTACTAGAGAAGGTAAAACAAAGGCGTGCAAGATGTTATTACGGAAGTAAGTCAGAAGAACAGCTTGGTTATCTTCAATCGCAATAATATCGCCAAGCGCATGCTGAACGCGTTTAATGAGTTTAAGCTTTAAACCATACGCAATAATTTCTTTACCAGAAAGTGGCGTTACTTCCATACGTTGGTCATATGGGAAGTTTGATGCCAAGTTGCGGTAAGCTTCAAGTTGCTTAATACAAATTTCTTCATCAAGCGTATGCTTTGGAGTCGCAAGCAAAATAATAGAAAGTAAAGAAACAGGGTTAATCACCACAGCTCGGTTAATATTTTCTAAAATTGCATGTGCAGAGCTATTTACTGCATCTGAAACAGCTTGAGGAATTGGGTCGTCATTTTTCTCGATGTAAACATTTTCTGCATTATGTTGCTTAAGCAGATCATCAAGGAAAACAGGTTCACCAAAGTTCACGTGGACTTTACCAAAAATACGTTCAATTTTTCGTAAGGTTTTCACAATACCAAAAATAGATTCGGCTTCTTTTGGCTTACCTTGCATTTCGCCTACGTAAGTTGAGCCTTCCATGAGTCGTTCATAACCAATATAAGTTGGTAAGAAAACGATCGGTTTAGCACGGCCACGTAAATGGCTGTGAACTGTCATGGCAAGCATACCGGTTTTAGGTGGTAATAAGCGTCCAGTACGTGAGCGTCCACCTTCAATAAAATATTCAAGTGGCGTGTTGCGTGACAAAATACTATATAGATATTCTTTAAATACAGTAGTGTAGAGTCCATTTCCACGGAAAGAGCGGCGAATGAAGAATGCACCGCCACCACGTAGAAGCTGTCCAACAAAAGGTAAGTTTAAGTTGTCACCCGCAGCAATATACGGAACCATTAAGCCACGTTTATAAATGACATATGACAATAATAAATAATCAATGTGACTGCGATGGCACGGTGTATAGACAACTTCATAGTCTTTAGCCAGTTCACGAACGGTACTAAAGTTATGCACTTCTACGCCGTCATAAAGCTGGGTCCATAGGCGTGTTAAGGCAAGATCGGCAAAGCGTACTGCTGAGTGTGAATAATCCGATACGATTTCATTCACATAGCCAATCGCACGGCGTTCAGCTTCAAGCATGCTCACTTTTCCGCGAATACTTTCACGGCGGATTGCTTCTTGCACATCACGAGATTTAACAACCGATTGCATGACATTGCGGCGATCCGACAAATCGGGGCCTAACACGACTTCACGCTGACGGTCTAAATAATCATTTAACGTACTTACAATATAAGTTGCTGGTGAAAGATTTGGATAATGCTGCTGTGCATATTCAACCAATTCACGTAGCGATTGTGGTTCATGAAACTCTAAATAAGACTGACGGCCATGCAAACCAATATTAACTAGTTGCTTAACTGTGCTTGGTGTTGCCCATGTGTCTGAAAATAATAATTTAAACCAAGAATCTTCTTTATCTGGCGAACGGCCCCATAAAACTGTAACCGGAACAAGCTCTATATCAAGTTCAGGATTTTCTTGTAAAACTTCAATCAGTTTTAATAAGCGTGGTGGAAAAGCATGAGGAGGCGGATTCAGTAAATTATTTTCATCATTGTGCTGTAAAAATAAAACTGATGCTTTTTCCTGATGTGTACCTACAATGAGTGGGTCTAACGCAGGTTTTAAATTTAAACGACGCGTTTCTCCATCAACCACCAGAGCATTGCTTCGAGAGTGGTTTTGTAAGACGTAACAAACCACTTTTGGGCGGTCAGTTTTTGCTTCTGTTTCTGTTGTTTCTGATACTGGTTCAGTAGGAACTTCCCCAAGAACATGTGGTGTTACCACGAGGTCAAGTAGTTTACTCGAAAGCCGACGATACATTTGACCAAACCCACTCTTGGACATAAGAACTCCTACTTCTTAAAGACAAATCCCAGCACCAAATGCAGAGGGTAATTATTTTGCGGCATTTATTAAAAAAAACAATATGCTACTTTCTTATAAATTATAATGCTTTTGGCATATTTTATCGTTAAAAATCGTATTTTTAGCTGTTATATGAGCAATCTTCATCAGAAGTTGACTGATTGTTCCATGTTCAAATAGTTTTTTATGGCACAATAGATTCTACACATCTGTACTTTAATACGATTTTTTACCTGAAATATGAAGGTATCTCTCATGAATGCGTTAACCCAAGAACTTGTCGATCTTCTTACTTTAGAGAAGCTAGAAGAAAATATTTACCGTGGCATAAGTCGTAATCTTGTCGGTAAACGTGTCTTTGGTGGGCAGGTTTTGGGGCAGGCCTTACGTGCGGCATCTTATACAACCGATCGCCCAGCGCATTCTTTGCATGCATATTTTTTATATGGCGGCGATATTAATGCCCCAATTATTTATGAAGTAGACCGTTTACGTGATGGGAAAAGTTTCGTAAGTCGTCAGGTTCGTGCAATTCAGCATGGACGAGTTATATTTTCGGCGATGGTTTCTTTTGCTAACCCCGAAGAAGGCTTGAACTATCAACATCAAGAACCAGAATATCCAGCACCAGAGACTCTTAAATCTGAAAATGAGCTCAAAGAAGGTATTTTAAACTTCGTACCTGAAAATGTTCGTGCTAGTTTCATGCGTGAGCGCCATGTTGAAATCCGCCCAATTGATCCAGTAAATCCGTTTCAGCCTCAACCTGAAGCGCCGTATAATGCGCACTATATTCGCACACATGACCGTATTCCAAAACAATTAGATGATATTGCTCTACATCAAGCGATTGTTGCGTTTTATTCAGACTTTACCTTAATGACAACCGCCTTAAGACCGCATGGTTTAAGCTATATTTCTCCAAGTTTGCAGTGTGCAAGTATTGATCATGCCATTTATTTTCATCGCCCGCTGCGTGCTGACGAATGGATGCTTTACGATATGGAAGCAACAGTCAGCGCAGCTTCTCGCGGTTTAAACTTTGGACGTATGTGGCAAAATGGTCAGTTGGTATGCAGTACCGTACAAGAGGGTTTAATTCGTTTGCGGGAAATTGAAACGCAATAAACTTATTTATAAAGCCATCTCATCAGATGGCTTTTTTATTTTTAATTGAAACGATGTGACAAAAAATTGCTCGTATGAATAGCGCGCTCATGTCATATTTGCAAAAGGATTGCCAACTGAAAAAAAATAATGCTGATATGAACTTAAACACACAAATTCTTATTGCGGCCATTTTAGGCTTAGCCTTTGGTTTTATATTAACGTTGTATCCCGATACTGCGTTTGTAAAACATAGTTTATATGGGTTAGGCATATTAAGTAGTGTCTTTATTGGACTGCTTAAAATGTTGTTGGTGCCTTTAATTTTTAACTCGATTGTTGTGGGTGTCTCTAATTTGCAGGCGGGAGGGCAGTTAGGTCCAGTCTGGAAAATTACCTTTTTATGTTGTTTGACCACAACAACATTGGCTTTAATTTTAGGTATAAGTTGTGCTCATCTATTTGAAGTAGGGCGTGGTATAGATATCTCTATTTTCCAAACGTCTATGCAAAACTATCAGGCACCAGATAGTTTAAATCCTGCAAGTTTTTTCACTAATTTTATTCAAAATACATTAATTAACCCATTTAAAGCATTTAGCGATGGTAACGTTTTAGCTGTTGTGGTGTTTGCACTATTCGTTGGTGTTGCTTTAGTCCATGGCGGTGAGCGTTTTAAAAGTATTCGCGTATTGAGTCATCAATTTTTTGAAATGATGATGATGCTAGTCGGCTGGGTAATGAAGCTAGCACCTTTGGGTATTTTTGCTTTATTAGCAAAGTTAATGGCAACGGAAGATATTTCGGTACTCAGTCGTTTGGCTGAGTTTGCTGTTGTAGTGACAGGGACTACCATTTTTCATGGTGCTGTTGTTTTACCGTTACTACTTTGGATTTTTGGCCGCATGAGTCCTTGGACTTTTTTCAAAGGAACACGTACAGCGCTAATTACAGCATTCGCAACCAGCTCTAGTTCTGCCACGATGCCACTTAGTATGAAATGCGCACAGGAAAACTTAGGTGTTCGTCCGCAAACAGCTGGTTTTGTGATTCCTTTAGGCACACAGCTTAATATGGATGGTACGGCTTTATATGAAGCAGCCGCTGCATTGTTTGTCGCAAATTTGGTGGGGCTAGACTTAAATCTGACACAACAAATTATTGTGTGCTTAACAGCAATGATTGCATCACTAGGAGCACCTGGAATTCCGAGTGCTGGTATGGTTACCATGATTATGGTTTTACAGTCTGTAGGTTTACCGGCTGAAGCAATTGCAATTTTACTTCCGATTGACCGCCTATTGGATACAGTAAGAACAGTGGTAAATGTGCAGGGTGATATGATGATTAGCGTGGTTGTTGACCGTTATACAAAAGATAAAGATATCAGTGTCTAATCTCCTAAATAAAAAAGCAGGATTTTAAATCCTGCTTTTTTATTTTTAAGCCGCTTGTAATTCAGCTCTTTTTGCTGCTGGAGATTGTGATAAATAATTTACCGCATCTTCAGTGCTACCTTCTTTTACTGGATCATACCAAGGCATGAGGTAATCAATTTGTTGGGCAATAAGCCAGATTGGATTTGGTAAAACCTGATTATCTTTTCGGCTAATTTTATACCATTCTACTGCAACCCATACTGGGAAAAATCTAGATTTAGCCGCATCTGCAAAACGTGGATCTTGTTTCATAATATGTGCAGCGCCATCTACCCATAATCCAAGCACTAGTACAATTACTGCGAGGCTTAAATAGTAGCGTGGAATATAACCACCACCCAAATGGCGGTATAAATCAAAAGCAACTGTACGGTGTTCAATTTCCTCTGAACCATGCCATTTTACCAAGTCAACCATTTCAGGGTCGGCACCTAATTCTTCCCAGCGCTTGTTATAGAGTGCATATTTACCCAACACACAGGTCATATGTTCAACAGTTGCAATAACGCCTAAACGGAAAAGATCCCATTGCTCTTGTAGAAATTGAGGAACTTCTTTGTCGAAAGGTTTATCTGCTAAGGCAGTAGTAAATAGATAATTCATAATGTCCAGATTTCGCTGGATATCAATATTACGTGCGCTTAAATATTCTTTATTGGCAGAAGTATGCGCATTGGCATGCATAGCTTCTTGGCGGATAAATGCTTGCACATCCTGTTTAAGTTTTTCATCTTTAATTTGCGGTAAAACTTTATTGTACAAACGGCAAAACCAGAATTCTCCAGCAGGTAAGATGTTATTAATTTCATTAATAAAATAACTTGCGAAAGGCTGATTTGGAATCCAGTCAACAGGGGTATCTTTCCAGTCAAATTTTACTTTACGTGGAAGAATTTTATAGTCAATAGAAGAACCTAAAGCCTTGTTCTTCAAAAAAGATAACAATTTCATCATTTAGTCCTGATTTTTAACTCGATGAAGTTATAACGAGTATAAAAAAAGCCCCTACATTTGTGTTTAGCAATAGGGGCCAATTTGAAAATAAATTTAATAAAGAAATTGTATCTGTTTTGACGATTTACTCTTCAGCATCCTCATCTGATGCTTCAGGGATCGCGTCAACGTCAAATTCCGGCTCTTGATCAAGCGTAAAATGCAGGCGTCCAGCCATAACACTTGCTAGCTCTTCTAAACCTAATTTATTAAGTGATGAGAAAAGTTGAATCGAGAAATCAAGCTTCATTTTTTTCAGTTGTTGCTTAACTTCTAATAGCACTTTGTTTGCAGGGCCACGATTAAGTTTGTCTGCTTTCGTTAAGAGAATATGAACAAAGAGATGACGTGAATAAGCCCACTCTAGCATCATCATGTCGAAATGCTGTAGAGGATGGCGAATATCCATCAGTAATACTAAGCCTTGTAAGCTTTTACGATGGATTAAATAGTTCTCTAATTCTTTTTGCCATACTCGTTTCATATCTTCAGGTACGGCTGCATAGCCATAGCCGGGAAGATCGACTAAACGTTGATCGGGGTTGCCGAGACTAAAGAAGTTAATCATCTGGGTACGGCCAGGTTTTTTAGAGGCGCGCGCGAGTTGTTTTTTGTTGGTTAGTGCATTGATAGCACTGGACTTACCGGCATTTGAGCGTCCTGCAAAAGCGATCTCGTAGCCACTATCTTCAACACAAAGTGCCAATTTAGGTGCACTCATTAGAAACTCAGCTTGGCGTAACCAGTTGAGTGATTGCACAGCATATGCCGTGATCGCTGGGTCTGGTTTCTTTTCATAGCTGATCTTTTGCTTGGGTGCGAGTCTGGCTTTGGTGTCTTTCGATTTTTCACTACGACGCATAAAAAATAACTTTTTAAATGAGAGGGCTCGCGCCTAGTATAAAGGAGCTTGGGTATTCTTGCTAATTTTCAATAAGTCGACTTATCAAAATCAGTAGAGCTTAGATTTGTAAAAATGCAATAGGGGAGTTGGCAGGAGCAGATTTTGATTGCTGCAAAACTTCTCCGAGTGTGTATTGATCTAGGCTTTGATAAAAACTCTCTAAAGCCTGATCTAAAATACCTTTTAAACCACAGTGACTACGTAATACGCAAGGTGGCGTATTACATTCAACGATTTGATTGTCGCCCTGTAATATTCGAACGATTGAACCTAAATTTGAGTTAAGTGCATTTGGATTTAAGCGAATTCCTCCGCCTTTTCCTCGAATGGTAATAATCCATTCTTGCTTGCCCATGAAGTGAACAACTTTAACTAGATGGTTTTGTGAAACATGCAAATCTTTCGCGATTTCTGCAATCGTGTAAGGTGCATCACTTGGGCGTGCAACATACATTAAGAGTCGTAATGCATAATCGGTAAATTTATTAAGCTGCATGATCACCAAAAATGGAAGAGATTAAAAGGATGATCATCTTAGCCTGAAAGTCTAAATAAGAAAACTTTCAGGCAAGAGGTTTTTACATTACAGCGTTAAAGGGGCTGAAACCTGTACTTGATCACCCACTCTATAATGCTCAAGTAAAATATTAGCAACCGAAAACTCAGTATGATTTTCTTCAGGCTGCACTTCAAAGTGATACGAGTTATCTTCTTGAGCTTCAGTAAATTTAAACGCTTTCGGTTGTTCAAGTTGTTGTTCGGGAACTTGTACTTTAACTGAAATAAAGGCATTTGCTGGGCTAGTCAGTACGTCTTCATGGTCAGTTGCTTTTAAAGTGAAGCGTTTGCCAGATTCCAGAGGATCAATTTGAGTAATTTCAAATGAACGCCAGCCAGCCCATCCACCTTTTAAGCTTTCAAGTTGCTCATATTTTTGTTTTTCAACACCAATCAAGATATCAGCCAACTGTAAGTATGCTTGCTTCCAAGCTTCGATAAGCTCTGATTCGAATGGCACGTTGAGTACTTCACTAATTGAATGAAGCAAGTTGTCTCCAACAATTGCATATTGGTCTGGTTGGATATCTAAGCTCACGTGTTTAGTGGTGATACGTTCAACAGCTTTAGCTAAAACAGTAGGGTTCTCAATATTTTCTGCATAAGCAAGCACAGCAGCTGCAAGAGCACGTGGCTGACGTAAGCTGGTTTGGTCATCTAAATTAAAAACATTTTTTAATTCGGGATTGTTATTAAGCATGCGCTTATAAAAGTATGTAGTCAGCGTAACGCCGTGTTCACGTAAAACCGGTACAGTAGATTTAACAAGTTCAATTTGTTGTGGAGTCATGACTAGACCTTATTTATCTGGCTATATAAGATGTATTTAAAATACATCTTTAAAAAATTAATGGCAATAACTTTTTATAAAAAACCATAAAAAATTAGGGGATATAAAATCCCCTAAAATTAAAGCAATTTTTTTAATATTTTTATTTACCAAAT
This sequence comes from Acinetobacter sp. C13, assembly GCF_016809775.1. Lineage (NCBI taxonomy): Bacteria > Pseudomonadati > Pseudomonadota > Gammaproteobacteria > Moraxellales > Moraxellaceae > Acinetobacter > Acinetobacter sp. C13. The sequence continues at coordinate 430,574 of NZ_JAFBJL010000003.1, forward strand.
AAAGAGCCGAGCAAGCCCCTTACGAGTTTTTGGCCGGTACTTCCTCCTAAACTGCGTGCAGCACTTTTGGCAAAAGTTCCCACAATGTCTTGTGTGAGTTTAGCTCGTTCACGGGCTGCTCTTTCTTCCTCTTTTAATTGCTCACGTGCCAAACGTTCCTGCTCTTTAGCTTGCTGTTTTGCTAAAGTTTCTTGTTCTTTAGCTTGTTGTTTTGCAAGTTCGGCGTCTTGCTGCTGTTGTTCGCGTTCAGCAACTTTATTCTGTAGCATTTCATAGGCACTATCACGATCTACAGCTTGTTCATAAACCCCAGCAATAATACTTTGCGAGATTAAAGTCTGACGCTCTTCTGGAGTGATCGGTGTAAATGCAGAGTACGGAGGCATAACCCAACCACGTTCTACAATCTGTGGTGTACCTTGCTCATCTAGACAGCTAATGAGTGCCTCACCAACACCAAGTTGGGTAATAGCTTCATCAACTTTAAACTCGGGATTAGCACGGAAAGTGTCTGCTGCGGTTTTTACAGCTTTTTGATCTTTAGGGGTGAATGCACGTAATGCATGTTGAACACGATTACCAAGTTGACCAAGAACACTTTCAGGTAAGTCGAGTGGGTTTTGAGTAATAAAGTAGATACCCACCCCTTTGGAGCGGATTAAACGTACCACTTGTTCAATCTTGTCTTGGAGTGCTTGGCTGGCATTATCAAATAACAAGTGAGCTTCATCAAAGAAAAACACGAGTTTAGGCTTATCCATATCACCGACTTCTGGTAGCTGTTCAAATAACTCTGAAAGCATCCATAAGAGGAAAGTGGCGTATAGCTTAGGCGTATTCATGAGCTTGTCGGCAGCAAGAATATTGATATAGCCATGTCCGTTTGCATCGGTTTGGATAAAATCCAGAATATTTAAAGCTGGTTCCCCAAAGAATTGTTCTCCACCTTGGTCGGCAAGAGCGAGTAAGTTGCGCTGAATGGCACCTAGGCTGGCTGGAGATAAATTGCCATACTCGGCTTTAAATTCAGCTGCATGTTCACTCACAAAAGTAATCATGGCTTTTAAATCTTTAAAGTCGACTAAAAGTAAACCTTGGTCATCTGCAATACGGAATACAGCAGATAAAACACCTTCTTGGGTATCATTTAAGTTTAGTATGCGTGCTAATAAAATTGGCCCAATTTCAGAAATGGTGGTTCGGATAGGATGACCTTGCTGACCAAATAAATCCCAAAAAACAACTGGATTCGCTGAGAATGGAACACTATCAATTTGTAAAAGTTTTAAGCGTTCATTAAATTTATCCGAAGCTTCACCAGCTTTTGCAAGACTCGAAACATCGCCTTTAGCATCGGCAAGAAATACCGGCACACCGATTCGAGAGAAACTCTCTGCTAGAACTTTTAACGTAACTGTTTTACCTGTACCTGTCGCGCCTGCAATAAGTCCATGACGGTTAGCAAACTGGGGAAGTAAAACAATTTCTTTTGATGTGTCCTTAATATTTTTAGCAATAACAATCGGTGTACCCATATATTTTTATCCTATGGTTTGAGTCACTATAATCTTGTCGTTTTACAGTTGTTTCAGTGCATTTTCGATATCTTGTATCAAATCTTGCGGATCTTCTAGTCCTATACAGAATCGAACCAATAATCCTTGTTGTAAATGTGTATTCTCAAGTTTTCTCATCATTTTTAAATCATAAAGCATAATCAGGCTAACGGGTCCACCCCAGCTAAAGCCGAGCTTAAATAACTCTAATGCATCGCAGAAACGACGTACTGCTGTAATGTCATATTCAGGTTTAAAAATAACACTCACTAAGCCAGCACTTTGACCGTCTATGCAGATTTCTTGCCAATATTGATGGCCTGGTGAGGATTCATCACTTGGGTGTAGAACTTGTGCAAATTGAGGCTGGTTCTTTAGCCATTTAAGTAGAGTGTGAGCATTGGCTGACTGTTGTTCATAGCGTAAAGACATATGAGCAAGGCTGCGTTGAACTTGAGCTGCATCATCTCCAGAGATTGCGATGCCCAAAATAGCATGCGTACGGAATAAGCGGTGATGAAGTTTCTCATCACGAGTTACAATGCTACCCATTAAAATGTCACCACCACCACTTGGATATTTGGTTAGTGCGTGAACGGTTAAATCAACAGATAGATGTTCATCAGAAAAATTGAAAGCATTAAACGCAAGCCCCGCTCCCCAGGTGTTATCTAGAGCAGTCAATACACCATTTTTTTTAGCTTTTTTGACTAGATTTTTAAGATCAGGAAATTCTAAAGTAACTGAACCTGCAGCTTCTAACCATAATAGTTTACTTCTTTCGGTGGGTTGAAAACTTGCAGCGTCAATGGGGTTATATACTTTAACAATAATGCCATATTGACTTTGTAGATAAGTTAAATGCTCTAGATTTGGACCGTAAATGTTGTCTGGTACCCATACTTCATCATTAGTACTTAAAAATGCTGAGTTCACAATATTAATTGCGGATAAGCCACTCGGTGCAAGTAAACAATGCAAGCCACCTTCAATTTGCGCAATATTGTCGCCTAAGGTGAATGTGGTAGGGGTGCCATGTGTTCCATAGCTATAGTCATACTTATCAGTCCAATGACGATCAAAAAGGTGCGAAGTTGATTTGAAAATAATAGTTGATGCGCGAAATAAGGGAGGTTGCACTGTTTCAATGAATTGCGGAGCCTTTCTTGGGGCATGAATGAGACGAGTCTGGAAATCGTTATGCTTTTTCATAGTGCGTTATGTTTTAAATGATAAAGTTAGATTAAGAGAAATTTAAATTCTTCGCTAGATTTATAAAGTTTTGTAAGACGTTTCGTTACAGTAGACCTATAAAACAAAAACTTGGCTTTATTTTTGCAAAGACCACTACAACATTCTAACAACAATAGGTTTAAGCGCATGAAGTCGCATTTAAGAGTTCATTATTTTCAACATATCGCGGGTGAGGGGTTTGGGAGTTGTTATTCATTTTTAAAAGCTCACCACGCGACTATTAGTTCTACGGAGTTTTTTGCACTTCCGGTTGATCGGTCACTTGAAATAGAAGCTTTACCACAAATTGATGAGGTTGACTTATTATTAGTCATGGGTGGCACCATGAGTGTAAATGATGAGGCGAATTATCCATGGCTTAAGATAGAGAAAAGATGGTTGCGTCGTTATTTAGCAGCAGGAAAGCCTGCTATAGGTCTCTGTTTGGGTGGGCAGCTAATTGCTAATGCACTAGGCGCCGCAGTCAGTCGAAACCGCTATCAGGAACTTGGCTGGTCGACAGTTCAAAGGGTAGCAAATTTACCTCAAGACAGCTTTCCATTGCCTGAAAAGATAAAGGTGATGCAGTGGCATAGCGAAACATTTGAAATACCCAAAGGTGCTATACACTTAGCCGAGAATATAGCTTGTCGTAATCAGATGTATCAAATTGGAAAAAATGTGCTTGGTTTTCAATTTCATCCAGAAATGACACCAGCAACGTTAGAACTCTTGCTTGAAAATGAAGAAGAGCTATCTATTTTTAATGGGGAATATGTTCAGCCTGTGAGTGAACTGCAATATTCAGAAGCACAAAAATTTGAACAAGGTAATCAACTCTTAAATAAAGCGATTGAATTTGTCATAAATGCCTAGAGTGAGTTGAGAATACTAGGTTAAAGTGAGTTTTGAACAAAAAATAGAAAAAGAGAATTGCATAAGACTTAAACAATCGTTATAATGGGCGACCCTCAAAAGGAGGGGCATTTACTGCGAAGAAAGTAGTAAATGTGCATTACAGTCGTGGCATCGATCATGACCTTAGTGATTTTCACTGCCTTTGACACTTACCAATGGGTGAGATGCGTCAAGGGTGATTCTTTATATGTTTGGCTTGGAGTTTACTGGTATGTCTAACCAGAGAATTCGTATCCGTTTGAAGTCTTTTGATCATCGTCTGATTGATCAATCTGCTCAAGAGATCGTAGAAACCGCTAAGCGTACTGGCGCACAAGTTTGTGGTCCAATTCCGATGCCTACTCGCATCGAACGCTTCAACGTTCTTACTTCACCGCACGTTAACAAAGATGCGCGTGACCAGTACGAAATCCGCACCTATAAACGTTTGATCGATATCGTTCAACCTACAGATAAAACTGTTGATGCATTGATGAAATTAGATCTTGCGGCTGGTGTTGATGTTCAGATCGCTTTGGGTTAAGGCTTTCGGTTGATTAACTTCTAAGTTAATTAGGCCGCTTTTTTAGAGGTTTATGCACATGGCTATTGGTTTAGTCGGTCGCAAATGTGGTATGACTCGCATCTTTACAGATGCAGGTGTTTCTGTACCTGTTACAGTCATCGAAGTCGATCCAAACCGCATTACGCAAATCAAAACACTTGAAACTGATGGTTATCAAGCTGTTCAAGTAACTACTGGTGAACGTCGCGAATCTCGCGTAACTAACGCTCAGAAAGGTCACTTCGCGAAAGCTGGTGTTGCTGCTGGTCGTTTAGTTAAAGAGTTCCGTGTTACTGAAGCTGAGCTTGAAGGTCGTGAAGTTGGCGGTACTATTGGCGTTGATTTGTTCGCAGTTGGTCAAATTGTTGACGTAACTGGTCAATCAAAAGGTAAAGGTTTCCAAGGTGGTGTTAAACGTTGGAACTTCCGTACTCAAGACGCTACTCACGGTAACTCAGTTTCTCACCGTGTATTAGGTTCTACAGGTCAAAACCAGACTCCTGGACGCGTGTTCAAAGGCAAGAAAATGGCTGGTCACTTAGGTGACGAACGCGTAACAGTACAAGGTCTTGAAATCGTATCTATTGACGCTGAACGTTCTGTTTTAGTTGTTAAAGGTGCAATTCCTGGTGCAACTGGCGGTGACGTGATTGTACGTCCTACCATCAAGGCCTGAGGGGAAATACCGTGAATTTGAAAACTGTTTCCGGCTCTGCTGTTGAATTGTCTGAAGTTGCTTTCGGACGTGAATTTAACGAAGCTCTTGTACACCAAGTTGTTACTGCTTACTTAGCAGGTGGTCGTCAAGGTACTCGTGCTCAGAAATCACGTGCAGACGTTTCTGGCGGTGGTAAAAAGCCATTCCGTCAAAAAGGTACTGGTCGTGCTCGTGCGGGTTCTATTCGTAGCCCTATCTGGGTTGGCGGTGGTAAAACTTTTGCTGCTCGTCCACAAGATTGGTCTCAAAAAGTAAACCGTAAGATGTACCGCGGTGCAATGCAATGTATCTTAGCTGAACTTGTTCGCCAAGATCGTCTTGTATTAGTTGAAGAGTTTGCAGTTGCAGCTCCAAAAACTAAAGAATTGCTTGCAAAGCTTAACGACTTAAATGCTGCTCGTGCATTAATCGTTACTGACGCTGTAGATGAGAACTTATATCTTGCAGCACGCAACCTTCCGCATGTAGATGTGGTAGATGCAACTGCAATCGATCCTGTAAGCTTGATCGCGTTTGATAAAGTTGTGATGTCTGTAGCTGCTGCTAAGAAAATTGAGGTAGAACTCGGATGAACAACGAACGTATCTATCAAGTCCTAAAAGGACCAGTCTTCTCAGAAAAGGCACAAGTATTAGGTGATACTGTTGGTGTTCAAGTATTTAAAGTAGACATCAATGCTACTAAACTTGAAATCAAAAAAGCAGTTGAAAAACTTTTTGGTGTAGAAGTTGTTAAAGTTAACACAACTATTACTAAAGGTAAGACTAAGCGCTTTGGTCGTACATTGGGACGCCGTTCTGATGTTAAAAAAGCATACGTCACCCTGAAAGCTGGCCAAGATGTTGAAATGGCTGACTTGGGCGATACCGCTGAAAGCGCAGCGGAATAAGGACGAAAATTATGCCGATTCAAAAATGTAAGCCAACGTCTCCAGGACGTCGCTTTGTAGAGAAAGTGGTTCATGACCATCTTCACAAAGGCGCTCCTTACGCACCGTTGGTTGAAGCTAAAAAACGTACTGGTGGTCGTAATAACAACGGTCACATTACTACTCGTCACGTTGGTGGTGGTCATAAACAGCACTACCGTATCGTTGACTTCAAACGTAACAAAGACAGCATCCCAGCTGTTGTAGAGCGTATTGAATACGATCCAAACCGTACAGCACATATTGCTTTGTTGAAATATGCTGATGGTGAGCGTCGTTATATCATCGCACCTAAAGGCTTACGTGCTGGCGATAAAGTACAATCTGGTAACGATGCTCCAATTCGTCCAGGTAACTGCTTGCCACTTCGTAATATGCCTATCGGTTCTACACTTCATAACGTTGAACTTAAAATTGGTAAGGGTGCGCAATTAGCGCGTTCTGCTGGTGCTTCTGTTCAGTTGTTGGGTCGTGATGGTTCTTACGCAATTATTCGTCTTCGTTCAGGCGAAATGCGTAAAGTACATGTTGAATGCCGCGCTGTAATTGGTGAAGTTTCTAACCAAGAAAACAACCTTCGTTCATTGGGTAAAGCTGGTGCTTCGCGCTGGCGTGGTGTTCGTCCTACCGTACGTGGTATGGCGATGAACCCGATTGATCACCCGCACGGTGGTGGTGAAGGGCGTAACAAAGGTATTCAACCTGTAAGCCCATGGGGTCAAAAAGCTAAAGGGTACAAGACACGTACCAATAAGCGTACGACTAAGATGATTATTCGCGACCGTCGCGTCAAGTAAAGGAATCTGACTAATGCCTCGTTCTCTGAAAAAAGGCCCATTCGTCGATGCGCACTTGTTCGCTAAGGTTGAAGCGGCTGTTGCTAGTAACTCTCGCAAGCCGATTAAAACTTGGTCTCGTCGTTCGATGATCCTTCCAGATTTTGTTGGTTTAACAATTTCTGTTCATAATGGTCGTAACCACGTTCCAGTAATTGTTACTGAGCATATGGTTGGTCATAAACTCGGTGAATTCGCGCCAACTCGTACCTATCGTGGTCACGGTGTTGACAAGAAATCTAAACGTTAATAGGTGTCATGATGGAAGTAACTGCTAAATTACGCGGTGCCGCTATCTCGGCACAGAAAGCACGTTTGGTTGCAGATCTTATTCGCGGCAAATCTGTTGCGCATGCTTTAAATATTTTAAACTTCAGCAATAAAAAAGCTGCTGTTTTAGTAAAAAAAGCATTGGAATCTGCGATTGCAAACGCTGAACACAATAACAGTTTAGATGTTGACGATCTTAAAGTATCTACGATTTACGTTGACGAAGGCATGAGCCTTAAACGTATTATGCCACGTGCTAAAGGCCGTGCAGATCGTATTACTAAGCGTACTTGTCACATCACCGTTAAGGTAGGGGTTTGATATGGGTCAGAAGGTTCATCCAATCGGTATCCGCCTAGGTGTTGTGAAACGTCATAACGCTAACTGGTATGCGAATCCGAAACAATACGCTGAATACTTGCTTAAAGATCTTCAAGTTCGTGAGTTTTTAACTAAAAAACTTAAGAATGCGATGGTAAGCAACATTCTTATCGAACGTCCATCAGGCGCTGCTAAAGTAACTATTAGCACAGCTCGTCCTGGTATCGTAATCGGTAAAAAAGGCGAAGATATTGAGAAATTACAGCGCGAACTTACCAGCATTATGGGTGTTCCAGCGCAAGTAAGTATCAACGAAATTGATCGCCCAGACTTAGATGCGCGTTTAGTTGCTGAAGCAATCGCTTCTCAATTAGAAAAGCGTGTAATGTTCCGTCGTGCTATGAAGCGTGCGGTTCAAAACACTATGCGTGCTGGTGCTAAAGGTATCAAAGTTGAAGTGTCTGGCCGTTTAGGTGGTGCAGAGATTGCTCGTACAGAATGGTATCGTGAAGGTCGTGTACCTTTACATACGCTACGTGCAGACATTGACTATGCAACTATGCGTGCAGAAACAACTTACGGTACGATTGGTGTTAAAGTTTGGATTTTCCGTGGCGAGATTTTAGGTGGCATGAAACAAGTCATGAACCCTGCTCCTGCTGAAGATCGTCCAGCTAAACGTGGTCGTGGTCGTGGTGAAGGTCAAGAGCGTCGTGGTCGTCGCGGTGACCGTGCTGCTGACAAGGGAGAATAATCCATGTTGCAACCTAAACGTACCAAATTCCGTAAGGTGCACAAAGGCCGTAATACTGGTCTAGCGCATCGTGGTAGTACAGTATCATTTGGTTCGATTGCAATCAAAGCAACTGAACGTGGTCGTATGACTGCTCGTCAGATTGAAGCTGCACGTCGTACTATTAGCCGCCGTATTAAGCGTGGTGGTAAAATCTTTATTCGCGTATTCCCGGATAAACCAATTACTCAAAAGCCTCTTGAAGTGCGTATGGGTAAAGGTAAGGGTAGCGTGGAGTACTGGGTTTGCCAGATCCAACCAGGTAAGATCCTGTACGAAATTGAAGGTGTGAACGAAGAATTAGCGCGTGAAGCATTTGCTTTAGCTGCTGCTAAACTTCCGTTTAAAACCACTATCGTGACTCGGACGGTAATGTAATGAAAACTAAAGATCTACGTGAAAAATCGGTAGAAGAGTTGAAAGCTTTGCTTGATGAGCAACAGCTTAATCAATTCCGTCTTCGTATGGCGAAAGCAACTGGTCAGTTGGGTAAATCGCATGAAGTGCAAGTTGCTCGTAAGACAATTGCTCGTATTAAGACACTCCTTACCGAAAAACAGGGGAACGGACAATGAGTGAAAAAACAGTCCGCACGTTAACCGGCAAAGTAGTAAGCGACAAAATGGACAAGTCTATTGTTGTTCTTATCGAACGCCGCGTTCAACACCCGTTGTATGGCAAATCAATTCGCCGTTCAACTAAGTTACACGCTCATGATGAGAACAATGTTGCTAAACTTGGCGATGTTGTGACCATTAAAGAAAGCCGCCCAATTTCTAAAACTAAAGCTTGGACTTTAGTGGAAGTAGTTGAAGCAGCTGCTGAGTAATTCGACGTTCTTGTTGCATCATCGGTCAATTTCGAGTACTCTTTGAGCCTTTCGAAATTGTGACCGGTGATGCTCGGTTTTGGAGTAGGGCAATGATTCAAACCGAAACTATGCTCGACGTAGCAGACAACAGTGGTGCTCGCCGCGTACAATGTATTAAAGTACTTGGTGGTTCACATCGTCGTTATGCTTCTGTTGGCGACATTATTAAAGTTACTGTAAAAGAAGCAATCCCACGCGCACGTGTTAAAAAAGGTGACGTGATGAATGCGGTTGTAGTTCGTACTAAATTCGGCATTCGTCGTCCAGATGGTTCTGTGATCCGTTTTGATGATAATGCTGCAGTTATCCTGAACAACAACAAAGCTCCGATTGCTACTCGTATCTTCGGACCAGTGACTCGTGAACTTCGTACTGAACAGTTCATGAAAATCATTTCATTGGCTCCTGAAGTTCTATAAGAGGCAATCATGGCTAAGATTAAAAAAGGCGATCAAGTTATCGTGATCGCAGGTAAAGAAAAAGGCAAACAGGGTACTGTATTGTCTGTTTCTGAAGACCGCGTTAAGGTTGAAGGCCTTAACTTAGTGAAGAAGCATCAAAAGCCGAATCGTGTAACTGGCGCTGAAGGCGGTATCGTTACTCAAGAAGCTTCGCTTCATATTTCAAACGTGGCAATTTTAAATGCTACAACCCAGAAGGCTGACCGTGTTGGTTACCAAGTGATTGATGGCGTGAAAACTCGCGTTTATAAATCAAATGGTGAATCAGTGGCGGTAGCGAAGTAATAGGTTGAAAAGGCAATGGCCAGACTTAAAGCACGTTACAACGAAGAACTTAAAGCGAAGTTACAAGAAGAACTTAGCATTAAGAACGTGATGGAAATTCCACGCATCACAAAAATTACCCTAAACATGGGTGTAGGCGCAGCTGCAACTGATAAGAAATTATTAGATGGCGCTGTAGTCGACATGCAATTAATTGCTGGTCAAAAACCAGTAATTACACTTGCTCGTAAATCTATCGCTGGTTTCAAAATCCGTGATGGTTGGCCGATTGGTTGTAAAGTTACTTTACGTGGCGACCAAATGTACGAATTCTTGGACCGTTTGATCTCAATCGCAATCCCTCGTATCCGTGACTTCCGTGGTTTCTCTTCGAAATCATTTGATGGTCGTGGTAACTACTCAATGGGTTTGAAAGAGCAAATCGTTTTCCCTGAAATCGATTTCGATAAGATTGATCGTATTCGTGGTATGGATATTACTATTACTACGACTGCTCGCACCGATGACGAAGGCCGTGCGCTTATGCGTGCATTCGGCTTCCCGTTCAAATAAGAGGTCGATATGGCTAAGAAAGGTATGATTAATCGCGAATTGAAACGCGAAAAAACAGTTGCTAAATACGCTGCAAAACGTGCTGAATTAAAAGCTACGATTGCAAACGTAAATGCAAGTGAAGAAGAGCGTTTCGAAGCGATGTTAAAGTTACAAGCATTGCCACGTAATGCATCTCCGGTACGTCTTCGTAACCGTTGTGGTTTAACTGGTCGTCCTCATGGTTACTTCCGTAAGTTCGGTTTAAGCCGTAACAAATTACGTGACACAGTAATGCAGGGTGATGTACCAGGCGTTGTTAAGGCAAGCTGGTAAGGAGCGACTAAATGAGTATGCAAGATACCGTTGCCGACATGCTAACACGTGTTCGTAACGCACAAATGGCTAAGAAACAAACTGTTTCTATGCCTTCTTCTAAGTTGAAAGTTGCAATTGCAAACGTACTTCAACAAGAAGGTTATATTTCAAATGTAGAAGTTGCTCAAGAAGAGACAAAATCTACTTTGACAATTACTTTAAAATATTTCGAAGGCAAACCAGTTATCGAAATGGTTAAACGCGTAAGCCGTCCAGGTCTTCGCCAATACCGTGGTAAAGATAAACTTCCAAGCGTTAAGCAAGGTTTAGGTATTGCAATTGTTTCTACAAGCAAAGGCATCATGACTGATCGCGCTGCACGTGCTGCGGGCGTTGGTGGTGAAGTTATTGCTTTTGTTTCTTAATAGGTGATTCCTCATGTCTCGTGTGGCTAAAGCCCCAGTAACTGTACCTAATGGTGTAGCAGTTACTCAGAACGGCCGGCAGGTCGAAGTGAAAGGCAGCAAAGGTACATTGTCTTTCAACCTGCATGCGCTGGTCGAGCTAAAACAGGAAGAAGGTAAACTTCAACTTGCTCCAGTTAAAGAATCGAAAGATGCTTGGATGCAAGCTGGTACTGCTCGCGCTGTATTGAATAACCTTGTTAAAGGGGTTAGTGAAGGCTTCGAACGTAAGTTGCAGCTAGTTGGTGTTGGTTATAAAGCTGCGGTTAAAGGTACTGTTGTAAACCTTAACCTTGGTTTTTCACACCCAATTGACTACGCTTTACCTGAAGGTGTAACAGCGGAAACTCCAACTGCTACTGAAATCATTTTGAAATCAGCAAACAAGCAGTTGTTAGGTCAAGTAGCGGCAGAAATCCGTGCATATCGTTCTCCTGAACCATATAAAGGTAAAGGTGTTCGTTATTCGGATGAAGTCATTCTTCGTAAAGAAGCTAAGAAGAAATAAGGCGCGAGGTTCTTATGAACGAAAAGAAACAATCCCGTTTGCGTCGTGCGAAAAGCACACGCTTGCACATTCGTGCATTGGGTGCGACTCGTTTGTGTGTAAACCGCACTCCGCGTCACATCTATGCTCAAGTTATTTCAGCAGATGGTGGCAAAGTTTTAGCACAAGCTTCAACTTTGGATGCATCTTTACGTAGCGGTACTACAGGTAATGTAGATGCGGCTACTAAAGTAGGCGCTTTAATCGCAGAGCGTGCGAAAGCAGCTGGTGTAACTAAAGTTGCATTTGACCGTTCTGGTTTTAAATATCATGGTCGTATCAAAGCCTTGGCTGATGCTGCTCGTGAAAACGGCTTGGAGTTCTAATCATGGCTAAAGTTGAACAAAACGAAGGTCTTGTTGAAAAGCTGGTTGCCGTTGATCGTGTAGCCAAAGTTGTTAAGGGTGGTCGTATCTTCTCTTTCACAGCATTAACTGTTGTGGGTGATGGTAATGGTCGTGTTGGTTTTGGTCGTGGTAAAGCTCGTGAAGTTCCAGCTGCTATTTCTAAAGCACTTGAGGCTGCACGTCGCAACATGATTACTGTAGACCTTGCAGGTACTACTTTACAACACCCTGTGAATGCTCGTCATGGTGCAAGCCGTGTATATATGCAACCTGCTTCTGAAGGTACTGGCGTAATCGCTGGTGGCGCTATGCGTGCTGTTCTAGAAGCTGCAGGTGTACATAACGTACTTGCTAAATGTTATGGTTCTACTAATGCTGCAAACGTAGTAAACGCAACTTTCAAAGGTTTGCGTGATATGACTTCTCCTGAGAAAGTCGCTGCGAAACGTGGTAAATCAGTAGAAGAAATTCAAGGGTAATCAATCATGAAAACGATTAAAGTTACCCAGACTAAATCTTCTTCACATCGCTTGAAAAATCACAAGCTTTGCTTACAAGGTTTAGGTCTGCGTCGTATTGGTCATACTGTAGAAGTGCAAGATACGCCTTCTAACCGCGGTATGATCAACAAAGTCTACTATATGGTTAGTGTAGAGGAATAAGCCATGACTCTGCGTTTAAATGAACTTGCGCCTGCAGAAGGTGCAAAACGTGAACACCGTCGTTTAGGCCGTGGTATCGGTTCTGGCGTTGGTAAGACTGGTGGCCGTGGTGTCAAAGGTCAAAAATCACGTAAAAGTGGTGGCGTTCGTCCAGGCTTTGAAGGCGGTCAAACAGCGATTTATCGTCGTTTACCTAAATTCGGTTTCACTAGCCAAATCGCTTTAAAAACTGCTGAAGTACGTTTATCTGAGTTAAGCAAAGTTGAAGGCGACATCGTTAGCCTAGAAACTTTGAAAGCTGCGAATGTTGTTCGTCGTGACCAAATTCGTGCTCGTATCGTACTTTCTGGTGAAATCACTCGTGCATTCACTGTTCAAGGTGTTGCATTGACTAAAGGCGCTAAAGCTGCGATTGAAGCAGCTGGCGGTAAAGTCGAGGAGTAATCTCGAGTGTCTATGTCTCCTAGTTCTTCAGGTCATGTCAACATGATGAAAGGTCAGCCATTTCATGTGAAATACCGTGAAATTATTCGCCGGATGAGTTTTCTAATCGGTGCATTGCTGGTCTTTCGACTAGGAGCGCATATTCCAGTACCAGGCATTAATAATGCTGCGTTAGAAAATTTATTTCATGCGAACCAAGGAACTATTCTTGGGCTATTCAATATGTTTTCTGGCGGTGCTTTAGAGCGAATGTCTATTCTTGCTTTAGGAATTATGCCTTACATTTCTGCATCAATTATTGTGCAGTTAATGTCTACTGTAATTCCATCACTTGAAGCCTTGAAAAAGGAAGGTGAGCAAGGTAAGCGTAAAATTAATCAATATACGCGTCAGGGTACATTACTACTTGCTGTGGTTCAGGCTGTTGGTATGTGTGCTGGCTTAATTGGTCAAGGTATTACTTTGACAAATGGCCTTGCATTTTACGTACCTGCTGTTACTTCTTTAGTTGCGGGAACAATGTTCCTAATGTGGCTAGGTGAACAGATCACAGAAAGAGGTATCGGTAATGGTATCTCAATGATTATTTTTGCAGGTATTGTTGCTGGTTTGCCTAATTTAATTATGCAATCTATCTCTTCTGTAGATAATGGTCAGACAAGTTTGATTGGTCTTGTAATCTTTGGTCTTTTGTCTCTCGGTGTATTGGCAGCTATTGTGTTTATTGAAAAAGCACAACGTCGCATTCCAGTAAACTATGCGCAAAAGCAACAAGGGCGTCGTATATTTACAGCACAGCAGACGCATTTGCCATTAAAAATTAATATGGCTGGTGTTATTCCTGCGATTTTTGCAAGTTCTCTACTCTTGTTCCCAGCAAGTCTTGGTCAATGGGTGGGAAGTGCAGATCCAAATGCTGGTTTTATTAAAAGCAGCTTACAAGATTTAGCTTTAGTATTGTCGCCTGGACAGCCTTTGTATTTGGTGCTCTTTGGTGCGTTAATTATCTTTTTCTGTTACTTTTATACGGCTTTAGTATTTAGCCCTAAGGAAGTATCAGAAAATCTAAAACGCAGCGGAGCTTATGTGCCTGGTATTCGCCCAGGTGAGCAAACTGCTCGTTACTTAGATCATATTCTTAATCGTTTGACGTTTATTGGTGCGATTTATATTACGGTCATTTGTTTAATGCCAATGATTCTACAAAGTTCTTTTGGGATTCCATTCTATTTGGGTGGTACCTCACTATTGATCGTAGTTGTCGTGGTTATGGACTTTATGGCTCAGCTACAAGCGCATTTAACATCTCATCAATATGATAATCAAACATTAATGAGAAAAACGACTGCTCATCCTAAGGGATAAGCGCACTTAGAGGTTTCATCATGAAAGTACAAGCTTCTGTAAAGAAAATTTGTGGTAGCTGTAAAGTTATCCGTCGTAATGGGGTTATTCGCGTAATTTGTAGCGCAGAACCTCGTCATAAGCAGCGTCAAGGTTAATCTAATCAAGACCTGTTGATTTCAGTAGGCGAATTGGGTTAATATCCGCCCCTCAAGATTTTTGTGGGGCGGTTGATTATCTCTACTGCCTTTTTGGAGAAAGTGAATGGCTCGTATTGCCGGTGTAAACATTCCGGATAACAAGCATGCTGTTATCTCCCTCACTTACATCTTTGGTATCGGTCGCCACACTGCTAAGAATATCTTAGCTACAGTTGGTATTACTGAAACTACTAAGATCCGTGAGTTGGACGATGCTCAGCTTGATGCGATTCGTGCAGAAGTTGCTAAGGTTCCTACCGAAGGTGACTTACGTCGCGAAATTTCCATGAACATTAAACGTTTAATGGATTTGGGTTGCTACCGCGGCCTTCGCCATCGTCGCAGCTTGCCTGTCCGTGGTCAACGCACCAAAACTAACGCACGTACCCGTAAAGGTCCGCGCAAACCGATTAAAAAGTAAGATTTCTGGAAGCTAAAAGATGGCTAAAGATACTCGCACACGCAAGAAGGTCACTCGTACCGTCTCTGAAGGTGTTGCACACATTCACGCGTCTTTTAATAACACCATTGTTACGATTACTGATCGTCAAGGTAATGCATTGGCTTGGGCCACCTCAGGTGGACAAGGCTTCCGTGGTTCACGTAAATCAACTCCGTTTGCTGCTCAGGTAGCTGCTGAAGTTGCTGGTAAAGCAGCTTTAGATTACGGTTTGAAAAATCTGGATGTCCTTGTAAAAGGTCCTGGTCCAGGTCGTGAGTCTGCGGTTCGTGCA
Organism: Acinetobacter sp. C13; assembly: GCF_016809775.1. NCBI lineage: Bacteria > Pseudomonadati > Pseudomonadota > Gammaproteobacteria > Moraxellales > Moraxellaceae > Acinetobacter > Acinetobacter sp. C13. Next base: position 445,899 of record NZ_JAFBJL010000003.1, read on the forward strand.
TTAGGCGCAGTGGGTTATAAGATTAACAGCATTACCGATGTGACTCCAATTCCTCACAACGGTTGCCGTCCACCTAAAAAACGTCGCGTGTAAGGAGAAACATTCATGGCTCGTTATATTGGTCCAAAATGCAAACTCTCTCGCCGCGAAGGGACAGACCTGCAACTTAAATCTGGCGTTAAACCATTTGACGTCAAAACTAAAAAAGCTAACAAAGCACCTGGTCAACATGGTCAGGCACGCGGTGGTAAGCAATCTGAGTATTCACTACAATTACGTGAAAAACAAAAAGTCCGTCGTATTTACGGTGTGTTAGAACGTCAATTTAGTAACTACTATAAAGAAGCAGCTCGTGTTAAAGGCGCAACAGGTGAGAACTTGTTGAAATTGCTTGAAAGCCGTCTTGATAACGTTGTTTATCGCATGGGTTTTGGTTCTACACGTGCAGAAGCTCGTCAGTTAGTAAGTCACCGTAGCATTACTTTGAATGGTCGTCGTGTAAACATCGCATCTATTCAAGTTAAAGCTGGTGATGTAATTGCGGTTCACGAAGGTGCTAAACAACAATTGCGTATTAAAAACGCGATTGAGTTAGCTGCACAACGTGGTATTCCAGCTTGGATCGAAGTTGATCATTCTAAGCTTGAAGGTACGTTTAAAGCTGCACCAGATCGTTCTGATTTACCTGCTGAAATCAACGAAAGCTTGATTGTAGAATTGTATTCTAAATAATCCTTGAGGTAGCAATAATGACGCGTACTGCAAACGAGTTTCTAACTCCGCAAGCGATCAAGGTCGAAGCGGTAAGCGGGACCTCGGCAAAAGTGATTCTAGAACCTTTAGAGCGTGGTTTTGGCCACACTCTAGGTAATGCTTTACGTCGCATTCTATTGTCTTCTTTACCTGGCGCTGCTGTGGTTGAAGTTGAGATAGAAGGTGTCGAGCACGAGTACAGTACTTTAGAAGGCTTGCAGCAGGACATCGTCGAGCTCTTGCTGAACCTAAAAGGATTGTCTATTAAGCTGTTCGATCAAAATGAAGCATATTTAACATTAGAGAAACAAGGTCCTGGCGATATTACTGCTGCTGACCTTCGTTTACCTCATAATGTTGAAGTGGTTAACCCAGAACATTTAATCGGTACTTTAAGTGCTTCAGGCTCATTAAAAATGCGCTTGAAAGTTGCTCAAGGTCGTGGTTATGAAACATCTGATTCTCGTTTCCCTGAAGGCGAAACACGTCCTGTTGGTCGTTTGCAATTAGATGCTTCTTATAGCCCGATTAAACGTGTTTCTTACACCGTTGAAAATGCGCGTGTAGAACAACGTACCGATTTAGATAAACTGGTAATCGACCTCGAAACAAATGGAACGGTTGATCCTGAAGAAGCAATCCGTAAAGCGGCAACAATCTTGCAACAACAAATTGCAATTTTTGTTGATCTTCAGAAAGACCAAACTCCAGTTGCTCAAGAGCCTCGTGAAGAAGTTGACCCAATCTTGCTTCGCCCAGTAGATGATCTAGAGCTTACTGTTCGTTCTGCTAACTGTTTGAAAGCAGAAAATATTTACTACATTGGTGATCTTGTTCAACGTACTGAAGTTGAGTTGTTAAAAACTCCTAACCTTGGTAAAAAATCGTTAACAGAGATCAAAGATGTTTTGGCATCGAAAGGCTTACAACTCGGTATGCGTCTTGAAAACTGGCCACCAGCTAGTCTTCGTATGGACGACCGTTTTGCCTATCGTAGCCGTTAATTAAGTAGGACTATCACCATGCGTCATCGTAATAGTGGTGTGAAATTAGGCCGTACAAGCAGCCATCGTAAAGCGATGTTCCAAAACTTGGCTAATTCTTTATTTGAACACGAGTTGATCAAAACAACTGTGCCTAAAGCTAAAGAATTACGTCGTGTTGCTGAGCCTTTAATCACTCTAGCAAAAAACGATACTGTAGCAAATCGTCGTTTAGCATTTGCTCGTACTCGTAATGCTGCAACTGTTGGTAAATTATTTACCGTACTCGGCCCTCGTTACAAAGAACGTAACGGCGGTTATCTACGTGTTCTTAAAGCGGGCTTCCGTGCTGGTGATGCAGCACCGATGGCTTACGTTGAGCTTGTAGATCGTGAAGTAAACACTTCAGCTGAATAATTGATTTTATTCAAAAAAGACCGGTTTTATGCCGGTCTTTTTTATTTCTACTCACAAAATAAATTATAAAAATGTCCTCAAGTGACATAAAAAAGTAGATAAACGGTCAAACTTGACATTGTGTATTGTCAAAATTGTGTTTTAATAAACTTATATTCTCAACAATGGGTATAAAAATAAAATGGAAAAGCAAGTTGATATTTTAATCATTGGCGCAGGTATTTCAGGAATCGGAATTGCTGCCCATTTGTCAAAAAATTCACCACAACGACAATTCGAGATTTTAGAACGTCGTGAGTCTTTTGGTGGAACATGGGATCTTTTCCGTTATCCTGGTATCCGTTCAGATTCAGATATGTCTACCTTTGGTTTTAACTTTAAACCATGGTGTAAAGCGAATGTATTAGCTGATGGTGCTTCTATTAAAGGATATTTAGGAGAAGTAATTAATGAATTTAAATTAAAAGAAAAAATTCATTTTGGTCATCGCGTACTTTCTGCTAATTATGATTCGACTTCAAAAAAATGGCAGGTTGTAGTCGAAGATAGCAAAAAAAAACAGCAGACTTGGATTGCTAACTTTGTGGTCGGTTGTACAGGTTACTATAATTATGATCAGGGTTATGCGCCTTCTTTCCCAAATCAAGAAGCATTTAAAGGGCAACTCATTCACCCACAGCATTGGCCTGAAAACTTAGATTACACAGGTAAAAAGGTGGTTATTATTGGTAGTGGTGCAACAGCGATTACTTTAGTACCAGCAATGGCTAAAGGTGGGGCAGGTCATGTGACCATGTTGCAGCGTTCACCAACATATATTGCTAGCGTTCCTTCTATCGATTTTATCTATGAAAAAACGCGTAAATTTATGTCTGAAGAGGCAGCTTATAAATTTACTCGAGCTCGCAACATTGGTATGCAGCGCGCTATTTATGCGCTGTCTCAGAAACATCCTAAAACTGTACGTCGTTTACTTTTAAAAGCAATTGAAGTGCAGCTTAAAGGTAAGGTTGATATGAAGCATTTTACACCTTCATACAATCCTTGGGATCAGCGTTTATGTGTAGTGCCAGATGGGGACTTGTTTAAGATTTTACGTGAAGGCAAAGCGAGCGTAGAAACTGATCAAATCGAGAAATTTACTGAAAAAGGTATTTTACTTAAATCTGGCAAACATCTTGATGCTGATATCGTTGTTTCTGCAACAGGATTACAAGTTCAGATTATGGGCGGAGTTCAGGCGACTCTTGATGGGAAACCAATCAACTCATCTGAACATATGCTTTATAACGGCATAATGCTAAGTGATGTACCGAATATGGCTATGATTATTGGCTATGTAAATGCCTCATGGACACTCAAAGTAGATATCGCTGCCGAATATATTTGTCGCTTATTAAACTATATGGACAAAAATAGTTATGATGAAGTGATTCCATCGGGTGATAAGACTGTGATGGAAGAAGATACTGTAATGGGTAAATTATCTTCAGGTTATATTAACCGTGCAGCACATGAACTTCCTAAACAAGGTAAGCGTGCTCCATGGCAGGTGACTAATAACTATTTAGAAGATAGAAAGTCTTTGAAAAATGCAAAATTTGAAGATGGCATTCTTCATTTTCATAAGCGTTCTGAAGCGAATGAGCGTAAACCAAAATTAGTATCTTAAGTCCTGTTAAATAAAAAAAGGGGCGTAATGCCCCTTTTCTTGTAAAGGTATTAAAGTGTTCTTGAAATTAATTCTTTCATGATTTCATTTGTACCTGCATAAATTCGATTTGCTCGATGATCAATGTATGCACGTGCAATTGGATATTCAAGCATATAGCCATAACCACCATGTAACTGAAGACATTCATCTACAATCTTTGAGAACATATCAGAAATTTTATATTTAGCAGCAGCAGCAGCTTCGACACTCAATTTTTCTTCAAGTTGTAATTCCATACAACGATCTAAATATGTCCGGCAGAAATCGATTTCTGTTCTGAGTTCCGCAAGTTTGAAGCGCGTATTTTGAAATGCGCCAATAGGTTTACCAAATGCCTTGCGATCTTTTGTATATTGGACGGTATGTGCAAATGCTGCTTCAGCACCTGCCTGACAAATAATAGCAACTAACATTCGTTCCCATGCTAATTCTTTCATGAGCATGATAAAGCCCATACCTTCCATGCCTAAAAGGTTTTCTTTAGGAACGCGAACGTTATCAAAGAATAATTCGCAGGTATCTTGGCCTTTCATACCAATTTTGTTTAGTGGTTTACCTTTACTAAAACCAGCTCTGTCTGCTTCTACAATAATTAAGGATAAGTTCGCCGAACCTTTCTCACTATTACCAGTCTTACAAACAACCACGGCCATGTCGCATAAGTAGCCATTTGTAATAAAAATTTTAGAACCATTAATGACATATTCATCACCCTCAAGTACGGCGGTGGTTCTTACCGCTTGTAAATCTGAACCAGTGCCTGGTTCCGTCATTGCAATAGCAGTAACAACTTCTCCAGTTGCCATTTTGGGTAACCATTTTTGTTTTTGCTCTTCATTACCAAAATTATTAACGTAATTAGCAACAATATCGGAATGTAGAGAGAAACCAGTACTTGAGTCCATCGCATACGCTTGTTCTTCAATAAGAATCATACTGTATAGGCGATCTACCCCAGAGCCACCATATTCCTCTGGCATTGTGGTACAAAGAAGACCCAGTTCTCCAGCTTTATTCCAAAGATCTCGGTCAACATGTTGCTGTTTTTCATATTTCTCTATATTGGGAACGACTTCCTTTTCATAGAATTTACGCACTGTCTCACGGAAGGCTTCGTGTTCTTCATTGAATAATTGTCTTGGTAACATATTTGGAATAGGACGGATGGCACCAGATTGCATTTGTATTTCTTCCTTGGTTCAGGTGTGATGTTATGCCCTAAACATACGTAAGCATTTCATGCCTAACAATGTGATGAATGCTCAATTATGCGGATAAGATGATAAATTTGGTCAATTTGATATTTTTAGCGATCTTTAGGATGTGATCAGGTAAACTAGGCGCACTATCAACACAGATGGGGACGTAAATGTCTGACGAAATGACCTTGGAAGAACGTAAAGTAATTTATCGAGCACGCCGCGGCTTAAAAGAAATTGACGTCTATTTTGACCCGTATGTAAAAAACTATTATTTAAAAGCTGATCCAGCAGAAAAAGCATTATTTGCAGAGTTAGTCGATCAAGAAGATCCGGATTTATTAGATTGGTTCATGGAAGTTTCTGAACCTCCACGTACTGAGTTACGTGAATTTATTTATAAACTAAAACAGTATGTACATGGCTAAACTGTTTTGATAAAAGAATTAAATTTTGAGCTGAAATATAGCCGTATCTCGGTAATATTTCAGCTTTTTGTTGGTTTGGGTTTAGCAATCCTGCTTTATCAGTTATTAACACCGATATGGTGGCTATGTGCTGTTATTCTTCTATTTATTGGTTTTATTTTCTTTTTAAAGCAAGCACAAATATCTCAAATTGAATATTTAGATCAAAAATTATGGTCGGTTGCATATTTCTCAAAAAAAGAAATTTACCGTGCAGAAATTACTAAAATAATTGATTATCAGTTATTTGTAGTTATTTATTTTGAAGAGACTCCTACGAATATAGCTATTGTTTGGTTCGATCAGCTTCCTATTCAGCAGTGGAAAAGATTAAAAGTTTTAGAAAAACTCTATTAATTGTTCGACAATTCTACAATTGTATATTTATTTAAAAACCATAAAAAACAAAAACTTAATAATTTTTTTCTTCATTAAACTTCGGATTGTCTAATTAGAATATAGAAAAAAGCCAAGGAAAGACAATTGTCTGACAATTTCACCTATAGGTAGCTATTTGATCGGTTAAAGTACAAACACCAACGTAAAGTGTGTCGGAGGTCTCAAAATGGAGATGCCAACATGGTCGTTCTTGGTCATTGCCATAATTCTGGCAGTGGTGATAGGAAGAGCAGGAACTTTACTCAGGGAACATCTTAACAAAGTTAGTTTTAACAAGGTTAAGAGACAGAGGATGCAAGGTCGTCGATCAGTCAATTATTAAAATTGGTTAATCGATTAATTTCATCAAGTGTCCAGTTTATAACTGGGTGCGATTGTAGTAAGGAGGTCTCTCATGGAGATTTCAATGTGGATGTTTCTGTTAATTGCAGTTGTTATGGCTGTAGTAGTAGGAAGAGCAGGAACTTTACTTAAGGATTATATAGAACAAAAATAATATAAGCCGTTAAAAGCTTATCCCAGTTAATAAGTAGCATGTGCTGAACCGTCGCAATGCTACTTTTTTTTGCCTAAAATTTCTGTTTCCTCGAAAAACTGTCAATTTTATCTGCTGTGAAGTGTGTCAAAGTATAAGCGCTACAATTAGAGTAATTACTCTTTTATTCAAGATATGCATCTGCTAATGTACATCTGAAAAGGAAAAAACAAATTACATAGAGGACAGGAAGATGTCTAAAGTCCAAAAAATAAGCCAAGGTTTGGCGGTGAGTTTTCTTGCAGCTTCAGTTTTATCAGGTTGTTCATACGTCGTGAAAACCGGAGCAAATGTTGCTCTAGGTTTTACGGAAAAGCACGTCGTTCCACCTATTTTGGCAATGCAAGATGCTGAAATGGTATGTAATACCGGTAGTGCGTTAACACCTGCAATCATGTCTACTAAAGGGATGGGTGCAGATCCGACACGTGTTGCAGTATTAATGTATGCAGCATCAGGTGTATGTGCGGAAAATCAGGCTTTAGAAGCAGAATTACGTTATTTGCGCGCATCAAAAGCTGGTCAAGTGACAGAAGCCCAAGATGCACGTATTGCACAAAAGCGTTGGGCAGCAATTGCTGCTGAACGTCAATATACGGGTTATAAGTTATTTGCTGATCGTTGGGAATCTAAATATAAATATCACTTAGGTGATTCTTGCCCAACGATGCGTAATGATACTGATCAAACTGTTTATTTACTTGGCATGATCAGTGGTCTTCAGGCTGTGACCAACGATATTAACTCAGGGGGTGCAGTCAATGTTCCTAAAGATATCGCTGCTATTGTAGAGCGTGGCATGGTTTGTCTAGATAATGAAAAATTCTGGGGCGCACCTAACGCAACGCGTGCTGTTATCTGGACTTTATTGCCAGGTGCTGATGAAGGGAAACCTGATCCGTACCAAACTTTAAAACAGTCAATTCAGATTGGTGAGAAAAAAGGTGTTCGCCTATCTCATGCCTTATATGCTGTAGCTGCTCAAGCAAGCGGTGATGATGCAAAAATCCGTGATGCATTAAGAACCTATGCAGCATCTCAAGCTGATGACAAACCTGTCAATCCGAACTTTAAGTTAATCGATAGTATGGCTGGTCTTATTGTACGTGGTATCTCTGACCGTTACTGGACTGAGCATACTGGTGTACGTACCGGAGATGATGGTATGTCTCATTTCTGGGATGATAAAAATGAAGGTGCAGCAGAGCTAGATGAGTTGTTTGATGGGGGAGCCGCTTCTGAGGTTCCTGCGGATTCATCTGCTCCACCAGCAGCGCAGTAACGAATATTTGAAAGACTAACTTCTTGCGAGTCTATTGTTAAGTTCTACAATAATTGTAAGAAGTTTAATTTCAAGGAGTGTGCCATGAAGGATCATGTACTGAATAGTAAAGTGCTTTTGGTCGCAGTGTGCATTTCCATATCTGCATGTCTACAGGTGTTTCCTGATACTTTTATTTATTGGCGCGAAAGTTTACTTGGCGAATTCTGGCGTTTGTGGACTGCACATTGGGTACACGTTGGATGGGTTCATTTCCTTTTAAATATGATGGCATTCGCTTGTTTACCCTTTATTTTTCCACATACAAAAGCATGGCATCTTCTAAGTCTACTTTTGCTGTTGCCACCCTTTATTAGTTTGGTGTTTTACTTTTATTTACCTTATATCGAAGCTTACGCAGGTCTGTCTGGTGTCTTACATGGACTATATACAGCGGTTGCTTTGGTCTATCTGCAATATCGTAAAGAGCGAAATTTTGCTTTGCTGGTTTTAGGGTTAATTATTGCCAAACTCATATGGGAAAACACTTTTGGGCAAACAGGAACTGCTCAACTAATAGGGAGTCCAGTTTTAACTGAAGCTCATCTATATGGGGCAATTGGTGGAGCAATCTTTGGAGGATGTTATTGGATTTTCCAGAGATTAAAAAAGAAACATTGACAATACAAACTGTTAAAAAAGAGATTTTAGTCATTCTTTATTAACAAAGTTTGATGCAAATTTGATCGTTGAATAAAGGGATTGGTAGAAGGGGGATGGATTTAACCCCTGACCAAGAAAAATTGCATGACTCAAATCCTTATTTTTTAGGGATTTGAGAGAACAAAATTGGAATATTTATGCAAGAACATCAAGAAAAAAGATCTGGATTAGGTCTGCTGGGTTATATCTGGAACGAATGGATCTCAACATTCGTCATCCTCATTTTGCTATTAATGACGCTAATTATTGGTACCGGGGAAATGATCCACGGACAATTATTACGTATCGGGGAACGTCTTTATGGCGACCCTGCTACAGGTATGCAATATTCTTTTTTGCGTGCTGAGCCTGAAAAGCCAACTTGTGATCGACATCCAAATATCGAGGCTCAAGTAAAAGAACAAATGAAAGCGAATGCGTCTGATGATTTCGCGAGTTTCTTTGGTGCAGCATCGGAAAGTGATGTCCGTGCATCACTACTCGCAGCGCAGCAACAATGTGATGAAAAATATCAGGCATATGATAAAACTATTAAATATATCGAAGCTAACCCTGGGGTACGTACTTATCGTGCTATCGAGACTGGTTTCTTTGGTATTTTTAAATTTGGTACAGAAAACCGTGCCATTTTACTGGTCTTTATGGTTCTGATTTCTGCGATTACTGCATCGTTGAAATATCACCATATTGGCTTGCGTAACCCAGCAACAAAAATAGATTACAAAGTGTATTCCTTGTTTATGTTGATTGGTAATGCGCTGCTTAGTACCTCTGTCATTAGTCAGTATCGTTCAGTCATAAATTCTGGGGTAACACCTACCTATGAAACAGTAACGATTTACTGGATCTGGATGATTCTATTTGTTGTTCTGACTTTAATTAGTTTGTATCAATTATTTGTTTCACCTCCACCAAAGCGTGAAGGCGGAAATATAGGCTTAGCCTTATTATCGGTGCCTTTATACGCTTACATGGCCCTAATTACAGGCATCGTATTTACATTCTTTATGGATTACCCAATGGGGCAAGGTATTTACCTTGGTTTATTGGTTGAGTTCTCAGGCATCTTCTTAAACCTTGCCTTGTTCATTTGGGCAGGTATGCTTTTAACTCAAACACGCGTTATGGACTTGTTCCTTAATGTGCTTCGTCCATGGAACTTGGCACCAGAAACTTTAACTTGGTTAATTCTAATTGCTGCTGCTGTACCAACAGCTTATACAGGTGCATCAGGTATTTTCGTTATCGCAGCAGGTGCAATTATTTATAAAGAAGTCTGGAATGCGGGTGCTCGCCGTCAATATGCTTTGGCTGTGTCTGCAATGTCAGGTTCTTTAGGGGTAGTTGTACGTCCATGTCTACTGGTCGTTTTAATTGCAATGCTTGATAGCCGTCATGTTACATCGGATGAGCTGTTTGGGCATGGTATTTATGTATTTTGGTTAACTGCATTTATTTTCTTGGGCGTTTCACTACTTTTGGCTGAAGAAAAATTCCGTGTGAATTCACCAAAAGTTGCGATTCCGGGCATGATGCGTGCCTTTGTACCTGTAATTCCATATATTCTGATCACTGCTGTTGTTCTTGCGATCTATAAATATGCATTAGATACAGGAATGAACGAATTTACTGCACCAGTAATTTTGCCATTAGTCCTGATCGCAATGATCTTGTACGACAAATTGGTTGCGACCAAAGAAGCGCCTGCAATCAATATTCATGAAGCGATTGTTCGTGAACACGAACAAAAATCACCATTTCTTCGTGCACATGATCCGCATAGCTCTCAATACCGTCTCGGTTTTGGTGGAGCACTTCGTTTTGCGACCTCAGAAACTGTAGGTCATATCGGTGCTTTAATTATCTTGATGGCATTGTCCGCAAGTGTAGGTGGTTTAATTGAACGCTCTGAAGTGGTCGAATTATTACCGACTCATTTGGGCAGTATTTACATTTCACTCGCATGTATTGCGCTATTACTTGCCATTATTGGTATGTGTACAGATCCATTTGGTGCTGTAATTTTAGTTGCTGCAACTATTGCACCTGTGGCATACGAAAATGGTATTCATCCAATTCATTTCTGGATGATTGTGTTGGTTGCATTCGAATTTGGCTACGTAACACCACCAGTTGCCTTAAACCATCTACTTACGCGGTTGTCCGTGGGAGATGATGAGGTGAACGCTGCTGATGCTGAAGCGAAAGAGAAATATACAAGCTTCTACTTCCGTTATGAGCGCTGGTTGTTACCAATTATTGTCTTGTTCTCATCATTGGTATTAGTGACTTATGTGCCATACGTATTTAAGTTATTCGATTGGTATAAATAACTTAAATCAAAGTATTGGTTATACAAAAAAGCCTTCCTAAATGGAGGGCTTTTTTAATAAGTAGATTGAGTAAATTGAGAAAAAGCTAATTAGTACTATTTTTAAATCCGAACAAAAAAGCTAAAGATGGATAGCTTTAGCTTTTTTAAGAGTTCGTTGAAAAACTATTGCTGTTTAAGCTGAGCTTCCAGCAATTTAACTTGTTCTTCTTTGAGTTTAGTTAATTGATCAGCATCTGCATGCTGAGCTTTTAAGGTGGCTTCCTGATCTTTTAGCTGGCGATGAATATCTTCAAGTTTAGATACTTCTTCTTTTGCTAAAGACTCCTGTGCTGGGACAGGCTCTTTAAGCACATTTTCACTGACAAGTTGCTGAGAGCTTGCATTTTCAGCTAAGGGTTCAGAACTTGGTAATGGCTCAGCTGGTTTCGGTTTAGCAGGAGCAGGAGTCGAGACAGGTTGTGGATCAACCAGTGGTGCTGACGACTCGGTTTTTTTAAAAAACCATTGCGCTGCAAAAAAAAGCACTACGAGAATGCTTAAGCCCCCAATTAAAATCCATAATAATTTTGAGTTTTGTTTTCTTTGTAGTGGCATGTTTAAGACCTTTAGTCGGGACGACGTGGCTTGAACTGTATTACCCCAATTTCATCCGGTTCAGCAGGTGTTTCAGGCTCATCAACATGAGTCGGACGATTTTCGCTATAACCGCATTCGATACATTCAATCCATTCGTCTTCTGCGGTGGTTAGCATGATAATCCGATCCATGGCTTCACATTTTGGACATTTTGCCCCAGCAATGAAACGTTTTTTCATCTTTATCACCCTAACCACACGATCAATTTAGGCCCATAGTTTAAGCGGTTTTGTTGTCATTCGTCCAACCTTGATGACGTAACAATGCGTCAATTTTAGGCTCGCGTCCACGGAAATTAACAAATGCCTCAAGCGCAGTGTCTTTTCCACCCACAGCTAGAATTGCCTGACGGAATTCTTTACCCGTTTGAGTGTTGAAAATGCCTTCATTTTCAAAACGATCAAATGCATCGCTCGCTAAGACTTCTGCCCATTTGTAAGAGTAATAACCTGCGGCATAACCGCCAGCAAAAATATGACTAAAACTATGTTGGAAACGGTTGTAGTCGACAGTAGGAACGACCGCATATTGCTTACGAATATCGTTTAAGGTTTGCTGAATTTGCTCACTGTTTAGTGCAGGTGTTTTTGTGTGAATGGTCAAGTCAAATAATGCAAATTCAAGCTGACGTAAAGTTTGCATACCAGATTGGAAGAATCGAGCATTTAATAAAGCATCTAGTAATTCTTGTGGCAAAGTCTGTTTACTATCGATGTGTTCACTTAATACATCTAGGCTTTCTTTATCCCATGACCAGAATTCCATAAACTGGCTTGGTAATTCTACTGCATCCCAAGCAACACCATGAGTTCCTGCAACCGAGATATTATCTACTTCGGTCAACATATGATGTAAACCATGTCCGAACTCATGGAACAAAGTAATCACTTCGTCATGAGTCAATAAAGCAGGTTGGTCACCTACTGGAGGAGTAAAGTTACACACCATATAGCAAATTGGTTTTTGTAAGCCATGAAGTGTTTGCATGCGCGAGCGGAAGCCGTTCATCCATGCGCCACCACGTTTACCTGTACGTGCATAGATGTCAAAAAAGAAGCCACCAATCACTTGACCTTGGTCTTCTAATTCAAAATAACGTGCATCTGGATGCCAGACAGGTGCTTGTCTTTCGATAATATTAATACCGTATAGGCGCTGCACAATCTGGAATAATCCCTGAACAACTTTAGGTGCAGGGAAATAAGGTTTTAAAGCTTCTTGAGATAGGTTGAATTGTTGCTGTTTCAGCTTTTCAGAATAGTAAGTTGTATCCCAAGGTTTAAGCTCATCCACACCATCTTGTTTAGCAATATCTTGAAGTTCGGCAACTTCTTGAAGCGCAGGAGCGCGCGCATGCTCTGCTAGGTCAACCAAAAACTCATGTACTGTTTTTACGTCTGGTGCCATTTTGCTTGCAAGAGAATATTCAGCATAGTTATTGAAACCAAGTAGTTTCGCCATTTCCTGACGAAGGCTCAAAATTTCTTCCATAATTTTGCTGTTATCAAACTCAGTTGGTTCAGACTGATCAGATGCTCGAGTCACATAAGCTCTATAAAGCTCTTCTCGCAATGCACGGTCATCTGCATAAGTCATGATTGCAAAATATGCTGGGAAATCTAGGGTTGCTACAGCTTGGTCAAGTTCACGTTGTTTGCCGTACTGTTTTAATAACTCAATATTACTTGCTGGAAGACCTTTTAGCTGATCTTCGGTAAGTGGTTTAAAGTAAGCTTGTGTTGCATCAAGTACGTGGTTTGAAAAATCAGAAGAAAGCTGTGAAAGACGCGCAGAAATCTCTGCATAACGTTTTTTCTCTTCACCCTCTAAGGCTACACCTGAAAGTTTAAAGTCTCGTAAAGCTAAACGAATAGCACTTTGATGTGCAGGGCTAAGAGAGCTATAACCTTGACCATCATGGATGTGTTGATAGGTTTGATAAAGCGCCGTGTGTTGACCAAGCTGAGTGTAATATTCACTTAATGCTGGTAATAAAGATTGATAGACTTCTCTCGTTTCTGCATTGCTCATTACCGCGTTTAAATGCGATAAAACGCCCCATGATTCACTTAGATTATTTTCAAGTGTATCGACTTGCTCAAGTACTGCAAGTTGCTGAGTTACATCTGTAGGTGCAGCCGTAAGAGTATTTAAAAATTCCTGACCTGCTTGGATCGCTTGCTGGATGTCTTGTTTTAAATTTTCTAATTCAATTTGGTCAAAACGCGGAGTTGGTAAAGTCGCTTGCTGTAAAGTCATTGCTAATAGCCACATTATTTTTTAAACATGGTATTAGATGTAGGTCCTCTCAAGTCGGAAATCAAGCTTAATGTGTAAAATAACCCTTTTTAAAAAGAAATAAGTCTCCTATTGGAGACTTATTTCTGAAACGTGATAATTATTTACTCACTATTCTGCTTTTGATTTTGCATTCGACTTTTTCTTTTTAGGCTTAGATTTTTTCTTCACCTTTTCTGATTTAGTCTCCGCTTTTGCTGAGGTTTTTTTACCAGATTTTTTGGTGTAAGAACTTGGCTTACTTTTTTCTTTCTTTTTATGAACTGGTCTTTCACCATCACTGCTAACGGTTGGTTTGCTAAAGACCTCTTCGTTAGCCTGAGCAGTTGTTTTAGTCGTACGCGGTGCACGGCTACGAACTACTCGACCCGCATGGGTAATTTGCTTAATGAGCTGAAAGTCAATTTTACGTTCTTCCAGATTAACACCAGCAACCTGAATTTTAACTTCATCACCTAATCCAAAGACTTGACCACGATTTTGACCTACTAGATTTTGACTCGCTTGGTCATAAATAAAGAAGTCATCGCCGAGTTGGCTAATATGAATCATGCCATCGACATATAAATCTTTCAGTGTCACGAATAAACCGAATTCGGTTACCGCACTCACAATACCTATAAACTCATCACCTAGATGCTGCTGCATGTAGTGACATTTCAACCACGTCGTTACGCTACGAGAAGCTTCATCAGCACGGCGCTCTGTTTGAGAGAAATGTTCACCTGCATCATCTAGTGCAGCACCAGAGAGTGGATAAGGCTTTTGTTTCAAGTGAGCTTTAATGGCACGGTGTAATAATAGGTCTGGGTAACGACGAATTGGCGAAGTGAAATGCGTATAAGCTTCATAAGCCAAACCATAGTGCCCTGCATTTTTTGCGCCATAATAAGCTTGCATCATTGAGCGTAATAAGACGGCATGAATACTAGGAGCATCAATACGATCTTTAGTTGCTTCAATTACTCTTTGATAGTCTGCTTGAGTTGGTTGGTCAGGGAAGGGTAGACCCAGTAATTTAACAAAGTCTTTTACTTTCTGAATACGTGAGAACTCTGGAGCTTCATGCACGCGATACAGCATTGGAACATCATGTTCTAATGCATATTCAGCCGCAGCAACGTTAGCAAGTAACATGCACTCTTCAATAAGTTTATGTGCTTCATTACGTGTACGTGGCAAAATTTCTTTAATCCCGCCTAGCTCATCAAAAGTCATGTAAGTTTCAATGGTTTCAAATTCCATTGCATGACGATCAGCACGTAAATTTTTCAAAATCTGATAAAGCTGGAAAAGCGTATTTAACGATTTATGAACATCACGATCTTTTGGAATCGCATCTGTTGCGCCGTCAAAATATTGTGCCACCTGTGTATAGGTCAAACGCGCTTTTGAATGCATCACTGATGGATAAAAATCGTAACCAGTTACACGACCTGTACGAGAGAGTTTCAAGTCACAGACCATACATAAACGGTCTACATGAGGGTTTAGAGAGCATAAGCCATTTGACAATGCCTCTGGTAGCATCGGTAATACGAAATGCGGGAAGTATACCGAAGTACCACGTTCCTCAGCTTCTTCATTGAGGGCTGAGTCTAAGCGTACATAATGGCTAACATCAGCAATTGCGACAACTACACGATAACCGCCACCTGGACGTTTTTCTGCATAAACCGCATCATCAAAATCTCGAGCATCTTCACCATCGATCGTAACTAATGCTAAATCTCGTAAATCAATGCGGCCTTCACGGTCTTGAGCAGATGGTTCTTTAAAGCTTTCAGCTTCTTTTATAACTTCATCTGGGAATTCGTAAGGTAAGCCAAACTCAAGAATAGTCTGCGGAATAATAATTTCTGTATCAGCTTTGTCGGCCATAGACTGAATAATATGCGCCGTCGCAAATTCTTCACGAGTCGGATAACTATCTATTGCGACACGTAGCATATCGCCAACATTTGCTTCAGCATGCGTTACCAGTTCTTTTTCTAAAGGAATAGGTTGGTGCTGATTTGGATTGTTGGGCTGAATAAAATATTCGCCATCGTGAACCGACAATTTACCAATTAATTGTTTAACACGATGTTGTAAAACTTCTGTGATAAATCCCCAAGGTTTGCCTTTACGATCAACTGAAGTCTGTCGCACTCTAACTCGGTCACCGTTAAAGACTAAACGTAATTCACGTTCAGGAAGTAAAAGGTCACTTTGACCATCAATATGCGCTGTGCCTAAACCTTTACTATTGATATAAACAGTTGCTTCATAGGTCGGTTGATCTGCCACCAACTGAAATTTAAACCCGTCTTTCATGATTTGACCATCACGAACCATAGCACTTAAGCGATGACTGAGTGCTTCAATACTTTTTTGGTCATGAATATTAAAATGATCGACAAGTTCTGCATGAGATTGCGGTGTCTGCAATTGTTCCAATGTATCTAAAATAAGAGTACGGCTTGGAATAGGATTGTCATAACGTTCAGCTTCAGCTTTCGCTTCGGGGTCAGCCCAGTTTTTTGTCATGTCGTTTGGTTTCACGCTTGGCAGATAAGTTTAGCATAAGTCATGCAGACCCGAACTGCACGTTTAGGTTTGCAATAATGTGTTATGCACTACAGTATTTTGATGAAGAAATAATATCTATCTTAACAAGCGTTTGATCGAAAAAGACGAAAATAATGAGAAAATTGCTTAAAAAATAATTCATTGAACTAAAAAATAAGAAAATTTCACTATGATGACTTGAACAATAGGGTTTTAGTTTGTATTATGGCGGCTCGTTCCGGTGAGGTGGATGAGTGGCTGAAATCACTTCCCTGCTAAGGAAGCATACCTATTACTGGTATCGAGGGTTCGAATCCCTCTCTCACCGCCATTTACTTAATGCGCTCATAGCTCAGCTGGATAGAGCACTTGGCTACGAACTAAGGGGTCGGGAGTTCGAATCTCTCTGAGCGCACCAAGTAAAATAGAACGAATCGCTGAAAGGCACACAAGTTACGCGCTCATAGCTCAGCTGGATAGAGCACTTGGCTACGAACTAAGGGGTCGGGAGTTCGAATCTCTCTGAGCGCACCAACTTGAAGAATTAACCGCTTTTATAGCGGTTTTTTTGTGCCTGTTTTTTAGTACTTTAAAAAAATCTAAATTTATAACTTTTTAATTATATTAGAGATAATCATAAATGAACTTAGCTTTATTTGACTTTGATAGCACGATCACTCATAACGATACATTCAGTCTATTCCTTAAATTTTCTTTAAATAAAAAAACTCAAATACTAGGTGGTATTCGACTTGCACCTTATATAGCGGGTTATAAGCTTGGATGGGTAACCGATAAAACTATTCGAACTAAACTCTGTCAGGTGGGATACGTGGGCTATGATGCGGCTTCCCTAAAATATATGGGACAAGAGTTTGCTAAAAATATCCTTCCTACCTGTGTGCGTCAAAATGCTTTGGAACGTATTCTCTGGCATAAACAACAAGGTGATCAGATTGTTGTTGTATCTGCATCATTAGGCGTTTATTTAGAAAGCTGGTGTCAATCTTTAGATTTAGACGTTATATGTAATCAACTTGAAATACGTGATGGTATTTTGACAGGTGATTTTATTAATGGTGATTGTGGTTATTTAGAAAAAGTAAATAGAATAAAAAACAAATATGATTTAACTCAGTATTCTACAATTTATGCTTATGGTGATACACCTAATGATTATGCAATGTTAGAGCTAGCGCATAAGAAATATTATAGATGGGAAGAAATGAATTAATATTTAAAGATATATTAATAAATAAAGCCACTTGTAATAAGTGGCTTTATTTTAATGACTTATATTAAACAGTATTGAAAGAGTTTTCTAAGAAGTTATCGGTAAGTAATGATGTAGGTACGATAGTATGCGTTGTATTAGTTACGCTTGATACTGTCGAAGTTACACCACCAAGTAAGCTACCACCAGTTAATCCACCTAGTAAATTAGAAATAACATCTAATCCGCCTTCACTAGTCACACCGCCCGTTAAGCTACCCACGATATCTGTTACGATGCCGATAGGGTTGTCTGTACCACCAGTAACGCCACCAGTTAAGCCGCCTAGAAGGTCGGTCACTAAGCCAAGAGGACTATCACCATCTACGCTACCAGTTAAACCGCCAAGTAAATCAGTGACTAAGCCTAGTGAGCTATCTCCACCAGTAACCCCACCAATAGTTCCTGTCAATCCACCAATGATTTCTGTTACTAAGCCAGTAGCAGTTGTGCCATTTGTAATTAGCGTATCGAGAATACCGGTAGCAGATTCAGTAGCACCTTGAATGTCTCCACCCACTAGATCAGAAATGACTTCAAGCGTGCCATTTACTGTGTCACGAGAAGTTTCGAAAGTTAATGTGCCGAGGTCTGCAAGTTCAGAAACTGGATGTTCTGCTTGTGGAAGAATGCTGATAATTGTATCTGCAACTGTATCAATGCCAGTGTTGATAATTTCAGTTTTTAAGCTTTCTACGCCCTGAAGAATATCAATACCACCTTGAACAACATCAATCACTGGGGAGATTGGAGAAGTTCCATCACCGATACCACCAGTTACACCGCCAATAATGTCAGTAATTACTTCAAGTGGGTTACCGTCAACACCACCAGTTACGCCACCGATAATGTCAGTAATTACTTCAAGTGGGTTGCCATCAACGCCGCCAGTTACACCACCAATAATGTCGGTTACCACGCCAAGTGGGCTATCACCACTTGTTGCACCGCCGATAATGTTATTAATAATTCCAGTAGCAGTTGACCCATTTGTAATCAGTGTATCGAGAATACCGGTAGCAGATTCAGTAGCACCTTGAATATCGCCACCGACTAAATCAGAAACAACTTCAAGTGCACCGTTTACTGTGTCACGAGAAGTTTCGAAAGTTAAAGTGCCAAGATCTGCTAGGTCTGAAACAGGATATTCAGTTTGTGGAAGAATACCTATAATAGTATCAGCAACAGTGTCGATACCAGTATTGATGATCTCAGTTTTTAGGCTCTCTACACCTTGTAGAATATCAATGCCGCCTTGAACGACATCAATGACTGGAGCGATTGGAGATGTGCCATCACCGATACCGCCAGTTACGCCGCCGATAATATCAGTAATTACTTCAAGCGGATTACCGTCAACACCACCAGTTACACCACCGATAATGTCAGTAATTACTTCAAGTGGGTTACCGTCAACGCCACCAGTTACGCCACCGATGATGTCAGTAATTACTTCAAGCGGGTTGCCATCAACGCCACCAGTTACACCACCAACGACGTCTGTAATGCTTCCGACAACGTCAGTAACAATACCTGTAGCAGTTGTACCATTAGTGATTAATGTTTCAACGACACCAGTAGCAGACTCAGTTGCGCCTTGAATGTCTCCTCCCACTAGATCAGAAATGACTTCAAGCGTGCCATTTACTGTGTCACGAGAAGTTTCGAAAGTTAAAGTGCCAAGATCAGCAATTTCAGAAACAGGGTGTTCAGTTTGAGGAAGGACACCAATGATAGTATCAGCAACAGTGTCGATACCTGTATTGATGATTTCAGTTTTTAGGCTTTCAACACCCTGAAGAATGTCGATACCACCTTGAACAACGTCAATAACTGGAGCAATTGGAGAGGTTCCAAGATCAATACCGCCAGTTACACCACCCACAACATTGGTTACTGTTTCTAATGGATTTGTAGAACCGACAGTACCGGTTACAGTGCCAACCACATCAGAAATTAAGCCTGTTGTGGTTGTTGTCAGGGTGTTGGTTACCGTTGAAATTACATTAGAGAGTAAACCTGATGTAGAGATATTTACATCAGAAATGTTTATATCAGAAACGTTTACATTAACAGCGGAACCTGTGTTTACGTTTGTGTTTACCGATACAATATTACCCAAATCTTGAGTAATTTTTGATATCGAAGATACGAGGTTTGTTAGTAAGAACATGTTGGTCTATTTCCTATATAATTTTGTATTTTTAAGTAAGTATTATTTATTGCGCTTTATAATTAATGAGATGTGTATCTCAATAATTGCGATTTAGTATTGGTTAGATCTCAAAAGCTGTCAATGTGTATTTTTAGTCACATTTTTTGTTATTAAATAATATTTAAAGAAATAATAATTTATTTAATTTAGACATAAAAATAATAATAATTTTTATATTATATAATTTTAACTAATTATTTTTTTAATCATATTTTCACTTATTTGAAGCATTATCTTAGTCAAATTTCAAACAGTCTTATAATGGTTAGGTTCAACCAGAAATATATTATTTATATAATGTTGACTAAAACAGTAGCCTTTATCTTCTAGATAGATGGCAAAAAGCTTCAAAAATTCTATAAAACTTATTTGAAAAAAAATATTTCAGATACATCTTTGGTGAGCAAAGTTTCAATAACTTTAGCTACAAAGCTATGTAAACTAGAGTGATGGCTAAGAACTAGACGTTTGATGACAGAAAAATGAAAAAAGGCTTCCTAAGCCTTAAAAAATGCGTATAATGCGCAACATCAAGTACGCGCTCATAGCTCAGCTGGATAGAGCACTTGGCTACGAACTAAGGGGTCGGGAGTTCGAATCTCTCTGAGCGCACCACTTGAAGAATTAACCGCTATATATAGCGGTTTTTTTGTACCTGTTTTTTATTAGTTCGATTTAAAAGCTAGTGCTCATGGCAACCAGCTCTTAAATGATTTGAAGTTGAAAAAAAATTAGCCAAATGTTTTAAAACGGCTTTTATCTTCAATAAAAGCTTTTTCACCTGCTTCGCCTTCAATTGAACCAAATACTAATTGGGCTCTTAGTTTCCATTGAGCAGGAATATCAAAAGCAGCATTAATTTTCTCATCGATAATTGGGTTGTAATGTTGTAAAGAAGCTCCAATACCTTGTTCAGCCAATACATTCCATACTGCAAATTGTGCAATTGCTGTTGAGTGTTCAGACCAGACTGGGAAATTATCAGCATACAATTCAAATTGCTCTTGTAGACCTTTAATCACATCTTGGTCTTCAAAAAATAAAACTGTACCAGCACCCGCTGCAAAACTTTGAATTTTTTGTTCAGTTCCAGCCAGTGCTTCGGCAGGAACAATCGTTTTTAATACATCTAAAACAATATTCCAGAAATTTTGATGAGACTCATTAAATAAAATAACAATGCGAGATGACTGAGAGTTAAATGCTGAAGGGCTATGTTTGACTGCTTCTTGAATTAACCTTTCAATTTCCGAAGGAGTATGGTGTAAGTTTTTCCCGATCGAATAAATAGAACGACGTTTTTTAATTAATTCTAAAAAGCTTGGCTGATTGAAAAGAGGGGACTCTTGAGTGGCGTGAGTAACCACATCTTTTGAGACTGTTGCTTTTTGATTTAAGCCAAATAATTTTGCAAAGAAAGACATGAGACATTCCACTAAGAAGGTGATGCTCTTATTGTAGAAATTTTAAAAACTGAAATAAGCTCAAAAAATATGAATCTACGTTCTATATATGCAACGTAGTTGATTTTCGAATCTCATCATAAGCTCTACTTTTAAACAAAATAAAAAATAGCCTTTGATTCATTTTAAAGCTGAAATGAATATGCTCTAATAGTTTCGATTTATTGAGTATTGATGCAGTGCAATGACTGAGCAAAAAACAGCTTTATCTTTACGTTATTATTTGAGTTTAGAAGAGTCACAAGATGGATTTTCATTAGTGACATTTGGGAAAAAGCAATTTACCCGTTTTCTTACACCTGCAATTAGTATCGCAATTATTATTTGGGGATTTTATTTAGGTCTCTCTGGTGTTGGACGATATTATGTCGGGTTAGGCGTTTTTTTTCTGGTGATGCAAGGCCTGATGCGTTACTGGCTTTTACCTATGTTATTTAAGCGTCAATTTGTTCGTTACCAGTTTGGAAAGAGTGAGCAGGGAATCGACTTATATCAAGATTACTTTGAGCTTTATGCCAATGGTCGTAAGCAAGTGATGCAATATGCAGATGTACAAACTTTTGCTAAAGGCAAACTGACTTACATGCTTGAGCTAAAGAATAAAACTGTAATTATTGTACCAAAGCGTGCATTTGCACAGGTTTCAGATCAAACCATATTTGAAAATACATTTAAGAAATAAATTATTGGAATTATTAGCCGCAACAACAAAGGAAGCCTCATGAATACACGTCCTTCAAAAATCGTTTGCGTGGGCAGAAGTTACGCCGATCATGTCAAAGAATTAAATAATGCTATGCCTGACAGCCCTATATTATTTATTAAACCACCGAGTAGTTTGATTGGTTTAAATGACGGTATTTCTTGGAATCCAGCGTGGGGCAGTTGCCATTTTGAATGTGAGTTAGTGTTACGTATTGATCAACCTTTGAAAGGTGAAACAGATCCTGAAAAAGCTTTAAAAGCGATTGGAGCAGTAACTTTAGGTCTTGATTTAACAATGCGTGATTTACAGAATGATCTGAAAAGTAAAGGCCACCCATGGGAGCGAGCTAAAGCTTTTGATGGTGCTTGTGTTTTGGCAGATTGGGTTGATACAAAAGAAATTACAAATTGGCAAGAGACCAAATTCACTTTCCATATTAATGATGAATTGCGTCAAGATGGTAATACTGCACTGTTAATGTTTACTATTGGTGAACTTTTAACTGATATTAATCAGGTTTTTTCACTAGAGCCAGGTGATGTGATTATGACAGGTTCACCTGCTGGGGTTGGACCATTACATGCAGGTGATCAGTTGAAAATGACATTAAAAGGTGCAACGCAAGATTTTGCATGGGAAACTTTTGTAAAAGCATAACCCACTCCTAAAATTGCCAATTTTTAACCCTATTATTTTTGTAATAATAGGGTTTTTTATTGGGTAGGAAAGAGTGTCTATACTATTGAAGAGTTCTACTTTCTTATTTCTCTTCAAAAATTGTTGAGAGCGGAATAGAAAGTTTTGCTGCTAAATAATCATTAGATTCGACCAAGGCGGGTCCTATTTTTTCCATCCATTCATCGTCATCATGTACATTCAAAACATCTTCACGTAATGGTAAAGGGTATGGAAGAGCAGTGAAAAAGCTCCAGAAGTCAACTTGGGATAAATTGCGCGCAAGCACATATTCATCTTTATCGGTACGTTTAACCAAATTTTGCTCTTCAAGTAAAAGTACATAAGCTGGCCAGCGGCCAATTTCTCCGCGACCTAAAATTTCTAAAGCTTCTTTGTCACTTACACTTTCACCGAGTTTCTGTTTTTTATAAAACAGCTCGAGAATATCTAATAGCATTAAAACAGGATGACGTTTCTGCTCTTTACCCGAGTGAAAAGCAGTTAGAGCAAAACTTACTTCTACACCAAGTAAAATAATGTTCCATGACAGGAAGATCCATAGAAGGAAAATTGGCACTGCTGCAAATGCACCATAAATAATTTCATAACTAGTGAAATTTGACATCACAAAGCTAAAGAAATTTTTGAGTATTTCAAACAGTACAGCACTTAAACAAGCCGCTATTCCTGCTGCATAAACTGGGACTGTGCGATTGGGAATGGTCCAATATAAAATGAAGAAACCCAAAATAGTAAGTACAAAAGAAATTAGCCAGAGTAGAAATGCCCCATCAAGTTGATAACCTGTGAAGTTATTGCTTAATAAGTTCATCGATGCAACTGTTGATGAAATAACAAATGCACTGCCTAAAATAATCGGACCTAAAGAGATGATTGTCCAATAGCGCATAAAGCCCATAATGCCACTACGAGTTTCTTTTACACGCCAAATACGGTTAAAGACGGTTTCAATTGAGGTCAGCATTAAGACAGTAGTAACGAATAAAAAAAGCACACCAATAACGGTTAAGTTGCTAGATTTTTCTGTAAAAGCATTTAGCGCTTTATCAAATGCGATCGTGCTCTTTGGTAAAAAGTTACTATAGATTAAATGTTGCAGCTGTTGTCTTGCGGGTTCTAACGCTTTGATTGAAGAAATAATTACTAGAAAAACTGTTAACATCGGCACAACTGCGAATAGCGTTGTATAGGTGAGAGAGCCAGCTTGTTCACGGCACCGATCAGCTTCAAAACGCTTAAATACATATAAAACGAACTGAAACCAGGTTTTATTATAAAAAGGAAGCTTACTTAAAAAACGTTGTAACATGCGTCGTCTATCCCGATTTTTTTAATCATCATGTTGGGCGATTGATAGCTTATCAAAGTATGAGCTTAAGAACTCAAATCGTAGATTAAAGCAAAATAATAACTTATAGAATTAAAGTCGTTCTGTAAGTTTACTAGGTGCTATAGAAAGAATTGTAGCCATAAATTTTTTTCAAAAAAGTAGGCTTTCTGTTGTCTGAGCAAGGGTTTACCAAAAGTAGATAAACTTTTTACTCAATGAGTCCGAGAAATTTGCTCGCATTATCTTTTGTGCTACCTCATCAATCACCTCTAGAATTTCATAAAATTGGTTGCGCCAAAAAAATAAAAAATCCCGTATAGTGTTCTTTTTAACAAAATTTATGAAACCGATGCAACCTTACATTCTTGTACTCTATTACAGCAAATATGGTTCTACTAAAGAAATGGCTCATTTAATTGCCAACGGTGTTGAGTCTGCGGGTATGTCAGTGAAAATTCGGACAGTACCAAATATTGCTCCAGCTGTCACAATAGCCGAGCCAAGCATTCCGGAAGAAGGGGATATCTACTGTACGTTAGATGATCTAGCGAATTGTTCAGGTTTAGCGTTAGGTTCTCCAACCCGCTTTGGCAATATGGCAAGTGAAATGAAATATTTTTGGGATCAAACGACGAGTCTTTGGCTCAACGGGGCATTACATAATAAACCTGCTTGTGTTTTTACTTCTTCTGGTTCAATGCATGGTGGGCAAGAAAGTACTTTACTCACTATGCTACCGCCGTTATTTCATCATGGGATGATGATTTTGGGATTACCTAATGCAATTCCAGCATTATCTAACACTAAAACAGGTGGAACACCTTATGGTGCTAGCCATGTAAGTGGACCGCGTCATGACCAAAACTTAAGTCAGGATGAAAAGATTTTGTGTGAAGCTCAAGGCAAACGTTTAGGAGAGGTTGCCAAAAAGCTTTTAGATTAATTTTGAGCAAATAAAAAAGAGCGGATATCCGCTCTTTTTTAGATGTACATCTTATTCTTTTACAAAAGTAACTTTGCCATCTGTAAGAGAATGAACACGTGCTAATGATTCAACTCTATAGCCTTTTTCTAGCAATAAATCACGACCCGGTTGGAATGATTTTTCAATCACAATACCTACACCAACAACTTCTGCATTTGCTTGGTGAATTAAATCAATCAATCCTAATGCTGCTTGACCATTCGCCAAGAAGTCATCAATAACTAATGCTTTATCAGTTGAATGAAGGTGCTTATTTGAAATCGCAATAGTACTTTCAGTTTGTTTAGTAAAAGAAAATACTTTTGAACGATATAAATCATCTTTTAACGTCAATGATTGATATTTGCGAGCAAAAATTACAGGTACACCAAGTTCTAAACCTGCCATGATTGCAGGTGCAATACCTGATGCTTCAATGGTAATAATCTTGGTAATCCCTGCATCTTTAAATCGAGCGGCAAATTCTTTACCAATCTGCTGCATTAATACAGGATCAATTTGGTGGTTTAAGAAAGCGTCGACTTTCAAGACTTGATCAGATAGAACGATACCTTCTGTTAAGATTTTCTGTTCTAGTGCGTGCACGGGAGAATCCTCTAGACGGATGCTTTTTAAAGCAAATGCGTATTTTAAAAAGCATCCAAAAAAATGCAAGCTTTAATTCGTCTTACCTGTATAACTTGTTAATAACAACCCATAAGAAGTTTTACCATCAATATGGCTTACTTTAACAGGTAAATAGTCTAATTTTGGTGCTAGCCAAAAGATTGTGCTGCGTTCAGGCTTTTTGTGTTGTAAAACGACTTTAATGGTATCGAATGTTCCATAATAGGTTTTAATTTTCTCATTACCTTGTTTTACAAATCGACGATTTTCAACTTCTTTTGCATCTGCAAGTGGGTAAGATGCTTTAAGAGAACCATTTTTTAAGTCTTCACGAAGCTGTAACTCTGCATTTAGCTCATCAAGAACACCTGCCTGCCAAGCGAATGAACGGGCTTTATCATCTTTCTTTGTAGAAATGATTTTGCTATTGGGATTGAAGTTAATACTCATGGTGTTGTTATGAATCAAAATTTTGCTGGTGCGGCTAAAACTTTGAGACCCGATTTTGCCATTAGTGAAACTAAATTTACTTGTTTCACTTGCAGAAGCAATTCCACCTGCTTTTGCAGTGAAATTATAAGTCCAGTTATTACCTTGCTGGCTTAAGGCACGTGTAGCCGTACCCATACCCTTGTTATTATAAGTAAACTGATAATTTGCCTGAAATGGGCTCATGGCAAGAGCATGACTTGAGAAGCCTGCAAAAAGCAAAGTTGTTGAAATACCTGTTGCGATGCCAAATGATTTCAGAAATTTTGTTGCCATAAGTAAGTATCCTTGTACAGACTAAAAAGTCAGTGCTGATGCATCTGTAACTTAAACATATTATGCCTGTTGATCATGGAGAAAAAATCAGGATTTATGCTAAATGTGTAATCTATTTGTGTTTTTTGGCAGCCAATAAATTTTCATTTATAACGATTTATTCATCTTTTTGCTGGATTGGCGTTATTTCTGAATCTTCTAATTCATCTTCAAAATCGTCATCCTGATCACGAGAAAGTAAGGCTGCTAAATTCACATTTCCAAACACGACTAACTCAGCTTCACGAACTCTTGCATAATTTACATGTACTTTGCCTAAAGTCTCGATGATGCTGGCTTTTTTACCAAACCAACGATTGAGATCAAGGAATATAAGTTCGTCGCGTTCTTCTGCTACATTAAAACGTTCAAGAATCATCCCTAATGGATCTTTTTTCAAAATTTTATGGTAGTAAAAAAATGCTGCTTTTACGGCGATTTTTTGCCAAAAGTTTTTATATTTCGCCTCGATAATTTGTGTATTGCTAATTTGTTCAAAAACTAAAAGTTGTTGTTCTTTATTAAATTCCATCTGGATCAGTTTTAAATCAACCGATAATGTGGTTTCTAAACCTTTTACGTGCATGGTTGCATATAATCTTAACCAGTCATGATAAAGATCAGCATGTAGGTCATCTAAAAATTCAACATTATTGGTCACGTAACGTTGCAAAGTAGCATTCAGAAAGGTTTGCGATAATGTAAAATCTCTTTCTTCCTCAATGAATGCTTCTGCTTTTTTATAGACTTTTTGAAGGCGTCTGACTAATGAGGAAAATAGCGTTTGCATAAAAGAACTTCCAGAAGATAATTTACTAAAGAGCCCACACAATCTTTATTATGATAAAAAACGGGTTTTGATATTGCAGTGTAGCAAATTTACTTGATACATTTTGACAAAATGAAAATGGATAAAACCCTATATTTGAAGTGAATCACGCTTTTATCCATATTTGAATATCAGTTTGTATTTTATTCGGTATTAAACCGTGGGGAAAAGGCATTTATATGCTTTTAAGATTATGTTGAACAAAAGAAGTTTATCCATAGAGCCTTTTCATTATTGGTGGCAAGACCGAGTCTTTATTGCTGCAACAATATTGGCAATCTTACTGCATATTTTTGTATTGCTCATTCACTTTGCCATGCCTAGCCCCTCAGAGCAATCTACTAAAGAAATTGCGATTTCAATTCGGCCAAGCAATGAGCCAGTTGTTCAGGCAGATTTTTTAGCGCAAGCAGATCAGCAAGGCTCGGGCGCATTTCGTGAAGCTCATCGGACTTCTAGTGATACTCCAAATCCGATGCTCAATGATGCTTCAACTGGAGATACTGAGTTAGAAAGTTTGCAAAAGATTCAGCAGCAAAGAGAACTTAAATTTGAAGAAAAAGTTTTAATGACGGTTTTGAGTTGGCAGAAACAAGCGGATGCAAGCCAAAGAAAAAAAGAACTAGAACAATTACAAAGTCAATTTCAAGCAAAAGCTGCGATGGTTGCAAGCCTTGAAGCACAATATTTGCAACGCCAACAAGATTTCAGCCGTCAGCAAAAAATTAAAACAGTAGATGGTATTCAAGCAAAGAAAGATGCTTCGGCTGCTTATTTGGATAAGTTCCGTGAAAAAGTAGAGCTTTATGGCAACCGCTATTACCCTGAAGAAGCCAAACAGCAACAGCTAAGAGGTGAAGTGCGTTTAATGGTAATTTTGAATGCTCAAGGGGGAATTCGTGCAATTCGCTTGCTTGAAAGCTCAGGTCATCCAGTTCTAGATGAAGCAGCGAAGTCTTCAGTACGCCGCGGCGCACCATTTGGGCATTTTGATGCCAATATGAAAGATATTTCGGAGTTGCGTATTGTACGTACTTGGCGTTTTGACCCAGCTGAAGCTGAATTTGAGGTTCACTAATTAAAAAAATGTGGATAACTTTTAGGATATCCACATTTTACTAATGATCAGATTATTCCTGATAAGGGTTAGCAATATTGAGTTTTGCTAAAATTTCAATTTCTAAGCCTTCCATCTCTTCTGCATCTTCATCACTGGTTTCATGGTCATAACCAAGTAAATGTAAAACACCATGTACTAACAGATGTGCAAAATGATTTTGTGCAGTTTTCTTTTGTTCCAAAGCCTCTTGTAATACCACTGGAATGCAAATAACTAAATCACCTAATGGTAAGGCATCTAGCATTGGTAGAACTTCTTCGGGAATATCACTTGGGAAAGATAAAACATTAGTTGGTTTATCTTTTTCTCGGTATTGCAAATTGAGTTGCTGGCTTTCATCCAGATCAACGCAAGCAACTCCAATTTCACAATCTTCTTTATAACCAACGTGGCGTAAAGTGGTCTCAATAATTTTTTTGAGTTGAGCTCGTTTGAGCTCTAACTCAGGTGATTGAAAGTCTTGTTGTAAACTTAAACTGATTTTCAAAATGAATCCTTAAGCATCCTGATGTTGCAAGTCTGCTGCTGTATCGTTTTCAGCAACTAATGCTTCTTGACGTGCTTTACGTTCAGCACGTGCTTCAGCATTAAGACGCTGTTGTTCACCATCCCAACCTTCATACGCTTCAACAATTTTTTGAACAAGTTGATGACGTACAACGTCACGGGAATGGAAACGGGTAATATGAATTTCTTTAATGTTCTCGAGTACACGTAGTGCATGTGCCAAACCAGATTGTTGGCCTCGAGGTAAATCTACTTGGGTAATATCACCTGTAATCACTGCACGAGAACCAAAACCTAAACGGGTCAAGAACATTTTCATTTGTTCAGGCGTTGTGTTTTGAGCTTCATCCAAAATTACAAATGAATGGTTAAGTGTGCGACCACGCATATATGCAAGAGGTGCAACTTCAATCACTTGACGCTCGATTAACTTGGCAACTTTTTCAAAGCCAAGCATTTCGTAAAGAGCATCGTAAAGAGGGCGTAGGTATGGGTCGATTTTCTGAGTTAAATCACCCGGTAAGAAACCTAGCTTTTCTCCAGCTTCTACAGCAGGACGTACAAGTAAAATCCGTTGGATTTCATTTCGTTCGAGCATATCTACTGCGGCGGCAACTGCCAAATAGGTTTTACCTGTACCCGCAGGGCCAACACCAAAAGAAATATCGCTTTGCAAAATACGCTGTACGTAGCGTTTTTGATTGGCGCCACGTGGGTTAATACGACCTTTTCGAGTTTGGAAATAGACATCCATTGGTGCATCATGCTCATCCATTTCTTCTCCAACTAACTCGAAATTACGTTCGGTTTGAGAAGATTGAATTAACAGATGCAACAGATCAGCACTGATTTGCTGGGATACCTCAGACTCTTCGTAGAGTCGTTGCAATAATGCTTCGGCTCTCCCAACAGCATCTATCTCACCATCGATATGAAAAACATCTCCACGATGAGTAATTTTGACATCTAAACGTTGTTCAATTTGCTTAAGGTGCCCATTATAGGCACCCAAGATGCTCTTTAAACGTTCCATTGAAATTTCAGGAAATGTTACGGTACGTCGAATCGCTGCAGTCAAGAGAAAACCTTTCAGTAGACTTTAGAATACCTCTACATTACGCCACGTCAGGCTCAAGATTCAAGAGCTCACCGTAAACTAAATTTAAAGTTTTAATTTCAGTAATCTCGATCTCTGCAAAACGACCTACCCAAGAAGCATCACCTACAAAAGTGACTAGACGTGTATTATCGGCTGTACCTAGTAAAATATTAGGGTCTTGGTCCGAAACTTTTTCAATAAGAACACGTTCAATTTTGCCAAGCATTGCATCAGTTTTTTCAATGCTAGACTGTTTAATCACTTTCTGAACTTGAGCTAAACGCTCTTTCTTAACGTGCTCAGGCGTAGTATCAGTTAAGTCTGATGCAGGTGTACCCGGACGTTTTGAATAGACAAAACTATATGAGTGATCAAAGTCTAAGTCTTTGATAAATTGAAGTGTTTCGGCAAAGTTTTCATCAGTTTCACCAGGGAAACCAATAATAAAGTCACTCGATAAGTGCATATCAGGGCGTATTTTTCTTAATTTGGCAATCTTGTCGATATAAACATCAATCGTATGATTTCGTTTCATTGCCTGTAAAACATCATTAGATCCACTTTGAACAGGCAAGTGTAAATGTGACACCATTTGAGGCAAATCTTCATAACACTGAATTAGCTCGTCAGAGAACTCAAGCGGATGCGATGTTGTATAACGTAAACGGCCGATACCCGGAATTTCTGCAACGAGTCGTAACAATTCAGGGAAGGTACAGATGCCACCTTCAAAGGTTTCTCCGCGATATCCATTTACATTCTGGCCCAGAAGTGAAATTTCACGCACACCTTTTTCCGCAAGACCTGCAATTTCTGCAAGTACATCATCTAATGGACGAGAAACTTCTTCACCTCGTGTGTAAGGAACTACACAGAAAGAACAGTATTTAGAGCAGCCTTCCATAATAGAAACGAATGCTTTAAAGCCTTCTACACGTGGTTCGGGCAAGAAGTCGAATTTTTCAATATCTGGGAAAGAAATATCAACCAGTTTGATTTTATCTTTTTTAGGTTTTTCTACTTGAGCATTATGTTGATCAAGCATCTGCGGTAAACGGTGTAATGTTTGTGGGCCAAAAATCATGTCTACATAAGGCGCACGTTTTTGAATGTTGTCACCTTCTTGAGACGCAACACACCCACCCACACCAATCACAAGATCAGGGTTTTTGTCTTTTAGTTTGCGCCAGCGACCTAATTCACTAAATACTTTTTCTTGCGCTTTTTCGCGAATAGAACACGTATTCATGAGCAGAATGTCTGCTTCATTAGGGTTGGTCGTCAAAACGTAACCGTGAGAATCCCCTAAAAGGTCTGCCATACGGTGACTGTCATACTCATTCATTTGACACCCTTGAGTTTCAATATAAAGTTTTTTTATTGAAACATCAGTGGTGTGCGTTGGCTGGGTAACAGTGTTTTCTGAGGCAGCTTTGGCACCATTGGGAATGAAGGTTTGAACCGTCATGCAGGCTCCTAACAGATCGATCTAAAAAAGAATAAATTGGCCCAAAATGGGTCAAACCATCTATTATAGCAGTATTTGAGCTGAACCGATAACAGTAAACTTTCAGAACATGACACAGTTTTTGTGAAGTAAATTAGGTGAATTTTAATGATGTTGAATCATAGAGTTACATAACACAACAAAAGAAAGCACGAAGAATAATTAAACTATGCGTTGAAGGTGAATAGTCAGGGTTTAGCATATATATGAGACCAAGTAGAAAGAGCTCATCAATCCATAGTCGTGTAATGAAAAATAAATATATGCATTGTAGCTGGTTAGGAGCTATGTGTTTACTTGGTTGTTCATTTACCTATGCTGCCGAAGAGCAGTTTAATGATGCACTAAATGCTGCAAATAGTGGTAATACAGCGTTATTAGACCAATATCAGCTTGCTATGCAAAATGATGTGTTGGGATACTATCCAGAATATTGGAAACTTAATACAAACCTTGGTTTTCAACCTACTGCCTCTATCGTAAGCTTTGCTCAACGCTATCCACAATCAGCAATGGCTGAAAAATTAGCAGCCGATTATGTTGAAGAAAAAGTTAAACAAGCTGACTTTGCATCTGCACAACCCGTCTTATCTTATGTCACCAACCCTGACCAAGCCGAAAATTGTGCTTTAGCACAAGTGCGGGCGAGAAGTGGTGATGCATTAGTTTTTGCTGAATATAAAGATGTTTGGTTAGCAACTGAGTCACAACCAGAATCTTGCTTAGGTTTAGGGCGCATGATGTTATCTAGCCCTTTAATGAGCGCACAAGATAAACAACAGCGTCTATGGGTACAATTGCGTGCAGGTTTGTCGGGACAGGCGCTCGCGACAGCACAAACTTTGGGCTTGAATCTTTCTTTGGCCCAGCTTAACCAAATTCAGGCCAACCCACTCAATTATTTATGGAGTGCGCCTAAAACAAATGATGCAGATTATGCTTATTTGATTTTCGCGTTAGGGCGTTTAGCTAATAATGACTTAAGTAATGCTTTTTCAAATGTGCAGCGTGTTGCCCAAGGTACGCCACAAAATGTACAAAAATATTTATATCGTACGGTAGCCTATATTGGTGGCACCACGGTAATGAAAAATAATTTTAATCGTGAAGTTCTTCAATATTTTGATGCAAGTTATGGTTATCCATTAAGTCCAGAAGAAGCCGAAATTTATGCGCGTCAGGCGATTCGTTTTGGGGCGTGGGAAAGTTTAATTCGCGCTATTGATAGTATGACGGTAACCCAAAAACAAGAAGACCGTTGGCAATATTGGCTTGCTCGTGCGTCAGAGCAGCGTGGTGATAGTGCTTCTAAAGCAACAGCACAACAAATTTATAGAAAACTGGCTCAGGCGGGTGATGACTATCATAACCTTTTAGCAAAAGATCGCTTAGGTGAGCGTTATAACCACCAACCTTATGATGATCAGCCGACAGCAAGTGATTTAAGACGTTTAGATCAGAACATTCACTTTAATCGTGCTTTTACTTTAAGACGTATTAATGCAAATCCAACTTATACGAATCGAGAGTGGAACTGGGCAGTTCGTCAAGCATATCTTCAGCACGATGATGGTTTACTTTTAGCTGCGGCAAAGCGTGCTCATGACATGGGCTGGTATGACCGTGCAATTTATGCAGCAGATCGTACAACAAATAAGCATAATGATACTTATCGCTATGTGACTCCTCATAAGACTAATGTCGTAAGTCATAGTTACAATGCAGGAATTGATCCTGCATGGGCTTATGGTTTAATGCGTCAAGAAAGTCGGTTTGTTACTTCTGCGCGTTCTCACGTTGGGGCGGGCGGTCTTATGCAAATTATGCCTGATACGGCGAAGTTGATTGCACGTCAAATGGGTGAAACTTATAATCCGGCTGCATTAAATGAAATGAATACCAATATTCGATATGGAACATTTTATTTGTCGATGATTCAGGGACAATTAAGCAATAACCCTGTTTTGGCGACAGCAGGTTATAATGCGGGGCCTAATCGGGCTAGACGTTGGCAGCCGGACTATCAATCAATTTCGGCTGACCAATATACTGAGACAATTCCATTGTTAGAAACCAGAGACTACGTCAAGCACGTTATGACGAATGCAACACATTACGGCGTAATATTGGGGCAAGGCGCCCAGTCGTTATCGCAGCGTATGAAAGTCATTCCAATGCGTACGTCGCCTTAACTTTAAGGTGGTTGATGATGGATCTTCTTTTAATTGGCATATTCAAGTTTTAATTAAATGAAATATAGATATTTGGAACTTCGTTCAATTTTGCAACTTGCATGGTGGCTCATCTGTGCGGGAGTAGGGTTGATGAGTTCCGTTTTACATGCCGAACCTGTTAATTTACAGGGGTATGTTATGCATGTGCAAATGACACCTGCCGCATGTGCATTAGATCCCTCTAAACAAAAACAACGTAAATGTCTTGAAGGATATTCACTGACAATTACAGGCCTCATGCCAGAAACAAACCAAAGTAATTGCTCAACAGACAGTTCTGCAACCTTGTCTCCATTGCAAGCCAAAGTCGTAGCTCGGGTTATGCCTGATAATAATGCTCGTGTACAGCTATGGAAAAGTGTAGGCGGATGCGTTCCTATGAATGCAAGCCAATATTTCCGTACGGTTATTAATTTTGCTGAACGTTTAAAAATTCCGGCTAGTCTCACAAGTTCAACAAATGTTGAAATGCAGCAATCCGCTTTAAGACAGCAGTTTGTACGTCTTAATCCGAGCTTACCTCAAAATGGTATCCGTTTTAGTTGTCAATTATCGCGTTCGGATGTGGTCTTAACGGAAGTGAAAGTTTGTTACACGGTAAAGGGCCAATATAAACAGTGTGCAAATCATGTGGTATCGAATTGCCCTGGTGAAATCATGATTAAAGGTAGTTATTAAAATTTACGAACATTTCGTAAGGAAATGCTGACCATACATTGAATCTATTTGTAAAGATTAATTTGTATTTTCTATCAGACTTTTGGTGAAAACGAGTCGCTTTTACATGCATCTGCCAAATCTTTAGAGTACAATCTTTGCCGTTTATGATGATTTGGTTAGATGGAATTCCTATTTAGCCCGATTAAGGACACTCATTGGAGACAATTACATGAAGCAACCCGTTCGTGTTGCCGTGACTGGCGCTGCAGGTCAAATTGGTTACAGCTTATTATTCCGTATCGCAAGCGGTGAAATGTTAGGTAAAGATCAACCTGTTATTTTACAATTGCTTGAAGTTCCAGTTGAAAAAGCACAACAAGCGCTTAAAGGCGTAATGATGGAACTTGATGACTGTGCTTTCCCTTTATTGGCTGGCATGATCGGGACTGATGATCCGAAAGTTGCATTTAAAGATGCTGACTACGCTTTATTGGTAGGTTCTCGTCCACGTGGTCCTGGTATGGAGCGTGCTGACTTGTTAAAAGTTAACGGTGAAATTTTCATCGGCCAAGGTCAAGCATTAAACGAAGTTGCTAGCCGTAACGTTAAAGTATTAGTTGTAGGTAACCCTGCAAACACTAACGCTTACATCGCAATGAAATCTGCTCCAGATCTTCCAGCGAAAAACTTCACAGCTATGTTGCGTCTTGACCACAACCGTGCGTTGACTCAAGTTGCTCAAAAAGCTGGTGTTGCAGTTGCTGACATCGAAAACTTAACAGTTTGGGGCAACCACTCTCCAACAATGTATGCTGACTACCGTTTTGCAACTGCAAATGGCGAAAGCTTAAAAGACAAAATCAACGATCCAGCTTGGAACAAAGACGTATTCCTTCCAACTGTTGGTAAACGTGGTGCTGCGATCATCGAAGCGCGTGGTTTGTCTTCTGCTGCTTCTGCTGCTAACGCTGCAATTGACCATATGCGTGACTGGGCGCTTGGTACAAACGGCAAATGGGTAACTATGGGTATTCCATCTGATGGTTCTTATGGTATTCCTGAAGGCGTTATGTTCGGTTTCCCTGTTACAACTGAAAACGGTGAATACAAAATCGTTCAAGGTTTAGAAATCGATGAATTCAGCCGTGAGCGTATCAACTTCACTCTAAACGAGCTTGAAGAAGAACGTGCAGCAATTGCTGACATGGTAAAATAATTCATCAGCTTGATGAGTTAAAAAAAGCACTCTTTAGAGTGCTTTTTTATTGAATCCTGAAAAAGCAAACACAAAAAGCAACAAGAAAATATAGACACTATCATGCAAGTAAAAACGTTTTATTGTTAGATTAGTTAATAGATGATTTAAAAGAAGTTATAGGAGAATAACAATGTTTGAACAGCAACCGACTTTAGAGCTTTTATTTGATCAGTTGGGTTTAGATTCTGATGAAGCAAGTATTGAAAACTTTATCAAAACACATCAATTGCCAGCCGAGCAAAAATTACATGAAGCGTCTTTTTGGTCAAAAGGCCAAAGCGATTTTTTGAAAAGTCATTGGGAAAAAGATGATGAGTGGATTGTGGTTATTGATGAGCTTAATGAACAACTGCATGAAGACAGTGTGAAAAAATAATTTCAAAAAAATAAAGCCTGTTTTACAAGTAATACGTAAAACAGGCTTTATTGCATTAAGAGTTTAATGTGTCTTTACTTTTAATTTATCTCTATACCATGGCTCATGACGTACAAGGTCAAATACAGGTTGGCCATGAAGCAATTCAAGATCACATGTAGACGTTGATAAATATTTAGTTAACCAATGTCGTGTCAATGCTGACTCTTGTCGTGCTGCTGACGCATATGCTAAGAAGAAATAGATATCAGCATGTTCATGATGTGCTAATGGCTTCAAAATTTGTTGAGTAATCAACGCAAAACGTTTTTCTTTATTTAGTTCAAAATAAAGCATATACGCTTTGGCTAAGTGTAGAGACAAATTAAGATATAAGCTCAATGGCATTTCTTCATATTCCATCCGAGCTTGTTCAAGCAAAACAATAGCTTCTTGTAGAAAATGTAGCTGTTCTTGGCGAACACGACTTAATACTACAAGTTGCATGCGTAACTCAGCACGCTCTAAAGCAAGCTCAGGCGTATTTTCAGTCAAATAAAGTTGGTCTGTTTCACCAATTCGGCTCACAATTGTTTTACTTTCAATAGACATACGCCATCACCTTTTTTAATCAATAGCTCTTATATCGGGTTCATTTACCAAATTTAAAGAGTAACCTTTAAACCCAAATAGAATTTCCACTACGAAGCCAAGCCGTAATAGAGAGTCTTTGTTGTTTTGAAATTAATACTTCATGTAATAAATCGCTTTGAAATATTACCAGTCGATTGGGTTCGGGATTAACAATATGCCATTTCTCATTTTTATCTTGTAGTCGCAATTGTCCTCCCCAATCTTCTTGCCATTCTGGATGTAAATAATAGACAGTTGAGATAATACGATCATTTTTTTGTTGAGGATTGTCTCGATGTAAAGCATAAAATTCACCCAAATTATAACGAGCAAAATGAGCTTCAACTTCTTTAATCCCTAAATAGAATGCTTGATTTAGACTTTGTGAGAATAAAGTTAAGGTTTCAATATGTTGCTGAGCAATAGGGAGTTGATCATTAATCCAGAGAATATGGTCACTACGAATATTACTTACAACGCCGTTTTGAATGCCTGCTTCTCTAAACTCATCCATATGACGGCTACATTCTTGAGAAACCTGTGCGCGATATTGATCTGGATATGCTTGATTTATAATGGCAAAGCCATGTGCATTTAAATCATCTAAAATTTGATCCAAATTCCATGAATCAGGAAGTGAATGAGAGTGCATATAACCTCGAGTAGATCGTAAAAATATCAAGCAGCTCTATTTTAGATGATCACAACCTTACGAAAGAATATTTTTTTCATGTTAAACTATTTGTTGAATTGAGGAATTAAAGTCAACATGAATTACCGTCACCATTTCCATGCGGGCAACTTTGCAGATGTTATGAAGCATGTGCTTTTGCTACAGCTGCTCAACCGTTTAAATGCTAAAGATAAACCTTATCGTTATATCGATACGCATGGAGGGGCAGGCAAATATGATTTATCTCTGGCACCTGCACAAAAGTCTGGAGAGTTTCTCACAGGCATTCATCGTCTAGTTCAACTATCTGATATGGAAAAGCGTCAGGCACCTGAAGCAATCCAGCAATATTTGAAGTTAGTCGAACAATTGCGTTCTGAAGAAGGTAAGGGGAGTTATCCAGGTTCTCCTTGGTTTGCTTTGCAAGGCATGCGTGAAATCGACAAAGCGACTATATTCGAAATGCAGCGCGATGTATTTCAGCAATTACGTCATAACATTCGTGATAAACGTGCAGGTTTACATGAGCGCGATGCATATGAAGGCTTGCTTGGCGTAATTCCGCCAAAAGAAAAGCGCGGTCTGGTTATGATCGACCCTCCTTACGAATTAGAACGTAAAGACTTTCCGCAATTAGTTGAGCTTTTACAACAAGCTTATAAAAAATGGCCAACGGGCGTTTTTGCAGTTTGGTATCCAATCAAAGACCGAGCGATGATTGAACGTTTTGAAAAGAAAATGTTTAAAACGGGTATTCGCCGTCAGCTAGTTTGTGAAATTTGTGTGTGGCCAGATGACACTCCTGTAGGTCTAAATGGTTGTGGTTTATTAGTGATTAACCCACCTTGGCAGTTTTCTGAACAAGCAGACCAAGCACTACAGTGGTTATTCCCACATCTTCGTATGCAAGAAACTGGTGGTCATGCTGCTGTTCGCTGGTTGGTAGGTGAGTAACAGTTAACTTAAATCAATGCACATGTTTGGAATAGAAAATAATGACAAATGCGCCTAAACCAGAGCAAGATTTAACTCATAATGAACATTCATTTGATGGGATTACATTTGAAGTGGTTGAAGAAGAAGATAATCCGGAAGGACAAAAAGTGAAGCGCCGAGGTATTTATCTTTGGCCTAACTTAATTACAACCGCTGCTCTGTTGTCCGGTTTCTATTCCATCATTGCAAGTATGAATGGGGATTTTAATCAAGCGATCTATGCTATTTTTATTGCAGCGCTATTGGATGGCTTAGATGGTCGAGTTGCTCGAGCGATTGGTGCACAAAGTGCTTTTGGCGAACAATATGATTCTCTCTCAGACTTGTTAGCTTTTGGTGTGGCTCCAGCAATGTTGATGTATAGCTGGAGTTTGCATGATTTAGGCCGTATTGGTTTAGCTTGTTGTTTTGTTTATACAGCCTGCGCAGCCTTCCGACTAGCGCGTTTTAATGTGCAAATAGGCGTTGTTGATAAGCGTTATTTTATCGGCATTGCAAGTCCACTCGCTGCTATTATCATTATTTCACTCGTCTGGGTTGCTCGCGATTATCCTTTCATTTTTGATTTACGTGATATTGCGATTCAAACTATTAATGCTGTTCTTATGGTAATTGTGGGATTACTCATGATTTCCAATATTAAATATTATTCTTTCAAGCAGATGGATCGTAAACGCGTTCCTTTTGTAGTTATGTTGCCAGTAGTACTGATTTTTGCGGCAATCACTTATAATATTCCAATGGGCATTTTGACAGTTTCAATTATCTATGCTCTATCTGGTTTTGTTACGACTTTATTTGCACGCAAGAGTAATGAAACACTAAAAACATAAAATAGAAGAGGTTCAGTATGCCTAAGTTGATAAGTGAAATTAATCAATTACAGCAGCTGGGCCCTAATGTTAAAGAGGGGGTTGTTTATCAACCTTCTCGTGGCTTTTTTAAAATTGTTTATCAAGGCTTGATCCTTCCAAATTTACCAACCCCACTTCGTTATTTTAATTATATTAGTTTAGTGGGACAGCCACGTATTCCTCTGTGTTATAACACTCACAGCATTACAACTTCAGCTATCGACACTGCAACAGTGCTTGTAAGTAATAGCCAACATAGTGTGGGACATTTAAAAACATATTCTATTCGACGCCAATGCCAGTTTGATTCGACGCTATATCAATTTGATAAAACCGACATGATTCAATGGCAAATTCCCATGATTCGCCTGCAGCGATTAGATCCAGAAATGGGATGTGATCTTACAATTCAGATTCCAGAAAATATATCTAATGCCTCTGCTTTGCAGTGGGGTGTTTCTGACTATTGGTCAACACTATGTATATGTGAAGGTGAAATTTTTTATAAAGGACAGAAATATCAAATTGAAGGGTTGGGGCGATTTAAACACGCGCGAGCTTTGCACTTGCCGTTCTTGTCTTTATGTTTCTATACATGCCAAATTATAAACTTAAATGAAACGACGCAGCTTACATTCTTACAAATAAGAAATCAGTGGAATATCATCCTATGTTCAAGATTAGATATTCAAGAATTTGGGAAGCCTGTTGAAAGTTTTACAGACGACGTAAATTTACATATCCACCGAGTTTATCCAAAGGTTAAAACACCGAATGGTAAAGAGATGTACTTGCCAAGGGAGTTTTCTTGGCAATGTGAGAAAAATGGAAAAATAATTTTTGAGCTTTATGCACAAAGCCGTGGTGACTATAAGTTTGGTTTGGCGGCGGGATATGTCGGAAGCTTTCAATATCAATTAAGCTGGAATGAACAGTGTCTGCAAGGAGAGGGTGGATACTGTGAATATATTGATTGTCGTCCACTTAGATGGCAAGAAAAGAATCAAGACGAGAAAATTTTAGATAAATTGATGCTTTTACAACCATGTTTATATAAAAAATGACTATTTTTATCATTTTTGATTAAAAAGCGAACTGTTGTTGCACTAATATCAAAAAAGGTATTGCAAAGGGATCTTAATCATCTATAATGCACATCCATCGGCGGTGATGCAGATAGAAACTTGTTGAAAAACAGTTACTTGTGATTAGGTTGATTGCTTTAAGTGATGAATTTGATGATAAGTTGGTTTGAGAGATAAGTTTTAAAAATATCGAAATTACCTGTTGACTTTTAAGAGATTAAGAGTAATATAGCCGACCTAGCTTGCTGGTGACGAACCAGTAAGAAGATCATTAAGAGAATTGAAGAACAACTTGTGTGGATTTTTACTAATTGATTAATCGAAATAATTTTCATTGATTGATTGGTTTAAATTACTCGAAGTTTATTTGAGCGAAATTTAAGTCAGTAATTGATGAGCCAGAATTGGTACCTTGTCTTTAAATAAGGTACAAAATG